>JAZKHT010000007.1:0-714851 GCA_040385245.1 Pseudomonadota bacterium | reverse complement strand
ATTATCAATGTCAAAGAGCGCAACCCGAAAGCACAAACGGTACAGATCGCCAGTTACCCAGCGCATCCTCGCCTGATCTTCCAAAGATTTTCCGAAATTCTGCTTCTGTTCAGTCGTCGCTTTCGCGTCTTCAAACCGTCGCTTCGTTTCGTCACCGTCGCTGTTTCGCTTCGGTGAGGCGGTATTTACGGAGAGGTGGCCGGACCCGCAAGAGGGAAAAGCACCCCTTTGGCATTTTTTTCATTTTATCTGATTTTTCCACAAAATCTTGGGGTTGGCGCAACTTTCGCCACAAGAGCCACCCGCTTGCGGCAAGAATCCACCGCCGGGGTCCCATCATGCGGGGCGGGGAACCCATCGTTGGCGCTGTTTCCACAGCCGCATCGCAAGAAGGGACAGGACCGCGCCCAGATACAGCAGCGGCTCGGGTGGCCAGGCCTTGACCAGCACCACGAAATGGATCGCCCCGGCCAGTGCCGCCACATAGGCAAGCCGGTGCAATCGCCCCCAGGCCGCCGCCCCCATCCGGCGGATCGACGCGGTATTGGAGGTGATCGCCAAAGGAACCATGGCCACGAATCCGGTCATCCCGATCAGCACATACCAGCGCTTGACGATATCAGCCGCCATCTCTTGCCAGCGCAGCCCCATATCCAGCACGATCCATGCTGACAGGTGCAGGCTGACATAGAAGAAAGCCAGCAACCCCAGCGCGCGGCGATAGCGGATCAGGTTCAGCCCCGCCCAACGCAGCGGCGTAACGCACAGAGACGCCAGCAGGAACTGCAACCCCAGCAGGCCAAGGCGCAGCTCGATCGCCTTGACCGGGTCGGGGCCAAGGCCGTTCGTCACCGTCAGCCAGACAATCCACAGGAACGGCAACACGCCGCCCGCATAGACCGCCCAAGCCGGGACGCGCCGTAACAATTGGTTCACCCGGTCCACCCTAGAAATCCTTTGACAGATCCTGCCCTGAGTAGAGCCCCGCCACCTGATCGGCGTAACCGTTGAACATCAGCGTATCCTGACGCCCGGCAAACAGCCCCGCGCCAATGCGGCGTTCGCTGGCCTGGCTCCATCTTGGGTGGTCCACCGTGGGGTTCACGTTGGAGTAGAAGCCGTATTCCGAGGGTTGCAGCATGTTCCATGTCGCTTGCGGCTGTTCGGCGACCAGACTGATCCTGACGATGCTTTTGATAGACTTGAATCCGTACTTCCACGGCACCACCAAACGGATCGGCGCGCCGTTCTGTTTGGGCATCGCCTCTCCGTACAGTCCGGTGGCCAGAATCGTCAGGGGATGCATCGCCTCGTCCAGGCGCAGACCTTCGCGGTAGGGCCATTCCAGCAGGCGGGAATTCTGACCCGGCATCTCCTCGGGCCGGACCAGCGTTTCAAAGGCGACGAATTTTGCGCCCGCCTGCACACCGATGCGGGTCAGCAGACCGGCCAGTTCAAACCCGATCCACGGCACGACCATCGACCACGCCTCGACGCAGCGGAAGCGGTAGATACGCTCTTCCAGCGCTTGGTCCTTCATGACATCGGCAAGATCATAGGTGCCGGGGCGGTCCACCAGCCCGTCGATCACGATCGACCACGGATCAACCGTCAGCGCGCCCGCGTTGGCGGCAGGGTCTTCTTTCCCGGTGCCGAATTCGTAAAAGTTGTTGTAGCTTGTGATATCCTCCAGCGAATTGGGCGCCTCGTCCGTCGAGAATGCGCTTTTGGCCGCCGGGATGTTTGCCGCAGCAGGCCCGGCCAAGGCGAGCGCCCCCGCCCCCGCCAACAGACTGCGGCGGTTCATCCACATGTCCTTTGGCGTGACATGCGACCAGTTCAATTTGTGACCCATTCTTCCCCCCTTGCGATGCTTGTTGCGAAAGGTGGCAGCTTGGTGGAAAAAGGCAAAACAAACCCGCTCACATCTGCGGGACGCCGTTGAAACATCGCCCGGTTTCGGTCACGCGGGTTAACATTCCGTAACAGGTTGTTGATTGGAAACCGCCGGGAACGCAGGCTTAGTCCGCTTTGCCCCGACGACAAGCCACCCTGACGGATATGTCATGGAAATCCGATTCCCCGCCCCCTCCCTATAAACCGCATGCCAATCACGGCTATGATCAAACGGGAGTGACACCAATGATCCGCAGAACTTTCCTCGCCCTGACCGCAGCGACGATGCTTGCCGCCCCGGCCTTCGCCGGCGGCCACTCCAAGGACATCGTCGACACCGCCGTCGGTGCGGGCACTTTCACCACGCTGGTCGCCGCCGTCGAAGCGGCTGGCCTTGTTGAAACGCTGAAAGGCCCCGGCCCGTTCACCGTGTTTGCGCCGACCGACGCCGCCTTTGCCGCGCTGCCCGCGGGCACCGTCGAAGACCTGCTGAAGCCCGAGAACAAGGACAAGCTGGTTGCCGTTCTGACCTACCACGTCGTGCCGGGCAAGGTGATGTCCACCGACCTGTCCGAAGGCCTGAAGGCCGCGACCGTGCAGGGTGGTGAAGTGACCATCACGCTTGACGGCGGGGCCAAAGTGAACGGCGCCACCATCTCGACCGCCGATATCGAGGCATCGAACGGCGTGATCCACGTCATCGACGCGGTCATCCTGCCGCCGATGTGATCTGACGTGCCGGGGGCAGCTTCAGGGCCGCCCCCGGTTCTACGGGTGGAAGACGCTCCCCCTGTCCGCGTATCCGGACTGAGGTTCTAGGAGAGGAAATATGCTACGGATTTCATTTGTCTGAGTAATTGAAAAAGCTACGGTGTTCGACCCGGCAATTTGCCCTCAAAAATATCCTACAATTTGTCTGCTCGGGTTTGGCCTAGATCGAAATGGAAAATATAGGTTGCAGTTTTGACAATGCTTTCCCTCTGATCCGTTGCTTCCGGAAACAATGTGGAATTTTTGGTCGTTCTCCAAACATCTTGGACAAATATAGTGATGAAGTTCATTCCCGGCGGTTTCCGGACCAAGTTCGTATAGCATAGCCCCTTCTTGCGTCTGAAAGAGCCTGTATCGCGCCGCACGTTCCTCAAAGCGTCTAGAGTTATCAAGTTCAGAAACTAACGCTTTAAGTGTAGTGCTGAGCTTGGCATTCATCAAATTTGCAGACGCTAAGTCTTCCAAAAGTCTGTTCAGCAGTGCCTGCGCTTCACTATTGCGGCCACCAGACTCTTCTTTAAAGATGGACTTAATTGAAGTTACTGTCTTTGAGGCTTGCCCTGTCAACTCAACCGCGGTTGAAGCCAACCCAAGAACTGTTTGGATCAGAGCCAAGTCTGTCATCTTTGAACACCTCCTAAACTCGAACAGGATTAATTCTACGTGAACAGATGGTGATAAATCAAATTAAAAGCAACTGGAGTCATTAGATCCAAAGAAGGTTAAATTCCGCCCTCAAACAAACAAAAAGCCCCGGCGTTTCCACCGGGGCCTTCCTGTCGTGTCACACCAAGCCTTAGCGGCGGTGCTTTTCGTCTTCGTCGTCCTCGTCTTCCTCTTCCGCGTCGGGCAGGTTGAAGAAGCTTTCGGCGTCGGAAAAGTCGGCGGGTTTTTCTTCGCGTTCGGAGCGGCCAAAGC
Organism: Pseudomonadota bacterium; assembly: GCA_040385245.1. Classification (GTDB taxonomy): domain Bacteria; phylum Pseudomonadota; class Alphaproteobacteria; order Rhodobacterales; family Rhodobacteraceae; genus JAZKHT01. Next base: position 711,266 of record JAZKHT010000007.1, on the reverse strand, counting down.
CTTCAAGGCCCGACAGGCCGGACGGCATCTTGGGTTCGTCGCTCATGCCCAGGCTTTGTTCGGTCGACACCAGTTTGCGGCGCTCATCGTCTGACATCACGGTGCCATCGGCGGCCTTCTTGCGGGCGGCTGCCTGCACGGCGGCGTCCAGTTCCGACTGGCGGCACAGACCCAGGGCAACCGGGTCGATCGGCGTGATGTTGTTGATGTTCCAGTGGCTGCGCTCGCGGATCGACAGGATCGTCGGCTTGGTTGTGCCAACCAGCTTGCCCACCGCGCCATCCGACAGTTCCGGGTGGAACTTGACCAGCCACAGGATCGCGGCGGGGCGGTCCTGACGCTTGGACAATGGGGTGTAGCGCGGCCCGCGACGCTTTTCCTCGCCCACGGCCGAGGCGTTGAATTTCAGCTTCAGCTTGTAGTTCGGGTCTTTCTGACCCTTTTCGATTTCGATCGCGTCAAGCTGGTTGTTGGCCACCGGATCAAAGCCTTTGACCCCGGTCGCCACGTCGCCATCCGCGATGCCCTGCACTTCAAGCTCGTGCATGCCGCAGAAGTCCGCGACCTGGCGGAACGTCAGGGTCGTATTGTCCACAAGCCAGACGGCGGTGGCCTTGGCCATAAGCGGCTTCGTCATCGGATGACTCCTTTACAAATCTCTCCCGTGCCGGGAAAACGGCTGCGACCGGGGTCGCCTTTCCACGTTTTCGGGGAAGTTCAGCGTGCATATAGTCAAGTTTGGTGCGGAGGGGAAGGGAAAATGCGTCTTTTGATGGTGGTGCTGACCGCACTGATGATCGCCCCCCATGCCTATGCCGAAGGCGAACGGGCGGGTGACTTCGACTATTATGTCATGGCGCTCAGTTGGTCGGCAAACTGGTGCGCGACCGAAGGCGATGCGCGCGATGATCCCCAATGTGACAGCGGGCGGGGTCTGACCTTTACCCTGCACGGCCTGTGGCCACAGTTTGACGAGGGGTGGCCGTCCTATTGCCTGACCGGGCAGCGCGACCCGTCCCGCGCCGAATCGGCGGCGATGGCCGATATCATGGGGGGCGCGGGCCTTGCATGGTATCAGTGGAAGAAACACGGTCGCTGCGCCGGTCTGTCGGCGCGGGACTACTTTGCTACCCTGCGGCAGGCTTATGGCGCGATCACCGTGCCGCCGGTCTTTGCCGCGCTGGACCGTGACATCGAACTGCCCGCCTCCGTCGTTGAAGACGCGTTTCTTGAGGTGAACCCGGGGATTGATCCCGATGCGCTGGTCGTCACCTGCAAAGGCGACATGATCCAAGAGGTTCGCATCTGCCTGACGAAGGCGCTGGAGCCCCGCCCCTGCGGCGCGGATGTCGCCCGTGCATGCCGCCTGCCCGACGCAGTGATGGAAGCGGTGCGCTGACCGCCCCTAACGTTCGACCTTCAGCACGATCTTCCCGACGTGGCCGCTGCTTTCCATCCGCCAATGCGCAAGGGCAGCCTCTTCCAGCGCGAATTCGCTGTCCATGACCGGGGCGAAATGGCCTGCCGCAATCATCGGCCATACATGGGCCTGCACCTCGGCTGCGATGCGGGCCTTGGCAAGATCGGATTGCGGGCGCAGGGTCGATCCGGTGATGGAAAGGCGGCGCATCATCACCTCGGCAAAGTTCAACTCCACCTTGGGTCCTTGCAGAAAAGCGATCTGCACCAGCCGCCCGTCATCGGCAAGTGTCCGCACATTGCGCGGCAAATACGTGCCCCCGACCATGTCGAGGATCAGGTTCGCTCCACCTTCGTCTTTCACCGCCGCCGCCCAATCTTCGGTCCGGTAGTTGAAGGCGCGCTCGGCCCCCAAGGCTACGCAGGCCGCGCATTTTTCGTCTGACCCGGCGGTGGTAAAGACACGCGCGCCCAGCGCCTTGGCGATCTGGATGGCGGTCGTGCCGATGCCGGACGATCCGCCGTGAACCAAAAACCGCTCTCCGCCCTTCAGGCCGCCGCGCATGACCACGTTGGACCAGACGGTGAAACAGGTTTCGGGCAGACAGGCTGCCTCGGCCATGCCCATCCCGTCCGGCACCGGCACGGCATGGCTTTCGTGCGTGGCGACGTATTCGGCGTATCCGCCGCCCGGCAACAGGGCGCAAACCTTGTCGCCGATCTGCCAGCGCGTCACGCCCGGCCCCATCGCGACCACTGTTCCCGACGCCTCCAGCCCCGGCAGGGGGGATGCGCTGGCGGGCGGCGCATAGGCCCCTGCGCGTTGCAACGCATCAGGACGGTTGACCCCTGCATAGGCGACGCGAAGGATGATCTGCCCATGCCCCGGAACGGGGACGGGCAGGGTGCAGGGTTGCAACACCTCGGGCCCGCCGGGTTCGGTGATTTGCACGGCGCGCATCGTATGGGACAGGGTCATAAGCGGTCCTTTACCGGAAACGGTCCATCATGCGGCCGGGCAGATCGTCCGGCACATGCGGCTTGCGGAACTTTTCCATCAGTTTGCCCGGCCCGGCAAGCAGCGCCTTGCCCAGCGGGTTTTCGCGGATAGCGGCCTTCGCTTTTTCGATCTGCATCACGTCGTCGATGCGACGATCCAGAAAGTCCCACGTTGCCTGATGCCCGGGGCTGTCGTCGCCCAGCCAGAACAGCACCGTCGCCCCATATACCGCCGACAGCGTCGCGCGCTTGGAATACCAGTTGATGTTGGCGGATGTGTCACCCAGGGCCGTCCAGATGACATCCGCCGTGCCCCAGATCATCTTCGCGCCTTCGGCGGCGTTCTGCGGGAGGGAAAACAGCGTGCTGCCGCGCCGCACCAATTCACGGTCGTTCACCACCTCCAGCCGCAAACGGACGGCTGCGGCGATCCGGTCCCGAAAGCGCATGGCCGACAGATCGGCGGCCGCCAGCCGGTCCAGCATGGCCCTGTCGCCCCGCTTGTGATAGGCGACGGCCAGATCGATGCCGCCACGCGGGAACAACGCCCGCGCCAACCCCGGCGTCACACCCGAATCGGCGATGGCCGCGCGCAGGGTGGTTTCGGACCAGCCGTCGAACGGCACATGGGGCAGGGCTGCATCCAGAACCGCATCTTTCGCGGCATCGGGGGTGGGTTCGGCTTCCATCGCTCTCTCCTTTGGCCAGCAAGGTGGACAAGTGGTCCTGCCCTTGTTATAGGGCGCTCGCCTGCACATTCAGTGCAACTCTAACCTAGGAAGGTGGTGACAACCACATGCAGGTCAGCGTCCGCGATAACAACGTCGAACAAGCCCTTCGGGCCTTGAAGAAAAAGCTCCAGCGCGAAGGCGTGTTCCGCGAAATGAAGCTTAAGCAACATTTCGAGAAACCCTCCGTCAAAAAAGCGCGGGAACAAGCCGAAGCGGTCCGCCGTGCGCGCAAACTCGCGCGCAAGAAGGCGCAGCGTGAAGGCGCGGTCTAAGCTTTTGCTTCGATCACGGTGTTAGCGACACTGGACGGGGCGACCCGTCACCCGATCAACCCCCGTCCGTCAGGCCGGGGGTTTTTCTTTGCGCGGCGTTCACACCGCCAGCGCCGTGGTCTTGAACACCGTCCGCAGCGCAAAGCTGGAATGCATCTGCCGCACTCCCGGCAGGCGTGACAGGTATCGGCGGTGGATGCGGGCGAAATCTTCGGTGTCTTCGGCCACGATCTTCAGCAGATAATCCGCCGTTCCCGCCATCAGATGACATTCAAGAATGTCGGGGATCTTTGCCACCTCGCGCTCGAACGCGTCCAGCAGTTCATCCGCCTGCCCTTGCAGGGTGATTTCAACGAACACCGTTGTCGGTCGTCCCAAACGGCGCGCATCCAGTAGGGCGACGTAGCCTGCAATATAGCCCTCGGCCTCCAGCCTTTGGGTGCGGCGGTGGCAGGCCGATGGCGACAGGTTCACGCGTTCGGACAGATCGGCATTGGTGATGCGACCTTCCTTCTGCAAGACGGTCAGAATCCGGCGGTCTGTCGCGTCAAGGTCCATGGTACTGGTGGTTTCTTTCGCAAAATGGCGGTTTTTCAACGAAAGCTACCGCAATACTCCCCCACAGTCACCCAGATTTCAAAGAAATCGCGCGGGCAGGGGTTCATTCTTGCGCGATAAGGGCCGGTCCCGGCCCGCAGGGAGAAAGCTATGAAGATCGGTTGCCCGAAAGAGATCAAGCCGCAGGAATTCCGCGTCGGCATGACTCCGAATGCCGTGCGCGAGGCTGTGGTGCATGGCCATGATGTCGTCGTTGAAACGGGGGCCGGGATCGGCGCGGGTTTTACGGATGCCGACTACATCGCCGCCGGGGCCACAATCCTGTCCACCGCGGAAGAGGTGTTCGCCGCCGCCGGAATGATCGTCAAGGTCAAGGAACCCCAACCGGTAGAGCGCGCCCGTCTGCGCGAGGGACAGGTGTTGTTCACATATCTACACCTTGCCCCCGATCTGGCCCAGACGCAGGATCTGCTGGCGTCAGGCGTCACCGCCATCGCCTATGAAACCGTCACCGATGATCGGGGCGGTCTGCCCCTGCTGGCACCGATGTCCGAAGTGGCGGGCCGACTGGCCCCGCAGGTGGGTGCCTGGACGCTGCAAAAGGCCAATGGCGGGCGCGGTGTGCTGATGGGCGGCGTGCCTGGCGTGCTGCCTGCCCGTGTGCTGGTGATCGGCGGCGGTGTCGTCGGCACCCATGCTGCCAAGATCAGCGCCGGGATGGGCGCGGATGTCACCGTGCTGGATCGGTCGGTCAACCGCTTGCGCTATCTGGACGATGTCTTTGGCGGGCAATTCAAGAATGCCTATGCCGACGCAGCCACCACGATGGAACTGGCGCGTCAGGCCGACCTGATCATCGGCGCCGTGCTGATCCCCGGCGCTGCCGCGCCCAAGCTGATCAGCCGCGCGCAACTGTCGGAACTTAAACCCGGCGCAGCCCTTGTGGACGTTGCCATTGATCAGGGCGGCTGTTTCGAGACGTCGCGCGCCACCACCCATCAAGACCCGGTCTACGAGGTGGACGGAATCATGCACTACTGCGTGGCCAACATGCCCGGCGCCGTGGCGCGCACATCAACCCTTGCCTTGGGCAACGCGACGATGCCCTTCATGCTGGCGCTTGCCGACAAGGGTTGGAAACGGGCCTGCGCCGAAGACCGGCATCTGCTGGCCGGATTGAATACACACGCTGGCAAGCTGACCTATGCGGCGGTCGGCACGGCGCTGAACCTTCCCACCATCACCGCACAGGACGCGCTGGCGCTGTGACCAAAGCCAAAGGGGCGGGACAACCCCCGCCCCTTTGACACTCTTTTACTTTTTCAAAGCGTCGCGGATTTCGATCAGGATCTGCAATTCGGTTGGGCCAGCCGGGGCGGCTGCAGCCTCGGCCGCTTCTTTCTTTGCGGATGCGGCTTTCAGCTTGTTGACCGCCTTGACGATCAGAAACACCACCCAGGCGATGATCAGGAAGTTGATGACAGCGGTGATGAACGCGCCATAGGCAAAGACGGGCGCGCCCGCCTCTTTCGCGGCGGCAAGGCTGGTGAACTCTCCCTCGCCCAGATTGAAGAAAAGATTCGAGAAATCGACGCCGCCCGTGATCAGCCCGATGATCGGGTTGATCAGGTCACCGACCAGAGAGTTGACAATTGCGGTAAACGCCGCGCCGATGATGATACCGACCGCCAGATCAACCACGTTGCCTTTGGCGATAAAGGCTTTGAACTCGTTCAACATTTCACAGTCCCCTTGTTGCTTTGACCACCCTTTGCGGATGTCCCTTTTGGTGGCACTTGCACACCCAAGGGATGTCTAACAAAATCTTGCGATGTTTCACGCGAAAAACGTGCCTGCCGGATTACGCCTGTCAAACCGACGTGCCGGGCAATGGTGGTGCTAAAGCTGCCGCACCATCGTATGGGCGGCGTTGAACCCGAATATAAGGCGCAACAGCCCGATTGGTGCGGTGCGCGCCGTGACAAACCCGGTGCGTTCATACAGGGCGCGGGCGCGGGCGTTGGTGTCCACCACTTCCAGCCGGACCGCGCCATACCCACGGGAACGCGCCTCGATACAGATCGCTTCAAGCAGGGCGGTGCCGACACCCCGCCCCTGCGCGCCGTCGACCACGCACAGGCCGTCCAGCAGAAATCGGTCGTTGTCCACATCGTTGGCCAGCAATTGCAGCAGCGCAGACCGCCACAACGCGCCTGCCCGGCCATAGATGACCCGCAGATCATCGCTGGTGCCACCGGCGAAACTGCTGTCCTGCGTCTTGAACCCTGCAAGCCCCAACAGCGCGCCACCAGGGGCCAGCGCCACGATGCAGTGATCTGCCCGCATCACCCGGTGAATGAACCGCAACGCCATCCGGTCCGGCCCCATCACGCGCCCCAATTTGCCACCAAACGCCTGCCAATACAGCCGCGCCGCGTCGTCGCGCAGGTGTTCGGGCAGGCCATGGCGCAGGGTCATCGTCATGTCGCACTGGCCGCCAGCAGCGCATCGGCATGCCCTGCCCCAAGAATCCAGCCTTCTTCTGCCGCACCATCGGGAACAGACCACATCGCGCCCAACTTGCCCGCCCGCGACAACGCAAGCAGCGCGCGTGACAGCAAGCGCACCTGTGCCGCGTCCTTGATCCCCGGTTCAGCCGCCACCGCCGGGGCCAGCAGCGACGGATAGACCTCGGCCAGCACGACCTGACCCGATGGCGCGTCAAACGGCCAGACAGTGGTGGCCGGGCGCTGTGACAAGCGGTGAATCATCGGCAACCCCATCAGCGCCTGCGATCCGACCGACCCGGTGGTGTAAAGCTTCCAAACGGGCTGCGCCCGTGGGACCGCCGTTTCTACGGCTCGCCGTTCATTCAGGCCAAGGGCCATGTAATCTACCGCCTTGGTGGCGGGCAGATACGAATAGTCCGCCCCGACCGGCCGCCCCCAGAATGGCCCGCCGCCGAATTGCCGGTTGATCCCATCCGCCACGGCAAAGCGGTTGTTGCGGTTGTCCGGTCCGTCCGTGATCCGGTCGGCGAACCAGCGCCAGACCGCCCGCGCCTGTGCCTGACCTGTCAGACGTTCCGCAAACCCCGCCGGATAGCCAATCGGGAAATCAAACCCGACCAGCACACGGCGACCCATCCCAACCTCGGCGTCAAGAATACCGATCAACGTCGCCTCTGCCTCGGCCCGCGTCCGGCAATAGATCGTCCGTTCGCCCGAACCATCGGCAACGCCCAGCCAGATCGCATCCTTTGCCTCGACGCGCGAAGACGGCGCGCCGGACGCCGACCAGTCCACCACCACCACGGTATCAAACGTGTCTTGCGCGCGGGGTTTCAGCCCCACCTCTTCCAGCACGAAATCCGCCACCGCAGCGGTGTCGTTCAGGTCAAGCACCGGCACTGACACAGGGCCCACATCGGTATCCGTCGCCACCGCCCGCACCAGCGGATCGCCGGGTTGGATCAGCGATTGCCCGGTTTCGCGGCGAAACACTTCGACCTTGCGGTGCGCGTCGCGCTTGTACCCTTCGACCAACACCAGATCGACCGGGGCAAGCCGCAGCAGAACCGCCGCCAGATCGGGTTCCGCCCCGCGGTGTTCGTGCATCAGTGCGAAACGGTGGGCAGACGCCAGAACCACCTCGGTCGCGCCGGCCTGACGGTGGCGAAAGGTATCCTTGCCGGGTTGGTCAAGGTCCACATCGTGATGCACGTGCTTTACTGTGGACACGGTAAAACCGCGCCCGGTGATTTCCGCCACCAGACGTTCCATCAGGCTGGTCTTGCCTGCATTCTTCCAGCCGATGACGCCATAAACCTTCATGCGGCACCCCGGATCATCGCCTCGGCCCGGATCACGTCGTCAGGCGTGTTCAGGTTGAAGAACGCGCCGTCGTCGGCAAAATCAGCCCGAGCCGCGCCATGCGCATCGGCAAACGCGCGAACGCTGGTCTTTGCCCCGCTGTCCAGAAATTCCCGCAAAGCTGTGCCCAAGGTGACCGGCCACAGCCCGAACGTCGGGTGGTCATCACCGCCCGACCGGGCCAGCGCAACACCTTCGGGTGCGCTTTCCGCCGCCAGACACAGGCGCGGCACCAGATCGCCGGGAAAGAATGGGGTATCCACGGCCACGCTGATCACCGCCGTCGCACCCAAAGGCGCTGCCCAATCGAGCGCTGCGCTGATCCCTGACAGCGGACCCAATGATGCGTCATCCGCGAGAATGGGCAGATGCAGCACCGCGAACCGTGCCGGATCGCCATTGGCTGACAGCCCCAGCCGTTCCACCTGCGGCTCCAACCGGGCAACGGCGCGGTCGATCAGGGTGCGCCCTGCAAGGGAAATCAGCGCCTTGTCGGCCCCGCCCATGCGCCGCCCCTGCCCGCCTGCAAGGATCACACCGTAAAGACGCACCACTTGCCCCCTTCACCTTCCCGTTCAGATTGCCTAAGCCGATAAGGCCCCAAGGTAAAGCGCCCGGCCCATGACAGACACCCGATCCTCGTTCCTTCGCGGCGTCCGCGCCTCATTGCCGTTTCTGATCGTGGTCGCACCGTTCGGCCTGCTGTTCGGCGTCGTCGCAACCGAAGCGGGGTTGAACCTGTTCGAATCGATGACCTTTTCGGTGATGGTCTTTGCGGGCGCGTCGCAGTTTGCCGCGCTGCAACTGATGCAGGACAACGCGCCCCTGTTCGTGGTGCTGGCAACGTCGCTGGCGGTCAATCTGCGGATGGTGATGTACTCCGTCGCCATGGCCCCGCATCTGGGGGCTGCGCCCTTTGGCACGCGGATGCTGATGGCCTATTTCCTTGTCGATCAAAGCTTTGCCGCCAGTGCGGTAGAGTTTGAAAAGAACCCCGCCCTGACAACCCCGCAAAAGGTGGCGTTCTTCTTTGGCGCGGTGGTGCCCGTGGCCCCGATGTGGTTCGCCTCTTCCCTGATCGGTGCGGCTGTGGGGCAGACGATCCCGCCTGAATACGCATTGGATTTTGCGCTACCGATCACCTTTCTGGCGATGTGTGCGCCGCTGATGCGCAGCTTGCCGCATCTGGTTGCGGCGGGCGTGTCGATTGCGCTGTCGCTGGCGCTGGCGTGGATTCCGTGGGGGTTGGGTCTGTTGGTGGCCACAGCCATCGCCATGGCGACCGGCGCGCTGCTGGAATGGCAGCTGGAACAGCGGGGACCGCGCCATGATTGACAAGACCATGCTTTGGACCGTGATGCCGATCCTTGGCATCGGCACCTATCTGATCCGGCTGTCGTTTCTGGGGATGCTGGGCAATCACCCGCTGCCCGGCTGGCTGACGCGGGTGTTGCGTTATACCGCCGTGGCGTTGCTGCCGGGTCTGGTGGCCCCCGGCGTCCTGTGGCCCCCGGCGACGGGCGGCGAAACCGATCCTGCCCGCCTGTTGGCAGCGATTGTCACCCTTGGGGTTGGGGTCGTCACGCGCAGCACTTTGGCCGCAATCGCGGCCGGGGCAGCGGCGTTGTATCTGACGCCGCTGCTATTGTGATCAGATGGGCGCGTCGCCCGCCTGCACCAGCAAGACACCGTGATTGTCATCGGCATCCGCATCGGTGATTGTCCGGCCGCGCACACCGGGCACATTCCCGAACGCCTCCATCAACTTGTTCGGGAACCATGTCGATGGCATCGACGTGAACCCAGGCACGCCCCGCAAAATGCTGGAGATCGAGTTTGCACATTGCGCCTTTGGCACCGCACCATAGGCCTTGGCCCGCTGCGCGACCAGCTCCGCCACCTCGGGCGACACCTCGACCGTCTGCTCGATCACGCGGAACGTCTCGCGCGCATGATAGTCGATGTAGAACAACTGCATCTTCGGCGTGATGCCATAATGCACATCGTTCTGTTCCGGGATGCGCGGGTGGTGCCACGTTCCGGCCGGATCGAACATCACCCTCTCTGACGCGTTGATCAGCAGGCCCGAATGGGCACCCGCATTGCTGCGGTTGTTGATGACCGTGTACAGCGTGATCGACTTTGGGCCCGGATGCTCATATCTGGCAGCGGCAACAGCGGCAGGAGGTGCCATGGTTGACTCCGTCACCCCCCCGCAAGCGGCAAGCGACAGGAGGGCCATCAGGCCCAGCGCGAAACGGATCGTCACAACCGGAATTCCCAACCGTCAGGCGTTGGCAAGCGCAAGAAAGATCAGCACCGCGATCGAGATGCCACCACCCCACATCACCATGCGGATGAATCCGGCAAAGGTCTTTTCCTGCGCCCGGATATCCATGCTTCCCGGCTTGTGTTCGTGATGCTCGGCCATGCCGCGATTCCTTTCCAGCGTTATTCACATGCGTTTTCGGCCACATATCTGATTCACCCCGGCGTGTCACGGGTTCATCCCGCCACAGGTGGCTTGCGATGATTCGTCGGGCGTAGGCGTCGCCTTCGTCACCGTCCAGATTGCGCCATCATCTGGGCAGCGGGCAGCCGGAGAGTAAATTTCTTTCTTGATGAATTAACGACAATCCGTCGGTACTGTTTCGCCAAAATGATAAACGCTACATCCTTTAGTTCAGGTCAACTGACTGAATTGTAATACAAAATTTGGCAAGTGCCCCATTGTCGCCACAATCTTGACACCCCGGCGTCAAACTATCCGTTGATCAAGGGTATCTGACGCCGGGCAGTATGCGCGGTTTTCCGAATGGTGGGTTGGTCGCTTTGAGGGCGATCTGGCAAGGCTATTTCGTGGCAAGCGACCACTGCTTCGGGTCGTCAACCGGTCCGCAGGCACCTTAAGTGCAAGTAAAGAGTGACGTGTAGTATGATCTGTTACGCCAGAACCGCCCCCTTGCCGGGGGCCGTTGCCCCCAAGGGTGTGTCGGATGGCCGTAACAGGCATCCCGGACCGGCCCGTCGCACTGATCTTTGCAACATCAACGCCAGTTCCGCGCCGCTGCACGGCCCGCGACAGGCGTTCTGCTTTCACAGCACCAACCGGAAGGGCGCGTCATACGCACCCGGCCTTCCTGCAACATTCTCGATACGGCTGGGGTGGGGGCCCTGGCCGGGCATCGGGCCTTCAAGGACATCACATGCAATTCCAAGCTGCCGGAATAGTGCGGATGGACCTGTTCGCCAGGGGAACCCTGATCCGGACCGGCCATTTCAACGACGACTATACCCTGATCGAAGACCTGTCCTGCGGGGATTACGTCTACGACCCGGTGCGCGAACGCTACTTTGATATCGTCGATTGCTCGTGCCAGACGCTGGCCCGCGACACGGCGCAAACGGCGGGATTTTCGGTGCTGCGGCTGGACAAGTCATCGCCGGTTTGCGGCAGCCTGATGTTTGCCGTGCGCGGACATGATCTGTCTGCAAGCGGGCGTCCGATGCTGCACCGGAACAGATGCGCGCTGGATGAGGGCGAATCCGAGGTGTTCTACCGTCTGGTGTTTGAGGGTCAGGTCACGCTGGACACCCGCGTTGCCCTGTGCACCCCACAAGAGGCGAACCCTGCACCCAGGTTTGCCCCGGCCCTTGCAAGCTGATCGCAACAAGGTCGTGGATGTAGACGAGTCTTTCGTTGAACCGGCATTTGCCACCAGCGGGAAAGGGGACCATGGCCCGACCCGGCGAATGTTGGGCGTTCTGACGGCCGTCGCCCACCAGCACGGGGCGACGGTCGGTTACCTTGCCGCCCGCACGAACCTGCCGCGCGGCCCGCTGTCGCGCGCCTTGGAAAACCTTAAGGACAGCGACTTGATCCAGAGTGACGGCGCCCGGTCCTACCGGATCACGCCTGATCTGAACCATGCCGCCACAAAGGCGCGGATTTCGCCGCCCGTGCTGACGGTGATGGACCCGGTGGTCGATGCCATCGTTGGCGCCGGCCCCTTTCACGTTGACGTCGGATGGTTCTGCCACCTCGGGGATGTGCGCCTGATCGACTCGACCCGTCGGGATGCGGCGCTCGACAGTCGCCTTTCCCTGATCGACGACGATCTGGCCATCGCGGCGCAGGCATCGCTTTTGCCCGACGCGCTGGTCTTGCATCTGGCTGCCTATCTGAAATCCGCACCCGAACGCGAAAACCTGATCGTCGCAACCCCGCACCACCGCGCCCTTGTCGACGACACGCGCAAGAAACGGGCGATCTGGTCCGAAGATGGCAGCGTGGTGTCGATCCCGATGCCGTCCCATCCCGGTCTGGCCCTGCGAATCGAGGTGTGGCGGCTATCCCGCCCGCGCCTTAATCGGCTAAAGGAACTGGCGGCGATGGTTCTGGCGTGGGACGCCGCACATCCATCAATGCGCCCCTAGACCGACGCATCGCCCGCTTCGCCCCCCGCCCATTGCGCCAGCATTTGAAACCCGATGCGGCGCGGCGGCTCGGACGGTTCGTGTTTGGGAATGGCGCGCAGCACGACATTCAATTGACTGACGTGCTGGATCAACTGGGTGCGCAGTCCATCCTCGTCCCGGCCGTAGAACGTGACGATATCCGGGTCGAAGAAACCGACGCCTTCGATCTGCAGCACCCCGGCCTCGCCGCCCGCAAAGCCCATCGCCACCTCATGCGCGGAATCCAACTGCGACTCAAAGTTCTTGATGTAAAGCAACAGCCGTTCATACGCCCATTCCGCCGGACTTTTGTCTTCAATGGCGCGGCGGGCCACGGCTTCGGGCAGGGGTTCGCGTTCCAATGTGCCACAGGCGGCAGGGTCGGAATGAACGGCCCCAGCACGCGGCAGGGTGGCTGTTTCATCTGTCATGCAATGTCCTTTCGCGCCCACAGCCATGCACCCTCGGCCGAAAGAACGCGTGAGACAAGCCCCCGCTTCAACAGACAGTTCAGATGGGCCACAGCCTCGGCCAGGGCCAGCCCGAATTCGGCCCCACCCACCTTGCGCTTGAACAGGGGCAGGAAACATTCGGTGGCGCGGCGCGGCGTGGCAAGGTGATCCAGCAGGCGACCAAGGGCGCCTTCGTGGTTTTCCGCCATTTGTGACAGGCGAAACGGCAATCCGGTAAAGGGCAGTTTGTGACCGGGCAGGACAAGTTGGTCATCGCGCGCATGGGCGGCAAAGGCCGCCGCACTGTGCAGCCATTCGGTAAGCGGATCGGCATCAGGCTCGGTCGGATAGACGCCGATGTTGGCGGATATGCTGGGCAAAAGCTGATCACCGCCAAGGATCACGTCGCCGCCCCACAACGTCGCATGTTCCGGCGCATGGCCATTGCCACAGCGCACCGTCCAGTCACGCCCCCCTGCGCGCACCATATCCCCGTCCGCGATGCGGGTAAATCCTACCGGCAACGGGTCAACGACGTCGCAAAAGTTGAAGGGCCGCTCTGCCGCGCGCTGCGCCAGCATCGCATCGGACATCCCGGCGCGGCGGTAAAAGGTCATCGCAGGATCCGACGGCACGGCCTGTTCGTCCAACACCAGCATTCGGGCATACAGCCAAGCGGTCCGCGTTGTCACAGGTCCGCACCCCGCGCCTGAAACCAGCCCGCCAGTCCGATGTGATCTGGATGGTGGTGCGTGACGATCACCCGGTTGACCGGCTTTCCTGCCAGCGGTCCGGTCAACAGACTGTCCCACAACGCCTTTCCACGCCGCGATGACAGACCGGTGTCAACCACGGTCCAGCCATCGCCGTCATCCAGCGCATATATGTTCACATGATCCAGCGCCATCGGCAGGGGCAGTCGCAGCCACAGGATGCCGGGAGCGACGGCAATCGCCTTCCCTTCGGCAGGTGGGGCATCAAACGGGTGCCGGATCACGCCCCCAAATCCTCGGGCGACAGGGCATAAAGATCATCCGCCCCCTCGCGCACCTGCGCCAGAAGGGCGGTGTATTCGGGCATCAGCCGCCGTATCGCCACACGCGCCAGCGCAGTCCGCTCGCGCCCACCGGCAAGCGCGGCGCGCAAATGGGCATCCCCACCCAGAACCCTGGCAAAGGCGCGCAGAAAGGGCACCGCCCCGGCAAAGCGATCATTCATCCCTTGGGCCACCAACGCCTCGGTCGCATCGCGCAAGGCTTCGGCGGCGGTCCAGACATCACCTGCCAGATCGGGCAGGACCGCGCGCGCCGCTTCGGCACCGGCCTGCACCTCGTCAATCAGGCGGAAAGCGGCCTCGCCCCCGTCGGCCATCTTGCGCGCCACCAGATCCATCGCCTGAATCCCGTTCGTGCCTTCATAGATTGATGTGACGCGGACATCGCGCGCAAATTGCGCTGCCCCCGTTTCTTCGACAAATCCCATGCCGCCGTGCACCTGCACGCCCATCTGTGCCACGTCATGGCCCACATCGGTGCCAAAGGCCTTGGCAATCGGGGTCAACAGCGCCGCGCGCGCCTGCCATTCGGCAGCGCCCGTCGCACGCGCCATGTCAATCGCCACCGCACAAGACAGCGCAATCGCCCGCGCGCTGAACACCTCGGCCCGCATCACTGCCAGCATCCGCCGCACATCGGCGTGATCGATGATCGTTCCCGCCCCCGTCACCGGGGTGCGCCCCTGCACGCGCCCGGTGGCATAGGCCAGCGCCTGCTGAAACGCCGCCTCGGCCACGCCGACGCCCTGCACACCGACACCCAGCCGCGCATTGTTCATCATCGTGAACATCGCGGCCATCCCCTTGTGCGGCGCGCCGACCAGCCATCCCGTGGCACCGTCATACTGCATCACGGCGGTTGGGCTGCCGTGCAGACCCAGTTTGTGTTCCAGACTGACCACAGACAGCGCGTTGCGCGCGCCCGGATTTCCCGCAGCATCGGGCAGGAATTTCGGCACCAGAAACAGGCTGATCCCCCCCGTGCCCGCAGCAGCGCCGGGCAACCGCGCCAGCACCAGATGGCAGGTGTTCGCCATGAAATCGGCGTCCGCCCAGCTGATGTAAATCTTCTGACCTGTCACTGCATAGCTTCCGTCCGCCGTCGGCACGGCGGTGGCGCGCAAGGCCCCCACATCGCTGCCCGCCTGCGGTTCGGTCAGGTTCATCGTGCCGTTCCATTCGCCAGAAATCAGCTTGGGCAGATAGACGGCTTTCAACGCATCGCTGGCGTGATGCTCCAACGCTTCGATCTGGCCTTGTGTCAGCAGAGGGTTCAGTTGCAGCGCCAGGCACGCGCCCGACATCATCTCGTTCACTGCCGTGGTCAGCGTCATTGGCAGACCCATCCCGCCATGCTCCGGCGTCGCCGACATGCCCACCCAGCCGCCGTCTGCAATCGCCCGATAGCCTTCCGCGAACCCGTCAGAGGTGCGCACCACCCCGTTTTCCAGCCGCGCCGGATGAAGATCGCCGTTGCGGTTCAGGGGGGCCATCACACCACCGGTCAGACGCGCAGCCTCGGTCAGGATCGCGTCGACTGTTTCCGGCACCGCATCGGCAAAGCGCGCGGTTGCCGCGACGCGATCAAACCCCACGACATGGTCCAGCAAAAAGCGGAAATCAGTCAGCGGCGCATGATAGGGCATGGAAAACTCCGGTCAGGCCCGCAAAGGGCAGGCGCATCTTGGCAAACAAGGGGCACACGGGTAATGGCTTCAATAACCGGAGCGTAGCGATTGCGCACCCATCCTCAAGCCCAACGCTGCGTCACGCCATGCCCCAGACCGCCCTTCTTGACGCCACGCCCGACGGGCTGGCCCGCGCCGCAGCGATCCTGCGCGCAGGCGGCCTGGTGGCGTTTCCGACCGAAACGGTCTATGGGCTGGGTGGTGATGCCACCAACGACACCGCCGTCGCGCGCATCTTTGACGCCAAGGGCAGGCCACGCTTCAACCCCCTGATCGTCCATGTGCCGGATGTGGACACCGCCCACCGCTATGCCCTGTTTGACGCCATCGCAACCGCCATCGCCGCCGCCTTCTGGCCCGGTCCGCTGACATTGGTGCTGCCGTTGCGTCACGACGCGGGCCTGTCGCCGCTGGTGACGGCGGGTCTGGATACCGTCGCCATCCGCATTCCCGCACATCCGGTGGCGCAGGCGCTGCTGCGGGCTTTCGGCGGCCCCCTTGCCGCGCCGTCTGCCAACCCGTCGGGCAAGGTATCCCCCACGCGGGCTGACCATGTGTACACTGGCCTTGCCGGCCGGATCGACGGCATCCTTGACGGCGGCCCTTGCACAGTCGGGGTGGAATCGACCATCCTTGGCTTGGACGGCACGCCCGTCCTGTTGCGCCCCGGCGGCATCCCTGTTGAGGCGTTGGAGGACGCACTTGGCCATCCCCTTGCCGCTGGTGGCAGCGCCGAAAAACCGAACGCTCCCGGCCAGTTGCTGTCGCATTATGCGCCCGGCGCACCCGTTCGGCTGAACGTCACCGAACCCACGTCGGCTGAGGTGTGGGTCGGCTTTGGCCCCTGCCCCGGTGCGGCCCTGACGCTGTCCGGCACGGGCGACATGGTTGAAGCTGCGGCAAACCTGTTTCACACATTGCGCGCGGCGGACGACCTGGCGGCGGGGCGAACCATCGCCTTCGCACCGATCCCGGACCGCGGCCTAGGCCGGGCCATCAACGACCGCCTGCGCCGCGCTGCAGCGCCACGCGGCTGACCTATCCCTTTTTCTTCGTAAAAATACTCATCGCCACTCGCCAGGAACGACTGCCCCGGTTCTCAGCGCGCCAAAATTCTTTTCAAGATTTTTTTCCCAGACGGGCCATCAGTCAAACGTGCCCGTCACCCGCCCGAACAGCATGAAGGCGCGGGCGGTGCGGGTTTCCGACAACTCTGCCAGATCGGCGTCGGTGGCGTTCTTTTCGAACTCGCTGAAGGTGCGGTCAAAGGTGCGCAGGAAGTGGTGACCCGCATCGCGGAACACCGGGTCTTCGCGCATCCGCCCAGCCGTCAGCGCCAGCGATGACCGGTCACGGATACCGCCAAGCCCGGCAATGCCCCGGCCCCGCTCTCCACCAGCAAAGCGGCGCCACAACTCGGGACGGGTGTGATCAGGCTTCAGGTCATCCATGTAGATGCCTTCCTGGCTGAGCAGCGTCAGCACGTCCTGCGCGGCGCGGATCAACTTGGCCACGCCACGGTCTTCCAGCGCCAGACGCAGCGCGCGAAACCCTTCGCGGTCGTCCGGGTTTTCCGGAAATTGCAGCGCCCTGATGAAATCGGTTACGGACAACGGCGCGCGCAGGTCTTCTGCCGGGGTTCCCAACGCCAGACCGGGCTGTTCCTCGCCCGGGACAGGGCGCGGCACGGCCAACGCGGCCTTTCGGTCTGCGGACGGCACGCTCAGCCCCGGATCGCGGCGCGAATTGAAAGTGGCAAGCACAGTTTCCGCCTGCCGTGTCGAGGCCGCGATTTCATCCAGCCGCTGTTCTACGGTCGGCTTCATTGACGCTGCCGTTTGCTGCCCCGCGATATAGGCGTTGCGCATGGCATCGACGCTGGCTTGCAGCCGGGCCGCCTCGTCCCGCAGGGCGCGGACCGACCGCAATGTCGTCACCGATGCCCAGATCAACGCCAGCGGCAAAAAGACGACCAGCAACGTCATCACCAGCCCCAGCAGCCCTTCGCCTGCGGCGGCGGGCGAGACCAGCGCATAGGCAATCACCGCCACAACCCAGATGACGGAAAGCAATCCGGCGACCACCTCGGTCGGGCCAAGGCCGTATCCGGCATCGGAACGGGCATAGATGCCCAGGTCAACTGGCTTGTCTTGGTCCGGCATAGGGCCCCCCGGCAATTCGGCGGTCATTCGACGGTCATTCGACGGTCAGACGAAACGGACGTTCAGGATCTCATAGCTTTTCTGACCACCCGGCGTCTTTACATCGACGCTGTCGCCCTTTTCCTTGCCGATCAAGGACCGCGCCAGCGGCGAGCGGATGTTCAGCAAACCGCGTTCGATATCCGCTTCGGGTTCGCCGACGATCTGATAAGTCTTTTCTTCACCCGTCTCTTCGTCCACCAGCGCCACCGTCGCGCCGAACTTGATGGCTCCCGACAGCTTGGTCGGGTCGATCACGTCGGCCAGCGAAATCACAGCCTCAAGTTCCTTGATCCGGCCTTCGATGAAGCTCTGTTTTTCACGCGCGGCGTGGTATTCGGCGTTTTCCGAAAGGTCGCCATGTTCGCGCGCCTCGGCAATGGCACGGATCACGGCAGGCCGTTCGACCGATTTCAGCACCTTCAACTCTTCATCCAGCGCGGTAAACCCCGCGCGCGTCATCGGAATTTTTTCCATTGTCCCCAACACCGCAAAAGACAATGCCACGGCCCGTTTGGGCAGTGGCGTCATCACTTCTTTTGACGCACCTGACCTGACCCATGGCGCAATTGCAAGAGGCACCCGCCCCGGAATGGCGCAACTTCGCCCGGAAGGGTCGCAATGCGACACGCTGATGCCGGGTTCTGATTGACCCTTGCGCGCGGCTTGGGCTAACGGGAAACCAACGCACCGGGAATTTATTGCGCAGGCTACCGAGCTACGCAAAGAAAGGAATCCGCATGACCGAGATCGTCCGCGAGTCGATGGAATATGACGTTGTGATCGTCGGCGCGGGGCCTGCGGGCCTGTCCGCCGCGATCCGGCTCAAGCAGTTGGACCCCGACCGGACTGTTGTCGTGCTGGAAAAAGGGTCCGAGGTGGGCGCGCATATCCTCTCCGGTGCCGTGCTGGACGCCAGCGGTCTGGATGCGCTGCTGCCCGACTGGCGCAGCATGGATGCGCCGATCAAGACAAAGGTGCAGGAAGACAACTTCTACCTGCTTGGCCCTGCGGGGCAGATTCGCATTCCAAACTGGCCGATGCCGCCGCTGATGTCGAACCACGGCAACTACATCGTCAGCATGGCCAACGTCTGCCGCTGGATGGCGGGCGTCGCGGAATCGCTGGGGGTCGAGATTTTTCCGGGCATGTCCGCCTCGGCCCTTGTCTACGACGGCGACCGCGTCAAGGGCGTGGTCGCGGGCGAATTCGGCCTGAACGACGATGGCACCCCCGGCCCGTCCTATGAACCCGGGATGGAACTACACGGCAAATACGTCTTTCTCTCCGAAGGCGTGCGCGGGTCGCTGGCGAAAGAAGTCATCGCCAAGTACGATCTGTCCAAAGGCCATTGCCCGCAAAAATACGGCCTCGGTATGAAGGAAATCTGGGAGATTGACCCCGCCAAGCACCGCCTTGGCACTGTCACCCACACAATGGGCTGGCCGCTGGGCAAGAACGCAGGCGGCGGATCCTTCATCTATCACCTTGAAAACAATCAGGTCTATGTCGGCTTTGTGGTTCACCTGAACTATGAAAACCCGCACCTGTATCCCTACATGGAATTCCAGCGATTCAAGCATCACCCCATGGTCGCGGACCTGTTGAAGGGCGGCAAGCGCATCGCCTACGGTGCCCGCGCCATCAGCGAGGGGGGGTGGCAATCCATCCCCAAGATGGTCGCCCCCGGTGTGGCCCTGCTGGGATGCAGCGCGGGTCTGGTGAACGTGCCCCGCATCAAGGGCAATCACAACGCCATGCTGTCGGGCAAAGCCGCCGCCGAGGCTGCCCATGCCGCGATCACCGCCGGGCGTGCGGGGGACGAGCTGAACGACTACGAATCCAACGTGCGCGGTGGGCCAATCGGGGCCGACCTGAAAAAGGTGCGCAATGTCAAACCTCTGTGGTCCAAGTATGGCCTTGTCGCCAGCCTGATGGGGGGCGGTCTGGATATGTGGGCCAATACCATCGGTCTGACGGTTCTGGGCACCCTGCGCCACGGCAAATCCGACGCCGCCGCAACCGGGCTGGCCAAGGACCACAAACCGATCGACTATCCCCGCCCCGATGGCGTGCTGTCGTTCGACCGGCTGACCAACGTGGCTTTCAGCTTTACCAACCATGCCGAAAACCAGCCCGCCCACCTGAAACTGCGCGATCCTTCGGTTCCCATCGCGGTGAACCTGCCCAAATACGCCGAACCCGCGCAGCGCTATTGCCCGGCGGGGGTGTACGAGGTGGTCAGTGAACAGGGCAAAGACCCGCGGTTCGTGATCAACTTTCAGAACTGCGTCCACTGCAAGACCTGCGATATCAAGGATCCGTCGCAGAATATCGTCTGGACCACTCCCCAAGGGGGCGACGGTCCGAATTATCCGAACATGTGATCTGACAATCGCGCGAGAATCGGCGGGCCGGGGCAGAACGCACCCCGGCCCGCATTGCCCTTGCCCTACGCGGCGGCTAGCGTGGTCGAACCCATCCGGTCAAAGCGGAGCGACCTTGCCATGATGCCCCACTCCAAACGCCGCCCGCTGCTTGCCATCGCGCTGATGGCCCTGTTGTCAGGGCCAGCGTTGGCCCAGCAGACCGGGGACGCCGGGGCCTATCTGGCCGCGCGCGTTGCCGCCGCCGAAAACGATTACCGGCAGGCGCTTGGCTGGTATGACCGCGCCCTGAACCGAGATCCGTCCAACCGCCTGTTGCTCGAAGGGTCGGTCGTTGCGGCCATCGCCCTTGGCGATTTCGACACCGCCACGAAAAGCGCCCGCCGCCTGTTGCAGGGCGGGGCCGTCAATCAGGCCGCGTTCATCGCCCTTTTGGCCGATCAGGCCGCGCGCGAGGATTACGCAGCCCTTTTGGCCGACGCCGCCGCAGGCCGCAGCATTGGGTCGCTGATTGATCAGTTGGTGGTCGGCTGGTCCGAACTGGGGGCCGGACGCATGTCCGAGGCGCTGCAAGCCTTTGATGCCCTGTCGGCCCAACCCGGCGTGCAGGCCTTTGGTCTGTATCACAAGGCGCTGGCGCTGGCGTCAGCCGGTGATTTCGAAGGCGCGGACGAGATCTTGTCGGGGCGCGAGGCGGGGTCGATTTCCATCATGCGGCGCGGGGTGATCGCGCATGTCCAGATCCTGAGCCAGCTTGAACGCAACCCCGACGCGCTCGCCCTGCTGGACCGCAGTTTTGGCGCTGAACCGGATATCGAGATTGACGCCCTGCGCGTCCGCCTGACCGCTGGCGAAGCGCTGCCCTTTACCACCGTGCGCAATGCCCGCGATGGTCTGGCCGAGGTCTTCTTTACCCTTGCCACCGCGCTGAACGGCGAAGCGGACAATGGGTATACCCTGCTCTACACCCGCGTCGCAGCCCATCTGCGCCCCGACCATACCGAGGCCGTGCTGATGACCGCCGCGCTGCTGGATGCGCAGGGACAACCGGCCCTTGCCGCCGAAGTCTACGCCCTGATCCCGCCGGAAAGCCCCGCCTACCACGTTGCCGAAATCGGCCGCGCCGATACGTTGCGCGCGGGCGGCAAGACCGACGCCGCGATCGAGGTGCTGCAATCCCTGACGCGCAGCCACGGGCAGATCATGGCCGTCCACATCGCCCTTGGTGATGCCCTGCGACGCGAGGAACGCTATGCCGAGGCCGTGACCGCATATGATGCGGCCCTTGCCCTGCTGCCCAAACCGGAACAACGCCACTGGGGCCTGTTCTATGCGCGCGCCATCAGCCACGAACGCAGCCAGAACTGGGACAAGGCCGAGGCAGATTTTCGCAAGGCGCTGGAACTGGACCCCGACCAGCCGCAGGTGCTGAACTATCTTGGCTACAGCTTTGTCGACCGCGGCGTGAACCTGCCCGAGGCGTTGGGGATGATCGAACGCGCGGTCGCAGCGCAACCCGACGCGGGCTATATCATCGACAGTCTGGCATGGGCCTATTTCCGCCTTGGCCGCTATGCCGACGCGGTAGAGCCGATGGAAAAGGCATCGTTGCTGGAACCGGTTGATCCGATCGTGACCGACCATCTGGGCGACGTCTATTGGTCCGTTGGCCGCACGCTTGAGGCGCAGTTCCAGTGGCGTCGTGCCCTGTCCTTTGACCCCGAGGAAAAGGACGCCATCCGCATTCGCCGCAAGCTTGAGGTGGGTCTGGATGCCGTCTTGGCCGAAGAGGGCGCACCCCCGATCACCCCCATGGCGAATGGCAACTGAATTCGCGCCCGCCAAGATCAACCTTGCGCTGCACGTCACCGGGCGGCGGGCGGATGGCTATCATCTGCTTGATTCGCTGGTGGTTTTTGCGGATGTGGGCGACCGGTTGGATGCTGCCCCGTCCGATGCGCTGACACTGGCGATCACCGGGCCACAGGCTGCAAACCTGCCCACAAGCGATGATAACCTGATCCTGCGCGCCGCCCGCGCAATGGGGCCTTTGGGCGCGGCCATGACACTGGAAAAGGTTCTGCCCGTCGCATCGGGTATCGGAGGGGGATCTGCCGATGCCGCCGCCGCCTTGCGCCTGCTGTCGCGCCTTTGGGGTGCGCCGCTGCCCGGTCCCGCCACCGTGCTAAAGCTGGGGGCGGATGTGCCCGTCTGCCTGTCGGGCCGCCCCGCACGAATGACCGGCATCGGGGAAACTGTGATGACCCTGCCCCACGCCCTGCCGCCCGCATGGCTGGTTCTGGCAAACCCAGGCGTTGCAGTCCCGACACCGGATGTGTTCCGTGCGCTGACGCGGGCCGAAAACGCACCGATGCGCGACATGCCACGCCTGAAGACTGCCGCCGAACTTGCCGCCTTTGTCGCCATGCAGCGCAACGATCTGGAGGGCCCGGCGCAAAAGGTGGCGCCGGTCATCGGTCAGGTGAAATCCGCATTGTCAGCCCAGACAGGCTGCCTACTGGCCCGGATGTCCGGGTCGGGGGCAACCTGCTTTGGCCTGTTCGCCGATCCGCTGTCGGCATCCGCCGCCGCCCGCAGGCTAAAGGCGCTGCATCCCGGTTGGTGGGTGGCCGACGCGGCCGTCCTTAGCTGATCCGCGCCACCACGTAATCGGCCAGATCCTCAAGCATCCCGCGCAGGGGATGATCGGGCAGAACCGCCAGCGCATCACGCGCCCGTGCAGCCCATCCCAGCGCCTCGATCCGGGCGGCCTCCATCGTGCCGTGGCGGGCCATGATGGCCATCGCGCGTTCCAGATCGCCGTCGCGCTGATCACCCTTTTCGATGACACGCACCCAAAAGGCGCGTTCGTCAGAATCCGCCAGCGCCACCGCCTTGATCACCGGCAGGGTCAGCTTGCGTTCGCGGAAATCATCGCCGGTGTTCTTGCCGATCACCGCTGCTGTGCCGCCGTAATCCAGCAGGTCGTCGACAATCTGGAACGCAACGCCCAGCGCATCGCCATAGGTGAACAGGGCGCGCACCTGATCTTCTGGGGCGGCGGCGATCACGCCGCCCACCTCGGTCGCGGCGGAAAACAGCGCCGCCGTCTTGCCCCGAACGACCTTCAGGTAAATCCCTTCGTCCGTGGCCAGATCCTGTGCCGCCGTCAGTTGCAGCACCTCGCCCTCGGCGATGGTGGCGGATGCGTTGGCTAGGATGTCCAACACCCGCAGCGACCCGGTTTCCGTCATCAACTGGAAACTGCGGGCGAACAGGTAATCCCCCACCAGCACGCTGGATTTGTTGTCCCACAGCAGGTTCGCCGTGGGCCGACCGCGCCGCCGTTCGCTTTCATCCACCACATCGTCATGCAGCAGCGTGGCAGTGTGAATAAACTCGACCGTTGCGGCCAGATGCACATGATAGGGCCCGTCATAGCCGCACAGCCGCGCCGAGGCCAAGGTCAGCATGGGGCGCAACCGTTTGCCCCCCGCTTCGACCAGATGCGCTGTCACTTGCGGGATGCGGGGCGCATGTTCCGATGCCATCCGCTCGCGGATCAGCACGTTCACCGCGTCCATATCAGCGGCAAGCCATGCAGCCAGTCGGTCATGCGGTTTCTGCGACGCCTCGTCCAAGCTCATCCCCTGCATTTCCCCGGCTCTCGACAAATGGGGCGCATCGCCCTTAAGTCGGTGTCATGAAAGAGCTTCTGCGCACATCCGACCCCACCGTGATCGCCTTTGCACAGGCCCTGCTTGCGGGCGAGGGTATAGCCGTCTTTGATCTGGACGTCCACATGAGCATCCTTGACGGGTCGCTTGGCATATTGCCGCGCCGTCTGATGGTGCGCGATGCCGACCTGTTCATCGCCCGCGCCGTGCTGAAGGACAACGATATCCCGACGGGGCTGTGATGTTTGCAGATGACGTCCTGTCTGATGACAAATTCCTGTCGGGCCGACTGCGCCTGTTGCAGCCGCGTCAGGGCTATCGTGCGGCGACAGACCCGGTTTTGCTGGCCGCCGCCTGCCCCGCTGTGGCGGGGCAAAGCGTGCTGGACATTGGGTGCGGGGCAGGGGCCGCAGCACTTTGCCTTGCCGCGCGGGTGCCCGGTGTCGTGCTGGCAGGGCTGGAGGTGCAGCCGGATTACGCCGACCTTGCCCGTCGCAACGCCGCGCGCAACGGGATCGACATGCAGGTGGAAACCGGAGATCTGACCGACATGCCGCGTACGCTGCGGCATGGATTTGACCATGTCATCGCCAACCCGCCCTATTACGCCCCGGAAGGATCGCCCTCACCGATTCCGGGGCGCGACCGGGCGCTGCGGGTGGATACCCCGATTTTCGTCTGGATCGAGGCTGCCGCCCGCCGCCTGTCGCCCGGTGGATGGCTGACGGTGATCCTGTCCACCCCCTGCCTGCCCGAGGCGCTGGCCGCCCTGCAGCCCCGTCTCGGCTCGGCTGCGGTGCTGCCTCTGGCGGCGCGTCAGGGTCGCGCGCCGGCTCGGATCATCCTGCGCGCCAAGAAGGGTGGGCGGGCGGCGTTCCGCCTGTTGCCCCCCTTTGTCCTGCACCAAGGCGACGCCCATGACGGCGACCGCGAAAGCTATACCCCTGCTGCCGCTGACATTCTGCGCAACGGTGCGGCCCTGGCCGAATTCGGCTAGAGTTCGCTTAAAAGTTTTACGACATTCCCGTGACACGACTCGCGTTCTGTGGTGCACTGATCACATCGGCATCAATCACAGGAGGACGAATATGACCATCGCTTCGCATCTGCAGGAACTGCGCCGCAAGCATGAGACCCTCTCGGATCAAGTTGAACAATTCCAGCGCAGCCCCGGCACAGATGCCCTGAAGATCGCCGAACTGAAAAAGCAGAAACTGAAACTGAAGGAAGAAATTACACGCCTTCAACAGGCCTGACCGACCGTGATGGGGCCGCACTGGCGCGTGCCGCCAACGCCGCCCCGGCAGTGATCAAGACTGCCGCCACCAGCAGCGCAGGCGTTGCATCCGTGATGCCTGCCGCAACCAACGCAAGGGTGGACAGCAGTGGTGCCGCATAGGACGCGACACCCAAAAGCTGTATGTCGCCGCGTTTCATCCCCACATCCCAGGTAAAGAACGCAGCCCCCACCGGCCCGATCCCCAAGGCAACCACTGAAGCCCACCCCAGCGGTCCCTGCGGCCAAACGGTTTCCTCCAGCGCCAGATGCGCCAGCGCCGACAACAGCGCGGTGGCCAGACAGAACACGGTCACGCTTTCCGTCGGCACATCACCCAACCTGCGCGACGCAACCGAATAGACCGCCCATGTGATGGCGCACAGGAACGCAAGACCCAGACCCGGCGCGCTGGCCCCCGACAGATCGACACCGCCCCGCAACACAATCAGTGCTGCCCCCGCAAAGGCGATCAGCGCGCCGATGATGTGCAGTGGTCCCAGCCTCTCGCCCGGCAGCAGCGCGGACAGAAGCACGATGAACAGCGGCCACAGGTAAGCGATCAATCCCGTTTCGGCCGTGGGGGCGATGCGGAAAGCGGTAAAGTAAAGGAAATGATAGCCAAACAGCCCCAACGTGCCAAAGGCATAGACCTTCCACGACACGCAGCGCAGCACGCCAAATCCACGCCGCGCCGTCCAGATCAGACCGATCACGCCGCCGATCCCGAAACACAGCGCGTTCAAAAGAAATGGCGGCACAGGGGCCGATCCGATGGTCAACAGCGCCAGCAGCGCCCACATCAGAATGGCGCTGAACCCGATTGCCGTGGCCTTGCTGCGTGACATTCCCCACCCGCGATCTGCTGGATTATCTTCACTGAACTAACGGTGCGGTGATGCCCGGCACACTGATCCTTGGCAATGGAAAAAGGCCCGCCGGTTTGGCGGGCCCTATCAAGAAACGCGAAACGGGTTCAGACGACGAATTGCCCGCCGTTGGCCGAAACGGTCGACCCGGTGATGAAGCCCGCATCGTCAGCGGCAAGAAACACGACAATCCGCGCGATTTCCTCGGGTTCGCCCAGACGGCCCACCGGAATTTGCGGGATGATGCGTTCGTTCAACACCTTTTCATCAATCGCCCGCACCATTTCGGTGCCGATATAGCCGGGGCAGATGGCGTTGACGGTAATGCCTGCGCGCGCGCCCTCTTGGGCCAGCGCCTTGGTGAACCCAAGATCGCCCGACTTGGCGGCGGAATAGTTCGCCTGCCCCGCCTGTCCCTTTTGCCCGTTGATCGAGCTGATGTTGATCACACGCCCAAACCTGCGGTCACGCATGCCCGACCACAGCGGATGGGTCATGTTGAACAGGCCGGTCAGGTTGGTGTCGATCACCTCTTTCCACTGGCCGGGGGTCATCTTGTGGAACATGGCATCGCGGGTGATGCCCGCGTTGTTCACCAGCACCGAAACAGGGCCAAGGTCCGCCTCAACCTGCTTTATGCCCGCGGCGCAGGCGTCGTAATCCGCGACCGACCACTTGTAGGTCGGGATACCGGTTTCCTTGGTAAAGGCCGCCGCCGCCTCGTCGTTGCCGGCGTAGTTTGCGGCAACGGTGTAACCCGCTGCTTTCAGCGCGACCGAAATCGCCGCCCCGATGCCGCGCGAACCACCCGTCACCAATGCCACTTTAGCCATTACGTCCCTCCTCCAAGGTCAATCTTTGAAACGGTGTTACCCAAATGAAAAACGACACGCAACATTATTGCGCGTCGTTCTTTTCAACTGCGGCAAATTGCCAAGGGTATCAGGCGCGCTCGATGCACATCGCAACACCCATGCCGCCGCCGATGCACAGCGTGGCAAGCCCACGCTTGCCGCCCCGGCGCTGCAATTCGAACAGCAGGGTGTTCAGGATACGCGCACCTGACGCGCCGATCGGGTGGCCGATGGCAATCGCACCACCGTTCACGTTCACGATCGACGGGTCCCAGCCCATGTCCTTGTTCACGGCACAGGCCTGCGCGGCAAAGGCCTCGTTCGCCTCGACCAGATCCAGATCGCCGACCTTCCAGCCCGCCTTGCCCAGCGCCTTGCGCGATGCATGGATCGGCCCCACGCCCATGATCGACGGGTCAAGCCCCGCCGTCGCATAGGACGCAATGCGCGCCAGCGGCGTCAGGCCACGCTTTTCCGCCTCGTCCGCCGACATCAGCAGAACCGCCGCCGCGCCGTCGTTCAGACCCGAAGCGTTGCCCGCCGTCACCGAACCCTCTTTCACAAAGGCCGGACGCAGTTTCTGCATCGATTCCAGCGTCGCCCCGTGACGAATGTATTCATCGGCATTCACCGTCACATCGCCCTTGCGAGTCTTGATGACGAAATCGATGATCTCGTCGCGGAATTTGCCCGCCTTCTGTGCCGCTTCGGCCTTGTTCTGGGATGCCAGCGCGAATTCATCCTGCATGTCGCGGGAAATCTGCCACTGGTTGGCGACGTTTTCCGCCGTCTGACCCATGTGATAGCCGTTGAAAGCATCCCACAGCCCGTCGCGGATCATCGAATCGATGAAATTCAGATCGCCCATCTTCTGTCCCGCGCGCAGATGCGCGACGTGGGGCGACAGCGACATGTTTTCCTGACCGCCTGCCACGATGATCTTGGCATCGCCCAGTTGCACATGCTGTGCCGCCAGCGCCACCGCCCGCAGGCCCGACCCGCAGACCTGATTCAGCGACCAGGCACTTGCCTCTTTCGGCAGACCGGCGCGGATATGCGCCTGACGGGCGGGGTTCTGGCCCTGCCCGGCGGTCAGCACCTGACCAAGGATCGTCTCTTCGACCTCGGCCTTGTCGACGCCGGCGCGGGCGACAACGGCCTCGATTACGGCGGCGCCCATTTCATGCGCAGGGGTTGCCGCAAAGGCACCGTTGAAACTGCCGACTGCGGTCCGTGCCGCCGAGACGATGACTACATTGGTCATGGCTGATCCTCTCTCTCCCAAGGCTGCCGGGCGCGCCGAAATCTCGCGCCGCTGTGCAGCATGGCCTACGCGGGGGCACGACCAAAAGCAACAATCTTGCGCATCCCAAGATGACGCAGGGTCACCTTACGGCTTGTCCCAATCCGGCAAGGCGGCGGGCGGACCGAACAGATATCCCTGCAGGCAATCCATCCCCAAGGCGCGCAGCCACTGTGCCTCGGACTCGGTTTCAACCGATTGCGCGACGCAAACCATGTCGAACTGCCGCCCAATCGACAGGAACGCCGCCATCAGCACCTGATTGTCCGCATCCTCGGCGATACCGCGCGTGAACTGTCCGTCGATCTTCAGGATATCAAACGAGAAATCCTTGAAATAACGCAGCGCCGAATGGCCCGCGCCGAACCCGTCCAGCGCAAAGGAAATCCCTTCAAGCTGCAATTCCCCCATGAAGGCCACCACCACCTCGGGCACCGTCATCGAACTGCTTTCCGTGATCTCAAGGATCAGTCGCTGCCCCACACCGGGGCGTGCCGCAAGGCCCTGCCGCAAGATCCGCATCCAGC
The DNA here is from genome assembly GCA_040385245.1 of Pseudomonadota bacterium. GTDB lineage: Bacteria > Pseudomonadota > Alphaproteobacteria > Rhodobacterales > Rhodobacteraceae > JAZKHT01. The sequence continues at coordinate 682,669 of JAZKHT010000007.1, read as the reverse complement.
GAGGATAGCCGATGCTGCGCGCCGACATGTTCACCGACAGTTTCATGTGTGCATGCCGGCCCAAGGCATCCAGTCCCATCGCAAGGGCGGCACAATCAATCTCTCGCCCGGTTTCCTGTGCCTCGACCGGGCCCATGAAGTCTTTGGCGGGAATCACCCGCCCCTGCCGGTCCAGCACCCGCATCAAGCCTTCGTGAAAGCCGATCCGGGCCGGGTCCGCCGCAACCACCACCGGCTGATAGGCCAGCCGCAGGCGACGGTCGCGCACCGCCTCGGCCACCATTGAAAGGACGTGCCCATCGTTGTCTGCAATGGCCGCACCCAAGGGGCTGGCCTCTGCGTCGCTCACGCCGCGTCTTTGCTTATGATCGAGTCGCATCCGTGCCCCCGCTGCCGCATGGTCGACAGAGTGCCGCCCAATGGGTAAAGCCGGGGTAAAGAACCGCAGTTTAGACAAATGCAAAGGGATCGCGACATGACCGATACGCGCTGCCCGTGGTGCGGCACCGATCCGCTGTATGTGGCCTACCACGACACCGAATGGGGCGTGCCGGAATATGACCCGCGCGCATTGTGGGAAAAGCTGATCTTGGATGGGTTTCAGGCCGGGTTGTCGTGGATCACCATCCTGCGCAAGCGCGAAGCCTTTCGCACGGCCTTTGCCGGTTTTCACCCCGAAACCATCGCGAGCTGGGGCGAGACGGAAGTAACCCGCCTGCTGGCGGATCCCGGCATCGTCCGCCATCGGGGCAAGATCGAAGGCACGATCAAATCCGCCCGCGCCTATCTTGCGGTCGAGGGTCGCAGCGGCTTTGCCCCATTCCTGTGGGAATTCGTGGACGGCACCCCCCAGCAGAACTCCATCGCAACGCCCCGCGATATTCCGGCGCAGACCCCCGTGTCGCAAGCCATGTCAAAGGCGCTGAAACAGGCGGGCTTCACCTTTTGCGGCCCGACGATCACCTATGCCTTCATGCAGGCCACCGGCATGGTGAACGACCATCTTCTGACTTGCCCCGCACGGGCGCGTGTGGCGGCCCTTGCCCAACCTCCCGGCTTTGGTAGACTGCATCACGGGTCTGCAGTTCACCCAGGCGTCACCGGTCCGGCAACGGACAGCTAAACCTGCCGTTATCCGATCACACGCACCCTCTGACAGTGCCCTGATCGCAAGCCGGTGACCACGACCACGACGGGCACGGACGAGGAATGACATGACCAGAACCGCCCTTCCCTTGCAGGTGAATGACCTGTCGCAGTTTGCGCGCAGCCTGCACAAACAGCTTGCCGATCAAGGCGAAACGCCCGGCCACCTTGCCCTGATGAACATGCTGGCCCGCGCCGCAGGCTGGAAAAACCACCAGCACCTGCGCGCCTCGGCCATTGCCGCAGTCAGGCTGGCCGCACCAGCCGACCCGCCCGCCGATCTGAAAAAGATCGAAGCTATCCTGCGCCATTTCGATGCCACCGGCCGCCTGATCCGTTGGCCGGCGCGGACATCGGTGCAACGGCCTTGCGTCTGGGCGCTGTGGTCACGCCTGCCAAAGGGTCACACGATGACAGAGCAGGACATCAGCGCCATCCTGAACCAGTGGCACCTGTTCGGCGACGCCGCCATCCTGCGCCGCACGCTTGTGGAGCTTGGTCTTGTCACCCGCATCCCCGGGGGGCGAGAGTATCACCGCTGCGAGCAACGGCCCAATCCCGATGCGATCGCCTTGATCCGCCTGTTGCACGCACGTACTGGCTGATCCGCCTTTCATCCTGGCGCAAATATCGCGCCGGGGGCGCAGGGGTGTGACACCCACATGTCGCCGACCCGGCAGGGACCGCGGACCTGCGATCAGTCCCCCGCCATCAGCGCGGCCAGAACCGCCTTGGCATTGTCGCTGTCCCACTCGGCGTCCCCGATCAGTCGCGCGACCTCTTGCCCCTCGGGGTTCAGGATCACCGTCACCGGCAGGCCCATGACCGCCATGCCGCGCGCAAGGTCCGATTTCGGATCGCGCAGCACCGGCAACAGCGTCACCCCCGCTTCGGCGTAGAACCGTTCGATCCCTTCCACCGCGTTCCGCCCGGTCGCGACCGGCACAACCGCCAGTTCGGGCATCGCGGCCTGCAACCGGTCCAGCGAGGGCATTTCTTCGCGGCACGGCGCGCACCACGTCGCCCAGAAGTTCAAAACCACCCACTTGCCGCGATAGTCGGTCAGGGAATGCTCTGCATCATCCGCATCCAGCAGCACGGCCTGTGGCAGCGCGACCGGGCTGTCGTGCAGCGCCAGCTTTTTCATGTCGCCGTCCCGCAAGGCCGCGACATCCGCCATGGCCGCATTTGCACCGATCACCGCAACCGTATAAAGAACGGCCATAAATTTCCGCAGCATCATCCCTCCGAAGGGCTTCCCCATGACCGCTTCCCCGATCCGTCCCGCCGACACAGCCAACGCCATGTGGGGCGGGCGCTTTGCCGAAGGGCCGGACGCGATCATGCAGGCGATCAACGCCTCGATCGGGTTCGACAAACGGCTATACGCCCAGGACATTGCCGGGTCGCGCGCCCATGCCGCCATGTTGGCGGCCACAGGCATCCTGACCAATAAGGACGCCGAGGCGATCGGGGAAGGCCTTCTCACGGTGTTGTCAGAAATCGAGTCGGGGAATTTCACCTTTCGCACCGATCTTGAAGACATCCACATGAACGTCGAGGCCAGGCTGAAGGACATCATTGGCGCACCGGCGGGCCGGTTGCACACCGCCCGGTCGCGCAATGATCAGGTCGCGGTCGATTTCCGCCTGTGGGTCCGCGATCAGTGCGACGCGGCGATAAGCGGGCTGACCGCGCTGATGCAGGCGTTTCTGGCGCAGGCGCAGGCAGGGGCCGATTGGGTGATGCCCGGCTTTACTCACTTGCAAACCGCGCAACCGGTGACATGGGGGCATCACATGATGGCCTATGTCGAAATGCTGGCCCGCGACCGGGGACGTTTCATCGACGCCCGCGCGCGGATGAACGAATGTCCCTTGGGGGCGGCGGCACTGGCGGGCACCGGCTTTCCGATCGACCGGCACATGACCGCACAGGCGCTGGGGTTTGACCGGCCCACGGCCAATTCGCTTGATTCCGTATCGGACCGCGACTTTGCGCTGGAATTCCTGTCCGCTTCCAGCATCTGCGCCATGCACCTGTCCCGTTTCGCAGAAGAACTGGTCATCTGGTCGTCAGCCCAGTTCCGTTTTGTCCGTCTGTCAGACAAATGGACGACCGGCAGCAGCATCATGCCGCAGAAAAAGAATCCCGACGCCGCCGAACTGCTGCGCGCCAAATTGGGCCGCATTCTGGGGGCGACGGTGGCGCTTTTCACCATAATGAAGGGGCTTGCCCTGACCTATTCCAAGGACATGCAGGAAGACAAGGAACAGGTCTTTGACGCCGCCGACACTCTGATGCTGGCCTTGGCCGCCATGACCGGCATGGTGGGCGATATGACCGCGAACCGCGATGTGCTGGCGAAATCGGCGGCATCCGGTTTTTCCACCGCCACCGATCTGGCCGACTGGCTGGTGCGCGAACTGGGCCTGCCCTTCCGCGATGCCCATCACGTCACCGGCACCCTTGTCGCCATGGCCGAGAAAAAGGGTTGTGATCTGCCCGAACTGTCACTGGCTGAAATGAATTCGGTTCACGATGGCATCAACCAGTCGGTCTATTCCGTGCTGGGGGTCGAAAATTCCGTGCGCAGCCGGATGTCCTATGGCGGCACGGCCCCTGATCAGGTCCGCGCGCAGGTGGCGCGCTGGACGGCCGCCCTTAGATAGAAAGGGCCCCCCGATGATACGCCTCGCCCTTTTGGCCTGCCTGATGCTGGCCGCCTGCACCGATCCGCGCTTGAATGCGGGCCTCAGCCTTGGGGCGAACGGGTTGTCGGTCACGCCGTCGCTGTCGGGCGGCATCGGCGGCGGCGCCCGCGTGTCGATCAGCCCATGATCCGCGGGCTGCTGGTCTTGTCGCTGCTGACCGCCTGCACCGATCCGCCGGCGAAGGCAGAGTTGGTGGTGGACGGGCACGGCATTGCCCTTGTCATTCCCACCAGCCCCGGGCACGTTCCACGGCAAACTGGTGATATCCTGCATTGGACCCCATGATGATCCTGCGTCTGTCCTTTCTGGCCGTGCTTTCCCTGTCCGCCTGCGGAGTCGATGGCGAACCCACCCCGCCCAAGCCCGGCGTCGCCGTGTCGGGCGAGGTGCAGATCGGCGTGGTGTCGAACTGATGCCGTCGCCGTTGCGATTGATCTATCTGGCGCTGGCCGTCTGGGGCGCGATCCACCCGATGTACTGGTTTGTAACCTACATGGGCGAAACGGGCACCGGTCTGTCCGGCATGATCGACGCCTGGTATGTCAACGCCTCGACCACGGGGCTGACCTGGGATCTGACCATCGCCGCCGTCACACTGACGGTCTGGGTGCTGGCGGAAACCACCGTTCGCAAGAACTGGGTTGCCCTGGTCGCCATACCGGCCACCTTTGGCATCGGGGTCAGCTGCGGATTGCCGCTGTATCTGTTCCTGCGCACAAGGCCCGTCGAATGACCCGTCACCTGATTTCATCCGGCAGCTATCTTGAACCGCAGATCGGCTTTTCCCGCGCCGTGCGTGTCGGCAACCACATCGCCGTTGCGGGCACCGCCCCCATCGCAGCGGAAGGCGGCACAGCCTGCATTGGCGATGCCTACGGCCAGACCATACGCATCATCGACATCGTCGCCGCCGCCTTGGCCGAGGCTGGCGCGGGGCTGGAACACGTCACCCGCACCCGCATCCTGCTGACTGACATCGCCCATTTCCCCGCCGCCGCCAAAGCGCATGGCGAGGCGTTTTCGGCGATCCGCCCGGTCACCACCGTCATGGTCGTGACCGGCTTCGTCGATCCCGACTGGCTGGTCGAGTTCGAGGTGGACGCCATCATCGCCTGATTGCTATATCCGACCCGCACGCACAGGGGATAACGATGGACCACTTTTTGTATCGCGGCGGCATCCTGCATGCCGAAGACGTGGCCATCCCCGACATCGCGGCGCAGGTGGGAACGCCGTTCTACGTCTATTCCGCCGCCACCCTGACCCGCCACTACCACCTATTCACCGAGGCGCTGTCGCCCCTGCCGCACATGGTCTGTTTTGCGATCAAGTCGCTGTCGAACATCGCGGTGCTGAAATTGCTGGGCGATCTGGGCGCGGGCATGGATGTGGTGTCGGGTGGCGAATACCGCCGGGCGCGCGCGGCTGGCGTTCCGGGCGACCGGATCGTGTTTTCGGGTGTGGGCAAGACCCGCGATGAAATGCACCTTGCCCTGACGGGGGGAATTCGGCAGTTCAACGTGGAAAGCGAACCCGAACTGCGCGCCCTGTCCGAAGTGGCCACCTCGCTGGGGCTGACGGCCCCCATCACCATCCGCGTGAACCCAGACGTTGACGCCAAGACGCATGAGAAAATCGCCACCGGCAAAAAGGAAAACAAGTTCGGCATCCCGATTGACCGCGCGCCCGCCGTTTATGCCGAAGCCGCATCCCTGCCGGGGATCGAGGTGATCGGCATCGACGTCCACATCGGCTCGCAACTGACCGACCTGGAGCCCTTTGAACAGGCCTATCTCAAGGTGGCCGATCTGACCCGCCGCCTGCGTGCCGACGGGCACGATATCCGCCGCCTTGATCTGGGCGGCGGCCTTGGCATCCCTTACACCCGGTCAAACGAAGCCCCGCCCCTGCCGCTGGATTACGGCGCGCTGATCAAACGCACCGTGGGCGATCTGGGGTGCGAGATCGAGATTGAACCTGGTCGCCTGATTTCCGGCAATGCGGGGCTTCTCGTATCGTCTGTGATCTATGTGAAGAACGGCGAAGAGCGGGATTTCCTGATTCTGGACGCGGCGATGAACGATCTTGTCCGCCCGTCGATGTATGGCGCGCACCATGACATTGTGCCGGTGATCGAACCGGGACCCGCAACTGCTGCGCAGGCCTATGACGTGGTCGGCCCGGTGTGTGAAACCGGCGACACCTTTGCCAAACAGCGCCCGATTGCGCCGCTGGCAGAAGGCGATCTTGTCGCCTTTCGGTCGGCGGGGGCCTATGGCGCGGTGATGGCGTCTGAATACAACACCCGGCCCCTGATCCCCGAGGTGTTGGTGAAAGGGGATCACTTCGCCGTCATCCGGGCCAGACCAACCTTTGACGAAATCCTGAACCGCGATACCATTCCGGAATGGCTATAGCGCTGCACCCGCCGCCGCGCGACGATGAGGGATATGACAGGTCCAGACCAAAGCCCTGACGTTGCAGGCGTTATCGCGCGCCTTGCCCGCCCGCTGCGCCTGACGCTGGCGGGCCTTTGGGCCGAACGTCTGACCCGCTCGTTCTGGCCGCTGTGGACGATCCTGATTGCCACTCTTTCCGCGCTGTCTTTTGGCGTGCAGGATCATTTGCCGCTCGAGGTGGTCTGGCCTGCGTTGATCCTGATCCTGCTTGCCGCGCTTTGGGCGCTGGTGCAGGGCGTTCGCAGTTTCCATCGGCCCACCCAAGGCGATGCGCTGATCCGGTTGGATCAGCGGCTTCCGGGCCGTCCCATCGCGGCGTTGACGGACACCCAGGCGATCGGCACCGACGATCCGGCCTCAACGGCGGTGTGGCGCGCGCATCTGGCCCGCATGGCCACCCGCGCCGCCGCCGCCCGCGCGGTGGAGCCCGATCTGCGCCTGTCCAGCCGCGACCCCTATGCCCTGCGCTATGTCGCGCTGACCGGGCTCGTGCTGGCGCTGCTGTTCGGGTCGCTGTGGCGTGTCACATCGGTGCAGGCCCTTGCCCCCGGTTCGGCCGAGGCTTTGGCCGCCGGCCCGACGTGGGAAGGCTGGGCCCAGCCCCCCGCCCACACTGGCAAGCCCACGCTATATCTGAACGACATCGACGCGGCATCCGTCCAGTTGCCCGAAGGCACCCGCCTGCAATTCCGCCTGTATGGCGAAATGGGCGCGCTGACGCTGTCCGAAACGATTTCCGCCCGAACCGATGTGCCCGCCGCGTCGGAACCGGCACAGGATTTCACCCTTGCCCAATCCGGCACGATCACCATTGACGGCCCCGGTGGCCGAACATGGGACATCGTGGCAATCCCCGATGCGCCGCCATCGGTGACCCCATCCCCCGACATCGCGCGCGAGGCGGATGGCCGCCTGAAACAGACCTTCGCCACCAAGGACGACTACGGCATCACCGCAGGGCAGGTGACCATCGCGCTCGACCTGCCCGCCGTGCCGCGCGTGTACGGCCTGACCGTCGATCCCGAACCGCGCGAGGCTGTGATCCTTGATCTGCCGCTGCCGGTCAGCGGCAACCGGGCGGACTTTACCGAAACGCTGATCGACGATCTGTCGCAGCATCCCTTTGCCAACTTGCCCGTGACCATGGCCTATGCCGTCACCGATGCGGCAGGTCAGACCGGAACCGCCGATCCGCTGCACGTCACCCTGCCGGGCAGGCGGTTCTTTGATCCGCTGGCCGCTGGCCTTATCGAGATGCGGCGCGATCTGCTGTGGTCGCGGGTCAACGCGCCCCGCGTGGTGCAGGTGCTCAAGGCCATCAGCTTTCGCCCCGAAGGATTCATCCGCAACGCACGCGCCTATCTGCGCCTGCGTGTGCTGATCCGCGATCTGGACACCGCCGCAGCCACCCTGTCACCCGAAGGCCGCGATGCCTTTGCGTCAGAGTTGTGGGCGATTGCCCTGCTGGTCGAAGAAGGCGATCTGGCCAGCGCCATGGAACGCCTGCAACGCGCGCAGGACCGTCTGGACGAGGCGATCAGAAACGGGGCCGATCCATCCGAAATCGAAGAACTGATGCAGGAACTGCGTCAGGCCCTGAACGACTACATGCGCGAACTGGCCGAAGAGGCGCAGCGCAACCCCGACAGCCAACTTTCCGAAAACATGCCCGGCATGGAAATGTCCGGCGACCAGCTTCAGGCGATGCTGGACGAGCTGCAAAAGCTGATGGAAGAAGGCCGCATGGCCGAAGCTGCCGAACTGATGGAAATGCTGCGTCAGTTGATGGAAAACATGCAGGTGGCGCAAGGTGAAGGCGGTCAGGGTCAGGGCGGCCCCGGCCAGCAGGCCATGCGCGATCTGCAGGAAACGCTGCGCGATCAGCAGGGACTGTCCGATGACGCCTTCCGCGACCTGCAAGACGGGCAGGAAGGCAACAACGGCCAGCAACCCGGCGAACAGCAGGGTGAAGGGCAAGGCGAAGGACAGGGCAGCCTGTCGGACCGCCAGCGCGAACTGCGCGACCGCCTTGGCCAGCTGCAGGGCAATCCCCTGCCCGGCGACGGCACCGAAGAAGGAGAGGCGGGCCGGCAGGAGCTCGACCGCGCCGGTCGCGCGATGGATCAGGCCGAAGATGCCCTGCGCGACGGTGATCTTCCCGGCGCGCTGGACCGGCAGGCCGAAGCGATGGAAGCCCTGCGCGAAGGCATGCGCAATCTGGGCGAGGCGATGGCACAGGAACAGCGCCAGCAAGGCGATGCGCAGCAGGGCGCGGAATTCGGTCAGGCTGACCCCAACAGCCAGCGCGATCCCTTGGGCCGCGAACCGGGCGACAGCGCGCGCATCGGCTCGGACCGCAACATGTTGCAGGGCGAAGACGTCTATCGCCGCGCGCAAGACCTGCTGGATGAAATCCGCCGCCGGTCAGGCGATCAGGAACGACCCAGCAGCGAACGCGATTATCTGCGCCGTTTGCTCGATCTGTTCTGACCCGCAGCCAGCGCGAAATTTACCCTTCGCCCGTCATGCCCCGCACGGCCTGCGTTGCCGCGCGCAACACGCCGTCCAACCACAGCCGCAACGCGTCAATGGACGCGACATAGCCCTTTAACGCCGCGGCCGCGCCGGGGATCTGTTCGGCGATGCGCGGTGCCATGACATAGGTGGCGACGACCACCGCCGCCAGAATCATCATCAGCAGAAACCCATTGCGAAATCCGCTGCGTTCGGACGCGGATTTTCCCAGCGGTGCGATATCCGGCAGGGCGGTGTCCTGCGTTCCCGGACGCAGGGTCGAATTCAGCGTCTCGATATCAGGCAGCAATTCGCGACGCGATGCGGGTTTCGGGGGCGGGGCGGCGTCAGGGTCGATACCTTTCATCCGCGCGATGCGGCGGGCGGCGGTGGCGGCCAAGCCGCCCGTTTCGGCCCCGGCGGCGGCAGGGGCGGGAACGACCAAGCCCAGTTCGGTCTGGGTCTCCAGCGGTGCCGCCTCGGTCCGGCGAACGGCCGCCTCCCGCTCTGCCTCTTCGCGCAGAACGGCAAGGATGCTTTCGTCCATCGTGCGTCGGGGGGGCATGTTCGGCGGCGCGGCCGGTGTGTCGCCCAAAGCGGCAACCAGATCGTCGTCGTCGTCGTCATCTTGTTCGGTCGCCGTGGCAGGCATTGCGCCAAACAGCGCCTCTTCCGCGGCAATTGCCGCCTCGACATCCGGCGGCAACTGGAACCACGCGTGCCCACAGCCAGAGCATTGCACGTCTCGCCCCGCTTCGGGGATGGCGTCGTCGCCTACCTCGTATTCCGCATCACAATTCGGACAGATCAGCCGCATCAGATCACAGTCCCCGTTTGAACCCACCACCCATCACAGGCGTCGAAAGTGATTCTAGCTGCTTTTCACGGTCAACGCCAAGCGAACAACCGGCCCCAGCCGATTGCAACCGCCTTCACCTTGGGCAATGCTGCGCGCGCAGGCAAGGGTGGAAGAGGACAAAGGGTGATTGCGTTCGAAAACGTTGCCTACAACTACGGCGGGGGCGAGTTGCTGTCCGAAGTGTCGCTGCGGCTTGCGCCCGGATCGTTCCATTTCCTGACCGGCCCGTCAGGGGCGGGGAAATCGACATTCCTGAAACTCGCCTATGCCGAACTGCTGCCAACCGCAGGCCGCGTCACGATTTTTGACCGCGAGGTGCGCGCCCTGTCGCGCGATGACGTCGCCATGACCCGCCGCCGTATCGGCGTCGTGCATCAGGATGTGCAGTTTCTGGACCATTTGCCACTGGCGGCGAATGTCACCTTGCCGTTGACTGTGTCAGGCCGCGCCAGCGCGCACAATGATCTGACCGATCTGCTGGGCTGGGTTGGCTTGGGTCAGGTCGCCGATGCCCTGCCGCCGTCGCTGTCGGGCGGGGAACGCCAACGCGCCGCCCTTGCCCGCGCCGTCATCATGGGGCCAGATGTCATTCTGGCCGACGAACCCACCGGCAACCTGGATTGGGAGATGTCGCTGCGCCTGCTGACCCTGCTGATGGAGCTGAACCGCATGGGCAAGACGATTCTGGTCGCCACCCATGACCTGAACCTGATCCGGCAGGCAAAATCGCAGGTCGCCGCAAGGGTGCTGCGCATCCGTAACCGCCGCATCCAGCTTGCCGGGGCCGACCTGTGATCCGCGACCGGCTGTTGTCCCTTGTCACCCCTGACCGCCAGGCCGACCGCGTTGTTCCGCCGACGGGCCACACCGCGTGGCTGACCACATTCACGGCCGGCGCGATGGCGTTCCTTGCCGTGTTCGCGCTGGCGCTGTCGCTGGCGTCTGGTCGTCTTGCCGATCGATGGGGCGATGCGCTGGCCCAGACCGCGACGATCCGCATATCCGCCCCACCTGACCAGATGGAGTTGCAGACCGCTGCCGTGCTTGCCTTGCTGCAAACGACACCCGGCATCGCATCGGCCCGCGCGCTGAGCGATGACGAACAGCGCGCGCTGCTGGCCCCGTGGTTCGGTCCCGACCTGCTGATCGAGGCGCTGCCCATCCCCCGCCTGATCGAAGTGACCGAGTCTGACACAGGCTATGACAGCGAAGGTCTGCGCCAAAGACTGGTGGCCGAAGCACCGGGTGCGGTGCTGGACGACCACACCCGGTGGCGCAGGCCACTGGCCACCGCCGCCGCGCGTCTGCGTCTGCTGGGCTTTGTGTCGGTCATCCTGATCGGGGCCGCGATGGCCGCGATGATCACCCTTGCCGCGAACGCGGCACTTGCGGCCAATGCGCAAGTGGTGCGGGTCTTGCGTCTTGTCGGTGCGCGCGATGATTATATCGCCGCTGCCTTTGTGCGCCGGTTCACCCTACGCGCGCTGACCGGGGCTGCGGCAGGTGCATTTGCCGGAACCATCGCCGTCGCCCTTTTGCCCGGCGTGGACGAGGCAGGGGGATTTCTGACTGGTCTGGGCTTTCAGGGTGCTGGCTGGCTTTTGCCGTTCTGCCTGCCGCCCATCGCCGCCGGGGTAGCGCTGCTTGCCACGCGCGCCGCCGCCTTTCGCAAGCTGAGGGAACTGAAATGACCAACCCATTGCGCTGGCTGATGTCACTTTTGTTCATCCTCCAGATGTATCTGGCGATGGCCGTCCTTGCGATCGGCTTTGCCCCCTTTGCGATTTTCAGCCGCGACGCCGCCTATCTGGCGATGCACAGCTATTGCCGGTGGGTGGCGTTCTCGGCCCGCTGGATGGTCGGCATCCGGTCGCAGGTGCGCGGCACGGTGCCAACGGGCGAGGTGATCGTCGCAGCCAAACACCAAAGCTTTCTCGACATCATCCTGATCTTTGGCGCTTTGCCCCGCGCCAAGTTCATCATGAAAAAGGAACTGATTTATGCCCCCCTTCTGGGCCAGTACGCGTTGCGCATTGGCTGCGTGCCGGTGGATCGGGGCAAGCGCGGGCAGGCCATTGCACGGATGAAGGCCGATGTCGCCAAGGGGGCTGCGCTGCCGGGGCAGTTGATCATCTATCCGCAGGGAACACGGGTCGCTCCGGGGGCCTACCTGCCGTATAAGGTGGGCACAGGGCTTTTGTATCAACAGCTTGACCAACCTTGCGTGCCCGTGGCCACCAACGTCGGTCTGTTCTGGCCAAAGCGTGGCATCCTGCGCAAACCGGGTCTTGCCGTGGTCGAATTCCTGCCGCCCATCCCGCCGGGAAAACCGGTCGCAGAATTCATGGCCCTGTTGTCAGAACAGGTGGAAACCGCGTCAAACCGCCTGATGGCCGAAGCGGGCTTTGTCGCGAAAGCCCCCTGATCCCCGCGCCCCCTTCAACCGGCCCTGCATCCGACCAACCCAAGGCAAGCAGACATGGACCACATCGAAACCCTTGACGATCTGCTGGCCTTGTATGGCGCACCCGGTATCGGGGCCACGATCAAGGTTCGCCGCGCGCTGATCCCAAGCTACCGCACCTTCATCGAACGCAGTCGGTTCTGCATCCTTTCGACCGTCGGTCCCGAAGGCACCGATGGCACGCCGCGCGGTGACGAGGAGCAGGTTGTCACCGTTCTGGACGACCGCACGCTTGCCATGCCCGACTGGACCGGCAACGAACGCGTGGACAACCTGCGAAACATCATCCGCGACGGCCGGGTCAGCCTGCTGTTTCTGATCGCGGGCAGCAAGGACGCCATCCGCGTCAACGGCACGGCCCGCCTGACCACCGATGACAGCTTACGCAGTCGCTTTGCCCGCAACGGCCAACTGCCGCGTCTGGTTGTGGTGATCCGCATCGCCGAGGTGTATTCGCAATGCCCAAAGGCGCTGAACCGCGCAGCGTTGTGGTCGGGTGATGCGTCGGCGGACCTGCCCACACCTGCCGACAGCTTTGCCGAAATCAAAAGCGGTGCATTCGACGCGCTGCCCGCCACCGCGATCTGGCCGGATTGGGTTTAGGCGAACTTCAATGCCACGATCCCCGCCAGGATCAGCAGGATGCCCGCCACGCGGGTGACATTCACCGGCTCTCCGAACAGGAACACCGCCGCCACGGCGGTGCCAACCGCGCCTATGCCAACCCAGACGGCATAGGCAGTGCCAACAGGCAGATCCTTCATCGCAAGGCTTAGCAGATAGAAACTGGCCAACGCACCTATGATCGTCAGCGCCGACGGAACCGGCTTGGAGAACCCGTCCGAGTATTTCAGGCCCAGCGCCCAGCCGGTTTCCAGCAGGCCCGCGACGACAACGATCAACCAAGGGTTCATGTCAGGCCGCCAGACCCTTTGACCCCATATCAAGGAACTTCTGCCGCCGATCCCGGATCAGCGCCTCGGGCTTTTTGCCGGACAGTTCCTTCAGCATCGTTTCCAACGCCTTGCCGACCGCGTCGATCGCGTCCTTGCGGGCGCGTTGTGCGCCGCCCAGCGGTTCCTTGACGATCCGGTCGATCACGCCAAGCTTTTGCAGATCCTGCGCCGTCAGACGCAACGCCTCGGCGGCCTCGCGCATCTTCTCGGCGTCCTTCCACAGGATGGAGGCACATCCTTCGGGTGAAATGACCGAATAGACCGAATGTTCCAACATCGCCACGCGGTTCGCCGTCGCAAAAGCAACCGCCCCGCCGGACCCGCCTTCGCCGATGATGATCGAAATCAGCGGCACGCCGATTTCAAGACATTTCTGGGTGGACCGGGCTATCGCCTCGGCCTGACCGCGCTCTTCGGCGCCCTTGCCCGGATAGGCACCGGGCGTATCGACCAGCGTCACCACGGGCAGGCGGAACCGGTCGGCCATGTCCATCAGCCGGATCGCCTTGCGATAGCCTTCGGGGCGGGCCATGCCGAAATTCCGTTCGATCCGCGACTTGGTGTCATTGCCCTTTTCGTGGCCGATCACCATCACCGGCTGGTCATTGAACCGCGCGATGCCGCCCATCACGGCATGATCGTCCGCAAAGTTTCGGTCGCCCGCCAGCGGCGTATATTCGGTGAACAGGGTGTCGATGTATTCCTTGCAATGGGGCCGGTCGGGGTGACGGGCGACCTGACATTTCTGCCAGGGCGTCAGCGCGCGATACAGGTCTTTCAGCAGCCCTTCGGCCTTCTTGTCCAGTTGTTCGGCTTCCTTGCCGACATCCATCCCCGAATTCCCCCGCGCAAGGGCACGAAGCTCTTCCGCCTTGCCCTCGATCTCGGCAAGGGGCTTTTCGAATTCCAGATAGATCATGGCGCACTCCGCTGGTGGTGCAGGCTATATGCCCGCACCCCGACGATTTTGCAACTTGGCCTTCGCGGAGTGTTCGCTTCTTCGCCCGGACGCAGCGCAAAAGCCTGTGAAATGGAAGCGATCTTTGGCGCGGTCTTCAGAGAAGAACCGCATCCCCACCCCAAGGGTCGGTGCCAAAAACAACAGTGCCCCGGACTTGCGTCCGGGGCCTGTGTCCTCCCGAGGGTGCTGCGCGGGGCCTCCTCTTCCCGGTGCGCAGCGCGGGTATATTTTTCGGCCTGCCCTGATTCTGGCTGCCGGTCGAAATATTGTGCCCGTTCACCGGGCATCGTGTCAACTTTTCGTTGTGACGTTACGTAATTTGGGCATCAGCCGGCAGAAATCATTTCGGACTGCCGCACGATCACTTCGGCCTGCTTGATGGACGCAATGTCGACCAGCCGCCCCTTGTAGACCGTGGCCCCTTCGCCCCGCGCCTTGGCCGCGTCCATAGCGGCCAGAATTTCGCGGGCTTCGGCAACGGCGGCGTCGGATGGGGTGAACACCGCGTTCGCAATCGTCACCTGCTTGGGATGGATCGCCCATTTCCCGACCATGCCCAGCGTCGCCGACCGCAATGCCTGCGCGCGAAAGCCGTCATCATCGCTGAAATCGCCGAACGGGCCATCGACGGGCAGGACGCCATGCGTCCGGCAGGCAGCCACGATCGCCGCCTGCGCCCAGTGCCACGGGTCAGACCAGTGCTTCGCCCCCCCGTGCAGCATGTAGTAATTTTCCTGCGTACCGCCGATGCCGGTCGTCTGCATCCCCATGCTGGCGGCAAAATCCGCAGCCCCGAGCGACATCGCCTGCAAGCGTGGGCTGGATGCGGCTATCTCTTCTACATGCGAAATCCCGGCGGCGGATTCGATGATCACTTCGAACGCGATGGGCTTTGTGCGCCCCCTGGCCCGTTCGACCGCCGTCACCAGCGCATCGACGGCATAGACGTCCGCCGCACACCCGACCTTGGGGATCATGATCATGTCCAGACGGTCGCCCGCCTGTTCCAGCAGATCGACCACGTCGCGATACCACCACGGCGTATCCAGCCCGTTGATCCGCACCGACAGCGTCTTGGTGCCCCAATCGACCGACCCGACCGCCTCGATCACATTGGCCCGCGCCTGATCCTTGTCGGACGGGGCCACCGAATCTTCCAGATCCAGATTGATCACATCCGCTGCCGAGGCCGCCATCTTGGCAAAGATCGCGGGGCGCGACCCCGGCCCGAACAACTGGCACCGGTTCGGGCGGGCGGGGGCGGCTGGTTGAAGACGAAAGCTCATGGCATGTTCCCGCAAGTATATTACGACAAGTGATACGCATTGGTTATATTGTTGCGCGACCAGTCGCAATACCACTTTCGCATCCGCAGCAATCCGTCGCGGCAGCGCGGCACGTTTTCCAACCCCACCGCTGCAAAGGTGAAAGAAGCCGCCGCTTTTCCGGACCATCACGCAGAAAACTTGCGGCAATCCCGACAAACGGCGCAAAGAAACCGATGACCTGCCACTGATAACGCGGCATCCTTGCACCAACCAATTGCCGGAGGCTGCCATGATCAAGACCCCTTACCTTTTGTTCCTTGGCGATGCCCCGGACGGGCTTGCCGCCAAGGTTGCCCAAGGCATCAAGGATTGGCGCCCCGATTTCGCGCTTGGTCAGTTTCGGATGGACGGCTGCAAGGCCGATCTTGGACTGCCCGACATGACCCTTGCGGACGCAAAGGCCGCCGGGGTCAAGACGCTGGTGATCGGGGTCGCCAACCGGGGCGGGGTGATTTCGCCTGCATGGAAAAAGGTGCTGATCGCGGCGCTGGAAGAAGGGTTCGACCTTGCCTCTGGCCTGCACAACCTGCTGCGGGATGAACCTGACCTTGCCGCCGTCGCAAAGGCCACAGGGCGCGAACTGCATGACGTTCGCGTGCCCGAGGTGGATTATCCCATCGCCAACGGCAAAAAGCGCACCGGCAAACGGATGTTGGCCGTCGGCACCGACTGTTCGGTCGGCAAGATGTACACCGCGCTGTGCATGGAAAAGGAAATGCGCGCCCGCGGCATGAACGCCAGCTTTCGCGCCACGGGTCAGACCGGCATCCTGATCACCGGCGACGGCGTGCCGCTGGATGCTGTGATCGCAGATTTCATGGCGGGATCGGTAGAATACCTGACCCCCGACAATGGCGCCGACCACTGGGACCTGATCGAAGGGCAAGGCAGCTTGTTCCATGTCAGCTATTCCGGCGTCACCCTTGCACTGATCCATGGCGGTCAACCTGACGCGCTGGTGATCTGCCACGAACCCACCCGCACCCACATGCGCGGCCTGCCTGATTACAGCCTGCCCACGCTTGAGGCGGTGCGCGATGCAGCCCTTGCCATGGCGCGCGTGGCCAATCCCGCCTGCGTTGCGACCGGCATCGCCATCAACACCCAACACATGCCCGAGGCCGAGGCCCGCGCCTATCTGGCCGAGGTGGAAACCCGCATGGGCCTGCCCGCCACCGATCCGTTCCGCTTTGGCGCGGGCAAACTGGTTGACGCGCTGGCCGCCATCTGAGCGTGCTTTCCCAGACAGATCGTACCTGAAAGGCCGCCATGATCACCGTCACGCCTGACACCTTTCGCCTTGCGCAGGTCTTCACCATCAGTCGAGGGTCGCGGACCGAGGCGCGGGTGCTGACCGTCCGCATCACGCGGGGCGGTGTCACCGGCTGGGGGGAATGTGTGCCCTATGCCCGCTACGGCGAAACGCTGGACAGCGTGACGGCGCAGATCGAAAGCCTGCCCGCCGGCATCACGCGCGATGCGCTGCAAACCGCCCTGCCTGCGGGTGCGGCGCGCAATGCGGTGGACTGCGCGCTGTGGGATTTGTGGGCCAAACAGACCGGCCAGCGCGTCTGGCAACTGGCGCACCTGCCCGAACCGGGGCCGATGGTTACGGCTTACACTCTGTCGCTCGATACGCCCGAAAACATGCGCGCTGCGGCGGCACAAAATGCCCACCGCCCGATCCTGAAGATCAAACTTGGCACGCCCGATGACATGCCCCGCTTGCAGGCGGTGCGGCAGGGCGCCCCCCGCACCACCATCATCATTGATGCGAACGAAGGCTGGACGGCGGATGTTTATGCCGACCTTGCCCCCCACCTTGTGCAGATGGGTGTGGCCTTGGTCGAACAACCCCTGCCCGCCGGGGGCGATGACATGCTGGCCGAAATCGCCCGCCCCTTGCCCGTCTGCGCCGACGAATCCTGCCACGACCGCCACTCGTTGCCGGGACTTAAGGGCAAGTATGACGTGGTGAACATCAAGCTGGACAAGACAGGCGGCCTGACCGAGGCGCTGGCGTTAAAGACCGAGGCGCAGGCCTTGGGCTATGGCCTGATGGTCGGCTGCATGGTCGGTTCCAGCCTTGCGATGGCCCCGGCCACGCTGCTGGCGCAGGGTGCGGCGTACACAGACCTTGACGGGCCGCTGCTTCTGGCCGAAGACCGCGAAAACCCGCTGCGCTTTGATCAGGCCGGCGTCCACCCGCCCGCGCGCGAACTATGGGGTTGAACATGAGCCGGACCGTCTACGTCAACGGAACCTACCTGCCCGAAGAAGAGGCCAAGATCTCTATCTTCGACCGCGGCTTTCTGATGGCCGATGGCGTGTACGAGGTGACATCCGTGCTGGGCGGCAAGCTGATCGATTTTGCGGGCCACGCGGTCCGGCTGGAACGGTCGCTGCGCGAACTGGACATGGCCAGCCCCGTGACGATCGACGAGTTGTTGGCGATTCACCGCGAACTGGTGGCCCGCAACACCATTGTTGACGGGATGGTCTATCTGCAGATCACACGCGGATCGCCCGGCGACCGTGACTTTGCCTTTCCCGACCCGGCCACGACACCATCGACCCTTGTGATGTTCACCCAAGACAAGCCCGGTCTGGCCGACAGTCCCGCCGCGAAAACCGGGATGCGGGTCATTTCGATCCCCGACATCCGCTGGGGCCGCCGCGACATCAAGACGGTGCAGCTTTTGTATCCGTCGATGGGCAAGATGATGGCCAAAAAGGCCGGATGCGATGATGCCTGGATGGTCGAAGATGGCTTCGTGACCGAAGGCACCTCGAACAACACCTACATCGTCAAGGGCAACCGCATCGTCACGCGCAACCTGTCCAGCGACATCCTTCAGGGCATCACCCGCGCCGCCGTTCTGCGCTTTGCGGCCGAGGCGCAGATGGAAGTGGAAGAACGCCCCTTCACGATCACCGAGGCGCAGAATGCGGACGAAGCATTCTTTACCTCGGCCTCTGCCTTCGTGATGCCGGTGGTCGAGATTGACGGAACCCCCCTGCGCGACGGCAAGCCTGGCCCCGTGACCGCCCGCCTGCGCGAGATTTATCTGGACGAAATGCGCAAAGCCGCCATTTAGCGGCTGCGCTTTTCACACGTCTGTGGAGTCGTCTTCGTCGTCATCATCGTTCGACGCTGCGTCAAGGGCAAAGCCCCCCGCGACAGTCAGCATCATGCTGATCACGGCCAGCAGTATTTCCATCACAGCACCCTGATTACCGTTCCAAACCTCATCAGTCGGCAGAACCGGATCAGGGTCAACTTATTGGCGAAAGGCCGGGCTGATTGGCCCGTTCTACACAACAATACCCTGCAATTTGCAGAAATTTATCGGTTATTGGTGCGCCTTGATGGCCTCGGTAAAGGTCGCTTTTTGTGATTCGCTGGCCGACGTCTGATGCAGCGCCTTCCAGTCGTCATAGGGCATCCCGTAGAACAGGGTGCGTGCCTCTTCCTTGCCCAGGGGCACGCCCTGTTCCACCGCCGCCTCGTACATCCAGCGGCCAAGGCAGTTCCGGCAGAACCCGGCCAGGTTCATCATGTCGATGTTCTGCACATCCGGGCGGCTTTGCAGATGGTCGCGCAGACGGCGAAAGGCCGCAGCCTCCAACGCCTGCACCGTTGCGGGATCAAGATCGGTCATCGTCGCCTCCTGTGTCGGTCAACCCCAGCCTGCAACGAACCGCCGACCCTGTCACCCCTGCCAATGGTCGCGCCGTCAGGCGAACCCTTCCAGCACCTGCGTCAGAATCGGGGCCAGTCGTTGCGCCCATGCCTGCTGCTGCGCAGGCGTCGTGATCAGATCGTTGCGCACCTCGATCAAGGTGTTCAACCGGCCCGGCATCAGGGCGTGGCGGTCAATGGCATCGCCGGGCAGGTGGCCGGAATAGGGTTCGTTGTCGCCCACGCACAGATCGGGTTCCTGCATCAGCCTGTCGATCAGGCGGCGCGACAGGCGTTCGTCCAGATGCGAATACAGCACCCCGATCTGCCACGGTCGCGGCGCGCGGCCCCGCAGACAGGGGGTGAACGAATGGATGGCCACGATCACCGTATCCGGCCTGCGCGCGGCAAGCCGGGCATAGGCGCCGTGATAGGGGCGGTGCAACGCATCCAGCCGCCGCGTCACCTCGACGGCATCCGCGTGGCGGTTGGCGGGAATGATCGTGCCGTCATACAGTTTCATCACCAGCGTCGGATCATCCTCGCCCCGGTTCGGGTCGATCACCAGACGGCTGAAATCCGACAGGATCGCGGGGCTGTCCAGCGCCTGCGCCAACGCGCGCGTCACACCTGCCGCCCCCACGTCCCAGGCAATGTGACGCTGCATATCCGCCGCATCGATGCCAAGACTGCCGCCGCCGATCCAGTCAGGCACCCGGTTGGAGGCGTGGTCGCAGGTGATCAACCAGCGTCCCGGTCGGTCATTTCCGATGATTTCATAGGCGTCCAAGCGCGTTCCCTGCCCCGTTGTCACGACTTCTTCATTTATTCTGACCAACAAGAAAGCGCCAGTTGCCCCGCGTGACGGATTGGGCCATAAGACCCGCGGCCCACCGAAAAACGCGAACTTTGAAAGGAACGAGGCAGATGAGACGCCTTCGGAACGTAAAGATCGTGGCCACTTTGGGCCCGGCCTCCAGCGATTACCAGACCATCCGCGCCTTGTTCGAGGCGGGCGCAGACGTGTTCCGCCTGAACATGTCACACGGAACGCACGACGACATCCGCGCGCGTCACGTCATCATCCGCCAGATCGAGGCTGACACAGGTCGCCCGATCTGCATTCTGGCCGACCTTCAGGGGCCAAAACTGCGTGTGGGCACCTTTGCCAACGGGGCCGAGGATCTGGTGGAAGGCGCGCCTTTCCGCATGGACCTTGACGCCACGCCCGGCGATATCCACCGCGTGAACCTGCCGCACCCTGAGATTTTTGCCGCCCTTGAACCCGGTTCGTCCCTGCTGGTGAACGACGGCAAGATCCGCCTGCTGGTCGACACCTGCGGCAAGGATTTCGCCAATTGCACCGTCACCATCGGTGGCACGATTTCCAACCGTAAGGGCGTGAACGTGCCTGACGTGGTGCTGCCTGTGGCCGCCCTGTCGGCCAAGGACCGCAAGGATCTGGAATTCGCCTGCGAACTGGGGGTTGACTGGCTGGCCCTGTCGTTTGTGCAGCGCCCGGAAGACGTGATCGAGGCGCGCGATATGGCCCGTGGCCGTGCGGCCATCCTGTCCAAGATTGAAAAACCTGCTGCGGTAAAGGCTTATGACGCGATTCTTGCCGTGTCCGATGGCATCATGGTCGCGCGTGGCGATCTGGGCGTCGAACTGCCCGTCCATGCCGTGCCGCCGATCCAGAAACGCCTGATCCGGGGCGCGCGCGCCGCGGCCAAGCCGGTGATCGTCGCCACGCAGATGCTGGAATCGATGATCGAAAGCCCCGTCCCCACCCGGGCCGAGGTGTCGGACGTCGCCACCGCCATATACGAGGGCGCGGATGCGGTCATGCTGTCGGCCGAATCCGCCGCCGGCAAATACCCGATCGAGGCCGTGACCACGATGCACAACGTGGCCATCTCGGTTGAAAGCGACCCGACCTTCCGTCAGGTGATCGAGGCCAGCCGCAGCGCCAAACGCCAGACCGTCGCTGACGGCATCGTGGCAGCCGCGCGGGAAATCGCCGAAACCACGGACATCAAGGCGATCTGCTGTTTCAGCCAGTCGGGCACCACCGTCAGTCTGGTCGCACGGGAACGCCCGCGCGTGCCGATCATCGCGCTGACGCCCTTGATCGAAACCGCCCGCCGTATGTGCCTGACATGGGGCGCGCATTGCGTGATCACCGAACCGCAGGAACGTTTCAAGGGGGCCGTGATCAGCGCTGCCCGCGCCGCACGGACCGAAGGGTTTGCCACTGAAACTGATCAGATTCTGGTCACCGCAGGTGTGCCCTTCAACGTTCCGGGCACCACGAACATCCTGCGCGTGGCACCCTGCGACGAAAGATTGATTTCCCGCGCCGAAACAGAGTAAAAAACAGGAACGGGCGCAGCGCACGGGGGCAGTGATGGATACCGATCTGGTGCTTGTCCTTGGCCTTGTGTTCTGCGTGCTTTCCATTCCGTCGCTGCTGAATGCCTACACCGAAGGGCACGTTCCCCGGGTGGGCACCGTGTTGGCGGTTGGCGGGGTGATCCTGTTCGTTCTGGCAATCAGCCAACGCCCGACCGGCTACGCCTTTGCCGAAATCCCCGATGTCTTCATCCGGGTGTTCGCGCGCTATCTGAACTGACCGCTTTCCCCCTTGCACGCCCGCCCGCTGCCCCCTATACGGCACGGCTTGTGATACCCGCGCGTCCGGCCAATGTGGCATGCCGAGTCGCGCCTGCAACCACGGAGATGGAAATGCCCAAGATGAAGACCAAGTCGGCGGCGAAGAAGCGTTTCAGCTTCACGGCCTCCGGTCGGGCAAAAGCCGGCGTTGCCGGCAAGCGCCACGGCATGATCAAACGCACGACGAAATTCATTCGCGACGCCTCGGGGACCATGCTCCTTTCGGCTTCGGATACGAAGATCGTCAAGAAATACATGCCCTACGACCGGTAAGGAGAGCACCAGATGTCCCGCGTCAAATCCGGTGTGGTCACCCACGCCCGTCACCGCAAGGTGATCAAGGCTGCAAAGGGCTACTATGCCGCGCGCAGCACCAACTTCCGCACGGCCACGCAGGCCGTCGACAAGGCCAACCAATACGCGACCCGCGACCGCAAGACCCGCAAGCGCAACTTCCGCGCGCTGTGGATCCAGCGGATCAACGCCGCCGTTCGCATGTTCGACCCGGCCTTCACCTATTCGCGCTTCATCAACGGTCTGGCGCTTGCCGGGATCGAAGTGGACCGCAAGGTTCTGGCCGATCTGGCCGTGCATGAGCCCGAGGCGTTCAACGCCATCGCAGAGCAGGCCCGCGCAGCAGCCGCAGCCTGATCAGCCCGCCATTGCTTAAAGGGCCCCGCGCAGAATTCCTGCGCGGGGCCCTTCTCATTCTGAACGCCCGTCAGACCAGCAAATCCTGCAACACAAGCGCCATCACCTTGGCGCTGTCGGTCATGTCCTGAATCCCTACCCATTCGTCAGGCTGATGCGCCAGATGCAGAAGGCCCGGCCCACAGGCGATGCAGTTCTTCAACCGGCCAATCCGGTCGATATGCTTTTGGTCATAGGTGCCGGGGCTGACGACATAATCCGCCGCGCGCGACAGCACCCGTTCAATCGCTGCTGCCGTCGACCGCACGATGGGCGCGCCCTTGTCGGTCATCACTGGCTGTACCTCGAACAGATCGCGGATGTCGTAACTGAAGCCCGGCCTGCGCGCGCGCACCCGTTCCATCACATCGGTGATTTCGGCCTTTACCGCGGCGATATCCTCTTCGATCAGGAAACGGCGGTCCAAGACGATGCGGCAGCGGTCGGCCACGCAGGGCGCGGGCAGGCTGGTGTCGCCCGGTTCGGGTTCCGCCGCTCCGCCGTGGATGGAATTGATGTTCAGCGTCGATTGCCGCGCCCCTTCGGGCACAACGGGCATGGCCGTGTGCTTGGTCGCCAGCAGCGGATACAGCCGGTGCTCGATCTCTTCCAGCACGGCCCCCATGTGGCGAATAGCGCTATCGCCCAGAAACGGCATCGACCCGTGCGCGATGCGGCCGTGGGTTTCCACCTCGGCCCACCAGACGCCGCGATGGCCAAGGCAGATGCGGTCCTTGTGCAAGGGTTCGGGGATGATGACGTGCTGCACCTTGTCGGGTGCGAAGTAGCCCCGTTCGGCCAGATAGGCGACACCGCCGTACCCCCCCGATTCCTCATCCGCCGTGGCGCTGATTTCAATCGCTCCGCGAAAACCGGGATGGGAGGCAATGAACCCCTCGACCGCGATGATGCTGGCGGCAAGTCCGCCCTTCATGTCGCAGGCCCCGCGGCCATAGATGCGGTCGCCGTCCACCTCGGCCGCAAAAGGATCGCGCGTCCAGCCGTGGCCCACCTCAACCACGTCATGGTGACTGTTGAAATGCACGCAATCCCCCGGTGCCGCGCCTTCGATCCGCGCTAGCATGTTCCAGCGGGGAAAGGCGTCACTGTCGCCCGGCGCGCCCACCGCGCGGATCATTTCCACCGCAAACCCCTGCGCCATCAGCCGCGCCGCCAGATAATCGCAGACCTGCCGATACTTGCGCCCCGGCGGGTTCAGCGTCGGGATACGGATCAGATCCTGCGCCAGACCGATCAGGTCGGCCCGACGGGTGTCAATCGCAAGAAGAAGGGCCGCGTCATCCATCTGTCGCACTGTGCCGCTGCCCCGCGCCGGGGGCAAAGGTTTTTCCGTGACCGCGGGGATGTAATTTGGCACAACTTCCCCATGTGAAGACGTGACATTTCATCCAGAGGGCACCATGGCCGATTTTGACGCACAAATCCGGGAAAGCCAGGAACAAGTGGCCGCCGCTCAGGCCAAGATGGCCGAGATCACGACCCGCATCGAAGCCGCGCGCGGCAGGCTGGATCAGGGCGAATCCGCCATCGACATCGAGAACGCCACTTTGCAGGACGTGCAAAAGCAGGCCGACCTGATGAACGCCAATATCGCCGAACTGATCATGGGTCTGGACGATGTCACCGCAGGCTTCAGCGCCGAGTTTCAGGAAATGCGGTCCAAGACCGGCATGGAAAGCCTTGTCGGCTTCTTTTCGTCCGCCAAGTCGGAATCGATGCGGCAGGAACGCCTGCGTGCCGCCACCATCGACGACAAGTTGCAGGACCTGATTGCCAAATCCGATGTGATCGTCCGCCTGTTGCAGGGGCAGCTTGACAGCCTGAACGTGCAAAAGGGGCGGGTTGAGGCGAACCTGACCGCCACGCTTGACGAACGCGAAGGCGTTGTCGCGTCGCTTGAATCCACGCGGGCTGACATCGCGGCGATGGACCCGCAGATCATCGAGTTGGAAAACAAGATCAGCGTCGAACAGGACGCCGCCGCCCGCACCCGGCTTGAAACCGATCTTGCCACCCTGAACACCCGCCACAATGCGCTGGTGCAGGATGAACAGGTGTTGCTGGCCAAATCGCAAACGCTGGAACGCTATATCGAAAAGGGCAAAACCTGGGTCGACAGCCTGCAAAATCAGGCTGCGACGCAATTGGTGCTGATCAACAAGCTGCAAACAGACACCAAACAGCGGGTGGTGCTGTATGACGCCCTGACCAGCAGCCTGAAAACAGCCCAGCAGCAGGACGTGGCCCACCGCATCAACGAAATCGGCGTGAAAACGGATCAAGAGGCGCAGGCCGCCATGGCCGCCATCGGCGTTGCCACCAACGACCGCATGGCCCAGATGCTGGAGAGCCACGAAGATCACATGGTCTTTGCGCGTCAGGTGCTGGAAGCCAAGGCCAAGGCCGACGAACGCTTTGCCCGCCGCTTTGCCGCGATTGTCGAAAAGCACGACAAGAATGCGTATGGGGACTAAGTGACCGAAGCCAGGGCCGCGCTGACCGACGACCACGCCGAACTCTACGACACGCTTGTCGCGCGGCGCTACTTTGCCAAATTCGACCAGATCAGCACGCACCTCTCCCGCGTCGCGGCTGAATTGGAGGGCGAGGGTCGCCTGACCCGCACCGAAACCCGCGTTCTGGGGCGGTATGTCACCGCCCTTGCACAGACGTTCCGGGCACTGTCGTGGAAATACCTGATGACGGGCCGCGATGTCGGCACGGGTCGGCTGACATTCGACCGGCACGAAAGCGGGTTTCCGCTGGCGCAGGAGTTGATGGTCATGGCCGTCGATGCCGCACAGGCGACCAAACATCTGGCCGGGATGGCGTCAGAGGCGGAATTGAAAGACCGCATGGTGCGCCAGATCGTCGGCGATCTGGCCGTGCCGACAAAGCTGCAATTCGCCCTGTCGCAACGATTGTATTACGAGGAGCTGGCATTGGGTGGCCTTTTCCTGTCGCGCAATGACCCGGATGTGCAGTGGATCGAAGATATCGCCGACCGTCGGCATTATCTGGTGCATTGGGCCGTCTATGACACCCAGACCAACCTGCCCGTTGTCTATCTGCTGAACCTGCACGATTCAGGCCGCAAACCCCTGCCCAACGATGATCGTCGCTGGCCACAGGCGCAGGCGCATCTGATGGCGCAAAGTCTGGATGGTCTGAAACTGTTGACCATCGCCAAGGGCTTTGACACCGATTTCCCCGATCTGCACCCCAAACGGCTGCGGCGCATCCACCTTGGACCGATGTATTCGCACAGTTTCACCCTGCAATCGGGGCCGATTTCCGATGTCCTGTCCACCGCCCGCGCGCCCGCAGGCATGGATTGGGCGCTGGTCTGGACGATCGAGGATCTGGTGGCCGAGCGTGTGGAAGAGGTCAAGGATGGCTGGTTTTCCACCGTCGAACGCCAGATCTACACGCTGGATCCCTTTGCCGGAAAGGGGGCCGAAACCGGGGCCACCCGCACCGACCGCATGGTGATCCTGCCCGAACGCCCCTATCAGGCGCTGGCCGAACTGAACCCACCCGGTTTCCGCGATGTGCGGAAATTCGTCGTGGGTGCGAATGGCCGCATCCTGCCACAACGCTGACCGGAGGGGACGATGACCGCCACCCGCGACACGATGGAACTGCCCGAAGCTGCGATCCGCGCGCAATACGATGCGGCGCTTGCCCTGCTGACCGGGTTCGACCATGCGCCCCGTCTGGGCAAGGCGGTGGACAGCGCCGGCCCCGAACGATCCCCAGGCATCGGCACGCGGCCCCGGTTCCGGTCCACCACGCCGGGCCTTGTGACCCGCCCCACGGCCCGCCCCGGCGGCGTGCGTCTGCTGGATCGGATCGAAGGGCTGGGCGATGGCCTTGTATCGCCCCTTCAGGCGTCAGCCCTGCACGCGCTGCGGCGGGCTTTGGCCATCGCGCTGGCAATGGGCGACAGCTTTGCAGCCCAATCCAGTCTGGCCGAATTGAAAAAGGGCAACCTCGAAGGCCGCCTGCCGGATGTGAAGCGCGGCGAATTCACCGATCTTCTGGCGGCCGAGGCGTTGATCGTCCTGCATGTCTTTGCCAATGCCACAGCCTTTCTGCTGGCCCCCCACCAAGGCCCCACCACGGTCGAGGTGGGCACCGTGGACGAGGTGTTGACCGACAACGCCCCACTGGCGCTGCAAGGCGCGCTGTGGGAACTGGATCAGGACATCGCCACCCATGCCAGTGACGAACCCCGCATGATCGCCATCGTGTCCGCCTTTGCCGAGGCGTTGATGGAAAAGGTCGCCCTGCGTGCCGAAACCGCCCCCCGGATGGATGGATTTACCACGGGCAGTTGGCGGGTGGATGCGGATGGCTTTACCATCGCCGGTTTCAAACCCGCCCGCACCGCCAAGGGCAGCGTGCTGACGATGGCCTTCAAGAAACCGACCGAGGTGATCGGCAACCACATCGCCAAATATCAGGCGATGCGATTGGCCAAGATGCTGATGGCCTATGATTTCGACCGCAAGCTGAACCCCTTTGCCGAACTGGGCGGGTTCCTGTTCACGTTCATGGGGGATGGCAAACCCGGCACCGGCAAGACCACGCTGATCCAAATGATGGCGGGCCTGCTGAACGACTATTGCACGGCGGCGGGCTACCCGTTCCGCTATCAGAACTTCAGCATCGACCAGATCGACAGCTATCAGGGCAAATCAGGCCAGAACGCCAAGGCATTCATCACCAACATCACCGACCCCGGCGTGATCGCCTTTGGCACCATCGACGACATCGACCAGATCGCCGGCAAACGCGGCGACCGTCAGTCATCTGCCGGGCAGCAAGAGGTGACGGCTGTGTTCATGGAGGCGTTTGCCGGGGCGAATACCGTGGTGCGCGGCAACTGCACCTTTGGCATGTTCTCGAACTTTCCCGAAAACGTCGATGACGCCCTGCGCCAGCGGGCGGGCGCACGGTTTCTGGTCGATGGTCCGCAATCGCGCGACGATTACATCGACATTCTGGCGCTGCTGTTGGGCAAGAACCACACCATCCCCTTGGGGGACCACCAGCTTTACGCCGCTCAGGAATTGCGCCGCGCCGTGGCCGCCAGCTTTCAGACGCACGGAAAGCCTCACGAAGACGGCCTGTTGCGCGTCTGGGATCAGGTTGCGCGCGACGTGGGCGCGCTGGATACGATTGCCAAGCTGGGAACCTATCTCAAGGCGATCCAGACGGCGGACGAGCGCTTTACCGGCCGCGCGATCAAGAACATCACCGACGCGGTCAAGGTCCGCGCGATGGATTTCGAACTGCCGGATGAGTGGATGGACCAGCCCGACCTGTTCCTTGCCAAACCCTATGACGACAAGATGGCGATGATCCGCAGCCTGATGACGCCAATCACGGTCGACATGGTGGTGCAGGAGATCAACCGCTATGCCGACAGCGAATTCCGCTATGCCGACAAGTCGGACGAGGTGGCGATTGACGGCATGGTGCGCGACATGGCCCGGATGGAACAGGCAAAACGGCGGTATCTGGAGGGTAAGGGGTGAGGGTTTCCATGCCAGAACATCTGCGTGCAAATTCGGCGGGTGCAGTCCTACCGCCCCCCACCCCCTCCCCACAAGGGGCAGGCCCTCCGCACGGGGAGGTCGGGCATGACGGGGTGACGTCAGTTGCATTGCCGCCCGCTGGCAAGACACCCATCGGGCGCGCACCATGAAGCGCCTGATCGCCAAGGGCCTGATGTTCGGCAATCTGGTCGAAGTCTCTTCGCCCGCGCTGGTGGAGCGGTATAACCGCGCGTTGCAGGCGCTGACGGGCAAGCAGACGGCGTTGCCCGATTTTCACATTGATATCTCGGGCTATTCGCCGGAAATCGGGGCAGAGCTTGGCGACGATCTCTATCTGAACCCCAACGGCGCAAACCGGCAGTTCATCCTGCTGACCACGGCGCAAAAGACGGCACCGCTGCTGAACGCGCGGTTTTCAACCTCTCGGGCGATCCTGCGGCAGTTCATCGACGCGAACGAGGCGCAATTGTTCGCCCTGACCGCCCGCGACGCGGTGGCAGGGGCGCTGCAGAATTCGGTCTATGATGTGTCCACCCCGGCGCACCTGTTCGATATTCGCCAGATCACGGTCGAGGCGGACACCATCGGCGGTCATGTGGCCGAGGCGGGCAAACTGGCCCGCCTGATCGACCGCTTTCGCACCGAACCGGACGGCTGGCGCGATGATGTGCTGATTTCGCAGATGATCGAACTGGCAAAGGTGACGGGCGACATTACCCGCGTGCCCGTCACCCTGCCGGTGATGACGTTCGAACAGCCGAACTATTGGACCAGCCATTTTGGCGGCGTCTATGTCTTTCGCGATGCACGCATTGCGGGCGTCATTTCGACCCAGCCGCGCGAAACTTTGGGCCGTGTGCCGCTGTCGCCGGTGATGGACCTGTCGATGCGCAACCAGATAGCCGATTGGCTGGACAAGAACCAGTTGGTGGAACCCATCGTGCAGGCGCGCGGGATGGATGGCGCGGCGGTGATCCGGCAGAAGATGGATTTCATCCTGGTCGATGCCGCCGACACACTGGGGCTGAATCTGGGCGACGCGCGGCGCACGGAATTGCGCAAGATTGCCAACCGCCTTGGATCGGCGCTGCCGGCAGAGTTTCTGGGGCTGGCGGCCCTGCTGCGCTGGGTCGAAGGCGGGGGTGACTGGCCGCGGATCACGTCGGAACATCCGTCCTATTTCTACACGCTGCGGGCGCGGGCGACCAAGGACCGGGATCTGGTCAACATGCTGCTGGCCGAATTGTCGCCGCTGGATGTGCGGCAGATGTTCATCACCCACAAGGCGTTGTTCTATACGTCCTATGCGACGTGGTCAGACCGCAAACGGCAGTATGTGGCGGACTTTCTGGAACGCGAATACACGGTGGACAAGCAGGGGGCACGGGCGCAACTGTTTGGGCCGGAACCTGGCATGGATGATCGCGCCCGGCCCGAGCCAAAGCCCGCGCGCGATGTGGTTGGCCCGTGGGGCGCTGTCGGACGGGGGGTACGATGATTTTTGCAGTGCTGCGCCTGTTGGTGGTAGGCTTTGTCCTGATGACGGCGGCCTATTGGCTGATCTCGGTCTATTCCCGGTCGGTCCGGCGGGAAAAGCTGGAGAAACGCTTTGACGAAGGGGATGTCGGGGGCGACCGTGATGCCTATATCGAGGCTGGAATGGCCGCTTATGACAAGGGCCTGAGAAAAAAGCTGATCTGGCTGGTCTATGTGGTGCCGACAGGCGTTGTCTTGGCACTGATCTATATCCTGAACTTCGAATGAGGTTGTGATGCGTATCCTGAAGTGGATTTTCATCGTCTTGATGGCGCTGCCGGTGTTCGCCTTTCTGCACTACACCTTGCCTCAGCATGACATCGTCCGCATCGTCGGGACGGAGAACCGGCGCATCGACTTTGGCGAAAACAGCATCTTCTGGGCCTCGCCCGACGTCGGCACGACGGCGGGCACCAGCCGCGATGTGTTCTTCATCAACGCGATCCAGTCCAATGGCAAAACCATCGAGTATCGCAACGAAGACACCGGTTGGGGCTGGCCGCCCTATTTCAAGATGGACAGCTTTTCCACCCAGACCGAGGCGAAAGAGCTGATTTCCACAGGCGCAGCACCCGTTTGGGTGTCGATCACTCATTACGGCTGGCGCAACCAGTTGTTTACGATCTTTCCGAACGCGGTCGCGGTGAACCGGGTTGACGGGCCGGATGTCACGATCATCCCATGGGTCAATATCGTGCTTCTGACGTTCTTTGCCATCGTCATCCTGATGGCGCGCAAGATGTGGATGCAATTCCGCGAACGCATGATCGACCCCGCACTGGTCGAGGCGGAAGAGACATGGGATGCCGTCGATGCCCGTGCCGACCGCGCCCGCGACAAGGCGTCAGGCTGGTTCGGGCGGCTGTTCGGGCGAAAGTAAGGGCAAAATCCTAGTAGAAAGGATTTTGGGCGCGTCCCATGTTCACGGCAAGCGCCCTGCGTTGCGGTCAGATTGAGTACTTTTTCGAAGAAAAGCCGCAAGGGGAGGAAGCGCCCCTCGCGGTTTTGGCATTCAGCCGCGCAGCGTGCCGCCAGTGGCTTTGCTGACCTTCTCGACGATCTTGGCGGAAACGGCCTCGATCTCGGCTTCTGTCAGGGTGGCGGTCGTGGGTTGCAGCCGCACGGTCAGGGCGATGGATTTCTTGCCCACGCCCATCTGCGATTCCGCCTTTTCGCCAATGAACTGGTCGAACACCCTGACGCTTTCGATCAGGGTCTTGTCCGCACCAGTGGCGGCGTTGACGGCTGTCAGCACCTCGACCCCTTTGTCGACGACAAAGGCAAAGTCACGTTCCACTGCTTGCAGGTCGCTGATGGTCAGCGCGGGTTTGGTGGGGGTTTTCACCTTGGGCAGCGGCACATTGGCGACAAGGATGGTAAAGGCGACGGCAGGGCCTTTGACACCCATCGCGGCCAGCACCTTTGGGTGCACCTCGCCAAAGGCGGCCAGCGTATTGGGGCCAAGGCCGATCGCGCCGGATCGTCCCGGGTGCCACCATGGCCCAACCTTGCGGGTGATCTGCACCTTGGCGGGCGCGCCAAGGGCGGCAAGCACAGCCTCGGCATCCGCCTTGGCGTCGAACAGGTCAAAAGCGCGGCGCGGGCCGTGCGGATCACGCGGGGCGGCATAGCCCACCATCAGGCCGGTCGCTTGCACGTGCTGTTCGCCGGGCTCGCCCCCGTGAAAGACGGGGCCAACCTCGGCCAGGGACAGATCAGCAAAACCGCGTGCCTGATTGCGGGCTGCGGCACGCAGCAGGCCGGGCAACAGATCGGGGCGCAGGTGCGTCATTTCCGACGAGATCGGGTTATCAACTCGCACCGCATCGGTGCCACCGCCGAACAAGGATGCGGCTTCGGCATCGATGAAACTGTAGGTGACACATTCGTTGTAGCCGATGGCAGCAAGGGTGCGACGGGCCGCTTTTTCGCGGGTTTGCAGCGGCGTCAGGATCGGGCGCGGCACGCCCGCATCGGTGCGGCGCAAAGGTTTGCCCACAAGTTTGGTCAAGGACGCAACGCGGGCCACTTCTTCGACCAGATCAGCATCTCCCAGAACATCGGGGCGCCAGCTGGGTGGTGTGGCCATGTCGCCATCCAGCGCAAAGCCTAGCGCGACAAGCGTCTTGCGTTGCTCTGCCTCGGGGATGTCCATCCCGACAAGGCTGATGACGCGGGCCGGGTTCAGGCGGTAGGCGCGCGCGGTGTCGGGGGTTGCCCCGTCCACCGCGATGTCAGATGCCTGCCCACCGCACAGGTCCAGCACCATCTGCGTGGCCAGTTCCAGCCCCGGCAAGGTGAAGGCCGGATCGACACCGCGTTCAAACCGATAACGCGCGTCGGAGTTGATCTTCAGCGCGCGACCGGTGGCCGCGATGGTGATCGGGTCCCAATAAGCGGATTCAAGGAAGACGTTGACGGTGTCGGCGGTGCAGCCCGACGCCTCGCCACCCATGATGCCGGCAAGGGATTCCGGCCCCTGATCGTCGGAAATGATCATCTGGCCAGCGCGCAGGGTGTAGGTCTTGCCGTCCAGCGCCAGCAGTTCCTGCCCGTCCGTCGCCGGATGGATGCGCAAAGCACCCTTGACCTTGTCGGCGTCAAAGACGTGCAAGGGGCGGTTCAGGCCAAAGGTGAAATAGTTGGTGATGTCCACCAGCGCCGAAATCGGGCGCAGACCGATCGCCTTGAGCCGGTCTGCCAGCCAGGCGGGCGAAGGGCCATTCGTCACGCCACGGATCACGCGACCCGCGAACAGCGGGCAACCCTTTTGCCGAAGGCTTGGGTCGATTTGCACTTGGATCGGGCAAGGAAACGCCCCTGCTACCGGCTGGATATCCAGCGGTTTCAGCGTGCCCAAACCGCGTGCGGCCAGATCGCGCGCGATGCCACGCACGCCCAGCGCATCGGGCCGGTTGGGTGTGACCTTCACATGGATCATCGGGTCGTTCAGACCCCGATAGTCGATGAACCGCACACCCATCGGCGCGTCTTCGGGCAGATCGATGATGCCGTCGTGATTGTCGGACAGCATCAGTTCGCGCTCCGAACACAGCATCCCGTTCGATTCGACACCGCGGATCACGCCGGGTTTCAGATCGACCCCGGTGCCCGGCACATGCGTGCCAACGGGGGCAAAAACGCCAACCAGACCGGTGCGAGCATTGGGAGCGCCGCAGACAACCTGCACCTCTTGCATCGGGCCATCGGGGCCATCGGGCCAGGTGGCAACGCGGCACTGGCGCAGACGGTCGGCGTTGGGATGCTGGACCGCCTCGATCACCCGGCAGATGCGAAAGGCACCAAGGGTTTTCTCGGGGTTTTCAACCTCTTCCACCTCAAGCCCCAGATCGGTCAGGGCATAGAGGATGTCATCGACGGACGCCTTGGTATCAAGGTGATCCTTCAACCAGGACAGGGTGAATTTCATGGCAGGTCCCTTGTGGAAAACGTGATGCGGGCTTAGCGCAAAGGCGCGGAAAGGGAAAGCGGGGTGGTGGGTTTCGATTTCGGAAACAGGTTGTTGCCGGCTTCGGCGGTGATTGGCCACATTTTCGCAGCACCCGACCGGGTAAATGGCGGCATGGACACGATGCTTGATATCCCCCGCCCCGCCCCCCGCCTGTCACAGGTGCAACTTTGCCTGATCATGGCGCTGACGGCGCTGGTGCTGCTGTTGGTGTGACGGCCGAAGGCGCGTTACCGGCTTAGTCCGCCGGGCAGATCGGGCACGTCCAGCGCGGAAAAGCCATAGTGGCGCAGCCAGCGCAGGTCGGATTCAAAGAACGCGCGCAGATCGGGGATGCCGTATTTCAGCATGGCAATCCGGTCGATGCCCATGCCAAAGGCAAAGCCCTGCCATTTGTCTGGGTCAACGCCCGCTGCTGCCAGCACCTTGGGATGCACCATGCCGGAGCCGAGGATTTCCATCCACTTGTCGCCTTCACCGATCCGCAACTGGCCACCGACGTTGGAATAGCGGATGTCCACCTCGGCCGACGGTTCGGTAAAGGGGAAGTGGCTGGCGCGGAACCGCAGTTCGACCTTGTCCACCTCAAAGAAAGCGCGGCAGAATTCTTCCAGCGTCCATTTCAGGTTGGCCATGCTGATGTCGCGGTCAATCGCCAGACCTTCGACCTGATGGAACATCGGCGTGTGGGTCTGGTCCATGTCCATGCGATAAACGCGACCTGGGGCGATGACGCGGATCGGTGCGCCCTGTTCGGTCATGGCGCGGATCTGCACCGGGCTTGTGTGGGTGCGCAGCACATGCGGCGGGCGGGTGTCGCCGGGGGCGCGATGCATGAAGAACGTGTCATGTTCCTGCCGGGCCGGGTGTTCGGGCGGGATGTTCAGCGCGTCGAAATTGTACCAGTCGCTTTCGACCTGCGGGCCTTCAGCCACCGCAAAGCCCATGTCGGCAAAGATGGCCGTCAGTTCTTCCATCACCTGACTGACAGGGTGGATACTGCCCACACGTCGCGGGCGGCCCGGCAGAGTCACATCCAGCCATTCGATTTTCAGCCGGGCATCCAGTGCCGCATCGGCAAGGCCCGCCTTTCGCGCGCGCAAGGCGGCGTCAATCTCGTCCTTCAGCACGTTCAGCATGGCACCGGCGGCCTGCCGTTGCGTAGGCTCCATCTGGCCCAGATCGCGCATTTTCAGGCTGATCTCGCCCTTTTTGCCCAGCGCGCCAAGCCGCACCTCTTCCAGCGCGGATTCGTCCGCCGCGCCGGCGATGGCAGTCAGATACTTGGCTTTCAGCGTGTCGAGCCCGTCCATAGGCGCCTCCATTGTGCGGGATGGTGCTAGCGGGGAAGGGGGCCGGATGCAAGTGCGCGGTCAGACGGCGATGTTGTCGATCAGCCGCACCCCGTCCAGCCACGCAGCCGCCAGCATGCGGGCGGGGCGTGTGCGGTCAATCAGCGGGTCCAATGTGCCCGCATCGCGCAAGTCGATGTATTCAACCCGGTCAAAGCCCGCAGCAAGCACCGCGCGCGTGGCGGCGTCGGTGACATCAATCTGCGACGCACCGGCGCGAAAGGCGGCTGCCGCCTGTACCATCGCGGCGTGCATGGCTGGCGCCCGCGCGCGCGCCTGCGGCGACAAGCGCACGTTGCGCGATGACATCGCCAGACCATCGTCTTCGCGCACCGTATCGCAGCCGACGACAGTGACGGGGATGTTCAAATCCCGCACAAGGCGGCGCACCACTTGCAACTGCTGCCAGTCCTTTTGCCCGAAATAGGCCCGGTCGGCGGTTGTCATCCCGAACAGTTTTGCCACCACCGTGGCCACACCGTCAAAGTGGCCGGGGCGCAGCACCCCTTCCAGCGGTTCGGACACGCCGCTGATCGACACCGTGGTCGCGAAGCCGTCGGGATACACCTCGTCCGGCGAGGGAGCAAAAATCACCTCGACCCCGGCGGTTTCCAACAGGGCGGCATCTTCTCTTTCGGTCCGGGGGTATTTCTTCAGATCATCGGGGTTGTTGAATTGCATCGGGTTGACGAAAATCGTGACGATCACCCGGTCGCAGTCGCCCTTTGCCGCGCGCACAAGGCTTAGATGGCCATCGTGCAGCGCGCCCATGGTTGGAACAACCCCCACAGTCGCGCCATCCGCCCGCCAGCCCCGGACCACCTCCCGCAGCGCATCAACCGTCCGCAGGATGCGTGTCAACTTTTGGAACCCTTCAGCACATCGGGAAAGCCATGTTCATCGCTTGGAAAGGCACGGGCGCGCACCTCGGCGGCATAGGCGGCAATCGCCTCGTCCGCCGTCTGGCCAATGGTGGCGTAACGTTTGACGAATTTGGGCCGGAATTCGGTGAACAGCCCCAGCATGTCATCGACCACCAACACCTGCCCGTCGCAATCCACCCCTGCGCCGATGCCGATGGTGGGGATGGTCAGCGCCGCCGTGATCCGGCCCGACAAGCCGACGGGCACCTTTTCCAGCACCACCGAGAATGCCCCCGCAGCCTGAACCGCCAGCGCATCGGACATCACACGGTCCGCCTCTGCGTCGCGGCCAACGACCTTGTATCCGCCCAGCGTATTGACGGCCTGCGGGGTCAGCCCGATATGGGCCATCACCGGCACCCCGCGCGCGGTCAGAAAGGCGATGGTTTCGGCCATGTGCTGCCCCCCCTCGATCTTGACGGCGGGCGCGCCGGTTTCGGCCATCAGGCGGCTGGCGTTGCGAAACGCCTGCTGCGGGCTTTCTTCATAGCTGCCAAAAGGCATGTCGATCACCATCATGGCGCGAGACAGCCCGCGCGCGACGGCCCGGCCGTGCAGGATCATCATCTCCAGCGTGACGCCAAGGGTCGATGGCATCCCGTGCAGCACCATGCCGACCGAATCGCCGACAAGGGCGATGTCGCAATGCGCATCAACCAGCCGCGCGATGGGCGTGGTATAGGCAGTCAGCACGACAAGCGGCGCGCTTCCCTTGCGCGCAAGGATGTCGGGCGGCAGAACAGGGCGAAGGTTGGTCGAGGCGCTCATGTCCAAGAGACTCCGTTTTGCCCGTTATAAGGGCATAGCCGCGCCGCAACTGCAAGAATTCTGCGCTGCGGCGCAGCGATATGCCGGGGCTTGACCGCCACGCGACAAAATTCACCAATGGGGGAAAAAACCGAAAGGATCACCATGTCCCCGCTGATCGAACGTATCACCCGCGACGGCATCGCCCCCGAAGTCGGTCGCCCCGACCCGCAAACGGTGCTGGCGGGCGATCCCGTCCACACCACATGGAACCGCGAAGACTGGGACGGGCTGTATTGCGGAATGTGGCAATCCACCCCCGGCGCCTGGAAAGTGTCCTACACCGAATGGGAATACGTCTATATTCACCAAGGCGTTTCCATCCTGACCGACGCCGACGGCACCGCCACCACCCTGCGCGCGGGCGACAGTTGGATCATCCGGCCGGGGTTCCAAGGAACCTGGGAGGTCGTTGAAACGACGCTGAAGGATTACGTGATTCAGTCGTGATACGCGGGATTTTTCGCAGAAAAATCGGGCGTCCCGGTTGGAATACACGAAATCTCTGCGAAAATTCAGCTCAGCCCTGCGCAGAGGTGCCGTTCAGTTCCGCCTCGCGGGCGGCAGCTTCGGCCGCGGCAGCGTCGCGCGCGGCCTGTTCAGCGACCAGGGGCATATCCTTTTCCTTGCGGGCGATGTTTTCCGGGGTTTCCGGCACAGCGCGACCATAGGCGTCGTCCATATAGGGGCCTTCCATCGCCAGGCTTTCCTCGTACGACCGGACCTTGACCCGCGAACCGGGTTCAACGCGGTCGAACAGGTGGATGGCATCCTGATTGAACAGACGGATGCACCCCGCCGAGGTGGCACGCCCGATCGAGGCATTGTCGATGGTGCCGTGGATGCGGAAATAAGTGTCACGCCCGTTGCGATAGAGATAAAGCGCCCGCGCACCCAGCGGGTTCTCCAGGCCGCCCGGCAGACCGCCCGCATATTCTGCGTAAAGGTCGGGCCGAGTGCGGACCATGTTCGCGGTGGGTGTCCAGGACGGCCACGCCTCTTTGCGCCCGATCACGCCCGATCCGGTGAACGACAAACCTTCACGCCCGACGGCAATAGCATAGCGCATGGCGCGGCCACCTTCCATCACATGATACAACTTGCGGGCGTAGATATCGACGACGATGGTTCCGGGGTTTTCGTCGCCGGTATAGGCGACTTCGGCCTTTGGATTGTCGCCAATCAGGTGGCGCTCTTCCACGGCCTGAATAAAGAACTCTCCGTCCTGCACCGCTTCGTACCCCGGCAGGGTCGATGGCGCGGTCGAGGTTTCTTCTGTGGGCGTGGTAGCGCAGGCCGACAGGACAAGGATCGCGGCAAGGGCGGCAAAGCGGGTGATTATCGGGTGCACGGTTCAACTCTGACTGTGAAGGGGTTGGTTCAGAAGCACTGTTGCACGATAACGCGTCAAGCCCTGCCCGGCTCCAACCACAAAGAAAAAAGCCCCCGATGATGCAATCGGGGGCTTTCACGTGGATTTTATCAGCCGACGACGTTGAAATCGGGGCCGTAGGGATAGCCGGTGATGTTTTCGTTGCCATCCTCGGTCACGACGAAAATGTCATGCTCGCGGTAGCCGCCGGCACCAGGCTGTCCTTCGGGCAGGGTCAGCATCGGCTCCATGCTGATCACCATGCCGGGTTCCAGAACAGTGTCGATGTCTTCGCGCAGTTCCAGCGCCGCCTCGCGGCCATAGTAGTGCGACAGGATGCCAAAGCTGTGGCCATAGCCAAAGGTCCGGTATTGCAGCATGTCGCGTTCCGCCAGAAAGTCGTTGATCCGGGCGGTGATGTCGGCACAGGAATTGCCGGGTTTCAGCAAGGTCATGCCGTATTCATGGGCGGCAACGTTCGCCTGCCAGATCTTCAGGCTGGCGTCATCCACCTCGCCCACGAACATCGTGCGTTCCAGCGCGGTGTAATAGCCACTGATCATCGGAAAGCAGTTCAGCGACAGGATATCGCCGCGCTTCAGCTTGCGGTTGGTCACCGGGTTGTGTGCGCCATCGGTATTGATGCCGGACTGAAACCACACCCAGGTGTCGCGGTATTCGGCATCGGGAAAGCGTTTGGCAATCTCGCGCTCCATCGCGTCGCGGCCGGCCATGGTGATTTCCAGTTCGGTCGCGCCCACCTTGACCGCATCCCGGATGGCATAGCCACCAACGTCAGCGACATTCGCGCCATGCTTGATCAGCGCGATCTCGGCCGGGGATTTGTTCATCCGCTGCTGCATGGTGGCAGGTGCGATGTCCATGCCACGCTTGGGCTGCAAAAAGGTATTCAGCTTTTCGGCGCGTTCCATCGTCAGATGGTCCGCTTCGCAGCCGACCGACTTGCCTGTGCCGGTCACGCTGGCGATGGCGCGCCAGAAATTGTCGCGCTTCCAGTCGGTATAGGTGATGTTGTCGCCCACCGACCGCCGCCACGGCTGCCCCGCATCAATCCCCGCGCTGATGGTCACGCAATCCGTCGCGGTCACGACGCAGGCATAGGGTCGCCCGAACGAGCAGTACAGGAACCCCGAATAATAGGCGACGTTGTGCATCGACGTCAGAACGATGGCATCAAGGCTGTGCAGTTCCATGATGTCGCGCAGACCGGCTAGACGGTCTTCGTATTCCTCGGCGGCAAAGGGCAGGGTGGCGCGTTCGCCGTTGTGAAAGCGGTATTGTTCGGGGCGTTCAAGCATTTCAGACCTCAAATATGGGGTCACGCCTGTGCGGAACCCCGAAAGGTCCCGGCGTACAGGACGGTGGCAGGCGCACCTGCAAGCGGCGGGGACTTCCCCTGTGGCGACGCCATCGCCACGGCTTGCGCGGGAACATGCCGTTTGATCGCGCTTTTGGCAAGGGTTTTGCAGGAAAGCGCCTTGCGACATCACGATGCGAACCCATCTAGGGCATGAGTTTATGTAAAGGAGACGACGGATGCGCTGCCCGGTGGACAATGAAACGCTTGTGATGGCCGACAGAAGTGGGGTCGAGATCGACTATTGCCCGAAATGCCGGGGTGTCTGGCTGGATCGGGGTGAATTGGACAAGATCATCGATCGCGCCGCCGGGGCTGCCCCTGCGCCTGCCCCAGTCGCACCTGCCGCCGCACCGGTGTATCAGGCCGAACCCCCGCGCGCGCCCCAAGGTCATGCCCCCCAGCCGCAGGGCCGCCCCTACCGCCACGATGATGACGACGACGACGATTACCGCCGTGGCTACAAGAAAAAGCGGCGCGAAAGCTTTCTCGGCGACCTGTTCGATTTCTGATGGCGAAAGGGGGGCTGTCTGCCCCCCAAATCCGCGTGCCGCGCCTTTCCCCCCAAGGATATTTTTGCCAAGGTGAAAGGCATGAAACCGGGGCCGCGCAATCTGATCACCGATGTTCTGGGGCTGCGAGTCGGCAACGCCGATGACATAGCTCTGCGGTCTGGTTGCACCGTGCTGGTGGGCGACCGCCCCTTTGTCGCGGGTGTGAACGTGATGGGCGGCGCGCCCGGCACGCGTGAGACAGAGTTGCTGTCGCCTGACCGGTTGGTGCAGCAGGTGGATGCGCTGGTGTTGTCGGGCGGGTCGGCCTTTGGCCTGGACGCCTGTTCGGGGGTGATGGACGGGCTGCATGCGCAAGGGCGCGGCTTTGCCGTGGGCACCGCGCGCGTGCCCATTGTTCCCGGCGCGATCCTGTTTGATCTGCTGAACGGGGGCGACAAGGAATGGCGCGCTAACCCTTACGCCGCCCTTGGCCTGCGCGCGCTGAACGCCGCATCCCCGGATTTCATGCTGGGTACAGCGGGGGCCGGGTTTGGCGCGATGACCGGGCGGTGGAAGGGGGGACTTGGCTCTGCCTCGGCGGTGCTGGACAACGGCATGACGGTGGGGGCGCTGGTCGCTGTCAATGCACTGGGATCGGTGACAATGGGCGACGGCCCGCAGTTCTGGGCCCACCCATGGGAGATGGACGGCGAATTTGGCAACCGTGGCCCCGGTCGGGCTGATGCATCCGCCGAACCCCATCCACGCAAACGGATGGGCGAGGCGACGACCATCGCCATTGTCGCCACCGATGCCGCACTCAGCCAGTCGCAAGCGCAGCGCATGGCCACAGCCGCACAGGACGGCATGGCGCGCGCGATTGTGCCGTCGCACACGCCTCTGGACGGTGATCTGGTGTTTGCAGCCGCCACCGGGGATCGTGCCTTGGCCGATCCGGTGACGGACACGTTCCAGCTGGGTCATGCAGCGGCCTGCGTTCTGGCGCGGGCCATTGCGCGGGCGGTCTATCTGGCAAAGGCTGCGCCGGGCGATCTGCAACCGGCCTATGCGGCGCGGTTTACCAGCGGGTAAGGGCCGCCTCGTCCGCGTCCGTGGCGGCGACCCAACTGGTCCCGTCAGCGCCAATTTCCTTTTTCCAGAACGGCGCGCGCGATTTCAGATAATCCATCAGGAATTCCGCCGCAGCAAAGGCATCGGCCCGGTGCGGTGCCGCGGTGGCGACCATCATGATCGCGTCGCCACCCGCCAGCCGCCCAAAGCGGTGAATAACCAGGGCATCGGCCAGCTGCCAGCGCGCCTGCGCCTGATCCATGATGGTAGCAATCGCCTTTTCGGTCATGCCGGGATAATGCTCGATCTCCATCGAGGCCAACAGCCCGCCATTGTCGCGGACCAATCCGGTAAAGGTGACCACGGCCCCCGCCCCCCGCACCCCGGCGGCAAAGGCGTTGGATTCCGCCCCCAGGTCAAAGGGCGCAGATTGCACCGACAGGCGCATGGTCAGCCCCCGGTCATTGGCGGAAAGAATGCAACCTCGCGCACCCCGGCCAAGGGGGCGTCAAACGACGACAATTCCTGATCAACCGCCACCCGCAAGGATGCCAGATCGGAAAACGCCAGCGCGTAGCGGTCTTCGCGCGCCGACAATTCCGCGATCAGGCCAGAAACGGTGGCAGCCCCAGTTTCAACCTGTTCGCGCGGCAATCCGATGCGTTCACGCACCCAGGCGAAGTAAAGAACGTCGATCATCTGTCATCCCCAAGGAACGGCAGGGATTTGCGAAAATAATCCCATCCCGTCAGGAATGTGAGGATTGCCGCCACCCAGATCAACCCCAGCCCGACCATGGTCGCAAGCGACGAACACCCACGCGCTCCACAAGAGCGGATCGGATCGGCGAGTCCTGCGGTGACAAGTTCGGCATATTGGTCGGTCGTCATGCCCTGACGGGCGATGCCTTCCAGGTGTTCCAACCCTGTGCCCAGAAACAGGACGGCAATCGCCACCATCTGCGCGGTGGTTTTCCACTTGGCAAGCTTGGTCACCTTCAGCAGGCCCGATTTCGCCCCCAGGAATTCGCGCAAGCCCGACACAAACACCTCGCGGAACAGGATCACTGTCACCGGCAGGATCAGCCACGGGTTCATCCCGGAATAGCCGGTGATGATCACCAGCGCGATCACCACCATCGCCTTGTCGGCAATCGGGTCCAGCATGGCGCCGAATTTCGATTCCTGTTTCCACAACCTCGCCAGATAGCCATCGAACCAGTCGGTCACGGCGGCGCTGACAAACAGCGTCAGCGCGAACCAGTCGGCCCAAGGGCGGTGGAAATACAGAAACATGATCGCGACACCGGGGGCGGCGAACAAGCGAAGGACGGTCAGGATGTTCGGAAGCGTCCAGGTCATGGCGCAGGGATAGCAGTTAAGAAACCGAAAGGGGAAGGGGAAACGGATATGTTGCTGTCTGTCCGGATGAGTGGCGTGCCCAAATGGCACGGGGCGCAGGAAATAACAGATACATCCCGGGCCGTGAAATTTCCGGCGCCCCGGATTTTCGGCCGAAGACGGCTCTATCCCCTTTCGTGAAAGAAATCGTGGATGGTTTTGGCCATCGCCTCGGATATGCCGTCAACCGCCGTCAGATCGGACAGACCCGCCCGCGCCACGGCCTTGGCCGATCCGAAATGGGCCAGCAGCGCCCGCTTGCGCGACGCACCCACGCCGGGGATATCATCCAGAGGCGTCACGCCAACCGCCTTGGCCCGTTTGGCGCGGTGCGCGCCGATGGCCCAGCGGTGCGCCTCGTCGCGCAGGCGCTGCACGAAATACAGCACCGGATCGTTCATGCGCAGGGCAAAGGGCCGCTCTCCGGGACGGTGGAATTCTTCCTTGCCGGCATCGCGGTCCACGCCTTTGGCCACGCCGATCATGGCGATGTCATCGACCCCCAGTTCCGCCATGATCCCCTCGACCGCAGACACCTGCCCTGCGCCGCCGTCGATCAGCAACAGATCGGGCCACGCGTCCGATTTGCGTTCCGGGTCTTCTTTCAGCAAGCGTTCAAAGCGGCGGGTCAGCACCTCTTTCATCATGCCGAAGTCGTCGCTGTTGGCACCCGCCTCGCCTTTGATGTTGAATTTGCGGTACTGACTTTTGATGAACCCGTCCGGCCCTGCGACGATCATCCCGCCGACGGCATTGGTGCCTTGGATGTGGCTGTTGTCATAGACTTCGATCCGCTTGGGCGGGGCGTCCAGATCGAAGGCTTCGGCCAACCCGATCAGCAGGCGGGACTGCGCCGCCCCTTCGGCCATGCGGCGGGCCAGACTTTCGCGCGCGTTGCGGGCGGCGTTTTCCACCAGTTCCGCCTTTTCGCCCCGCAGCGGCACGGCCAGTTCCACCTTGCGCCCCGCACGGTCGGCCAAAAGCTGCGCCACCAGATCGGGGTTTTCCACCGGATGCGACAGCAGGATCAGGCGCGGCGGTTCCTTGTCGTCGTAGAACTGCGCCAGAAACGCCTCAAGGATTTCCGGCTCTTCCGCGCCCGATCCGGTACGGGGATAGAAATCACGGTTCCCCCAGCTTTGGTTGGCGCGGATGAAGAACACCTGAACGCAGGCCTGCCCCCCTTCAAGGTGCAGGGCGATCACGTCCGCCTCGGGCACGCTGCGCGGGTTTATGCCCTGTGCCTGCTGCACCTGTGTCAGGGCGCGGATACGGTCGCGCAGGGCGGCGGCGCGTTCGAATTCCATCGCGTCAGAGGCGGCGGCCATCTGGGCGGCCAGTGTCGCCTGCACCGTGGTGGTCTTGCCCTGCAAGAAGCGTTCTGCATCGCCCACCAGCGTGGCGTATTCCTGTTCCGTCACCTTGCCCACACAGGGCGCGGCGCAGCGTTTGATCTGGTGCATCAGACAGGGGCGCGTGCGGCCCGCGAACATCGCGTCGGAACAGTTGCGCAGCAGAAAGACCTTCTGCAACTGGTTCAGCGTCCGGTTCACCGCCCCGGCCGAGGCGAAGGGGCCAAAGTAGCTGCCTTTTTCCGACCGTTTTCCCCGATGTTTTTTGATCGCGGGAAAGCCGTGTTCCTTGCTGATCAGGATGTTGGGAAAGCTTTTGTCGTCGCGCAGCAGCACGTTATAGCGGGGCTTCAGTTGCTTGATCAGGTTCTGTTCAAGCAGCAGCGCCTCTGTCTCGGTTCTCGTTGTTAGAAACATCATCGACGCGGTTTCGGAAATCATCCGCGCGATGCGGCCCGAATGGCCGCTGGGCCGGGCATAGTTCGACACCCGCGCGCGCAGGTTGCGCGCCTTGCCGACGTACAGCACCTCGGCCTTGGCGTTCAGCATCCGGTATACGCCCGGAGACTGATCAATAGTCCGAACATAGCCCTGTATGACGCCATGCCCCAGCGCCACCGGTCCATTTTCCTGCACGTCATCCGTCACGCGGTTTACACCTTTCTGAGAGTCATCGATTCCCGGACTTCGCTGCAATGATAAACCCACAAGGGCAAGAGCAAAGCTGTCCACGGTTTCTGTGGATAAGTCTGCGGAAAACATTTGTGGAAGGGCGATTTTTCCTTGTTTTCGGCCCTGTTCCTTGTGATGCTCATTTTTTAGGCACTTTATCAAGCCATTGATTTCACTTCAAAGATTTTTGTCTATCTGGCAAATCCCTGAAAAACCACGGGATTTTGTAACAGGTTCGTGAAACATTCCGCAAAAGTGGACAACTCTTTGCGGGATGGCTGTCAAGTGGACCGGACATGAGCTGAATCGACGCTTTCCCAAGCCAGATGCTGGCCACTGTCCACACACAGAATTTGCCCGGTAACCGCCCGCGCATCCAGAAAGAATCCCAGTGCAGCAGTTATGTCAGATGGGTCGACACCACGCTGCAACAGGGTCGATGCCCGTTCTGCGGCATAGTCCGCCTCGGACTGGTGCGCCGCGCGCAAGGTTGGACCGGGACCGATGGCGTTGACCCGGACATGCGGTGCAAGCCCCTGTGCCGACGTACGGGTCAACGCCCAAAGCCCCATCTTTGCCAGCGTATAGGTCGAAAACTCGGGCGTCAGGCGCTTGATCCGTTGATCTATCATATTGACGATCACGGCCTGTGCCACAGGCTCTGCCCCCGCATCGTGGCGGGTCTGCGGCGCCTGCGCGGCAAAGGTCTGCGTCAGAACATAGGGCGCGCGCAGGTTCGATTCCAGATGCCGGTCCCAACT
This sequence comes from Pseudomonadota bacterium, assembly GCA_040385245.1. Classification (GTDB taxonomy): domain Bacteria; phylum Pseudomonadota; class Alphaproteobacteria; order Rhodobacterales; family Rhodobacteraceae; genus JAZKHT01. The sequence continues at coordinate 638,051 of JAZKHT010000007.1, read as the reverse complement.
GTCACGGGTCGCGGTCTCGATGGTGTCGTGTTCAAAGATCGACGCGCTGTTGACCAGAACGTTCAGCGGCCCGCCAAGGGCACTGGCCGCCCGCGCCACCAGCGACTGCATGTCGGCCTCGACCGTCAGGTCGGCCTGCACGGCTGCGGCCTTGCGCCCCATGGCGCGAATTTCGGCGACGACGCTGTCAGCCTCGGTCCCGGACGTGGCGTAATGCACGGCCACGTCATAGCCGCGCCCGCCCAGATAAATCGCCATGGCCCGGCCCAGCCGTTTGCCCGCACCCGTTACCAACGCCCGCATCGCCTAACCCTTCTTGCGGCAGTCGCAACCACCTTTGCCGATCAGATAGCGCCCGCACCGGGAACAGACAGGGGCCGCCCCCTTCGTGCCGCGCACTTTGCGGGAAAGGGCACCGGGAAACAGCCATTTGCCCAGCATGGCGACCAAGGCCATCGCCGCCAGAAACAGGATGATGATCTTGACCAGCATACCTACAACCCGTAGCGCGACCACAGCGCGCGGTCTTCGACGCCCTGCATCACATGATCAAAGGCCTGCATTCCGAACCGGCTCAACCAGCCCCGCTTGGGCCCGTAGGGGACGAATTTCACCTTGTCGCCGTACAGATCCTTCAGCTTTGGCACGATATGCCCGATGCCATCGGCCAATCCCAGATCGACAGCTCCCTGCCCGACCCAGACATCGGCATTGAACAGGTCGGCATCGGCCAGCCGCCCACCGCGCCGGTCTTTGACATGGGCGATGAACGCCTCGTGGATCGGGGTTTGCAGGGCGCGCAGACGGGCCACATCCTCGTCCTTTTGCGGCAGGAACGGATCGGCCAGCGATTTGGACCGCCCCGCCGTCACCACGCGCCGTTCGATCCCCTGACGCGCCATCAGTTCGGGAAAGCCAAAGCTGGCAAAGATCACGCCGATGGACCCGACGATGGATGACGGATCAACCCAGATCCGGTCCCCGGCACAGGCAAGCCAATAGCCGCCCGAGGCCGCCACATCTTCGACAAAGGCGTGCACCTCGACCTTCTTTTCCGCCGCCAGCCGCCGGATGCGCGCCGCGATCAGCGATGATTGCACCGGCGATCCGCCGGGAGAGTTGATGACAAGCGCCACCGCGGCAGGCCGCCCGCGCGCAAACGCGCGTTCGATCACAGGGGCGAGTGCTGCGTCAGACAGCGACCGCGACCCTGTGCCGATCGTGCCTTGCAGGCGGATGACGGGAACAAAGGCGGGTTTCGGCAGGAAAGGGATAAATCTTTTCATGCCCCAGAGGTAAGCCTGCAACCCCTTGCGGACAAGACCGCATTGCAGGCACCCTTGGCCCATGATCGACAAGCTGGAAATGTTCATCGCCCTTGCGAACGAGCGGCACTTTGGCCGCGCCGCCATTGCCTGCGGCGTGACGCAGCCCACGCTGTCATCCGCCATCCGGCAGTTGGAGGATCAGCTTGGCGTGCAACTGGTGTTTCGCGGGTCGCGGTTTCAGGGCCTGACACCCGAGGGGCAGCGCGTGCTGGACTGGGGCCGTCGTATCGTGACCGACATGCGCGCGATGAAGGATGAAATGCGCACCGTCCGCGCCGGTCTGTCGGGCAATGTGCGCATCGGCGTCATTCCAACCGCCTTGCCGATGGTGGCGTCCGTGACCGGCCCCTATACGGCGCGGCATCCCAATGTCCGCGTGGCCATCCTGTCGCGCACCAGCGTGGAAATTCTGGCCGGCATCGAAAGCCTGGAGCTGGACGCAGGCATCACCTATCTGGACAACGAACCGCTTGGCCGCGTGGCGCAAATCCCCCTGTATGCCGAATTCTACCGCTTTCTGTGCGCCACAGGCACCCCACTTGCCGACCGCGCGCAGGTCACCTGGGCCGAAGTGACGGAACAGCCCCTGTGCCTGTTGACCGGCGACATGCAGAACCGCCGCATCGTCAACCAGCATCTGGCGGATGCGGGGGCTGCCATCGTGCCGCAGATCGAAAGCAATTCATCGATTGCGCTGATTTCGCATGTGATGACGGGGCGGTGGTCGTCGGTCGTGCCCCGGCAGTTGGCGCAGATGTTTCTGGGCGGGGACCGCTTGCGTGCCATTCCGATTGTCGCGCCCGAGGTGGAACACCTTGTCGGTATGATCGCCGCCCGCCGCGACCCGCTGACCCCAGTTCTGGCCGCGCTGATGGACGAAGCGCAACGGTTCGCGAACGCGAAGGATCGCCAATAGCGCCGGTCTGATGATCTTTTTGCCAGGGCCCCAAAGCCCCGGGCAAAATTGGCGACGCACCCCACTTCAATAGACCGCATCTATCAATCAACGGGAATTCAATATTGAATTGCCTATCAATCGGCGTATGAACCAAGGCAGCTACCAAAGGGGCCGCCATGACGCCGAACACCGCCGAAATTACTGCACGGGTTGGGGAAATCCTCGACGCCCATCACGAAATGGAAGGATCGCTTCTGCCGATTCTTCATGCCGTGCAGGCCAGTTACGGCTATATCCCGCGCGACGCCCTGCCGGTGATTGCTAAACGGCTGAACCTGTCGCGCGCCGAAGTGCATGGCGTCATGTCCTTTTACCACGACTTCCGCGAAGATCCGGCCGGTCGTCATGTCCTTAAATTGTGCCGGGCCGAGGCCTGTCAGGCCATGGGTGCCGACCGCATCGCCAACCATGCGCAAAAGGCGCTGGGCATCGAATGGCACGAAACCACCGTTGACGGCCGCGTCACGCTGGAGCCGGTGTTCTGCCTTGGCCTGTGCGCCTGCGCGCCTGCGGCACTGGTTGACGGCAAGGTGATCGGCCGCGTGGACGAAGCGCGCCTTGACGCGATCATCGCGGGGGTGCGGGCATGAGGATTTATCTTCCCCTTGACGCCGCAGCCAAAGCCTTGGGTGCTGACGACATTGCCGCTGCCATTCGGGCCCATGCCGCCCAACATGGCATCAAGGTCGAACTGGTCCGCAATGGATCGCGCGGCATGGTCTGGCTGGAACCGCTGGTCGAGGTGGTCACGGATGCAGGCCGCATGGCCTTTGGCCCGATGACGCTGGCTGATGTGCCTGCGTTGTTCGGTGATCTGTCGCAGCACCCGCTGGCGCTGGGTCTGACAGATCAACTGCCGTGGATGAAATCGCAAACCCGCCTGACCTTTGCCCGTGTCGGCGTGATCGACCCGCTGTCGCTGGACGATTATCAGGCCCACGGCGGTTTGACCGGCCTGCGCCGGGCGCTGACGATGGACAGCGCCGGGATTGTGGCCGAAGTTACCGCATCCGGCCTGCGTGGACGGGGTGGCGCTGGCTTTCCCACCGGCATCAAATGGAAAACCGTGGCCGAGGCGCGGGCCGATCAGAAATACATCGTCTGCAACGCCGACGAAGGTGACAGCGGCACCTTCGCCGATCGCATGCTGATGGAAGGCGACCCCTTCACCCTGATTGAAGGCATGGCCATCGCGGGCATCGCCACCGGGGCCACGCGCGGCTATGTCTATCTGCGGTCCGAATACCCCGACGCGATTGATATGATGACCCAAGCTGTCCGCATCGCCCGCGCCGAAGGGATGCTGGGCGACAGCGTCCTTGGATCAGGCCGCGCGTTTGACATGGAGATTCGCACCGGGGCCGGGGCCTATGTCTGCGGCGAGGAAACCTCGCTTTTGAACAGCCTTGAAGGCAAGCGTGGCGTCGTGCGCGCGAAACCCCCCTTGCCCGCCCTGCAAGGGTTTCTGGGCAAGCCCACTGTCGTCAACAACGTGATCAGCCTTGCCACCGTGCCGGTGATCTTTGAACACGGGGCCGCGCATTACCAGAACTTCGGCCTTGGCCGGTCGCGCGGAACGATCCCGTTGCAGATCGCTGGCAATGTCAAACACGGTGGCCTGTATGAAACCGCCTTTGGCCTGACGCTGGGCGAGATTGTCGAAACCATCGGCGGCGGCACCGCCACAGGCCGCCCGGTCAAGGCGGTTCAGGTCGGCGGTCCCTTGGGGGCCTATTTCCCGCAGGGTCTGTTCGACACACCCTTTGGCTATGAAGAATTCGGCGCGAAAGAGGGGTTGATCGGTCACGCCGGTCTGGTCATCTTTGACAACAGCGCGGACATGTTGAAACAGGCGCGGTTCGCGATGGAATTCTGCGCCATCGAATCCTGCGGCAAATGCACCCCCTGCCGCATCGGGGCGGTGCGTGGCGTCGAAACCGTTGACCGGATCGCGCGCGGCGATACCGCCGCCATCCCGCTGTTGACCGACCTGTGTGCCACGATGAAGGCAGGGTCGCTGTGCGCGCTTGGCGGGTTTACCCCCTATCCGGTGATGTCGGCGCTGACCCACTTCCCCGACGACTTCGCCCCGATGAAAGAGGCCGCCGAATGACAGAGCCCGTCAAAGGCCCGGCCTCCTACTTTCCGTCGATCGAACAGAAGTACGGCAAACCGATGCAGCATTGGTTCGACCAGATTGCACAGATGCTGAACGATCCCCACATGAAGATTGTGGGATACCTGAAAGACACGCACGGCATGGGCCACGGTCATGCCAACGCCATTGTTGCCCATCAGCTTGCCAAGAAAAAAGGTGCCTGAGATGAAAGACTTCATCATCCCCGACCGCGATTTTGGCACCCCCGCCGCCAAATCCAAGGTCATGGTAACGCTGAACGTGGACGGCTTTGACGTGACCGTTCCCGAAGGCACATCCGTGATGCGCGCCGCAGCCGAGGCGGGGATTTCCGTCCCCAAGCTGTGCGCGACCGACAGCATCGAAGCCTTTGGATCGTGCCGCCTGTGCCTTGTGGAAATCGAAGGCCGCGCCGGGACACCCGCCAGTTGCACCACCCCCGTTGCCCCCGGCATGAAGGTACACACCCAGAACGCCAAACTGAAACAACTGCGCCGCGGCGTGATGGAGCTGTATATCAGCGACCACCCCTTGGATTGCCTGACCTGTTCGGCCAATGGCGATTGCGAATTGCAGGACATGGCCGGGGCCGTCGGCCTGCGCGATGTGCGGTACGAGGCGATTGATACCCACTTCCGCCCCAAGGACAACTCTGGCATCGCCAATCCGCAGTGGATGCCGAAAGACGACAGTAACCCCTATTTCACCTATGACCCGGCGAAATGCATCGTCTGCTCGCGCTGTGTGCGCGCCTGCGAAGAGGTGCAGGGAACCTTTGCCCTGACCATCGAAGGCCGTGGCTTTGACAGCCGTGTGTCGTTCGGCGCAAAAACCGACACCGCCCTGACGTCGGATTGCGTGTCCTGTGGTGCCTGCGTGCAGGCCTGCCCCACCGCCACCCTGCAGGAAAAGTCGATCATCGAGATCGGCACCCCCGAACGGTCCGTCATCACCACCTGCGCCTATTGCGGTGTCGGCTGTTCGTTCAAGGCGGAAATGCGCGGTGACGAACTGGTCCGCATGACCCCCTACAAGCACGGCAAGGCGAACCGGGGTCATTCCTGCGTCAAGGGCCGCTTTGCCTATGGCTACGCCTCGCACAGCGACCGCATCCTGAACCCGATGATCCGCGACACGATCAACGATCCCTGGCGCGAAGTGTCGTGGGACGAGGCGCTGACCTTCACCGCCAACCGCATGCGCGGGATTCAGGAAAAGTATGGGCGTCAGTCGGTGGGTGTCATCACTTCCAGCCGCTGCACCAACGAAGAGGCGTATCTCGTCCAGAAGCTGACCCGCGCCGTGTTCCAGAACAACAACACCGACACCTGCGCCCGCGTCTGCCATTCGCCCACCGGATACGGCTTGGGCCAGACCTTCGGCACCAGCGCCGGAACGCAGGATTTCGACAGCGTTGAACACACCGATGTCGTCATCATCATCGGTGCGAACCCGACCGACGGCCACCCGGTCTTTGCCAGCCGCCTGAAAAAGCGCCTGCGCGCCGGGGCCAAGCTGATCGTGATCGACCCGCGCCGCATCGACATGGTGGACAGCCCCCACATCAAGGCCGCCCACCACCTGCCGCTGACCCCTGGCACCAACGTGGCCGTGGTCACCGCCCTGGCCCATACCATCGTCACCGAAGGCCTGTTCGACGAGGCGTTCATCCGCGAACGCTGCGACTGGGATGAATTCCAGGATTACGCCGAATTCGTCAGCGACCCCCGCCATTCACCCGAAGCAATCCAGATGCTGACAGGCGTCAAGGCCGACGAACTGCGCGCGGCGGCCCGGCTCTATGCCAAAGGCGGCAATGGCGCGATCTATTACGGCCTTGGCGTCACAGAACACTCGCAAGGGTCAACGACCGTCATCGCCATCGCCAATTTGGCGATGCTGACCGGCAACATCGGTCGCCCCGGCGTCGGCGTGAACCCGCTGCGCGGTCAGAACAACGTCCAAGGCTCGTGCGACATGGGATCATTCCCGCACGAACTGCCCGGCTATCGCCACGTCAAGAATGACGACGTGCGCGCCGTGTTCGAATCCCTTTGGGGGGTCAAGATCGACAACGAACCGGGCCTGCGCATCCCCAACATGCTGGATGCCGCCGTCGAAGGCACATTCAAGGGCCTGTATTGCCAGGGTGAAGACATCCTGCAATCGGACCCTGACACCAAACACGTCGCCGCCGGTCTGGCCGCGATGGAATGCGTAATCGTCCATGACCTGTTTCTGAACGAAACCGCGAACTATGCGCACGTCTTCCTGCCCGGATCGACGTTCCTGGAAAAGGACGGCACCTTCACCAACGCCGAACGCCGCATCAACCGTGTGCGCAAGGTGATGGCCCCGCGCAATGGCTATGCCGACTGGGAAATTACCCAGATGCTGGCCAATGCGATGGGTGCCGACTGGCACTATACCCACCCGACGCAGATCATGGACGAGATCGCCATTCTGACCCCGTCCTTTGCGGGCGTGTCCTATGAAAAACTGGAAACCATCGGCTCCGTCCAGTGGCCCTGCAACGAGAAATCGCCCGAAGGTACGCCGCTGATGCACGTCGACGGGTTCGTGCGCGGCAAGGGCAAGTTCATCGTCACCGAGTATATCGCGACCGACGAAAAGACAGGCCCACGCTTTCCGCTCCTGCTGACCACCGGGCGCATCCTGTCGCAGTACAACGTCGGCGCGCAGACGCGGCGCACGGCGAACGTCGTGTGGCACGATCAGGACGTGCTGGAAATCCACCCCCACGATGCCGAAGTGCGTGGCGTCAAGGATGGCGATTGGGTGCGCCTTGCGTCCCGTTCCGGCGACACCTCGTTGCGCGCAAAGGTCACGGATCGCGTGTCGCCCGGCGTGGTTTACACCACCTTCCACCACCCCGACACGCAGGCCAACGTCATCACCACCGACTTTTCGGATTGGGCCACCAACTGCCCCGAATACAAGGTGACAGCGGTGCAGGTTGCCCCGTCGAACGGCCCAACCGAATGGCAGGCGGATTACAACGCCCAAGCCACCCAGTCGCGCCGCATCCTGTCGGCGGCCGAGTGATGGAGACCGCCCGTCGCCTGCCACGCCTGTCCTTCGGGGCAGGCGGGATTGCGCAAGGCAGCCGCGCCTTGCCGGCCGAGGCGGCGGTCGCCCTGTCCTTCAACGGCAGCACGCAGGCGGTGATGATGGCCACCCCCGCGGATCTGGTGGATTTTGCCTATGGCTTTGCCCTGACCGAAGGCATCGCCACCCCGGCCGAAGTCGAATCGGTCGAGATTGTCGAAACGCCCAAGGGCATCGACGTGCAGGTCTGGCTGGCCCCCAGTGCCGAAGATCGCCTGACCGCCCGCCGCCGCACCATGGCAGGCCCGGTCGGCTGTGGCCTGTGTGGCATCGACAGCATCGAACAGGCCCTGCGCGACATGGCCCCGGTGGCCCCGTCCACCTTTCGCATGTCGCCCGACCAAGTGTTGCAGGCCGTGGCGTCTCTGCCCGGCAGCCAACCGCTGCACGACGCCACCCGCGCCGCGCATTGCGCGGCTTTCTGGACCGCAGAGGGCATCATTGCCGCCCGCGAAGACGTGGGCCGCCACAACGCGCTGGACAAGCTGGCAGGCCATCTGATCCGCACCCCCCATGCGCCGGGGGCGGTCATCCTGACAAGCCGCGTGTCCATTGACATGGTGCAGAAGGTGGCCGCCCTTGGCGTGCCCATGCTGATCGCCGTATCCGCCCCCACCGCCCATGCGGTTGATCTGGCCGATGCGGCGGGGATCACCCTTATCGCCCTCGCCCGCCCTGACCGGTTCGAGGTTTTCACCCACACCGACCGCCTGACGGAGAGCGTTCATGTCCGCTGACAAACTGGTCTACATGGCCAACCAGATCGCAATGTTCTTCGAATCGAAACCCCACGCCGAAGGTGTTGCGGGCGTCGCCGCCCATATCAACGACTTTTGGGAACCCCGGATGCGCCGGCAGTTGTTTCAGGTGATCGACACCGGCGGCACCGGCCTGCGCCCCCTTGTGATCGAAGCCGCAAGCACCATCCGCCGCCCCGTCACCGCCTGAACGCCTGCGTCTTCCTCTTCCTGAAAATATCCTCAGGGGGAGTCGCGCCTGCGCGACGGGGGCAGAATGCCCCCGCCCCCGCGCCACTGAGCGCCCCGACCGATCGCTGACCATCCCGGCCGTTTGGACCTTGCGCCCGCACCAAAGCACAGTATCCTTGTCTCCACCTCGGGGTGCCCATCTGGGCTGAGATGCGAAAGCGGACCCGTTGAACCTGAACCGGCTCATACCGGCGGAGGGAAGGTGCGTGGATTGTCTTCCAGCCCGACCTGTCCCGTCGCACATGGAGGAAGACATGAAAACTTCGATCCTTGCTGCGGGTTTCCTTGGCCTTGCCACGATGGCAGCGGCTGAAACCCCCGTTCTTACCGTGCTGACCTATGACAGCTTCAACACCGAATGGGGCCCCGGCCCTGCGGTCGAAAAGGCGTTCGAGGCGACCTGCGCCTGCGATCTGCGCTTTGTCGCTGCCGGTGATGGCGCGGCGCTGCTAGCGCGGGTGCAGATGGAAGGGACGGCCACGGATGCCGACATCGTCCTTGGCCTTGACACCAGCCTGACCGCCGCCGCCGCGGCAACCGGGCTGTTCGCCCCGCATGGCCAGACAGTCGCAAACACCCTGCCAGTGGCATTCGATGATCCACTGTTCCTGCCGTTTGACTGGGGGTGGTTCGCCTTCGTCCATGACAAGGCCGCGTTGCCCACCCCCCCGAAATCTTTCGACGAGCTGGCCGCATCCGACGTTCGCATCGTCATTCAGGACCCCCGGTCATCCACCCCCGGTCTGGGCCTGCTGCTGTGGGTCAAGGCGGCCTACGGCGACCGCGCCCCTGACATCTGGGCCGGTCTGGCCGACAACATCGTCACGGTCACCCCCGGATGGTCCGAAGCTTACGGCCTGTTTCTGGAGGGCGAGGCGGACATGGTCCTGTCCTACACCACGTCCCCCGCCTATCACCTGATCGCCGAACAGGACGACACCAAGGCCGCCGCCCCCTTTGCCGAAGGGCATTACCTTCAGGTCGAGGTGGCGGGGAAACTGGCCAGCACCGACCAACCCGAATTGGCCAACGGCTTTCTGGCCTTCATGGGGACGGAGGCGTTTCAGTCGGTGATCCCGACGACCAACTGGATGTATCCTGCCCTGACCCCCGCCGCTGGCCTGCCGGACGGGTTTGACACGCTGATCAAGCCGGAAAAATCGCTGTTGCTGTCGGCAGCCGATGCGTTGGCGGCGCGCGATGCGGCTTTGACCGAATGGCAAGCCGCACTCGTCCGCTGAACCTTTGGGCGGCGGTCACCGCTGCCGCCCTTGGCTGCCTGACTTTGGGCACGGCTGTTGTCGTGGCACGGCAGTCGGGCAGTCTGATCCCACTGCCCGCCGACTGGGCGGCGGTGCGGTTCACGCTGCTTCAGGCAGCGTTGTCGGCGCTGATATCCTGCGTGCTGGCGATCCCTGTTGCGCGCGCGCTTGCCCGACGGTGCTTTGCGGGGCGGTCCTTGCTGATCACACTGATGGGCGCACCGTTTCTTTTGCCAACCATCGTCGCGGTCCTTGGATTGCTGGCCATCTTTGGCCGGGCAGGGGCGGTGAATGATCTGGTGGCATGGGTGGGTCTGCCGCGCCTGTCGATCTATGGCCTGCACGGTGTGGTGCTGGCGCATGTTTTCCTGAACCTGCCACTTGCCGTGCGGATGATCCTGCTGGGCTGGCAGGGCATCCCGGCCGAACGTTTCCGGCTTGCCGCATCGTTGGGCCTGACGCCTGCCGCCATGACGCGGCATCTGGAACTGCCGATGCTGCGCGCGGTGCTGCCGGGGGCGGCGCTGGTGATTTTTGTGTTGTGCCTGACCAGCTTTGCCGTCGCTCTGACGCTGGGGGGCGGGCCAAGGGCCACGACGGTGGAACTCGCGATTTATCAGGCGCTGCGGTTCGACTATGACCCTGCGCGCGCGGCGTCGCTGGCGCTGATGCAGTTCACCCTGTGTGCGCTGGCCGCCGCTGCGGGCTGGGCCGTGGCGCGCGAAGGCGGGTTTGGTGCGGGCCTTGACCGCCCCGCGCCGATCACCGCGCCGGGGGGCTGGCGGCGCATTGCGGATGCGGCGGCCATCACCCTTGCCGCCGGGTTCCTGCTGATCCCGCTGGCGGCCATCGTCTATCGCGGTGTGCCGGGGGTGGTTGATCTGCCCACCGGCCTGCCACAGGCCATGGCGCGGTCAGTGGCCGTGGCGTTGGCGTCCACTCTGCTGACGGGGGTCGCCGCCCTGACGCTTGCCTTGGCCGTTGCCGCCCGCACCAAGGGCGCCACCCTGTTCGAGGCGGCGGCGATGTTGCCCCTTGCCGCGTCGGGCCTTGTGCTGGGAACGGGGTTGTTCCTGCTGGTTCGCCCCTTTGCTCGGCCCGAGGATCTGGCCCTGCCGGTCACGGTTCTGGTCAACGCCACGCTGGCGCTGCCTTTCGTCTATCGACTGTTGCTGCCACAGGCGCGGGCGTTGCACGCCGATTATGACCGGCTGGCGCAATCGCTGTGTCTGTCGGGCTGGCATCGGCTGGCATGGGTCACGCTGCCCCGGCTGTCGCGCCCCTTGGGCTTTGGTCTGGGCGTTGCGGCGGCGTTGTCGATGGGCGACCTTGGGGTGATCACCCTGTTCGCGGGGGAAAGGGGTGTGACCCTGCCCCTGCTGGTGCATCGCCTGATGGGGTCCTACCGGATGGACGCGGCGGCGTCCGCCGCGCTGATCCTCGTTTGTGCCAGCTTTGCGCTGTTTGCGCTGTTTGATTGGATGGGACGCCGTGCTGCACCTTGATCATCTGGACCTGTCCTTGCCCGACTTTTCCCTGACAGCCGATTGGCAGGTGCCGGACTGCGCGCGCGTCGCCATCATCGGGCCGTCCGGCGCGGGCAAATCCACCCTGCTGAACGCCATCGCGGGGTTCGTGGTCCCCACGGCGGGGCGCATTCGGTGGGACGGGCAAGACCTGGCCCCGCTGTCGCCGGGGGATCGCCCGGTCAGCATCCTGTTTCAGGATCAGAACCTGTTTCCCCACCTGACACTGACCCAAAACATTGGCCTTGGCCTGTCATCCCGCCTGCGGCTTACGGCACAGGATCAGGCAAATATTGCCCGCGCGCTGGACAGGGTCGGCCTGTCGGGCCTTGGCCAGCGTCGCCCGGCGCAATTGTCGGGGGGGCAACAGGGCCGTGCCGCCCTTGCCCGCGCCCTGTTGCGGGCAAGGCCCCTGTTGTTGCTGGACGAACCCTTTGCCGCCCTTGGTCCGGCGTTAAAGTTCGAAATGCTGGACCTTGTCGCGGCCGTCGCGGATGAAACCGGTGCGACCGTGCTGATGGTCACCCATGACCCTGACGATGCGCAGCGCTTTGCAGATCAGACGGTGTTGCTGGCTGATGGCTTGGCGCTGGCCCCGGTTGCCACGCGCGATCTGTTCGCCAACCCACCACAGGCGTTGCGCGATTACCTTGGCTAAGGAAGAGTCGTCGCACGAAAAGTTATGGCCGCAACGGTGCCCAAGAAAAAACCCCGCACAAGGCGGGGTTTTTCAAGTCATCTGGGGAAGCCGGATCAGGCCAGTTTCTTGCCCTTGACGCCGGACCACAGACGCTTGTTGGTCAGGTACAGCAGGCTGGACAGGATCACCAGAAAAAGCACGGCTTTGAAACCGGCCTCTTTGCGGGCCATCAGCTTTGGCTCGGCGCTCCACATCAGGAAGGACGACACATCCTCGGCCATGTGATGCACGGTCGCGGGGTGGCCGTCGGCATAGGTCACCTGATCGTCTGACAGTGGTGGCGGCATGGCGATCCAGCTGCCCGGCACGGTGGACACGCCGTGTTCGTCCTTGCAGGTGTCGGGCACGCCGCCATTCGGAAAGGCGGTGTTGTAGTAATAGCCGTCAATCCCGTCCGGCGCGCATTCCGGGTTTTCCTCATAGCTGACCATCAGCGAATAGATGTATTCCGGTCCGCCAATTCCGTTCAGCAGTTGGCTGATCCCCGTGCCATACGGCCCGTGAAACCCGGCCCGCGCCTTTGCCATCAGCGACAAATCCGGCGCGCCTTCCATCCCCGACATCGGGAAATGGTCGGTCGGCAGGCCATCGCGGTCTTCGCCGGTGTCAGCATCGGTGATGCTGAACTGCGTTGCATAGGCGCGCACCTGATCTTCGGGCAGGTGCGGTCCGCCCTCGTCCGACAGGGTGCGGATCGGCACGAACTTCAACCCGTGGCAGGCCGAACACACTTCGGTATAGACCTGAAGGCCGCGCTGAAGCTGAAACTCGTCGAACTTGCCGAACGGGCCTTCATGGGCAAAGGCCACGTCTTCCAGATGCGAATGGGCACCCCCGGCGGCCAAAGCTGCCCCGGCAGACAGGGTCAGCGCGACAGTCGCGGCAGAGAAAGCGATTTTTCTGAACATCATCAGGTCCTTTCTCACTCGGCCGCGACGGTTTTGGTGCCGCCGGTGTTGGGAGAGTAGTGGGCGTTAAAGTCATCCTCGATCGTCGCGGGCTGGGCCAGCGGCTTTTCGATCACGCCCAACAGCGGCAGGATCACCAGGAAGTAAGCGAACCAATAGGCCGACGCGATCAGCGAAATCCAGTCATACGGGAATTCCGCAGGCTGTGCGCCCACCCATGTCAGCACCACAAAGTCGATGCACAGCAGGGCGAACCACCACTTGAACATCGGGCGATAGCGGCCCGACCGCACCGACGATGTATCCAGCCACGGCACCAGCGCCATGACGGCAATCGCGCCGAACATTGCCAGCACGCCAAAGAACTTGGCGTCGACGATGCCGAAGGTCACGAACTGTGCAAGCTGCACGACCCAGACGTCGGCGGTAAAGGCGCGCAGGATCGCGTAGAACGGCAGGAAGTACCATTCCGGCACGATATGCGCAGGCGTGGAAAGCGGGTTCGCCTCGATGTAGTTGTCGGGGTGGCCCAGGTAGTTCGGCATGAAGCCGACGATGGCAAAGAACACCGTCAGGATCACCGCCAGCGCGAACAGGTCTTTCATCACGAAATAGGGCCAGAAGGGCAGCGTATCCTTGGCCGCCTCTTCCTTGGACGTGCGGCGCACGTCAACACCGGTCGGGTTGTTGTTGCCCGTGGTGTGGAAGGCCCAGATATGCACGGCAACCAGCGCCGCGATGACGAAGGGTAGCAGGTAATGCAGGCTGAAGAAGCGGTTCAGCGTCGCGTTGTCGACGGCAGGCCCGCCCAGCAGCCAAGTCTGGATGTCCGGCCCGATGCCGGGGATCGCGCCGAACAGCCCGGTGATCACCGTGGCCCCCCAGAACGACATCTGGCCCCAAGGCAGAACATAGCCCATGAAGGCAGTCGCCATCATTGCCAGATAGATGAGCATGCCGATGATCCAGGTCACTTCGCGCGGGGCCTTGTAGCTGCCGTAGTACAGGCCGCGGAAGATGTGCAGGTACACCGCCACAAAGAACAGCGACGCGCCGTTTGCATGCAGATAGCGCAGCATATAGCCGCCATTCACGTTGCGCATGATGTGTTCGACCGACGCAAAGGCCATGTCGACGTGCGGCGTGTAATGCATCACCAGCACGATGCCGGTGATGATCTGCAACACCAGACAGAAGGTCAGGATGATGCCCCAGATCCACATCCAGTTCAGGTTCTTGGGTGTGGGGATCATGATCGTGTCGTACAGCAGCCCGATGATCGGCAGGCGCGAGTGAAGCCACTTTTCACCGCCCGTCTTGGGCTCGTAATGGTCGTGCGGAATTCCGGCCATCTGTTTGTTCCTTACCCGAGCTTGATGGTGGTTTCATCGACGAAAGACGCAACCGGAATACCCAGGTTGCGCGGTGCCGGGCCTTTGCGGATGCGGCCAGCGGTGTCGTAGTGCGAGCCGTGGCAGGGGCAGAACCAGCCGCCAAAGTCACCCGACGCATCACCGATCGGCACGCAGCCCAGATGGGTGCAGACGCCGATCATCACCAGCCATTCGCCCGCCTCGTCCATCGCGCGGTTTTCATCGGCGGCATCGGTCGACGGCTTGTTCGGGTTTTCCGAATTCTGGTCGGGCAGTTCGTCCAACGCCGTGGTGCGCGCCGCTTCGATTTCTTCGGGGGTGCGGCGGCGGATGAACACGGGCTTGCCCAGATATTTCACCGTCAACTGGGTGCCGACCTCGACACCGCTGACATCGACGAAGATCGAGGCAAGCGCCTGCACATCCGCCGAGGGGTTCATCTGGTTGACCAGCGGCCAGACGGCGGCGCCGGTCGCGACAGCCCCGGCCCCTGCCGTGGCGTAGTACAGGAAATCCCGGCGGGTGCCTGCGTTGTCGTCTGCGTGGGACACGAGATCTTCTCCCTTTCAAGGCAGCGGCTCACCCGCGGCCCGTATGTCGATGGGGCCACGGTTTCCCGCAGCCTTGCCGGGCGGCTTTTAGCCAACCGATGGCCCGGCGTCCAGCGGACAAACGGGCGCAGCCGATCTGGGATATACCGGAAAAGCCAATGATGTGGCAGTTCTGGCGCGCCCGTCGCCGATAAATCTGTGCCAGCGCCCCGACCGGGCCAGTGCCTGCGACAAGTGGGCGCGTCTAAAGCGCACCGCGCAAGACACCCACAGCCAGTTTCAGCGCGAAACCCGCAAAGAAAATGCCCGCCGTTCCCTGAAGAACCCAACCCGCCCGCAGATACAGACGCAGCGCCACCGCAGTGGAAAAGATCTGCGAATAGGCGGCGTGCAGGCCAAAGGCGACGGCCGATGCCCCGGCGCACAGAATCGCGATATCGGCACCACTTGCGCGGGCGGCGGGAAAGAACCCCAGCACCGCCAGCCAGCTTGTCAGCGCCTTTGGGTTCAGCGCGTTCACCGCCAAAGACCGCCGAAAGCCGCCCAAGAAATCCACCCCTTCGCGTGCAGGCGGTGCGCCGGTCGTCCGCGCGTGAAAGCCCGCATGTGCGGCGCGCAGGTAGCGGACCGAAAACCACACGAGCAACCCCACCGCCACCACCGTCAGCGCCGCCTGCGCACCGGGCAAATGGCTGATCGCCGTCGCCACGCCATAGGTCATGCCCAGACACCAGACGCCGATCCCCAGCGCCACACCTGTGGCCGACCCAAGCCCCGCCATCCGCCCAGATCCCATGGCAAGGGCGATGGTGTTCAGCACATTCGGACCGGGTGACGCGATGTTGGCCGCCAGAAACGCCCAGACGGCCAGAAATTCAGCCCAAGGCAGCGTCACGCCACGGGCACCGTCGCCTGCATCGCGTCGCGCCGCACGAAATTGTCTTCCCATTCGGCCAGATGGGGCCGGTTCATACGCCAGTGACGCGCGCCCAGCCGGAAATCGAGATACCCCAGCGCGCAGCCCACAGCGATCTGCCCCATGTCCAACGGCCCGTTCAGATGCGCGATCCAGCGCGTTTCCAAGGCGTCCAGCGCGCGGTCGATCTTGGCCCACTGCCCTTCGACCCAGGGGGTATAGCGCAGATCTTCGGGCCGAATGCGCCCTTCGTAGACCATGGCCAATGCCGCATCCAGAATGCCGTCCGCCGTCGCCTCAAGCACCAGCGTGTCCCACAGGCGCGGGGCCGCGCCATACAGACCGGCCCCCGCCAGATCATCCAGATATCGACAGATGACCCGGCTGTCGTACAGGGCGGGGCCCTCATCCCGCTCCAGCGCGGGGATCTTGCCCAAGGGGTTCTTCTCCAGCGGGATCGATCCGGGGTCCAGCGGCGTGCCAGAGGCGATCACCACCTCGGTCTGTGCCGCCAGACCTGTTTCGCGCAGCAACACCAGACATTTGCGCGCATAGGGCGACGTTGGGGAATAATACAGCCGCATCATGCGCCTCCTGATTTTGTCGGCTGATGCTAGGGCCGCGTCCGCCCGCTGTCCATGAAGCACGCGCAACGAGTCTGCCCGAACGTCCCGAGTCTGCGTCTTGCGCGAATGGAAAAGGCCGCCGCGGTTTCCCGTCGGCGGCCTTGTCGGTGATCTGCTCAATCAGCGTTCAGCCCTGACGGGCCTTGTAACGCTTTTGCGTCTTGTTGATCACATAGACGCGGCCTTTGCGGCGCACGACCTGGCAATCGCGATGACGGGTCTTGAGCGAGCGGAGCGAGTTTGCAACCTTCATCGGTCGTCTCCCTTTGTCGCGGCGCGCGTGCGCCTGATAAAACCTGTGCCCCTTGCGGGACGGCGAAAATGGTGGGCGGTACTGGGATCGAACCAGTGGCCACTACGATGTCAACGTAGTGCTCTACCGCTGAGCTAACCGCCCACATCCGTCTTTGTCCCCACCTGTGCCCCGAAACAAAAGGACGCGGGTGGGTCCGCGTCGGTCGTCGGGTCTATAAAAGGAGTCGCGCGGGGGTTCAAGGGGTTTTGGCAAAGCAAAAATCCTGTCTATATCTGTTACCATGACCAGCGAACGCATGACCGAACCCTTTGCCCTGCTGTTGCCCGACCGGCGCGACACGCCGGTGATCTTTTCCTCTCCGCACAGCGGGCGGGATTATCCGGCGGCATTTCTGGGGGCAAGCTTGCTGGACGCCCACGCCATCCGGTCGTCGGAGGATGCCTTTGTCGATACGCTGTTCAGCCACGCGCCCCTGTCGGGTGCGCCGCTGATCGCCGCCCGTGCCCCGCGCGCGTTCCTGGACCTGAACCGCGCCGCAGACGAACTTGACCCCGCCGTGATCGAAGGAATCGACCGCAGCCCGCACAATCCGCGCATTTCGTCCGGTCTGGGCGTGATTCCCCGCGTTGTCGCCGGGGGACGCGCCATCTATCGCGGCAAGATGACAGCGGTCGAGGCGCAGCACCGCATCACCGGCTATTGGCATCCCTACCACGATGCGCTGCGCGGTCTGATCGACGAAAGCCATGCCCTGTTCAATCAGGCCATCCTGATCGACTGTCATTCCATGCCGCACGAGGCGATCGAGGCGCACGCACGCCCCGGACATCCGCGCCCGGATGTCGTGCTGGGTGACCGCTTCGGCGCTGCCGCAGGTCGTGACGTGATCGAGCGGATCGAATCAGCCTTTGCCGGCGCGGGCCTGCGCGTGGTGCGCAACGCGCCCTTTGCTGGGGCGTATATAGCCCAGGCTTATGGTCGCCCGTCGCGTCGCCAGCATGTCGTGCAGGTGGAGATTGACCGCGCGCTGTACATGGACGAAGCGCGCATCGAACCCCGCGCCGACTTTGCCGCCTTTCACGCGCTGATGACGGCTGTTGTGACCGAAATCACCGGCCAGTATCGCCAAGCGCTGCCCTTGGCGGCGGAATAGTCACCGCAAGGACCGGCCCTTGATGATCGCCTCGGCACCGAAACGTGCGCGAATGGCGTCCGTGGCCCGTTCCGCCGCCGCGCGTTTGCCTGCGTTTGGGTCCAGAAGGTCGGCCATGCGGTCGGCGTCGATTTCGGGGATCAGGTCGGAAATCCCCACCCCGATCAGGCGGAACGGCCCCTTGGTCCCGGCATGGTCGAACAGGTCGCGCGCGGCGCGATAGATGCGATCGGCGGTCTGCGTCGGATCGGGCAGGGCGTGGCGACGGGTGACCAGTTGGAAATCCCCCCGCTTCAGTTTCAGCGTGACCGTCCGCCCCGCCAGCGATTTGGCCTTGGCCCGGTCCGCCACCTGTTCGGCCAGCCGCCAGATATGGCCATCCAGAATGTCGGGGTCAGACGTGTCTTCGTTAAAAGTGGTTTCCTTGCTGATCGACTTTGGCCGTTCGTCCCGGTTCACCCGGCGCGCATCCAGACCCCGTGCCAGATGCCACAGCCGGTCACCCATGCTGCCAAAGCGCGCGCCCAGATCGGCCCTGTCCCAGCGCAAAAGATCGGCGATGGTGCGGATGCCCGCACTTTCCAGCGCGGTTTGCGTCGCGGTGCCCACGCCCCAGATGATCCGCACCGGTTTCGGGCGCAGGAAGTCTGCCGTATCGGCCCGGCCGATCACCGAAAAGCCGCGCGGCTTGTCCAGATCGGACGCGATCTTGGCCAGAAACTTGTTGTGCGACAACCCGACCGACCCGGACAGGCCCAGTTCGGTTTCCATCCGTCGCAGTAACCGCGCCATCAGCACGGCAGGCGGTGCCCCATGCAGGCGCGCTGTGCCGGTCAGATCCAGAAAGGCCTCGTCCAGTGACAGCGGCTCGATAGAGGGCGTCAATTCTTCCATCATCGCGCGGATGCGGCGCGACACGTCGACGTAAACGCCCATGCGCGGCTTGACCACCACCGCGCCGGGACACAGCTTCAACGCCTGAAACATCGGCATGGCCGACCGCACGCCGGAAATCCGCGCGATGTAGCAGCAGGTGGACACCACGCCCCGCGTGCCGCCCCCCACGATCACCGGTTTGTCCGCCAGTTCGGGCGCGTCGCGCTTTTCCACGCTGGCGTAAAAGGCGTCGCAATCCATATGCGCGATGGACAGATCGAACAGTTCGGGATGCGCAATTACACGCGGCGACCGGCACGCGGGGCAGCGCGTCCCGGCGTCAAATGTGGTCAGGCAATCTCGGCACAGCGCGGGCATGGCGACAGTCTACACCCGAAACAACCGCCCCCGCGCACCAGAAAAACCTTCATACGAAGATTTTCGGTGCAACCGTCAGGCGCGCTTTCCAACCACGGCGATGCCCAGGGTCTGTAGCACCTTCGCCTCGATCTGTGCGGCGTCCATGCCTGCCACGCGGTACATCGCCTCGGGCGAGGCCTGATCAATGAACACGTCGGGCAGAACCATCGACCGATAGCGCAGGCCCCGGTCGAACACCCCCGCCTCGGCCAGCAATTGCGCGACATGGCTGCCAAAGCCGCCAATTGCGCCTTCTTCGACCGTGATCAGCGCCTCATGCTCGCGCGCAAGACGCAGGATCAGATCGGCATCCAGCGGCTTGGCGAACCGTGCATCCACCACTGTGGGCGGCAAGCCGCGCGCGGCCAATGCCTCGGCTGCGACCAGAACCTCGGCCAGCCGTGTGCCGAAAGACAGGATCGCCACGCGCCCCCCTTCACGCATCACGCGGCCCTTGCCGATTTCCAACGGCACGCCCCGGTTGGGCATGTCGACGCCCACGCCATCGCCGCGCGGAAAACGAAACGCGATGGGTCCTTCATCATGCGCGGCAGCCGTGGCGACCATATGCACCAACTCAGCCTCGTCTGCGGCGGCCATGACCACGATGCCGGGCAGATTGGCCAGAAACGCCACGTCGAAGGATCCCGCATGCGTGGCCCCGTCCGCCCCTACCAGCCCCGCCCGGTCGATGGCAAAGCGGACGGGAAGCCGCTGGATCGCCACGTCATGCACCACCTGATCATATCCGCGTTGCAGGAATGTGGAATACAGCGCGCAAAACGGCTTCATCCCGCCTGCGGCCAAGCCTGCGCTGAAGGTGACCGCGTGCTGTTCGGCAATTCCTACGTCAAAACACCGTTTGGGAAAGCGTTCGGCAAACAGGTTCAACCCGGTGCCATCCGGCATCGCGGCGGTGATCGCCACAATCTTTTCATCGCGCGCAGCCTCGGCCACCAGCGATTGGGCGAAAACCTTGGTGTAGCTGGGCGCGTTCGATGCCGCCTTGACCTGCACGCCGGTCAGCACATCAAACTTGCCCGTCGCATGGCCCTTGTCGCGCGCCGCTTCGGCGGGGGCATAGCCTTTGCCCTTTTTGGTGATTACATGCAGCAGCATCGGCCCCGTCGCGCGCTGCTTGACCGTGCGCAGCAAGGGCAACAACTGATCCAGATCGTGCCCGTCAACCGGCCCGACGTAGGAAAAGCCCAACTCTTCGAACAGCGTCCCGCCGATGGCCATGCCTTTCAGCATTTCCTTCGCCCGGCGCGCCCCTTCCTGAAACGGTTCGGGAAGCAGGCTGACCATGCCCTTGGCTGCCGTTTTCAGTTCCTGAAACGGCTCTCCGGCATAAAGGCGGCTGAGGTAGGATGACATCGCACCAACCGGGGGGGCAATGCTCATTTCATTGTCGTTCAGAATGACAAACAGCCGTTTTTTCAGATGGCCCGCGTTGTTCATCGCCTCGTAGGCCATGCCAGCGCTCATCGATCCGTCACCGATCACGGCAATCGCGTCGCCCGGATCGCCGCCCAGATCGCGCGCGCAGGCAAAACCCAGTGCAGCGGAAATCGATGTGCTGGAGTGCGCGGCGCCAAACGGGTCATAGGGCGACTCGGACCGCTTGGTAAAGCCCGACAGCCCGCCTTCGGTGCGCAAGGTGCGGATGCGGTCACGCCGCCCTGTCAGGATCTTGTGCGGATAGCACTGGTGGCCCACGTCCCAGATGATCTTGTCGCGCGGCGCGTCGAACACAGCATGCAGCGCCACCGTCAATTCCACCACGCCAAGGCCTGCGCCCAGGTGCCCCCCGGTCACGGAGACAGCGGAAATCGTCTCGGCCCGCAGGTCATGGGCAAGCTGGTGCAACTCGCGGTCAGACAGCGCCTTCATGTCCGCAGGGATGCGCACACGGTCCAGCACGGGGGTGGTCGGTCGGTCGGTCATAGCCTCTCCCCGGCGATCAGGTGTCGCGCGCAATAGCGAAATGCGCGGCGGCGATCAAGTTTCCCGCCCCCGCGCCATAGGGCAGCAGCGCCAGCTCTGCCGCCTGCACCAACGCGCGCGCCCGCGCCTTGGCCCCATCCAACCCCAGCAAAGAGACAAAGGTGGCCTTGCCCGCCACCGCATCCTTTTGCAGCCGCTTGCCCGCCTTGGCTGCATCGCCTTCGACATCCAGCACATCATCGGCAATCTGGAACGCAAGACCCAGCGCATCGGCGTAATCGCCCAGCGGTTTCGTGTCTGCCCCGGCCAGCACCGCCCCTGCCGTGCCCGCCCAACGGATCAATGCGCCGGTCTTGCCCGCCTGCAATGCGGTGATCTGCGCCAGCGTCAGCGGGAGGTCCGCCGTTTCCGCCGCGATGTCCAACGCCTGCCCCAGAACCATGCCGTCGGCCCCGGATGCCCGCGCTAACCCCGCCACCAGCGCAATCCGGGCATCGGCCGAACCCAGCGCCGGGTCGGTCAGCAGTTCAAACGCCAGCGTCTGCAAGGCATCGCCCGCCAGAACCGCCGTCGCCTCGTCCCATTTCACGTGGACCGTGGGCTGGCCGCGCCGCAGATCATCATCGTCCATCGACGGCAGGTCGTCATGCACCAGACTGTAGGCGTGCAACGCCTCGACCGCCGCCGCCGCGCTGATGGACTGCGCGGGCGGAACGCCCAACATCCGCGCGCTTTCGATCACCAGAAACCCGCGCAACCGTTTGCCCCCCCGCAGCGCATAGCGCATCGCGTGAACAACCGGCTGATCCGCCTTGTTCGCCAGGGCCGCATCCAGCCGCGCCTGTATCAGCGCGGCCCCATCGGCCAAAGCTGCGTCAAAACTCACATCCCCTCCACGGGGGTGACACCCACGGCACGCCCTTCGGCGGCGCGGATCAGTTCGACCTTTTCCTCGGCATCCTTCAGCTTGCCCGCGCAATGGGTTTTCAGCGCGGCCCCGCGTTCGTACAGCGCGATCGACTGTTCCAACGCGACTTCGCCACGTTCAAGCTGGGTGACAACCTGTTCCAACGCGGCCATCGCCTCTTCAAAGGTCATCTCTGCAATGGGTTTTTCGGTCATCGACCCCGCTCCTCCAACACGCCCACATGCGCCGCGACACATGCCTCCAACGCAGCAAGATCATATCCCCCCTCAAGTGTCGATACCACCCGCCCCCCGGCATGGGCGTCGGCCAGATCGACAATCCGACGGGTCAACCAGACATAGTCCGCTGCCTGCCACATCAACCCGGCCAGCGGATCATCGGCATGGGCATCGAACCCGGCGGAGATCAGGATAAGCTGGGGCTGGAACGCATCAATGGCCGGGAACACCCGGCCCTCATAGGCTGCGCGCATCTCCGACCCGCCCGATCCGGCCCGCAACGGCACGTTGACAATCTGGCCATGCGCGCCGCGTTCGGACGGGTCCCCGGACCCCGGATACAGCGGCATCTGATGGCTGGACGCGAACAGACACCGCCCCTCGTCCCACAACAGGTCTTGTGTGCCATTGCCGTGATGCACATCGAAATCCACAATGGCGACGCGTGTCAGGCCATGATGATCCAGCGCGCGTTTCGCGGCAATCGCCACCGTCCCGAATAGACAGAAGCCCATCGCGGTTTCGGTTTCCGCGTGGTGCCCCGGCGGGCGACACCCGACAAAGGCGTTGCGCGCCTCGCCCGCAACCACGGCATCCACCGCCGCACAGACCCCGCCGACCGCGCGCAACGCCGCCGTCAAAGACCCCGGCGACAAGTAGGTATCCCCGTCCATTTGCGCCCATCCCGCGGCAGGCACCTTGCACCGAACCCGGTCAAGATAGCGCGCAGGATGACAGCGCAACACCTCGGCATCAGCGGCGATCGGCGCAGCGCAACGCACCACCGGCAGCCCATCCAGACCCCGCGCCACCGCCCCCAACCGCGCCACCTGTTCGGGGTGGCCGGGGGGCGTCACGTGATCAAGGCAGTCGTCATGCATATAGGCGAATGTCGTCACGCGGCCCCCCTTTCATCTTGGGTGAAATATCTTCGGGGGGTCCGGGGGGCGGACAGCCCACCGGCGCTGGCAAAAGACGCTGCGCCCCCTATTGCGCTTCCTGACAGGCAATTACCTGAAGAAGGGCATCGGCTGAATGTGACAGATCAATCGACATCACCTCTCCGCCTTCGTTCGACAGGGTCATCGTCTGACGGGCAGCGATATCCACCAGAAAGTCCTCGTTGTCGAACATCACATCCGCGCCCGGCACGCCATCAAGGTACATGCCCGTCGCCTCGCCAGTGTAGGCCTCGCCGTCCAGGGTAAAGCCGATCGGATAAACCTTGCCCTCTTCGATACTGCCCCAGGCGTCGTTGAACGCGGTCACATAGGCCTGCTCCGCCGATGGGTCAAACCCGATGCGCACTGTCGACCCATCTTCGAATTCCGACATCATCAGACAGCCGTTGCCCAGCGTCGGGTCGACCAGAATTTCCCAATTTTCTACAGCGTCATAAGGCACCAGATCCTGCGCCGCCGCCGGGGCAGCCACTGCCAGTGCTGCTGCACACACCATACCAAACTTGACCATCACACACTCCACACAAGCGGGGCCGGAATGGCCCACAGCGCCTTGCAGCATAGGCTGCCACCCTACATCGTCAATCCAGTCGCGCCCTAATCCGGTTGCAGCATGTACCCTTCACCCCGCACGGTCTGCAAATAGCGCGGCTGGCGTGGGTCTTCTTCGATCTTGCGGCGCAGGCGGGTGATCTGCACATCCACGGCCCGTTCCTGCGCCGCCGCTTCGCTGTCGTCGCGGTCCAGATCGCCGGCCAGCCGGTCGCGGCTGACGGGCGCGCCGGGCTGGGCGGCAAAGATGCGCATCAACGCCGCCTCGGTCGCGGTCAGGCGGACAGGGTCGGTGCCGCGCCACAACTCGCCCCGGTCCATGTCATAGCGCACGGCCCCCATGTGCAGCATCTTTGGTCCCGCCTCGGTCTGGCGGGCCTGCGGCACGCGGCGCAGGATGGCGTTGATCCGCAACAGCAGTTCCTTCGGCTCAAACGGTTTGACCAGATAATCATCCGCCCCTGCCTCCAGCCCCTCGATCCGGTTCGCCGTTTCGCCCTTGGCGGTCAGCAGCAGGATCGGCACCGTCATCCGCTGCCGCAGCGCACGGGTCAGGGTGATGCCGTCCTCGCCCGGCATCATCACGTCCAGCACCAGCATGTCGAACTCCAACCCCGACAGCAGCCGCCGGGCCTGTGCGGCATCGCGCGCGACCGACACCAGAAAGCCGTTGCGCATCAGGAACTTTTGCAACAACCCCCGGATGCGTTCATCATCATCCACCACCAGCAGATGCGGCTGCGGTTCCATCATGATCCCCCGTCCTTCAGACCTTGATACTGCCGCCGCATTTCCGGGTCCATCATCGCCTCGAGCACGGTGCGAAACCCCTGTACCGCCGCTGGCCCCGCCGCGCGATAGGCGGCCCGCATCCGCGCCCGCTGGGCATCGGACAATTCGCGTTCCAAGGTGCGGCCCTTTTCGGTCAGGTGCAGATGGCGTTCACGCTTGTCCTTGCGGCCCACCCGCGCCTCGACCAGACCATCCTCGATCAGCGTCCGCAGCACCCGGTTCAGCGATTGCTTGGTCACCCCCAGAATGGACAACAGATTGCTTACCGTGGTCCCCGGCGACCGATGGATGAAATGCACCGCCCGGTGATGCGCGCGCCCGTAATCCATTCCCTCCAGGATCCGGTCAGGGTCGGCGGTAAACCCGCGATAGGCAAAGAACATCGCCTCTATCCCCTTGCGCAACTGTTCGTCCGTCAGGAACAGCAACCCCTCGCCCGTGTTCGGATCTGCCATGCGCCCCCCTTTGGTTCGCGCCAAATTTACGTCAGCCTTGTTGACTTTCCAAGACTCAACTGTTAGCTCACATCCCGATTTTGCGCAACATTATGTCCATATCGGACCTAAAGCGCGCAACATTCGCAAATACCGCAGGAAAACCAAGGGGTGGACAGATGGCTGGGTATGACGACCGCGACGGCAAGATCTGGATGGATGGCAAGCTGGTGGATTGGCGTTCGGCCAACGTCCACATCCTGACCCACGCGCTGCACTACGCCTCGTCCGTGTTCGAGGGGGAGCGGTGCTACAACGGCAAAATCTTCAAATCGGTCGAACATTCCGAACGCCTGCGCACATCGGGTGAACTGCTGGACATGCCGCTGCCCTATTCCGTGGCCGAAATCGAGGCCGCGAAAGAGGCGACCCTTGCCGCCAACGGCCTGACCGATGCCTATGTGCGCGCCATCGCCTGGCGTGGTGCGGGCGAAGACATGGGTGTCGCGTCGAAAAAGAACCCGATCCGCATGGCCGTGGCCTGCTGGACCTGGGGCAACTACTATGGCGACGCCAAGATGAAGGGCGCGAAACTCGACATCGCGAAATGGAAGCGTCCCTCGCCCGAAACCATCCCCCACGCCGCCAAGGCCGCCGGTCTTTACATGATCTGCACCATGTCCAAGCACGCGGCCGAGGCAAAGGGCTGCTCTGACGCGATGATGTTCGACTATCGTGGCTATGTGGCCGAGGCGACGGGCGCCAACATCTTTTTCGTCAAGAACGGAGAGGTCCACACCCCCATCCCCGACGCCATCCTGAACGGCATCACCCGCCAGACCGTCATCCAGATGCTGCGCGACAAGGGCATCACCGTCGTCGAAAAGCGGATCGAGGCCGCCGATCTGGAAGGGTACGAACAGTGCTGGCTGACCGGCACCGCCGCCGAAATCACCCCCGTCGGCCAGATCGGCGACTACACCTTTGACGTCGGCGCCCTGACCCGCGACATCGCCACGGACTACGAGAAACTCGTCCGCGCGTAAGGCCGGACGCTGTCAGCAAAAAGCGCGAGGGGCAACCCTCGCGCTTTTTGTTGGGGTGGCTTAGGCCGCCAGTGCCAATCTATGCAAGTCTTGGGGTTGAATTCCGATCTCCACGACCTGTGCCACGCTCGTGACCAAGTTCAGCTTAGGACCGATATCCGACATGCGCCTTGTGACCGCGATCCCTTTGGGAGGGTTTTCGTTGCGGCCAATATCCGCCATCTTCGTATATACAGAGTTTATCGAGTTGCCTTGTGCTGTGAACGTGTCGAATGCGACTAGTCCCCTATCGGTCGTAAGAATGGCACTGAACTGGTGATCCGCCGTGGACTCTCCTAAGAAATGTGCCCGCCGCACAACTTCGCACCCGACGAAGGTCCGCTCGAGCTTATCCCACAACTCATGGTCAATCTGCCGTGCCTTTTGGTTGATCGAGCGATGGACAGTTTCATCCACCACTTCTTTCATCAGATTTGCCATGGCGACGATTGCCCCGCGCAGGCGCCCGGATGACACGCGAAAATAAAGCATCGCGGCACCGTCAAATGAAGCTCCGTAGCGTTCGCAACGTTCCTTGGCCACGCGAGTGAAAAGAGTTTCACTGAACGCACCGGAGGCAATCTCGAATAGTGAAGCACCGTCGTCTGTCACCATGAATGAATCATCAGAACCCTCAGTGCAAACTGTTACAGTTGCGACGCTTCCACTCGGTAGAACGATTGGCATTTCAATTCGAAAGCGCCCTTGGACGAAGGTTGCGGACACCATTGACCGAACCGCCTGGTCCAAGGCGGGAAGGCGACCACCGATGTCACCTTGAGTCAAAAATGTAAGCGTCTGGGCTGCCATTGGGGCTCTTCGATTTCAGTTAGGTTTTCAATATGCAGCAGTTCACCGCATTTTTCCATCGCATCGTAAAAGTCTTTTGGTATGTCGCCTAACGGCCGCGCGACGGGCAAGTCCCAGTTTCCACTGAAAAGCTCCTCGACCGTTAACTTTCGATGTAGCCGGGTATCATGAAAATGTGTCGCCCCGGCGTCCTGGTGCAACCATTCCGCACAGATCGCATAGCGGTTCACATGCGTTGGACCATTTATGTCTATCCGCGCCATGGCGCGTGGCTTGTTCCTGAAATCAGCCAAAAGAACCACATGGATGGGAAGATCGAATCCCTCAGCGCTGCATCCAATCTCAATAGCAACGCCGCGCAAGGCAGCAGTTTCGTCTCGAAGGGAGGCCTTTAACTTCAGACCACGCTGTCCGTTCTTTCCGGGCGCTACCCACAAGCAAGGTGCGACAAGTCGCTTCGGTCGCTCAAGGATCGCAACCAAGTCTTCTACCGACGAAAACAGCTCGGCCAAACACCATACCCCACGTGCGACCCAAACAGATTATCAGATCAGCGGTATTTGGCAACGATGACGAAGCTTGCGTCCGATATCTGCGGGTGCATCCTGAGTCTCTGTTGGCATGTGTCCAATTTGAGTGGGTTCACCCACACCCTCTGTTCACGCCATCCGTCCTCGCGCGATGCGCAGGAATTCGACCAGGCGGCGGTTGGTGGGGGGCTTTCCTTCGACGCGGTGCCAGCCCTCGCGCGTTTTGCGGGCCAATTGCATGAAGGCCTTGACCCGCCCGCCCTGTGACGGGGTGCGATGGTCGGCAAGATGCTTGGTCATGCTGTCCTCCTCTGTCTGACGGTCGGGCATCCTAGCACGGAATCACCATTTCCCAAAACCGCGTGCCTCGGTCTTGCGGTCTTTCGCCTAGACCGCGCTGAATCCGCCATCGACGAACAGCTGCGTGCCGGTGATGAACTCGGCGTCATCGGACGCCAGATACAGCGCGGCGCGGGCGATGTCTTCGGGTTGGCCCAGCCGCCCCTGCGCCGACCTGATCGCCGCCTCGGACACGTCGACACCCAGCGCGGTCAGCTCCTTCACCTCGCGCAGGCCATGCGGGGTTTCGATGAACCCCGGACAGATCGCATTGCAGCGGATGCCCTTGTCACGGAATTCGACCGCAATCGCGCGGGCAAACATGTGGCAAGCGCCTTTGGTGGCGTCATACAGCACCTCCATCGGGGTGGCATAGACGGCCGATATGCTGGAGGTGCAGACGATGGCCCCCTTGCCCAGCGCAATCATGTGCGGCAGCACGGCGCGGGTCATCAGATACATGGATTTGACGTTCACATCGAACAGGAAATCCCAATCCTCTTCCTCGGTCTCTAGGAAGGGTTTGATCACGATGGTGCCCGCATGGTTGAACAGCACGTTCACCGGGCCAAGGGCGGCCACCACCGCCGCGACCGCCGCCTCCACCTGCACCTTCCGCGCGACATCCGCTCCGGCAAAGACAACGCGGTGCCCGGCGGCGGTCAGCTCATCCGCCAGCGTCTGCCCCCGCACGGCATCGCGGTCGATGATCCCGACGGCCGCCCCTTCCGCCGCGAACAGGCGCACCGCCGCAGCACCACAACCACCCGCGCCACCCGAAACGATGGCAACCTTGCCCGCCAGACGATTGCCCATGATCCACCCCTTTGCAGCTTGCACGGGGTCACCCTAACACCGGCAGCGCCGCGATCAATCGGTCAGCCGCGCCACCGCCCAGCGCGCGGCATCGGCCACCGCCACGTCGGGGTCGTCCACCAATCCGGCGGCAACGGGCCCAAGCGAGGGCAGCCCGGAATTGCCGATGGCATACAGGACATTGCGCACGAACCTGTCGCGCCCGATGCGCTTGATCGGGCTGCCCGCGAACCGCGCACGAAAGGCGGCGTCATCCAGCACCGCCAGTTCCGCCAGATGCGGCGCCCCCACGCGCGGCTGATATCCGATGTCCCGCGCGACGACGGCGAACTTGTTCCACGGGCACACGGCCAGACAATCGTCGCAGCCATAGATGCGGTTGCCCATCAGGGCGCGCAACCCCTCGTCCACCGGCCCTTTGTGTTCGATGGTCAGATAAGAAATGCACCGCCGCGCATCCAGTTGATAGGGCGCAGGAAAGGCGTTCGTCGGGCAGATGTCCAGACAGGCGGTGCAGCTACCACAATGGCTGATTTCAGGCGCGTCCTTCGGCAGATCGAGCGTGGTGAAGATCGCGCCCAAAAAGAACCAGTTGCCCAGATCGCGGCCCAGCAGATTGGTGTGCTTGCCCTGCCAACCCAGACCTGCGGCCTGCGCCAGTGGCTTTTCCATCACCGGGGCCGTGTCAACGAACACCTTGATCTCGGCCCCCGTTGCGCCCACCAGCCATCCCCCAAACCGCTTCAGCCGCCGCTTGACCAGATCGTGGTAATCCTTGCCCTGCGCATAGACCGACACCGCCGCCCGGTCAGTCTGTGCCAACACCGCCAAAGGATCATTTTCGGGCGCATAGGATTCCGCCAGCATGATCACCGACCGCGCCTCGGGCCACAGTGCGGCTGCCGATCCGCGCCACCCTTCCCGCGACGCCATCCAGTCCATCTGGCCGTGCCGCCCCGCCGCAAGAAAGGCGCGCAAACGGTCTGCCGCTTCGGGCACGGCATCGGGCGCGCAGATACCGACTTTGGCGAATCCCTCGTCCAAAGCCCGCGCCACCAGTCGCTGTTTCAGCGCCTGCACGTCCCCTGTTCCTTTCTGCTTAAATATCCCGCGGGGGTCCGGGGGCGCGAAGCCCCCGGCGGTGGTCAGAAATCCAGATCGGCGTAATGGGCGGGGGGCGGAAAGCCCGGCACCTGATCGGCCAGCAAGGTGCGGAAGCTGGGGCGCGATTTGATCTTGGCGTACCAGTCCTTGACAGCGGGCGACCGGTTCCAGTCCACGTCGCTGATGTAATCCAGACAGGACAGATGCGCCGCCGCCGTGAAATCGGCCAGCGTCATCACATCGCCCGCCAACCAGCGCCGCTGGTCCAGCAGCCAGCCCAGATAATCAATGTGGTATTTGATCCGGCTGGCACCCGATTTCACGTTCTTTGAATCCGGGTAGCCCTGCGCCATGATCTTCTTGTTCACCCGTTCATAAAGCAACTTCGACGTCACTTCTTCGTGGAACTTGTCGTCGAACCAGGCGCACAGGCGGCGCACCTCATAGCGCGCTTCGGGGTCGCGGGGCATCAGGGGCGGCTGCGGCACGGATTCTTCAAGAAATTCGCAGATCGCCTGACTTTCGGACATCACGCGATTGTCCATTTTCAGCACCGGCACCTTTCCCGCAGGGTTGCGGCGCAGGAAATCGGGTGACGGTTCCCAGTATCGTTCTTCGACCAATTCCACTTCAAGGCGCTTTTCGGCCAGGGTCAGGCGCACCTTCCGGCAAAAGGGCGACAGGGGGAAATGGTAAAGGCGGATCATCTGCTGTGCTATCCCGGCGGTAACGGTTCTGTTTCATTGCCCCGACACGGGCCGGAATTCAATCCCCGCTTGGTCAGGGTTTGGTCATTCCTCAAAACACGCGGCGCGGCCATCGGCCATAATCGTCTCGGCACCCGACAGGATCGACCGCGTCCGCCTGCGCACAAAGTCGGACGGGTTAGAGGCCGACCGCCCCTTTGGGTCGGGCAACACCGCCGCCAGACGGGCAGCCTGAACATCGGTCAGATCGCGGGCAGGCACGCCGAAATGATGCTGCGCCGCCGCTTCGACACCAAAGACGCCTTCGCCGAATTCGGCCACGTTCAGGTATACCTCAAGGATGCGCCGCTTGGACCAGACAAGTTCCACAACCGGGGTCAACGCCGCCTCCATCGCTTTGCGCAACCAACTGCGACCGTGCCACAGGAAGGTATTCTTGACCACCTGCTGGCTAAGGGTGGATGCGCCACGGTTGCTGCCCGCCTCAACCGCCTTTCGGATCTCGGCCATGTCAAAGCCCCAGTGCAGGCAGAAATTCGCATCCTCGGCCGCGACAACCGACCGTGCCATCGCAGGCGTGATGTCGTCCCAGCCGACCCAGTCACGCTCTACCCCGCCCAGACGGACACTTTCGCCCATCATGTAAAGCGTCGTCGGGACCGGAACAAAGGAATAGAGTACGATCAACAGTCCGAAAAACCCCGCGACACCGGCAAGGCCACGCCCGATCCAACCCAGCGCGCGTTTCTTCAGGGGAAGCGGCGCGGACAGGTCCGCCTTGGCGACCTTTGGCTTGCGGGGTTTCGGGGTGGGTTTATCGGCCATGCGGTCACCTTAGCCACGAACAAAGCGACAGGGTCAAGCGCCCGCGGGGCGGGACAAAGGCGTATGGGCATAAACCCCGCGACTTGCCATCAGGGTGGGGTAAAAAGGCCCCCATGAAGGGGGCCTTTTGGTTATTCGGCGGGAACGCGCTGCGCCTCGTCGCTCAGGGGGTGCGGCAAGTGGACCAGCATTTCCTTTGGGCATATTTGCAGGAAATTCGCCCGCTCTTCCGCCCAGTCGGACAGGATACGCTGCGCCAGCTTTGATCCGGTTTCGACCGCATGGCGTTCGATCAGGTGGCGCAGTTGCGTTTCCCAATGGGGGTGGCCGACAGCGCAGGTGACCAGGCTTTCCAGGTTCATGAAATCCTCGGCCACACCTTGCGGATCATAGACATAGGCCATGCCCCCGGTCATCCCGGCCCCAAAGTTCGCGCCGATGCGGCCCAGAATGACCGCAATACCGCCGGTCATGTATTCGCAACCGTTCGACCCGCAGCCTTCGACCACGACCGTGGCACCCGAGTTGCGCACGGCAAAGCGTTCGCCCGCACGGCCCGATGCGAACAGATAGCCGTCGGTTGCGCCATACAGCACCGTGTTGCCGATGATCGTGTTTTCCTCTGCCTTCAGCGGGCTGGACATTTGCGGGCGCACCACGATGGTGCCGCCTGAAAGGCCCTTGCCGACGTAGTCGTTGGCATCGCCCATCACCTCCAGCTTCAGGCCGCGCACCGCAAAGGCCCCCAGAGACTGGCCGCAGGACCCGGACAGTTTCACCGTCAGATGGTCCGGCTGAAGACTGTTCTTCATACCGAACTTGCGCACGATATGGCTGGAAGCGCGGGTCCCGATGGTGCGCAGCGTGTTGCGCACGGCATAGGACAGTTGCATCTTTTCGCCGTCTTCAAAGAAGCGCGCACCGTCACGTATGATCTCGGCATCCAGGGTGTCGGGCACCGCGTTGCGCGGTTTGCTGCGGTCGTAGGTGATCTTGCTGGCCCCATCCACGGTGATCAGCAGCGGGTTCAGGTCAAGGTCATCCAGATGCGCCGACCCCCGGCTGACTTGGGTCAGCAGGTCGGCCCGCCCGATGATTTCATCCATCGACCGCGCCCCGATGGAGGCCAGCAGTTCCCGCACCTCTTGCGCGTAGAAGGTGATCAGGTTCACCACCTTGTCCGCCGTTCCGGTGAACTTGGCGCGCAACGCCTCGTTCTGGGTGCAGACGCCGACCGGGCAGGTGTTGGACTGGCACTGGCGCACCATGATGCAGCCCATCGCGATCAGGGCGGCGGTGCCGATGCCGTATTCCTCGGCCCCCATCATCGCGGCCATCACCACGTCGCGGCCCGTGCGCAGACCGCCATCGGTGCGCAGGGTGACACGTTCGCGCAGGTTGTTCATTGCCAGAACCTGATGCGCCTCGGTCAGGCCCATTTCCCACGGCAGGCCCGCGTATTTGATCGACGTGCCGGGGCTGGCCCCCGTGCCCCCATTGTGGCCCGAGATCAGGATGACATCCGCCTTGGCCTTGGCCACGCCCGCCGCGATGGTGCCGACGCCGCTGGCCGAAACCAGTTTGACCGTCACCTTGGCACGCGGGTTGATCTGCTTCAGGTCATAGATCAACTGCGCAAGGTCTTCGATGGAATAGATGTCGTGGTGCGGCGGCGGCGAAATCAGCGTCACGCCTTGGGTCGAATGGCGCAGCCGCGCGATCAGCGCCGTCACCTTCATGCCGGGCAGCTGGCCGCCTTCGCCGGGCTTGGCACCCTGCGCGACCTTGATTTCCAGTTCTTCGCAGGCGTTCAGGTATTCCGCCGTCACGCCAAAGCGGCCCGACGCCACCTGCTTGATCTTGGCCGACGGATTGTCGCCGTTCGGTTCGGGCACGAAATGCGCCGGATCTTCGCCGCCTTCGCCGCTGTCAGATTTTGCACCGATGCGGTTCATTGCGACGTTCAGCGTTTTGTGCGCTTCTGGCCCCAGCGCGCCCAGCGACATGCCCGGCGTCACGAACCGCTTGCGGATCGAGGTGATGGATTCCACCTCTTCGATCGGAACGGGTTTGCCCAATGCCTTGATGTCCAGCAGATCGCGGATGTGGATCGGGGGATTGGCCCGCATTGCTGCCGAATACTGCTTCCAGATGTCATAGCTGGCGCGATCACAGGCCGATTGCAGCATGTGCATCGTCTGCGCTTCCCATGCGTGCTTTTCACCCGACCGGCGCGCCTTGTAGAACCCGCCGATGGGCAGAACGTCGGCCCCACCGCGCCAGCCCTTGGCATGAACCTCTTCCAGCTTGATCTGGATACCGTGCAGACCGATGCCGGAAATCCGGCTGTGCATGCCGGGGAAGTATTCGGCCACCATGGCGCGCGAAAGGCCCACCGCCTCAAAGTTCAGGCCGCCGCGGTAGGATGACACGACCGAGATACCCATCTTGGACATGATTTTCAGCAGGCCCGCGTCGATGGCGTCGCGATAGCGGCGCATCGCATCGGTCAGGGTGCCATCCAGCAGGCCGCGCGAAATGCGGTCGGCGATGGAATCCTGCGCCAGATAGGCGTTGACGGTCGTCGCCCCACAGCCGATCAGAACGGCAAAATAATGTGGGTCGATACATTCCGCCGACCGCACGTTGACCGAACAGAACGTCCGCAGCCCCTTGCGCGTCAGCCATGAATGAACGGCACTTGTGGCAAGGATCATCGGCATGGCAACCGTATCGGTGCCCTGTCCCTGATCCGTCAGCACCAGATGGCCCGCGCCGGACCGCACGGCATCCTCGGCCTCGGCCCTGATGCGTTCCAGACCGATCCGCAGCGCATCCTGCCCGCCACCCGCCGGAAAGGTGCAGTCGATGAAGGCGACCTGATCGCCAAACTTCTGCACCATCACGTCGAATTCGGAATTGGCGATGAACGGGCTTTCCAGCACCAGAATTTCCGCCTGGGCCGAGCTTTCGTCCAGCACGTTCTTCAGGTTGCCAAACCGGGTCTTCAGCGACATCACCCGCCCTTCGCGCAACGAGTCGATGGGTGGGTTCGTGACCTGGCTGAAGTTCTGGCGGAAGAAGTGGCTGAGGGGCCGGTAAACCGACGACAGCACCGCAGCGGGCGTGTCGTCACCCATGGATGCGACCATTTCCTTGCCGTCTTCGGCCATCGGGGCCAGAACCTGTTCCAGTTCCTCGACCGTGTAGCCAGCCGCAATCTGGCGTTTGCGCAGGTCGGATCCAGTGAACAGCGCGCCTTCGGGCACGTCGCGCAGCAGGCTGTTCAGGTCGACGACCTTTTCGATCCATTCGCTGTAGGGCTGGCTGGCGGCCAGTTTGTTCTTCATTTCGGCGTCGTGATACAGCCGCCCCTCGGCCATATCGACGGCGATCATCTGCCCCGGCCCCAGCGCGCCCTTTTCGCGCACCGTGGTTTCATCGACAGGCACCATCCCCGCCTCGGACCCTGCGATCAGCAGGCCGTCGCCGGTGACGACATAGCGCATCGGGCGCAGGCCATTGCGGTCAAGCCCGCCACAAACCCAGCGCCCATCAGTCATGGCAAGTGCGGCGGGGCCGTCCCACGGTTCCATCACCGCGTTGCAATAGGCATACATGTCCGCCCAAGCCTGCGGCATGTCGGTCGTGGCCTTTGACCACGCCTCGGGCACCATCATCGTTTTGGCCATCGGAGCCGACCGGCCCGACCGCACCAACACCTCAAACACGGCATCCAGTGCGCCGCTGTCGCTGGTGCCCATCGGGATGATCGGTTTGATATCTTCGGCGGCGTCGCCAAAGTTGTTCGACGCCATGCGGATTTCGTGGGACTTCATCCAGTTGACGTTGCCCTTCAGCGTGTTGATCTCGCCGTTGTGGGCCAGCATGCGGAAAGGTTGCGCCAGCCACCACTGCGGGAAGGTGTTGGTGGAATAGCGCTGGTGATAAATCGCAAACGCGGATTCAAAGCGTTCGTCCATCAGGTCGGGGTAGAACACCGCCACCTGTTCGGCCAGCATCATGCCCTTGTAGATGATCGACCGGCAGGACAGCGAGCACAGGTAGACGCCCTGAATCTGCGCGGCCAGTGCCGCCTTCTCGATGCGGCGACGGATGATGTACAGCTCGCGCTCGAACTGTTCCTGATCAATGTCCTTGTCACAGCGGATCAGGATCTGTTCGATTTCGGGCCGCGTTGCGTTGGCCTTGTCGCCCAGCACTTCGGTGTTCACCGGGACGTGACGCCAGCCATAGATGTAATGGCCCATGCGCAAAACTTCGGTTTCGACAATCGTGCGGCAGCGTTCCTGCGCACCAAAATCGGTGCGGGGCAGGAAAACCTGACCAACCGCAATCAACTTGTTCACATCGGGTTCGTGTCCGGTGCGGCGGACCTGATCATAGAAAAACCGAACCGGAATCTGCACATGGATACCTGCGCCGTCGCCGGTCTTGCCATCGGCATCGACGGCCCCCCGGTGCCAGACCGCCTTTAGCGCATCAATCCCCGCCGACACCACCTTGCGCGACGGCTTGCCCGAGATCGACACGACCAACCCAACCCCGCAGGACGCGTGTTCATCGTCGGATTTGTACAGCCCGTTCGCATCGAGCCAGGCGCGCTTGGCTTCTTCGGCCTTTACCCAGGCGTCATCATAAAGGGTCATGGCGTGTTCCTTTTCACTCGGTGCCAAGCAGGCTGAATTTGTCGATGCAGTCCTGCCGGGTCAGCAATTTGCGGCCCGTGCCGGCATAGCCAAAACTGTCGGGTTTGTGGTCGATGTAGATTTCGTTCGTCATCGTCAGGCCGTTCGCATCATCAAACAGGCCGATGGGCAATTCGGTGGCCCCCGACCAGGCACTGTCGGCTGTCACGCGGAAATACAGGTGCGATCCGCAGTCGCGGCACCATGCCCGCATAGCCCAACCCGAGGATTGGCGCGTGGCGATGTGGTCGGCCCCAGTCCAGACGATGTTTTCGGTCGGCACGCTGATGCCCAGCAGGGCGGACCCGGTCCAGCGGCGGCACATCGGGCAATGGCAGACGCCGAAATTGGTCGTGGTCAGCCCCGCCTGAAACCGGACCGCCCCGCACAGGCACCCGCCGCTGCGCTGTTCCAACACCTCAGCCATTGCTGCCCCCTGCGTCGGGCTGCCATTGCGACATCACCGCATCGCAATCAAACAGGGGTTCCGTCGCGGCAAAGCCAGCCTCGCCCGGAAAGGTAAAGGTGACAGGACTGCCGTCGATGGGCAAATAGCCATCGCCACCATCCCATTCCGACGGACCGGCAAAGAACAAACGCCAGTCAGGGTGGATATATTCGTTGCCGCGCGACCGGCGCAGAACCGTGCCGTCGGGACCGGTTTCGGTGTAATCAAACTCTGTCTCGCGCAGGGGCACGCCGTCGATGGTGACGCTGCGCCCGGTCAGGCGATCAAACCCGCTTACCCGCGAGTTTTCGCCAGCGTCATCCGACAGACCAAAGGCAAAGGTATCGGTCCCGCTGGCCAGCAGTTCCGAGAAGGACGCCGGATCCGACGGTGACGGGTCCAGCGTTTGCCGCACGGTGGGGTTCAGGTCAAAGCTTTCGACCCACTGCCCTTCACGGTCGATCCGGGACATGAAGTAGATGCCTTCCTGATCGAAATCCGCGCGCCACTGGTCGCCCGGCGCATCTGCGCTGCATGTGTAGTAATTCGACACGCGGCAGGCGCGCGACTGCACGGTCAGAAAGACGCTGCACCCTTGGGGCGGAACAAATTCGGCGGCGACCGGTGTTGCCACCAGCAGCAAGGGCAAAAGCAGATATGCCTTCATCACCACCATCCTTTGATCATCGAGGGGGCCGCCGCCCCGCCCGGTTTCGTCATTCAGCCGCGACTGCCGCAGGTTGGGCCAGATAGTCGATGATTGCGTCCGCGGCCTCGCGCCCGTCGCGAATGGCCCAGACCACAAGGCTGGCACCGCGCACGATGTCGCCTGCGGCATAGACGCCCGGCAGGCTGGTGGCGTGGGTGCGGAAGTCCGCCTTGATCGTGCCCCAGCGCGTCACCGCCAGTTCCGGCACGCCCCACAGGGTGGGCAGCGCCTCAGGTTCAAAGCCAAGCGCCATGATCGCCAGATCGGCGGGTTCGACATAGTCGGCCCCTTCGATCAGTTCCGGCATCTGGCGACCCGTCGCATCAGGCGTGCCAAGACGCATCCGTTGCACCATCACGCCTTCGACGAATTCCCCCCCGGCAAAGCCGCGCGGCGCGGTCAGCCAGACGAAATCAACGCCTTCTTCTTCGGCATTCTGCACCTCGCGCTGCGAACCGGGCATGTTGGCCCGATCGCGGCGATACAGGCATTTCACGCTGACAGCGCCCTGCCGGATCGCGGTGCGCACGCAGTCCATCGCCGTATCACCACCGCCGATGACCACGACACGCTTGCCGCTGGCATTCAGCTCGCCACTGTCAAATGCCTCGACCTCGTCGCCAAAGCTTTTGCGGTTGCTGGCAGTCAGATAATCCAGCGCCGGAACAATGCCTTTGGCCCCCACACCGGGGGCCGAGATATCACGCGCCTTGTAGACGCCAGTGGCAATCAACACCGCGTCATGCTGGCCGCGGATCGCATCAAAAGTCAGGTCGAAGCCGACCTGACAGTTCAGAACAAAGGTCACCCCTGCGGTTTCAAGCTGTTCGATGCGCTGCATCACAACCGGCTTTTCAAGCTTAAAGCCCGGGATGCCATAGGTCATCAGACCGCCCGCGCGGTCATAACGGTCATAGATCGTGACCTGATACCCCTTGCGGCGCAGCACATCGGCGGCGGCCAGACCCCCCGGCCCTGCACCGATGATGCCGATGGATTCGGTCCGCTCCATATGCGGCTTGATCGGCAGGACCCAGCCGTTTTCCCATGCCAGATCGGTCAGATATTTTTCGACCGACCCGATGGTGACGGTGCCATGACCCGATTGTTCGATGACGCAATTGCCTTCGCACAGGCGGTCCTGCGGACAGATGCGGCCACAGATTTCGGGAAAGGCGTTGGTGGCTTGCGACAACTCATACGCCTCTTGCAGGCGGCCCTCGGCGGTCAGGCGCAACCAATCGGGGATGTTGTTGTGCAGCGGGCAATGGCTTTGGCAATAGGGGACACCGCACTGGCTGCACCGTCCGGCCTGTTGCGCTGCCTTTTCCGCGGCGAATTCGCGGTAGATTTCGTGAAAGTCCTGCGCGCGCAGATCGGCCGGACGCTTTTCGGGCATCTCTTTGCCGACCGTGACGAATTGGAGCATGCGTTGCTTGGCCATGGCTGCGCTTTCCCTTGCAGGGTTTTCGTGGTGCGCCTTGATACTTTGGGTGTATTGGGAATAAAAGTCAGTATAGTTGACCTATTCGGCACATTTTTTGGACTTAGGTCAAAAATACTGTCCGATCTACCGGGAAATAGGTAAGCGCTATTGACATATACCGCTAAAAACCCATCAAAAGCGCCGTCAGGGCAGCAGAACCCACGATGATTCGCCACCAACCAAACACGGCGAACCCCTTGCGGGCGACATAATTCAACAACCAGCGGGCGACCAACAGCGCGCTGATGAATGCAAGACTGAACCCAACCGCGATTTCGCCCATCGCGCTGGCGTCCAGAAGATCGCGGTTCTTCCACAGATCATAGGCGAACGCCCCCGCCATGGTCGGCATCGACAAAAAGAACGAAAACTCTGCCGCGGCCCGCTTTCCGACGCCCAGCATCAGCGCCCCCACGATGGTGGCCCCGGATCGCGACACGCCCGGTATCATCGCCAGACATTGGATCACGCCGATGGCAATCGCCTTGCGAAAGGGCAGGTCCGTTGCGTCATCATGCACCGCAGGCGGGGCCATGCGGTCCACGAACAGCAGGACCACCCCGCCAAGGATCAGCATCACCGCAATCAGCATCGGCGTTTCGAACAGCACCCGTTTGATGAAATCATGCGCCAGAACGCCCACCACCATCGCAGGCAGAAAGGCCAGCCCGATCGACACCAGAAACCGCAGCGATGCCGGGTCTTTGTGCGCTGTCGAAAACACCTGCCACAGGCGCGCTGCATAGACCGACAGGATCGCCAGCACCGCGCCAAGCTGGATCACCACCTCGAACGTCTTGCCGGCGCTTTCGAACCCAAGGAAATGCCCCGCCAACAGCAGGTGCCCGGTCGACGAGACGGGGATGAACTCTGTCAGCCCCTCTACCAGCCCCAAAAAGGCGGCAATCAGGGTTTCTTCGGCCAAAACCTCAGACCTTGCGCAGGTTCTTGGCCGAATCCTTGATGGCGGCATATTGGCCCGACGGGCGGTAACGCCACAGATATTCCGGCAGAACCGCCCCCAGTGCCGTCGGAACTATCCCCAGATCGGCCAGACCTCGCGCGCCCGGTGCCACCACATTGTCACGACGCAGGTTGCGCACCTGATCGCGGGTCAGCATCCCGTTGGACACCAGCCCGACGGTTACCGCCTGCACCCCGTCCAGCACCGTCGCCATGATGTTGGCAACAAAGAAAGGGATATTGACGATCATCCGGCGGCGATGGATCACGCCCAGCATGGTTTGCATCAGGCTGCGGAAGGTTTCGGCATCCGGCCCGCCCAATTCATAGACGCCGGGCGCCGCCTGCCCGGTGATCCCCTTGACCGCTGCGTGGGCGACATCATCGACGAAAACCGGCTGAAACCGCGTGTCCGCCCCAACCACAGGCAGGATCGGACCAAGCCGCGACATCGCGGCAAAGCGGTTGAAGAACCCATCCTCGTTGCCGAATATGATCGACGGGCGCAGGATGACAGCCTGCGGAAAGGCGGCCTGAACGGCGGCTTCTCCCAATCCCTTGCTGCGGGCATAGGCACTGTCCGACCCGGCATCCGCGCCGATGGCAGAGATATGGACAAGCTGGGCCACACCCTCATCGGCGGCGATGCGGGCGATGCGTTCGGCACCGTCGTTCTGCACAGCGTCAAAGGTATTCTTGCCCGACCGGTTCAGGATGCCGACGCAGTTCACCACCGCATCCGCCCCACGCATCACCGCGCGCACCGACGCATCATCGCGGATGTTGCAGAACACCGGCTCCACCTGGCCCACGACACCGTAGGGGCGCACGAACAGCGCGTCATTCGGGCGGCGAACAGCGACGCGCACGCGCCACCCCTCTTTTGCCATCCGCCGCGCGATGTAACGCCCGACGAATCCGGACCCGCCGTAGATCGTGACCAGCTTGTTCATGTCGGACGCACCTTTATGGCCTTGGAAAGCTGGCACCTGAATAAACCCGGCGCGGCATCGCAGCAAGACCCGATCCCGCGACAGTCCCGCGACGAAATTTCATTCCCACCCGTTGACAGTGCCGGAACGGTTCTTTACATCGCCCTTCATCGACCAAGGGCCCAGATGGCGGAATTGGTAGACGCGCTGGTTTCAGGTACCAGTGTTGCAAGACGTGGAGGTTCGAGTCCTCTTCTGGGCACCAACATTCGAATGAAAACCCCGCAACCTTAACTGGTTGCGGGGTTTTCTCGTTCAGGGCCGCCGTTTCCGAGGGCAAAAGGCCGGATCGGGAACCTGGGCGCACGAGACGCCCCCCGATCCTTGCCGTTCGGCGCAAACTGACCGTCGCGGGGCGGGGCGATGTTGACCCGTCCCCCCTTGGCCGATAATGCAGCCAGAACGCCTTGCGCAAAAGGAAATCCCTTGGCCATCCATCTGCATCAGAACGACCTTCCCGACGGCATCAGCTTTGGCCCCATCGTGGCCATCGACACCGAGACGATGGGCCTTGACCCCCGCCGCGACCGGCTGTGTGTCGTGCAACTGTCGGATGGCAAGGGCGACGCGCATCTGGTGCAGATCGCCAAGGGCCAGACCTCTGCGCCCAATCTTGAACGGCTGCTGACCGATCCCGCGGTGCTGAAGCTGTTCCATTTTGGCCGCTTTGACATTGCTGCCCTGAAACGCGCCTTTGGCGTGACCACACAACCCGTGTGGTGCACCAAGATCGCCAGCCGCCTGATCCGCACCTTTACCGACCGGCACGGCCTGAAATACCTGCTGCTGGAACTGGTGGGCGTTGATGTGTCCAAACAGCAGCAGACATCCGACTGGGGATCGACGGTGCTGACGGACGCGCAAAAGGAATACGCAGCGTCGGACGTGCTGTATCTGCACAAGCTGCGGACCGAGCTTGAGGCACGCCTTATCCGCGAAGGGCGTCTTGACCTTGCACAACGTTGTTTCGATTTCCTGCCCACGCGGGCAGAGCTTGACCTGATGGGGTGGGACGAACCCAATGACCTCTTCCACCACTGATTTCCTGGCCACCGCCCGCCGTGTGATCCGGCGCGAGGCGGATGCGCTGACGATCCTTGCCGATGCGTTGAACGGTGGCTTTGCCGAAGCGGTCGAAATCATCATGCAGGCGCAGGGCCGTGTGATCGTGTCCGGCATGGGGAAATCCGGGCACATCGCGCGCAAGATTGCCGCCACGCTGGCGTCGACCGGCACCCCGGCGCAGTTCGTGCACCCGGCCGAGGCGTCGCACGGCGATCTTGGCATGGTGATGCGGGGCGATGTGGCGCTTGTGCTGTCAAACTCGGGCGAGACGCCGGAACTGGCCGACATCATCGCCCACACCCGCCGTTTTGGTATCCCGTTGATCGGGGTTGCCGGGCGGGACGGGTCCACCCTGCTGCGTCAGGCGGATGTGGCGATTCTGTTGCCCGATGCGCCCGAAGCTTG
The DNA here is from genome assembly GCA_040385245.1 of Pseudomonadota bacterium. GTDB lineage: Bacteria > Pseudomonadota > Alphaproteobacteria > Rhodobacterales > Rhodobacteraceae > JAZKHT01. Next base: position 596,117 of record JAZKHT010000007.1, on the reverse strand, counting down.
CGATCAGGGCATCGTCCCCACGACATCGACGACGATGACGCTGGCGTTGGGGGATGCGCTGGCCATCGCCTTGATGGAACACCGTCAATTCACGCCCGAACATTTCCGCCTGTTCCACCCCGGCGGAAAACTGGGCGCGCGCCTGTCCAAGGTGCGCGATCTGATGCACGGAGAACCGCCCTTGGTGCCGGAGTCTGCGGGGATGGATCAGGCCCTGTTGACCATGAGCCGTCAGGGATATGGCGTGGTGGGCGTCACGAATGATCAGGGCGAGTTGGCGGGCATCATCACCGATGGCGACTTGCGCCGCCACATGTCGGGCCTGCTCGACCTGACGGCGGGGCAGGTGATGACACCCGGCCCCCGCACCATCGGGCCTGACAGCCTGGCCGAGGCCGCGGTCCGCATCATGAACGACCGCAAGATCACCTGTTTGTTCGTCGTCGATCCCGAAGGCAGCCGCACCGCCGTTGGCCTGTTGCACATCCATGACTGTCTGCGGGCGGGCGTCGCCTGATGGCACGGGCGCGACCGCAAACCGCCTCTGACGGCTGGTCGCGCCTTGTGGGCTGGCTGAAGATCGTCTTGCCGCTGATTGCGCTGGCCATCCTGTCCACGCTGTTTCTGGTGTCGCGCAACATCAACCCCGACGACGCGATCCCCTATGCCGAGGTGGACGTCGAAGACCGCCTGCGCGAACCCCGCATGACCGCACCCACCTATGCCGGAACCACCGCAGACGGCGCGGCTATCGTGATCACCGCCGACAGCGCGCGGCCCGGTCAGGGGAAAGACACATCGGCAAGCGCCATCGCCGTGCGCGGCAGCCTGACCACACCCGATGGCGCGGTGACCGCCATTGTCGCCGCCTCCGCCGCACTGATGCCCGATGGATCGGCCATGACGTTGGGCGGCGGGGTCAGGATCACCACATCCACCGGATACGACATCACCACAGACAGCCTGATCGCCGGTTTGACCCAGACGCAGATCAAAAGCGGCGGGCCGGTAGTGGCGAACGGGCCGGGTGGGCAGGTCACCGCCGACGCGATGGTGATCGAAGAACAGGGGGATGGCAGCGGCACCTATCTTCTGGTTTTCAACGGTCGGGTGAAACTGGTATATCACCCCACGCAATGATCCATTTTTCACCCCGAGGTTTTCCAATGACGCTGGCCCTTCGTGTGCTGATTCTGTCTGCGGCCTTTTTGGGGTGCGGTGCAGCAACAGCGCAGCAGGCCGCGATTCAGTTCGGAAGCCTGAAGCAGGACACCAGCCTTCCCGTCTCGGTCGAGGCGGATCAGCTTTCGGTGGATCAAGGGGATGGTCGCGCCGTCTTTGCCGGCAATGTCCGCGTCGCGCAGGGTGAGATGGTGATCACCGCCGCCGAGGCAACGGTTGAATACGCGGCCGACGGGCAGGCGATTAAGACGCTGCTGTTCACCGGCGGTGTGGTGCTGTCCAATGCCACCGACGCAGCGCAGGCACAGCAGGCGCTTTACACCATTGAGACGGGACTGGTGGAAATGACCGGCGATGTCGTGCTGACCCAAGGCAAGAACGCGATCTCGGGGCAAAAGCTGGTGGTTGACCTCACGGAGGGCACCGGCGTGATGGAAGGGCGGGTGAAGACGATCTTTACCCCCGGCACGGAAAAGGCGGCACCGTGATACAGCCCGAACTCACGGTCACAGATGGCGACGCCGGTCTGATGATCCGCAACCTGCGCAAAAGTTACAAGCGCAGGCTGGTGATCCGCGATGTCTCGATCCATCTGAACCGGGGCGAGGTGGTGGCCCTGCTTGGCCCAAACGGTTCGGGCAAGACGACATGTTTTTACGCCATCGCCGGGCTGGTCACGCCCGAAGGCGGGCAGGTGTTGATCGACGGGCGCGATGTGACCGCCCTGCCGATGTATCGCCGCGCCCGGCTGGGCATCGGCTACCTGCCACAAGAAGTGTCGATCTTTCGCGGCCTGTCGGTGGAAGACAACATTCTGGCCGTGCTGGAAATCACGCTGTCCGACCGCCACAAACGGCGCGAGCGTCTGGAAGAGCTGTTGTCGGAATTCTCGATCACCCATCTGCGCCGCGCCCCTGCTTTGGCGCTGTCGGGCGGGGAACGCCGCCGCGTGGAAATTGCCCGCTGTCTGGCGGCAGACCCGAAATACCTGCTGCTCGACGAACCCTTTGCCGGGGTCGATCCGATTGCGGTGGGGGAAATCCGCCACCTTGTTCACGATCTGAAAACCCGTGGAATCGGGGTGCTGATCACCGATCACAACGTGCGTGAAACGCTGGATATCGTGGATCGCGCCTATATCCTGCACGATGGCAAAGTCCTGATGAGCGGGACAACCGACGAGGTTGTCCGCGATGAAACAGTGCGTCGCGTCTATCTGGGCCAGAATTTCCGCATCAGCTGATCAATCGGCGGGTGACCCCACGCCCTGTGACGAAGCTGTTGACAAGACCGCCCCCCCTGTCGCCAAATACCCTTGATGCGTGCGAAACCCGCCATGCCCTGTTCCGACCGTGCCGCCGCGTTTCCGGCTGGCCCCATTGGGATGGTGGGCGCGGGTTGCGACGAACGGTATCAGATTGATTTTTTGACGACCCGGCCCCCTGCATGATGTAGAGGGATGGGTCGAACTGTGCAGAGGAGGCATCATGCGCTATCAGATCAGCGGAAAACAGATCGACATCGGCGAGGCACTTCAGACCCATGTGAAGGCCGAACTTGGCGAGGTGGTGGATAAGTATGCCCAGCGCCCGACCGAAGCGGTCATCGTGTTTTCCAAGGTCGCGCATGAGTTTGTCTGCGAGGCGGTGATCCATCTGTCGACCGGGTTGAACGCGCAGGCCAAGGGTCATGCCTCTGAAATCTATGCCGCTTTTGAAGCGTGCCGCGAAAAGATGGACAAGCAACTGCGACGCTACAAACGCCGGCTGCGCAGCCATCACCGTGACCGCACGGCAAGTGTTGAATTCACCGAAGGGTCAGCCTATATCCTCGCCCCAACCGAGGAGCCCGAGGATGATCAATCCGACATGCCCCAGCCTGTGGTTATCGCCGAGATGGAAACCAAGATTCCTTCCATCACCGTTGGCGAAGCCGTCATGCAGCTGGAGCTTGGCGGACAGAAGATGCTCGTTTTCCGAAATGAAGGACATGGCGGTGTGAATGTGGTGTATCGTCGTGAAGACGGTAACATCGGCTGGATCGACCCGCGCAACAGCAAATGACGCATCGGCACCGATGATGCGCAGGAACGACGACTGCACATGGATCTATCCAAGCTATTAATGCCGGGGGCCGTCAGGGTCGTTGGGCAACTGACCAGCAAAAAGCGACTCTTCCAGGAACTGGGAGAGTTGGCTTCGCAGGCCTACGGCCTGAACGCCGCCGTCGCGATCGACGGATTGCAGGAACGCGAAAGCCTTGGCCCGACCGGCGTGGGCCACGGAATCGCCCTGCCCCATGCGCGGCTGGATGAATTGGGCAAGATTGTCGGTGTGTTCCTGCGCTTGGAAAAACCCCTCGATTACGACAGCGTTGACCGTCAGCCTGTCGATCTGATCTTCGGGCTGTTCGCGCCAAAGGATTCGGGTGTCGATCACCTCAAGGCGCTGGCGCTGGTCAGCCGGACGATGCGGGATCAGGGCATCTGCGCCAAGCTGCGCGCGAACACCAATCCGGCAAAATTGCACGCGATCCTGACGGAATCGCGCGCCAGTCAGGCCGCGTAAGGCACCCAGTCATCAAAACCGAATCCCATGTAGTCGCGCGCATAGGCATCGCGCGCGGCGGCCTGCACCTCGTCATCCGCGACCCGGGCCAGCAGCGCATCAGCCTCTGCGGCTGGGGCGGGACGGGCAGGTGTCCCCACCTCGGCGCACAGCCACGCCAGCCCCTCGGCAAGGCGGTCTTCGCGCAGCACGGCGTCTGGCCCCTGAAACTGCGCGAACCCTTGCACCACGGCGGTCTGCGACGCCCAATGCGCACCCACACGCACCGCCGTCTGGCCGCCAAGGTTGCGCTTCAGGAACCGCAGGAACGCCAGAAACCCGTCACGGTGCGCGGCGGTGTCGGTGTAGGGCTGGCCCGGCTTTGGCATGTCGACCTTGTGGACACGCGCCAACAGGCTGCGCACCTCGGGCATGGCACCGCTTAGGATTTGCTGCTGGAAACAGGCATGCGCCCGCGCAAGCGGATGGCGCAACACGGTAAAGCTGCGATGCCCCGGATTGCCGCGTTTCCACTGGCGCAGGGACTTTTGCACGAAATCCCGGTCCAGACCGCCGAAACCTGCCAGCCACGCACCCACCGCCTCTGATGGCCCGCCACGGACCGGCATGAACAAAAGCGGTGCCTCGCGCGATGCCACAAAGGAGGGGATCGCCGCGCTGCGCCGGGGTTCGAAATTGGGGGTGCGCGCCAGATTGAACCGATCCAGCCGGGCAAGGGCGGTGTTCATTTCGGCCAGATTGACCACCTTGTCGGCCAGATCTTCGGGATTTTGCTTTTTCAACGTCCCGTCCGGCGCGTCAAGCCGCGCCTCCACCCCCAGAAATCGCGCAAGGCCATTCAGCACGGCAACATCACTGATGTCTTCGTAATCCAGATAGAACGCCGTTTGCCCGCTGGTCTGCAGGGCATGCAGCAGGTCGACCTGAAACGACTGAAGCTGCGCCAGATGCGATTCAAACTCGGCGGCATCAAACCGCGCCTTGCCGGTTTTCAGGTTTTTCGGATTGGTCAGTTTCCACTGCCCGGTTTCCTGCGCGATCTTCCAACTAACATAACTTTCGACCGGATTGCGCGTCAGGATGATTTTGGCGCAGGCGGGATCGTCCATCACCGCCTGCAGGATTCGCGGGTCGTGATCGTGGAAATAGCGAAACCCGGCCAACCCGTCGGTCGTATCCCGCAGGCGGCGCAGCAGGATCAGCGGGTCGCCGTCCCGCGTCGCAAGATCGACGCCCAGATAGTCGGACTGGTCCTTTTTCCCGATGAAGTGCGGATTGAACACCTCTCCGTGGCAATGAAGCCCGGGCATGGCGTTCAGGTTCGCCTCAAGAAAGTTGGAACCCGTCCGCATTTCCGCGAACATGACGAAAGAGGTGAACTTGGATCGGGGCACGGGTTATTTCACCAGATAGGGGCGGCCACGCGGGCCGGGGGGCGCTTGTTGCACATCGCCCGCCGGGAAATCGCCCATCAGCACGGGCTGCATCCCCTGGTTGCGCAGGTTTTGCAGGAATTGGCCAAAGCCGGACAGATCGATCATGCGCGGCGCCTCGGTCAGGCGGCGCAGCGACCGCGGGCTGATCTCATCGACGATGGTTTGCAGCGGTTCCATCCGGTTTTCGATGAACTCGGCCAGCGTCCAGATGCGGACCCGCGCCTTGGTTGCCGGATTGCGCAGCACAGTCAGGAAATCGCTTTCGATCTTTTGTAGCCGCGCCGCCTCTTTCCTGATCTCGCCAAAGTTCAGGTTGGACTGGAACAACGGAACCGCCCAACCGCCCGAGATGACCGAGATTTGCGCGTTCGGGTCCAATGCCATGAACCAGTCCAGCGATTGGCGGTCGCCGGGGCCGAACTGAAAACACTGGCGTTCGCCCCGTGTGGCCCAGATCAGGTTGGTCAGAAAGCTTTTCGGGTTATAGTCGCGCAGGCCCGCGCTGTGCGACAGCGCGCCGTTATAGATCGGCTCTCCGCCCGCGAATTCGACACGGTCTGCCGCAAAGAGATGGCCGTGGACCCGCGTTCCCGTGACCTTGCCCAACCAGGGTTCGAAATTCTCGAACACCTCGGCAAAGCCTTGGAAGACGGAATAGGGTGCTGCGGTCTTGCCATTTTCCCAGTCATCGTTGGGAAAGCGGCTTTGCATGTACAGACCGGCACGCCCCTTGGTGCGGCGTTCCACTGCCTTGGCGAACAGCCGGTCGATCTTGCCCGGGTTGGGCTCAGCCCCGGCCTGCCCGCTGGGATCGTCCGACAGGAAAGTGCGATACAGCTTGCCCGCATGGGGCCAGATCTTGCGCGCGACAAAGCAATCCGACCGGCGCAGCAGTTGCAGGTGATCATCGTAAAAGATGTGCGGTTTGCCCTGAAAATCGAACTTTGACAGCGTCAGCGACCGGCTTTCCACATTGCCCGACACCTGCCGGACCAAGGTCTGGAAATAGCTTTCATCCGGTATCCAGACACGCCGGAAATAGGCGTCGTTCACGTCGCGCGCCGGGTCTTCCAGAATGGCGGACAGCGTCTGACCGGTCAGACACCACCATTGGCTGCCCAGATGCGGCACCAACCCCGCAGGCACCTTGCGACGAAAGCCAATCTGCCGCTGCATCCCCACATAAGCGTCAAACAGCATGCGCTGCTTGCGCCACGAAAACGGGAACCGCAGCGTGAACCGTTCAAGGTCCAGCCCGCCAATGGTCCAGCCAACATCTTCGGTCGTGACACTTTCGATGAAATCGGTGCGGGGGCGTTCATCCAGATAGGCGATCAGTTCGGACACCGGACGCAACGGCAGGCACGACCCGGACGCAAGGAACACATGCCGCACGGCCACAAAATCGCGCAGCATCAGTTCGGACGCCTGCTGTGTCGCGGCGACAATGCCCCATGTGCCCCATTCGCAGGCGTGGCGGGCGGAAAAGCGGATGTTGTCCAGATCGGACAATTCCACCTGAAGCCGTTCATACGGCCACTTCTTCACCCGCTTGTCGACATGGATCACCACCGGACACCCACGTTCGGCCCAATGGCGCGCCACCTGCGCGGCCCGGTCCAGCGCGGTGTGGCACAGCATGACAAAGCCGACCGTCATGCCCAGTTCCCCTTCGACATCAGACCCAAAATCTCAAGCTGGCGCCAGTTGATGTATTTCTCGCTCCACTTGCACCACAACTCGGGCTGGTCCTTCAGACCCTGTTTGTAGGCGATGTATTCGTGGCTGTTGGCGTAGTGCTGCTTGCGCTGCATCTCTTCGTTGGCCTTGGCGGGGAAGGTATCGAGGAACTTGGCGTGCAACAGGCAGCCGCTGGCCTTTTCCCCACCCCATTCATCCCAAACCTGGTTCAGACCACGCGGCAAAAGCATGTGGGTCGAACTGACATAGGCAAAGTCGCGGTGCCATTTCACCAGTGGCACCTTGTTCAGCGCAGGGGCGCGTTCCGGCACATCGGTGAAAAAGGTGCGGGCGCGGGGGCCGCCTTGAATCCACAGGTTACCAAAGCGACGGTTGCGGCTGATGGTGTAGTTGCCGCTGTCGAAATACTGCACGATTTCCATCGGGTCCTGGCCTTCGCGGTAGGGCTGCGCGCCCACCGGACCCTTGGGATACATGTCCAGCAACATGGCCGAGAACGACTTGATCGACGAGGCATCCAGCCAGTCGGTCAAGGCGCGCAAAGGGCGCGTGTCGCAGAACGGATAGACAAAGAATTCGTCGGGATCGACGCACAACGTCCAATGCCCATGGCCGTGCCGCATCAGCAGCCAGTTCATCCAATCCATGCCAAAGCGGGACCGTTTGTAACTTGCGTCGGTCCGCCACAAAGACACATCGGGCTGTGCAGAAAGATACTCGGCGGTGCCGTCGTCCGATCCATTGTCGACGATCAGAAAGTGGTTCACCCCAAGGTCGCGGTAATAGCGCAAAAAGTACGGCAACCGGACCTTTTCATTGCGAAGCGTGGCGAACAGCAGGATGTTTTCCGGGCGGATCTGGCTGACACGATTGACAACGGGGCGCAGCTCCCGCCGCTTGCGGAAGGCGCGGATGCGCCAGCGTTTCCGCGAAAGGCGCAGCACATATCGTGTAAGTATGCCCAACCCTTAAACTTTCTCGGGATCTTCCGCCCCATTGCACACGACCAGACCTAAAGAACCGTAAGCACCGCCGAAAAATGTCCGGCCCAATCGGGCGGCGGAACGGGATGCCGTAGTCTGTTGGGCTGGCGGGATGCCTGTATCACCGCCCCTATCGAATTCGCCCAGGATAGACGATCGGATGGGTTCAGGTAAACGGGATAGTCACCAAGCACTTCACGAACCACGTCAAGGTTGCTGCAAAGCACCGGTATGCCCAGGGCGGCGGCCTCGACCGGGGGCAGGCCATAGCCTTCGGCAAAGCTGGGAAACACCAGCGACGCCGCCCCCTGCAACAGCGCCGCAACCGCGCCATCGCTTTGAGCCGACAGTTCGACAACACCTTTTGGCCGCGCATCCAGCCGTGCCAGCAGGGCAGGATCGGCCCAGCCCCGCGCGCCCACGATCACAAGGGTGGGCACCGGCTGCCCACTGGCCACGAACCCATCCCAGACATCCAGCAGCAGGGCGTGGTTCTTGCGCGGCTCGATAGTGCCAAGGGCCATGACATAGGGACCGTGGATCGGGGACGTGCCATCGGGCACGGGAACTGGCACACCCAGCGGGGCCGTCACACCCTGTGGCACGCGACCGGCCGCTGCCAGATGCGACTCGGTCTTGCGGCGGGCGTCGTTGGTGCTGTGGATCACCAGATCGGCATGGGCTGCCACCACGGCCAGTTTGCGCGCAAAGACGGCGGCCATCCCGGCGCGGGTGAATTCGGGGTGATCCAGCGGGATCGTGTCATGGACTAACACGGCAATCCGCGCACCCGGAACACGACGAACCGCCCGCATCACCGGATGCACAAGGTTTGCGTGCCCAACGTTCACGTAAACCACACCGCGCGGCAGGTGCCGCAGCAACACGCGCCCCAGAAACAGCGCCGGGACCCGCGCCAGCGCAACGCGCCGCAGGGCCGCTTCGGCGCGGCCGCGCGCCGGATTGTCGGCCCGCGTCAGGCGCGACATCAGATCTGTTGCGACAGAGAGCTCTCCCCGCGCCATGCGCGCCACCCGTTCGGCACCGCGTCGATCAAGCAAAAGGAATCCAACTGCGGTCCGCACCAGCACCCAACAGGGGCCGGGTTGCGCGAGCATGTGATCCAGCCACGCCAGTTCGACCCGATCAACCCCGGTCAACGCGCCATGACCCTGCCGCGACACCAGCCGCGTCAGGTCCAGCAGCAGGGGGGGCATGGGACTACTGTGCCGCCTTTTGCTGGGCGATCATGTCGTTAAGGTAAGCCCCGAATTCATCGCGCAGATCGGGACGGGCAAGGCCAAAGGCCACCGTCGCCTGCAGGAACCCGGCCTTCGATCCGCAATCATAACGCTGGCCGCGAAAGCGATAGCCAAAGACCTTGCCCGCGGCCGTCTCTTCGGCGATTGCGTCGGTCAACTGAATCTCTCCCCCCGCGCCTTGTTTCATGCGGTTCAGGTTGGTCAGCACCTTGGGCGACAGGATATAGCGCCCGATCACCGCCAGATTTGACGGTGCGGTGCCCGATTTCGGCTTTTCGACCATACCCTTGGCACGAACGATTGCCCCCATATCCTCGTCGATATCCAGCACGCCATAGGACGACGTCCGCTCAGGCGCGACTTCCATCGCGGCGACCATATTGCCGCCAGTTTGTGCGTAGGCCTCGACCATCTGTTGCAGGCAGGGCTTTTCGGCGGCGATCACGTCGTCGGGCAGCAGCACCGCAAACGGCTCATCCCCGATCAGACGGCGCGCGCACCACACGGCGTGGCCGAGGCCAAGCGGGCGGTTCTGCCGGACATAGGCGATGGCCCCTGAATCCATGTTGGTGTCTTTCAACACCTCCAGCAGGTCCTCTTTGCCCTGCTTGCGCAAAACGGCCTCAAGCTCGGGCGCGTGATCAAAGTAGTCCTCAAGCGCGGATTTCCCGCGCGAGGTCACAAAGATGAATTCCTTGATGCCGGCCGCCCGCGCCTCGTCGATGGCGTATTGGATCAGGGGGCGGTCGACCAGAGTCATGATCTCTTTCGGGATCGACTTCGTTGCCGGAAGGAAACGGGTTCCCATGCCAGCAACCGGGAATACCGCTTTCGTAACCTTCTTGACCTTCATCGTAACCATCCACCTGATTCCCAGCGCCGCGCAACTGCCCGCCGCCCTGTGTAACGCATACAATCTATGAAATATGACCTCAATTGGTCAGCATGGTGATTACAAAGGATATGTGTTCAATTGGATCGAATTCTGTTCAACCGATTGGACGAACCATCGAAATGCGGCGGGTTTCCGCCGCGATGCGCTGTGAAAGCCAGCCCCGGACAACGCGGGGACCGGATCTGTCAGACCGTCCGAACAAGCCGCCGGTCTGCTCCCAGACACCATCGGAGGTAAAATTTTGCCAATGCGGCCGCACATCCGGTGACAGCAGCAACAGCGTCACCACTTCTCCGCGCGCCACGGCCTGCGCAGCGGCGGCGCGGCAGGCGGCGGCCTGCCAGATGCGCCCGGCCATCACGCGGCCCGGACGGGGGCCAGTTCCGGGAAAGGGCAGGAAATCGGGCGCATCCTGCGGCAGGGGCGTCAACACCGGTAGATTTCGCGCAGACCCATCGACCCAGCCGTCCTGCAGCGACTGCATCAACCGCGTGACATCGCGCGGCTCGATCCGGCCTGCCACCATATGGCGCAGCGCGCGGGCGCGTTCGCGCGCGACCAACGACGCGCGGACCGATGCCGCACCGCCATGACGGCGCAGAAACACCGCCGTGCTGGCCCCGATGTCATGCAGGCTGCGCGGCACACGGTCGGCACGGCGCAGGGGGCCTTTGGCGAAACCGTGATGAACCTGCGCGTCCGGCACGATGGCGGTCAGACCCAAGCCCGCAAGCCGCAGGTTGACGTCCGCCTCGTCCAGATAGAACCGGTAGGCCGGATCAAAGCCACCGATGCGCATCAGCGTCTCCCGCCGGAACGCGCAATTGGTGCCTTGGGTCTTGATCGCCCGAGCGGGCGTTCCGGCGCGCAAGGTTACGCCCTGCACCGCCAACGGATGGTCACAGCCAGAGGCGTCCACCTCGGACGCTTGCCACTGGAACGATATCCCGTTGCGCCCCCGCACGAACCCGGTCGATGCCACCACCTGCGGGTCGTCGAACGGTGCCGCCAGACGCGCGGCCCATGTCGGTTCGGCCACTGCGTCATCATCGATGAACGCCACCACGGGGGCCGCCGCCAACCGCAGCCCGATATTGCGCGCGGCCGAGATATTGGCCTGATCAAAAACCGCCCGCTTGACGGCAAAGCCGTCAATGGTCGCCATCCCGTCCGGGTCGGCAACCACGATCACCTCGATTTGCGGATGATCCTGTTGCTGCAACGCCGTCAGACAGCGCACCAAGGCCGTCGCGCGGTGGCGGCTGACGATGATCACACTGACACGGGGCACACCGGGCATGACGCGGTCAGGGCTGCATTTCGGCCATCATCGCCTCGATCACCGGAACGTCGCTGGGATTGTTCAGCTCCCAGAACTGGCGCCCACGCGCCTGAACGGTGACGCACAGCACACGTCGGCCGTTTTCCAGAAAGCGCAACTGCTCCAACCCTTCGAGCGTCTCCAACGGGCCGGTCGGCCAATGCGGATAGGCCGCCAGCGCCGCCGGTCGATACGCATAAACGCCGACATGATGAAAAACCGGCGTCGGGTCTTCGTCGGCATAGGTCTTGCCGGTGAACGGGATCACCTCTTTCGAGAAGTAAAGCGCCCGCCCCCCCGCACCAAAGACGGCGGTGGTGCCACCGACACGACCTGCGCGGCGGTCGGCCAAAAGGCCGTTCAGCGCCCGCCCGTCGCAGCGCAGCACCGGTGTCGCAATTTCGGCCTCGGGATCGGCGCGCAGACCTGCGATCAGGTCTTCGACGAACCACGCTGGCGTCAGGGGCGCATCTCCCTGCAGGTTCACCACGATGTCATGCCCCGGCAATGCGGCGGCCACCTCGGCACAGCGTTCGGTGCCGTTCTGGCAGGCCTGCGATGTCATCACCACCTCGGCCCCAAAGTCGTGCGCATGATAGCGGATGCGCGCATCGTCGGTTGCCACCACGACACGGTCCACCCCGCGCACCGCCATGGCCGCCTCCCAGCTGCGGCGGATCAGCGTCTTTTTACCATCCGGTCCTGTCAGCGCCACCAGCGGTTTGCCGGGATAACGGGTGCTGGCATAGCGGGCGGGGATGGCGATCAGAACGCTCATTTCAAGACGACTCCGGGGGCGTAGGCAATGAAGAACGGGTTGTCCCAACCGGGCTTGCCATAGGCCAGGGGCGTGTGGTCATCAAACCGCACCACATGGCCGCCCGCGCCGCGTAGAACGGCATCCCCCGCCGCGGTGTCCCATTCCATCGTGCGACCCAGACGCGGATACAGATCCGCCTCGCCCGTCGCCACAAGGCAGAACTTCAGGCTTGATCCGGCGCTTTTCATATCGCGCACGGCATAGCGGCCGATGTAATCGTCGGTCGCCTGATCGCGATGGGATTTCGATGCAACGACCATCAACGCGCCGTTGTCGGGCGAACTGACCCCGATCATGCGCAGTTCGCCGGGGGCTGTCTTGTCCAAGGTGCCGGTTTCTTCGACCGCTGTGCCATCGGGCATGGTGTAGAACAGCCTGCCTTGGGCGGGGGCATAAACCACGCCGCGCACTGGCACACCGTTCTGCACATAGGCGATGTTCACGGTGAAATCGCCACGCCGCTGCACGAATTCCTTGGTGCCGTCCAGCGGATCGACGATCAGAAAGGTCTGCGCTGTCAGGGCGTGGCTGTCTGCCTGTTCTTCGGTGATCAGCACCACGTCGGCAAACTCAGCGCGCAATCCGGCGCTGATCAGGGCATCCGCCGCTTCGTCCGCTTCGGTGACCGGGCTTGCGTCCGACTTGGCCTTCACGTCAAAATCCGGGCCGTTGTAGACTTGCATGATCCGGTCCCCGGCCTCAAGCGCCAGACGGCGGATCACGGGGATAAGACGGTCGAAATCCATGGTCACTCCTGCACAGGGGGCATTTGCCCGCGCCCGTTGATAAATCGGCTGCGCGGGCTTATCATGCCTTTTGGCAGAAAAGCCAAGTTTTCGTGCCGCGTTTCCTGATTGTCAGCGGGCTGTGCGCCCAAGTTCAAGGTTGCCCTTCATGTTTCAGGCCCCCGTCAGGAAATCCAAGGCCCGCTCTGGCTTTGCCATGCTGGAGCTTATTTTTCACATTACCGTCCGTAACCTGCGCAAAAGCAGCGGCAGCGCTGTGATGGGCCTTTTGCTCAGCATCTTGCAGGCCTTGATCATGATCGGCATGTTTTTGCTGATGTTTTCCCTGTTGGGCATGCGTTCGGCGGCAATCCGGGGGGATTACACGCTGTATCTGATGTCCGGCATCTTCATGTTTACCACCCACGTCCGCACCATCTCGTCCGTGTCCAAGGCGGAGGGGCCGACATCGCCGATGATGAAACATTCGACGATGAACCCGATCGTCGTCATCATGGGTGCGGCGCTGGCCTCGCTGTATCAACAGGTTTTTGCGGCGGCGGTGATCCTGTTTGTCTATGACGCCTTGATCAGCCCGCTCACGTTTGACCAACCGGTGCAGGCGATGGGGATGCTGCTGTTGGGCTGGGGAACCGGACTTGGCGTCGGCATGATCTTCAAGGCGCTGATGCCGTGGAATCCAACGGCCTTTACAATGATTTCAAGCATCTATCAGCGTCTGAACATGATCGCGTCGGGCAAGATGTTTGTAGCGAACATGATGCCCACGTCGCTTTTGGCGATGTTCGACTGGAACCCCTTGTTTCACGTCATCGATCAGGGGCGCGGGTTCATCTTTTTGAACTACAACCCGCGTTACAGCAGCATCGAATATCCGATCAAGGTCATGCTGGTCTGTATCGTGATCGGGCTGATGGGCGAATTCTACACCCGCAAGTTCGCCTCTCTCAGTTGGACGGCGGGCAAGTAACCACCCGCAGCGTCAGATTGATCCGCCCTGCATCGCGCAGCAGGGTGGACGATCCGTGGCGGACGCGGTCAATGCCGTGCCACGCCAGACGCGCCGCACCGCCCAGCACCAGCACATCGCCCGACCGCAACCACAGGCTTTGGGTGCCGTCGGCCCGATCCTGCCCGCCGATGCGAAACAGCGCCTCGTCCCCCAGACTGATCGACACCACCGGAAAGCTGAAATCGCCTTCGTCGCGGTCCTGATGCAGTCCCATGCGCGCACCGTCGCCGTAATAATTGACCAGACAGCAATCGGGATCACGCGTCAGCCCGGTGACACGGTGCCAGACTTCCAGCACGGCGGGCGGTATCGGGGGCCAGGCCATGCCTGCGGGATGGTGGTCCTCATAGCGATAGCCGCGCCGGTCGGTGACCCAGCCCAGACGCCCCGCCGCCGTCATCCGCACCGACATCTGCCGCCCGCCCGGCGTGACCGGGGCATACATCGGTGCCGCCGCCACCACCGCGCGGATGTCGCTGACCATCGCCTCTTGTGCGGTGCGGTCCAGCAGGCCGGGCCAGTGCTGTGCCCCCCGGACCACCCGACATTCCGTCGATGATGCGCCGCTTTCCCCCTGGTTACCGCTTTTCAACACATTCCTCCGATTTTCCAAGCGTCCGGGCGCTTGCAGCCCTCATTGCCCCCCCCTATATACGGCCAGAAGCCGGGGACAGGCGGGCCGCCAGCCCCGGATGCACTTGGGATCGGGGCCTGATGCCGCACGCGGGTCAAGCCCCCTAACATCGCCGTAAGAAGAGGTAGCATATCATGGCCAAAGTCATCGGGATTGACCTCGGGACCACGAACTCTTGCGTTGCCATCATGGATGGATCGCAACCCCGGATCATCGAAAACTCGGAAGGCGCGCGCACCACGCCGTCCATCGTCGCCTTTACCGAAGGCGAACGTCTGGTCGGTCAGCCTGCGAAACGGCAGGCCGTCACCAACGCCCAGAACACCGTCTTTGCGGTCAAGCGTCTGATCGGCCGTCGTTTTGACGACCCGGTCATCGTCAAAGACCAAAAGAACATGCCCTACAAGATCGTCAACGGCGGCAATGGCGACGCCTGGGTCGAAGTGCGCGGCGAGAAGTATTCGCCCAGCCAGATCTCGGCCGTCATTCTGCAAAAGATGAAGGAAACCGCCGAATCCTATCTGGGCGAAACGGTCACGCAGGCCGTCATCACCGTCCCCGCCTATTTCAACGACGCCCAGCGTCAGGCGACCAAGGACGCGGGCCGCATCGCGGGTCTTGAGGTGCTGCGCATCATCAACGAACCGACGGCAGCGGCACTTGCCTATGGTCTGGACAAGAAAGAGGCGCGCACGATTGCCGTCTATGACCTTGGCGGCGGTACGTTCGACATCACCATTCTTGAAATCGACGATGGCCTGTTCGAGGTGAAATCCACCAACGGCGACACATTCCTCGGTGGCGAAGACTTTGACATGCGGATCGTCAATTATCTGGCGGACGAGTTCAAGAAAGAGCATGGCGTTGACCTGAGCCTGGACAAGATGGCGCTTCAGCGCCTGAAAGAGGCGGCGGAAAAGGCCAAGATCGAACTGTCGTCCTCCAGCCAGACCGAAATCAACCAGCCGTTCATCTCGATGGACAAAACCACCGGCCAGCCGCTGCACCTTGTGGTCAAGCTGACCCGTGCCAAGCTGGAAAGCCTGGTGGACGATCTGGTGAAAAAGTCGATGAAACCCTGTCAGGCCGCGTTGAAAGACGCCGGTCTGACCACTGCAGACATCGACGAGGTGGTTCTGGTCGGCGGCATGACCCGGATGCCCCGCGTCATCGAAGAAGTGACCAAGTTCTTTGGCAAGGAGCCCCACAAGGGCGTGAACCCTGACGAAGTCGTGGCCGCAGGTGCTGCCATTCAGGCGGGCGTTCTGCAAGGCGACGTCAAGGATGTGGTTCTGCTGGATGTGACCCCCCTGTCGCTGGGCATTGAAACGTTGGGCGGTGTGTTCACCCGTCTGATCGACCGGAACACGACGATCCCGACGAAAAAGTCGCAGATCTTCTCGACGGCCGAAGACAACCAGAACGCCGTGACGCTGCGGGTGTTCCAGGGCGAACGCGAAATGGCTGCGGACAACAAGATCCTTGGCCAGTTCAACCTTGAAAGCATTCCGCCCGCCCCGCGTGGCATGCCGCAGATCGAGGTGACGTTCGACATCGACGCCAACGGCATCGTGACGGTCAAGGCCAAGGACAAAGGCACCAACCGCGAACAGGCCATCACCATTCAGGCGTCGGGCGGTTTGTCGGACGCTGATATCGAAAAGATGGTCCGCGACGCCGAAGCCAACGCCGAGGCCGACAAATCGCGGCGCGAGCTGGTCGAAACCCGGAACCAGGCCGAAAGCCTGATCCACTCGACCAAAAAGTCGCTGGCCGAACATTCCGACAAGGTCGATCCGTCGACAGTCGAGGTGATCGAACTTGCGATGGGTGCACTGGAAGAAACCCTGAAGACCGAAGACGCCGGCAAGATCAAGGGTGGCATCCAGAACCTGACCGAAGCCGCGATGAAACTGGGCGAGGCGATCTACAAGGCCAGCCAGTCCGACGCCGAAGGCAGCGATCCCGATGCGCCGCGCGATGTTGACGAAGACATCGTCGATGCGGACTTCGAGGATCTGGGTGACAACAAGCGGAAGTGACACCGCGTGAATCGGAAACGGGGGCGGTTCGGAAACGAGCCGCCCCCGCCCGGTTCAGCTAGGGAGTTTTGCCGTGGCAAAACGCGATTTCTACGAAGTGCTTGGTGTCTCTAAAGGGGCCTCGGCCGACGAACTGAAAAAGGCCTACCGCACAAAGGCGAAAGAGCTGCACCCCGACCGCAACTCTGACAACCCGAATGCCGAGTCGCAGTTCAAAGAGGTGAACGAAGCCTACGACGTCCTGAAAGACGCCGACAGGAAGGCCGCCTATGACCGCTATGGCCACGCCGCATTCGAGGGCGGCATGGGCCAGCGTGGCAACGGCGGCGGTCAGGGTGGGCAGGGCGATTTCGCCTCGGCCTTTTCCGACGTGTTCGAAGACCTGTTCGGCGATTTCATGGGGGGCCGTGGGGGCGCTGGCGGGGGACGGTCGCGCGCACAGCGCGGGTCTGACCTGCGCTACAACATGCGCGTCAGTCTGGAAGAAGCGTTCAAGGGCGTTCAGAAAACCATCACCGTTCCCGCATCCACCGCCTGCGATACCTGTCGCGGCACCGGTGCCGAAGGCGGGGCCGAACCTGTCACCTGCCCAACCTGTTCCGGGATGGGCAAGGTGCGGGCGCAGCAGGGTTTTTTCACCGTCGAACGCACCTGCCCGACCTGCAACGGCATGGGCCAGATCATCAAGAACCCGTGCCGGTCCTGTGGTGGGGCGGGGCGGATCGAAAAGGAACGTTCTCTCTCCGTGAACATCCCGGCAGGGGTGGAAACCGGCACCCGCATCCGTCTGGCGGGCGAGGGTGAGGCGGGCCTGCGCGGTGGGCCATCGGGTGATCTTTATATCTTCATCGAAGTGAAGGACCACGCGATCTTTCAGCGCGACGGCATCCATTTGTTCTGCCGCATCCCGGTGTCGATCACCAGCGCCGCCTTGGGCGGCGAGGTCGAGGTTCCCACCATCGACGGTGGCCGCAGCCGGGTAAAGGTGCCCGCAGGCAGCCAGACGGGCAAGCAGATGCGCCTGCGCGGCAAGGGGATGCCCGCCCTGCGCGGTGGCGGCACAGGTGACATGGTTCTGGAACTGGCGGTGGAAACCCCCGTCAACCTGACCGCCCGGCAGCGCGAATTGCTGACCGAGTTTGAAAAGCTGTCCGAAGAAAACAACCCCGAGGGCAATTCGTTCTTTTCCAAGGTCAAAGGGTTTTGGGACGGCATGAAGGGCTGACCCACCTCATGAAACTGCCTGAACCGCCGGGATCGCCCCGGCGGTTTTTTCTTGGGGCCTCATTAACCGTTTTTTCATGCTGTGATGCCAGCCTGACAGCATGAGCCAGCACAGCACCTTTCTAGAAGCGCCCCTTCCCCTTTTCCCCCCAGCGGGTGACGAGGACGAGGTTGCCACCCCCCCCGCCCCCGGTCGGCTGCCCAGCTATATCGCTGACCACAGAAAACGCCTGCGCGCACGCTTTCTGGACGGCGGTCATCAGGCCATGCCGGAATATGAACTTCTGGAACTGATCCTGTTCCGCGCGCTGCCCCGGCAGGACGTAAAGCCCTTGGCGCGCACGTTGCTGGACACGTTCGGTGATCTGAACCGGGTGATCACCGCCCCCATTCCCCGCCTGAACGCGGTCAAGGGCGTTGGCGATGCCGTCGTGCTGGAGCTGAAGATCGTCGAGGCGGCGGCACAGCGCATGGCGCGGGCGCGTGTGATGAACCGGCCTGTGTTGTCATCCTGGGATGCGTTGCTGGATTATTGCCACACCACGATGGCGCACCGCGAAACCGAACAGTTCCGCATCCTATTCCTTGACCGCAAGAACGTGCTGATCGCCGACGAAGAACAGGCCAAAGGCACGGTTGATCATGTGCCCGTTTACCCGCGTGAGGTGGTGAAACGCGCGCTGGAACTGAACGCATCGGCTGTGATTCTGGTCCACAACCACCCGTCCGGTGATCCTACACCGTCCGACGCCGACATCGCGATGACGATCCAGATTTCCGACGCCTGTCAGGTGCTGGGTCTGACGCTGCACGATCACCTGATCATCGGCAAATCGCGCGAGATCAGTTTTCAGGCGCAGGGGTATCTGTAACGAAATCCGGGCGCAGCCACAGTTCGACCCGCCGGTTCAGACGCCGCCCCGGCCCAGTATCATCACAGGCCATCGGCAGCGCCTCGCCAAACGCCATAACGCGGGGCAGTCGGTCCTCGGCCAGGCTGGGGGCCGCTGCACGCAAAGCGTCGGCCACCGACTGCGCGCGGGCTTGGGACAGGGCAAGGTTCGTCGCCGCAGCACCCGAACCGTCCGAAAACCCGGCAAGGATCATCGCTTCGCCCCGGAACATCCCTACCTCCAGCAACCGCGCGAGATCGGTCAGGTTTTCCTGGCTGTGGGCATCCAGTGTGGCCGATCCCCCCTCGAACCGAAAGGTCAGTGACAGGCGGTCCGCGCCATCCATCACGTCAACCAACCGCTTCAGGTCGTCCAGCGATGTTTCATCCCCTGCCCCCTGAATGGCGTTGATCAGGCGCAGCCCGTCCGCCGTCATCGGCTGGCGTTCCGCGCTGCGGTCGATATAGCCCGCCTGCGCCACCGCGGCCTGTGCCAGCGGCAAGGGCAGGAAATCCAGAAACTCGCGTGCCATCAGCGGCAGCCTGCGGCGGGGCGTCAGCAGATAAAGCGGCAGCGTCAGGGGGTAATCCTCGGTCTTGACGGCCAGACTTCCGGGCAGCAGTGGAAAGCCGCAACTGTCGGTAAGGGTCAGCGCCCGCGCGGGGCCCACCGCCGACAGTCCGGTGACCGCCAGCGCCCATGGGTCGCGCGCAACGGCGCGGGCAAGGGCGGCAAGGTCGGGATGCACCTTGGCGGCGACGATGGCGCGCCCCAGCCGCCCCTCAAGCGCCTGTTGCAGGCCGCTGGTCGCAGGCAGCGCGTGCAGCACGAGCGGCATGTCCGGTCCGCCGATTTGTACCCAATTCGTCACCTCACCCGCCAGTGCGCGGGCCAGATCGGTGCTGGAAATGCGGGGCAGCAAATTGTCGGGGGCCACGATCGGCACCAGCGCATCCAGCGCCAGCGCGCGAAAGCCAAGGTCGGTCTCGGTTTCTGCAGCCACCACAAGTTCGGCCCGTCCAGACAGCAGCGCGGCCTTTGCCGCCTGCGGCGTGGCCGCCGTAAAGGTGAACACCGCCAGAACCTGCCCGGTGGTGGGGTCGGTCAGCCGCGCCGTATCGCGCGCCACGTCATGCCGCAATCCGCGCACCTTGGCAAAAGCGGCAACCAGTGGCGGCAACAGTGCCGTTCCGGCGTCCGACGGGCCAAAGATACGGATTTCCGCACGCGGGGCGATCAAGTCAGGGCACCCGGGCCCGTCACAGATCACGCCCTGACCATCGACCGTCAACAGACCATAGGTGGTGTCGATCCGGTAAAACTCGCCGTCATAGCCCTGCAAGGTGCCGCTAATGGACAGGCCGCCATCGCGGGCGGTCAGGGTGACATCCTGCGCCGACGCCCCAACCGCGCCAAAAAGCACCGTCAGAACCACAGCCCAGATCAACCTTGCCCGCATGAACACCGCCCAATGACCGTATTTCCACCGGGGCGAGTGTCAGGTCCGCCACCGGATTGTTCAATACCGAAAACCTTGCACGCGCAGGCGCAAAGAAAAGGGGCGGAAAGCCCGCCCCTTTGTCACACCTCACTGAAACGGATCAGGCCAGCTTGCCGTGACAATGCTTGAACTTTTCGCCCGACCCGCAGGGACAGGGGTCGTTGCGCGACGGATTGCCCCAAGTCGTCGGGTTTGCCTCGTCAAACCCGGCAAGGCGCGCGGGCGTCGGTTCTGTCGCGGGTGCGACGGGGGCCTCTGCCATTTCGGCCTGCGCTTCGACGGACACAGGGGTCGGGGCCGCCGCAGGCGCACGGGCGCGCTGTTGGGCGGCAAGCTGCTGCATCACCGCGTCCTGTTCTTCCTGCGTCATTGGCCGGATCAGCGACAGCTTTTGCGTCACCTCTTGCCGCAGAGAGTTCAGCATGGATTCGAACAGGGTGAACGCCTCGGTCTTGTATTCCGACAGCGGATCGCGTTGCGCATAGCCGCGGAACCCGACAACCGACCGCAGATGTTCCAGCCGCAGCAGGTGTTCGCGCCACTTACCGTCGATGGATTGCAGCAAGACCTGCTTTTCGATGTTGCGCATCGTTTCAGGGCCAAAGGCGGCAGTCTTTTCCGCCATGAAGGTGGCGCTGCGTTCGACCAGTCGTTCGCGGATGCCGTCCTGATCCACGCCCTCTTCGGCGGCCCAGTCGGCGATGGGCAGATCAAGCCCCAGTTTCTCTGACACCGCTTTGGTCAGGCCCTCGACATCCCACTGATCGGAGTAGGATTTCGGCGGCATGTACAGATCGACGATATCATCGATCACCTGCAGACGCATATCCTCGGCGATTTCGCCGATGTCTTCGGCCTGCATGATTTCCAGCCGCTGGCCAAAGATCGCCTTGCGCTGGTCGTTCATCACATCATCGAACTTCAGCAACTGCTTGCGAATGTCGAAGTTGCGGCCTTCGACTTTGGCCTGCGCGCGTTCCAGCGATTTGTTGACCCACGGGTGAACAATCGATTCGCCCTCTTTCAGGCCCAGCTTCGACAGGATCGAATCCAGCCGTTCCGATCCAAAGATGCGCATCAGATCATCTTCCAGTGACAGGAAGAACGCCGATCGACCGGGGTCGCCCTGGCGGCCAGACCGCCCGCGCAGCTGGTTGTCGATGCGGCGGCTTTCGTGGCGTTCGGTGCCAAGCACAAACAGACCACCGGCGCCAAGAACGCGGGCCTTTTCGTCGGCGTGTTCCGCCTCGATCTGGGCGCGCACCTCGTCGGGGTGCAGGTGCGGATCGGCGGCGATGGCCTGCATCACCTTCATCTCGACGTTGCCGCCAAGCTGGATGTCGGTGCCGCGACCGGCCATGTTGGTTGCGATGGTCACAGCGGCGAACTTGCCTGCGTCGGCGACAATCTGCGCCTCTTGTTCATGCTGGCGGGCGTTCAGGACGTTGTGGATGATCCCCGCCGCCTTCAGCATGTCGGACAAAAATTCCGACTTTTCGATCGAGGTCGTGCCGACAAGGATCGGTTGACCCTTTTCGTTCGCCTCTTTGATCATCTTGACGATGCCTTCGTACTTTTCGCGCGCGGTGCGGAACACCTGATCGTGTTCGTCCTTGCGCTGTACCGGACGGTTGGTCGGCACTTCGACCACGCCCAGTTTGTAGATTTCCATGAATTCGTCGGCTTCGGTCGATGCCGTCCCGGTCATCCCGGCCAGCTTGTCATATAGCCGGAAATAATTCTGGAACGTGACCGAAGCGAGGGTGACGTTTTCCGGCTGGATCGCAACATGCTCTTTCGCTTCAATCGCCTGATGCAGACCATCCGACAGGCGGCGTCCGCGCATCATGCGCCCGGTGAATTCGTCGATCAGCATCACCTCGCCATCGCGGACGATGTATTGCTGATCGCGGTTGAACAGCTTGTGCGCGCGCAGGGCCTGCGTGACGTGATGCACCAGCGTGGTGCTTTCGGGGTCATACAGCGACTGCCCCTCGGGCAGCAGGCCCGCATCACGCAGGGCCTGTTCGATGACGTCGTTGCCGTCTTCGGTGTAGGTGACGTTGCGGGTCTTTTCGTCCAGCTTGAAGTGCTGTTCGTTCAGCAACGGGATCAGCAGATCGACCTTTTGATACAGATCGCTGCGGTCCGACGACGGGCCGGAAATGATAAGGGGGGTGCGCGCCTCGTCGATCAGGATGCTGTCCACCTCGTCCACGATGGCAAAGAAGTGGCCGCGTTGGGCCATTTCTTCAATGCTGCCCTTCATGTTGTCGCGCAGATAGTCAAAGCCCAGTTCGTTGTTCGTGGCATAGGTAATGTCGGCCTTGTAAGCCGCGCGCTTTTCCACGTCGCCCTGATAGGGATAAACCACGCCGGTGGTCAGGCCCAAGGCGGCATAGACCTTGCCCATCCATTCCGCGTCACGTTTGGCAAGGTAATCGTTCACCGTGACGACATGCACGCCCTTGCCCGCCAGCGCGTTCAGATAGGCCGGAAAGGTCGCGACCAGGGTTTTGCCTTCCCCGGTCTTCATCTCGGCGATGTTGCCCTGGTGCATGAAGATGCCGCCCTTAAGCTGCACATCGAATGCGCGCAGGCCAAGGGCCCGGCGTGCGGCTTCGCGGCAGTTGGCAAAAGCCTCGGGCAAAAGGTCATCAAGGCTTTCGCCGCCTTCCTGCACGCGCTTTTTGAATTCTTCCGTCTTGGCCTTCAGACCATCGTCGCTTAGAGCGGCGAACTCCGGCTCAAGCGCGTTGATTTGCGCCACAAGGGGGCGCACCGATTTGACCTTGCGGTCGTTCGGTGTCCCGAAGACCTTTCGCGCAAGCGATCCCAGACCCAGCATGTTCACTCCGGTTTTCGGACATGTCAGGAGCCGTTCCTGACAAGATCGTGTGAGGTTGCGGCCTTGCCCGCCCCCAACGCCTTCCATAGAAGAGCAAAGTGGACCGGCCGGCCCCGTCGCACGCGACTTTCGCGATGTAAGGGAGAGGCCCGGTTTAGTCAACGTCGCGCAGGAACGCGGCCCGATCAGGAGATGGTGAGATGGCGAAACATGCTGGTTTTTGGGCAGGGCTTGCGCTGTCAGTGATGGTGTCTGCCCCCGTGGCTGCACAGGATGATGCCGCTGCAACCGCAGATACGGTCGTGGCAACCGTGAACGGCACCGAGATCACGCTGGGACAACTGATTGTCCTGCGCGAGCGGCTTCCCGCGCAATACCAGTCGCTGCCCGACGACATGCTGTTCAAGGGTCTTGTCGATCAGGCGATCCAGCAGGCCGCGTTGGAACAGTCGGTGGGTGAAACCCTGTCAAAGCGCGACGAGATTGCCATCGCGACCGACCGGCGCAGCTATCTGGCCGGCAAGGCCCTGCAATCCGTGGTCGAGGCTGCAGTGACGGATGACGCGCTGCAAGCCGCCTACGACGCGCGGTTCAAGGACGCCGCCCCCACCACCGAATTCAGCGCGGCGCATATCCTTGTCGACAGCGAGGAGAAGGCGAAAGAGTTGAAAACCCAAATCGACGGTGGTGCCGATTTCTCGGAACTGGCGAAAGCCAACTCGTCCGACACCGGGTCGGCGGTCAATGGGGGCGATCTGGGGTGGTTCGGTCTGGGCATGATGGTCAAACCATTCGAAGATGCCGTGACGGCGATGCAACCCGGTGCCGTGTCGGACCCGATCCAGACCGATTTCGGCTGGCACCTGATCAAGCTGAACGAAACCCGCATCGCCGCCCAACCGACGCTGGATGAACTGCGCCCCGAACTGGCCGCCGAGATCGAACAAAAGGCGGTCGAGGCGCATATCACCGGCCTGACCGACAAGGCCGAAGTGACGCGCCCCGGCGAAGGGCTTGACCCGGCCCTGCTGCGTGACGCAACTCTGCTGGACAAGTAATCGAAACGAACGGGGGCGGGCCAATGGGCAAGACAGACTGGAAAGCCGAAGCAAAGACGCTGAAGAAAAAGGTCAAAAAGCTGCAGGCTCGCATCCTGGGCGAGGTGTCGGATCTGATGACCCCGGCGAAACCGGCCAAGCCGGTGTCACCCCTTGCGCCGAAAGACGGCTTTCCCGCCCTGCCCCGCATCGCTGGCGTCGAATTCGCCGCGGTCGAGGCGGGCGTGCGCTACAAGAACCGCAAGGATGTGATGCTGGTGCGGCTTGCCCCCGGAACCGCGATGGCGGGCGTGTTCACGCGGTCGTCTACCCGGTCGGCCTGTGTGCGCGATTGTCAGGACAAATTAGCGATGAAGGTGCCCGCCGGTGCGGGGGCTGCAATCATCGTGAACTCTGGCAACTCCAACGCTTTCACCGGCAAGGTGGGCGATGACGCCGTCGCCGCCGTGACCGGTGACGTGGCCGATGCTTTGGGACTTCCCGCCGCGCGCGTCTTTTCGTCATCGACCGGCGTGATCGGTGAACCGCTGCCGTTTGAGCGGATCACCGCGAAAATTCCCGATCTGATTGCCGAGTTGCAGGAAGACGCCATCGGGATGGCTGCCCTTGCCATGATGACGACCGACACCTTCCCCAAGGGGGCGGCGGCAACGGTGCAAGGTGACGGCGGGCCGATCCACATCGCAGGCATCGCCAAGGGGTCGGGCATGATTGCGCCCGATATGGCGACGATGCTGGTCTACATTTTTACCGACGCCAAGATCAGCCCCAACGCGCTGCAAAAGATGCTGTCACGCAATGTGGATGCCACGTTCAATTCGATCACCGTGGACAGCGATACATCGACATCGGACACCCTTCTGCTGGCCGCGACCGGGCAATCCCCAGCGGCAGCCGTAAAGGGCACCGTCGCCAAGGCGTTCGAGGCCGCGCTGAAAGGTGTGATGACCGACCTTGCGCATCAGGTGATCCGCGACGGCGAAGGCGCGACGAAATTCGTCGAAATCCGCGTGACCGGTGCTGCCACGCCCGAAGATGCGGCAAAAGTCGCCTTTTCGGTTGCCAATTCGCCCTTGGTCAAAACGGCCATCGCCGGGCAAGACCCCAATTGGGGCCGGATCGTTGCTGCCGTCGGCAAATCGGGCGCGCAGGCGGACCGCGATCTTTTGACGATTCGGTTTGGCGATATCGTCGTTGCCGAAAAGGGCTGGCGGAACCCGAAATACAAGGAACAGGACGGCGCCGATTACATGTTGCAGGACGAGTTGGTGATCGGCGTGGACCTTGGCCTTGGCAAAGCAAAGCGGTCGGTCTGGACCTGCGATCTGACAAACCGCTACATCGAGATCAACGCGGATTACCGGTCTTGAAGACTATCCTCGTTTCGGCCGTCGCGCTGATCGACGTCGAGGGGCGCGTCTTGCTGGCCCAGCGGCCCGAGGGCAAGTCCCTTGCCGGTCTGTGGGAATTTCCGGGTGGCAAAGTGGAACCGGGCGAAACCCCGGAACGTGCGCTGATCCGGGAACTGAAAGAAGAACTTGGTATCGACACCTGGGCCAGTTGCCTTGCCCCGCTGACCTTTGCCAGCCACAGTTATGATGACTTCCATCTGCTGATGCCGCTGTTCGCCTGCCGCAAATGGTCAGGAATCGCCCAGGGACAAGAGGGGCAGCGTCTGGCTTGGGTCCGCCCACAACAGATGCGCGACTACCCCATGCCTGATGCCGACCTGCCGCTGATCCCCATTCTTCGCGACTGGCTATAAAATTGTTACCTCTTTCGCATATGCGCATGGAGAATGTGCAATTTGCTACTGGATTTGCGGTCCACGCTGTTTAAGCTTTGGCAAGGCGATCTGGGGGGATGCTGTCGATGCTTAGAACTATCACGTTGGGAAGTTGTGTTTCGGTGCAGGGCCTGTTGGTCGCACAACTTGCTGATGGAAAGATCGTGATCAAGGTCGACGAAAAGACCTTCGTTGGCTATCCGGTGGCAAAGGCCCGCGCCGCCTGACGGCTGGGCTGCAACACCTGAAAAGACCGTGACATGCAGAAAGGCCGGGCAGTCATGCCCGGCCTTTTGCATTCCATGGTGCGATCGGATTACAGCAGCTTGCGCTCGATCTCTTCCCGTTCAAAGATTTCGATCACGTCGCCGGGGCGAATGTCTTCATAGCGCTCGAACGCCATGCCACATTCCTGACCCGACTGCACTTCCTTGACCTCGTCCTTGAAGCGTTTCAGCGTTTTCAGCGTGCCTTCGTGGATGACCACGTTGTCGCGCAGCAGACGCACACCGGCGGACCGGCGGGCGACGCCTTCGGTGACCAGACAGCCGGCAACCATGCCGACGCCCGTGACCTTGAACACTTCCTTGATCGTCGCGTAACCGATAAAGGTTTCGCGCACTTCGGCCTTGAGCAAGCCCGATGCCGCCTGTTTGATATCGTCGACCAGATCGTAGATGATCGAATAATAGCGGACCTCGACCCCCTTCTGGTTGGCCGACTGCCGCGCCGACGCATTGGCCCGAACGTTAAAGCCGATGATCGGCGCACCGCTGGCTTCGGCCAGACCCACGTCGGTATCGGTGATCGCACCCACGCCGTAATGCAGGATACGAACCCGCACTTCGTCGTTGCCGATCTTTTCCAGCGCCTGAACGATGGCTTCGGCAGAACCCTGCACGTCGGCCTTTACGATCACCGGCAGTTCGGCAACGTTCTGGTCGGCTTTGGCCTTGGCCATAAGCTGTTCCAGAGTGGTCGCAGCACCTGCGGCAGCGCGTTTGTCTTTCTTGGCCTTTTCGCGGTAAGTCGCGATTTCCCGCGCTTGCGCTTCGGTCTCGACGACGTTCAGCACGTCACCTGCCTGCGGTGTGCCGTTCAGACCCAGCACCTCGACCGGAACCGACGGACCCGCTTCGTCAACGCGCTCTCCCTTGTCGTTCAGCAGCGTGCGGACTTTGCCCCACTGTTCGCCGACCACAAAGATGTCGCCTTTTTTCAGCGTGCCGTTCTGCACCAGAACCGTGGCCACGGGGCCACGACCCACGTCCAGCTTGGCCTCGATCACGGCACCAGAGGCGGCCCGCTTCGGGTTCGCCCTCAGTTCCAGGATCTCGGCCTGAAGCGAGATCGCCTCAAGCAGCTTGTCCAGACCCAGACCGGTCTTGGCCGACACTTCGACATCCTGCACGTCACCCGACATCTCTTCGACGACGACTTCATGTTGCAGCAGGTCGGTGCGGACCTTGGTCGGGTTCGCATCGTATTTGTCGACCTTGTTGATCGCCACGATCATCGGCACCTTGGCCGCTTTCGCGTGGGCAATCGCCTCGATCGTCTGGGGCATCACGGCATCATCTGCCGCAACCACCAGAACCACGATATCGGTCACATTCGCACCACGGGCGCGCATCGACGTGAACGCCGCGTGGCCGGGGGTATCAAGGAATGTCAGCAACTGGCCGCTATCGGTTTTCACCTGATAGGCACCGATGTGCTGGGTGATCCCGCCCGCTTCGCCCGACACGACGTTCGCCTTGCGGATCGCATCCAGAAGCGAGGTCTTGCCGTGGTCAACGTGGCCCATGATCGTGATGATCGGCGGGCGCAGCTGCAGATTTTCATCCGCATCGCGCACAGTGTCGATCACCTGTTCCACGTCGGCATCCGACACGCGCACGGCACGGTGACCGAATTCCTCGATCACCAGTTCGGCGGTGTCGGCGTCGATGGCCTGGTTCATCGTGACCATCATGCCCATTTTCATCAGGCTTTTGACCACGTCAGCCGCACGTTCCGCCATGCGGTTCGCCAGTTCCTGAACCACGATGGTTTCGGGCAGCTGCACATCGCGCACCTGCTTTTCGGGCTTGTTGAAGCCCATGGCCTTTTGACGGGCTTTTTCCTGCTTTCGCTTCATCGCGGCAAGGCTGCGTGTCCGTCCGCCTTCGCCAGCCAGCGCATCGTTCAGCGTCAGCTTGCCGGACCGGCGGGCGTCATCAACCTTGGCCTTGGCGCCGCGATCCCGATCCGTGGCGCGGTCATCCCGCTCGCGGTCGGTTTTGCGCGGTGACAGGCCGGGCTTTGCGGGCCCGCCACGGCTGGCGTCTTCGCCACCCTCGGGTGCCTTGGCGGCCGGGGCCGCTGCGGCAGTCGATGTCGTTGCGGCCGGGGCCTGCGTGGCCGACCGGGGCCGGGTGCCCAGAACGTCGGACTTGCGGGCCGCGGCGGCGGCGATCTTGGCCTCGGCCTCGGCGCGCGCGGCGCGTTCTTCTTCCTCGGCCTTCAGGCGCTTGGCTTCTTCACGCTCGCGCTCTTCGCGTTCCTTGGCTTCGATCTCGACCCGGCGACGGGCGCGATCTTCCTCGCGGACACGGTCGTCTTCGGCGCGCTTGACCGCGTCTTCGGCTTCACGGGCCTTGGCGGCACGCAATGCGGAAAGACGACGCTCCATCTCGGCGTCGGAAATGCCTGCGGGGCGTTTGGAGGGGTCGCCCAGATGTGCGGCCGTCCCCTGTGCCTGACCTGCGCCGGCAGCACCGGGTTTGGTCGGAACAACCACGCGCTTGCGCTTGGTCTCGACCACGACGCTTTTCGTCCGGCCATGGCTGAAGCTTTGCTTCACCTGTCCGGAACGCGGTACGCCACCCAGGCCGAGGGGTTTTTTGCCGTCTGTATCGCTCATGCGTCTTTCGAATCCCTTCCGGCGGTCTCGCCGCCGACTTGCCCACGGTCCTGCGCACGCAGTCCCGCAAGCCTTGCCGCTTCCTCTACAACACGCGTCGTGAGTCCACCAGCCGCAAGCGCGGCGTGTATGGCACGTTCGCGACCGAAAGCCAAACCCAATTCCCCTGCGGTCAGACAGTCAATCAGACTGTCCGGCCCGTGGGGGGCATGCAGCTTGGTTTTGCCGCGTTCCGACCCGTCGGATGCCTGAATAAGAATGGCAGCGCCATCCTTTTTCAGCCAGTCCTTGACCTTCTCATAACCCGTTACGGCCTTGCTGGCCTTGCGCGCCATGGACACAAGGTCCACCACGCGCCGGGCCAGCTGCCGTTCAATCTCGTCCACCAGTCCGTCCGGCACCGTGACAGGTTGACGGGCGGCGCGGGCGAACAATCCCTTTTTCACCGCCTTCAACAGCGCGTCACGATCGGCAGCCACATAAAACCCACGCCCCGGCAGACGACCCAGGATATCCGGCACCACCTGCCCGTCGGGACTGATTCCAAACCGGATCAGCCCCGCCTTTGGCTGGCTTTCGCCCGAGACGATGCACTTACGCTCCGGCTCGTCCTGCATGTCGTCCCGGCCACCGCGCGTCACGGTCAGCGAACCCGAGGCCTTTTCAGGCCTCGGCCTCCTCTTCTTCGGTTTCGTCCGTCGCGCTCAACGAGGCGAGTTCCGCCGGATCGACCCAGCCCAGCATGACGCGGGCGGTCATCACCAAATGCTGCGCCTCTTCCAGGCTGACGTCAAACTTCTCAAGCACGCCTTCGTCTTTCTTGCGCTGGCCATTCTCGGTCGTCCAGCCACCGGCCAGTTCCCAGTCCGCGCAGGTCGCGAAATCTTCCAGCGTCTTGATGCCGTCTTTTGCCAGCGCCTCGACCATCTGCGGGGTCAGGCCTTCGAATTCGATCAGGCTGTCTTCGACACCCATCGCCCGCGCGTTTTCCAGCGCCTTGGCATTCGCCGCCTCTAGATAGTCGCGCGCACGGGCCTGAAGTTCGCCAGCGGTGCCTTCGTCAAAGCCGTCGATGGACAAAAGTTCGTCCACATCGACGTAGGCCACCTCTTCCAGATTGCTGAAGCCTTCGGACACCAGCAACTGCGCCATCATCTCGTCCACGTCCAGCGTGTCCATGAACAGCTTGGTGCGTTCGGCGAATTCGGCCTGACGGCGGGCGGATTCGTCCGCCTCGGTCATGATGTCGATGTCCAGACCCGTCAACTGGCTGGCCAGACGCACGTTCTGACCCCGGCGACCGATGGCCAGCGAAAGCTGCTCATCCGGCACCACCACCTCGATCTTGCCTGCCTCTTCGTCGATCACGACCTTGGACACTTCGGCAGGCTGCAACGCGTTCACAAGGAACGTCGCCTGATCCTGATTCCACGGGATGATGTCGATCTTTTCGCCCTGCAACTCGTTCACGACGGCCTGCACACGGCTGCCGCGCATACCGACGCAGGCACCGACCGGGTCGATGGAGTTGTCATAGCTGATCACGGCGATTTTCGCGCGCGAACCGGGGTCACGAGCGACGGCCTTGATCTCGATGATGCCATCATAGATTTCGGGCACTTCCATCTTGAACAGTTCGGCCATGAACTGCGGATCGGTGCGCGAGAGGAAGACCTGCGGGCCGCGCGCTTCGCGGCGGACATCCTTGATATAGGCGCGGATGCGGTCGTTCGGGCGATAGGATTCGCGGCCGATCTTTTCGTTCCGGCGCAAGATCGCCTCGCCCCGGCCGATATCGACGATGATGTTGCCGTATTCTTCGCGCTTGACCTGACCGTTGATGATCGTGCCCTTGCGGTCCTTGAATTCTTCGTACTGGCGGTCGCGTTCGGCTTCGCGCACCTTTTGCAGAATCACCTGCTTGGCCGATTGCGCGGCGATGCGGCCCAGATCGACGGGCGGAACCTCGTCAATCACCTCGTCCCCGATCTGCGGATCGGGCAGGTATTCCTTTGCCTGCTTGACCGTCAGCTGCGCGTGGTGGTTTTCCACGGCGTCATCTTCCACCACGGTGCGGATGCGCGCAAAGGTGGCGCGGCCCGTCTTGCGGTCAATCTTGACCCGGATATCCAGATCGCTGCCGTAGCGCGACTTTGCCGCCCGGGCGAGCGATTCTTCCATCGCCTGGATCACCAGATCCGGGTCGATCATCTTTTCGCGCGCAACCGCCTCGGCGGTCTGAAGCAGCTCAAGCTGGTTGGCAGAGGTAATGGCCATTAGGGTCGCTCCCGGCTGGGGTCAGTGTTTGGTTTCCGGCGTGGACAGGTCTTCGTCTTCGTCGTCCTCGTCATCGCCTTCGGTTTCTTCGATTTCGTCGAACTGGGTTTCGTCGATGATGCCCGCTGCTTTGCGCTGGCGCAGCATTTCAGCAATCAACTCGTCCGTCAGGATCAGTTTGGCATCCGACAGCCAGTCGAATTTCAGCCCGATCGTCAGGGGCGCGCCGCCCTCTTCGATCTCGATCAGAACTTCGTCGCCTTCGGTGCCCGCAAGCGTGCCCTTGAAGCGACGACGACCGTCGATCAGTTCGGACGTCTCGATCCGCGCCTCGTAGCCTTCCCACATGTCAAAGTCTTTCAGGCGGGTCAGGGGGCGGTCGATGCCGGGGCTGGACACTTCAAGGATGTAATTGTCCTCGATCGGGTCTTCGACGTCCATGATGGCAGAGACGGCGGTCGAAATCTTGGCGCAATCATCCACCTCGATCCCGCCATCGGGGCGGTCGGCCATGATCTGCAAGGTGGGCGTCCGCCCCCCCATCAGCCGGATACGCACAAGTTCGAATCCCAACCCCTCGATCACGGGGGTGACGATACCGGCAAGGCGGCGGTCGATGGCAGTTTTGGCGATCAGATCGGACATTGATGTTCCAGAAACAAAAAAACGGGCCAGCGGCCCGTTCGTGCGGTTCGGTGTGTCCCGGTTTGGACCCCGGACAGCGCTGTTGAATGCGATATAGGCGAAAGGCACGCAGGGCGCAAGGGGATTGGGGGTCAGTCGCATCTGGGGGTGGGTCGTGTTCGCCCGGGTCCTTCAGACCAACGCCCGCAGCCCGTCCATCACCCGCACCAGTGCTTCGCTGATTCCCGGTTCTGACAGCGCATGTCCGGCCATGGGGATCAGGCGCAATTCGCAGGCGTCCCAGCCGTTTGCCAACTTCCACGCCGATCCGGGGGGGCAGATCATGTCATACCGGCCCTGCACGATCACGGTGGGAATGTTCAGGATGCGGTGGCGTTCGCGCAGGATCCAGCCATCTTCTTCAAGGAAACCGGCGTTCTGGAAGTAGTGGTTTTCCAGTCGGGCAAAGGCGCGGGCGTATTCCGCAGGGCTTTCGCCCAGGATGCCGTCGTTCTGGATCGACGCCAGCGCATTTTCCCAATTCGCCCAGGCGCGGCCAAAGCGCGTCTCTTCCATCAGGTTGCCGGAAAACAGGCGGCGGTGATACGCGCCGATCAGGTCACCCCTTTCGGCGGCCGGAATCAGGTTGGCAAAGCGCGCCCAGTGATCGGGAAAGAACGCCCCAGCCCCGCCGCCATAAAACCAGTCCAGCTCGGACCTAGTCATCAGGAACACACCCCGCAGCACCAGGCGCGCAGCCCGGTCCGGGTGGCTGATGGCGTAGATCAGCGCAAGCGTGGCCCCCCAACTGCCGCCAAAGCAGATCCAGCGGTCAATTCCCAACGTGGTTCGGATCACCTCGATGTCTTCGACCAGATGCCAGGTGGTGTTGGCCACAACCGAAGCATGCGGGCGCGACCGGCCACAGCCACGCTGATCGAACAGGATGATGCGGTACACCGTCGGGTCGAAATAGCGCCGCATCGCCGGGCTGCACCCGCCACCCGGCCCGCCGTGCAGCACCACCACGGGGATGCCGTAGGGATTGCCGCATTGTTCGACATAAATCCGGTGCCCATCGCCCACGTCGATGACGCGCTGATCGAACGGATCGATCGGCGGGTATAAAAACTCGACTGCGCGCTTTTGGCCTGATCTGTGGTCCATCGTTGACCTATATAACGCGGCAAAGGCGCGCGACCAAAGCGCAAACATGGGGAAGTCGCATGAATACGCAAAGCACGGTCGATCCGGCGGAAGTGGCCAAGTTCGAGGCGATGGCGGCCGAATGGTGGGACCCCAACGGTAAGTTCAAACCGCTGCACATGCTGAACCCCTGTCGGCTTGATTATATCACCCGCCAGATTGCCGCCGAGTTTGACCGCGACCTGACGCAGGACCACCCGTTCACCGGGTTGCGGATACTGGACATCGGCTGTGGCGGGGGTTTGCTGTCAGAACCAATGGCGCGGTTGGGGGCCACGGTCGTGGGCGCGGACGCCGCCCCGCGCAACATCCCGGTGGCGCAGGTCCATGCGGCGCAATCGGGACTGGACATCGACTATCGCCACACCACCGCCGAAGACATGGCCGCCGCGGGTGAGAGGTTCGACGTCGTCCTGAACATGGAGGTGGTCGAACACGTCGCCAATCCGCTGGCCTATCTGACCGCGTGCCAGACCTTGCTGAAACCGGGCGGGCTGATGATCTGTTCCACCCTGAACCGGAATCCGAAAAGCTTTGTGATGGCGATTGTCGGGGCCGAATGGGTGATGCGCTGGCTGCCCAAGGGCACGCATGATTGGGCCAAGTTCATCACGCCGGACGAATTGTACGCGTTGCTGCGGCAGGCCGGGCTGGACCCGGTTGACAAAAAGGGGATGGTTTTCAATCCGGTAAGCTGGAATTGGTCGCTGTCATCGCGCGATCTGTCGTGCAACTACGTCACTGCCAGCGTGAAACGATAGCCCCTAACGTTCGCGCAGCGCCTCGCCCCCGCGATACAGCGGTTTGGTCAGGTAGGTCAGCACGGTTTTGCCGCCGGTCAGCAATTCCACCTCTGCCTGCATGCCGGGGCGGATTTCCAGCGTGCTTTGGCGGTCGGTCAACTGCGTCAGGTCCACCCGCAGCGTCACCTTGTAATGCGGATCGCCGTTCGGGTCGCGACTGCGGTCATCCTTGAACGTATCGGCTGATATGAAATGTACCTTGGCCTTCAGCGTGCCCCAGATCGTGTAATCATAGGCCGACAGCTTGATCGTCGCGTCCTGCCCCTGCCGGACCGAGGCGATGTCCTGCGGCTTTACCTTGGCCTCGATGAACAACTCTTCGTCCAGGGGAATCAGTTGCAGGATTTCCTCGCCGGGGCGGACGACGCCGCCGATGGTGGTCACCGACAGCTTGTTCACCACACCGCGCATGGGGGCCGCCAGAATGGTGCGCGACAACTGATCCTGCGCCAGTTTCAGCTTTTGGCGTAGGCTGGCAAGTTCACCTTGGGTCTTGGCATAGTCCGAGGCGCGGTCCAGATCGGAGGTGGTGATCGCCTCGTTCAACCGATTCTCGGCGTCTGATTTCGCCTTGCGGGCGCGGGTCACCTCGATTTCAGGGGCGATGTCGCGGGTGAACATCGTCTCGATCATCTCCAACTCGCGCGCGGCCTGTTTCAGCATGGCCTTCGCCCCTGACACCTTGGCGTCACGGTCGGTCTGGCGGGCGGTCAGCAACGCGCGTTCGGATGCGACGATGTCGGGAACGCGGGTTTGCAGCGCGTCAGACACCGCGAAGGTGGCTTCATCGGCCATTTCCGCCTCTAGCCGCAGGCGGCGGATGTCGAGGGCCGCGATCTGATCGGTCAGGTCGTCCACCGCCGATTGGTACTGCGTGCCGTGCAACCGGGCCAGCGTCTGGCCCTGTTCGACCACGTCACCTTCGGCCACCGCCAGTTCGGCCAGAATCCCGCCCTCCAGATTCTGGATGATCTGCGGACGGGATGACGACACGATCTGCCCCGGCGCGCGAACAATCTCGTCCACCCAGGCAAAGTTGGCCCATAGCAGAAAGATGCCCACCACCGCGCCGATCAACCAGATCATCAGACTGGGTCCGCGCGTGCGATCATGGATGGCGGCATCAAATGTGGTCATTGCGCCGCCCCCTTGGCCAGATGGGCCAGCACCGCATCGCGCGGCCCGTCCACGGCAAGACGCCCCTGCTGCAGGATCAGCGTCCGCGTCGTCAGTTGCAGGATCGGCACGCGGTGCGTTGCAATCACCGCGGTACGACCGTCAAGCCAGGTCTTCAGGCGGCTGACCAGCGTCGCCTCCAACGTCTGATCCAGCGCTGCGGTGGGTTCATCCAGCAAGGCGACGGCCGGGTCTTGCAGCCACAGCCGCGCCCAGCCCAACGATTGGCGCTGACCGACCGACAACCCTTCACCCTGTTCCCTGATCTCAAGGTCCAGACCGCGCGGATGGTTGCGGACAAAGGGGCCAAGGCCCGCAAAATCCAGCGCTGCAAGCAGACGGTCATCGTCCCGTTCCAGTTGCGACAGGTTCAGGTTGTCACGCAGGGTGCCGGAAAACAGCCGCACCTCTTGCCCCAGATAGCCGATGCCCCGGCGCAGATCGCGCGGATGGATTTGCGACATATCCACCCCGTCCAGCAGGACGCGACCCCCGGTCGGATCATACAACCCCGCCAGAACCCGCAGCAGCGTGGATTTGCCCGACCCGTTGGCCCCCAGAATTGCGACGTGCTGGCCTTTCGGGATCATCAGGGCGGCGATGTCCACCGTGGCGCTGGCCTGCGGGTCATAGCGGAATTCCAGTTGCCGCAGTTCATAGGCCCCCGTCAGCGTGGCACGGCGCAGATGGGTGCGGCCCGCGCCTTCTGCCTGCGGGGCATCCGCGATCGCCTCTAACCCGGTCAGGGCCGCCTTGACGTTGGACCACCGGGCCAGCGTGGCCGACAGTTGCGACAGCGGGCCAAGCGTGCGACCGGTCAGGATGCCGATGGCGATGATGGTGCCGACCGTAAAATTGCCCGCGAACACCTGATAGGTGCCGATCATCACGGCCACAACATAGACGACCTGCTGCACGCCTTGCGCCCATGTCGTCAACCATGTCGTCAGGCGGCGCTGGTCCGAGGAGGTGGTGGCCGACAGCGCCACGAGTTCCGACCACAGCCGCCGCACCCGATCTTCGCCGCGCTGGGTGGTCAGGGTTTCGTGTTCGAACACCGCCTCGTACAGCAGCTTGGCCGACCGGGTGCTGGCGCCTTGGCTGGCATGGGTCATCGCGATCATCCGGCGTTGGAATAACAGGCCGGGCAGCACCATCAGCAACCCACCTAACACCAGCACCCACACCAGATTGCCGCCAATCGACGCGACAAGCGCAAGGAAGATGATCAGGAACGGCAGGTCCGCCAACGTGCCGATGGTCGACGCGGTAAAGAATTCGCGCACCGATCCAAAT
Organism: Pseudomonadota bacterium; assembly: GCA_040385245.1. Classification (GTDB taxonomy): domain Bacteria; phylum Pseudomonadota; class Alphaproteobacteria; order Rhodobacterales; family Rhodobacteraceae; genus JAZKHT01. The sequence goes on along the minus strand of JAZKHT010000007.1, from coordinate 559,919 downwards.
TCGCGCATGGCCCCGAATATCTGGCTGGGGCGGCGATCGGCGGGGGCAGCCTTCATGCCCAACAGGCGGTTCATCAGGCGCGCCTGCACCGACACCTCAATCCGCCTGCCGGTCATGTCCATCAGGCCCGCGCGGGCGATCTTCAGAAACCCTTCCAGCGCAATCGCCAACAACGCGCCGATGGACAGGACCCACAGCGTAGGCGCGGATTGATGCGGGATCACCCGGTCATAGATGTGCAGCGAATACAGCGACACCGCCACCGCCAGCAGGTTTGCCACCAGCGAGCCTGCCGCCACCTCAAGGAAGGGGCGGCGGTGGTGGCGGAATTCGCCCCAGAACCAGTGCGGGGCGGCGGTCGGTTCCGCATGCCGGGTGCTGACCTGTGCCAGCGTGGCGCGGGCGCGCAGCAGGCGGCCCGCATAGACCGGGGCAAAGTCGGCCAGCGCCACCTCGGCCCGTTGATCGGGGCAAGTGGCGTCGTACAGGGTGACACTGTCCTGCGACATTGACAGGACCAACACGATCTGGCCCGAGGTCATTTCGGCCAACGCAGGCAGATCGGACGGCATCAGCGCCTTGCGCGCGCCGGTGCGCGCATCCAGTCCTGCGTCCCGCAACGCGGTGGCCAGATCGTCCAACGTCGGCAGGACAATCCCTGCAATGCGCAAGGTTTCCAGCAGGTCAGGGATCGCGATGTCGGTGCCCAGCAGCCCGGCATAAACCCGGGCAAGCTGTGCGCGACCAAGGGCGCGATTGGGGCGTGCGGCAGGTGCCACAGCGGCGGGAGTGGCCGGTTGCGCCGTGGACAGGCGACCAGCATGCACCTCAAACGCTACAACGCGTTCGGTCACATCCTGTCCCCATCCACCAAAAGGCCACGGTCACGGGCGATTTCAAGGTTTAGACGCGCGACCTCGTATTTGATCGCGGCCTGATCGCGGTCCAGCCGGGCAAAGGCATCATATTGCTGGACCAGTTCCAGCAGGGTGCGACGGCCCGCGCGGTACTGTTCGACGAACAGATCAAGGTTGCCTTGGGTCTGGCGCAGCACGCCCGCGCCCTGCGCTTCGCGCGACAACAGCGCGGCGATGTCCTGTTCCAGTTTGACGATGCGGCGCGCGCTGTTCTGGCGCTGTTCATCAATGCGGCGCGTGGCCGCGTCCGCCTCGGCATCGGCGGCGCGCAGGGCGGCCCCGGTGCCAAAACCGGTGACGGTATCGCCAAGGCGCAAGCCCCCGGTCACGCCATCGCCATCCCCGGTGGCCGTCACGCCAAGGCCCGGCAAAAGACCCGCGCGGTTCATCTGCGCCTGTGCGGTTGCGCGGGCCGCCTCTCCCACCGCCTTGACGACGGCCAGCGGTTCGGCAGGCTGTGGGGCGGGCAACCGATCCAGACCGCGCACGCCGGTCAGCGGGCGCGAGGTCATGGCCCCCAGTTCCGCCTGCGCCTGTGCGGCGGCATTGCGATCAGCGGTCAGCGTCGCCATCATTTCAGACCGCTTCTGCGTGATGATCTGCTCTTCCGACCGGTCGGACAGCCCGCCTTGCACCCGCATTGCAACAACGGATTCAAATTCTGTCAGGCGGGCGCTGGCACGTTCCGCGATGGCGGCCTGTTCCTGCGCCCGCGCGATGGTCAGGTAATGCACCAACCCGTCATACACGCGCTGGTTCATGTCCTGCGCCAGAAAGACGGCGGCCACCTCGACATCGGCGGCGGCGTGGGCACGCTCGGCCTTGCGGCGACCGTGGTCGAACAAGGCCTGTTCAAGCAGGATGCTGCCCGCGAGCGCCCCCAGCGATGACAGCGTGACGCCGGGCCGGATCGACGGCAGCCAGTTCTTTGACTTTGCCTCGGCCCGCAGACGGGCCACGCGCAGTTCCGCTGCCGATGCGCCCGATGCCGCGTCGATGACGGCGCGGGCGACCTGCTCATAAGGCCCGCCCGGGGGCAGGATGCTGTGCCGGGCGCGCAGCCCGTCGATCAATTGGGATTGGGCCTGCCCCGACGGCATGGCGGCCGGATCGGCCGGGGCATTGCCCCGACCAAATCCGAACATGCCGGGCGGTGTGATCCCGCCCATGCACCCGCCAAGCAGGGTCAGCGCGGCACAGGTTGCAAGCAACCTGCCCAACGCCAAGGGAATGCGATGCATGGCCCTGCCCCAGTCAGATCACCGTCCTTGCGACATCATCCTCCAGCAGGACCGTCGCCCCGCTGCCAAGGGTATAGATGTCGTAAAGCTGCCCGTTGACGATCTGGTTTTCCCGAACCGCCGTGACCCCGTTCAGCGTCACGGTATCGTCCCCTTCGCCCCGGATGGTCAGCGTGGCATCCGGCCCGGTGACGGCACGAAGCTGCGCCTCGGTGATCGACATGGTTGCCCCGACCTGCGAAAGATCCACCAAGGTCAAATCAAAGCCTTGCAGTCCTTCACGGGACAGGTCGACCGTGGCCACGCCCGCGTTGTTTGCCAGAAACAGCGTGCTGCCCTCGTTGCCCGCCGCATCGTCGTTGCGGATCACCAGATAGCTGCCATCCGGTACGCCGGAGGTCAGCGTAAAGCGGTCGGTCGTAGCACCCGAGGTTTCAGAGGCGGCGACAGATGTGGCAGCCCCCGTCGTATCGACACGGAAGAATTCATAGGTGTCCGTCGACGTCGGCAGAACCACCATGTCCAGCGTGTCGTCCAGCTTCAGGATGCCGCGCACGACCGGGGCCGTGGGTGCGACCGTATCCAGATCAAAGCTGACAGCCTGCACAGCGGTGTTTCCGGCAAGATCGCGCGCCGTCACCGTCACGGGCACATCGCTGATTTCGCCGCGCGGCAATTGGGCGGCGGTGAAATTCACCGACCAGTTGCCGCTGGCATCGGCGGTGGTGCTGATCGTGTGGGTTCCAGTGGTGGCATTGCCCACGGTCACGTTGATCGTGCTGCCCGCCTCGGCACGGCCACTGACCGGCAGGCCCGACAAAACCTCGGACGCGCTCAGGAAACCGCTGCTGGTGCCGACCGCCGACCCGAGCGAGATGTCGGATGCGCTGAACCCCGTCACGACGGTGTCGATGGCGATGGTGGATGAAATCGGGGACGATGTGTTGCCATAGGCATCCGTTGCCACGGCCACGACGGTGGCCGATGCGGTCGGTCCTTCGGGAAAGGCGGCGGCGGGCACCCTATAGCTCCAGGTGCCGCCCATCGTGGCGGAACCGGGGATGGTGTGGGTCCACAACCCGATGGTCAGGGTGACGCTGGACCCGGCCTCTACCTCGCCGCCGATCAGGACGCCTGCGTTGCGTTCGTTCGCGTTCAGCGTGGTGGGCGTCGAAGTCCCCAAGTCGATCGCATCTTCGGTAAAGCGGTTCACCAACGTGTCAACGCCGATGGCGTGGGTGACGGTCGAACTGGTGTTGCCCGCCGCATCGCGCGACATGACGGTGATCGCCTGCGTCCCGGTGGATTCGCCGCTGGGCAGTTCGCCGGCGGCAAAGGTTGCCGTCCATGTACCGCCGGGGGCGGTCACTTCGCGCGTGGTTCCATTCAGGGTGACCCAGACGGTCGATCCCGCCTCGGCCGTGCCGGTCAGCGTCAGGCCCGCGCTGCGTTCGCTGCCTGACAGCACGTTGTCCGCCCCAACGGGGTTTGATTGCAGCGTGACGGTGGTATCCAGATCAACGTTCAGCGCGCGGGTGGCCATTGCCGTGTTGCCCGCCGCATCGGTCGATGTGACGGTGACGGTCTGGTTGCCGCTGTCGACGCCCGTTGCTGTATTGGCGGCAAAGGTCACCGTCCAGTTGCCCGCAGAGTCAACCGTGGCAGGCACCGTAGCGCCAGCCCAGGACACCATGACAGAGGTGGACCCAGCCTCGGCCTTGCCGGTCAGGGTGATGGGCCCGCCTGCCTCGGTCCGGTTCACCACGTTGTCGACGGCGATGGTGCCAGCGGTGAAGTTCACGCTGGTTTCGGTGTCGATGGCAACGGTGTGGGTCGTGCTGGATGCATTGCCCGCCGCATCGGTCGTGGTGGCGGTGATCACACGCGTATACCCCGCGTCGGTCGTGGCCGCCGGGAAGGGGTTTGTTGCATAGGTGTGGGTCCAGACACCGCTTGCATTTGCCACCACGGTCACATCAGGGCTGACGCCCGCAATCGACAGGGTTACGCTGGCATTGGGCGCGGTTGTGCCACGCACGGTCAACGCGCTGCCGATCTCGCTCTCGCTGACGATGTCATTGCCTGCGACGGCACCGATACCCAGCGAGTTCGGTACGGTATCCAGGTTGAGCGTTTCCGTGATCACGCTGCGATTGCCCAAGGCGTCGGTCGCCGTGATGGTCACGGTGCGGTCAACATCATTGCCGCCCAGCACCTGCGCATCGGTAAAGCTGACGGTCCACACGCCAGTGGTCGCATCAGCGGTGGTGGTACGCGTATGGCCGTCAATCACGACGGAAATCGCTGCACCCGGTTCGGCCGTGCCCGTCAGATTGACACCGTTCGCCGCGTCATACTCCGCCAGATTGACGGTGCCTTGATCGTCCATGTCCACCGCAGGGGGCGTCATGTCGATGATGTAGGACGGGCCAGGCAGCGTGGTCGTCGTGCCATCTGCATGGGTAAAGACCGCACTCGCGGTATGATTGCCATCGGCGGGCAGGTCATCAAAGGTAACCGACCATCTGTTGTCCGCCCCGATCGTTGCAATTTCGACGCGGGTGCCGATCGTCACGGTGACGGTATCGCCCGGCTCGCCCGTTCCGGTCACGGTCAGGGTCGTGTCGGCGGTATTTGTGGTCACCGTGGTGCTAGTGCCCGTGCCGTTGACAGTCGGGTCAACCAACCCGTCGCCGTCGCCGCCACTCCCGCCACCGCCACCGCCGCCGCCACCACCACCACCGCCTGCCAGACCGCCGCCGACAACGGCAGCCGCTGCGATCCCGGCACCGCCTGCACCCATGCCAACCAGACCGGGCATGAAGATGCCCATCCCGGCCTCTTCGTTCGCGACAAGCCCTGCGTCCACGATCTGATCCGGCCCCATGAAGCGCAGATCGTCCAGCGGGCTCCACTTATCCCAGCCCATGACCTGACCGTAATCGGCATAGATCACGCCATCGGTGCCTTCGGTCAGCATCACCTCGGTGACCTGCCCGTCAGAGCTGAGGTAAAGGTGATTTTCGATCCCCTCCGGGGTGTCGAAATAATTGGCAAGGGTGATCAGCTGCCCATCTGCAAGCTCGACCACAAGGTCTGCGCCGATCCTGCGATAGGACAGCACACTTGCCTGCGATGTATTGAGAGAGATGCTGTCGCCAGGCCCGACCTGGATGAAGTTGCCCTGATCGCCAGAAACAGAGCCCTTGCTGATACCGCCCGCAGCACCGCGGACAGCGAAATCAATCGCCACACTCATTACTTACACTCCGCCTCAAGCTCCGGTCCGTTTGTCGGCCGGCACATTATTGTCAGCCATATATTGGCCGCATTGCGGACAGGATTAACCGCCTTTCGCCACCATTTCCAGCCTTTCGATTGGGCGATTCGCAAATTTCTGTGAAATCCCGGGCACCTGTGGCGCGATTCTCACGCTTTGTCCGTTGGCGATGCGCGAACGGACGTTAACGAATACGCAGCCCTGCCGCATCGAAGTGAAAGGTTCGGGTGGCGTCTGGCGTCAGGTGAACGGTTTCATCCACGCTGTAATCATGTTCCCCGAACAGGCGCACGGTCAGCAGACCCTGTTCGGGCGTGTTGACGTAAACCAGCGTCTCTCCGCCCAGCTTTTCGACATGGCTGACGGTGCCCGCAATCTGGCCCGCGTCCCGCGCGATGGCCAGATGTTCAGGTCGCACCCCCATGGTGTCGGACCGCATCCCCAAGATGCCCGCTTTCAGGAAATTCATCTGCGGGCTGCCAATGAACCCCGCCACAAAGGTGTTGTCGGGGTCGTTGTACAAGTCCATCGGCGCACCAGTCTGTTCGACCTTGCCCGCGCGCAGTACGACGATGCGGTCGGCCAGCGTCATCGCCTCGACCTGATCATGGGTGACGTAGATCATCGTGGCATTCAGGTCGCGGTGCAGACGCGCAATCTCGATCCGGGTGGCGACCCGCAGGGCGGCATCAAGATTCGACAGCGGTTCGTCGAACAGGAACAGCTTTGGCGTGCGAACGATGGCGCGGCCGATCGCGACCCGCTGGCGCTGCCCGCCCGACAGTTCCGCCGGGCGGCGATCCAGATAGGGGTCAAGTTCCAGCATGTCCGAGGCATGGTTGACCGATGCGGCAATATCCGCCTTTGAAACTCCCGCCTGTTTCAGCGCCAACCCCATGTTGTCGCGCACGGTCAGATGCGGATAAAGCGCGTAGGATTGGAACACCATCGCGATTTCCCGCTTGGCCGGGGCCACGTCATTGACCCGCTTGCCGTCAATCAACACGTCGCCTTGCGTCACATCCTCCAACCCCGCGATCATCCGCAGCAAGGTGGATTTGCCGCAGCCCGACGGGCCGACAAAAACACAGAATTCGCCTGTCGCCACCTCCAGATTGACGTCCGTGATGACGTCTGTCTTGCCGAACGACTTTGACACGTTCCTTAGCGTAAGCGCACCCATCGGCAGATCCTTACAGTTTCACGGGCTGACCAGAGCGCACGCTTTCATCCGCCGCCAGACAGATGGCCAGCGATTGAACGGCGTCCTGCATATGGCGGGTCAAGTCCAGGTTTTCGGTGATGGCCTGCGCCACGAACGCCTGCTCGCGGTCGCACAGATCCTGATGGCCAGGCTCGTCCGCCATGCTGATGTCGGTATCGCCCGTGGCCACCTTGTGCACCCGCAACAGCGACGTCTTGGTGTGGGTATCGATGTCGTCGGACCGCGCGCTTTCGGGCATGCGGATCGACACGGCACCGTTCGGGCTGACCACATCTTTGACGAAAAAGGCCGTATCGCTCATCATCGGGCCCCATCCCGCCTCGTACCAGCCAAGGCTGCCGTCATCGAACAGCACCTGAAAATGGCCGTAGTTGTACATGTCGGGCGCGATTTCGTTCGACAGGCGCAGACCCATGCCCCGCACCTCAAGCGGTTTGGCATCGGTGATCTGGCACATGACATCGACGTAATGCACACCGCAATCCACAATCGGCGGGGTCGTCTGCATCAGCGCCTTGTGCACCGCCCATGTCGGCCCCGACGACTGTTGGTTCAGGTTCAGGCGAAACACATACGGCCCGCCCAAGGCCCGCGCCTCGGCGATCAGGCGTTGCCAACTTGGATGGTGGCGCAGGATATACCCCACCACCACCTTGCGCCCCAGCCGCGTGGCCGTATCCACGACCCGCCGCGCGTCGGCCACCGTGGTCGCCAGCGGCTTTTCGACAAAGATATCGGCCCCCGCCTGCATCGCGGCCACCGCATAATCGGCGTGGCTGTCCGAATAGGTGGCGATGCAGACCAGATCGGGCTTCAGCCGCGCCAACGCTTCGGCGTAATCGGTCGTCAGGGGATAGCCTGCCAAATCGTCGGGCAGATCGACCGGCGACCGGTTGACCAATCCCACGATCTGATACGCCGGGTTGTGGTGATAGGCCAGCGCATGGCTGCGGCCCATATTCCCCAGACCGGCGACAAGGACACGGATCATTTCACAGCTCCTGCAGTAATGCCCCGGATAAGCTGGCGCGAGAAGATCAGATACATCACCAGCACCGGCACAATGGCGAGTGACAAGGCCGATAGAACCGCGTTCCAGTTGGTGACGAATTGCCCGATGAACACCTGCGATCCAAGGGTGATGGTCTTCGTCGCCTCGGCCGGGGCCAGGATCAGCGGGAACCACAGATCATTCCAGATCGGGATCATCGTGAACACCGCCACCGTCGCCATCGCCGGGCGCACCAGCGGCAGCACAAGGGTAAAGAAGATGCGGTATTCGGACAGCCCGTCGATGCGGCCCGCGTTCTTCAGGTCGTTCGACACGCTGCGCATGAATTCCGACAGGATGAACACCGCCAGCGGCAACCCCTGCGCGGTATAGACCAGGATCAGCGCGGTCAGCGTGTTCACCAACCCCGCCGCGACCATCAGTTGCAGGATGGCAACCGTGCCCAGCCGGATCGGGATCATGATCCCCAACGCCAGATACAACCCCATCAGCGTATTGCCGCGAAACCGGTATTCCGACAGTGCAAACGCCGCCATCGCACCGAACAGCAGCACGAAGAACAGGCTGGCGACGGTCACGGTCATCGAATTCAGGAAATACTGGAAAAAGTCGCCCTGCTTCATCACCGTCGTATAACCGATCAGATCAAAGTTGCCGGGCGACGGCAGCGCCAGAGGGTCGGCAAAAATCGCCTTGCGGGATTTGAAGCTGTTGATGACGATCACGAACACCGGAAACAGCGCGATCAGCGTGTAGGTGATCAGGATCGCATGGGCGGCGATGCTGCGGCCAAGGGGGGTGCGTTGTGCCATGCCGTTCCCCTAGAACTGATACCGACGCAGGCGCGTCTGGATGCCAAACAGATAGACACACACCCCAAGCAGGATGATCCCGAACATCGCCCCCGCAATCGCCGATCCCATGTAGGGGTCGCCCAGTTGCAACTGAAAGCCAAAGAACGTGCGATACAGGAAGGTGCCAAGGATATCGGTTCCGAAATCCGGCCCCGCCAACGCACCTTGCGCCACATAGATCAGGTCAAAGGCGTTGAAATTGCCAACAAAGGTCAGGATGCTGATGATGCCAATGGATGGCAGGATCAGCGGCAGCTTGATCTTCCAGAACTGGCTGGACCCGGTGACGCCGTCCATCTCGGCCGCCTCGATCACGTCATCCGGGATGGACAGAAGGGCCGCATAGATCAGCATCATCGGAATGCCGACGAACTGCCAGACCGACACAAGGGCAAGTGCGGTCAGCGCATATTCCTCTTTCCCCAACCACGGCGCGAACAGGGATTTCAGGCCGACGAAATCCAGCATCCCCGGTGCGATGCCCCAGATCGGCGACAGGATCAGCTTCCACACAAAGCCAACGATCACGAAGGACAGGATGGTTGGGATAAAGATCGCGGTGCGATAAAACGCGGCCATCCGCAGGCGCGGGCTGGACAACAGCGCCGCCAGCAGGATGCCGATGGGATTCTGCACCAGCATATGGATCAGAAAGAACCACGCGTTGTTGCCCAGCGCGTTCCAGAACGCATCCGCCCAGCGGGGATCGCCGAACAGCGTGGCAAAATTCGCCAGACCGACGAACACGCGGTTATCGCCCACCTCGTTGTACAGCGACAGGTTCAGTGTCCCGAACAGCGGGATGATCATGATCGCGGTGTAGACCAGCACGGCGGGTGCCAGAAACACCGGGATATGCCAGCGGATCGGCTTGCGATCTGCCATGACACCCTCCTGCTTTCATCTTGGGAAAAATATCCTTGGGGTGCGGGGGGCGGAAAGCCCCCCGCGTCGGCATCGGACCCGGCGTTATTTTTGCGGGTCGTACCAGCTTGCCAGACCGGACTGCAGACGCTCGGCGGCGGCGGCAGGGGTTTCGGTGCCCTTGATCACGTTGGCAGATGCGTTCCACGTCTCATTCTCAAGGTTCGGGGTGCCGCGCGACAGGATCTGATAGGTGGACCGGATCGTCGATTGGCACTTGGCCCGCCAGGATACGAATTCCTGCGCCAGCGGGTCGGTCATTTCGACCGGGGTGGAATTCAGGCTGAAGAAACCGGGCAGCGCGTTGGCATACAGCGTCGCGAATTCGGGCGAGCCGACCCATTCAAGAAAGGTCTTGGCCTGTTCGGCGTTCGGCGATTTCGCGTTCATGCCGATCGCGATGTCGGTGTGGTCGCTGATATAGCAGGTGTCGCCTGCGGCCTGCACCGGCGGCGGGAAGGCCCCCATGGCAAAGGTCGCCTGCGTGTTGAAGCCCGAGATTTCCCACGACCCAGCCGGATAGATCGCGGCGCGGCCAAGGGTGAACAGGTTCTGGCTGTCAGGATAGGTCTGCGCTTCGAAACCGTCGCCCAGATAATCCTTCCACTTGGCCAGAGCTTCGAACGGGGCGACCCACTGCGGATCGGTCAGCTTCTGTTCGCCCTTGATCAGCGCAAGACGGCCCTCTTCGCCCTTCCAGTAGGTCGGGCCGATGTTGTTATAGCCCATCGTCGCGGCTTCCCACTGGTCGTTGGTGCCCATCGCCATCGGGATATAGGTCCCGTCCGCCTTGATCTTGTCCAGCGCGGCATAGAATTCGTCGTTCGTTGTCGGAACAGCGATGCCCAGCGCGTCGAACGCGTCCTTGTTGTAGATGAACCCGTGGATCACCGATGCCATCGGCACGCAGAAGGTTGCGGCACCGTCATCCGTCTGCCAAGCCGACTTCGCCACAGGCGAGAAGTTGGCCATGGCACCCAGCGCGGTCAGATCGGCCAGATGCCCGGCCTGATACAGCGCCAGAGACGCATCGAACGGGCGGCAAGTGATTAGATCGCCGGCCGATCCCGCCTCAAGCTTGGAGTTCAGGACGGCGTTGTATTCGGCGGGGGCCGTCGGCGCAAAGACGATCTTGATGCCGGGATTTGCCGCCTCGAAAGCGGGGATGATGGTGTCTTGCCAGATCGTCAGGTCATCGTTGCGCCAGCTTTCAATGGTCAGCGTGACGTCCTGCGCAAAGGCGGCCCCGCCCAGCAGCGTGCTGGTCAAAAGGGCGATGCGGAAAGTTGTCTTCATTGTCGTCTCCCGGTTGGCGGGCATTCGCCCGGTTGTTTTACGTTTTCAAACTGGCAAGGGCAGGTCCAAGGTGCCCGCCCGCGTCGCGCAAGGCAACCTCGGCCTGCGCGACCGAGGCACCGGCAGCCACAAGGATCGCCGGTTTCACCGCGCCACCCGTGTGGGACAGCGCATCATGGGCATCGGTCAGGTCACGGCCGGAAATCGCGGCGACAATCCGCGCGGCGCGGTCGATCAGTTTGGCGTTGTCAGCGATGACATTGACCATATAGCCATCATGCACCGCACCGATGTGGATGCCGACCAGAACCGACAGGATGTTCAGCGCCACCTTTTGCGCCGTCCCCGCCCCCATGCGGGTGGAGCCTGAAACCACCTCGGGCCCGGTATCCAGCAGGATGGCGATATCGGCCTGCGCCAGCAGCGGCGCACCCGGAACATTCGCCATGCCCACGACCGTGACGCCACGCGCCTTGGCCAGGTCCACCAGCACCAGCGTGTAGGGCGTGGTGCCGGAAGCGGACAGGCACAGAATCGTATCCCCGGCGCTAAGGCCAGCGCGGTCAAAATCCGCCTGTGCCAGGGCGGGGTCATCCTCCACCCCGCCGGTCATGTGCAAAAGCGCATCCGTGCCACCGGCAAACAGCATCGGGGTTGATGCAGGCGGAATCCCGAACGTCCCCGCCAGTTCCAGACAATCGGCCAGTGCCATCAGGCCGGACGACCCCGCCCCTGCATAGGCCATCTTGCCCCCCGATTGCAGCGACGCGGCCCCCGCCTGCGCCGCAGCGGCGATACCGGCCATGGCAGGGCGCACGGCCTGCAACGCTGCGGCCTGCGCATCCAAAAGGCGTGCCATCGCCTGATCCACCGGAAGGGCGTGAAGTCCGTCCGATGCGGGATGTCTTGCCTCTGTCGGTCGTTGGACCATCTGATTCCCCCTGTTCACCTGACAATGCCAAAATAATACCAATTGTAAAGCCACTTCTCTTTTCGCAGGCGCAGCATCGCTTTTTTGCTGAATTTAAGATGGTTCTTTCCATTTGGTATTGTTTTGGTATCTTGTGCGCAAAGGATTCGGCATGACGCTTTTTTTGGGCATCGACGGGGGCGGCACAGGGTGCCGGGCGGCTGTGGCCGATGCATCCGGGCGCATCATCGGCACGGGCAGCGCCGGGCCTGCCAATATCGCATCCGACCCGGACGGCGCGCGGGATAACATCCTGATCGCGGCGCGGGCGGCCTTGGGGCACGACGATCTGTCGGCCTTGCGCGCGGGCATGGGTCTGGCGGGGGCGAACGTCCGGTCTTGCGTGGACCGTCTGGTGCAGCACCTTCCCTTTGCCAGTGTGCAGGTCGAAACCGACGGCGTTGCCGCCGTCAAAGGCGCGTTGCGCGACGGTGACGGGATCGTGGCGGCCCTTGGCACCGGATCGGTGTTCGGCGTGCAACGTAGCGGCGTTGTGCGTCAAATTGGCGGCTGGGGCCTTGTGCTGGGGGATGAAGGCAGCGCGGCATGGATCGGACGGGCGCTGCTGGCGCGGGCCTTGCGCGCGGTGGATGGGTTCGTGCCGCTGACGCCGCTGCTGTCGGGCGTGGTGTCCGATCACCGCGGCGCGGATGGGGTGGTGGCGTTTTCCCTGTCAGCCAGACCTGTGGATTTTGCCGCCCTTGCCCCCCGCACCACCGGGTCGGACGATCCTGCTGCACTGGAGATCATGGCGCAGGCGATGGATGACGTCGCAGCGGCAATTACCCTGTTGCAGGCGGGTGACGATATGCCAGTGGTGTTTCTGGGCGGGCTGGGTGCGGTTTACGCCCGTGATTTGTCCGCGCGGTTCCGCATCGTGCCGCCGCTGGGCACGGCGTTGGACGGCGCGCTGCATCTGGCGCGGGGGGCGGCGTGATGGACCTGTTGTTCAGCGCCGAAGGGTTCGACGAAACCGGGGCGGGGCCGCTGTATCTGCAACTGCAACGGCGGATTGCGGACGCCATCGCCTCGGGCCGCCTGAAACCGGGCGACAGCCTGCCCCCCGAACGGGACATGGCGGCGATGACCGACCTGTCGCGCGTGACCATCCGCAAGGCGGTGCAGGCACTGGTGGCATCTGGCCATCTGGTGCAGCGACGCGGATCGGGCACCTTTGTCGCGGCAAAGGTCGAACGGCTGGAACAGGCGCTGTCGCTGCTGACGTCCTTTACCGAAGATATGGTGCGGCGGGGCAAGTCGGTGGAATCTGTCTGGCTGTCCCGCGCGATCCATGCCCCCGCCCCCGAAGAGGTGATGGCACTGGGTCTGGGTGCGGGCACCATGGTCGCGCGGCTGGAACGGGTCCGCCGATCGGACGGGGTTCCGCTGGCGATCGAACGCGCCTCGCTTTCCACGGATGTGCTGCCGGACCCGGCGGCGGTCGAAACCTCGCTTTACGCGGTGCTGCAGGCACGCGGTATGCGGCCCGTCCGTGCGGTGCAGCGCATTTCGGCGGCCAATCTGGGGCCAAGGGATGCCGAACTGCTTGGCGTGCCCACAGGGGCGGCGGGGCTGCGGATCGAACGGATTGGCTATTTGCCATCGGGGCGCGTGGTGGAATTCACCCGGTCGCTGTACCGGGGCGACGCCTATGATTTCGCAGTGGAACTGAAGCTGGCACCGGATGGGACAAGGACAGACACATGACGCACAGCCATATGGCCGCCGAGGTGGCGGAAATTCCACAGGCCGCCGCGCGGTTTCTGACCGAATCGCGGCCCGCGCTGATTGCGGCAGCATCGGCAATGCGGGCGGCTGACCCGTCGCTGATCGTCTCGGTGGCGCGCGGGTCATCCGATCACGCCGCGACCTATTTGAAATACGCGGTGGAATTGATGGCGGGCGTGCCGGTCGCATCGGTCGGGCCGTCCATCGCGTCGGTCTATGGCCGCCCCCTGCGCCTGTCAGGGGCGGTGTGCATCGGCATTTCCCAATCGGGACGCAGCCCGGACATTGTCGAGATGATGCGCGCGGCAGGAGCAGGCGGGGCGCTGACGCTGGCGATCACCAATTTCGCCGACAGCCCGATGGCAAAGGTGTCGGCCCATTGCCTGCCTTTGGCGGCGGGGGCGGAACAATCGGTCGCCGCGACCAAGACCTTTGTCACATCCGTTCTGGCCGGGCTGGCGCTGCTGGCGGAATGGCAGGACGATGACACCCTGCGCAGCGCTGTCGCCGGGCTGCCCGACGCCTTTGACCGTGCCCTGTCGCTTGAGTGGGAGCCGCTGGCGGCACGTCTGTCCCGGGCGCAATCGCTGTTTGTGCTGGGACGCGGCCCTGCCTTTGCCATCGCGCTGGAATCGGCGCTGAAGTTCAAGGAAACCTGCGGCCTGCACGCCGAGGCGTATTCCGCAGCCGAGGTGCTGCATGGCCCGTCGGCCATCGTGCAGGCGCAATTCCCCGTGCTGGCGCTGGCGGTGGATGATGCCGCGCAGGCGGGCGTGGTGGAAACGGCGGAACGGCTGGCGTCGCAGGGGGCGGATGTGTTCGTGACGGGCGCACAGGCACAGGGCTGCGTGACATTGCCGATGGTGGACGGGCTGCATCCGCTGGTGGCACCTTTGGTGCTGGTGGTCGGCTTTTACGCCTTTATCGAGGCACTGGCCCGCAGGCGCGGCTTTGATCCCGACACGCCGCCCTATTTGCGCAAGGTGACGGAGACGGTCTGATGAAAAGCTATATCGGGGCCGACATCTTTGACGGGGTGCGCCTGCATCGCGGTGCGGCACTGGTGGTGGCGGACGGGCACGTCGTGGCCATCGGTGATCCGGTGGGCGACGTTGTGACGTTGGCGGGTGGTATCCTTGCGCCGGGATTTCTCGATCTGCAGGTCAACGGGTCGGGCGGGGTGGCGGTGGACGGGGCCACGGATATGGATGCCCTGCGCCACATCTGCGCCGTGCAGGCACAGTTGGGCGCGACGGGGTGCCTGCCCACACTGATCACTGACACGCCACAGGCCACAGCACGGGTGGTCGATGTCGGTATCGCGGCGACGCGGGCCGGGGTGCCGGGATTTCTGGGCCTGCACATCGAAGGCCCGCATCTGGACCCCCGGCGCAAGGGCGCGCATGACCCCGCCCTGATCCGGCCCATGACGGACGACGATCTTGCATTGATGCTGCGCGCGGCGACTGGGTTGCCGTCGCTGATGGTGACGGTCGCACCGGAATCGGTCAGCGTCGAACAGATTGCCCGAATGGCAGCGGCGGGGATCGTGGTCAGCCTTGGCCATACCGACTGCACCGCAGCGCAGGCGCAGGCCGCGATGGCCGCTGGCGCGCGCTGTGCGACGCACTTGTTCAACGCCATGAGCCAGCTTGGCAACCGCGAACCCGGGTTGGTGGGGGCTGTTCTGGCGGGCAACAGCTTTTCCGGGCTGATCGCGGATGCCATCCATGTGGTGCCGGACGTCATGCGGATCGCGCTGGCGGCAAAGGCCGACGGGGTGTTTCTGGTGTCCGACTGCATGGCGCTGGCAGGAACGGACGGGACGGAATTCACACTTGGCGGGCGGCACATCCTGCGCAGGGGTGGGCGGCTGACGCTGGCCGATGGTACGCTGGCCGGGGCCGATCTGACGCTGCCGCGTGCGGTTCAGGTGCTGGTCAATAATGTGGGCATCCCGGTGGAACGCGCGCTGGCAATGGCAACGTCAATCCCGGCGCGGGTGCTGTGGCGTGCGGATACCTTGGGGCATCTGGCACCGGGTCGCGTGGCCGACATGGTGCATCTGGGCGCGGACTGGTCGCTGCGGCAGGTGTGGCGGTCAGGCACCGACATCGGCATGGCTGACGGCCACTGATTTCAGCACCGCATGGCAGGCGGTGCCGGGCACAAGGCCCAAGGCATCGGCAGACCTGCGGGTGATCCGTGCCAGCAACCGGTCAGACCCCGACAGCAGCGCCACCGCCACACCCGGCCCGTCGCCGCGATGCACCGCTGTCACCGTGGCGGGCAGGATGTTCAGGGCAGAGATCCCTTCGGGCCGGGTCAGCGACAGCATCACATCTTGCGCCGGAATACGGATGCGCAGATCGGTGCCGACAGCGGCACTGATCCGTGGCAGGAACAGCGCCCCTGCGGATACGGCAAGTTCGGTCAGACCATCGGCATAATGGGCGGCGACTTTCGCGCGCAGAACCGCCCCCGCCTCGCGCACGCCCAGATCGGGCACGGCGGCGGGGTCTGACAGTACGTCAGCGGTCTGGCCTGCGCGCAGAATGCGGCCGGCGTCCAGAACGACGATGTCCGCAGCCAATCGCGCCACCTCGGACAGGGAATGGCTGACGTAGAGCATCGGGATATCCCCCCGGTCGCGCAGCCGTTCCAGATAGGGCAGGATTTCGGCCTTGCGGGTGGCGTCAAGGGCTGCCAGCGGTTCATCCATCAGCAGGATGCGCGGTGCCGACAGCAGGGCGCGGGCGATGGCGACGCGCTGCTTTTCCCCGCCCGACAGTCTGCCGGGGTAGCGGGCCAGCAGGGGGGACAAATCGAAGTCCTGCACCACCTGCGCCATGCTCGGTCCCGGCTGTGGCGCGCGCTTTTCGGCATAGCGCAGGTTGCCCGCCACCGTCAGATGCGGGAACAGGCGCGCGTCCTGAAAGACGTATCCGACACCACGTTTGTGCGGCGGCAAAAAGGTGCCGCTGCCCTGCCAGACGGTGCCGTTCATCTGCACAGTGCCAGTCGAATGTGGCTCTAACCCCGCCAAAATGCGCAAAAGCGTGCTTTTCCCCGACCCCGATTTGCCGAAAATCGCCGTCAGACCCGCGCCAAAGCCGTGGCTGACCCGCAGATCGAACCCCGGAAAGCTGTGGCTGATATCGACCGACAGCATCACAGATGCACCGGAAAGCGCCGGTTCAGGGTATAAACCAGCAGCAGCACTGCAAACGACAGCGCCAGCATGATCCCCGACAGCACATGCGCTGCGGCATAGTCGATGGTTTCAACCCGTTCGTAGATCGCAATGGAGATCACCTTGGTCTCGCCCGGAATATTGCCCCCGACCATCAGCACGACCCCGAATTCACCCAAGGTATGCGCGAATGACAGCACTGCTGCCGTCAAAAACCCGCGCCCGCAGATCGGGGCGGCGACGGTCAGAAACCGGTCCAGCGGTCCGGCGCGCAGGGTGGATGCCGCCTCTAGCGGGGCGCGGCCCATGGCTTCGAACGCGGATTGCAGCGGCTGAACCGTGAAGGGCAGCGAATACAGCACAGATGCGACGACCAGCCCGGCAAAGGAAAACGTCAACGTCGATCCCGTCATGTCCACCCACCAACCGCCAAGGGTGGATTTGGGGCTGAACAGGATCAGCAAATAAAACCCCAGCACCGTGGGCGGCAACACCAGCGGCAGCGCGGTGATCGCCTCGATCACCGGTTTTACGCGCGTTCTGGTCTGTGCCAGCCACCAGGCCAAGGGTGTGCCCAAGGCCAACAGGATCACCGTGGTCACGGTTGCCAGTTCCAGCGTCAGCCAAAGGGGGGACAGGTCAGGCAGGATCATCCCCGGTCTTGTAACCCCGCCGTTCGGCAAGGGCGCGGGCGGTGTCGGTCCGCAGAAATTCCATGAATGCCAAGGCTGCGGCATTGCCCTGCCCCGGCAGCAGCAGCACCGCATCCTGCCGGATCGGGGTGAACAAATCCTGCGGCACATCCCAGCGCGACCCACCGGCGCGACCCGTCAGGGCCGAGGTGGCGACGAACGCGGCATCGGCTGCACCCGCCTCTGCCATGGCAAAGACCTGACCGATGTTCTGGCCCGTCACGATCTTGGGCTGAACCGCATCCCACTGCCCCAACGCCGTCAGCGCCTGCTCCGCGGCAAGGCCGTAGGGGGCAAGGTCGGGATTGGCGATGGCGATGAACCGCGCTGCCATCAGCGCAGACAGCGGATCGGGGCCGATCAACGCGGGATCAGCAGAATACAGCGTCAGCCCGCCAATGGCATAGGTGAACCGGCTGCCGGGAACGGCCAGACCTTCATCCTCAAGCGCGGCGGGTGTCTTGGTATCGGCTGCCAGCAGGATGGCAAAGGGTGCGCCTTGCGAAATCTGCGCGTGCAACTTGCCGCTGGACCCGGTGGTGATCTGCGCCTGATGACCGGTCGCGGAGGCAAAGGCAGTGGCGATGTCTTCGGCGGCGGCGGCATAGTTGGCGGCAACGGCGACCAGCACGATTTCGGCCTGTGCGGCAAGCGGCGCGCACAGCAGGGCAAGTGTGGCAAGCAGTCGGATCATTGCGCGGGCCAATTCGTTATATCTGTCAGGATATAACCCCAGCACATCCGACACAGGCAAGCGTTATTTCCCGTTGGATACATCGGGTATCAAGGCTTGCATCGCCGCCAGATGGGGCGCCGCCGCCGCATTCGCCGCAGATTGCAGCGCACGATAGGCGGCCAACGCGGCCTGCCCCGTTTCGGTCAGACGCGCGCCGCCGCCTGCAGCCCCACCGCGCGCGCTTTCAACCAAGGGCGCGCGGAACGCGGTGTTCATCGCATCGACCAGCAGCCAGGCGCGCCGATAGCTCATCCCCATCGCGCGGCCTGCGGCAGAGATGGACCCTGTGTCGCGGATGAGTTCCAGCAATTGCGCCTTGCCGGGCCCCATCACAGGCTCTTTCGCGCCATCCTGGACGATGCGCGACCACAGACGCAGCGGGCCTGTCACAACCACCGCTTCCATTTGAAGAACACCCACGCCGCCACCGAGGAGAACACCATCAGACCGACCGCTGCCGGATAGCCAAATCGGTAGCCAAGCTCGGGCATGGTGGCAAAGTTCATGCCGTAGACACTGGCAATCAGCGTCGGCGGCATGAACAGTGCCGCCACGACCGAAACGATGCGCACCGTGGCGTTCTGCAACAGGTTGATCATCCCAAGCGTGGCATCGGACGTCAGCGCGACCCGCGTGCCAAGGAAATCGGTGTGCACCTCTAGCGCGTTGATATCGCGCATCAGGTTCGTAACGGCCGCGGCCAATCCTTCATCACCGTGCCGGTCTGTTGCGGTCTGTGAATAAAATCCAAGCGCACGACCAAGGGTCAGCAGCGACAGACGGATGATACCCAGCAATTCGCCTTCGCGCCCAACGCGTTGCAAGGCCAGCTCCAGCCGGTCCTGGCGCAGGCCGGTGCTGCCCGGTTCATAGACGGACCGCGATACCGCATCCAGTCCGCGGCCCGCCGATTCCAGCAAATCGGCCAGCCGACCCACGATTTCTTCGACCAGCGACAGGAACAGGCTGTTTGCATCGCCGCAACCGATACCCACCTTGTCCGCGCGTTCTGGATACGTCTCGAACGGGCGGCTGTCGTGGTGGCGCACGGTGATCAACCGGTGTTCGGACAGGATAAAGGTGATCGGGCCGGAAATCGGGTTGGCGCTTTCACTGTGGCCCGACAGGACGACCGTCATGTAATCAAGCCCGTCATGCCGATACAATCGGTTGGAAATCTCGATCTCTTCCATATCCGCAAGGGTCGGCACCTCGGACCCCAGCGCGACGATGGCGGCGGTTTCGGCGTCAGTCGGGCGAACAAGGTCGATCCAAAGGGCATAGGCCAGCGATTCCCCGGGCAAAAGGCGGGTCAGGCGATCTTCGATGTGGCGAAATGCGTTCAACATGGCAAATCGATAGCGGGTTTGTCTCAGCCCGTCCAACCCCACAGTGCGCGGGCCTGTTCGCGCGTGTAGCGGCCAAGTCGCACATCTTCGGCGATCAGCGCCGGATCCCGGCGCGCGGGATCGCCGTAACCGCCGCCACCGGGGGTTTGGACGCGCACCCGGTCGCCGGGGGCAAGGGTGATGTCCTGCGCCTTTGACAGATGTTCGGGGATCAGGATTTCCCCGCCGCGCAGGATTTCCACCCGGTTCACCGCACCATCTTTCCCACCCAGCGCGCCCTGCGGGCCGATTCGGCCATGATCCATCACGAAACTGGCACGGGCCGTGCCGCGCAGCAGTTCAATTTCATAATCCAGACCGAAACCGCCGCGTTGTTCGCCCGCACCACCCGACCCTTCGTGCAGGGCATAGCGGCGGTACAGGACGGGAAAGGTCTGCTCCATGATCTCGACCGGCGGGGCCTTTGAGATGCCGATGGTCGAACAGCCGTTCGACAACCCGTCATGCTGGCGATTGCCGCCATAACCGCCGCCGCTGATCTGGTACATCACGAAGTCACGGCCACGTTCAGGATCGTGCCCGCCAAGGCCAAAGTTACCGGACGTGCCCGCCGGGGCCGCGGTAACCCGGTCGGGCAACGCCTGCACAAGGGCCGCGAACACCGCCTCGGCAATACGTTGGCTGACCTCGGCGGCACAGCCGGACACGGGGCGGGGATACTGCGCATCCAGAAATGTGCCCTCGATGCCCGTGATGACCAGCGGCTCAAACGCGCCCGCGCTGATCGGCACGTCGGGAAAGATATGCCGCATCGCCAGATAGACCGATGACAGCGTGGTTGCGCGCACCGAGTTCATCGGCCCCGCACAGGGCAGCGACGAGCCGGTGAAATCAAACGTCAGCGTATCTCCGTCGCGCGTCACGCCCAGCGCGATGGTCAGCGGTTCGTTCACCACGCCGTCGCTGTCGATATAGGCGCACGAGGCATAGGTACCGGGTGCAATCAGCCCGATGTTCGCGCGCATCTGCCGCGCTGCCAGCCGGCGCATTGCGGCAATGGCATCGGTCACCGTCGCGTCGGTGTAACGGTCCAGCAGTTGCGTCAACCGCTCTGCCCCCACCAGCAGCGCCGATGCCTGCGCCTGCACATCGCCAATGCGCTGTTCGGACACACGGATATTGGAACAGATGATCTGGTAAATCTCGGTATCCAGCGCGCCGCGCTTGAACAGCTTGACGGGCGGCAGGCGCAACCCTTCCTGTTCGGCGCTGATGGCGGATGCCGAAAACCCACCCGGCACAGCACCCCCCGTATCAGGCCAATGTCCGGTGTTGGACAACCAGCAGTAAATCTGCCCATCCCGGTAGAACGGCATGGCAAAGCGCACATCCATCAGATGCGTGCCGCCCAGATAGGGGTCGTTGACGATGTAGATGTCGCCCGGTTCCGGCGGCAAGGTCTGTCCGCTGGCGATGCGTTCAACGATATGTCGGGTGGAAAACTGCATCGTTCCGACAAACACCGGCAGGCCCCGCGCGCCTTGGGCGATCAGGCTGCCGTCGGTGGCGGAATAGATCCCGTCTGACCGATCATCCGCCTCGGCGATGACCGGGGAAAAGGCGGCGCGCGAAAAGGTCAGGTCCATCTCGTCGCAGACCTGTTGAAGGCCCGCCTGAATGACGGCAAGGGTGACGGGGTCAAGCATGGTCCACCCACAGAATCAGGTTTCCATCCGCATCGCTGGTCACACGGTCACCGGGTTCGACGATGATCGTGGTGTCCATCTGTTCGATGATCGCAGGCCCCGTCAGCGTCACATCCAGCGGCAGGTGATCGCGCCAGTAGACCGGCGTTTCGGTCGGTCCGTCAAACCAGACGGTGCGCGTTTCGCGCGGTACGGCAGTGGGCCTGCGTTCGGCAGGGTCGATCAGGCGGGACAGATCGGCCTGCGGTCGCTGGCCGATGACCGATGTGTTCAGGTTCACCAGATTGGCGCGGATCGTTGGCAGGGTGACGCGGAACCGGGCGTGATAGGCCGCCTCGAACCCCTGCTGCAATTCGGCGCGGCTGGGCGTCGACCCCGGCAAGGTGACGCGCAACAGATGGGTTTGGCCGATGAACTGCATGTCCGCGGTGAATTCGGCGCGAACGTCCGTCAGCGTGATCTTTTCCGCAGCGATCAGGGCGCGGCCTTCAACCTGTTGTTCGGCCAGAACAGTGTGAACCTGCGCCATGTCCACCGTATCCAGCGGCCGGTTCAAGGTGCGCACGAAATCATGGCGCAGATCGGCCACCACGCAGCCCAGCGCGTTGGTGATGCCGGGACGCGCGGGAATCAGCACGCGGGGGATTGCCAGCTCTTTCGCCAAGGCGCTGGCATGTAGCGGCCCCGCCCCGCCAAAGGCGAAAAGCGCAAAGTCGCGCGGGTCCGCGCCCATGGAGATTGACACCATGCGGATCGCCCCCGCCATATGGGTATTGGCAATGCGGATCACCGCCATCGCCGCCTGTTCGGTGTTCAGGCCCAGCGGCGTTCCGATCTGGTCCTGCATCGCGCGACGGGCGGCATCTGCGGCGGTGCCGAACCGGTCCGGCGACAGACGACCCAGGATCAGGTTGGCATCGCTGATGGTCACGCGGGTGCCGCCGCGGCCATAGCAGATCGGACCGGGCGTCGACCCCGCACTGTCCGGCCCGACGCGCAGCATCCCGCCCGCATCGACCCGCGCGATGCTGCCGCCCCCTGCGCCGACGGTGCGCACATCGACCATCGGAACGTGGATCGGCATGGCATATTCCACCTCGATCTCGTTCGAGACGGGCGCGCGGCCGTCGCGGATCATGGCAACATCGGTGGAGGTGCCGCCCATGTCATAAGTCAAAAGGTTGGGCATCCCGGCGCGCCGACCCGTCGCCAATGCCGCCATCACACCCGACGCTGGCCCGGACATGACCGTTTTCACCGCCTCTTTCGATACCTTGTCGGCTGCGACCATCCCGCCATTGCCGTTCATCACCAACAGATCGCGGGCATAGCCCCGCGCGCGCAATTCGCCGGCCAGCCGCGCGACATATCGTTCCAGCAGCGGTTGCACGGATGCGTTGACCGCCGCCGTCACGCCGCGTTCATATTCCCGGCTTTCTGACAGCAGCGCGTGACCCATGGTGATATAGGGTGTGGGCCAGATGTCCCGCGCAATCTCTGCTGCGCGCAGTTCGTGCGACGGGTTGGCATAGGCGTGCAGAAAGTGGATCACAAGGCTTTCACAGCCCATTTCGGCAAGGTTAGAGACTGTTTTCTGTAAACCTTCTTCATCCAGCGGGGTGATTACCCGCCCTTGCGCATCCATGCGTTCGGCCACCTCAAGCCGCAGATCGCGGGGGATGACGGGGGTAAAGGTGCCGGTCATGCCATAGGGCTGCGGACGGGTGCGGCGGCCCAGTTCCAGCACGTCGCGAAAGCCTGCGGTGGTGATCAGGCCGGTCTTGCACAACGCGCGTTCCAGAACAGCGTTGGTCGTGGTGGTGGTGCCATGAACGATCAGCGCGACATCGGCCAGATCGGCCCCGGCAGCATCAAATGCCGCCATGACACCGCCCGCCTGATTGGGCAGGGTTGTCGGTACCTTGGCCAGACGCACCGAACCGGTGGCCGGATCAAGGATCACCAGATCGGTAAAGGTGCCCCCTACATCCACGCCTGCGACAAGGTTCATCCTAGACCCCCACGTATTTGGCAAACTGCGGAGAATCGGCGGAAAGGGCGGTGTTAGAGACTGTTTCGGCCACTGTCCCGTTCGCCATGAACGCCACACGATCCGCCATGGCAAGCACCGCATCGGGGCGCTGTTCGACAAGGACCGTCGCCACCCCGTCCGCCTTTAGCCGCAACACCACATCGCGGATCAGCGCGATCATGGATGGCTGCAACCCCTCGGTCGGTTCGTCCAGCAACAGAACGTCAGGCTCGATGCACAGGGCGCGCGCAATCGCCAGCATCTGCTGTTCACCCCCCGACAAGGTTTGCGACACCTGCCCCAACCGTTCGCGCAGGCGGGGGAACAGGGTCAGCACCCGTTCGCGCGTATCGGCCCCCTTGCGCCGGGTCATCAGACCGATGTCCAGATTTTCGGCCACGGTCAGCGGGCCGAACAGGCGGCGGCCCTGCGGAACATAGGCGATGCCAAGTCGGGGGATTTCATGCGCGGGCAGGGCGTGGATCGCCTGACCGTTCAGTGTGGCAGTGCCAGCGGTGGCGGGAACCAAGCCCATGATGCATTTCATCAGCGTCGATTTGCCCGCACCGTTGCGCCCCATGATGCAGGTGACTTCGGCCCTTGGGGCGTGAAAACTCACGCCGCGCAGCACCTGAACCGGGCCGTATCCGGCATCCACACCCTCAAGTCGCAGCATGGTGCCCCCCCAGATAGGCATCCTGCACCGCTGGATTGGCGCGGATCTCCGCAGGCGTGCCGGTCGCCAGCACGGTGCCAAAGGTCAGCACGGTAATCCGCTGGGCCAGATCCATCACCACATCCATGTTGTGTTCGATCAGCAGAACCGTGGTGTCGGGCGCAAGGGCGCGGACCAGCGCCTTGAAATTCGCAATCTCGCCCGACGCCAGCCCTTGGGTCGGTTCATCCAGGATCAGCACGCGGGGGCGCAGGGCAAGACCCATGGCAACCTCCAGCAACCGCTGATGGCCATAGGACAGGGTTCCGGCCAATTGATCCGTCCGGTCGGTCAGGTTCACACGGGAAAGGGCGGCGGTGACACCTGCGGTCAGGTCACGCGCGCCGGTGCGCTGCACGGCAAGCGCCACGTTGTCGAACACCGAAAGACGCGGGTAGACGGACGTGATCTGAAACGTATAGGCGATCCCGCACGCCACGCGGGCATGGGCGGGCAGATGGGTGATGTCCTGCCCGGCAAGCGTGATCGTGCCCGATTGGGCAGGCAGGCGGCCACACAGCAGGCTGACAAACGTGGTCTTCCCCGCCCCGTTCGGGCCGATCAGAGCGTGAATTTCACCCGCGTGCAGATCGAAATCAACGCCATCCACGGCCCGCAGACCGCCGAAATGCCGCGTCAGGCCGCGTGCGGACAGGATCACGGCAGCCATGGCAGCCACCTTTCGCGGATCGTGCCCAAAATCCCCTTTGGTGCGAACAGGATCAGCGCCAGCAGCGCCACCCCCACCACAAGCAGCGTCGCCGTGGTGAGGATGCCCGCCAGATCGACCAGATAGAACATCAGCGCCGTCCCGATCAACGGCCCCAATGTGGTGCCCGCCCCGCCCATCAGCACCCACAGCATCGGCAGTATGGAATACTGGATGGTGGCAAAACTGGCCCCCGCATAGCCGAACAGGATCGCATAAGCCGCCCCCGACACCCCCGCATACAGGCCCGAAGTGACCAGCGCCGCCAGCTTCACCGTGAACGGGTTGTAACCCAGCATCCGGCTGCGGTCTTCATTCTCGCGCATGGCGACCATGACACGGCCCCTTGGGCTGCGGATCAGGGCGACGCTGATCAACAGTGCTGTGGAAAACAGGCACAGCGCCAGCATGTAGCGCGGCATGTCGGTGGACAGATCGAACCCCAGCAGCATGCGGCCAGCGGCAGGGATCACAAACCCTTCGTCCCCGCCTGTCACCGTGCCGAAGTAAAGAACGCTTAAATATCCGGCCTGCGCGAACATCAGCGTCACGATCATGAAACTGACACCCGCCGTGCGCAGTGCCAGCGTGCCAACGGCAGCGGCAACCGCCCCGCCGGCCACCAGCCCCAGCAGCAGGGCGGGCAAGGCCGCGACCCCCCAGATCGCAACGGGCAGACCTGCGCCATAAATCCCGGCGGCAAAGAACAGCGCGTGACCCAGCGACAGCAGACCGGTGTAGCCAAAGGCAAGATTGTACCCCATCGCAAACACCGCCAGCACCATGATCCGGGCAAGGTTGGTGACGTGATATGACGGCAACAGGAATTGCGCCGCGAACAGTGCGGCAATCACAGCCAGATGTAGCGCCCATACCTTGATGTCCGGGGTCTTCATGTTTTGGCCCCGAACAGCCCCTGCGGGCGAAACACCAGAACCAGTGCCACCAGCAATGTGGCGATGATCTTGGCCAGCGTCGGTGAAAAGAACATCGAGATGATGCCATCCGACAGCCCGATCACCAGCGCCGCCACCAGCGTGCCCCGCAACGACCCCAAGCCGCCGATAATGACGACGATGAACGACAGCAACAGCGGGTCATGCCCCATCAGGTAATGCGCCTGCTGGATCGGCACGATCAAAACGGCGGCCACGGCGGCAAGCCCGGCACCCAGTGCAAAGACGCCCGCATAGACACGATCCACGTCGACGCCAAAGGCGCGGGCGGTGTCGCGGTCCACTTGCGTGGCGCGCATGATCAGTCCGGCACGGCTGCGCGTCATCAACAGCCAGACCGCAATCAGGATCAGTGCGGCGGCCACCACGACAGCGAGTTTATAGCCCGAATAACCGAACCACGGAAACTGAATGCGAAAACTGAACGGCGGCTCCACCGGCCGGGCATCGGGGCCGTAAAACGTCAGCGCCGCCTGTTGCAGGATGTAAAGCAGCCCGATGGTGGCGACGATCGTCGCCTCGGGTTCATAATGCAGACGTTTCAGCACCAGACGGTCCGCCACAGCGGCAACTGCCCCCACGAACAGGGGCGCTGCGATCAGCGCCGCGACAAAGCCGATCCAGTTCGGCCCGCCCACCCAATTCGTCACGAACCATGCCGAAATCGCCCCCAGCATGAAGAACTCGCCATGCGCGACGTTGACCACGCGCATGACGCCAAACACCAGCGACAGGCCAACGGCCGTCAGGGCCAGCACGGCGGCGGTCACTGTGCCCTCCATTAGGGCGAGAAGAAGGAAAGGTCCGAAATCCACGCAGGCACCGGGTTGGGGCGGGGTTGCCCCCGCCCGTTTCGTCAGAACGACTGCGTGGTGTAATCGACCGCATCAGGATACATGCCGTCCTCGATCGCCGTGCGGTGCACCCGGATCAGCTTGCCCCCTTCGACCTTTGAGATGTTCTGGTGGCCAAAGACCTGATGGGTCTTGCCGTTGAACATCTTGTCACCCTGCACGATGGCCTGACTGTGGGGCAGGGATGTCATCGACTCCATCGCTTCGACGAACTTCTGGCGGTCGTCGGTGGATTGATAGCCTGACGCCTCCATCCCCTGTTTGATCAGGAACAGAGTCTCCCATGTGGAAAACATGTGGGAATAGGTCGAGATGTCCTTGGCGTCGGTGATGGATGCGCCATTGTCATCCACTCCGACGGCGGCGCGGTAGAAGGTTTCGTGTTCGGACGCATCGGCCTGTTTGACGCGGTTGTGCGCCTCCCAGAAATGGGTGCCTTCCAGAAACTCCAGACCGGGGCTGGCGGTATCCACAGCCTCGAGACTGTCGATGAAACCAAAGATTTCGGGCCGCGCGCCTGACCCGTAAAAATCGCCCAGTTCCTTGACAAAGGTCAGAACAGCGGGGCCGACCATGACGTGATACAGCACCTCTGTTTCCGTCGGGATCTGCGGC
Organism: Pseudomonadota bacterium; assembly: GCA_040385245.1. Lineage (GTDB taxonomy): Bacteria > Pseudomonadota > Alphaproteobacteria > Rhodobacterales > Rhodobacteraceae > JAZKHT01. Next base: position 532,915 of record JAZKHT010000007.1, on the reverse strand, counting down.
AGATAGCGGGTGAAGCTGGTTTCGGTCGGTGGAATGGCGATCTGGGCGATCACCTCGCCGCCCTGGGCCTTGACCGCTTCGGTAAAGAAGTCGCGGTGGTCATAGCCAAAGGCGTAGTCGGGATAGACCATCGTCACCTTTTTCCCAAGGTTCTGCATGACCCACGGTGCCATCGACGACACCTGCGCGCGCACGTCCGTGATGCCGGGTTGCAAGGTCCAGCGGTTCAGCATGCCGCTGGCGACATGATAGCCTTCGGAACAGACCAGATACGGGATCTTCAGTTCACCGGCACGGGGGGCGGACCCGATGACGACATGGCTGAACAACGGGCCAAAGATCAGGTCGCACCCGGCCTGACTGGCCAGCTTTTCCACCACCTCGGCCCCACGCTTGGGGTCGGTCGCGTCATCTTCGAACACGATCTCGACCGGGCGACCGTTGATGCCGCCCTGATCGTTCAACACCTTCAGCGCGGCCTGCGCGGTGCGTTCATACCAGCGGCCATAAGCGGCACCGATGCCGGTGCGGTGCAACTGAAACCCCAGCTTGATCGGTGCGGACGACTGCGCCCAAGTGTAGCCGGGAAAGGCCGCCGCCGCGACGCCTGCGCCCATCCCTGCGAGAACGGACCGCCGGTTCGGCGCGGTGCCGAAAATATCCTTCGTCTTCATCTCTGTCTCTCCACTGTTGCCGGGCGTGTCTGCGCGCGCCTCTGGTTGCCAAATTGTGCGTGTGCAAATGACTTGTCCACGCTTTTCTGCCCTTGCGTCACCCCGCGCGGGCCGTGGACAGCAGCCACAGCCCCAGAACCGTGTACCCGACCATCAAACCCGTCATCGGCAGATGCGCAAGCGCCCGCGTGCCCTGTCCCGCCAGTTTCAACGCCAGCACCACCGCCAGCAGATGCGCGCCCAAAATGGCGGCGAATTGGGCGGCATAGATCATCGGCATGATGCCCGGATCGGTCAGAAAACCGAAACTGACATAGAACATCGGCAGACCCAGCAGGCTGTCGCCCCGAAACAGCGGATCGTTGATCGCGGCCAACGTGTATTGCCCCGCCGTCAGCAACATCACCAGATAATGCGCTGCGTGATATCCGGCGGCGATGGCCAGAAACGACAGCATGATCGGCCCTGTGGTAAACCCATCCGACAGGGCGCGCCCCGCACGGATCACGGCCTGAATGGTGATCGCGGTCACCGCCCATGCCCCCAGCAAGCCAAGGGTGTTGATCCCCATCACCGCCGACCGGCCCGTCGGCTCCAACGGATTTTCCCCGATGATGCCCATCCACCAGAACGTTTCGACCAACCCGTCGAATGTCAGCGCGGCAAGGGCAAGGGTGACAAAGGCGGTGGCCGATGTCGTCAAAGGCGGCATCCGCAGCACCTGCGTGCCGGGCCAGCCAAGGTGCAGGCGCGCGCGGTTCCCTGACAGTTCCAGCCACAGGGGCGCGATTTTCGCCAGATAGCCCATCAACACGGTCAGGAATTCGCCCTGTTGCAGCCAGTCTTCGCCCTCGGCCACGGCAAGCGCAAAGACGACGGCCCAGTATGCCAGTGCCAGACCCGCCAGAACGGCAGGATCGTCGGGATACAGCGACACCGTCTGAAACCAGACAAACCCCGCATATGCCATCACGGCGGGCCAGTGCCCCAATCGCGCCAGGCCAATGCTGCCCGTGCGGCGCAACAGGCTGCGTGCAATCCGCACCGGGGCTGTCCAGGGGTTGACCGGTCGCCACAGGTTGCCCAGCAGCATCGACCCCAGCGGCAGCGCGATCCAGATGCCGGTCCAGAACACCAGCGTCATCAGGTTGTGCATCGGGTCGCGCGGGCCAAGGAACCCCACAGCGACCAGCGCCAGAAACCCCAGAAAGCAGAGGTAGGACGTGACCGACACCGGGATCAGGATACGCCGGTCTTGCAGCACACGCGGCTGCATTGCGGGCAGGCGGTGTGCTGCGGCCCCCAGCAGCGCCGTCAGGCCAACGGTCAGCGCCGCCCCCGCAATGTAATGCCCCGTCGGCAGCGTCAGGATCACCGAAGGCGGCAGGGCGCAGGCAAAAGCTGCGCCGGGCAGGATCGTGCAAATCCCTGCCAGTGCCTTCATCGCAGGCCGTCCTCTCCCCTCACCTGATCGACCTCAAGCCCGCCCAGACGGCTGTGAACCCGCCCGCCGCGCGCCATAGCCAGGGCAAAGACCACCTCGTTCGCGCGGGGGGCATCAGCCACGCTGACGGTGATCACGTCAAACCGGCTGCGGACATAGGCGGCGTTAACATGGCCCAAGGGGATATCGAGGGTGGCCCCCATCCCCGCGACCTTCATCGCCGATGGCACGATGGCGCGGCATTCGCCAAGACGCTCGCGCATCCCATAGCCGCCCGCGACGTGCCAGATCGCCCCGTGTTCGGATTCGCCATTCTCGCCCACCAGTACGCCTTTGCCATAGGCATCGATTCCGTCCCGCCCGCCCATTGCCGCGACCAGCCGGTCGGTCAGCATCAGCGCCAGCGGCTTCAGCCCGTCCATCGCGGCTTGCAGATCGGGTTCATAGCGCCCGGCAAAGGGGTTGGCGCAGACGGCCATGATCGCCCCGCGCACCGGCGGGATCGCTGGCGCGGGGCCACCTTCGTGAAAGATTTCCTCGATCTGAAGGGTGATGCGACGCAGGGTAAAGTCAGGCAATGTGCGCCTCTTTCATCAGGATGGGGCCAAGGGTTCTGCTGTCAGGGTGCAGGAAAAGCGCCGCCGCTTCAATCAATCCCTGTGCCCGGAACGCACCGACGGCTGCCGCGCCACGGTCAAGCGCGCGGGCGATGTCGGGCGGTGTCAGTGGAGCCACGCCCGTCGTCACCAGCCGGATGCCCAGATCGCTGTCCGCCTGCAACGCGGTGGCAGGGCGGCGGGTGATTGCGGGGTGTCCGGGCAGATCAACTGCATTTGCCACCATGGTGGCTGCTGCATCGGCCTGCGCTGCGGTTCTGGCAAGGACAGTGACTGAATCTGCAATGCCCAGCGACCAGCTTCGCCCCCTCCACCCCGATGTGGCGATGCCGCGCACGGCGTCCTGATGTCGGATGGTGATCTGGCCTGCCGTTCCCGCAATGGCGCAGGTCATCGACTGACCGGGGTCCAGATGCAGCGCGATATCGCCGCCGTTGTTGGCATAGGCGCGGGTGATTCCGGGCTGCACAAAGGCGGCAAGGATCATCTGCGCCACGGCCCCAGCAACGGCGGCCATGGGCGTGATGAAGGCCGGGCGAAAGGGCGCGACGGCGGCGGCCATGACCTGCGCGACAGGGCCGGTGAGTGTGGCATCGTCTGACCGCAGCGCAGGCAGTTCATCGGCCAGTTCGGCAAGAATAGTGTCGAATCGACGCGAGGCGCGCGCATACCCGTCGCGCAGCGCCGCATCCGTTCCCCAGCCCTGCAGGATCAGGTCAATCGGCCCATGATGCAGATGCAGCCGCCCCCCCGGCAGCCATGTCGCCTGTGCGCCGGTCATGGGGCGGGCCTTTGTGCTTTTTCTTCGCACAAATACTCAGATCCCACGGGCTGGCGGGGGGCTGTCACAGGCCGTCGCTCCTCCAGGGTTCAAGGCGCGCGGCGGTCGGGTATTCGCCGCCCTCTGCCATCATTTGTTCAACCGATATGATGGCGTCGTCATGCCCGCCCATCGCCAGATAGGCATCGCGCGGCAAGGTGAATTCCAGCGGGGCCACCAGCGCGGGCGTGGGAACATAGCCGAACGCGCCCTTTGGCAGGCGCGTCACATCGACCATGAAGGTGATCCCGCCCCCCGGCCAGATGTAGCATTCCGCCCCACCACTGGTCAGGCGCGTAACACCCCCCTGCACGCTGCGGGTCAGGCGGACGGGGTTCGTCGTCACCCCGGCGCGCAGTGACCCGCCCGCGCCGCCCATGAAAAGGACCGTGCACAGCGACGGCTCGCAATTCTCGTCTATCAGCGCGACGGTGGGGCGCAGCGCATCGGGAAGGGGCTGTTTCTGCGGTGTCAGAGACTGATCCAGCTCGTAATAGGCATATTCCTCGCCCGTTGTGGACACCATCAGCAGGGTCAGACCGGGGCGCGCACCCTTTTTCGGGTTCCAATCGCCAAGGATGTCCAGCGGGTCGGTCAGCCTGGTGCCGCCCCAGCCCAATCCAGGCTCTGACACCTTGAAATATCGCCCCGGCGTGGAACGGTGGCCTTTGATCTTGATGCCCGTGGGTTGCCAGCCCAGCACCTTACCCGCCTGATGTTCCGACACGACGCCGGTGATGTGGTCATCGACCACCACCACCTCGTCCACCAGACCGTGCCATTGGCTGGCGAACATGCCGATGGTGGCCGACCCGCAGCCAACGCGCATCCGGCGTTCGGGCGTTCCATCAACGACAGGGGCCATTCCGGCCTGAACAGTGACAGTTGACCCGCCGTCGACAGTCAGTTCCACCGCATCGCCATTGCACAGCGCCAGCATCGCGGCACAGGTGGCGCGACCTTCGGCCTTCGATCCGCCGGTCAGGTGGTGCACCCCGCCAATGGACAGCATCTGGCTGCCATATTCGGCGGTGGTGACGTGACCGATCACCTCGCCCCCGGCGCGAACGGCAGCCGCCTCGGGGCCAAGAAAGCGGTCGGTGTCGATCTTCACCTTGACGCCGCAATAGGAAAAGATCGCCTCGGTCACGACCGTCACCATATCCGCCCCATCGACCTGGGATGACACGATAAAGGGTGCCGGTTTGTAATCTGGATAGGTCGTGCCCGACCCGATGCCGGTGACAACCGCATCGGCGGGCATCAGATCGCCGTCCCAGTCTCGCGTGGCAAACGGCACGACGCGGTGGCCCGCCGTCAGCGCATGGGTCAGCATGACAACCGGATCGGTGCGCACGATCCGGCCCGCGTCATTGGCATAGCGGTCGCAGGCGCCGGTCTGGCCGGGGCTGATGTAGCACATCACCGGGCAGGCATCGCAGCGGATCTTGTCGTCGGTCATCGTTGCACACGCCGGGGGGCCTTCTGCCCGCCCGCCCCCCAGAGGGTTTTTGGGAAGGGTCGTTGGGTCATGTCCGGGCGTCCTTGATCGCCGCCAGAACACGGTGCGGCAGGGCCGGAACTTTGGTTATGATAGCACCGGTTGCATGACGGATCGCGTTCAGGATCGCCGGGGCTGTCGGAATCAGGACATGTTCGCCAAGACCCTTTGCGCCAAGCGGGCCTTCGGGATCGGGCACCTCGATCAGGATGGATTGGATGGGGGGCACGTCGCCCGTGGTCGGGATCAGGTAGTCGTGCAGGTTTTCGGTGCGGCCGGGCAGGTATTCCTCCATCAACGCAAGACCGATGCCTTGGGCGATGCCGCCTTCGATCTGGCCAGTCGCAAGTTGCGGGTTGATCGCACGGCCCAGATCGTGGGCGGCGGTGATTTTCAGCAGGCGCACGGTGCCAAGGGCCGCGTCGACCGCCAGTTCCACCATCTGCGCGCCATAGCCATAGACGGCATAGGGCGTGCCTTGACCGTTTTCATCCAGCGGACTGGTGGGCGGATCGTAGGTTTCCTGTGCGGACAGCGCATAGCCGTAGGCATCAGTGGGCAGGGCGGCAAGGTCGATCACACGGCGCGCACCATTTTCGGTGACGGTGATCAGACTGCGTTCCACGCTGATCGTCGCGCCGTCGCCTGCGTTCGCCCTTCGCAGGATCGTGGCGCGCAGGGACTGCGCGGCGGCATGTGCGGCACGTCCCGAGACATAGGTTTGCCTGCTGGCCGAGGTTTTGCCCGCATCCGGCGTAAGCGCGGTATCCGGGCCAATCAGGTGCAGGCTGTTGATCGGCACACCCAGGCCATCTGCGGCGATCTGGGCGATGACGGTGTTCGACCCCTGCCCGATGTCGGTCGCCCCCTGATGCAAGGTCACAAGCCCGGCCGTCGTGATGCCGATGCGGATGGTGGACGGATTGGGTAGCGAAGTGTTGCCGCATCCATACCAGCAGGACGCAATCCCCACCCCACGACCGGGAACGGTGCATTCAGCCAGCGCCCGCTGCCAATGGGGACGCAGCGCCGTCAGGCAGTCCCCGATCCCCGTTGCATGCAGGATCTGCCCTGTGGCGCTGGGGTCGCCGTCGCGCAAGGCGTTGCGCAGGCGAAACTCCAACCGGTCAATCCCGGCCTTTTCGGCCAGCCGGTCATACAGCGTTTCCTGCCAGATCGCCGCCTGCGGCACGCCAAAGCCGCGAAAGGCCCCGGACACCGGGCCATTGGTGTGGATGGCGCGGGCCGTCGCGCGGACATGCGGTGTCAGGTAGGGGCCGGTGGCGTGAACAGGCACGCGGTTCGCGACCGTCGGGCCCCAACTGGCATAGGCCCCGGTGTCAAAGCGGCCATCGAAGTCTACCGCCGTGATCTTGCCCGTCGCGTCACACCCGATGCGGCCCGTCATCATCGCTGGATGCCGCTTGGTGGTCGAAACCATGCTTTCCGCGCGGCTGTAGGTCATGCGAACCGGGCGGCCGGTTTTCAGAACGGCAAGGCCCAGCAGCGGTTGCAGGCTGATATCCAGCTTTGATCCAAAACCGCCCCCGACCGCAGATGGGATGATCCTGACGCGGTCCGGGGCCAGGTTCAGGATCGCCGCCGTATCGTCGCGGTCCATCACCGGGGCCTGGGTGCAGGCACGGATGACCAACGTGTCGCCGTCCAGCCAGGCGGCACCCGCCTCAGGCTCGATATAGGCGTGTTCGACGAAACTGGTCTGAATGCTGCCTTCGACGACATGGGCCGAGGCGGCCAGTGCGGCTGTGACATCGCCTTTGATCACGCGGCCTTGGGTCAGGCGGTTGCCGGGGCGGTTGGCGTGGATCAGCGGGGCGTCGGGCTGTTCGGCCAATTCCGGGTCCATCTGCGGGGCAAGCGGCGTCCAGCGGATGGGAAAATCAGTCAGATCAGGTTCCGCCCCGTGTTCAAAGGCAACCAGCGCCACCGCCTCGCCGCGAAAGCGGGCGTGGGTTTCGCCCAGTGCAGGTTGGTCGGCGAAAGGGGGGATGACGCCAAAGGTGTTGCGACCGGGGATATCCTGCGCCGTCAGGACACAGGCCACACCGGGGCGGGCGGCAAAGGCCGACAGGTCGCCAAAATCAAAACTGGCATGGTGGTGCGGCGACCGGATCGCCCGCAGGATCAGCGCGTCGTCCGGGGCATAATCGGCACCAAAGCTGTCGCCCGCCACCTTTGCCGCGCCGTCGATGCGCGGCAGGCTTTGGCCGACGGCAGGGCCACTTGCGGGCTGCGGGTCGGTGTCGGACGTATCGCACACGGCGGCGATGATCTTGGCATAGCCCGTACAACGACACAGCACGCCGCCCAAAGCCATGGTTGCCTGATCTACGGTCGGTGTGGGATTGTCAGCCAGCAGTTCGGCGGCAGCCATCAACATTCCGGGCGTACAGATGCCGCATTGCGCCGCGCCGTGCCGTAAAAAGGCCGCGCGCAGGCGGGTCAGTTCGGCGGATTTGCCTTCAACGGTCTGAACTTGCGCACCTTGCACGCGGGCCGCCGGAATCAGGCAGGCGCACAGCGCGTGGCCATCGACCAGCACGGTGCAGGCCCCGCAATCACCCGCGTCACAGCCGACCTTGGTGCCGGTCAGCCCGGCATCTTCACGCAGCATCTGCGACAGTCGCCGCGTCGGGGGCGCGTTCAACGCAACAGGCTGGCCATTCAGCGTAAAGGCGATCATGTCAGCGCCCCCACGGCCCGTCGCAACAGTTCGGTCGCGGCTTCGGTCCGATAGGCGGCTGTTGCGCGAATGTCGTCGATGGGCGACAGGACTGCCGCGACGGCGGCAGGGTCGATCCGGTCAGCAGCGCCCCGGATTGGGCCGATCAGTGACAATTCCACTGTCGCCAAACGGCGCGCGGTGGCCGAACACGCCCCCACGGCGAGCGCGGCTGCGGTGATCTGGTCGCCATCCGTCGTCAGTCGCACCGCGACCATGGCGATCGAGATCACAAGATAGGCGCGCGCCCCCAGTTTCAGGAACTGAGATTGCCCCGTCAACCCATCGGCGGGGATCAGAATGGCGGTCAGAACCTCGTCTTCCGCCCGGGCCGTCTGGCGGGGACCCGTCAGAAAATCGGCCAATGGCAGGCGGCGCGTGCCCTCCAATCCTGTCAATTCCACCTGCGCGTTCACGATCAGCAGGGGCGGCACGCCATCGGCGGCGGGCGATGCGTTGCACAGATTGCCGCCGATGGTGCCCGCGTTCTGGATCTGGCGGCCACCCACCTGCAACGCCGCCTGCTGCAGCGCGGTCAGCGCCGGGGGTAAGAACGCTTCGGCAATGGTGGACCAGGTGGTGCAGGCCCCGATGCGCAGACCACCATCCAGCGGCGTGATGCCCCGCAACCCGGCAATGGCGGTCAGGTCGAGCACATCGCCCTTCAGCGTTTCGCCCGCGCCAGGGTAAATGTCGGTGCCCCCGGCCAACAGACGACGCGGGCCATAGGACAAAAGACGCAGCGCCTCGGTCAGGGATGCGGGGCGGGCGTAGGCGGTCATGCGGCGGGACCCCGATTGTTTGTGTGCAAATCAGATTGGGACCAGCCCCCGCCCCTGTCAACTTCCTTGCGCGGTCTTGGTCGGCGGTCTATCCCCAAAGGATGACCGAAGATGTCCGCTATGTTCTGGATGACCAGATCGGCTATGTGCTGCGCCGGGTGACGCAGCGGCACCTGTCGCTGTTTTCCGACGCCATCCCACAGGTGACAACGACCCAATTTGCCGTGCTGGCCCGGTTGGCCGAACTTGGGCCGCTGTCGCAAAACCATCTGGGCCGCGCGACGGCGATGGACGCGGCCACGATCAAGGGCGTGGTGGACCGACTGGTGCGGCAGGGGTTGGTGGAAACGCGGCCCGATGCCACCGACCGCCGACGCCTGACTGTGGCGCTAAGCGATGCAGGCGTTGCACTGTTTCACGCCACCACCGCGCAGGCGCTGTCTGTGTCTGCCGCGACGCTGTCGCCGCTGGATGACGGGGAAACGCAGCAGTTGATGGCCCTGTTGGCGCGCCTGACCTAAAGTTTATCGGTGTGACGGGCGGCAAAGGCGCGCACCTCGGCGTCCGTGGGGGGCATGCCGGTGAAGGTTTCCACATAGGTTGGCATCCGCGCCACGCGCAGGGCGGTGTCTTCGTCGGTCCGCAGGGCGATATAGCCGATCTGCGTCAGATAGATCGTGCGGGCGCGGATATCGGCCTGATCAGGGGCATAGCCGTGGCGCAGGAACATGGCGCGCAGGGCATCCAGACGGGTGGCATCCTCGGCCCCCAGTGTTTGCGCCAGGTCGGGCGCGGTCTGCGCCCAGTTGCGGATGGCAAATTCCAGCCGGGCATCAAACAAATCGGGCGTGATCCAGCAATCGAACAGGTTCAGGACCGCTTGGGTTATCGTGGCGGCGGGGGCGGTCGTCCGGGCGATCAGGTTGGCGGTGTTGCGATCACGCCACCGGGCGATCAGGGCAGCCAACAGCGCCTCGCGGTCGGTGAAATGCCAGTAGAAACTGGTCCGCGACAGGCCAAGGCGCGTGGCAAGCGGCATGATCTTCACCGCCGCGACCCCACCCGACAGCAGGGCCTCATAGGCGGCGTCCAGCCACAGATCGGCCGACCCGCGCCACCCCGTTTCCTTGTGTTCGCGCATGTTCATGTTGTCAGGGTAGGACGCGTGACCAATGCCCACAAGACCAGGTGGCGAAAAAATCGACACATGTGTCGATTTTGACTTTCACAGTGGGCCGACCTGCCCCTATGCTGCGCCAAACCCATAAAGGACCGGACGCCATGACCACTGACCCGCTTCTTCAGCCGTACCAGTTGAAACACCTGACGCTGCGCAACCGGATCATGACCACCAGCCATGAACCCGCCTATCCTGAAGACGGGATGCCAAAGGACCGTTACCGGCTGTATCATCTGGAACGTGCCAAGGCGGGCGTCGCGTTGACCATGACGGCAGGGTCGGCAGCGGTGTCAAAAGACAGCCCGCCCGTGTTCAACAACATCCTTGCCTACAAGGACGAGGTCGTGGGCTGGATGAAGCGCCTGACCGACGACTGCCACGAGGCGGGCGCGGCGGTGATGATCCAGTTGACGCACCTTGGCCGTCGCACGCGCTGGGACAAAGGCGATTGGTTGCCGGTCGTTGCCGCCGGGCCAGCGCGCGAGCCGTCGCACCGCGCATTTCCCAAGGTGATCGAGGATTGGGACATCGCCCGCATCATCGACGACTACGCCGACGCTGCCGAACGCATGAAAGAGGCGGGTCTGGATGGGGTAGAATTCGAATGCTACGGCCACTTGATGGATCAGTTCATGTCGCCCTTGACCAACGGGCTGGCGCATCCCTATGGCGGCAGTCTGGAAAACCGGGCGCGTTTTGCAATGGACGTGCTGGCCGCCTGCCGCAAACGCGTGGGGCCGGAGTTCCTGCTGGGCGTGCGTTACACGGCGGATGAGGCTGCGGCTGGCGGGATCACCGTCGATGAAGGGGTGGAGATCGGGAAACGGTTCCGCGATTCGGGGCTGGTGGATTTCCTGAACATCATCAAGGGGCGCATCCACACCGATCCGGCGATGACGGATGTCATTCCGATCCAAGGCATGAAATCCGCGCCGCATCTGGATTTCGCGGGCCGCATCCGGGCCGAAGTCGGGCTGCCCACCTTTCATGCCGCGCGCGTCCCGGATGTGGCGACCGCGCGCCATGCCATCGCCACCGGGCAGTTGGACATGGTCGGGATGACGCGGGCGCACATGGCCGACCCGCATATCGTCCGCAAGATCATCGAAGGGCGCGAAGAAGACATCCGCCCCTGCGTGGGGGCGACCTACTGCCTTGACCGCATCTATCAGGGGGGCATGGCGCTATGCATCCACAACGCCGCCACGGGCCGCGAAGAGACGATGCCCCAGACAATCACCCCCGCAGACATGCGCAAAAAGGTGGTGATCGTCGGCGCAGGCCCCGCGGGGCTGGAGGCGGCACGCGTCGCCGCGGAACGCGGCCATGCCGTGACCGTGTTCGAGGCGGCGGATCGCCCCGGTGGGCAGGTTCGCCTGACCGCACTGACCAAACGGCGGGCCGAGATGATCGGGATCATCGACTGGCGCATGGCGCAATGCGCGGCGCGTGGCGTGGAATTCCGGTTCAACACCTATGCCGAAGCGGCGGATGTGTTGGCGGAAAACCCCGATGTCGTGATCATTGCCACAGGTGGCTTGCCGGAAAAGGACGTGCTGGAAAGCGGCAATGACCTGACCGTGTCGGCGTGGGATATCCTGTCGGGCGACGTGAAACCCGGCAGCACCGTTCTGCTGTACGACGACGCCGGCGACCACACCGCGATGCAGGCCGCGCAACTGCTGGCCGAAAGCGGTGCCAGCGTCGAGGTGATGACCCCAGACCGCAGTTTCGCGCCCGAGGTGATGGCGATGAACCTTGTCCCCTATATGCGCGCCATGCAGGACAAGAAGGTGACGTTCACCGTGACCTACCGACTGCGCGCCGTTGCGCGGGACGGAAACCAGCTAAAGGCGGTCATCGGGTCGGATTACATGGATCTGGCGCGGGAACGGCATTTTGATCAGGTCGTGGTGAACCATGGCACGCAACCGCTGGACGCGATCTATTTTTACCTGAAACCGCAGTCGGAAAATCTGGGTGCCGTGGATTATGACGCGCTGATCGACGGGCGGAGCCAGACGCTGAACGGTGGGCCTGCGGGGTTCCGGCTGTATCGGATCGGGGATGCTGTGGCATCCCGGAACACACATGCGGCAATCTATGACGCACTGCGTTTGGTGAAGGATATCTAGACTTTGGCCAGCAAACCGGCCAGCGGGGCCATCTGCACGGCCACCTTGTCGTGCAGATGCGCCATCGGCATGGGTTCGGATTTGACGAATTCGATGAACATCATGTTCAGGTTATTGAAGATCACCTCGCCCAGGGCGCGGGCGCAGACGTCCTGGCGGGCAAGGCCGCGCGCCTGCAATTCGGCGATCAGGTTGCAGACCTGATCGGTCATCAGACTGTCAAGCTGGGTGTAGCGGCAGGAAAACGGGGTGTCCGGTGCCTCAATCGCGATGGCCAGGGCGGTGCGCCACATCTCTTTCGACAGATAGACCAGCGAATGGTCAAAGTAGCCGCCGATCAACTGCCGCAACGCCACTTCCACGCTGCAGGGCGGGTCGCGCACGACACTTTCGCCCAAGGACAGCACCTCTTCCACCTCCATCGTGACGATGGCCAGCAGCAGTTCGCCCTTGGTTTCAAAGTAGTTGTAGAAGGTGCCCACCGAAACTTCGGCGGCGGCGGCGATGTCTTCGATGCGCACCGCGCCATAGCCCGCCTCGCGGAAAAGGCGGGATGCGGCGGTCAGAATGCGCCGCTGCCGATCTGCTTTTTGTTTTTCGCGCAAGCCTGACATCGGACCCTGTTCTTAAATCGCCTCATATTTCACATTGACTTCAAAAATGAACGAACTCAATTATTTTTCCAAAGCCGCGCCACAGAAGCGCCCAACCGTCCGACAGGAGTCATCCAGATGCGTATCGTTCCCCAGACTGCCCTTGCCTTGCTCACACTCTCTTCACCCACCTTTGCGCAGGAATTGAATGCGCTGGTGTGGTGCGACCACACCGACCCCGCGCTGATCGCACCTTTTGAAGAAAAGTTCGGGGTGAAGGTGAACCTGAAGGAATACGAAGGTACGGCGGCGGGGCTGGCCATCCTTGATCAGTCGCAACCCGGCGATTGGGATGTGCTGGTGATCGACGCGGTGGATGTGGGCCGCGCAGTGGATGCCGACCTGCTGGCCCCCCTGCCCGCCGACGGTCTGCCCACGGGCGATTTCTTTCCCGAACTGGTGATGGCCGACAACAACACCCGCGATGGCGTGACCTATGCGGTGACCGAGAAATTCGGCTACAACACCATCGCCTATGACAAATCCAAGGTCGATCCGGCGGATATGGCTGACATGGCCAGCCTGACATCGGGCAAATACGACGGACGCATTGCGATTTATGATTATTACTTGCCCGTTCTGGGCCTGCTGGCCGTCGGTCAGGGCGTTGCCACGGCGGACATCACCGCCGATACGCTGGCAAGCCTGAAAGACCCGCTGTTCGCGCTGAAGGCTGCGTCGAAACAAGTGTCCGACGTGGTGTCGAGCCAGACCGCCTTGGCCACGGGCGAGGTCGACATCGTGATCGGCGGCGGCGAATGGTTGACGGCAGTGCTGAACGCGGAAAACCCGAACATCGACTGGACGATCCCGAAACAGGGTGCCGTGCGCTGGGCGCAGTCCATCGCCGTGTTGAAAGACAGCACCCAGCCCGATCTGGCGGTGGAGTTCGTGAAATACATCGTCAGCCCCGAAGGTCAGGCGCGGCTGGCAACATCAAGCTGCTATTGGGGGATGCCATCGAACGCCAAGGCGGGCGATGCCCTGACGCCCGAACAAAAGGCCGTGCTGCGCTGGGACGAACAGCCCGATTTTCTGGCCCGCGCGCAGCTTTACCCGATCCCGGATGCGTCGCTTGATACGGCGATGCAGGATCTGTGGACCGAAATGCTGCAACAGTGACGACCTCTGCGGAACGGCGTCTGGGCTGGGGTCTGGTGGCCCCGGCCCTGCTATGGACGTTGGCATTCTTTGTGATCCCCTTTGCGGCCATGGTCGCCCTGTCGTTCGCGCATATGGACGGTCGGGCGATCGTTCACGGCTTTGATCCGGGCAACTACGCCCGGTTCTTCACCGAATGGGCCTTGTTCAAGGCATTGAGCAACAGTTTGGAAATCACTGCCGTTGTCACTGTGGTGTCGATCCTGCTGGCCTATCCGCTGGCCGCGATCATCGCGTTCCGGGTGCCTGCGCGCTGGCAAAGGCTGGCTTTGTTGCTGGCCGTCTTGCCGTTCTGGACGTCATACGTCGTGCGGTCCTATTCGTGGTTGCTGGTGCTGGGGCAAAACGGCGTGATCAACAAGGCGCTGCTGTGGTCGGGCGTGATTGCACAGCCGTTGGAGATTGCATCGACCCGCACGGCAACGGTGATCGGGTTCGTGCATTTCTTTGTCATGCTGCTGACGCTGACGATCTATGCCAACCTGATCCAGCTTTCCCCGAACTATGCCCGCGCGGCGCAGGATCTGGGGGCGGGGCGCTTTGCCACGTTTCGCCATGTGATCCTGCCGCTGACCCTGCCGGGCGTGGTGACGGGGGCGTTTCTGACATTCGTTCTTTGCATTGGCGATTATATCACGCCGCAGATCTTGGGCGGGAATACCGAACTGACCTTGCCACAACTGATCATGCTGCAACTGGGCCGCAGCGGGAATTTCCCGATGGCAAGCGCGCTGTCGGTGATCCTGATGGGGATCGTGACGCTGGCCTATGCGGCATCGGCGCGCTGGCTGCGATTGGACAGGGTGTGATGCGGACGTTGGGTTGGATTTATCTGGCGCTGGCTTATGCGTTCATCTTTCTGCCTGTAGCGGTGTTGGTCGCGTTTTCGTTTCAAGACGGTCGCCTACCGGTGCCGCCATTTCAGGGCGTGACACTGAAATGGTACAGTCAGGTATTGGGCGACAGTGCCGTCATGGCGGCGCTGGGCAATTCGCTGCTGGTGGCGGTGGTGTCGTCGCTGTTGGCGCTGGTGCTGGGGTTTCTGGCGGCGCATGGATTGGCGCGGGTCAGGCTGCCGGGATCGGTGCTGATGCGGGGGTTGCTGATTGCGCCGATGACCGTCAGCTATCTGATCATCGCGCTTGGGCTGCTTGCGCTGTTCAATCAGACTGGGGTGCGGCTGTCGCTGTGGACGGTCGGCGTCGGGCATGTGGTGATCAACCTTCCCCTGTGCTTTGCCATCAGCTTTGCCGCGATGGGCGATCATCAGAAATCAGCCGAGCGGGCCGCCCGTGACCTAGGCGCATCCGAAATTCAGGTGCTGTGGCATGTGTCTGCCCCCATGCTGGCCCCCGCGCTGGCGGCGGCGTTCTTTCTGTCGGTGACGTTCAGTTGGGACGAATTCATCATCGCCTTTCTGCTGACGCGGTTTGACGTGACTTTGCCGGTGGAAATCTGGTCGATGCTGCGATCCGGCCTGTCGCCCGCCACCAATGCCGTGGGGTCACTGGTGTTTCTGGTGTCCGTGACAGCAGTGATCCTGGCCGAGGTGTTCGTGTTCAGAAAGGCCAAGTCGTGACGGCATCGGTGTCCATCCAAGGGGTCAGTCAGCGGTACGGATCGGCGCTGGCGCTGGACCACGTCGATCTTGACATCACGGCGGGGGAATTCGTCGTGCTACTGGGCCCGTCCGGCTGTGGCAAGACCACGCTGTTGACGATCATCGGCGGGTTTGCCGAACCCAGTACGGGGCGCGTGCTGATCGGGGGGCGCGATATGGCGGGCGTGGGGCCAAAGGCGCGGCCCACCACGACCGTTTTTCAGGATTACGCGCTGTTTCCGCACATGACGCTGGCGGACAACGTGGCCTTTGGTCTGCGGATGCGCGGAATGGGCGCGGCGGCGCGGCAGGCAAAGGCGCTGGAGATGCTGGCGCTGGTTGGCCTTTCTGGGGCCGGGGACCGGCGACCGTTTGAACTGTCTGGCGGTCAGCGGCAGCGGGTGGCGTTGGCCCGGGCGCTGGCGGTGGAACCAGAGGTGCTGCTGCTGGACGAACCGCTTGGCGCGCTGGACCTGAAGCTGCGCCGCGCCATGCAGGACGAACTGAAGGCGATCCAGCGCCGGGTGGGCACCACATTCGTGCACGTCACCCACGATCAGGAAGAGGCGATGGCGATTGCCGACCGGATCGTCGTGATGAACGCAGGCCGGATCGAGGATGTCGGTCCCCCGCGACAGGTGTACCTGCACCCCAGGACGCTTTTCACCGCCGGGTTCATGGGGGAGATCAACCGCATCCCGGTGGACGGGAACACATCCCCCCTTGGTCCTTTGGATTTGTCCAACGCAGGGCGCAAGGTCCTGTGTCTGCGGCCCGAGGCGATCGGGATCGACGGCCCCTTGCGCCTTGGTCCGGCGCGGGTGGTGGATGCCGCTTTCTTTGGCACCCATGTGCGCGCGCATCTTGCGCCACTGGCGGCCCCCGATCACGTTCTGGTCGTTCACTTGCCCCAAGGGGCCGCGCCAGACATCGGCGCGGTGATCGATCTTGCGGCCACAAGCCATGTGCTGTTGGAGGAATGATGCGCGCTGATCCAAGAGACTGGTGGCGGATACGCACCATGGGCGACGGCGTCTCGATGATCGACGAGCCGCATATCCACGAATTCTATCGCTGCAACGTCTGGCACGTGCGGGGGCGGGATCGGGACATGCTGGTCGATTCCGGCATGGGCGTGGTCAGCCTGCGCGACTGGGTGCCGCTGGTGACAGAAAAACCGCTTGAGGCGGTGGCAAGCCATACCCACTTTGACCACATCGGCTGCCACCACGAATTTCCCTGCCGGTCCTGCCACGGGGCCGAGGCGCATCTGCTGCGCACCCCCACGCGGGAGAATACCTATGCCGACAAATATGTGACCGACGACATCTTTTCCACCTTGCCACCCGCGCCCTATCAATCGGCCCTGTATGCGGTGAAATCCGCCCCCGCGACGCGGCTTTTGTGGGATGGTGACATCGTCGATCTGGGTGACCGGCGGTTTGAGGTGATCCACACCCCCGGCCATTCCCCCGGCGGCATCGCCCTGTGGGAGGCGGCGACAGGCATCCTGTTTTCCGGCGACATCGTCTATGACGGGCCGCTGATCGAATCTGATGTGCCGGCGGAAATGGTGCAATACCACGCGTCGATGACGCGGCTGTATGACTTGCCGGTGCGGGTGGTGCATGGCGGGCATTTCCCCAGTTATGACGGCGCGCGGCACCGCCAGATCGTGCGCAACTGGCTAGACGAAAAGGAAAAGGCATGACCCGTTTCAACCAACCGCTGGGTGGCAACGACATGCCCCGCTTTGGCGGACCGGCCACCATGATGCGACTGCCGTCACAGCGGGACGCAACGGGGCTGGACGTGGCGTTCATCGGCATACCGATGGACATCGGCACATCGAACCGGCCCGGCACACGGCTGGGCCCACGCCAGATCCGCGACGAATCGCGGATGCTGCGGCCCTATAACATGGCAACCGGGGCCGCCCCGTTTGAACATTTGCAGGTGGCCGACATTGGCGATGTTCCGATCAACACGTTCGATCTGAAGAAGTCGGTCGATATCATTACGGCGTTCTATGACGGTGTGATGGATGCGGGGGCGTTGCCGCTGACGCTCGGGGGGGATCACACGCTGACCTGGCCCATCCTGCGGGCGATCAAGCGCAAACACGGGCCGGTCGCGCTGATCCACATCGATGCCCATGCCGATATCAACGATACGATGTTCGGTGAAAAGGTGGCCCACGGGTGCCCGTTTCGCCGCGCGTGGGAAGACGGTTGCCTGATTAACGACAGGGTGTTCCAGATCGGCCTGCGCGGCACGGGCTATTCACCCGACGATTTCAACTGGGGCCGCGACAAGGGTTGGACCGTGGTTCAGGCCGAAGAGTGCTGGCACAAATCGCTGGCCCCCCTGATGGAACAGGTGCGGGCAAAGATCGGCGATGCGCCGGTCTACATCAGCTATGACATCGACAGTCTGGACCCCGCCTTTGCCCCCGGAACCGGTACGGTGGAACCCGGCGGCCTGACCATCTGGCAGGGGCTGGAGATTGTGCGCGGATGTGCCGGACTGAACATCATCGGCGGCGATCTGGTCGAGGTGTCGCCCCCCTATGATCCGGCGGGCAACACGGCGCTGATCGGGGCCAACCTGCTGTATGAAATGCTGTGCGTCTTGCCCGGCGTGCCACAAGGTGCGCCGCGTGGATCGGGTCTGCGATTCTAGACGCGGGAAATCTTCGTCCGTGGTGGCAAGGGGGCCTTTCGGCCCCCTTTTTCATTCCGCGACGTGCAGATTGCCGGGGCGTCTGCTATCTGTGACGGCCTCAAGCCGGTCGCGAAGAATGGTCTGTTCCGCGCCAAGGGCCGCGATACGTTCGGCCAGAACATGCGCCTCGGGCTGATCCGGTTCGGTTTCCTTGGGACCGACAAAGCGACCAAACAGGCGACCGAGCAGGGTCGACAGATCATCCATGATCAAAAAGAACGATGGCACAACGATCAACGACAACGCGGTCGATACGATGATGCCGCCGATCACCGCCGTGGCCATGGGCGCGCGGAAGGAACCACCCTCGCCCACCCCCAGCGCCGAGGGCAACATCCCTGCGGACATGGCAATGGATGTCATGACGATGGGGCGCGCGCGTTTGTGCCCGGCCTCCATCACGGCGGCAAAACGGGTGTAGCCCTGATTGCGCATCTCGATCGCGAAATCGATCAGCAGGATGGCGTTCTTGGTTACGATCCCCATCAGCATCAGAATACCGATCAACACCGGCATCGACACCGCGTTCCCGGTCAGGATCAGCGCCGCCGCAACGCCGCCAATGGCCAATGGCAATGAAAACAGGATGGTGAAGGGCTGAATCACCGATCCGAACAGCAGGATCAGAACAGTCAGCACCAGCATCAGGCCCATGATCATGGCGTTGCCAAAGGCGGCCATCAGTTCGGCCTGAATTTCCGCATCCCCCGATTCCGCGACGCGGACAGATGCGGGCAATTCAACCGTCGCCACGATCTCATTGAACCGGGCGGTTGCGGTGCCCAATGCCACGCCGACGGGCAGGTTCGCGCCGATGGTGGCGCGGCGTTCGCGGTTCAGGCGGTCAACCATCGACGGGCCTTCGGCAATCGCGATATCGGCCACAGACGACAGCGGCACGGTCGCACCGCTGGCGGTCGTCAGTTTCAGCGCGCCGATACGGCCAAGGTCTTCGCGGCTGGCATCGTTCAGGCGAACCCGCACCGGGATCAATCGGTTGTCGATGGATAGCTTGGCAAGGGCCGCATCCGCATCACCGATGGTGGCGACACGCACCACTTCGGCGATGGACCGGGTGGTGATGCCCAAACGGGCCGCCTCGTTCGCGCGGGGGGTGATCTGGATTTCAGGCCGGGGCAGCGCCCCTTCGGACGACACGTTGGCAAGTGCGGGGTCGCCCGACAACGCCGCCTCCAGTCGTGCGACGGCAAGGTTCAGATCGGCCTCGTTCTGCGACAGGACCGAGAATGACAGATCGCGTTCGCCCCGGTCGTTCAGTTTGAACGCGCGGACATCGGGGATCAGAGCCAGCTTTTCAAAGATCTGCGCCTCGATCACGTTTTGCGGCACGGTGCGGCCGGTGTTTTCCACCTCGGGGACCAGACCCCCCAGAATCGGCATGGACCGCCCGATCTTGGACAGCTTCAGCAGCAAGGAATGATCCAGACGCGTTAGCAGCACGGTGACCGACGCGCGGCGAATGTCGCGGTCGCCGGTGGGCGACGATCCACCCAGCACGAAGACGCTGTCCACCCAGTCAACCTGCCGGATCGCCTCGACCATGGCCAGCGTGGTGCGGTCGGTTTCCGCAAGCGTCGATCCGGGCGGCAGTTCAACGGAAATCGGAATGCGGCTGACATCTTCGGGCGGGATAAAGCTGCCGGGGATGCGGACCATGAAAAACACCGAGATGATCAGAACGACAATCGCCGCAACCATGGTGAAGTAATAGTTCGGAATGCGCAGTCCAAAGGGCAGCCGCAGCGCGCCTGCCGTCGTGAACTTCACGACGCGCAGGTAATTGCGCATCACCGGGCCATCTTCGGCGTGCTTTTCTTCCGCGTCCTTGGCCCGCATCAGATAGGCGGCCATCATCGGTGTGATCAGACGCGCGACCAGCAGCGAAAACAGCACCGCAATCGCGACTGTTAGGCCGAACTGGCGGAAATATTGCCCCGGAATACCGGGCATGAACGACACCGGCACGAACACCGCAACGATGGTCAGCGTGGTTGCGATAACGGCAAGGCCGATTTCGTCTGCAGCCTCGATCGCGGCGCGGTAGGGGGTTTTACCCATGCGGATATGTCGGGCGATATTCTCGATCTCGACAATCGCATCGTCGACCAAAATCCCCGTGGCCAGAGTGATCGCCAGAAAGCTGACGAGGTTCAGCGAAAAGCCCAGCAGATCCATGATCCAGAACGTCGGCACCGCCGACAGTGGCAGGGCCACGGCAGCGATCAGCGTGGCGCGCCAGTTTTTCAGGAAGGCCAGCACCACCAAAACGGCCAGAATCGCGCCCTCGATCAGGGTGTGAAGTGCGGCTTCGTAGTTGCCATAGGTGTAAAAGACGGTTTCATCGACCAGCTTGATCTGCACCTCGGGGTTGGCGGCGCGGACCAGATCAAGTTGTTCGTTGACCACTTCGGCCACCGACACCTCTGACGCGCCCTTGGCGCGGAAGACAGCAAAGGTCACGACCTGTTCGCCGTTCAGACGAGAGAACGACCGCAGCTCTTCGTAGGTATCCAGCACCTCGCCCAGATCGGACAGGCGGACGTGGCGCCCGGCTGACAGGGCGATGGTCGTATTGGCCAGGCGTTCCACGGTTGATGCGTCGCCCAGCAGGCGGATCGCCTGTTCGCCCGCGCCAATCTCTGACCGGCCCGCGCCAAGATCGGCGTTGGTCGCGCGCAACTGCGCGTTCACGGCGGTGGCGGTGATGCCATAGCTGTCCAGCTTGACCGGGTTCAGTTCGACCCGGATTTCCCGTTCGGCCCCACCGTAGCGGTCGACACGGCCAATGCCGGGGCGGCCCTGAATGGCGCGTTTGATGGTGTCATCGACGAACCATGACAGTTCTTCGATGGTCATGTCGGGGGCCTGAACCGCAAAGGTCATGATCGCCTGACCTTCGACGTCGATCTTGGTGACGACAGGGGCGTCAATGTCACCGGGCAGGTTGCCCCGGATCTGATCAATGGCGTCCTTTACGTCCTGCACGGCCTTTTCAGTCGGCACTTCCATGCGGAATTCGACCGCGGTGGTCGAGTTGCCGTCCGTCACCGTTGAAATGATGTTCTTGACCCCGGTGATGCCCGCGACGGCATCCTCGATTTCCTTGGTTACCTGGGTTTCCATCTCGGCCGGGGCGGCGCCGGACTGGCTGACAGAGACGGCGACCAAGGGCACGTCGATGTTCGGAAACCGGGTGATCGGCAGGCTGTTAAAGGACTGCCAGCCCAGCACCATCAACATGAAAAAGGCCAGCAGCGGCGCGATGGGGTTTCGGATGGACCAGGCGGAGAAGTTCATGGCGCGCTCCTCACATATCCGCCCCGACGGGCACGGGGTTGATGCGATCACCGTCGCGCACGAAAGCGCCGGCCTTGGTCACGACCAGATCACCGGCGGCCAGACCTTCGACGATCTCAACCCAGCCATTGTCGCGGATGCCGGTTCGCACCGGCACGCGGGCGACCACGCCATCGGTCACCTTCATGATCGTGGCACCATCGGCGGTGGCACCAACGGCCGTCACCGGCACGGCAAGGGTTTCGCGTTCCACCACAAGGATTTCGGCGTCCATGAACATGCCCGCGCGGATCTTGCTGCTGTCGGCAATGGAAATGCGGGCGCGGCCCAGGCGGGTGGTCACATCAATCGTGGGTTCCACCAGCCGCACGGTGCCATCCATAGGATCGGGCGACCCTACGGCCAGCATGCGCACCTTTTGGCCGGGGGCCAGACGGATCAGATCAATCTCGGCCACATCGGCGTTCAGTTCCAGCGCACCGTCGCGGATGATGGCGAACATCGGTTGGCCCGCAGCCGTGGCGATGGACCCGACAAGCGCGTTGCGTTCGGCAATTTCGCCGGACACGGGTGCCCGCACCTCGGTCCGCGACAGTTGCAGGTCGATGTTGGCAAGCTGCGCCTGCGCCAGGGTCAGTTGGGCGCGCGCCGCCTCAAGCGATTGAACGGCGACGGTGACGCGGGCGGTGGCGGATACGGCGGCGGCGGATGCCTGATCGGCAGCGGCCTGCGATGCGGTGCCTTGTTGTTTCAGCGCGGCGGTCCGTTCGTTGACGCGCTGCGCCTCGTCCGCGCTGGATCGCGCCTCCAGCAGTTGCGCCTCGGCTTGGGCGATGGTCGCTTTGGCGGATGCAAGCGCGGCGGTGAACTGGCTTTTCTGCAGCTCTAGCGTCGTTGGCGACAGACGGGCCAGAACCTGACCCGCACTGACCACATCGCCCACGTCCGCCTCAAGCGTTTCGATGGGCTGGCCTTCGATCAGGGGGGCCACCTGCACCCGTTCAACCGGCCCGACAAGGCCCGATGTCAGCACGCGGTCCCGCAGAAGTCGCGGCTCGACAGGTGACACAGAAATGGCTGGCAGAACCGGGGCCGGTGCAACAGCCGTTTCGGTTTCGGCATGCAGCGGCATGGCAAGCAGAAGGGCTGTGAACACGGCAGGAAAAAGGGAAACGGAACGCATGGTAGTATCAGCCTTTCGCAGCGTCGCTGGCGACTTCGTCAAGGGTGCGGTCAACGGTGCGCAGCACCAGTGCCGACAGGTTTTCACGGTTGATCCCCGGTTGCCCCGGATGCATGGCGCTGGCCTTGACCAGCATCACCAGCAGCAACGCATGAGAGTTGTAGCGCCGCTGCGCCTCGTCAACCGGCAAACCGGTGGCGTGCGCAAAGACGCTGCACAGGTTCCGCACGATCACCGTTTCCATATGGGTGGTGATCGCGCTGATTTCGGATTTCCGCAGGGCGGCGGCGGTGATTTCGGCCCACAGTTGGCCGTCTGCGGCACAATCGGTGGTGATGCGGTGGCGCAGCGTCGCGCGCAGACCTGTCAACGGATCGCCCGATTCCATGATCGCAGAAAACTGCGCCTCGATCTCGGCCAGATCGCGGGTGATCAGCGCCTCGACGATGGCGGCCTTGGACGGGAAATAGCGGTAAAAGTTCCCCACGCTCATCCCGGTGGCGCGGGCAAGATCCTGCATGGATGCCCCGTCAAAGCCCTTTTCAGCAAAGGCCCGGCGGACCCGGTCAAGGATCTCGGCGCTGCGCTGGTCGGCGACAGGGGGAAAGGCGGAAGGGGTTGCGATGGTCATGTCGGCAAAGTCTTTCGGAACGCTGCAGTGCAGCAAGAATGAACGTTCATTCAGTGGAAATAATCGAATGGTCAAAAACGTCAAGATGAATAAGGGCGGCCTGGGTGTCAGGTACAGAATTCCTGACCATCCAAGCACTGAACTGCCGGGAATTTCAGCAGGGGGCGCAGGGTCGCGGGGATCGGGTTTTACTTGTGTCCGCGCATTCTTCGGGCTCTATTAGCATTGTTTAATCATGCAGGTTTCCCATGCCATCACCCAGTCTTGAAAGCCTTTTGGAACAAGCCGATGTTGGCGCGTGGGACCGGCTTCGCGACCACTACGCAGCGCGAAACAGTGCCATCAGTGACCCCTATCAGGTTGATCTGGTCACACGTCTTGAACACAACTACGCCAAGTACTTTGATCTGGAAACGTGGTTGAAGTATCACCTGCGCCACGTTCTGGCGATGGGCCTGCACACCGAGCAACACCCGAAACGCATTCTGGATGTAGGCTGCGGGTCGGGGATATTTCTGTATATTGCCAAGGTGTTGGGGCATGACGGCATCGGCATGGATGTCAATTCGCCGATGTATATGCAGATGGCGGCCTGTCTTGGTGTGGATTATCTGCCCGACCTTGTGCATCCGAAAACGCGGCTGGACGCGCGGCTGACAGGCTTTGACTTGATCACCGCGATAGCCATCAAGTTTGACCGTGGCGACTTTGCCCGTCCGGGTGCGGCAAGCTGGGATCTGGGCGAATGGCAGTTCTTTCTTGCCGATCTGAAAAGCCGGATGAACGACGGTGGGCGGCTTTACCTGAAGCCGAACCTGTTCGCCCCCGACCGGTTGTTCGAGGATGAAAGCATCACGGCCTATCTGACGGACATTGCCACCAAAGCGACCCCCAGCTTTGAATTCGTCATCGAACGGGACAGACTGCCCGAATTTCAGGCATCATAACCGCACCTTGCCGATGACCAGCAGGTTCTGAATAGTGAAATCGCGGTCGGTCAGGTGCGGATATCGTTGGCGGATGGTGTCTGTCAGCCGGTCGACCCCGGTTTCCGGACGCGACGGGATTTCCTGCGCGACCTGAATGTCAAAGTATTTGCGCGTCAGGTCCAGCATCTGGTCCAGACGAAACCGGTTCAGGCCGCGCGCGATGTAATGGTCGGGCGCGGGGTCATAGCCGACATGCCCCCAATCGATGAACTTGCGCTGTTCAGGATCGTCCAGATCAATGGCGGCGACGGTCTTGGGCGGCTGGTGATGGCCGTTCCACGCGAAATAGTTGTGGTGGTTGTACAGGATCTGCCCACCCGGACGCAGCCGCACCGCGATGTCGGCAAAGATCGATTCAATAAAGGTCAGATGTTCCGTCACGTTGTGCAAAGTGACGATGTCATACATCCGCTCTTGCGGCAGTTCGTTGGTCGGCAGGGCAGAGATGTGCCACGGCTCTATCAGCGCGGCCATTTCACGGGGGGTCCAGCCGAAGTTCTCTTTCCGCTTGCCCGTCAGGTTCTTGGACCGGTCGGCGTCCATCTTCACGATCGGGTCAACGCCGGTATAGGATTTTGCCCCGGCGGCAAGATAGCCCAATCCGTGCAGACCGGGGCCGCAGCCAACGTCCAGCACATCCAACCCGCGCACAAGTTCCTGCACCTTGCTTGGCCATCCCATATAGCCAAAGTCAAAGGCCCGCGTCAGGATTTCGGGATGGAACGACGAACCGCGCCACGGCTTGTCTGCGTTGTTCTGCCACCAGGCCCGCATCACCATGTCCGGCGACTTGTGAAAGTGGATTGCCGGTTTGACGTTAATGGAATGATGTGCGCTGAAAATCTCCGAAAAGCAGTGCAAGGCGGTGGGGTCAACGCCGTCTTCGATCATCGTCGGTTCCAGCTTTTGCCACTGGCGGATCAGGCTTTGATCAGGGGCGGACTCGGACAACCGGGTATAAGCGTCGGTGAAATGCCCCGCTTCCAGCATGCGCCGCAGCCCGCCAAGCTGCACCACACCCAGCGCGTTCATCGACTGCGGTGCGACTGTCGCAGGTTGGGTGGTCGGCGCCGAAAGGGCCGCCGTCAGATCGGCATCCGGCACACCGCGCAGCACCAGCATATTGCTGTCAGGCGGGGCGTCGCTTGCGGCATAAACCAGCGCGCCGGTATCGATCAGGGATACCGCGTAGTCCAGCATTTCGGGGAATTGAGGGTTCAGACCGTTTTTGATCAGAATCGTGGTATCCGCCGTCACACCGGGCGCGATGGCCCGCAGGGTGCGGCGCAAGTCTTCGGCCTTTTTGGGCAGATCTATCACACAAAGCTTGATCGGGCCGCCGGTCCAGACAAACTGGGCGATGTCCGTCGTATGGACGGTCGCCACCAGCCCGCGCGCGGCAAGGTTCGCTTTGAACAGGGGTTCAAAGCTGACGCCGGGGGTCAGCACATTGGGAAGGCGCTTTGCGTGATCCTTGGTCCAGATGAATGTGTCGATGACATGCAGATCGGCGTGCCGCGCAAGGTGAACCGAAAAGGCACCCAGCCACGGCCCCACCTCTATCACGGTGTCATCCGGCAACAGATTGGCGGCCATATCCCGTACCAGCGCAATGTCGGCGGTCGTCACCATGGTGGGAACGTTTGCCTGCGCAGGAACAACGCGGTTGCCAAGGTTCGGGTCGGTGGACATAGTGACCACGCCTTCGTTAATTTGTGTTAAAATCTTGAACTCACAGAACGATACTGGACGATACCACGCCGCACAAGTCCGGTTGCAGCTTGCATCGCTATGCCAGAATGGTGACTGGTTCGGGGCCTATATCAGGCTGGTGGAATCCGGGTTCAGCCCTTCTGATCAACCGGGACTGTGGGAATACCTGGCGCGGCAAACCCACCAATCAGGTCAGGAAGAGCTGTCGCATGTGCTGCGGCAGGCCCTGTGGAACGCAGGCGTCAGATCGGTCGAAACCACGCTGGGCGAGGCGCGGCATGCCTTGCAGATCGAAGACCCGGACCGCGCGATCGACATCATCACCTCCGTGTTCGGCGACCGCCCGACCGAACCCGACGCGCGGTTTCTGCTGGCTTCGGCACTGGTCGACATCAGGCCCGAACAGGCGTTGGAGCTGATTGCCGATGCTGACGGGAACAGTGCCGACATCTCGGTTTTGCACATCGATCTGTTGCGACAGCTTGGCCAGTTCCGCGACGCACGGGCCGAGGCAGAGGCGGGGCGTGCCCGCCATCCGAACGATCTTCGCTTTGCCGTCCGGCTGGCGCGCGTGCGCGAATCCTTGAACGACTGGAAGGCCGCACTGGCCACCTGGGCCGACGTTGCCGCGCGCGATGGTGGACGCGGGCGGTATCAAAGCCTGCTGAACATGGTCCGGCTGAACCTGCGGCTGGAACAGACCGATGCCGCGCGCGATGCCGCCGCCCGCCACCTGCTGGCCCCGACGCCCTTTGCCGAACGTTTGGCCGTGGCGCAGATGACGGGGCAAGAGGCGCTGTTCCTGACGATGATCGACCGTGCCGCGCGGGGATTGTCCGCCCAACAGGTGCCCGCGACCGAATGGGAAAGATGCGCGCGCCTTTTGATGGACGCAGGCCGGATCGGGGTGCTGGCATGGCTGTGGCGGCGCGATATGCCCTTGGGCGAGACGGCGGGGGCATTGCTCGCCATTGCCCCCTTTGATGATGCCGCCCACGCCACGTTCAGCGGTGATATCCGCAGCGCCGATGCGATCCGCAGCCCGGATTTTCTGCTGCCTCTGCCGCCGGGACCAGAGGGGGATGCCCCGCTCGATATCCTCAGCGGCGGGCGGGTGCTGGTGGTCAACGCATCGCTGAACGCGGGCGGGGCAGAGCGGCAATTGGTCATGCTGGTGCAGTCGCTGCTGAACGCGGGTCTGCCAAAGGACCGGCTGGCGGTGGGGCTTTATTCCACCGCTGAAGACCGGGGCCACGCGCATTTCCTGCCCGACCTGACCGCCGCCGGGGTCGCAATCCACATGCTGGACCGGCTGACCCCGGATCAGGCGCAGCGTTTGCCCAAGTCCGGGCGGGACATGCTGGCGGTTCTTCCCGCACCGTTCCGGGCCGATACGCTGGCCTTGTGGAAGCTGGTGCGGGACTGGCGGCCATCGGTGCTGCATGGCTGGCAGGACCGGTCGGCCCTGTCCTGCGGGATCGTCACCACGCTGGAACCCGTGGACCGGTTGGTGATGAGCGCGCGAAACATGGCGATGGACCGGCGGGCCGACAGCGGGGCAGCCATATCGGCCACGTTGTACCGTGCGTTGTGCAACCGCGCCAATGCCCGCCTGACCGCAAACGCAGATGCGGGCGCGCGCGATTACGAAGGCTGGCTTGGCCTGCGGCCCGGATCGGTGCCAGTGCTGGCCAATGCCGTGGACACGTCGCGGTTCCGGCTGCTGGCCCAGCCGCGCGCGGTCGGGACTGACCCGATCCGTATCGGGGGTGTGTTCCGGTTTGCGGCCAACAAGCGGCCGATGCTGTGGTTGCACACTTTGGCCGAACTGCGCCGGATCGCGCCTTTCCGGTTCACGGCATCGCTGTCGGGGACCGGGCCTTTCCTGAATGAAATGTTGGAAAATCTTGGCCCTCTTGGCCTTGATGATCTGCTGGTGCGCGAATCCGTGTCGAACCCCGACGATCTGTATGGCGGGTCCGATCTTCTGCTGCTGATGAGCAGGGTCGAAGGAACGCCGAACGTCCTGATCGAAGCGCAGGCCTGCGGTCTGGCGGTTGCGGCCTGCGATGTCGGCGGTGTGCGCGATGCGATGCTGCGGGACGGCATGGCGGGTGGTTTGTTGATGGACGCGGACGTGACTGCAATCGCTGCGGCGCAGGCCTTGGCTACGTGGATACCCGGCGCGGTGGCGGCCGATCCCGCGACCCGGCGGCAGTTCGTGGAAACACGCTATGGCATGGGGGCACTTGGGCGCGCGGTGATCGACGTCTACAACACGCCCCGGGTGCCGTCGTGACGGGGTGCGAGGCGTTCTTGTGCGACCCCGATGACCCGGTGGCGCACCTGCTGGCCGAGACTGTGGCGGATGGCACCACGCTGACCGTGGTGCAACGAACGGATGTCATCGCCGGGGTCGCAGACCGCGTCACGGTGGTGGGGCAGACCCGGTTTCTGGCCATCGCCTCGGACATCAGTGCGATCAATTTGCCCTGCCGCGTGATCCTGCGCCGAGCGGATGCGGCGACCGGATTGTCGGAATGGCAGGCCGGGCTGCGCCTGCTGTCCGAAGTGGTGCGCCTGTCACCTAACCGCCAGATCACCCTTTTGGCGGTGACGGATCAGGCCGCGACCGACATTGCCGCAGTGGTTGGCATATCCGTCGGGGTCGTGCCCGCCCTGCCCGCCGTGTCTGCCGAACGGGGGACGGGCACTTTGCGTGGCGATACGATCACCTTTACCAACGGCTCGCGCATGGGGGCCAGATCGGTCAACTGGGCGCGCTTGCGGCGGAACGTCGTGCTGGTGGCAGACGGGTCTGACGATCTGCACGATATCTTGGCGTGGATGGCCACGGGTGCGCCAGCCCGCGCGCCCATACACTCACCGCGCTATGTCTGCGTGGTGCCGAACGGGGTCGGGCTTGGCCATATCACCCGGCTGATTGCGGTCTGCGATGCGCTTTCGGCACGTGGTGCGGGCGACATCGTGTTCTGGTGCTTTTCGCAGGCCGCCGGGATCGTCGAGGCGGCAGGATACCCCGTAATCCTGCGCCAGACGGCGGCGCATCTGGGCCTGACCGGGCCGGGTTGGTTTGACTGGGAAACAGCCGAGTTTGCCGCGTTTCTGCGGCAGTTCCGGCCCGCTGCGGTGATCGAGGATGCCGCCGATCTGAACCCGTTTGTCTGTGCCGCCTTGCGCAGCCCCGGCTGTGGCGAGGTGGCGGCAGTTCTGATCCGCCGGGCGATGTGGCAGGCCGAAGCCGACGCAGGCCCGCTGGACAGCGCACAACACTGCGATCTGATCCTGGAACCCGGAGAGTTGGCGGCAGAAATGGACGAAGGGCCGACACCGCTTGCCCCGTCGGAACTGTCCGGCTTTTCGCGGCTGCTGCGTACCGAACCCGTAACCCTGTCGGCGGGAAACGAAGCGCTGCCCCGCCGATCCGCCCGACGAGAGCTTGCCTTGGGCTTTGGGGCGACCTGTCTGGTCAGCCTTGGCGGTGATGCCTTTGTCGGCCGGTCGATGATGATGCCGATGGTGACACAGGCCGCGCGGGCGGCGGGGGTGCGGCTGTATTGGGTGCGCTCGCCCCTGTCGCGCAATCCGCGCCTGTATCTGGACGAAATCGCCTTTCACCATCTGTATCCGCTGGGGCGCTATCTGCCTGCGTTTGACGGGATCATCACGGCGACCGGGTACAACAGTTTCCACGAGGCGATGATGCGCGCGACCTGCCCGGTGCTGCTGTCGCCCACCGTCCACCCAAAGCTGGACGATCAGGCTGGGCGCGCGCGGTTTGCCCATGCGCAAGGCTGGGCAGACTGGCTGGACCCGGAAACCCCGGAAACCCACCCCGACACGCTGGCGCGGTTCTTTCGTGCGGTTCGGCGCAAGGCGGCAGGCCCGGCGCGGCCCGTTTTGCGCCAGGGTGCCGATGCGATGGCCGATGCCATTCTGGCCCTGCACCGTGGCAAAGGGGGTGCGGCATGACCGGCTTTGACGACGCCGCCGCGCGAACGGCCCTGCTGGAACGCCTTGGTCAGGAAAACGCCGCCCTGTCCGAACGGCTGGCCCGGCTGGAATACGAGGCGATGATGCTGGAACTGCGGTCAGGGGCCGCGTTTTCGGTGCGGCTGCGTTTCGGCGCGCGGCGGGCGGCGGCATCACCGGCGGTCGCAAGTGCATCCGCGTTGCTGGCCGCAGAAACGTCGGGTCTTGCCCCGATCTTCGTTCCCCTTGGCAAGACGGCGTGGGTGCCCAATCCGGCGCGTCTGCCGGTTTTCGGGGTGGCGCTGGTGGATCAGGGCGAACAAGCTTTGGCTGAAACCCTGTTGCCCTTGCTGGCGGAACATCACCGCCGCCCGTTCTGCCGCTTTGTGTTCTTGCTGGATTCGTTCCGGGCGGTGCCCTTTCTTGGCCGCTATGGTTTTGCCATGCACCGATTGGACGGGCGGGCCCTTGCCGACCAGATCGCACCCCTTGCTGCGCGGTTCGGCCTTGCCGAGGTGCGGTCAGGCGTCGGCGCACAGCTTCTGTGGAAGCGCGGCTAAAACAGCCAAAACGATAAATTGCCCCACAAACGTCACATCTCGGTCATTGGGCCACCCCTTTGTTCGTCCAACTTCATCACATCCGCCAATGAAGGCCGTGCTGCCAAGCCCCCTTCGCCTTTTGGCGGCATGAACCTATGGGGGCGGCTCGTGCCGTCGAACTCGAAAGGAAGAGCGATGAAAAAGATGCATCTTGCGCTTTCGCTGATCGCGCTGAGCCAGGCCGCCTTTGCGACCGGCGCTGCCGCTGCGACCTGCGCTGACCGGACCGGCGTGGTCGCCAATCTGGCGAAACATTACGGTGAAACACTGCACGCAGCGTCGATCACGCAGGACAACGCGCGGCTGGAGGTTTTTGCCTCGAAAAGCAAAAAGACCTGGACCATCATGATGGTGCTGCCGGATGGCAAGATGTCGTGCCTTGTCTCCTCGGGCAAGGGGTTCGACAGCCTTGAGGCCAGCATGGCCCCGGCGATGAAACTGGCGTCGAACTGACGCGCCGACAGCTTTGTGCAGAATGAAAACAGCCTCGACCTTGCGGTCGAGGCTGAAACATTTGAAATCAGGCGATCTGGATCAGGGCCGGCCGTTCCCGTTGCCGCCGCCATTGCCGTTGCCGCCCGTCCCCGTCGAGCCAGAGGTGCTGGTCCCGCCACTCGGCGACTGGTCGTTTTCCGCACCGTTGTTCGGCTCGCTGCCGCCCGGCGCGTCCTGGTCGCCGTTGCCGTAGCCGTTGTTTCCGCCGCTGTGATAGGCGTTGTGGTCAACCCGAACGATCCAGTCTTTCAGATAGGTCTCGCGGTCGGACGGACGTGCGCCGCTGACCGACGCGCGAACGATGCGGAATGTTTCGAACATCGCGGCGTCTTTGCGTTGGGCGATCTGCTTCAGCCAGAACCGGTCAAGTTGCGCCATCTCTCCGGGGGTGGCCGAAAAATAGGACAGCCGGATGATGTTTTCGATGTCGGCATCTTTGGGTGCCGATTTCAGCATCGTCTGAAGCTGCCCAAGGTTCGGACCGACAAGCTGCTGCGATTCCAGATCGCGGCGCAGGTTCTGCCACGCGTTGTCAGGGTTGATCATCGCCACCGTGGGCAGGACAGCCGCTGACGCCTTGCCCGTGACCGCAGTCCAGACAACGATGTGTTTGAAAATCTTGTATATGTTAGAATTCCGAGCCATTTTCCTGGTCCAATCGAAGTGTGGTGTCCGCTGGGTGAGGCGCGCGTTTTGCGCGCCCCTCTCGGTCAGTTCGCCAAGACGAAGCCGGCAACAGAATAGTCGTTGCTGGTGTCGATCGGCGCGACGAAGATCACTTCGTCCACCAAGGCTGTTGTGCCGAAACTTCCCGACACCTCGCCATTCGCGTGCGAACTGACAGACCGGCCAATGGCGGCCTGCGTGCGCATTTCCGTCAACTGCGGCGTCGCGCCAAGGACGGCGGAGACTTGCAGCTCGTTGGTTTCAAAAGCACCGTAGATCGGCGTTCCGGCCACGCGGGCCAGCAGATCGGTAATGTCCACCTCGATCGTTTCAAGACCGGCAAAGATCAGCTTTTTATCCTTGTCGATCTGGCCGATCGGGGCACGCAAAAGCACTTCGCGACCGTTCCGCCCCAGGCCCGGCACGACGACGCTGATGATGTCATCGTCGATCACGACGCGGCGCATCAGGTCACCATCTTCGATAAACGCTCCGCTGACCGCCTCGTTGAAGGACGAATTCGGCAGGCGCAGATCGCCGGTGATGCGGGCCTGTGTCAGGGTGGCACCATCGCTGCGCAGTTCGATATCGGCGGATTCGGCATCGGTCGCACCTACGAAGGACGCGCCGTAATGCGCAGCCTCGGCGATGAACAGATCGCTCAGCCAGATGTCGGCGATGCGGGCGGGTCGGTCCATCTTGACCACCACACGCTCGTCAAAATCGATCTCGTCGTTCTGGCCACCGTTCTGGACACCGATGCCGTCGATCGGGTCCCAATACAGCGCGGTCGACGTCCACTCACCAGTGGTCTGGTCGCGACGTTCGCCGGAAATGGTCACGCCCTGGGCCGAACATGTGTTCACACCCATGCAGCCTTCAAAAGCGAGAGCGCGGAAATCCAACTGCCCGTCGAGCTGCACATCGATGGGGGCAGAGGGGGATTCCTGCGCGAAGCTCGCGATAGGCATAATCAGCGCCAGTGCGATGGTGGAGATGTGGGTTTTCATCTTGTCCTCGAGCATTCTCGGCGGCCGCAATCGGCAGCGAAGTCTTCATGATCAATGCCCAAACGGGGCGGACCAGTTACTCGAAGCACATTTGGTCTCTGCGCGGACACGCCCGGCTTTCGACCAACTTCTGACGATATCCCCACAATATCTTGCCGCATTTACGCCGTATTTATTAACGTCGTCAACTTATGCGTCGCTTAATTTCATAATTATTAAGAATTGTTCCAAACCTGTATCTTCGTTGCCCCACCGGAGACAGTCACCGCCGTGACACTGTGCTTTCGCGATGCTTCCGGTGCATTTTGGCAGGGTTGGAGCCGCGAAAACGATTCGCACCGAATTAACGCAGCTGCTTTTGGGGCCGGAAACCGTGGTCCGAAGGGGGTTGGAACACCCTTTCCGTCCCAATTGTGACGCAATCAGGACTGGCGGCGGTCGCTTCTGATCGGGTCGAACAAAAGACGCAGGCCGTTCAGAACGACCAGCAAGGTGCCGCCTTCGTGCCCGACCACAGCCAGCGGCAACGGCAGGTCAAAGAACAATCCACCGATGACAAGAACCACCATCGCGCCCAGTGCAAAGGCCAGGTTCTGCCGGATGATCCGCGCGGTGCGACGCGCAAGGCGGTGGGCTGCGGCCAGACGTTCCATGTTCTCGGACAGCAGGGCAACTTCGGCGGCTTGCAGGGCAACTTCGCTGCCAGCGGCCCCCATGGCGATGCCGACATCCGCGCGGGCAAGGGCGGCCGCATCGTTCACGCCGTCACCGACAAAGGCGACCTTTCCCTCGCGGGTCAGGCTGTCGACGAGCCGAACCTTGTCTGCGGGCATCAGATCGGCATGGATCGCCGCCTCCGTCAGCCCAAGCGCCGCGCCGATGCGCAGCGCGACAGGGCGACGGTCGCCCGTCATCATCACGATCCGCGCGATGCCCGCCGTGCGGAGCGCCGCCAATCCGCGCGCCGATGTGTCGCGCGGTTGATCGGCCACGGTCAGCGCACCCAGCAACTGATCGTCCCGGCCAAGGTAGATCACCGTTTCCGATCCGTCCTGCATGCCCGCCAAGGCCGGATGATCCAGCGTTGCGCCCATGCGGGCCACCATGCGCGGATTGCCGGCCCAAAGCGGCCCCTGCGCATCGACGCCCGTGATCCCTTGGCTGGGTTGCGCGGACACGCTGGCAACGGAAACGGGGGTCAGACCCCGTTCCGCCATGGTCCGGCGGACGGCGTCGGCAATCGGGTGTTCGGACTGCGCCTCCAGCCCGGCAATCGCGGAAAGAAAGCTGTCCTCATCACCATGCAACGCAACGACGCGCGTCACTTCCGCCCGTCCGGTGGTCAGGGTGCCGGTCTTGTCAAAGGCGAAGATCTTGACATCGGCCAGCGTTTCCAGCGCGGCCCCGCCCTTGAACAGAACACCCCCCCGCGCCGCCGCCGACAGGGCAGACAGGATGGCGGCGGGGACTGATATCACCACCGCGCAGGGGCTGGCGGCCACAAGGATCGTCGCGGCGCGGTACAACGCATCGCGCAATTCCCAGCCAAGCGCCAGAAACAGCAGGAAAAACCCGACCGACCCCACCAGAACCGCGACGGTATAGCGCTGACCGAACCACGCGCTGAACCGTTCCGATGGCGCCTTCATCCCCTGCGCCTCGGTCACCAGCGCGATCATGCGGGCGACCGTGCTTTCGGCGACGGGGCGCACGACCTGAACCAGCAGAACACCGTTCAGGTTCACCGTCGCCTCATGGACCAATGCGCCAGGGCCTTTGTGAACCGGAACGGATTCGCCGGTGATCGTCGATTCGTCGATGGACCCTTCGCCGTCGCTGATCCGACCGTCCACCGGCACGCGCGCACCGGGCCGCAGCACGACAACATCACCCTGCACAAGGGTGCCAACCGGAACCTCTTGCGTGGTGCCATCGCTGCTGCGCAACAGGGCGCTGTCGGGGCGCAAGGACATCAACGCCTCGACCGCGCGGCGGGCCTTGCCCATGGCGCGGTGTTCCAGCGTCGACGACAGGCTGAACAGTGTCAGCAGGACCGCGCCTTCCAGCACCGCGCCGACCGATGCGGCGGCAAGTGCTGCAATCACCATCAGCAGATCAATGTCAAGAACCCTGTCCGTCCACAATTCGGCCAGGGCGCGGGCAGCGGCAGGCAGCCCCCCCGCCAGATAGACGGCGGTCAGACCGGCCACGCCCATCGACAGGGGCATAGGCACCACGAAGGCATCCACCGTAGCGATCCCCATGCCGAAAAGCGTGATCCCGGTCAGGGCCATGATCACGGTATCGTTTTCGGCAGGATCAGCGCTGTTGTGCTGCGTCGTCATGGGAAAATGCCTTGATGATTATGGGGCAACCATACGCCGCGACGCGACAGCAACAAGGGCCATGCCGGGTTTCCGCCATGATCGGTTCGGATTGCCGCCGCATTGCCATGGTTCGGCTGCATGTGCGAAATACATGTGCCCGCCCCTTTCGACAGGACTTGCCCTTGCGGGTCAATTCCACAACCAATAGCGGGCTTTCTGGTCTGGGAGAAACGGGTTGTCCGAGGAAATCTCCGTAGTCACGATCCTGAACGAGTTGGTGCGTACCCATATCCATGACCTTGACGAGGCGGTTGCTTCGGCACTCGGCAAACTGGCAAGCCAATCGGGGGCGGGGTGGGGGTGTGTCTTTCGGCACGACAGCGATGGCCATCTGGTCAAGACGCATGACTGGACGGCGAACGGCCTGCCGGATGTGCCCTGCACTGTGGAAACCATGCTGCTGCCGTTTGTGCCGACGCTGACGGAGGGTGACGCGGTCCATGTGCCGGACCTTTCGGCGCTGCCGGATACCGCCGCGCTGACCACGCTTGGCGTCAGGTCCATTCTTGTGCTGCCGATGGTGCAGGATGGCGCTTTGGCGGGTATCCTCGGATTTGCCCAAGGCCCCGATGGCCCAGGTTTTTCGCCCGAGCGGATAAGCCTGCTGAAATCCGCGGCCGAGGTGATCGCCACGGTTCTGGCCCGCCGTGCGACCGAACTGACCTATCACGACACCGCCAGACGGCTTGAAGCGACGTTGCGCGCCCTGCCCGACTTGCTGTTCGAGATCGAGGCGGATGGCCATTTTGCCGAATTCACCGCCGGGCCACCCGATTTGATGGCGGCACCGCCACATCTGCTGCGCGGGCAGCATTTCGCCACGCTGTTGCCGCCGGACGTGGCGCGTGTCGTGCAGCGGGCACTGGATCAAGCGTTGGAATACGGGCGCGTTGATGGGGTGCGCTATCGGCTCGATCTGCCGGTCGGGCCACGCTGGTTTGAACTGACCGGCGCGTTAAAGCCGGCCGAACGGGCCGAGGCCCCGCCCAACGTCATCTTTCTTGTCCGCGACGTGACCCAGGATGAATCCCTGCGGACCGAGTTGCTGCGTCTGGGCAAGATCGTCGAAACGATGTCCAATCTGGTGGCGATCATCGACAATGACCAGAACATCGTCTGGGTCAACGCGGCGTTCGAGGCGCAGACGGGCTGGACACTGGCCGAAATCAAGGGACGGTATCTGGGCGACGTGGTCCGCTGCGATGACACCGACCCGGACACGACAGCCGCCGTCGCGGATGCCATCGCCCGGCGTCAGGCCTTCAGCGGGCAGGCAATCAATCAGGACAGGCACGGCACCCGCTATTGGGTGGAATTCAACGTGGTGCCGCTGTTTGATGCCAGTGGCGCGCCGCAGGGGTTCGTGTCGGTTGAAACCGTCGTCACCAAGTCCAAGGAACAGGAAGAAGCGGTCGCCCGCCTGGCCCGCACCGCGACCGAGGCGCACACACGGCTGGAAAACGCGGTGCGCGCGCTGCCTGACGGCGTGGTAATCCTGGATGATCAGGACCGCATCGTCGTGGCCAACAGCGCCTACCGCGAGATGTTTCCTGCCCTTGCGCCCTATATCGTTGATGGGGTCACGCTGGGCGACCTTTTGCGCACGGCAGCAAAGCTGGGCATATTTGGCCCCGGCGGAACCGATGCTGACATGGACCGCTGGGTCGAACAGCGCGTCGCAACCTATCGCACCCCCCGCCATATCGACGAGGTGCGCCTGCCCGACGGGCGCTGGCTGCGACGCATCCACACCCGCACATCGGACGGAGGTTGCATCGCCGTAGCGCTGGACGTGACGGCGCGGCGCAACCACATCACCGCGCTTGACAGTGCCAACCGCGACCTGACCCACGCCCTTGCCGAACGCGACCGGGCCGAGCGGCGCCTGTTGGGCATCATCGAAGGGGCCGAGGTTGGCACCTGGGAATGGGACATCGCGAACTTTACCCTGCGGGTCGGCGGACGCTGGGCCGAAATGCTGGGCCGCGACCCGGACGAAGGCGTCGAGTTCAACACCGACGCCTTTCGCGAACTGGTTCACCCCGACGATCTTGACGCCTTGCCAACCGCAGAAACCATCGTTCACGCACGGGGCGAGGATTTTCAGGAACTTGAGTTTCGGATGCGCCACGATGATGGCCACTGGGTCTGGATCCTGTCGCGCAGCCGTATCACGGCCCGGTCTGCAGAAGGTGTGCCGCTGATCATGGCGGGCGTCCATCTGGACATCAGCGACCGCAAATGGCTGGAGCAAGAGATACGCGCCAGCCGGGCCTATCTGTCCGAGGTGATGGATACCTCTATCGCGGCGCTGGCCGTGTTGGACGATCAGGGGCGCATCGTCTATGTCAACCTTGAGGCAGAGCGTATCCTTGGCCTGACCCGGCGCGACAGTCGGGGGAAATCCTATAACGATGCGTCGTGGCGGCTGGAGCGGGTGGATGGCAGCCCCTTGCCGGATGACGAACTGCCGTTCCGTCAGGCGCTGGCCAAGGGCAGCGTCCGTGATATCCGCTTTGCCCTGCACTGGCCCGACGGATCGCGCCGGGTCCTGTCAGCCAATGCCGTGCCCCTTAGCCTGACGGATGGGCTGGTGCAGGTGGTCGTGTCGTTCTCGGACATCACCGATGAACTTGCCGCCACATCGCGGCTGGAAGAGGCCCGCGCCCGCGCCGAAGAAATGAGCCGCGCCAAGTCGATCTTCCTTGCCAACATGAGCCACGAGATCAGAACCCCGCTGAACGGCGTGCTGGGCATGGCCGAGGTGCTGGAATCCATCATCACCGTGCCCGAACAAAAGCAGATGATCGACACGATCCGGCGGTCTGGCGAAACGCTGCTGACGGTGCTGAATTCGATCCTTGATATGTCCAAGATCGAGGCGGGCAAGATGGCCATCGAACAGGTGGCGATGATCCCCGCCGACATCCTGGCGCAGGTCGAGGCGCTGCACGCCGTGCAAGCCGAAGAAAAAGGGCTGGAGTTCGAGGTGCTGGCCAGTGCCGGCAGCGACCGCGCCCGCATCGGTGACCCCCACCGGATCACGCAGATCCTGAACAACCTGCTGAACAACGCCATCAAGTTCACCGAGCGCGGCAGCGTCACGCTGAAATTGTCGTGTCGCACCGGAAAGCCACTGGTGATCGAGGTGTCCGATACCGGCGTCGGCATGACCCCGGCGCAACTGGCCCGCGTGTTCGAAAGTTTTGAACAGGCCGACGGGTCGATGACCCGCCGCTTTGGTGGCACCGGGCTTGGACTGTCCATCGTGCGCGAACTGGTGTTGCTGATGGGCGGGACGATCGATCTGTCCAGCGAACCGGGAACCGGCACGCGGGTGCGCGTGTCCCTGCCCCTGCCCGAGGCCGATACCCAGCCCGCGCCACAGGCCGAAAAGGAAGCCGCCCCCAACCTGGATTTCCTGCTGGACCGGCATCTTCTGGTGGCTGACGACAACGTGACGAACCGGTTGGTTCTGTCGGAAATGCTGGCCCAGACGGGTGTGAAGGTGACCTTGGTGGAAAACGGGCAGGATGCGATTTCTGCCTGGGACCGGGCGCATCGATCCGGCACCGCCTTTGACCTTTTGCTGCTGGACATCACCATGCCCGTTCTGGACGGACTAAGTGCCTTGTCCGAAATCCGGCGACGTGAGGCGACGGTGGGCGGAGGGGCGGTTCCCGCAATTGCAGTGACGGCCAACGCGATGCCCAATCAGGTGGCCGACTATATCATGGGCGGCTTTGACACGCATCTTGCCAAGCCGTTCAAGAGAAAAGACCTGATTCACGCGATCCGGTCGCTTATCGCCGGATAGACGCCACATTGTCGCCTGACCCGCGTGGAATACCGGGTAATGTAAGGTTAATGTTTTTATTTTTCCGAATTTTCTGTAATTTCACCACAATGTCGCCAACAAGATGTGGCTTCATTGAAGCAAGCGCGCCTGGCGCGTGACGGGACGGGGTGACGGCGCATGACCGGGACGGGACCAGACCAGAAATTCCGCATCCTTCTTGCCGAGGATGACGAAGTGAACCAAGAGGTCATCAAGGCCTTCTTGGCAAATCAAAGCCATATCGAACTGACCGTGGTGGGCGATGGGCGCAGCGCGCTGGAAACCGCGCTTGGCAGCCGGTTCGATCTGATGCTGTTTGACCACAACATGCCGCATATTACCGGTGACCGGGTGATCCGCTATCTGCGGTCGGGCAATTCAAACAATTCTCGCACCCCTGTCGTGCGTTTCACCGCCGAAGCCGACCACGCCCAGATCCGCACCACCGAAGGGCTTGTCGAGGCGGTCTTGCCCAAACCCTTGCGGGCCGAGGTGTTCCTGAACACCATCAATGCCATCCTTCGCAAGACCTGATCCAACGGGTCAAACAGACCAGACAGGACCGCGCCGCATGGCATTCGAGGGTAAGCAGACGCTTGGACATCTGGCATCGCCGGACCTGTGCAAAGGCATCACTCCCGATCTTGTCATTTCGGTTCTGGGTGCGCTGCTGGCCGCCCCTGACGGCGATATAGACTGCGCCATCGCGCAGGCGCTGGACCGGGTCGGCCTTGCGCTGGGGGCAACGCTTGCACTGTCGGACACGCCCGGTCTGTCGCTGCCGCTTGGCCCCGGTCTGGGGCATCTGTGCGTGACGCCGGGCGATCAGCCGTTGCCTGCCACGACGCTTGATCATTTGCGCCCCATCGCTAGCGGAATCGGTGCCCTTCTGGCCCGTCGCCTGACGGCGCAATCGCACCCCTTGGGCGATGTGATCGAGGCGCTGGATGATGCCGTTGCCATCTTTGACGACGCGGGGCGCCCCTTGGCCTGCAACCGCAGCTACCGCGCGCTTTATCCCGATCGCCCACCGGTGCCGCAGCATCTGGGGGACGGCACCGGCGGCGTGGCCCAACGGGAACTGCCCGATGGCCGCATCGTGCGCATCACCGAACGGCGCAGTGCGGGCGGATCGGTCATCTCTGTCCATTCCGATGTCACCGGGTTGGTGCTGGCCGAAGAACGCCTGCGCAACGTCATCGAAGGGGCGCAGGTCGGCACCTGGGATTGGGAACTGCTGACCGGGAAACAGCATGTCAACGCGCTGTGGGCGAAAATGCTGGGCTATACCTTGCCCGAAGTATCGCCCGTCGATTACCGAACATGGAGCGGGCTGATCCATCCCGACGACAGCGCCCACGTCGAGGCGCTGATCGCGCGCTGCCTGTCCGGGGAAACCGAAACCTACGAAGCGGAATACCGCCTTCGCCACAAGGCGGGCCATTTTATCTGGGTGCTGGACCGGGGCCGCGTGATCCGCCATGCCCAGGATGGTCAGGCCGAACTGATGGCCGGGGTGCAGATCGAAATCACCGAACAGAAAACGCGCGAGGCCGCCCTACAGGGGGCCAAGGACGCGCTGGAACATGCGTTGTCAGAACGCGCCACCGCCGAACAGCGGTTCATCGACATCGCCGCCGTGTCAGACGGCTGGTTCTGGGAAAAGGACTGCGACCTGCGGTTCAGTTTTATCTCGCAGCCCGACTATTTTGAACGCATCGGCATTCCGGCCGATCAGATCTTGGGCAAAACCCGCGAAGAATGGCTTGAGGCGAACCCCGACGTGCGCAGCAGCGCGGATTGGGAGCTGGTCTTTTCCGCATTGCGCGACCACCGCGCGTTCCGCGATTTCGTCTATCGGGCGCCGATGTCACCCGACGGCGATGAACGGTGGTTCCGCATCAGCGGTGCGCCCGTCCATGACCCTGCCGGGACGTTCGTTGGGTATCGCGGCGTCGGGTCTGATGTCACGCAGCTTTACCTTGCCAAGGCCCGCGCCGAAGAAGCCAGCCGCACCAAATCCATGTTTCTTGCCAACATGAGCCACGAGATCAGAACACCGCTGAACGGCGTTCTGGGCATGGCCGAGGTGCTGGATTCCGCGCTGACCAACCCGGAACACAAACGGATGATCGGCACCATCCGCCGGTCAGGCGAAACCCTGCTGAACATCCTGAACGACATTCTGGACATGTCCAAGATCGAGGCCGGCAAGCTGGAGCTGGAATCGCTGCCCTTCAGCCCCGTCGAACTGGCCGAACGGGTGGAGGATCTGCACACCTTGCGGGCCGAAGAAAAGGGTCTGGATTTCGAGGTGCTGGTCGGATCAGGGGCCGAGGCGGCGCGCATCGGCGACCCCTTCCGCGTGCAGCAGGTGCTGCACAACCTTGTGTCCAACGCGATCAAGTTCACCGACAAGGGCGAGGTGTCGGTCAAGGTGTCGGGTCGTCGCGGTTCACCCCTGACGATCGAGGTGAAAGACAGCGGCATCGGCATGACCGCAGATCAGATTGCGCATCTGCACGATGAATTCACCCAAGCCGACAGTTCGGTGACCCGCCGCTTTGGAGGCACCGGGCTTGGCATGGCCATCACCCGCAACCTGATCCTGCGGATGGGCGGGGATGTCAGCGTCACGTCCGAGGTCGGGCGCGGGACCACCGTGCGCGTCACCCTGCCGCTGCCCGTCGCCGAAGGCAACATCCGCACCGCCCGACCCCAACCCGAGGCCGAGGCGCGACTGGACGGGCTGCGCATATTGGCCGCTGATGACAACGGCACCAACCGGTCTGTGCTGGAACTGATGCTGACGCGCTGCGGTGCCGAAGTGACCACCGTTTCCGACGGTCTGCAGGCGGTGCAGGCATGGGAACCCGGCCGCTTTGACGTGATCCTGCTGGACATCGCGATGCCGGTGATGGACGGCAAGGCCGCCTTGCACGAAATCCGGCTGAAAGAGGCCGAGCAGGATCTGCCCCGCGTGCCGATCGTTGCGGTGACCGCAAACGCGATGTCGCATCAGATCGTGGAATACCTGATCTGGGGATTTGACAGTTGCGTGTCAAAACCGATCACCATGACCGACCTTACCAAGGTGATCCGGTCCATGCTGCGACGCTGATGGTTTTTGGGGGTCAGCGCGCCAGTGCGGACAACTGGTCCAGCAAGGAATACAAAAGGCGGCTGATCTGCGGATAATCCTTGGTCGTCGTGCAGTGATGGTCAAGCTCTTCGGCGATCAACCCGATTTCAATGAAGCCCAGGGTTTCGGCGGTGCCGGTCAACTGATGCGCGATACCGGCGATGCGGTCTGTCGCCTCGGTCATATTCTGGCCGGTCGCGATCTGTTGCCCGCAGTCGCGCAAGGTCCGGGCGCGCGAAACGGCCAGACGCAGGAATGCCTGTTCCGCCGCTGCCAGCGGGCTGTCTTGCAGGCGGAGTGCCGCGCTATACATCATGCCACCAAACGTCCCGCCTTTTGCTTTTTGTCAGGCGGGTTTATCGCAGAGGCGATGGCGCGTTCAAGCACGCGCGTGGGTTTTGTGGGCGACAGGAACGAGCTTCGCGTGACTTCACCGACCCGCACCTGCGGCACAGGCAGCCTGTCCGAGGCGTAGATCGATTCGAAATCCATCAGGCCGATGTTCATGAAAATCTCGATATCTTCGGGATTGCTGCCCAGATCATGTTCGGTCACGCAAACAAAGGTGCCGCTGCCCGCATAGGCCAGCAGAACATCTTCGGTTTTCAGCGCATCCATGATCGTGGCCGCCACATCGCCCAGCATCTGAACAAAGGTGGCACCCGACGCCTTGTTGAAGATCACCCCGGCATTCTTGATGTGAATCCCGAAGGCGGAAGTGGAGAACATCCGTTTCACGCCCAGCGTCAGCAGATAATTCTCCATCGCCAGATAATCGATGCCACGGTCAAAGCCGGGGATCAGGATCGGCGTTTCAAACTCTGCCTCGATCTCGACTGCGGCGGCGCGCTGGCCGACCAGACGGGCGAATTCCGCAAGTCGGCGTCGTTCAGCCAAAAGCCGGGCAACCATGCCGATGCGGGCCTTCAGTTCGATCACATCCAGCGGTTTCGTGATGTAATCCGTGGCCCCGGCGGCAAAGGCATCGTCGACAAAGCTTTTGCCCGAC
This sequence comes from Pseudomonadota bacterium, assembly GCA_040385245.1. GTDB lineage: Bacteria > Pseudomonadota > Alphaproteobacteria > Rhodobacterales > Rhodobacteraceae > JAZKHT01. The sequence continues at coordinate 489,905 of JAZKHT010000007.1, read as the reverse complement.
ATGGCGGTGATCATCAGAATCGGGGTCTGGCGATAGGATGGTTTGGCGCGGATGGCACTGGTGAAGGCGACCCCGTCCATTCCCGGCATCTGAAGGTCGGACAGGATGCAGTCATAGGCGTGACCCGCCATATCCAGTTCGCGCACGGCATTTTCCGCCGACATCATCGTGGTGATGTCGGAATAGCCGATGGTTTTCAACATCGCTGCCAGCAGTTCAAGAAACACAGGATCGTCGTCAACTGCCAGGATTCTCATCATTATTGTCCTAATGTTCGGCCCGCGTCGTCCCACCGGAAAGACACCACGACCCTCACCTTCGCCCCATCCTCAATCTGAGGGTGAACTGAGGCGAAAATTGGACAGTTTTACCTAAGCTTATTGAAAGATTTTTCGGTTTTGGCAGATCACGCCACCACCCTTTCGATGAACCAGTACAGCCCCACCGCCGCAATTCCGGCCGATGCCGGAACGGCGATCAGGCGCCGATACCACGGCTTTGCCCCGAACCAGTATCCGACCAGTGCAAAGGCCACCGCGATCACGAACAGCTGCCCCAGTTCAACGCCGACGTTGAACCCGATCAACGCCGCGATGAACCCAGATTCGGGCAGACCGAATTCTTGCAGGACGGATGCAAATCCAAGGCCATGAAGCAGGCCAAAACCGAATACAATCAACGGTCGCCAGCGCGACAGGCCGTCTGTCAGGATGTTTTCAACCGCGATGAACACGATGGACGCAGCGATGATCGGTTCCACGATGCTGCCGGGCAGGGTGACATATCCCATCGCGCCCAGCGCGAGGGTGACGGTATGCGCCAGCGTAAAGGCCGACACTTGCCACAACAGCGGCCGCAGGCGGGTGGACAGAAAGAACAGGCCAAGCACGAACAGGATATGGTCCAGCCCCTTTGGCACGATGTGATCGAATCCGACCGGGATATAGGACAGGAACGCCTGTACAGCGCCCATCTGATCACCGCCACCAAGGGCAATCGGATCGGACAGGCTTCCCGCCTCAAGATACCCATCATAAGGATTTTCGACCCCGATCTGCCGGACCACCAGCGCGCCGTATTGGCCCGCCCAGCCGACCTGCACCGACTGCGTCCCATCCGGCAAGGCGGTGGAAAAGCGGAACGTCGATGGCCGGGTGACTGACGTATCGCCCACTTCCGGCACTGTCACCGTTTGCAGGTCCGGGATCACGTCGACGCCATCGGCACGGATCACGATCTGCTGCGCCATTTCTGGCCAGATTTCGCGAAACCGCACCTCCAGTTCTGCAGGGGGCAGGGCGCGCAGCGTATCATAGGTCGACGCTTCGGGGGCGGCGTTCGTGTCGGTGGTAGCGGTCAGGTCGATGCCCGCGATGAACCCTTCCAGATTGGCGCGGACGTCAAAGACCAGATCGCCATCCACCACCGTCATGTCCGCAATGGACGGCAAAACCTCGTGGGCGCTGGCAGGGCTGACCAACAGCGCAAGGGCAAGAAACATCTGACGGGCAAGACGCATCGGGATAGTCTTCACAATCATGTTGTTCTTCCTTGCCTTGCCACCAAAGCGGACAATCTAGCTGTTGGTGGTGGAAATCCAGCTGTCCCACACAATGTCCCATCAACAGAAAGACGCCCATGACCCGCCCCCTGCGCCTGCGCCCCGGAATTGCCGCGTGTCTTTTGCTGATCGGGTTGGCGGCGCCGCTGTCCGCCCATGAATTCTGGATTGCCCCCCAGTCGCACCGCGCCGAGGTGGGCACCAAGATGACCGCCGACCTGCGCGTGGGTCAGGACATGCAGGGAGAGGTGTTTCCCTGGCTGCGCCGGTCTGTCATCACCGCGCAACATTGGACACCGTCCGGTGCCGTCCCGCTGAAAGGTCGCGAAGGCGACATTCCGGCACTGTCCTTTGCGTTCGATGAACCGGGCCTGCACCGCATCACATTCCACGCCGCCCCGGCCTATATCAACTTTGATAACATGGAGAAATTCCAAAGCTACCTGACCTATGAGGGTCTGACCGGCATCGTCGAGGCGCACCGCGCCCGCGGTCTGCCGGAAGAGGATTTCGCCGAAGGATACATCCGCAACGCCCGCGCCTTGGTGCAGGTTGGCCCGGCGTCCGCCGATCAACTGGACACGCCGACCGGGATGCCGTTTGAACTGGTCGCCGTGCAGAACCCGTTTGTCGACGGGACAACCGCCATCGACGTCGCGCTGACGTGGCAGGGGCAGCCCAGCGCCGACACGCAGGTCGCCATCTTTGTGCAGGCAGCGGGCACTGCCGGGGCGGACAACGTCACGCGCACGCTGGTCAAGACCGACGCGGGCGGTATCGCGCGGGTCCCATTTGCACAGCCCGGCACGTATCTTTTGGCGGCTGTGCATATGGAACCCTTCAACGGCACGGCGGTGTTCTGGGAAAGCCATTGGGCAACCTTGACCTTTGACGTCAGGCAATAGGCTGCGGTGTCATTTCGTCTGGCCCGGACGCGGCTGCATCCGGGCCAACGTCGTGTTCAGCGTCCGGCAACCAGTGCTGCGCCATTGTTGGGGCCGCGCTCATCAGGGCGGTTGCCCTTGATCGCGCCCAGCGACTGCGACGCCGCGACCGTCGCACCCACGGTCGTTCCGGGCATTTCGGTATTTCCCTGATCGTGGCCCTTTGCCAACGCACCCGTGGCGACGAAAGACAGGGCCAGGACTGCGGCGGTGATCTTTTTGGACATTTGAAGTCTCCCTTGATTGTTGGTGTCAGTGCCGAAGCTACGGACACCCATCGCGGAAGTTTCGGGCAGCAGGCACTTTTTGCGATATTTCGTCGCTCGTTGGCCGCAATTCATTACCGCTGCCCGCTTACCCCACGCTAAGATTGACGAAACCGCCCGGCGTCGGACATACCGGGGCACGGACAAAACAAGAAACGTCACAACCAAGGGGGGAATGCATGCGAGGTCTTCTCGGACTCTCGTCCATCATCGACCGCGTCAACGAACTGATCGGCAGGGCAATGTCCTGGCTGATCCTTTTGGCGGTCCTGGTTAGCGCGACAAACGCGGTCATACGCAAGGTGTTCAGCGTCTCATCAAACTCGTGGTTGGAATTGCAGTGGTATCTGTTTGGCGCCGCGTTCCTGCTGGCTTCGGCCTACACGCTGAAACAGAACGAACACATTCGGATCGACATCGTCTACGGCATGTTTTCGCGCCGGGTGCAGCACTGGATCGACCTGTTTGGACACGTCTTCTTCCTGATGCCGTTCACATTGCTGATGCTGTATTACTTCGTGCCTTACGTCGCGATGTCCATCGGCAACCAAGAGGTGTCCACAAACTCTGGCGGGTTGATCATCTGGCCGGCCAAGGCGCTGTTGTTGACCGGTTTCACGCTGCTGGCCTTTCAGGGTGTGTCGGAAATCATCAAGAAAATCGCCGTCATGCGCGGTCTGATGGACGACCCCACGCCCTTCATCTCGGCGCACGAGGCGGCCGAACTTGAAGGCAAGGCGCTGGTCGAGGAGATCACGAAATGATGGAATTCATCGCGCTGAACATGGCGCCGATCATGTTCGCGTCGCTCGTGATCTTTTTGCTGCTGGGTTATCCGGTGGCTTTTGCGCTGGCGGCGAACGGGTTGTTCTTCTTCTTCATCGGGGTCGAACTTGCGCCCTTGTCGGGCGGGTCGATCACGCTGGATTGGCCGCTGTTGAACACATTGCCGAACCGGTTCTGGGGGGTGATGTCGAACGAGACGTTGCTGGCCATTCCGTTCTTTACCTTCATGGGGATCGTGCTTGAACGAAGCGGCATGGCCGAGGATCTGCTGGATACGATCGGGCAGTTGTTCGGACCAATCCGCGGCGGTCTGGCCTATGCGGTGATCTTTGTCGGCGCGCTGCTGGCGGCAACAACCGGGGTTGTGGCGGCGTCTGTGATCGCCATGGGTCTGATTTCATTGCCGATCATGTTGCGCTATGGCTATGACCGGCGGATCGCAAGCGGCGTCATCGCGGCATCCGGCACGCTGGCGCAGATCATTCCGCCGTCGCTGGTTCTGATCGTGCTGGCCGACCAGTTGGGCCGGTCGGTGGGCGACATGTACAAGGCGGCGCTGGTGCCCGGTCTGATACTGACGGCGCTGTATTGTAGCTATGTCTTTTTGATGAGCGTGTTTTACCCGAAATCCATGCCCGCCCTGCCGCTTGAGGCGCGGACGCTGGGCAACGGTGTGACATCGCTTTTCGCCGCAATCGCGGCCTGTGTCGTCATCACCTTTCTGGCGCACCAGTGGCTGTATGAAACCCAAGGTGCCAATGCCGACATTCTGGGGGTGACGATCGGGATCGTGGCGATCTATATCGCCGCCGTTCTGGACAAGACGTTCAAGACCGGGATCATGTCGCGCCTTGCCCAACAGGTGATCATCGTTCTTATTCCGCCGCTGGCGCTGATTTTCCTTGTGCTGGGGACGATCTTTCTGGGCATCGCCACCCCGACCGAAGGTGGCGCGATGGGGGCCGTGGGTGCGCTGCTGCTGGCGGCGATGAAGGGGCGGTTGAACCTTGGCGTCGTGTCGCAGGCATTGACATCGACGACCCGGCTGTCGGCCTTTGTCATGTTCATCCTGCTGGGCGCGCGGGTGTTTTCGCTGACGTTCTACGGCGTCAACGGTCACGTCTGGGTTGAACACCTGCTGACGTCGCTGCCCGGTGGGGAAACGGGGTTCCTGATCGTCATTTCGATCCTTGTGTTCCTGTTGGCCTTCTTCCTCGACTTCTTCGAGCTGGCCTTCATCATTGTGCCGCTGCTGGTTCCGGCAGCGCAGGCGTTGGGGATCGATCTGATCTGGCTGGGGATCATCCTAGGTGTGAACATGCAGACGTCGTTCATGCACCCGCCATTCGGGTTCGCGCTGTTCTACCTGCGGTCCGTCGCACCAAAATCGCCCTATACCGACAAGGTGACGGGCAAGCGGATGGACGGGGTGACCACAGGCCAAATCTATTGGGGGGCCGTGCCGTTCGTGATCATTCAGGTGGTCATGGTCGGCCTTGTGATCGGGTTCCCGCAGATGGTCATGCACTACAAGGGTGCGGTGATCGACCCAAGCACGGTCAAGATCGAGATGCCAACCTTGGGCGGCGGCCTTGGCGGTGGTGGTCTGGGCGGTGGGCTTGGTGGCGGCCTTGGGGGGGGATTGGGCGGCGGACTTGCGCCCGCGACACCTGCCCCGGCACCCTGATCAACCAGGGCCTGAATTCCGAATAAAGAAAAACCCCGGCAGCCTGCGCTGCCGGGGTTTCTGTTTGCCCTGACCGTGGGATCAGAGCTTTTGGGCGTTCTGCTGCAACATCATGAACGTGTCATAGTTGTATTCCGCCACCTGCGCCCAAGTGTAATGCTCAGACCGGAAGGCCTTGATCGACCCCCAGATCTTGGCAAAGCCGGGGTTGGTCGCCTCCATCTCGGCATAGACTTCGTTGGCGGCGTTGAAACAGGCTTCCAGAACCTCGGCGTTGAAGGGGCGCAGTTGCGCACCGTTCGCGACCAGCGACTTGATCGCGGTGGGGTTCTTGAAGTCGTACATCTGCAACATGTTCGCATCAGCCGCCTGACAGGCCGTGCGCAAAAGCGACTGATAGGCAGGGGGCAGGGCGTCGTATGCGGCCTTGTTGAACATGAAGTGGACGGTCGGACCACCTTCCCACCAGCCGGGATAGTAATAATACGGCGCGACCTTCTGGAAGCCGAGCTTTTCATCGTCATAGGGGCCGACCCATTCGGCGGCGTCGATGGTGCCTTTTTCCAGCGCCGGATAGATGTCGCCACCGGCAATCTGCTGCGGCACGACGCCCAGCTTTTCCAGAACTTTGCCGGCAAAGCCGCCGACGCGCATCTTCAGGCCCTGAAGATCGGCCACAGTGTTGATTTCCTTACGGAACCAGCCACCCATCTGCACACCGGTGTTGCCGCCCGGGAAGGCGACGATGTTATGCTGCGCCAGGAATTCGTTATACAGATCGATCCCGCCGCCGTGGTAATGCCACGCGTTGATCCCGCGCGCCGACAGAGAGAACGGCACAGCCGCAGCCACGGCCCAGGTCGGGTCTTTGCCCCAGTAATAATAGCCGACGGTGTGGCACGCCTCGATGTTGCCGGCCGTCACCTCATCCGCAGCCTGAAGGCCGGGCACCAGCTCGCCCGCGGCGAAGACCTGGATGGTAAAGTTCCCGTCGGTCGCTTCGGACAGGTACTTCGACAGAACCTCGGCCCCGCCATAAATCGTGTCGAGTGATTTGGGGAAAGACGAGGTCAGACGCCAGGTCACCTTCGGCGGGGTCTGTGCCAATGCGGGCGTGGCCAGGGCGGCAGCCCCGACACCGCCAACAGCGGCCTTGGTCAGGAATGAGCGACGATCCATACGGTATCCTCCCGGAATTGTTTTTTTTCGTAGCGACGTTGAGAGCAATCTGATTGCTGCAACCCAACGCTGCGCGAAAAGCTTGCATGGCTTCCGGCCCCTGTCCAGACGCGACCCTACGAAAGATGAAAAAGTTTGTCCTTTCGCGCGGGGTTAAGGACGTCTTGCAATCGGTGGGTCGCACGGGGCACCATCCCGGCGGGGGGAACTTAAATGCAAGACAGGCACGATCTGGTGATCCGGGGCGGAACCGTCGTGACGGCAGCCGGGGCGCAAGTCTTTGAGGTCGCGGTGCGCAAGGGTCAGATTGTGGCGGTGGGGCGCGATCTTGGCCCGGCTGATCGGGTGATCGACGCAACCGGGCGGTTGGTGATGCCCGGTGGTGTCGATGTCCATGCCCATATCGAACAGATGTCCGGCATGGGCCTGATGAACGCCGACACGTTCGAAACGGCCACGCGGTCGGCGGCGATGGGGGGCACGACCAGCGTGATTTCCTTTGCCGCACAGGCCAAGGGCGAGGCGCTGCGTGACACCGTGACGGACTACACCGCCCGCGCGCGACGTGGGGCGATGATCGACCACGCCTTTCACATCACGGTCACCGATCCATCCGTTCCGGGCTTTGACGCTGATCTGGCGGCGTTGATCCGGCTGGGTCACCGTTCGGTCAAGGTGTTCACGACTTACAACATCAAGCTGGACGATCCCGCCATCCTGCAAGTCATGCAGATCGCGCGGGCGCAGGGCGGGATGGTCTGCGTCCATGCCGAGAACGACGGTATTCTTGGTCTGGCAAAGCGCGCCTTGCTTGGGGCCGGGTTGACCCTGCCCAAACACCACGCCCTGTCCCATCCCCCCATGGCCGAGATAGAGGCGGTGGAACGGATGTGTCGCTTTGCCGAATATCTGGATCAGCCCGTCATGCTGTTCCACATATCCACCGCCGAATCGTTGGCCGCCGTGCGGGCGGCCCGGTCGCGCGGTGTTCCGGTCTGGGCTGAAACCTGTCCGCATTACCTGTTGACCACAGTCGATGTCCTGGACCAGCCGGGGGTCGAAGGGGCGAAGTGGATGTGTTCGCCACCGCAGCGCACGCCCGCCGATCAGGTGGCCCTTTGGTCAGGATTGGCCGCGCGCGAATTGCAGGTGGTGTCGTCGGATCACGCGCCTTACCGCTTTGATACCAGCGGCAAGCTGTCTGCCGGGCCGAACCCACGCTTTGACCAGATCGCCAATGGCCTGCCGGGGTTGGAAACGCGCCTGCCGCTGATGTTTGATGCGATGGTGACACAGGGACGCATGGACCCGTCGGACTTTGTCGATCTGACGGCAACCACACCCGCGCGTCTGTACGGCCTGCGCAACAAGGGCGACATCGCCCCCGGAATGGATGCCGACATCGTGCTGTGGAACGCGGACCGGACCCACACCTATGGCGCGGACGATCTGCACGACAATGCGGGCTATAATCCGTGGGTCGGGCACACCGTCACCGGATGGCCCGAAACGGTGCTGCTGCGGGGGCAGGTGCTGGTGCAGGACGGACGGTTCCTTGGCACGCCCGGTCAGGGGCGGTTGATCGACCGCCCCACACTTGGGGTGCGCCCCGGAAAGGCAGATGATGCAGCGACCTGACGGCGCAACCCTTGCGATCACTTTCCTGTATTACCGCGACCTAGCGCGGGCGATGCGGTTCTACGAAGACATCCTTGGCCTGCCCTTGGTGATCGATCAGGGGTGGAGCAAGATTTACCGCATCTGCCCCGGCGCGCATGTGGGTCTGGTGGACGAGGCAAAGGGGATGCACCGCGCAGCCACCGAAAAACCTGTGCAACTGTGCCTGCGCGTGCCGGATGTCGATGCGTGGTTCGCCTTTGCCAGCCACCTGTCACTGCCGGGGCTGTCAAAGCTGTTCGTCAACGATGCGCTGGGCATCCGCGCCTTTGTCTTTGACGATCCCGAAGGTTACCAGATCGAAGTGCAATCCGCGACGCGGCAAGGGGCCTGACCGATGCGCAGCCTGATCGTCATCAACCCGAATTCGTCGCAACGCGTCACCGACGGCATTGATGCGGCGATGGAACCGTTGCGCGGCTTTGGCATCCCGATCCGCTGCGTCACCCTTGCCGAAGGGCCACCCGGCATCGAAAGCCAGCGGCAGGCCGATCTGACCATTGCGCCGATGCTGCGCCTTGCGGCATCGCTTGAAACCGGTGCGGCTGGCTTCATCGTCGCGTGTTTCGGTGATCCAGGTCTGCACGCATTGCGCGATGCGACCGCCTTGCCCGTTTTGGGCATTCAGGAAAGCGCAGTTTCAACCGCCCTGACGCTGGGCCAGCGGTTCGGGGTCATCGCGATCCTGCCCGCGTCGATCCCGCGCCACATGCGGGCCTTTGGCGCGATGGGGGTGCGCGACCGGTTGGCGGGGGACCGGGCACTGGGCCTGACGGTGGCCGAACTGGCCGAACCGGGGCGCAGTCTGGACGCGATGATCGCCACCGGGCGGCGTCTGCGCGATGAGGATGGTGCCGACGTTCTGATCATGGGATGCGCCGGGATGGCCGCCTATCGTGACACGCTGGAGGCTGAAACCGGCCTGCCCGTCGTCGAACCCTGTCAGGCCGCCGCCGTGATGGCGCTGGGGCAGATTGCCCTTGGCCGCAGCCATAAAAAGGAAAACCATGCTGACTGAATCCGCCAAGGGCGTCTATACCATCGCCGTCACGCCCTTCCTGCCGAATGGGGCGATAGACTTTGACAGTCTTGACCGCGTGACCGACTTTTACCTTGAAAAGGGCGCGACCGGCCTGACCATCCTTGGCATGATGGGCGAGGCGGGAAAGCTGTCAGCCGACGAATCCATCGCCGTTGTCCGCCGCGTCGTGGCCCGTGCGCCCGTGCCGGTTGTCGTCGGCGTGTCCGCGCCCGGTTTTGCGGCGATGCAGGCGTTGACCGATCAGGCGATGGCCGCAGGGGCGGCGGGCGTAATGGTGGCGCCCCCCGGCAATCTGCGCAGCGATGATCAGATCGTGGGATACTATCACACCACGGCGCAGATGCTGGGCGATGTGCCGTTTGTCTTGCAGGATTTCCCACTGGTGACCGGGGTCACGATCCCGCCTTCGGTGATCGTGAAGATTGTGGCTGACTGCCCCACCTGCGTGATGCTGAAGCACGAAGATTGGCCCGGTCTGGACAAGATCACCGCCGTCCGCGCGGGCTGTACGCGGCGGATTTCCATCCTGTGCGGCAATGGCGGCATGTTCCTGCCCGAAGAGATGGGTCGCGGGGCCGATGGTGCCATGACCGGCTTTGCCTATGCCGAAATGATGGCGCGCGTGGTTGCGGCCTACACGGCGGGCGAGTTTGACCGGATGCGCGATATCTTTGACGCTTATCTGCCACTGGCGCGGTACGAAAGCCAGCCGGGGCTTGGCCTTGCGGTTCGCAAGTTCACACTGGCGCGGCGCGGTGCGATTGCCCACGACACCCTGCGCAAGCCGGGCGGCGCAATCAACCCGGCCACGATGGCCGAGGTGACGACCCTGATCACCCGGCAAGAGGCGCGGCTTGCGGCATTGGGATTGGACTGACGGCGGGTTGAGGCGGATCAAAGGCGGGGCCGCAAAATCTGTTATTCTACATGAATGATGGATGCGACGCCCCCGCCCGTGCTGCGCGCCACGGGTCTGACCAAGATCTATCGCAGCGGTCTGCTGTCGGTGCAGGCGCTGCGTGGCGTTGACCTGACACTTGCACAGGGCGAAATGGTCGTGCTGCTGGGGGCGTCGGGGTCGGGGAAATCGACGCTGCTGAACATCCTTGGCGCGCTGGACACGCCAACGGCGGGGTCACTTTGGTTTCTTGACCACGAATTGACCCACGCCAGCGAAAAGGCGCTGACTGCCTTTCGACGGGATCACGTCGGCTTTGTCTTTCAATTCTACAATCTTGTGCCGTCGCTGACGGCGCGGGAAAATGTGGCGCTGGTGACGGAAATCGCCGCCAATCCCATGCGCGCCGAAGATGCGTTGGCGATGGTTGGCATGGGCCACAGGCTGGATCATTTCCCGGCGGAACTGTCGGGTGGGGAACAACAGCGGGTGGCCATCGCGCGGGCCATCGCAAAGCGGCCCGATCTTTTGTTGTGTGACGAACCCACGGGCGCGCTGGACAGCACCACCGGCAAAACGGTGCTTGAAGCGCTGGTTCAGGTGAACAGCGATCTGGGCACCACCACCGCCCTGATCACGCACAACGCCGCAATCCGGCGCATCGCGCACCGCGTGATCTACATGGCGGATGGCCTGATTCAACGGCAAGAGGTGAACGAAACCCGCGTCCTGCCGTCCGAGGTGACGTGGTGACCGCGTTGAACCGCAAATTACTGCGCGATCTGCGGCGGTTGGGGCCGCAGATCCTGGCCATTGCAGGGGTGCTGGCGTGCGGGATCATGGTTCTGGTCATGGCGACCGGGGCCGAACGGTCCCTGACGCAAACGCGCGACGCCTATTACGCCCGCAACCACTTTGCCGATGTGTTCGCCAGTGCCACCCGCGTCCCGCGCAGTCTGTTGACAGACATAGCGCGGATCGACGGGGTGGCGCTGGCCGAGGCGCGGATCACCGGGTCGGCGTTGATTGACCTGCCCGGCATGACAGAACCCGCGACGGCACGTCTTTTGTCGCTGCCCTTGGCGGATGATCCGCTGCTGAATGTGCCCATGATCCGTCAGGGCCGCCTGCCCGATCCGCTGCGCCCGGACGAGGTTGCGGTGGCCGAACCCTTTGCCATCGCCAACGCCCTGCGCCCCGGTGATGGATTGCGCGCCGTTCTGAACGGACAGCGGCGCGATCTGGTGATCGTCGGCACGGTCCTGTCGCCCGAGTTCATCTATACCCTGTCGCCCGGTTCGATGATGCCGGATGACAAGCACTTTGCGCTGATCTGGATGGGCGAGGCGGCACTGGCATCCGCCTATGATCTGCAAGGCGCGTTCAATGATCTAAGCATGACCCTGACCCGGGCCATTCCCGAAGCGGCGGTTATCGCTGCCTTGGACGACGCGCTGGCGCCCTATGGTGGCACCGGGGCCTATGGACGTGACAGGCAGGCCTCGAACGCCTTTCTGGAAAACGAGTTCGACCAGCTTGCCGCGATGGCGCTGTACCTGCCGCCGGTATTTCTGATCGTGTCGGCCTTTCTGGTGAACATGGTTCTGGGCCGCCTGATCCGGTTGGAACGTCAGCAGATCGGACTGCTAAAAGCCGTCGGCTATGACACCGCCGCCATCGTGGTCCATTACATGAAGATGAGCCTTGGCATCGGTGTGATCGGCGTTGCCATAGGATGGACGGCGGGGTGGGGGCTGGGCCAGCAGGTTACCGCGCTTTACGCCGATTTCTTTCGGTTTCCATTCCTGATTTACACGCCGGGGGTGCAGTCCTTTGCGCTGTCGGGCGTGCTGGGCATGGCCACGGTCGCGGCGGGGGCGCTGCGGGCGGTGCTGACATCGGCCAATCTGCCCCCGGCGGTTGCTATGTCGCCACCCGCCCCGCCCGCGTTTCAGCGCGGATGGATGGACGCGCTGGCGCAGGTCATGCGATTGCGCCAACCGACGATGATGATCCTGCGGTCCATCACCCGCTGGCCGGGGCGGGCCATGGTGACGGTGCTGGGCGTTGCGGCATCGGTCGCGGTGTTGGTGGGGTCATACTTCACGCTGGATGTGGTCAACGTCGTGATGACCGACATCTTTGAACGCGCGAACCGCCAGCAGGTGACGCTGTCATTGGCAAGCGCACGCACCGAGGCAGCCGTCATCGACGCGCTGTCCCTGCCCGGTGTGCGGATGGCCGAAGGCGCCTATGCGCTGCCGGTCCGGTTGCACCTTGGTGTGGCGACCAAGCTGGTGGCGTTGCAGGCCGGGTCTGACAGCGCCAGCCTTGCCCGCGTGCTGGACACGAACGGCCAGCCCATCGCCTTGCCCCCGGACGGATTGGCCATGCCGGAAAGTCTGGCGCGATCCTTCGGCATCCGTCCGGGGGATACCTTGACGCTGGACCTGCTGGCCCCTCCGCGCGAAACGGTTCAGGTCCGCGTGACTGCCCTGATCCGGCAAAGCATGGGGCAGGATGTGCATATGCGCGATGCGGCGCTGTTCGCGCTGCTGCGCCAGACGCCACAGGTGAATGCGATCCACCAGTTGGTTGACCCGTTGGCGCTGCCTGCCCTTCAGGCTGCGGTGAAAACCACCCCCGCCATCGCTGGGCTGATCGACTGGGTGCAGGTGCGGGGGCAGTTCGACGCCACGCTGAACGAATCCCTGCTGACCATGACGATGATCTACACCGGGCTTGGGATGCTGATCACGCTGGGGGTGATCTACAACGCCGCGCGCATCCAGTTGTCGGAACGGGCGCATGAACTGGCCAGTCTGCGGGTGCTGGGGTTCACAAGGGCCGAGGTCGGCTTTGTGCTGGTGGGCGAATTGATGGTGCTGGCCTTGGCCGCCCTGCCCCTTGGCTGGGCAGCAGGTTACGGCTTTGCCGCGCTGATCACAGCGGGGTTTTCGTCGGACTTGGTCAATATGCCCTTGGTCGTGGACCGCCGCACCTTTGCCTTTGCCGCCGTCGTGGTTTTGATGACGGCCCTTGTCACCGCGCTGATTGTGCGCAGGCGGCTGGACCGGATCGATCTGGTCAGCGCGTTGAAGCAAAAGGAATAGCCCGATGCGTTATGTAAAATTGGCCCTTGCGGGGCTGGCCGGGATCCTTGGCATCGGCGCGCTGGTCTGGGCGTTCCTGCCCCAACCGGTGCCGGTGGACCTGTACCCCGTTCAGCCCTCCCCGATGGCGGTGACGGTCTCTGCCGAAGGGATCACCCGCGTCCGCGATCCGCGCACGGTCACGGCACCCCTTGCCGGAACCGTGGCGCGGTCGCCGGTGCAGGTGGGCGATGCGGTGACGACCGACACCGTGGTGGCTGAAATCCGCCCCAGCGAACCTGCCTTTCTGGATGCCCGCGCCCGCGCCCAGGCCGAGGCTGCGGTCGTCGAGGCCGAGGCGGCTGTGCGTCTGGCCGAGGTGAACCTGACGCGGGCCGAAGCCGACCTTGCCTATGCCGAAGGCCAGCTTGCCCGCAACCGCGCCCTTGCCGCGCGCGGCACCATCCCCCAACGCGCGATGGAGGACAGCCAGCAACAGGCCCTGACCGCCGCGCGGGCGCTGGATGCGGCACGCTATGACCTTGATCTGCACCGCGCCACGCTTGACCGGATGCAGGCGCAATTGCAGTTGCCATCTGCTGGGGGCGCGCCGAACGTCGATTGCTGCTTGCAGCTGACAGCTCCCTTGCCGGGCACGGTGCTGGCGATCACCGACACCGGCGCACGACTGGTGCAGGCCGGAGAGCCGTTGGTAACCGTGGGCGACCTTTCGGCCCTGAAGATCGAGACAGACATCCTGTCCGCAGATGCCGTCAATGTGCGCCCCGGTGCCTTGGCCCATGTCGAACGCTGGGGTGGGGCGGGGGTCTTGACCGCACATGTCACCCGCGTTGATCCTGCGGGTTTCACAAGGGTTTCGGCGCTGGGGATCGAAGAACAGCGCGTCCGCGTGCATCTGGATATCGACAGTCCCGCCGAGGCGCGGCTCGGTCTGGGGGATCAATACCGGGTCTTTGTGCGCATCGTGATCTGGTCGGATGACGATGTGCTGCAAGTGCCGCAAAGTGCCCTGTTCCGGCAAGATGGTGGCTGGGCCGTCTGGCGCGCAGTGGATGCGCGCGCCGTGCTGACACCCGTCTCGGTCGGTCATACCCAAGGCCAGCTTGCCGCCATCACGGATGGGCTGAACGCGGGCGATCTGGTCGTGGCCTATCCCGGCGCATCCGTTGCCCAAGGGGTGCGGCTTTTGCCCATTTCCGACTGACGCAAAGACAGGCTTGCCAGCGCCTTGGCCGCCGCGCCACAGTCGCCTGAAACAGACAGGAGTTCTCTATGACCCGTTCCGTCATCATCGCATCCGGCGTCCGCACCGCCATAGGGGATTTTGGCGGCTCGCTTGCCGGGATATCGCCCGCCGACATGGGGGCCGCCGTCGCGCGCGCGGCGATTGAACGGGCCGGATGCACCGGGGACGACATTGGCCAGACGGTCTTTGGCAACGTCATCCATACCGCGCCCGAAGACATGTACGTCTCGCGCGTGGCGGCGATGCGCGCCGGGGTGCCGGAAACCGTGCCTGCGCTGACGTTGAACCGGCTGTGCGGGTCGGGGTTGCAGGCCGTCGTGACGGCGGCCGAGGCGATCTTGCTGGGCAACGCCGACATCACATTGGCAGGCGGCACCGAAAGCATGAGCAGATCCGGCCATCTGATCACCCAAGGCCGCGTCGGCCAAAAGATGGGCGATCTGGCTGCCATCGACATGATGACCGGCGCGCTGACCGATCCGTTCGGCAGCGGGCATATGGGGATCACGGCGGAAAATGTGGCCGCCCGTGGCCAGATCGACCGCGCAACCCAAGACGCTTTTGCCGTCGAAAGCCACCGACGCGCGGCCCATGCCATCGCCGAAGGGCGCTTTGCCGGGCAAATCCTGCCGATGACGGTGAAAAAGGGCCGGGCCGAGGTGGTGTTTGACACCGACGAACACGTCCGGCCCGATGTGACCTTGGCCGATATGGAAAAGCTGCGCCCCGCCTTTCGCAAGGACGGGTCGGTGACGGCAGGCAATGCCAGCGGCATCAACGACGGTGCCGGTGCGCTGGTGCTGATGGACGCGCAAACGGCGGCCGCGCGGGGCGTCACGCCACTTGCCCGCATCGTGGCCTACGGTTTGGGCGGGGTTGCCCCTGATGTTATGGGGCTGGGTCCGGTTCCGGCAGTGAAACAGGCGCTGTCCCGCGCCGGGCTGTCGGTGGCCGACATGGACGTCATCGAATCGAACGAGGCGTTTGCCGCACAGGCCTGCGCGGTGGCGCAGGAATTGGGCTTTCCGCCCGAAAAGACCAACCCGAACGGCGGGGCTGTGGCACTGGGCCATCCGGTTGGCGCGTCGGGGGCGATCATCCTGATCAAGCTGATCCATGAACTGAACCGCACGGGTGGCCGTTATGGTCTTGCCACGATGTGCATCGGCGGCGGGCAAGGCATTGCGGTGGTGGTCGAAAACCCCGCTGCCTGACGGTTTCATCGACTACGGCTGGACGGACCCTGCGCGATAGACCCAGTAATCCTTGCCCTGAAACTCGGCGCTGTGCTGGATGGACAGGCGCGGATCGGTCAATTCCGTCCGCGTCAGGATCGTGCCCCCCGGATGAACCGCCAGCCAATCCTGCGCTGCTGCGTCATCCCCCAACACGGTCATCGGTTGCGACAGACGGCCCGCATAGGAAAACTGGCCCGCGTACTTCAGATCGGTGGTGGCTATCCCGCCGGCCTGCCCCGCCGCCAGATATCCGGCGATTGTCGTCGGGTCGAACTGTCCCCACAAGATGGGCTGAACCAGCAGATGCAGACCCAGCACCGTCGCGGCTGCGGTCAGGATCGTGCCACCTTCGCGTTGGCGCAGAAGATACAGGCCCGTTACCGCGCTGACTGACACCGCAACAACCGACCCCATGCCCGTCGCCGTCAGGCGCATCGCCGGGTCGCCCGACAGGGTGACAAGGCCGCTCCAATCTGCAATCGCCATTACCCCAAGGCCCATCAAAGGCAGCGCCAATCCGATCCGGCCCATCGCCGTGACCCGCCCCATTGACAGCCCTGACAACAGCAGGGCCAGCGCGGGCAGTTCTGGCACCAGATAATGCGCCTGCTTGCTGCTGATCGCCGAAAAGGCCAGCAAGACGGCCAGCGCCCAGATGCCAAGGAAACGGCCCTGTTCCGTTCCCGCCATGCTGCGCGGGGCAAGGCGCGTCAGAGACTCGCGGCTCCACCCCCATGGCCAAAGGTAAAGCGGCAGAAGCGCCGCAAAAAACCAAAGCGGGCGCTTGTGATCAAAGGCCGACACCATCCGCCCGGCGCTTTGCCGCCACAACACCTCGTCCCGGTACTCTGCCCCGCCTGCGATCAGGGCGGGCCCCAGCCAGATGAGGACCACACCCAAGGCAACCGCAATGCTCAGGCCAACGGACAGATACCAGCCTTTCAGGGCTGGTCGCGTCTGCTTTTCGGCCCAAAGCGGCATCAACAGCGCCACAGGCATCACATGCAGCAGCACAACCGGTCCCTTGGCAAGCACCCCAAAGGCCAGCGCAAATCCCAACATCAGCACCGGCCGCAGGCCACCACTATGGCGCAGGTTCACCAGCGCCAGCATGGCCAGCAGAACCGCCGCCGTCAGCAGAGTGTCGAACATGGTTGCCGTCCCGAACAGCAGGAACACCAACCCCGACGCCAGGATGAGGGCCGAGATGCCAGCGCGCGCCGGGGCATCGGGCCACAGCACCCGCGCCAGCCGAGCGGTCAGGGCAATGCTGATCACGCCAAAAGCTGGCCCGACCAGACGCCCCGCCCAATCGTGCACGCCCGTCACCGACCAGACCAGATTGATCAACCAGAACAGCAGCGGCGGCTTATGACCATAGATGTCACCATTCAGGTGCGGCACCATCTTGGACCCGCCCTGCCACATCTCCCATGCGACGGTCAGATACCGCGTCTCGTCCACAGGCAGGATGGGGCGCAGCGATACAAGAACAGACGAAAGCGCGGCAAAGCCCGCCAGCGCGGCCCACAGACGTAACCAGTCAATCCGTGTCATTGCGCAGCACTGATGCCCAAAGGGCCGCGTGGACGATACTGCATGACCTGCTCACCTACCCCAAAGACGCGCCGCACTGTAGCCCCATCATTCATTACGCCGGGAATTCGATATCCGCCATGACCCTGCCCCCGCAATAGGTAGCAAAGTCGCAGCCAGTTCGGATCGGCGGCATGCAGGCCGGCTTTCACACGACGCGCACCCCCTTTGTCCACCCGATCTGAGACTGATCGGTGAAGTTTTGGGCACGCGGAAGATTTCGCTTGCATACGTATTCTTTGACGTTCAGTTTTATGCGCGTCGGATAGACTCATCCATGCGGGCGGTCACAGACCCGGGCGTGGATTGCAGCAACAGGCAGGTGATCTGAATGACGGACAAAAAGGACAGCACAATTTCCAGGGGCGAACTGACGCCGTCGCGGGAAGAAAAGGTGATGCAGGTTGAACGTCACGATTACCCCGATTTGGCACCTGTGGGCGGCAAGCGCACCCAGGCCATGCGCGGTTTTGATCCGATCTATACGGACATCGTCGACTACATCGTGCGCTGCACCCACCGCATCTGGGATGAACGCGACATCGGCCTGATCTACAGCCACTACACGCACAACTGCGTTCTCTATGGCACGACCGGCACGCTTTATACCCGCGAAGAGGTGGTGCGCGACACCATTCAGCGCCTTGTCTCCTTTCCCGAACGGCGCGGCATGGCGACCCATGTGATCTGGAAAGGCGACGAAAACGCAGGCTTCTACACCTCGCATCTGGTGACTGGGACGGGGCGGCATACCCAGAACGGCCACCTTGGCTATCCCACAGGGCGGGTGTTCACGTCGCGCACCATTGCCGACTGCATGATCTATGAAAACAAGATCTACCGCGAGTGGGTGGTGGCCGATTTCACCGCGATCTTGCAACAGCTGGGGCTGGATGTTCAGGCCTATGCCGAAAAAATGGCGACGACGGCCCTTGATAAAGGTTTGGTTTCGCTGGATATTGGCGAAAATCGCCACATGATCGGCCAATACCCGCCCGAGGCGGAGGCCGATCTTTCGCTCGCCTCAAACGAGGTAGAGCGTCACACCCTGCGCTGGATGCATGACGTGTTCAATCGCAAGATGCTGGGCCAGATCGCGCAAGTCTACGCCCCGACCGCGCAGTATCACGGCCCGCTGATGGTGGAATTGTATGGCGTGGCGTCAATCATCCATCAGACGCTGGGGTTGATCGGGTCGTTGCCGGATGCGGCCTTTACCCCGCAGCATATCTGTACGACCCCCTGCGAAGAGGGGGGCGAAAAGGTGGCCGTGCGCTGGATCATGGAAGGCCACCATCTGGGCTATGGCATCCTGAACCATCTGGGCGCGCCCACCGGCAAACGCGTGCAGATGATGGGGATCACCCATTTCCACTACAAGAACGGCAAGATCGTCGACGAATGGCGCGTCTATGACGAGGCGTCGGCGCTGGTGCAGATCAAGCTGGCACAGATGGCCGACCGCAAGGCAGCGTCCATCGCCGTCTGATATCTGACCCGGGTTGCGATCCTTTGGCCCGTCCCGAAAGGGGCGGGCCGTCCTGTTTTCGGACTACCCCGAGGCACAAGACGAAATCCTGAGTGGCTCTGTAATATTATATTTGCAATCGTATGCAAAGAGTGTTTAGCTTTTGGGAAGATTGGCTCCGGGCCGACGGCGTCAGACCGGCAAAGATGAAATCACCAACAGAGGGGTACGTTATGAAGATCAAGATGACCAAAGCGCTGATGGCTGGCGCGGTAAGCGTGGCGGCCTTGCTGGCTGGTGGCAGCATGGCGATGGCGGAATGTGCGGTGCAGGGTGCAGGTTCGGTGCGCATTCTGTCCAACGACTTTGAGGCGCTGCGGATCGTCAATGACGCCGCCGCGACCTGTGCCAGCGATGCGGTGACGGTGACCGCGAACGCGACGGCGGAACACAAGAACATCCAGGGCCCTGCCCTGACGGCCAATCCGGCGGAATACACCGTGGCAGTGGTCGCCAACAACTCGATCGTGCCGCTGTTGAATGACGGGCTGATCCGCCCGCTGGATGATCTGGTGGCCCAATATGGCGCATCGCTTCAGCCCAACCAGTTGATCAAGATCGACGGCAAGGTCATGGCGATCGCCTTCATGGGCAACGGCCAGCACCTGTTCTATCGCAAGGACATTCTTGAAAAGGCGGGCGTCGGCGTCCCGGCAAGCTACGAAGATCTGTTGGTTGCCGCAAAGGCAATCAAGGACAAGGGCCTGATGGAATACCCGCTTGCCGCATCGGACAAGCCCGGTTGGGATCTGGCGGCGGAATTCGTCAATATGTATCTGGGGACGGGCGGCAACTTCTTTGCCGATGGTTCAGCAGAACTGGCCATCGACAACGACAATGGCCGCAAGGTTCTAGAAACCATGCGGGCGATGACGGGCTTCATGAACCCCGATTACCTGACCTATGACGCGAACGAGCTGAACAAGGTCTGGGATGCTGGCAATGTGGCACTGATGAGCCAGTGGGGTTCGCTGGCGGCGGCGGCCACCGATCCGGTGAAGGCCAATCCCGAAGTGGCGGCAGCAACCGGCTTTGCGGCGGCCCCCACGATCAACGGTGGCACAACACCTGCGGCGGCGCTGTGGTGGGACGGGTTCACCATCGCGGCCAATATCTCGGACGAAGATGCGGCAGCCTCGTTCCAGGCGATGGTTCATGGCATCAGCCCCGAGGTGATCGCGGCCAACCCCACGGCAGCGACCTGGCTGGTGGCAAGGTTCGAACCCGGCCCGACCGCAGTTGGCGTGATCGCCAATGCCACGGGCGGCGCACGGGCCTATCCGATGCAGCCCTATATGGGTCTGCTGCACACGGCGCTGTCGGCGGAACTTGCCGATTTCATCGCGGGCAAGGAAGAGGCCGATCAGGCGCTTGCCGATGTGAAGGCAGCCTATGATACCGCAGCCAAAGAAGGCGGCTTTCTGAAGTAAGTCAGTCGGTGCAAGGCGGCGCTTGGTCGCCTTGCACCCCACCGGCGCTGCCTGCGCCGTTTCGCGTTTTCGCGAATGTTTCTTGTGCGATCCCGTCTATCGTTCTGACATCAGACGACGGTCCGTCCGAAGCGTTTCCCTTGAACACTTGCCCGGAATCCCCCGATGCCGCATCGCGCATTCTTTGCTTTCATCTTTCCATCGATCCTGGCGATGATGTTGTTCATCACCTTGCCGATCGTGTCGGTGGTGGCGCAGTCGTTCTTTGTGGAACATGACGCGATCCTGACCACGGTGGAAAATTGCGGCCCCTTTGGCTGCGAGACGGAAACACGGGTCGATACCGGGGCGATGGCCAAGCTGCGTGAAGAAGCGCCGATGGGCAAATTCGCCGGGTTTTCGAATTACCTGAACCGCAACCACCTTGCGATCGAGGACCTGCGGGACATCTTTGGCGACAATGACGGGCTGGCCGATATCGTCAGCCGCATGATGAACTTGCCCTTCTATCGCGCGCTGGCCTTTACCCTGACCTATTGCTTTACCGTCACCCCGCTTGCCATGGCGCTGGGGTTTGCGGTGGCGCTGGCGGTGAACACGATCCCAAGGATGCTGCGCGGACCGACGATCTTTGTGTCGATCCTGCCGATGATCATCACGCCGCTGGTGGGGTCACTGATCCTGTCCTGGATGTTCAACCCGGCGGGCATACTGGGGGCGGCGCTGCAGGATCTGGCCGGTGATCCGTCGCTGTCGCTGCGCGCCTCGCCCGTGCTGACATGGGTTGTGCTGTTGACCTATGGCATCTGGACCAACGGCCCGTTTTCCTTTGTGGTGTTCTATGCCGGGTTGCAGACCGTGCCGCAGGATACACTGGAAAGTTCAAAGATTGACGGCGCAACCCGTTGGCAGACCGTGCGTTTTGTCATCATCCCCCACTTGATGCCGCTGGCCACCTTCGTGGCGCTGGTGCAGTTGATGGACAACTTCCGGGTCTTTGAACCCATCGTCGGTTTTTCAGCCGAGGCGAATGCCACCTCGCTGTCGTGGCTGGTTTACAACGATCTGGTCAGCCAGGACGCCCAGCAGTTCGGATCGGCGGGGGCGACGTCGGTGATCACCATCCTTGGCGTTCTGATCCTGCTGGCCCCGGTGCTGATCCGCACATGGCGCGATTTCAACCGGAAGGCGGTGTAAGATGGTGAACCGTCACCCTTTGGGCCTGCGCAGCCTGACAACCCTGTTTCTGGGCCTGTGGCTATTGGCTGCGATCTTTCCGTTTGCCTGGACCGTCTGGGGCAGCTTCAAGGTCGAGGCTGACTTTTTCTCGCGCGAGAGCTGGTGGTACACCATCGAAGGTGTGCGCACGCGGGCACAAACCGGCGGGGCGTTTACGCTGGACGGCTATCGCGGCGCCTGGATCACCCACGAATTCTGGCGTCCAGTCATCAACACGCTGATTGTGACCGTCTCTGTGACCTGCATCTCGCTGTTTGTCGGGACGCTGGGGGGCTATGCGCTGGCAAGGTCCGGGCATCGCTATGCGTTCTGGATTTTGATTGCCGCACTGGTATTTCGCGCCATGCCGCACATCACACTGGTGTCGGGTTATCTGCTGCCATTCTTTCAGTTGAACATCTGGGGGGTGCTGCCCACGACGATCATCGTGCTGGTCGCGATCAATCAGCCCTTTACGCTGTGGATGCTGCATTCGTTCTTTCTGTCGATCCCCAAGGATCTGGACGAAAGCGCGTTGGTCGATGGCTGCACGCGGTTTCAGGCTTTTCGTATGGTCATCATGCCGGTGATGTGGCCGGGGGTGATCACCACCGGACTGTTCAGCTTTTTGCTGGCTTACAATGACTTTGCGGTCACCTCGATGCTGCTGAGCCAGGACAACCAGACCATGATCCCGAAAATCGCCAGCTTCCTTGGCTCGATCCAGAACGAAGGCAATGTGATGTTCGCCGTGGCGGCTGTGGTTTCGGCCACCGTGCCATTGTTCATCCTTGTTCTTTTCTTCCAACGGCAAATCGTCTCCGGCCTGACCGCCGGCGCTGTGAAAGGGTAATCCATGGCGCAAATCCGCCTTGTCAACGTTTGCAAACGCTGGGGTTCGTATGTGGGGGTCGACAACTTCAATCTTGACATCGCAGACGCCGAATTTCTGGTGCTGCTGGGGCCGTCGGGCTGCGGCAAAACCACCACGATGCGGATGATCGCCGGGCTGGAAGACCTGACCGAGGGCGAAATCTGGATCGGTGACCGCATGGTGAACGGGTTGGAGCCAAAGGACCGCGACATCTCGATGGTGTTCCAAAGCTATGGGCTATATCCGAACCTGACTGTTTACGAGAACATCCGCTTTCCCCTGCGTGTGCGAAACGTGCCGCGCGATCAGCATGACACCTGCGTCAAGCGCGCCGCCGAGATGGTGGAACTTGGGCCGCTGCTGGACCGCCGACCTGCCGCACTGTCCGGCGGGCAGCGCCAACGTGTCGCCCTTGCCCGGGCCATCGTGCGGGAACCCAACGCCTTTCTGATGGACGAACCGCTGTCGAACCTTGATGCCAAGCTGCGGGTATCGACCCGAGCGCAGATCAAGAACCTGCACCACACCCTGAAAACCACGACGATCTATGTCACCCACGACCAGATCGAGGCGATGACACTGGCCGACCGCGTGGTGGTGATGAATCACGGGCTGGTGCAGCAGGTCGGCACCCCGACCGAAATTTACGACCGCCCCGCAAACGCATTTGTCGCCAGCTTTATCGGCTCTCCGGCGATGAACCTGATTGCGGGCCGGATCACCCAAGGCACTTTTGGTGCCGACGGGATGCAGGTGGCAGGTCTTGCTGCGGCCGATGGGCCGGTGACGCTGGGTTTCCGGGCCGAAGATGCCAGCGTGGTGGCGGACGGCGGCAACATCGCCGCCCCGGTCTATTCGATGGAGTTGTTGGGCGATGCCACCTTGGTTTCGGTGCGGATCGGTGAGGCACTGGTGTCCATACGGGCATCCAAGGATTTTCGCATCGACATCGGCGCACCGCTGCAGATCCGCGTCCCTCTGCAAGCAGTGCACCTGTTCGATCAGTCCAGCGGCGCAAGGCTGGTCGCATGACGGGCTTGCCCGCCGCCACCGCATGATAGAAAACTGCGATAAAGCAGGGAGTGTTCTGTGTGGCCCATGAAAAAGTGACTTCGTTGGAAGTAGCGGCCCTTGCCGGTGTCAGCCAATCGGCGGTCAGTCGGGTGTTCACCCCCGGATCGTCCGTCAGCCAAAAGACCGCCGAAAAGGTGCGCGCGGCGGCGGCGCAACTTGGCTATCGTCCCAACGTTCTGGCGCGGTCGCTGAAATCGGGCAAAAGCCGGATCATCGGTTTGGTCGTGGCCTATCTTGAGAACTACTTTTACCCCGAGATGGTGGAACGCCTGTCGGGTGAACTGCAAAAGGTCGGCTATCACGTCCTGATCTTTCTGGCGCCGGTGTCTACCGTGAACGTCGACAAGATCGTGCGCGAAATCATGGATTATCAGGTGGACGGCATCGTGATGGCATCGGTTTCGATGTCGTCCGATCTGGCGGCGCGCTGTCAGGCCACCGGAATACCAGTGGTTCTGTTCAACCGCGCGCACGAAGACAAGAACCTGTCGTCGGTCACCTCTGACAACTTTGCAGGCGGCAAGGCGCTGGCTGATTACCTTTGCGCGATGGGCCACGAACGTATCGCCTATATTGCCGGTTTCGCGGGCGCGTCGACGCAAATTGACCGTGAGGCGGGTTTTCGCGCCGGTCTGGCCGCGGCGGGACAAGACCTGTTCGCGCGGGCCGATGGCAATTTCGACTATCGCACCGCGCAGGCCGCTGCGCGTGAATTGTTCGCCACATCGCGCCGCCCGGATGCGGTGTTCGTCGCCAATGACCACATGGCCTTTGCGGTGATGGATGTGCTGCGGTTCGAACTGGGCTTGCGGGTGCCGGATGATGTGTCCGTCGTCGGGTTTGACGACGTGCCGCCTGCGGCGTGGCTGGCCTATAACCTGACCACCTATCGCCAGCGGGTTGATCAGATGGTGCAGGAAACCGTGACCATGCTGATGACATGGATCGCGTCAGATCAGCCAAAGGTGTCCCGCGTCGTGCTGCCGGGCGAACTGGTGATCCGCAAATCCACCCGCCGCATCGGGGACGCATGATGTCCAAGGCCGATTTCGCCGCAAGGCTGGCAGCACTTGGCCTGACACTCGACGACCGCGCCTTTGCGGCGGCTTGGGCAGGCGCGCAACATTTGCGCGGCGAAGTGGCCCGGGTGCAGGCCTGGTTGGCAACGCAAGCGTGACCGACCCTGCCGACCTGTCGCTGTCCGACGCCGCCGCCGCATTGCAGGCGGGCACCCTGACCGCGCGCACGCTGACCATTGCCGCGCTGGACCGGGTGGCCGCGCGCAACGACAGCCTTCATGCCGTCACCCACCTCAATCCGCAGGCGCTGGCCGAGGCGGACCACGCCGATGCGATGCGCGCCGCAGGGCAAACCGGGCCGTTGTGCGGAATTCCGTTTCTGGTCAAAGACCTGATCGACGTGGCAGACCTGCCGGCCACCAGCGGTTCTGCCGTTCTGGCAGGGCGGGTTGCGCCGACAGATGCCGCGTCGGTGGCGCTGCTGCGGGCGCATGGGGCGGTGGTGCTGGGCAAGGTTGCGACCTACGAATTCGCCATGGTCGGTCCCGACCTTGCCCTGCCCGATCCGCCTGCGCGCAATCCGTGGAATCTGGCGCATATCACCGGCGGGTCGTCATCAGGCTCTGCTGCGGCGGTGGCGGGCGGGCTGGTGCGGTTCGCGCTTGGCACCGATACCGGCGGCTCGATCCGCAGCCCTGCCGCCTATTGCGGCTGCGTCGGACTGAAGCCAGGTTATGATCGGGTGTCGCGCGGGGGCGCTTTCCCTTTGTCGCCGTCGCTTGACCATGTCGGTCCGTTGGCGGCGACAGTGGCCGAGGCCGCGTTGATCCTTGATGCGATCACCGCAAACCCCGCACTTTGGCGCGCTGCATCCTCGCAACTGGGGCGCGGTGTGGGCGGTCTGCGGATCGGCTATGCCCGCGATTGGTTTGCCAATGATCCGCAGGCAACACCTGCCCTGATCCGCGCGATGGATGATGCCGCAGCCCAGTTGTCCTTGCTGGGGGCCACCATCACCCCCATCACCCTGCCCAATTATGCCGCGTACGAGGCCGCAGGTTCGATCATCCTGCATGCCGAGGCGTTGGATCAACACCGCGATCTGATCCGCGACAAGCAGGCGTTCTATGGCCGCCCGGTGCTGCAATGTCTGGCCTTCGGGGCCGCGCTGGATGCCGAAGATGTGGCACAGGCCCGCATCGCCCAATCCGCGTTGCGCAACGCCATGCTTGCCGCGATGGACGGGTTTGATCTGCTGATCACCGCGACCACCCTGACCCCCGCCCTTCCGTTTGCAGCCTTCGATGGGACAAAGGCAGTCTGGACGCCGATGCGGACGATCCCGTTCAACGTGACCGGCCAGCCGGTTCTGTCTCTGCCGATCGGGTTTGACGGCGGTTTGCCCTTGGGGATGCAGATCATCGGGCGGATAGGGGATGAAGACCTGATCTGCGCTGCCGGGCATGCGTTCGAGCAGACGACAGACCATTCCGCCCAGCGCCCGCTTTTCTGATTACCTCTTCCCTCAAATATCCCACGGGGGTGCGGGGGTGTGAAACCCCCGCTGGCCGCCACGGGGCGCTGCGTCAGCGCGTCTGAAGCCTGTCCAGCCGCAGTTGGGCCGCGCGGCGATGGCCTTCCAACCCCTCGCTTGCCGCCTGGCGGGCGGCGGGCGGGGCAACCTGAAGGACGCCATTTGGCTCTAGCCATTGATGCGTGGCGATCTTGACATAAGCCCCGACCCAAAGCCCGCCGGTATAACGCCCCGCTGCCATGGTTGGCAGGGTGTGGTTGGTGCCCGAGCATTTGTCGGAATAGACCACGCTTGCCAGTTCGCCGATGAACAACGACCCGTAATTGCGCAGCTTCTTGCCAAGGCCGTGCGCGTCGCTTGTATGCACCTGCAAATGTTCGGCGGCGATGAAATCGGAATAGGCGATCATCGCCGCTTCATCTTCGCAGACGGCGATTTCGCCATAATCGGCCCAGGCAGGGGCGGCGACATGGGCGGTGGACAGGGTCTTCAGTTGCTTTTCCACCTCGACCAGGACCGCTTCGGCCAAGGGGCGGTGGGTGGTGATCAGGCCGACGCGGGTGCGCACGTCATGTTCCGCCTGCGCCAAAAGATCGGTGGCAATCATTTCGGCATCGCCGGTGTGGTCGGCCAAGATGTAGATTTCCGACGGTCCAGCCAGTTGATCAATGCCCACGGGGCCAAACACCTGCCGCTTCGCCTCGTTCACAAAGGCGTTGCCGGGCCCCATGATCTTCATCACAGCGGGCACGGTTTCAGTGCCAAAGGCCATGGCGGCAATCGCCTGCGCGCCGCCGATGCGGAAAATCCTGTCCGCGCCCGACAGATGGCACCCCGCCACCATCGCCTGATGCGCGTTCGGCGGCAGGCAGGCGATCACTTCCGACACGCCCGCCACCTTGGCCGGAACGATGGTCATGATGGGTGCCGACAACAGCGGGAAGCGCCCGCCCGGCACATAGCACCCGACGCGGTCAATCGGAATGACCCGATGCCCCATGAACACCCCAGGCAGAGGTTCAACCTCCAATGGCAGGATGGTGGCAAGCTGCGCTTCGGCAAAGCGACGGACGTTGGCGATGGCGAATTCCGTGTCGCTGCGGGTTTGCGGATCAAGCGCGGCAACGGCGGCATCGCGTTGATCTTGCGTCACTTCGAACGCTTGCAAATCCGATTTGTCGAACTGTGCAGAATAGTCCCGCACCGCCGCATCGCCCCGCGCCTTTACATCGGCCAGGATCCCCGCAACCAGATCCGCAACCGGCTTGTTGTCACTTTCGGCGTTGCGCGTGGGGGATTTGACCCAAGTCACCTTGGCTTTGGGAAAGGCTTCGGGCTGGTTCGACATCTTTGCTCCTTTCGGGCCATATGGCCAATCATCGTTTGGCATCTTTTTAGCCATATCTGCATACGATTGCAAAGCCTGCTTTCCGGCCTTGCCGCAGTTTGCAGTCAAGGCTCCGAAAACATGGGGGTTTTGTTCAGATAGGATAGGTTGACCGGGAACGCGCTGTCAAGAATCCGGATGGGTGCCAACAAGCTTCTTGCCATCCAGTGCAACCTTGGTTTATCCATATTGCAAACGTATTCATATCGGGGGAAGACATGGCTGTAACCTGGCTGAAGCACGGAAAACCCGATGCGGAACGGGCCGCCGATGATGCGAAAACCCGCGCAACGGTCGAATCTGTGCTGGCCGATATCGACCGGCGCGGCGATGCGGCTGTGCGCGACCTGTCGGTAAAGTTCGACCGCTATGACCCGCCAGCCTTTCGCCTGACCGCTTCGGAAATCGAGGCGGCGATGCAAAAGGTTGCAGCCCG
Source organism: Pseudomonadota bacterium (assembly GCA_040385245.1). Lineage (GTDB taxonomy): Bacteria > Pseudomonadota > Alphaproteobacteria > Rhodobacterales > Rhodobacteraceae > JAZKHT01. The sequence goes on along the minus strand of JAZKHT010000007.1, from coordinate 462,172 downwards.
CGACATGGAGGATATCCGTTTCGCGCAAACCCAGATCCGCCGTTTTGCGCAGGCGCAGCGCGCGTCGATGACCGATATCGAGGTGGAAACCCTGCCCGGCGTCTTTCTTGGTCACCGCAACATACCGGTTCAGTCGGTGGGTTGTTATGTGCCGGGCGGCAAATTTCCCATGGTCGCGTCAGCCCATATGTCGGTGCTGACCGCCTCGGTGGCGGGCGTGCCGCGCATCATCGCCAGTGCCCCTCCGGTGAACGGCGAGCCGCACCCCGCGATTGTGGCGGCCATGTCGATGGGCGGTGCACACGAGATCTACGTTCTGGGCGGTATGCAGGCCGTCGGGGCCATGGCAATCGGCACCGAAACCATCAAGCCGGTCGATATGCTGGTCGGCCCCGGCAACGCCTTTGTCGCCGAAGCCAAGCGCCAGCTTTATGGCCGCGTGGGCATTGATCTGTTCGCCGGGCCGACCGAAACCATGGTAATTGCCGATGACACTGTCGACGCCGAACTGTGCGCCACCGATCTGCTGGGACAGGCCGAACACGGCTATAATTCGCCCGCCGTCCTTCTGACCAATTCCCGCAAACTGGCCCAGGCGACGCTGCGCGAAATTGACCGCCTGCTGAAAATCCTGCCCACTGCGGCGACGGCGGGCGTCAGTTGGGCCGACTACGGCGAGGTGATCCTGTGCGATACCTATGACGAAATGTTGGCCACAGCCAATGACATCGCCTCCGAACATGTGCAGGTGATGACCGACCGCGACGACTGGTTCCTTGAAAACATGCACTCCTACGGCGCGCTGTTTCTGGGGGCCCGCACCAATGTCGCCAATGGTGACAAGGTGATTGGCACCAACCACACCCTGCCGACGAAGAAGGCGGGGCGATATACCGGCGGGCTTTGGGTGGGCAAGTTCCTGAAAACCCACAGCTATCAGCGCATTGTCACGGATGGGGCCGCCGCAATGATCGGCGCATACGGTTCACGCCTGTGTATGCTGGAAGGCTTTGTTGGGCACGCCGAACAGTGCAACATCCGCGTGCGGCGCTATGGCGGGCAGAACGTGCCTTACGGGGCGGCTGCGGAATGACCCTGCCGCGCACCCCGTCGTTCCGGCTGGATGGCCGCCGCGCGCTGGTGGTCGGGGCCTCGTCCGGCATCGGGATGGCCTGCGCCGTGGCCCTGGCCGAACAGGGGGCCGAAGTGTGGCTTGGCGCACGTCGCGCCGCCGAACTGAACGCACTGGTGGCCGAGATGCGGGCCGAAGGGTTTGCCGCCCACGCCTTGCCGCTGGACATCACCGATGTCACGGCGACCGAGGGTGTGCTGAATGCCCTTCCGGTCTTTGACGTGCTGGTGAATTCTGCCGGACTTGCCCGGCACAGCCCGGCCACCGACACCACCCCCGCCGATTTTGATGCTGCCAGCGGGCTTAACTTTCGCGCCGCCTATTTTCTGACCCGCGCCGTCGCCGCCCGCCTGATGGCCGAGGGCAGGCCCGGCAGCCTGATCAACATCACCAGCCAGATGGCGCATGTCGGCGGCATCGATCGCGCGGTCTATGCGGCGACAAAACACGCGGTCGAAGGCATGACCAAATCCATGGCGATTGAATGGGGGCCACATGGCATCCGGGTGAACACCATCGCCCCCACGTTCATTCGCACCCCGCTGACCGCTGCAACCTTTGCCAACCCTGAACGCGCCGCGTGGATCGCTTCAAAGATCAAGCTTGGCCGGGTGGGCGAAGTGACCGACGTCATGGGCGCGGTCGCGTTGCTGGCGTCCGACGCAGGCAGCCTGATCACCGGAACATCCCTTCTCGTCGATGGCGGCTGGACCGCCGACTAACCCAAAAGGTGCCATATGACCCCGCAAGAAATGGAAACCCGCATCGTCCGTTACGGTGACCTGCGGCCCTGCAAGACCGCCTTCATCGACGCGCACACGCCGGGGTCCGACCGCAAGGAAAACTTTACCATCATTGGGGGCGGCGTTTCGGAAAGCCCGGATCAGCATGTGCATATCGTTGATACGCCCGGATTCAACATTGGGGCTGCGGGGCAACCGCCGGGGTGCTGCAACAGCCTGCACACCCACCGCACCGCCGAGGTGTTCTTTGTGCTGAAAGGCCGCTGGCGGTTTTTCTGGGGCCGCTGGGGCACCGCGGGAGAGTTCATTGCCGAAGAAGGCGACATCTTCAACATCCCTACCGGCATCTTTCGCGCGTTTGAAAATGTCGGCACCGACTACGGGATGATCATGGCCATTCTGGGGGGCGACGATGCGGGGGGCGGCGTGGTCTGGGCGCCGCAGGTAATCACCGATGCCAAGGATTACGGGTTGATCTTGGGCAAGAACGGCAGGCTTTACGACACCAAAAAGGGCCAATCCCTGCCCGAAGGCGTAACACCGATGCCATTGCTTACGGACGATGAACTGAAAGCCTTTCCCGAACCCACAACCGCCGAGGTGATCCCGAATTGCGTTGCCCGCTATTGGGATTTGATGGCGCTGTCGGATCACCAGCCCGCCAAGGTGATTGGCGAACACGGCAAGCTGCGCGACCGTCCCGGCTTTGAGGTTGAACTTCTGTCGCGCAACTCGATCGCCGACACGCCCTATACCCTTGACCGGCACGAGGTTCTTATGCCGATGCGCGGGCATTGGCGGCTGACGTGGGATGGCGGCACCACAACGCTGAACCCCGGTGATACCGCCGCGATTCCGCCCGGCCTGTCGCACAGCCTTGCGCCGTCGATGACGGGTGAATCGTCGCTCTACCGGGTCATCAGCACGTCTGATCCTGCCGGGCACACTGGCCGCTTGCTGTAGGATTTGGATATGACCCTGCTTGCCACGCATGTCGGTTCGCTTCCCCGCCCCCAACAGGTGGTGGATCTCCTGTTTGCCCGCGAAAAGGGTCAACCCTTCGACCCCGCCTCCTTTGATGCCTGCATGACAGCGGCGGTGTTGGAAAACGTCCGTCGCCAAAAGGCGGCGGGAATCGATATCGTCTCGGACGGTGAGGCGTCAAAGATCAGCTACGCCACCTATGTCAAAGACCGCTACACCGGGTTTGATGGCGACAGCCCCCGCAACGCGCCGGCCGATCTGAAGCTGTTTCCGTCCTTTCTGGATCGGCTGGCCCGCGAAGGCGGCTCTCCGCAATATGCGCGCCCGCAGTGCGTGGGCCCCGTTGCCAGCAAAGGGCAGGGAGAGTTGCAGAAGGACATCGCCAATCTGACGGCGGCGATGGCCACCCACGGCGTTTCTCGCGGCTTCATGAACGCGGCATCGCCGGGGGTGATCGCCCTGTTCCTGCAAAACGCGCATTATCCAACCCGCGAGGCGTATCTGGAGGCGTTGGCGAATGCGATGCACGATGAATACCGCACCATCCTTGATGCCGGGCTGGACCTGCAACTGGACTGCCCCGATCTGGCGCTGTCACGACACATGCTGTTCGCCGATCTGTCCGACGACGCCTTCTTGAAGATCGCAGCGACCCATGTCGAGGCGTTGGAACACGCGCTGGAAGGGCTGCCAAGGGACCGCATCCGCCTGCACATCTGCTGGGGAAATTACGAAGGGCCGCATGTCTGTGACATCGACATGGCAAAGGTCTTTCCGCTGCTGATGCGGGTGCCCGCCACTTATATCCTGTTTGAAACCGCCAATCCCCGGCACGGCCATGAATGGACGGTGTTCCGCGACCGCGCGCGCGAGATTCCGCAGGACAAAGTTCTGATCCCCGGCGCAGTCGATACAACGACGAACTTTGTCGAGCATCCCGATCTTGTGGCGCAACGGTTGGAACGGTTCACCAATATTCTGGGGCGGGATCGTGTGATTGCCGGATCGGATTGCGGCTTTGGCACCTTTGCGGGCTTTGGTGCGGTAGACCCCGAAATCGCATGGGCCAAGCTTGCCACGCTGAAAGAAGGCGCGCGGCGGGTGAAATGACCCCGCTGCTGCTGGTCCCCGGCATGATGTGTAACGCGCGGATGTGGGGCGACCTTCCCGCGCGGCTGTCGCCGGATGTTCACCACGCGCTGCCCGTGGCGGGCGAAACCGTTCAGGACATGGCCGCCGCAATCCTGCACGACGCGCCCACCCGCTTTGCATTGGCGGGCCTGTCGATGGGGGGCATCATCGCGATGGAAATCCTGCGTCAGGCCCCCGACCGCGTGGCGCGTCTTGCCCTGCTGGATACCAACCCCCGCGCCGAAACCGCCGAAGCACAGGCCCGCCGCGCCCCACAGATTGCGCGCGCCCTTGCGGGTGGTCTGGATGCCGTGCTGCGGGACGAGATGAAGCCGAACTATCTGGCCCCCGGCCCGAACAAGCAGCCGATCCTTGATCTGTGCATGGACATGGCGCTTGACCTCGGCCCGGACGTCTTTGCGCGGCAATCCTGTGCGCTGCGGGACCGCCCCGATCAATGTGCCACGCTGGCCGCGTTCAGGGGTCCGGCGCTGGTGCTGATGGGCGCGTCTGACCGCCTGTGTCCGCGCGACAGGCATGATCAGATGCACGCCCTTATGCCGCAATCGCGGCTGGCAATTGTGCCCCATGCGGCCCACCTGCCACCCTTGGAAAACCCTGTCGCCACACTGACCCATCTGTCAGACTGGCTGCATCAACCCGAATAGGACGCACCCATGACCCCCGACATCCTTGCCCGTTTTGCCGCAGGACAGAAATCCGTCAACGGCTGGTGCGCGCTGCCGTCGCCCGTGACCGCCGAAATCATGGGAAGGCAGGGCTTTGATCTGATGACGGTCGATCTTCAGCATGGGCTGATGGATTACCAGATGGCGCTGACCATGCTGCAAGTCCTGCAAGGTCTGCCCGCCCCCGTTCTGGTCCGCGTGCCGTGGAACGAACCGGGGATCGTGATGAAATGTCTCGATGCCGGATTTGCGGGGGTGATCTGCCCGATGGTCAACACCGTCGAAGATGCGCGCCGTCTGGTGCAGTCGGCCCGCTATGCGCCGATGGGGGGGCGGTCCTTCGGCCCCACCCGCGCCAATCTTGTGCACGGGGCGGGATATGTGAAAACCGCCAACACCGCCGTTCTGGTCCTTGCCATGATCGAAACGCGCGAGGCGTTGGGCAATCTGGACGGTATCCTTGCTGTGGAAGGGATTGACGGGGTCTATGTCGGCCCCTCTGATCTGGGCCTGTCGCTGGGGTATGAACCCACACTCGACCCCACCGCGCCCGAAGTGTTGGAGGCGATCACCCTCATCGCCGCCCGCGCCAAGGCCGCGGGCCGTATCGCGGGCGTGCACACCGGATCACCCGAAATGATCCGCCGCATGTTCGCGCAAGGCTATGATTTCGCGTCCCTGCTGACCGATGCCCGGATCTTCGCAACCGCCATCGCAGGCCAGGTGGCCGCAGTTCGCCAGACCACCGCCGAGGTGGTGAAAGGCTACTAAGCATCAAGGAAATGGTGCCGCACGAGGGATTCGAACCCCCGACCCCATCATTACGAATGATGTGCTCTACCAACTGAGCTAGTGCGGCGTTGCGCGGGGCTTTAGCATCCTGCGCGGCGCGTGTGTAGCCCTAATTTGCGCCCCGGACGATGGCTTCGACGTCGATCACGTCTGGCTCCGGTTCGGGTGCGGGTTCCGGGGCCGGTCGGGCCACCAGAAGCGGCAGAAGTTCTGCCCCGGTCGTGCTTGTGCCGCTGCTTTCGGCAGGCTCTCGCCAGGACAGCGTATCGAATCCGCCGCAGTTGTCGCAGATTGGCGTCCAGTGGGCGTGGATCGCCTGACATTTGTCGCAGCACCACTGCGGGCCACGTGGCGCGGTCAGCGCCTTGGCCAGCCAGCCGCGCACGACGTCTTCATCCGCCCCTTCGCCCCGCTCAACCGCCGCCATGATCGCCAGGGACCGCTGTGTCGGATGGCGTTCCGGCAGATCGCCCAAGGCGCGACGGGCGGCAGGGAAATCTTCGGCGGTCATGGCAAGTTCGGCCATCACCATCCGCGTTTCATCATGGTCTGGGTGGTTCGCCGTCAGCGTCTTGAACCGTTTCAACCGAGCGGCGGCAGTTTCGTCCGGCTCGATCTCGGCAAAGGCGGCGGCAAGGTCGGGGTGAGGTTTGGCATCCCACGCCTTTTTCAAGACTCGCGTCGCATTCTTGCGATCGCCCTTGGCGATATAGCTGCGCGCGGCCATGGCAGCGGCGGGGATCAGGTCGGGGGACAGCTTGTTCGCCTCGATCGCGGCTTCGCGGGATTCGATGCTGGCATCGTCGTCCATCACGCTGCGCGCTTCTTGCAGGGCAAGGACGGCATCGCGGCGGCGGTACACCTCTTTCGGCAGGGCACCGGCCTTCAGCTTGGCCCCCAGCGTGTTGCGCGCACCGTGCCAATCTCGGTGTTCGGACTGCAATTTCAACAGGATATCCTGCGTATCGGCGTGTTTCGGCTTCATCGCAAAGGCCTTTTCGGCCAGCTTCAGCGCGGTTTCTGTATCCCCTTCGGCCAGCTTTTGCTTCATCAGGCCACGGATGCCGACAAACCGGGTGCGTTGATCGGTCAGCAATTCCTTGTAGGCCAGCGTCGCGCGGCGGGTATCGCCCACGGTTTCGGCGGCCTGCGCGATCAGCAGCGTCGTGATTTCGGGCCGGTCCAGATATCGTTCGGCCTTTTGCGCACGCGACAGGGCAAGGCGCCCTTCACCAGCAGCAAGGGCCAGAATCCCTTCGGACAGCGCCTGATAGCCCTTTCGTTCGCGATTGCGGTCGAAATAGCGTGAAATAGCCGTCTCATCCCCGTTCAAAAAGCGAAAGACGGCGACCAGCAGGCCGATCACCTTCATTAACAGCCACAGCGCGAACAGGATGACCAAGGTGACGATCACCGCCTGCAACGGGCCAAGCGTAAATTCATAGCCTGCGACGGCCACGCGAATTCCGCCACCTGTATCCAGCAGCACGCCCGCGCCGAAGGTCAGCGCGGCGATGACGGCAACAAACAGCAGAACCTTTGTCAGGGACCAGATCATCGCGCGTTCCTCATTCCAGCGCCGCAGACAGCGCGTTCACAGCGTCCAGCGCCGTAACACGCAGATTGGCGGTGGCGATCCAGTCTTCCATTGCCGCCAAACCTTCGGGCGGCAAAGCCTGCAATTCGGTCAACACCTCGGGCAGGCGTCCGTCGTGCAGCGCCGCCTCGGCCCGGGACAGCACAGCGTCCGGGTCGGTGCCGTCGCGCGGCGTCAATGACCGCGCCCCGGTCTGGCTGCGCAGAAACGCCGTCACCCTGTCTGCCCAGCCTTCGCCCATGTTGGCGCGCAAAGACGCCTCCAGTGCGGCGCGGGCCGCGTCGGGAAAACTGTCTTGCAGAGCGGTCAGGCTGGGAACGCCAGTTTCTGCGCCTTCGGCCAGAACGGCGGGGATTTCGGTATTCAGGTCGGCCAGCGCCGCCGCAAAAGGTGCGCCCGTTTCCAACGCGGCCTGAACGCGGCCAAGGGCAGCGCGGCGCAGGGCGGATGCCGTCGATGCTTCGGCCTCGGCGCGCAGGGTTTCGGCTTGGGCCTGCGCTTCGGCCAGTCGCGCCTCTGCCGCATCGGCGGCGGCCTTGATGTCGGCGGACAGGGTGGCCCCTGACCCTTTCAGGGCATCAACCTCTGCCCGCAAGGATTGCAGTTCTGCGGTCAGCGCCACGGATGAGGCAGCCCCGTCGGCGGGCAATTCCGCAAACGAGGCAAGACGGGATTCCACCGCCGCCAGACGTTGATCCAGATCACCTGTGCCGGGCAGATTGGACAATGTCCCTTCCACTGCGGCGACACGGTCGGCCAGTGCGGCATCGGGGGCGGTTGCTTCGGCAAGCGCTGCAGACAGCTGTGCAACCTCGGCCCGCAGAGCGGCGGTTTCGTTGGCCTGTGCGGCCAGTTCCGATTGCAGCGCCGCCGTTCCGGCAACGGGCCAGACGTCCGGCACGAACTGCGCCACAGCGAATCCTGCGCCAGCCGCCAGCGCACCGCCCAGCACCAAGGGACCAAAGACACCACGCCGCTTTGCCGGTTTCGGCGCAGGCGGCATGGGCGGGACAGGGTCCGGTTCAACCACAGGCTGCGGCTCTTGCAGGGCGACGGGATCGGTTGCTTCGACCACGGCCATGACATCGGCGTTGGTGTCGGCTGTTGTCGTGTCGTTATCCGCCATCCCAAAGTCCCTTTGCTGCCGGGGCAAAAGACCCGGATTTGGTTTAACCTAATCCCCCGCCCCCGGGCGGTTCAAGCGTTGGTCGGAAAGAAGGTGGCCATTGCCGTGATCATCGCTGCCGCATCGGGTTTCGTCGCCGTGACAAGACGCGCGACAGGCAGGTTTGCCAATGCCTGCGCCACGGTGGGGCTTAGGGCAACAACCCACAGCGGGGCGTTCAGATCCGGCACTGCGGCAAAAAGCGCAGCGGTCCGGGGGGAAAAAAGCGGCACGATGACGGGGGCGTCACCTGCCAGAATTGCCTGCGCCTGCGGGGTCAGGTCACAGGGTTCCTGTGCATAGACGATGGCCGAATGCGTCTCTATTCCAGCAGAATTAAGAGTGTCGGCAATATCCCCCCGGCTGTCACGCCCGCGCAGATGCAACAAGGGCGGGCGGGCCTTTTGCACCTTGATCAACGCCACCAGGGCAGCGGCATCGCCCCTTGCGGATTCAGCGTCAAATCCGGCGGCAGTGGCGGCGGCGGCGGTCTGGTCGCCCACGCACCACGCCCGTTTGGGCAAGGCGACGCCATCGGCAAGGAACCGCCGGGCGCCCTGGGTCCCCGTCTCGGATGTCAGGATAAGCCCGGCAAATTCGACCGGCGGCAAGGGGGGCGACAGAAAGACCGGGGCAAGGAGGGGCGCAGACACGATCGGCAGGTCTGGAAACCGCTGCGCCACTGCGGCGGCGAAGCGCGCGCCCTGCGCCAAGGGGCGGGTCAACAGAACCGTAGGGCGGGATTGTCTGGCCATGTTTCCGGTGTTACCTGCGGGTGACCCTTCTGTCCATCGGCGGCCCATGACGACGCTTACCTTCCTTGGCATCGAAAGCAGTTGCGATGACAGCGCCGCTGCCGTCGTGCGCCATACGCCGGGGCAGGCGGCGGAAATCCTGTCCTCAGTCGTCGAAGGCCAGACGTCGCTGCACGCGGCCTTTGGCGGTGTTGTCCCTGAAATCGCCGCCCGCGCCCATGCCGAACGGCTGGACGGTTGTGTGGAACAGGCGCTTGCTACGGCGGGGATCGGCTTGCGTGACATTGACGGCATCGCGGTCACGGCCGGGCCGGGGCTGATCGGGGGCGTTTTGTCGGGGGTGATGCTGGCCAAGGGTCTGGCTGCCGGCAGCGGCAAGCCACTGGTGGGCGTGAACCACCTTGCGGGCCACGCGCTGACGCCGCGCCTGACCGATGGGCTGGCGTTTCCCTATCTGATGCTGTTGGTGTCGGGCGGACATTGCCAGTTTCTGATCGCGCACGGGGTGGATGATTTTGAGCGTCTGGGCGGCACAATCGACGATGCCCCCGGCGAGGCGTTCGACAAAACAGCGAAACTGCTGGGCCTGCCCCAACCCGGCGGCCCGGCGGTCGAGGTTGAGGCGCGCCTTGGAAATCCCAAACGCTTTGCGTTTCCGCGCCCCTTGCTGGATCGGCCCGGGTGCGACATGTCCTTTTCGGGGTTGAAAACCGCGCTGCTGCGCGCGCGCGATGCGGCCATGGCGGCTGCAGGCGGCCTGACACAGCAGGATCGCGCCGACCTGTGTGCCGGGTTTCAACTGGCGGTCGCGGACGTGCTGGCGGAAAAGACCCGCCGTGCGCTTGCGGTTTATCTGGACGCCGAACCTGCCGAACCTGCCCTGGCCGTGGCGGGGGGCGTGGCGGCAAATACGTTGATACGGGCCGTGTTAGAGACTGTTTGTCACACCGCAGGCGTGCGTTTCCTTGCCCCGCCCTTGCGGTTGTGCACCGACAACGCTGCGATGATCGCCTGGGCGGGGATCGAGCGCTATCGCAATGGCGCGCGCGACGGGATGGATCTGCTTGCACGGCCCCGCTGGCCGCTGGACGCGACCGCCCCCGCCTTGATCGGTTCGGGGAAAAAGGGGGCCAAGGCATGATCGGCATCGTCGGCGCAGGGGCGTTCGGTACGGCACTGGCCGTCGCACTGAGCCGCGAAGGCCGCCCTGTAACCTTGTGGGCGCGTGACGCGGCACATGTCGAAACCATGCGCAACACCCGCCGGAACGACGCACGTTTGCGGGGCGTGCTTTTGCCCGAAAACGTCACTGTTACGGCCGAAATCGGCGATCTTGTCCGGGCGGATGCTGTGCTTTTGTCGCTGCCGATGCAGTCCCTGCGTGGGTTTCTTGGTGTTGATGGCACGGTTCTGAATGGGCGTGATCTGGTCGCCTGCTGCAAAGGCATCGACCTTACGACTTTGCAGGGTCCAACCGCGTTGATAAGGGCGGCCTGCCCCGGTTCGCCCACAGCGATCCTGACCGGACCCAGCTTTGCCGCTGACATCGCCCGCGGTTTGCCAACAGCGCTGACGCTGGCCGGTGAAGATGCCGAGGCGTTGCAACACCTACTGTCCACACCAACGCTGCGGTTGTATCGGTCAACCGATGTGGTGGGCGCTGAATTGGGTGGGGCTCTGAAAAACGTCATCGCCATTGCGGCGGGCGTTGTCATCGGCGCGGGTCTGGGCGATTCAGCACGCGCCGCCCTGATGACGCGCGGCTATGCCGAAATGGTGCGGCTGGCGCTGACGCTGGGGGCCAAGGCCGAAACGATGGCCGGGCTGTCCGGCTTTGGTGATCTGGTTCTGACCTGCACGTCGGACCAATCCCGCAACTTTCGCTACGGCTGCGCGCTGGGATCGGGGCAGGGCTTTGATCCGACGGTGACCGTCGAAGGGGCTGCCACGGCAAAAGCAGTCTCTGACATGGCCAAAAAACTGTTGGTCGATCTGCCGATCACCACAATGGTCGCGGCCTTGATCGACGGTAAAATCGCTTTGGCTCAGGCGGTCCAGACCCTACTTTCCCGCCCTTTGAAACAGGAGTGAACGATGCGCGTTGCGTTGATCTGCACCGACAAGCCCGGACATCTGCAAACCCGGCTCGACAATCGGGCTGACCACCTTGCCTACATTGCCGCAACCGGCGTGGTCGAAATGGCGGGGCCGTTCCTGTCGGACGGGCAAATGACCGGGTCGCTGATCGTGATCGAGGTTGATACGCTGGACGCTGCCAAGACCTGGGCCGCGAACGATCCTTATGCCAAGGCGGGGCTCTTCTCGGACGTTCGGATCACGGAATGGAAAAAGGTGGTCGGGTGATGGCCTATTGGCTTTTCAAATCCGAACCGGACACCTGGGGCTGGACCCATCAGGTTGCCAAGGGTGACGAGGGCGAAGAATGGCACGGTGTGCGCAATTATCAGGCGCGCAACAACATGCGGGCGATGCAGATCGGTGATCTGGGGTTCTTCTATCACTCCAACGTCGGAAAAGAGGTTGTCGGCATCGTCGAGGTGATCCGCACCAGCGCGCCAGACAGCACGACCGATGATCCCCGTTGGGATTGCGTGTGGGTCAAGGCGGTCAAACCCCTGCCGAAACCAGTGACGCTGGATGCGTGCAAGGTGCAGAAGGGGTTGGAAGACATGGCGCTGGTCAACAACACGCGGCTGTCCGTTCAACCGGTCACCCCGGCGGAGTGGCGGATCGTCTGTCAGATGGGCGGACTGGACGGCTAGGCAATCCATCGGCATCCTGTCCCGAAACCGGCACAAACGCCGGGCCAACGAGGGAAGGGAAATGATGGAAGCGATTTCGGTAATCGTTGCGGCTGTGGCCGCCTATGCCTTTGGGGCAGTCTGGTACATGACATTGGCCCAACCCTGGATGCGGGCGGCGGGTGTCGAATGTGGACCAGATGGCAAGCCGGTGAACAAAAGCGTGGTGCCTTTCATCCTGTCGGCCATTGCGATGGTGGTTGTCGCAGGGGCGATGCGGCACGTTTTTGGCGCATCGGTCACAACGACGGGCGCGGGGCTGACCGCAGGTTTCCGCCTAGGTGCATTCATTGCGCTGCCGTGGATCGTCATCAACTATGCCTACTCGGGCCGTCCGGCGACGCTGACGTTGATTGACGGGGGCTATGCGGTGATCGGCTGCACCATCATCGGCGCAATTCTGGGCTGGCTGTGATTGAAATGGGGGGCCCCGACCCCATCGGAACCCCCCATCCACCCCACGCGCTCCCCAGTTGCGCACGTGTTCTGATAAAAGGTCCCGGGCGTTTTGCCCTGTGTGATCAACCTAACAGACTCGCCTCACCCTGCCAAACGCCAAGCCCGTAGGATTAGAGGCAAATACGCCCGACCCTAAAAGGGCCGGGCGCGTGGGTTCTGTCAGGCGTAGACCGCTTCTTTGCCGAAATGCTTGACCAGCATGTAATAGACGACCGCGCGATACTTGTTCCGCTCGGACCGGCCATAGGTGTCGATGACGGCATTGATCGCCTCCATCAGCTTTGGCCCGTCGGCCAGACCCAGCTTCTTGATCAGAAAATTCTTGCGCACCGTCTCAAGTTCAGACTCGTCAGAGCCGGCAACCGTTTCGCTGTCAGCGCTATAGATTGCAGGACCGCAGCCGATGGTGACCTTGGTCAGCAGATCCATGTCAGGATTGATCTTGCACTTGGCCTTCAGGTCTGCGGCATACTTGGCGATAAGCTCGTCTCTCTTGCTCATGAAGAAGTCACTCCCTTTGAAAACAAGCAGGCGACTTCTGTGTCGCCTGACCCGCGAAAGGGTAGGACAGACAGCGAAGCGGACAAAGCAGAATGTGACGGCATGAAAAAAGGCCCGATCCCCTGTGGGAACCGGGCCATTCGCGAAGCGTGACTGGATCAGTAGCGGTAATGGTCCGACTTGAACGGGCCTTCGACCTTGACGCCGATGTAGTCGGCCTGATCACGACGCAACTCGGTCAGTTTGACACCGATCTTCTTCAGGTGCAGGCGGGCCACCTTTTCATCCAGCGCCTTGGGCAGGATATAGACGCCGGGGGCATAGTCGGCGCCCTTGGTCCACAACTCGATCTGCGCCAGCACCTGATTGGTAAAGCTGGCCGACATTACAAACGACGGATGCCCGGTGGCGTTGCCAAGGTTCAGCAAGCGCCCTTCGGACAGCAGGATGATGCGATTGCCTGACGGCATTTCGATCATGTCCACCTGTTCCTTGATGTTCGTCCATTTGTGGTTGCGCAGGGCGGCGACCTGAATTTCGTTGTCGAAGTGGCCGATGTTCCCGACAATGGCCATGTCCTTCATCTCGCGGATATGCTCGATGCGGATCACGTCCTTGTTGCCGGTGGTGGTGATGAAGATATCGGCCGAAGCAACCTCGTCCTCCAACAAGGTGACTTCGAACCCGTCCATCGCGGCCTGCAGCGCGCAGATCGGATCAACTTCTGTCACCTTTACGCGCGCGCCAGCGCCGCGCAGAGATGCAGCCGACCCTTTGCCGACGTCGCCATAGCCGCAGACGACGGCAACTTTGCCCGCCATCATGGTGTCAGTGGCGCGGCGGATGCCGTCGACCAGCGATTCCTTGCAGCCGTATTTGTTGTCGAACTTTGATTTGGTCACGCTGTCATTGACGTTGATGGCCGGAAAGGGAAGCTGACCTTTCTTGTGCAGATCGTACAGGCGGTGAACGCCGGTCGTTGTTTCTTCGGACACGCCCTTGATCGCGGCGCGCTGTGCGGTGAACCAACCGGGGCTGGCGGCAAGGCGTTTTCTGATCTGGTTAAACAGGCACACCTCTTCATCGCTGGTCGGCACGGCGATCAGATCGGTTTCGCCCGCCTCGACCCGCGCGCCCATCAGGATGTACAGCGTGGCGTCGCCGCCATCGTCCAGGATCATGTTGCAGGTGCCGACACCCGCCTTGTCCGGGCCGCCGAACTGAAAGATGCGGTCGGTGTAGTCCCAGTAATCCTCTAGCGTTTCGCCCTTGATGGCAAAGACGGGAACGCCGGATTTCGCGATTGCCGCAGCTGCGTGATCCTGTGTCGAAAAGATGTTGCAGGAAGCCCAGCGCACATCGGCACCCAGCGCCACAAGCGTTTCGATCAGCACGCCGGTCTGGATCGTCATGTGCAAGGAACCGGCGATCCGCGCGCCCTTCAGGGGTTGGGCCGTGCCAAATTCTTCGCGCAGGGCCATCAGGCCCGGCATTTCGGTTTCGGCAATGGTAAGTTCCTTGCGCCCGTAATCGGCCAGCGCGATATCCTTGACGATGTAATCCTTCGGCATGCGCCGCACTCCTTGATCCTGCAATTGGGTGGCGAAATAGCATGAGAGCGGCCTCTCGACAATGCAACGAGGGGATAGATAGAATTGGGCTGATCACACGGGGCCCCCATGAAACAACCGCGCGCCTGGCAAAGGATGCTTTCAGGTCGCAGGCTGGACCTGCTTGACCCCACGCCCATGGATATCGAGATTGAAGATATCGGCCACGGTCTGGCCTTTGTCGCCCGTTGGAATGGGCAGACGCGCGGCGACTGGCCCTATTCGGTGGCCGAACATTCGTTGCTGGTCGAGGCGATCTTTGACCGGTGCAATCCCGGGATCGGGGCGCGGTGGCAACTGGCGGCGCTTTTGCATGATGCGCCGGAATATGTGATCGGCGACATGATCAGCCCGGTAAAATCTGCGGTCGGGCCAGGGTATGGCGATATGGACCTGCGCCTGACAGCCGCGGTGCATCTGCGCTTTGGCCTGCCCGCCGTGCTGCCGGTGCCGATCAAAAAGGCCATCAAACTGGCTGACAAGGTGTCTGCCTGGCTGGAGGCCGTCCAAATTGCCGGCTTTACTGAAAGCGAAGCGGACAAGCTGTTCGGTCGCCCGACCGAGGCTGTTTTGCGCGGGTTGGAAATACGCTTGCGTCCGCCCGCGACGGTGCGGGCGGACTATGTCGCGCGGCATCAAGAGCTGCTTGCCGCCTTCGCACGCTAGGGCAAGCCCGGCGTCAGATGCTCATGTCTTCGGGCGTCTTGCCGGATTTGATCGCAGCTTCAAACCAACGCGGCTTGCGCCCGCGACCCGACCATGTGTCCGACGAATTGGCCGGATTGGCGTATTTCGCCGTCGCCGGGGCACGCTTGCGCGTTACCGTGGTGCCGGTCAGTTCGGCCAGCGAAAAGCCCATGGAACGGGCTTTGTCTTCAAGCTCGGCCAATGCCTCTTTTTTCTTGCGGTCTTCGAATGAAGAAATCGCGCGGCCAACCTGCGTTTGCAGGTCTTTCAGTTCTTTCAGAGACAACGAATTAAGATTGATTTCGGACACGAGCATACCTCATTCAAAAGAGTGATGAGGCATTTAAATCCGAATTTTCCAATCTTCAATCTGAATTGTTCACTTTGGGCTGCGTTTGGCAAGGATACGCTGAAGTGTGCGGCGATGCATACTTAACCGTCTTGCAGTTTCTGAAACGTTCCGGTCGCACATTTCATAAACGCGCTGGATATGTTCCCATCTGACGCGATCCGCCGACATTGGGTTTTCAGGCGGTGCCGGAAGGGTTTCTGTCCGTGACAATAGTGCGTTTGTCACATCATTTGCGTCTGCAGGCTTTGAAAGATAATCCGTCGCGCCGATCTTTACTGCGGCCACGGCTGTCGCGATGGCCCCATATCCTGTCAAAACGACAATCCTGCAATCGGGCCGCCGCTCGCGCAGCATTTCCACCACATCAAGGCCATTCCCATCCTCAAGCCGCAGATCGACCACCGCATAGGCGGGGGGGCGCGCTTGGGCAATCGCCTTGCCAGCGGCCACACTTTCGGCCGTCTCGGGGATAAATCCGCGCTTTTCCATAGCCCGGGCAAGCCGTTTCACAAACGGTTCGTCATCATCGACCAAAAGCAATGACCGATCCGGCCCAAGTTCTGCGCTGCGGTCTTCCGCCATGTCCTGTCCCCCGTAATTTCGTAAAGCCTAGGGCCTATTGTCCATCTGGTCAAACATAGCCCGGTTGCATCATTTTGACAGGAAACAGGCGACACGTTCTGCCATCTGATCCGGCGTATCGTCGCGCTTGAAGAAATCCAGGAATCCGACTTTCGGCACGACCAGATACGTAAAGGTCGAATGATCCATCAAATAGAACTCTGGGTCGTCGCCTTCCTGCTTTTTGAAATAGGTCTTGTACGCCATCGAGGCCGCCTTGACCTGTTCCGGCGTTCCGGTCAGGCCGATCATGCGGGGATGCAGATTGTCGGTAAAATCAACCAACGCCTCTGGCGTATCGCGGGCCGGGTCGATGGAAATGAAAACCGGGGTCACATCAAAACCCTTTTCTTCCAGAATGTCGACAGCTTCGGCATTTCGGGCCATATCCAGCGGGCAGACATCGGGGCAATAGGTGTATCCAAAGTAGACAAGGGACGGTCGGGTAATCACATCCGCATCCGTAACCGTCGCGCCGGTTTCATCCACAAGTGTGAAGGCACCGCCGATGTCGCCGCCCCCGACGGCCCCGCCACGACAGTCGGCATAGACGTCAGACGACCGGTTCAGCAGCACATAGGCCGCACTTCCCGCCAAAAGTGCCACCACGCTCGCCGCTGCCATTCCTGCATAAAGCCGCGTCATCACGATCCCCTTTGTCACACACCGCGCCTGTTTGTCCGCATTGATCCGCGATGAAGCACGGCATAACAATGGCAAAGATAACAATCGGGCCGGCACTTCCAATGGTTTCCCCCAGCTTCGGCCTGCTTTCCCACGAAACGCGCAGCGATTGGGTCCGTCTGCGGACGCTGATTGTGCTGCGCTGGATGGCGATCACGGGCCAGTTGGCGGCGATCACCGTGGCAGACCGCGTTGTCGGGATCGAGCTGCCCTTGGGCCTGTGTTACCTCGCCGTGGGTGCATCGATCATCGCCAACCTGATTTCGATCTTTGTTTTCCCGGAAAACAAGCGCCTGTCAGAACTGGAAGCAATGCTGACATTGCTGTTCGACCTGTCGCAGCTGTCGTTCCTTTTGTATCTGACCGGCGGGCTGACCAACCCCTTTGCGTTGCTGATCCTTGCACCGGTCACCATTTCCGCCTCGGCGCTGGAACTGCGCACAACGGTGTTTCTGGGCGCGCTGGCGATCCTGTTCGTCAGCCTGATCGGATTTGTGAACGTGCCGCTGCAACTGGCCGATGGAACCATGCTGTCGGTGCCGTTGATGTTCGAGTTCGGCTTTTGGCTGTCCATCGTGATCGGGATCGTGTTTCTGGGAATGTATTCCCGCCGCATCGCCACGGAAAACCGGTCTATGTCGGATGCGCTGCTGGCCACGCAGATGGCCCTCGCGCGCGAGCAGAAGTTGACAGACCTTGGCGGTGTGGTCGCAGCGGCTGCGCACGAGTTGGGCACACCACTGGCGACGATCAAACTTGTCAGCGCAGAAATGATGGACGAGTTGGCCGACCGGCCGCAACTGTTGGACGACGCCAAACTGATCCGTGATCAGGCCGACCGGTGCCGCGATATCCTGCGATCCATGGGGCGGGCGGGCAAGGACGACATGCACTTGCGTCAGGCTCCATTCGCCGCCGTCCTGCGAGAGGCGGCAGAACCCCATATCGGGCGGGGGAAAGAGGTGATCTTTACCCTTGCGCCCGGCCCCGGTGGCAGCGACCGCCAGCCCACCATCCTGCGCCGCCCCGAGGTGATCCACGGATTGCGGAACCTGATCCAGAACGCGGTGGATTTTGCCCGTCATACCGTCTGGATTGATGGCGAATGGACGCCGACGCGCGTCACCATCCGCATTGTCGACGATGGCGACGGGTATCCAACCGGGGTGATCGGGCGCATCGGCGATCCGTTCGTGCGCAGCCGCCGTTCCGCGCAGGATCTGACCAAGCGGCCCGAGTACGAAGGCATGGGTCTGGGTCTTTTCATCGCCAAGACGCTGCTGGAACGGACCGGCGCCGAATTATCATTTGCCAACGCCGCCGATCCGTTTCTGACCCCGGACGAGCGTCCCGAACGTTGCGGCGCCGTGGTCGAACTGGTGTGGTCCACAAAGGATTTGCTCGCCCCCGCCGACCTGCCGCTGGGCGACAACCGCCAGATCGAAACCTGACAGGAATTTCTCGCAAACCGATTAATTCTTTGTGGTCCGCTTAACGGGTCGTTAACCTTCTCAGTCCACAGTTGAGAAAGTTTGAAGGTAATTGGGTCGCGTTTGATGGATTGGTGGCTTGGTGCGAAAGTCTTTCTGATATCCAGCCTGGCCGCATCCCTGTGCATTTTGGGAATGGTATTCTTCTCATCCCGGGCGCAGGGACGCCGTGGCCGGGTGTTCGAAGATGCCGGGACCGAACCCGTATTCGTCTTTGATGGCGACGTCTTGCTGGATTGCTCGCCCGAAGGGCGGGCGCTGCTGGCGGCAAGCCCGGTTCAAGGTGGCCCATGGCTACGCCTGATCGCCTATCTGTCATTGCGCTTTCCCGACATCGAGGCGCGGTTGTTGCGGCTGCCCGTCGATGGGCGGATTACGCTGTCCACCATCGAAGGCGTTGATCAACCCCGGCTGTTGCAGGCGGAATTGCGCGGTGGGCTGACGCGGCTGACTTTGATCGACCCCGAAGCAAAGGGCCGCCGCACCGATGATCCTGTGGCCCGCACCGCCCACGGCGAAGAACTTGAAGGGTTGCGTCAGGCCGTGGCGCAGGCACCTGTCCTGATCTGGCGTGAACGCAATGACGGGCAGGTGATCTGGGGGAACGCGGCCTATCTGCACCACGCGACCGCCCTTATCCCGGTTGGAGAGGATTTGACCTGGCCCCTGCCCCGCGTGTTTGACCTGACGGCCACGTCGCAGGGTGCATTGGGACAGAGGCAGCGGCTTGATACTCCGGGTGGTGGATCGGCGTGGTTCGATCTGACCACCGTGCGCGCGCTGGGGGGGCGGCTTTTGTACGCCGTACCAGCCGATTCCGCCGTGCAGGCCGAAAACGCGCTGCGCGAATTCATGCAGACGTTGGCCAAGACCTTTGCCCACCTGCCCATCGGTCTGGCCGTGTTCGACCGGCAGCGGTTGTTGCAACTGTTCAACCCGGCGATGATGGATCTGACCGGCCTGCCTGCCGATTTCCTGTCTGGCCGGCCTGCGCTGCTGGCATTTCTGGACGCGATGCGCGACCGCAGCATGATCCCTGAACCAAAGGATTATCGCGGCTGGCAACGGCAGATCGTCAGCATGGAAAAGGCCGCGGCCAACGGCCTCTACGAAGAAACCTGGAGCTTGCCTGCAGGCCAGACCTACCGCGTCAGCGCCCGCCCGCATCCGAACGGCGCGCTGGCGCTGATGATCGAAGATATCTCGACCGAGATGTCCCGCACCCGCCGTTATCGCGCAGATCTGGAGCTGGGACAGGCCGTGATCGACGCGCTGGACGAAGGGATTGCCGTCTTTTCGCCGTCCGGGCAGCTTGTCATGTCGAATGCGGCTTATGCCAGCCTGTGGGGGCATGACCCCGAAGAAACGCTGGGGGACGGCGGAATTCTGGCCATCTCTGCCCATTGGCGCAACCGCACCTCGCCCAATCCGTGCTGGGCGCTGGCTGAAGAGTATGTGGCAACACTTGGCACCCGCGACGCGTGGGAGGCAGAGGCACGCCTTGGCGACGGGCGGCTGATTGGATGCCGCTTTGCGCCGCTGTCCGGTGGGGCGACCCTTGCCGCATTTCGCCTTGCCGACGCCGATGCCCCTGCCCCGCGTCTGGCTGCGACAGAAAACGTGCGGACGGCCTGACCATCCCTTGCGGTGCGCGGTGCTGGCGGTAGACTCTGGGCCATGACCGCCACACCCGTTTCCATATTCCTGCCGACAGACGATGCAACGACCCGCCTTGGCGCGTGGCTGGCGGCCCGATTGGGCCCAGGTGACTGTGTGCTGCTGGATGGGCCGATCGGGGCGGGGAAAACGCACCTTGCCCGCGCCATCATCCGCGCCCGCCTTGGCCGGATGGAGGATGTGCCGTCACCCACCTTCACGCTGGTACAAACCTATGACGAGGGCGACATCGAAATTTGGCATGCCGATCTGTATCGCCTGTCCCACCCGGACGAGGTGTTGGAACTGGGTCTGGACGAGGCGCTGGATCACGCGATCTGCCTGATCGAATGGCCCGACCGGATGGGTAGCCTGTTGCCCCCCGATGCCATCCGCATCACCCTGTCGACCGAAGGCGAAGGTCGCCGCGCGGTGATCACCGCCCCGCCCGCGCTGCTGTCCGGCATTGCCGGTTGGGCGCGCGATGTCTGACCGGTACGCGCTGTCGCAGGCCTTTCTGTCCCGCATCGGATGGGGCGATGCCGACCGTTGCTTTCTGGCAGGCGACGCGTCGGACCGCAGCTATGACCGGCTGACGCGCGATGCGCAAACTGCCGTCCTGATGGATGCGCCCCCCGGCAAGGGGGACGATCCCGCCACCTTTGCCGCCATCGCGGCGCATCTGGCGGGCTTGGGCCTGTCGCCGCCCCTCGTGTTGGCAGCCGACTTTGACGCCGGATTCCTGCTGCTGGAAGATCTGGGCGATGCGCTGTTTGCCAGACTGATCGCTGCCGATCCGGGGTCAGAGCCGCCGCTGTATGCCGCTGCAACAGACGTTCTGGTTCATCTCCAATCGCACCCCGCCCCGCCGGGCCTGCCGGATCTGACAGCCGCCGACTGGGCCGATGCCGCCTGTTTTGCGCCGGACTGGTACAGCTTTGCCGCCACGGGCAAGACGGTCGATACATCGGCCTTTCGCGGCACACTGGCTGACCTTTTGATGCGCCATGCCGACGGGCCGCGGGTGATGATCCTTCGGGATTACCACGCCGAAAACCTGCTGTGGTTGCCCGAACGGGACGGGATACGGCGCGTTGGCCTGCTGGATTTTCAGTTGGCGCAGATGGGGCAACCCGGCTACGACCTTGTGTCGCTGCTGCAAGACGCCCGCCGTGATGTGACGGCGGAAACCGAAGCCGCGATGATCCGCCGCTTTGCCGATGCCATCGGGGCCACCGGTTTCGACGCGGCCTATGCCGCATTGGGGGCCCAGCGCGCGTTGCGCATCCTTGGCATCTTTGCGCGCCTGTGCCTCAGGGGCGGCAAGCCCGGCTATGTTGCGCTGATCCCGCGCGTCTGGGGGCAGTTGCAGCGCAATCTGGCGCATCCCGCGCTGGCACCGCTGGCCACGATCTGCGATGGGTTGTTGCCCGAACCGACCCCCGAAGTGCTGGACAGGATAGGCGCGCAATGCGGCACCACCCCCGATCGCTGATGCTGTTTGCCGCAGGTTTCGGCACACGGATGGGCACCCTGACCGCCAACCGGCCAAAGCCGCTGATCCCGGTGGCCGGGCGGGCACTGATCGACCACGCGCTTGACCTTGCCGATGCGGTGGACATCCCCACCCGCGTCGTGAACCTGCACTATCACGCCGACCAACTGGCCGCACATCTGGCGGGCCGCAATGTGGCGCTGTCCCGCGAAGACCCGATTCTTGAGACCGGGGGCGGTTTGCGCGCGGCATTGCCGTTGCTGGGGAATGGGCCGGTGCTGACGCTGAACACCGATGCCGTCTGGACAGGGGCGAACCCACTGGCCCAACTGCTGGCGGCGTGGGACCCGGACCGGATGGACGGCCTGCTGTTGACGCTTCCTGCCGACAGCATGGGTGCGCGCAGCGATTTCGTCATGGATGCTGCGGGCCGCCTGACCCGTGCCAAGGGCGCGCCGGGTGTGGCCTATCTGGGTGCGCAGATCATCCGCACCGATGGGCTGGCCGGGTTTCCCGACACCGTGTTTTCGCTGAACCTGTTGTGGGACCGGATGATTTCCGACGGTCGGCTGTTTGGCCTGACCCATCAGGGCAACTGGTGTGATGTCGGCACCCCCGACGGCATCACCCGGGCCGAGGCGATGTTGAATGTTTGAAAGCCCGATCTTCGCCCTTGCCCCCGGTGTCGACTTTCCCGCCGCGCTCGTCGCTGGCTTGCGCGCCCGCATGGCCGGACAACCGCCCGAGGCGATGGCAGGCGTCACGCTGTATCTGAACACCCAGCGGATGCGCCGCCGGATCATCGCGATAATGACCGCCGAAGGGGCCGCCATCTTGCCCCGGCTGAAACTGGTCACCGACATCAGCGCCGATCTGGCGCTGGCAGGTATTCCCGCCGCCGTGCCGTCGCTGCGGCGACGGTTAGAGCTGACGCAACTGGTGGCGCGGTTACTGGACCGTCAGCCCGACCTTGCGCCGCGCGCGGCCCTGTTCGATCTGGCCGACAGCCTTGCCACGCTGATGGAAGAAATGCAGATCGAAGGCGTGTCACCGCAAGCAGTGGCCAATCTGGATGTGTCCGACCATTCAGCCCATTGGGCGCGGACCAAGGTGTTTCTGGACATTGTCACGCCTTACTTTTCTGGCCTCGCCCCAGATTCCGGCGCGCGGCAAAGGATGGTGGTGGAACGGCTGGTGTCGGTCTGGGACACGTCCCCACCGCAGGGCCCGGTGATCGTGGCCGGATCAACCGGATCGCGCGGGACGACGGCTCAACTGATGGCGGCGGTGGCACGTCTGCCGCAGGGGGCACTGGTCCTGCCGGGGTATGATTTCGACATGCCGGTTTCGGCCTGGGACCGCCTTGACGATGCGATGACCGCCGAGGATCATCCGCAATACCGGTTTCGTCGTCTGCTGACGTTGCTGGACGCCACTCCCGCCGATGTGCGGCTGTGGCATGATGCGGTGCCGCCGTCGGTCGCGCGGAACAAGCTGATTTCGCTGTCCATGCGCCCTGCCCCGGTGACCGACCAATGGTTGACCGAAGGGCAAACCCTGCCCGACCTAATCACCGCCACCGACGGCATGACCCTGATCGAGGCGCAAAGCCCCCGGTCCGAGGCGCTGGCGATTGCCCTGATCCTGCGCCGTGCGGCCGAGGATGGTCAGACCGCGGCCCTGATCACCCCCGACCGGAACCTGACCCGGCAGGTGACGGCGGCGCTGGATCGGTGGGGCATTCTGCCGGATGACAGCGCCGGTCGACCGCTGGCCCTGTCGGCGCCCGGGCGGTTCCTGCGCCATGTTGCGGGGCTGTTCGGGCGCAAATTGACCGCCGACGCGCTGCTGACGCTGTTGAAGCACCCGCTTGCCTTTTCCAGTCCGGGTCGGGGGGATCACCTGCTGTTCACCCGCGAACTGGAACTGAAACTGCGCCGGACTGGCCCTGCCTTTCCCAACGGGCACGATCTGATCGCTTGGGCAGGTGCGAGGAAGGAAACGGGCGTTCTGCCATGGGCGCAAACCTTGGCCGCCGCGCTGGACGGGCTGGACAGCATCGGCATCCGCGCGTTGACCGATCACGTCGCCCACCATCGCACGCTGGCCGAACGCCTTGCCGGTGGTCCCGGCGGGTTGTGGGACAAAGAGGCTGGGATCGCAGCCCTTGCCGCGATGGACGAGTTGCAGGCCGAGGCGGGCAGCGGTGGCGACCTGACCCCCGCCGATTATCGCGACCTGTTCGACGCCATCCTGAACCGGGGCGAGGTGCGGGATTCCATAACCCCGCATCCCCGCATCATGATCTGGGGCACACTCGAGGCGCGGGTGCAGGGCGCGGACTTAGTGATCCTTGGCGGGCTCAACGATGGAACATGGCCCAAACTGCCCCCGCCCGACCCGTGGCTGAACCGCAAGATGCGCAAGGACGCAGGGCTGTTGCTGCCAGAACGTCAGATCGGCCTGTCCGCGCATGATTATCAGCAGGCCATCGCCGCCCCCACTGTCGTGCTGACCCGCGCCATCCGGGATGCCGAGGCGGAAACCGTGCCGTCCCGCTGGCTGAACCGCCTGATGAACCTGATGGATGGCTTGCCCGCCCGTCAGGGACCACAGGCCCTGCGCGCGATGCGGGGGCGGGGGCGCGTTTGGCTGGCCATGGCCGTGGCGCTGGAACAGCCCGAACGGAATCTGCCGCCCGCCCATCGCCCCGCCCCCTGCCCCCCGGTCGAGGCGCGGCCAAAGGCGCTGTCCTTGACCCGGATTGCCACGTTGATCCGTGACCCCTATGCGATCTATGCGCGCTATATCCTGCGGCTGAAAAAGCTTGATCCGTTGCGCCATGCCCCGGATGCACGGTTGCGTGGGCAGATCTTGCACCTGATCCTTGAACGCTTTGTCAAAGAGCGCCCCGAAGGCGAAGACCGCACCGCCGCCCGCCTGCGCCTGCTGCAAACCGCCAGCCAAGTGCTGCACGACGAAACGCCATGGCCCGCCGCCCGCGCGTTGTGGCTGGCCCGGATGGACCGCGCCGCCGACTTTTTCCTGACCACCGAAGGCAAACTTGGCGGCACGCCCGTGGTGCTGGAAGAACAGGGTCGCGTCGCACTTGCGCCGTTGGATTTCGCGCTGTTCGGCACGCCCGACCGGATCGACATGTTGCCGGACGGCCGCCTGCACATCATGGATTACAAGACCGGCACGCCGCCCAGCGAAAAGCAGCAAGCGCAGTTTGACAAACAGTTATTGCTGGCTGCCGCCATGGCGGAACGCGACGGGTTCAAGGGGTTGGAAGGGGCGTCGGTCGCACAGATCACTTATGTCGGCCTTGGGACCAACGCAAAGACCGTGGAAACCCTGATCACACCCGAAATCACAGGAAAGGTGTGGGAAGGTCTAATGCGCCTGATGACGCGGTATTCCCAGCCTGACACCGGCTATACCGCCCGCCGCGCCGTGTTCGAAGACCGCTTTCCCGGCGACTATGATCACTTGTCGCGGCATGGCGAATGGGACATGACCGCCCGCGCCGTGCCCGAAAAGGTGGGAAAATGACCCTGACGCCCGCATCCGAACGGCAAATCCGCGCCTCCAGCCCCGTGGCATCCACGTGGCTGTCGGCCAACGCCGGATCGGGCAAGACGCGCGTTCTGACCGACCGGGTGGCGCGCCTGTTGTTGGGCGGGGTAGAGCCACAGCACATCCTGTGCCTGACCTACACCAAGGCCGCCGCGTCCGAGATGCAGAACCGGCTGTTTCGCCGTCTTGGCGAATGGGCGATGAAACCGGATGCTGACCTGCGCGGCGCCCTTGCCGAACTGGGCGAAGAAGGGGCGCTAACCGCTGACCGTCTGTCGCGCGCGCGGCAGTTGTTCGCCCGCGCCATAGAAACCCCCGGCGGGTTGCGCATCCAGACCATCCATTCGTTTTGCGCCACGCTTCTGCGCCGCTTTCCGCTTGAGGCGGGGGTATCGCCGCAATTCACCGAACTGGATGACCGCGCCGCCCGCCTGTTGCGCGATGACATTGTCGAGGAACTGGCCGAATCCGGCGCACCTGACGTGATCGCCGATCTGGCCCGCGCCTGGACCGGCGAGGATTTCGGCACACTGATGCAACAGGTCGTCGGTCGCCGCGCCCACTTCGCAACACCTTTGGGAATGGATGACTGCCGCCGTCTGTTTGGCCTGCATCAGGGCGATACTGCGCACAGCCTGCTGGCCGGCGTTCTGTTGGGCGATGAAACCACTTGGATGCCCGGCGTGATTGCCGCCCTGACCGCCAAGGGCGGGAACGACGGCAAGGCCGGGGCGAAATTGGCGCAACTGAACCTGTCGCAACCGACCCTGCACACTTTGTCAGGGTTGGAAGCCGTCTGTTTGTATGGCACGGGCGAAAAGGCGGGGCAGGTCAAGATCGGCGCCTTTCCGACAAAACCCACCCAAGCCGCCCTCGGCCCCGCTTTGGACAAGCTGAACAACCTGATGTCACGGGTCGAATCCGCGCGCGCCACGCGAATCGCCCTGCAGGCGGCAGAGCGCACCGCCACGCTGCACCGCTTTGCCGCCGTGTTCCTGCCCCTGTATGAACAGCGCAAGGCACAGCGCGGCTGGCTGGATTTCGACGATCTGATCACCAAGGCCCGGATGGTTCTGACCGATGCCTCGGTCGCCGCCTGGGTGTTGTTCCGCCTGGATGGCGGCATTGACCATATCCTGGTGGACGAGGCGCAGGACACCAGCCCCGAACAATGGCGCGTGATCGAAAGCCTTGCCGCCGAATTCACTGCGGGCAGTTCGGCCCGCGATACGGAACGTACGCTGTTTGTGGTGGGCGACAAAAAGCAATCGATCTATTCGTTCCAAGGCGCAGATGTCGCGGCCTTTGACGCCAAGCAAGACAGTTTCCGCACCCGGTTCGAAACCGTCGGGCGGCAGTTCCAAAGCCTGAGCCTTGAACATTCGTTCCGGTCCTCGCCGGCGATCCTGCGGCTGGTGGACCAGACTTTTGGCGACCGCTTTCCTGATGCGATGGGGGGTGCGGTCAGCCATATCGCGTTCAAGGACCGGATGCCGGGGCGCGTCGATCTGTGGCCGATGGTGCCGAAATCGGACAGCGCGCCCGAAGATGATTGGGAAGACCCGGTTGATCTGATCACCGATACGCATCACGCCGCCCGCCTTGCCCGCGATATCGCCGGCGAAATTCGCGGCATGATCGACGCCGGGGTCTGCATTCCCACCGACGATGGCCCCCGCCCGATGCATGCGGGCGATGTGCTGATTTTGGTGCAGCGCCGGTCTGCCCTGTTTTCCGAGGTGATCCGCGCCTGCAAGGCCGCTGGCCTGCCCATCGCGGGCGCTGACCGGCTAAAGCTGGGGGCAGAGATGGCGGTCAAGGACATGGCAGCGCTGCTGTCGTTTCTGGCCACGCCCGAGGATGATCTGTCACTGGCCGCCGTGCTGCGGTCACCCCTGTGTGGCTGGTCCGAGGGGCAGTTGTACGATCTGGCGCAACCCCGCAAAGGATACCTTTGGCGCGCGCTTCAGGACCATGCCGCCGATCACCCGGCCACGCATGACATGCTGAAGGACCTGCGCGATCAGGCCGATTTCCTGCGCCCCTTCGATCTGATCGAACGCGCGCTGACCCGCCACGAGGGCCGCCGCCGCCTGCTGGCCCGTCTGGGCCCCGAGGCAGAGGATGGCATTGACGAGTTGCTGTCCCAAGCCCTTGCCTATGAACGGCTTGAGGTTCCAAGCCTGACCGGTTTCCTGATCTGGCTGGAGACCGACGATGTAGAGGTCAAGCGCCAGATGGACAGCGAAGGGCACCGCATCCGGGTTATGACCGTGCATGGTGCCAAGGGGCTTGAGGCGCCGGTGGTGATCCTGCCCGACACCGCCGACCGCAACCCGCAAGACCGGGACGAGGTGTACGACGTCGACGGCGCCGCCATCTGGCGCACCCCCGCCGACGAAAGCCCCGCCGCCGTGACCGCCGCCCGCGCGGCGCGCAAGGCCAAGGCCGATGCGGAAAACCTGCGATTGCTGTATGTCGCGCTGACACGGGCGCGGTCCTGGCTGATCGTCGCGGGCGCGGGCGAGGCGACCAAGGACAATTCGTGGTACCAGCTTGTGGCCCAAGGGATGCAGGCGGCAGGGGCGATGCCGTCAGAACGGGGCCGACAGCGCCTGTCATTCGGCGATTGGCCCGGCCCGCAGCCGTTGCCGGTGGTCGTGCCTATCGCGACAGACCTGCCCATCTGGGCGCGCACGCCGGCACCGGTGGCCCCGCGCGATGTGGTGCTGCTGTCACCGTCCGATCTGGGCGGGCCAAAGGCGCTGCCGGGGGACGGGCTTGACGAAGCCGCCGCCAAGGCACGCGGCACGTTGCTGCACCTGATGCTGGAGCAGCTTCCAACTGCCCCGCAGGCGGATTGGCCTCTGTTGGCCGAGGCGCTGGTGGAAGACGCGATCTTGCGACAGGACTTGCTGGCCGAGGCGACAGTCGTACTGACCGACCCCGCGCTGGCGCATCTGTTCGCGCCCGGCACATTGGCCGAAGTTCCGATCACGGCCGCACTGGGAAGCGGCCTCATCTACGGCACCATCGACCGTCTGATCATCACCCCGACCCACGTTCTGGCGGTGGATTTCAAATCCAACCGGGTTGTTCCCGCAACGCCCGATCAGACACCCGATGGCATCCTGCGCCAGATGGCCGCCTATGCCGATGCGCTGCGCCAGATCTATCCCGGACGGGTGATTGAAACGGCAATCCTGTGGACGGCCATCCCCCGCCTGATGCCGCTGCATCCCGATATCGTGAGTGCGGCATTGCTGCGTGCCACGATCCCTTGATGTTCGGACCCTTGACGTTCCGGGCCATGGTCCATACCTTCGACGACCGACATTCCTTTCAGGAGAATTCAGATGGGCAACGCCACCGTCGCCGTCACCGATGCCACCTTTGATGCCGAAGTCCGCAAATCCGACGTTCCAGTCGTGGTGGATTTCTGGGCCGAATGGTGTGGCCCCTGCCGCCAGATCGGCCCGGCGCTGGAAGAGCTTGCCGTGGAATATGCGGGCAAGGTCAAGATCGTCAAAGTGAACGTGGACGAAAACCCGGACAGCCCGGCCCAGCTGGGCGTACGCGGTATTCCGGCGCTGTTCCTGTTCAAGGATGGTCAGGTCGTGTCGAACAAGGTTGGTGCAGCCCCCAAGGCCGCACTGGCAAGCTGGATCCAGTCGGCAATCTGAACACGTCTTTTTCGGTGTATGGGGGCGGTCCAGGGGCCGCCCTTTGTGTTACAGCGGCCAGCCGAACCGCCGGAACCGCGCCAGAATTCGGTCTTCGGCATCAGACGCGCCGCCGTTGACGGTGTTCTGGCGAAAAAACCAGAAAAGATAGGCCGCAAAGTCTGGGTTCGCCCCTTTGGCGTGGGCAAAGGCCAAATCCAATCCATCGCGCGGCACCGATCCGGTGATGTGGTGAAAATCGATGCCCGCGAACGTGACGCTGGGTTTCTCGGCAAAAAAGCCAGTCATCGCCATCGACGAATTCTGCGTAACGACGTAATCGCAGGCCAGCAGCAGCGCCATGCTGTCGCCATTGATCACCTGAAACCGGGGAAACCGGCGGGACAGGTCGGCCAAGGCGGCACGGTCCGCGTCGCTGTACCCCTCGTTCGGGTGCAGCGTGGCGCGGATCGGGCGGATTGGATCGGCGGCGAGGGTCGCCACGATCATCGCAAGGGGCGACGCGGATTGAAATGACCGATGTTCGGCCAGCCGCCCCTGTAGCGGCATGAAGATGAACCCGTCGCGCGTCGCAGGTGCTGTGCCGATCAGCTTGTCCCGCCACCGGCGGGCAAACGCCCGCGCTGCGACAGGGTCAATGTCCCAAGGGTTGAACGTTGCGCGGGCCACGTCAAAACGCCAGCGTTCGTTCGTATCCTCGACCTGCCAGAAGGGGTAGTGATACGCTCGGCGGATACACAGCGTGCCGGCGCGACGCGGTTCCGTCATGTGAAACAGACAGTACCCCTGCGCCGCCTCCAATTCGCCCTGCCCATCGCAATGAAACGCCAGCCGCCACCCGGCGGGGGCGACCGCCGCCGCGATGCGGTTGAAAATGTTGACCTGTCCCGCTTCGGCATGCTGGCGCATCGGGCTTGGCAGATAGACATGCAAAATCGTCACGTGCACCTTCCCAACAGGCGCCCGCTTGTGCTGCGCCCCCACCCCCGCCATATAACAGACCGCAAGTGGAGTTTGATTATGGCTGACGAAAAATTCCCCGGCTGGCACGGGACGACGATCCTTGCTGTTCGGCGCGGGGGCGAGGTTGTGGTGGCGGGCGACGGTCAGGTTTCGCTTGGCAACACGGTCATCAAAGGCACCGCCCGCAAGGTGCGCCGCCTGTCCCCCGGAGGCCGCGACGTCGTGGCAGGTTTTGCCGGATCAACCGCTGATGCCTTTACCCTGCTGGAACGGCTGGAGAAGAAGCTTGAGGCAAACCCCGGTCAGTTGGCGCGCGGCTGTGTCGAACTGGCCAAAGACTGGCGGTTGGACAAGTATTTGCGCAATCTTGAGGCGATGTTGATCGTCACCGACGGCAAGGATCTGTTCGTGATCACGGGCGCCGGTGATGTGCTGGAACCCGAAAATGACGTGGCAGCCATCGGGTCGGGCGGCAACTTCGCGCTTGCCGCCGCACGCGGGCTGATGACCACCGACCTGCCCGCCGAAGATGTGGCCCGCCGCGCCATGGCCATCGCCGCTGAAATTTGCGTTTTCACCAATGGCAACCTGACGGTTGAACGGATTTCCCAATGACCGACCTGACCCCGCGCGAGATCGTCTCGGAACTTGATCGTTTCATCATCGGCCAGCGCGATGCCAAGCGGGCGGTCGCGGTCGCCCTGCGCAACCGCTGGCGGCGCAAGCAGTTGGGTGACGACCTGCGGGACGAGGTTTATCCCAAGAACATCCTGATGATCGGCCCAACTGGCGTTGGGAAAACTGAAATCAGCCGCCGTTTGGCCAAATTGGCGAAGGCGCCCTTTCTGAAGGTCGAGGCGACGAAGTTCACCGAGGTGGGCTATGTCGGCCGCGATGTGGACAGCATCATTCGCGATCTGGTCGATACCGCGATGGCCGACACCCGCGCGCGGATGCGTGACGACGTCAAGGCCCGTGCCCAGCGCGCCGCCGAAGAACGCGTGGTCGAGGCGCTGGCCGGAAAAGACGCCCGCGAACAAACGCGCGAGATGTTTCGGGGCAAGCTGAAGCGTGGCGAACTCGATCAGACCATGATCGAACTTGATGTGCAGGAAGGCCCCGCCCCCATGATGATGGGTGGACAGGGGATGGAGATGCAGATGCAGGGCCTGCAAGACCTGTTCAAGGCCTTTGGCGGGCGGTCCACCCGCAAGAAGATGACCGTCGCCGACAGTTACGAAATCCTGCTGGGGCAAGAGGCTGACAAGCTGCTGGACGACGAGGCTGTGAAACTGGCCGCCCTTGAAGCGGTTCAGGAAAACGGCATCGTCTTTCTGGACGAGATCGACAAGATCTGCGCCCGTGCCGATGCGCGCGGGGCCGATGTCAGCCGCGAAGGTGTGCAGCGCGATCTGTTGCCGCTGATCGAAGGAACGACCGTTTCGACCAAGTATGGCCCGGTGAAAACCGACCACATCCTGTTCATCGCATCGGGTGCATTCCACATCGCCAAACCGTCGGACCTGTTGCCCGAACTTCAGGGCCGCCTGCCGATCCGGGTGGAACTGCAACCGCTGACCGAAGAGGATTTCGTGCGCATCCTGACGGAAACCGACAATGCCCTGACGCGGCAGTATTCCGGGTTGATGGGCACCGAAGGGGTGACTGTGTCCTTTACCACCGATGGCATCTCCGCCCTTGCCCGCATCGCAGCAGACGTGAACCGCAGCATCGAAAACATCGGCGCGCGGCGGCTGTATACGGTAATGGAACGCGTGTTCGAAGAACTGTCCTTTACGGCCCCCGACCGTTCGGGAGAGGCGGTGGTGGTCGATGATGCGTTTGTCGAGAAGAATGTCGGTGCCTTGGCGCGATCTGCGGACATTTCGCGTTACGTCCTGTGAGACAAAGCGATGGTTGACCTGTCCCTGTGATATGGTGATCAGTTAAATCCTCATGTCGGGAGTCTTTGATTTGCGCCGGTTCCTGATCCTTGGCGTTCTGATCGTGATGTCGGCCTGCGCGCCGCGGGGCATCATGACAGTGGTGCCGCCCGATACCGTGCCTGGCCCGACGACTTCGGTCTTTGTCGGCAGCACGCGGATGCTGGCCGCGAACGGCACCTATGGGCCAGAGCGGTTTGAGGGGATGAATTATGGCCGCTTTGACATCTCTGTCCCGCCGGTGCGCCAGGCGGGGGAAATCAACTGGCCAAAGCGGGAGAACAAGCCGAACGTGACGACAGATTTTCTGACCATACAGCGCGTGTTCCACCCGGATGGAGCGGCGTTCCGGTCCGATCTGTCAAAGGCCCTGATCGCGCGCGGCAAGACCGCGATCATCTACGTGCATGGCTACAACAACACCTTTACCGAAGGTTTGTACCGCATTGCGCAGTTGTCGCACGATCTGAATGTGCCGGGCGTGGCTGTGCATTACAGTTGGCCGTCCGCTGCCGAACCTCTTGGCTATATCTACGACCGGGATTCCGCGCTGTTTGCCCGCGACGGGCTGGAACGCCTGATCCGCGATGTGGCAGCGGCGGGCGCGCAGCGGATCACGCTGGTGTCCCATTCGATGGGCGGCGCGCTGGTGATGGAGGCGTTGCGGCAGATCGACCTTCGCGACGGGCGCATCTTGCGGCAGATTGACGGGGTGATCCTAATTTCGCCGGATATCGACGTGGATGTGTTCCGCAGTCAGGCCCTGTCGATTGGAGAGCTGCCGCAACCCTTTGTGATCTTTGGGTCTGGCAAGGATTCCGTCCTGCGCCTGTCGTCACTGATCACCGGGCAGAACGGGCGCGTCGGGTCGATGGACGATGTGACACGGGTCGCCGATCTGAACGTGACCTATCTTGACGTGGCTGCGTTCAGTTCAGGGAACGGTCATTTCGTTGCCGGCACGTCCGAGGCGCTGCTGCTGTTGTTGGGCCGGATCACCGATGTCAGCACCGCCTTTGCCGGCGACCGTGCCGGCCGGACCGGTCTGTTGACCGGGGCGGTTCTGACGGTGCGCCGCGCGACGCGGGTGATCCTGTCCCCGGTGGGCGAACTGACGGGCGAGCGGTTGAACTGACCGCTAACGGCTGCGGCGCAGATAGACGTAATACGCGCCCGCGCCGCCGTGTTTCAGATGTGCCTCGGCCACCTGAAGCACGGCCTGACCAAGTGGTGGCTGGCGCAGCCATTGCGGCACCTGATGGCGCAGCGCGCCCATACGCTGCGGGATCGGCCCATGATCTTCGCGCCGCTTGCCCTTGCCGGTGATGACCAGCACCAGACGCAAACCGTCGCCTTGCGCGCTCAGGATGAACCGGATCAATTCGGGGTGCGCCTCGGCCAGGGTCATACCGTGCAGGTCAAGCCGCGATTCTGGCGACAGCTTGCCCTTTGTCATCTTGCCGAACGCCTTGGCGTCCATCTGCAACGGGGCATTGGCCAGACTGTCGGACAGCGCGATGTCATGGCCATGGGTCAACCGCGCCTTTTCCCCCAGCCGGAACGGAGTCAGCCGAGGCTTCGGCGCGGCAGGGGTGGCAAATACGGGAACGGGTTCGCCAACCGTTTCCTTCCGCAGAAAGGCCGGGGCCTTGCCATGCATCGGCTTTGCCGTGCGGGCGACGGCATGCCAAAGCTCTTCCTCATCGGGGCGCAGGGATCGGCGGCGGGCCATGTCAGCCGTCCGGCAACATGGCATAGGCCCGGTCGATGGGCAAAAGCACCACCATGCGCCCCCCATCCTTGACCGTGCCCGCCGCATCGCCCGCACCATCACCGGTGCCAAAGAAGATGTCGGCCCGCTGTGGCCCCTTAATCGCGCCGCCCGTATCCTGCGCAACAAACAGCCGCCGCATCGGTGCTGCGCCATCCTTTTCCACCCAGACCGGGGCGCCCAGCGGGGTAAAGGCCGGGTCAATCGCAACCGACCGCAGGGTCGTGATCGAGCGGCCCATCGCACCGATCGGCCCTTTGTCGGCGGACAGATCGTCCAGCTTGCGGAAGAACACATAAGACGGGTTCAGGTCCAGCAATGACCGTTCCAACCCGGGGCTGCGCTTGACGTAGGACCGGATTTCCTGCGCTGACACCTGATCCAGCGTATGCGTCCCACTGCGCACCATTTCCTGACCCACCGACCGATAGGCATGACCATTCCGCCCGGCATATCCCACGCGGATCGTGCGGCCATCGGGCATCCGAATTCGTCCAGACCCTTGGACCTGCAGAAAATAGACCTCAACCGGGTCATCCAGCCAAGCCAGTTCCAGTCCGCGCCCGCGCAAGGCCCCGCCTTCGATGGCGGCACGGGTGTGATACACCTGCCCGTCCTGCAATTCGGGTGGGCGGCGATAGATCGGCCAGGCGAAACGCGGGGTGCGCACGGGCGATCCGTCCAATTCCGGCTCGTAATACCCGGTGAATAAGGCGGGGGGATCACCGATCAGAACAGGTTTGAAGAACAGCTCAAAGAACTGGCGCGCGGATTGCGGGGTGTTGCCCGCATCTGCCGCCAGATTGCACAGCGGCACCCAATCGGGGTCCTTCAGCAACGCGCAGGTTTCGCGAAAAGTGGTCAGGGCGGCGATGTGGTCATCTTGCGCCCAGCCATCAAGATCGGCAAAGCGCAGGACCTGACTTGCGACCGGGGTCGCCGTCATTGCCGCAACGGCCAGGGCAAGGGCGGCAACAACGGCACGCATCTGACCCTGTCAGTCGCCAGTGGCAACAAGCTGCCAGTTCGGATCATCGACGCCCATCCGGCGCGCAAAGGTCCAGACATCGCGCTGACGCTTGATTTCCGTCGGGCTGCCTTCGACAACCTCGCCCGCCTTGTTCCGCACGACAGAGGTGATTTCACCGACAAAGCGCACCGCAATCTCGCCTTCGCGCGTGTCACGGTCAAAGTTCGCTTCGTGCAGGGCAAGTTCGCGCAGGCCGACAAACTTTGCCTCGACCGTCAGACCTTCGCGGTGACGGGCTTCGATCGCGTCGCTGAAGGTTTCGGCCACTTCGGGCGACAGAAAGGGGCGGATCTTTTCAAGATCGCCATTTTCGAACGCCATCAGGATCATTTCATACGCGCCGCGCGCGCCTTGCAGAAACTGGTTCACCGAAAAACCCGGTTCTGCCAGTTTCATCGCGGCAAGCGCCTTGGCGGCACCTGACCCGTCGGCAACATGATCGGTGATATCGCGGTCAGGGCCGCCTTCGATCACCTCAAAGTCGCGGCGCGTCTTCGGGCGCACGTCTTCCAGCGGAACGGGTGGTTTTTCAAAGCCTTCGCGTGTGCCAAGCACGGCGCGCAGCTTCAGGATCAGGAAAATGGCGATCCCGGCCAGAACGAGCAGCTGGATCAGAGAGGAATTCATCAGGAACCTCGGACGGACGATGCTGCGCGGCAGCAGGGCGTGGGGGTTGGTAAGTCAGACGTATGACCCTTATGTAGGGGTGACGGGTGCCCATGTCTATGGCGGCCCGGGAAAACTGCCCGTGATGGAGGCGTCTGATGTGGGTATTCGTGCTGTTCCTGGCCTGGCCGCTGATTGAGATCGCGCTTTTCGTCACGTTGGGCGGGGCGCTTGGCCTGTGGCTGACCTTGCTGATCGTGCTGGGCAGCGGAATGCTGGGTATCGCGCTGTTGCGCGGCCACGGCCTGCGCACCGCTGAACGGCTGCGGCGCGAGATGGGGGCACTGCGCGACCCGATGTCGCCTGTGGCCGATGGCGCGCTGGTGATGCTGGCGGCGCTGTTGCTGATCCTGCCGGGTTTCTTGACCGATGCGCTGGGACTGCTTTTGCTGATCCCGCCCGTTCGCACCGGGCTGATCGCCCTTTTGGCGTCGCGAATCCGCGTTGTGCAGACACGGCAGACCGGCCCGGCCCGGCGCAGCGATGGCATCGTGATCGACGGCGATTTTGTCGAACTGGACACGGATGCCGAAAGCCTGCCCCCATCCCGGTCTGGCCCGCCATCGGGTTGGACACGGCATTGAGGCGCGCGCGCTGACCTGATAGGACACCGCCAATCCGTTTTGTCAGAGGAGTGATAGGGATGGCCGACGAAACCACGGGCAGCAACGGTGCCGCCCTGCAAGCCGCGCCGCAGGTTCGGATGCAGGTTCTTGCCCAGTTCGTGCGCGACATGTCGTTTGAAAACATGGTGGCCCAAAAAGGCCTGAGCAGCGCCGAAGTGCAGCCCGACATTCAGGTGGCAGTCAGTCTGGATGCCCGCAAACGCGCGGGTGACAATCAGTATGACGTGATCACCAAGTTCAAGGTCAGCTCCAAGAACAAGACGAACGGCGACACGCTGTTTCTGATGGAGCTGGATTACGGCGGCATCTTTCTGGTCGAAGGCGTGCCAGAGGAACAGTTGCACCCCTTCCTGTTGATCGAATGTCCGCGCCTGCTGTTTCCGTTTGTGCGGCGTATCATTTCGGACGTGACGCGCGATGGCGGCTTTCCGCCACTGAACATCGACACGGTCGATTTTCTGGCGCTGTACCGGCAGGAACTGGCCCGCCGCGCACAGGCGCAGGCGGCCCCTGCGGCACCGCTGCAAAACTGAAGCTGTTGTAACACAACGAAAAGCGCGCCCCTCAGGCGCGCTTTTTCCATATGGCGGCATCGCCCAGCTTAGCCACGAATGCAGCGTGGGCGATAACCTCAGCCTCGGTCAAGCGGGGGGGCAGGGCCACCGGGCGGGGACGCGGCCGCCAGTCGGCCATCATCTGCCCTGTGGCGCTGCGCTGGGTGTTCGCGGATTCGGCCGCCAGTGCAAAGTCAGGCTGCCGCCCGCCGATCAGTTCCAGATACACCTCTGCCAAGATCTCGCTGTCCAGCAGCGCGCCATGCTTTTCGCGCGCTGTGTTATCGACACCGAACCGGCGGCACAGCGCATCCAGCGACGCGGGCGAGCCAGGAAATTTCTTGCGCGCAATCAACAAGGTATCCAGCGCCTGTTCGAGCGGCAAAAGCCGCAGGTTCGCCCAGCCCAATTCGGCATTCAGGAATTTCATGTCAAAGGCGGCGTTGTGGATCACCAATCGCGCATCCCCGACAAAATCCAGAAACGCCTGCCCGATGGCAGCGAAAACCGGCTTGTCGCGCAGGAAATCATCGCTGAGACCATGCACCTCGAACGCTTCTTTCGGCATCATCCGTTGCGGGTTGATGTATTGGTGATACGTCCGGCCCGTGGGCATATGATTGAACAATTCGACCGCGCCGATTTCAACGATGCGGTGACCCTCGGCGGGTTCAAAGCCTGTGGTTTCGGTGTCCAGAACGATTTCACGCATCGCGGCTCTTTCTGATGTAGTCGATCAAGGCACGCACCCCGGCGCGGGCGCTGTCCAGCGATAGCGTTTCGATGATGTGCGTCGCAAGGGCGCGCTTTTGCGGATCGGGCATCTGGCGGGCCAGGATGGTGTGAAACGCGGCCTCGGTCATGCCGGGGCGGGCCAAAACCCGCGCGCGCTGCAATTGCTGGGGGGCTGTGACCAGCAGGGTGGCGTTCATGTCCGCCTGCGAACCCTTTTCGAACAGCAGAGGAATGTCCAGAACAACGATATCGACCGACGCATCCGCCAGAAAAGCAGCCCTATCCGCCGACACAAGGGGATGCACGACGGTTTCGATCCGGGTCAGCGCGGTCGGGTCAGTGGCGATCCATGCCTTTAACGCCGTGCGGTCAACGGCCCCATCCCGCAGCGCGGCAGGGCAAAGGGCCGAAATCGGGGCGACTGCCGCGCCCCCGGTGGCGTACAGGCGATGAACGGCGGCATCTGCATCCCAGACGGGCAGCCCTTCGTCAGCAAACATCCGGGCGGTGGTGGATTTGCCCATCCCGATAGAGCCTGTCAGGCCCAGACGGAACATCATGTGCCCAGGACGGCGGCGCGTGTCGCGTCGTCGACATCGGGGCGCTGACCGAACCAGCGTTCAAAACCGGGGGCGGCCTGATGCAGCAGCATCCCCAGCCCGTCAACGGTGGTGCAACCCACCTCTTCGGCCTCGATCAGGAACTGGGTTTTCAGCGGCGTATAGACCAGATCCGTCACCAGCGCCTGCGGCGACAGCGCATCCATCGGCACGCGCAGATCGGGCTTGCCGGTCATGCCAAGGGCCGTGGTGTTGACCACGGTTGCGGCCCCTTCCAGCATGTTGCCCACCTGAACCCAGTCGTGCACCGTCACCTTCGCCCCGAAATCGGACCGCAACGCATCGGCCCGCGGGCGGGTGCGGTTGGCCAGACGTATTTCGGGCACCCCAACCTCGATCAAGGCCGCAATCACCGCGCGGGCAGCACCACCGGCCCCAAACACGACGGCGGGACCGGCGGACGGCACCCAATGCGGGGCGTTCTGGCGCAAGTTCGCGATGAACCCCGCGCCATCGGTGTTGTCGGCATGAATCTTGCCGTCTTTCCGAAAGATCAACGTATTCGCCGCCCCGATCAAGGCCGCGCGATCCGTGACGATATCGGCAAGACCAAGGATCGTTTCCTTGTGCGGGATGGTGACGTTCAGACCGACAAATCCGACCTTGGGCAGAAAGCGCAACGCCTCGGCCAGATCGGATTGGGCGATGTCCATCGGGATATAGTGCCCCTTGATCCCATAGCGCCGCAGCCAATAGCCATGCAGCGCGGGCGAACGGCTATGTGCGATGGGCGATCCGATCACACCGGCCAGCGGTATTCGAGGATGGTCGGTCATGACGGAATGAAACCTCTTTGGCCCAGATAATTCAACAGGGGCAGCAGGGGCAGCCCCAGAACGGTAAAGTAGTCGCCTTCGATTGCGGAAAAAAGCCGAATGCCCTCTTCCTCCAGCTTGTAGGCACCGACCGACTCCTGCACGCTTGGCCAGTTCCGGGTAATGTAGCCGTCCAGAAAGGCATCCGAAAACGGGCGCATGGTCAATCTGACCTCTGCCACATGCCGCCAGACCGGTTCGCGCCCATCATATAACACGACCGCCGACAAAAGCCGGTGCGTCTGACCGCGCAGCGCGCGCAACTGTGCCAAGGCTGCGTCAGCAGTGTCAGGCTTGCCCCAGACGGTTTGCTGAAACTCCAACACCTGATCGCAGCCGATCACCAGCGCGTCGGGGTTGCGCTCGGCCACCTTGCGCGCCTTCATCTCGGCCAGCGTATCGGCCACGTCGCGGGGGGTTGCCTGTTCGGCCGCAAGTCCCACACGGATCGCATTTTCGTCGACGCGGGCGGGCACGGTTTCGATCTGCATACCGGCGTTGGCCAGAAGCTGCCGCCGGATCGCAGAGGACGAGGCCAGAATGATGCGGCGCGGCATGGGGTGACCCTGTGGATAGTCCGGTTTTGTTCACGGGCGCGGTTGGTGGACGAAACCGCTGTCACAGGCGAAAAGGGCGTGACCTGCCCGGTTTGTCAACCCAAGGGGGCCGTTTATCCCCCTGTGCGTGGCCATGAGGCCGACCTGTGGATCACGAGTTGTCCCGTCAGGGGCGGGAAAACCCGCTGTGGATAAGATCGCGCCGCGGAATCCGATATTCTATTGAAGTTGCATTAATATTAACCCGTCGTTCATCAGTTGGTTTTCCGTTCACCATCTTATCAACAGGCTTTGGGTTGGGGGTGAAACTGGGGGAAAGGACAGGGATTCCTTTACCCACAGGCCCTACATCATCATTCTCTTTCTTATAGAGTCTTTATAAAGAAGAAGGGGTAGCAAGGCAGGGGAACGGCATGACTGACTTTTTGGCGAACATGTATCTTTGGACAAAGTCGCTGCATGTCGTGTCGGTGATCGCCTGGTTGGCGGGGTTGTTCTATCTGCCACGGCTGTTTGTCTATCACGTGGAACAGGTCGGGAAGGGCAATCCCACCGACCTGCTGTTTCAGACGATGGAACGGCGGTTGCTGCGGGCGATCATGAACCCGGCGATGGTGGCTACCTGGATCTTCGGGCTGGCGCTGGTGTTCACGCCGGGCGTCGTGGACTGGTCGTCCGTCTGGCCTTGGACCAAGGCGGCGGCGGTTCTTGCGATGACCTGGTTTCACCATTGGCTGGGTCTGCGCCGCAAGGAGTTTGTCGAAGGGCGTAACGTTGTCAGCGGGCGAACCTATCGCATGATGAACGAGGTGCCGACGCTGGCGCTGATCGTGATCGTGTTCTCGGTGATCCTGAAGTTCTGAAGCACAGCCTTGGGGAATTGACTTTTTGCCCGTTGCCGCCTAGATGCGGAAACGCAGGGCCGTCCGGCCCATCGCATTTCCCGCCCTATTGCTATTGCCGCTGCCCCACGGGCCTGCGCGCCAAGGACCATTTCCCGATGAAAACCGAACGCTTGAATCTGTCCGACCTCAAGGCCAAGACCCCGGCCGATCTGCTGGCCATGGCCGAGGAGTGGGAGATCGAGAACGCGCCGTCGATGCGCAAGGGCGAGATGATGTTCGCCCTGCTGAAGGAACATGCTGAAGACGGTTGGGAGATCGGCGGCGATGGCGTGTTGGAGGTGTTGCAGGACGGCTTTGGGTTCTTGCGCAGCCCGTCGGCCAACTATCTGCCTGGCCCGGATGATATCTATGTTTCGCCCGAAATCCTGCGCCAGTTTTCGTTGCGCACGGGTGACACCATCGAAGGTGTCATCCAGGCCCCGCGTGAGAACGAGAAATACTTTTGCATGACCAAGGTCACGCTGATCAACTTTGACGACCCGGAAAAGGCCAAGCACAAGGTTCACTTCGACAACCTGACGCCGCTTTACCCGGACGAGCGGTTGAAGATGGAAATCGAAGACCCGACGATCAAGGACCGTTCGGCCCGGATCATCGATCTGGTGTGTCCCATCGGCAAGGGCCAGCGCGGCCTGATCGTGGCCCCGCCGCGCACGGGCAAGACGGTGCTGCTGCAAAACATCGCCTCTTCCATCGCGAAAAACCATCCAGAATGCTATCTGATCGTGCTTCTGATCGATGAACGGCCCGAAGAGGTGACGGACATGCAGCGCTCGGTTAAGGGCGAAGTGGTGTCGTCCACGTTCGACGAACCGGCAACGCGGCACGTCGCAGTGGCCGAGATGGTCATCGAAAAGGCCAAACGTTTGGTCGAGCATAAACGAGATGTTGTTATCCTTCTCGACTCGATCACAAGACTTGGTAGGGCTTTTAACACTGTCGTGCCGTCTTCGGGTAAGGTTCTGACCGGCGGTGTCGATGCGAACGCCCTGCAGCGGCCAAAACGCTTTTTTGGTGCGGCGCGGAATATCGAAGAGGGCGGGTCGCTGACCATCATCGCAACAGCGTTGATTGACACGGGCAGCCGGATGGACGAGGTGATCTTTGAAGAATTCAAAGGCACCGGTAACAGCGAAATCGTGCTGGACCGCAAGGTTGCCGACAAGCGGGTGTTCCCGGCGATCGACATTCTGAAATCCGGCACACGGAAAGAAGATTTGCTTGTCGACAAGGGCGATCTGCAAAAAACTTATGTC
The DNA here is from genome assembly GCA_040385245.1 of Pseudomonadota bacterium. GTDB lineage: Bacteria > Pseudomonadota > Alphaproteobacteria > Rhodobacterales > Rhodobacteraceae > JAZKHT01. Next base: position 421,104 of record JAZKHT010000007.1, on the reverse strand, counting down.
TTGCGGCGCATCCTGAACCCGATGGGCACCACCGATGCCATCGAATTCCTGATCGGAAAGCTGAAGCAGACCAAGTCCAACGGCGAGTTCTTCGATTCGATGAACACCTGATCCTAACGCCGCTTCAAAGGGTTACACGACTTGGATACGATTTACGCCTTGGCCAGCGCACGCGGCAAGGCTGGGGTGGCGGTATTGCGCCTTTCCGGCCCCAATGCGCATGAGGCTGTGGCGGCACTGATCGGCCCGCTGCCTGACCTGCGACACGCATCATTGCGAAAACTGGTTTGGGATGGGGACATTCTTGATCAGGCCGTGGTGTTGCTTTTCGGGGAGGGTGCCAGTTTTACCGGAGAGTTGGTTGCGGAATTGCATCTGCATGGCAGCGTTGCTGCTGTGTCTGCAGTAATGCGGGCATTGGCCGCGCAACCGGGCCTGCGTCTGGCCGACGCGGGAGAATTCACCCGGCGCGCTTTGGAAAACGGCTGTCTCGATCTGGCGCAGGTTGAAGGGCTTGCTGATCTGATCGATGCGGAAACGGAGTCGCAGCGGCGGCAGGCCCTTCGTGTGCTGTCCGGGGCCATCGGGCAGCGGGCGGAGGCGTGGCGCGCCCGGTTGATCCGGGCGGCGGCACTGATCGAAGCGACGATTGATTTTGCGGACGAGGATGTTCCGGTCGACGTCACGCCCGAGGTTTTGGCGATTCTGCAGGATCTTGACCAGCAGTTGAGGGCAGAATTCGACGCCTCGCGCGCGTCAGAACGCATTCGCGATGGATTTGAGGTTGCCATTGTCGGCGCCCCGAATGCGGGAAAATCCACACTTCTCAATGCCTTGGCGGGACGAGAGGCGGCGATCACGTCGGACGTGGCGGGCACAACGCGGGACGTGATCGAAGTGCGCATGGAAATTGACGGCCTGGCGGTGACCTTGCTGGACACTGCCGGGCTGCGTGACACCGAGGACCGGGTTGAGAGGATCGGCATTGACCGGGCGGTGCAGCGTGCCCTTGCGGCGGACCTGCGGTTATTTCTACAGGTGGACAGCGCAGAGGTGCCGGGGCTAACACCACAGCCGGATGATCTGGTTGTGCAGGGAAAGGCCGATATTGCACCGGGTGATGGGCTGGCTGTATCTGGGCTGACCGGTCAGGGTCTTGATCTGTTGCTGAATGAGATCGGCACTCGGCTGACAAAGCACAGTGCCGGTGCTGGCATCATTACGCGTGAACGGCATCGGATGGCGGTGCATAGGGCGATCGGGGCTATGGAATCGGCGCAGCTTGAGGTAATGAGGGGTTCAGATCGGGCCGAAATTGCCGCAGCAGAGCTTCGCCTTGCGATCCGGGCGCTTGAATCGCTAGTTGGGCGCGTTGATGTAGAAAACTTGCTGGACGAGATATTCGCCAGCTTCTGTATCGGAAAGTGACGATGTTTCACGTGAAACAGTTCGACGTGGTCGTGATTGGTGGCGGTCATGCTGGGTCCGAGGCTGCCGCTGCATCTGCACGCATGGGTGCGAACACCGTCCTGATCACATTGAAGACGTCTGGGATCGGCGTGATGTCGTGCAATCCTGCGATCGGCGGATTGGGCAAGGGGCATCTGGTCCGCGAAATTGACGCAATGGATGGCGTGATGGCCCGTGTTGCGGACAAGGCGGCCATCCAATACCGTCTTTTGAATCGGCGCAAGGGCCCCGCGGTTCAGGGCCCCCGCGCGCAGGCGGATCGTAAATTGTACCGGTTGGCGATGCAGGCAGAGCTGGCGGGGCAGGAAAATCTAACGATTTTGGAGGCCGAAGTCGTTGATTTGCAGATGGCCGGGTCCCGCGTAACGGGCGTGGTCCTGGGTGACGGGACTGAAGTTGCTGCCTGTGCGGTGATCCTGACTGCTGGAACGTTTCTGAACGGCCTGATCCACATCGGGAATTGCAAGCGCCCCGGCGGCCGCATGGGGGACCGCCCATCGCAACCCTTGGCGCAACGTTTGACGGTAATGGGTCTGGGGCAGGGAAGGCTAAAGACCGGCACGCCGCCACGTTTGGATGGGAAGACGATTGACTGGGCACGGTTGGACTCACAGCCCGGGGATGCCGAACCCGTGGTGTTTTCGTTCCTGAATACAGGTCCTCAGGTGCGGCAAATTTCCTGCGGAATCACGCATACAAATGAACGGACCCACGACATCGTGCGGTCAAACTTGTCGTTATCCGCAATGTATGGCGGTCATATCGAAGGGGTAGGCCCTCGATACTGTCCGTCTATCGAAGACAAGATCGTGCGATTCTCGGATAAATCCGCGCATCAGGTCTTTTTGGAACCCGAGGGCTTGGACGACGATACCGTCTATCCAAACGGCATTTCGACGTCTCTCCCAGAAGAGGTGCAACAGGCCTATGTGCGCACCATTGCCGGTTTGGAAGACGTCAGAATCCTGCAGCCGGGCTACGCGATCGAATATGACTACTTTGATCCGCGCGGTTTGCGCCCATCATTGGAGGTCAAGATAGCGCCCGGATTGTTCTTTGCAGGCCAGATCAACGGGACGACTGGATACGAAGAGGCGGCCGCTCAAGGTTTGGTTGCCGGCCTGAACGCGGCTGCCACCGCGTTGGGCCGCGATCCCGTGACCTTCAGCCGCTCAGAAAGTTACATCGGCGTTATGATCGACGACCTTCTGACCCGTGGTGTGACCGAGCCTTACCGCATGTTCACATCGCGGGCAGAATTCCGGCTGGCGCTTCGGGCTGACAACGCAGACCAACGCCTGACGACCAAGGGAATTAATGTCGGCTGCGTTGGCGAAGACCGGAAAAGGGCCTTTGGTGCAAAGCTGGATCAGTTACATGGTGCGCGGCAAGTACTTGAATCGGCACGTAAATCACCCCACGTAGTTGCGGCGGCCGGGCTGTCGGTCAGTCAGGATGGCGTTGCCAGATCCGGGTTTGATCTTTTGGGGTTTGGCGACCAGGCTGTGCCGGTGGTGGAGTCGCTTTACCCCGACTTCGCCGCCATGCCAACGGCAATCCGCGCCCAGACGGCCACGGACGCGCTGTATGCGCAGTATCTGGATCGCCAGAATGATGATGCGACCGCCCTGCGCCGCGAGGAAGCGACAACCATCCCGGTTGATTTCGCTTACGACGCACTATCGGGTCTTTCATCGGAACTTACGGCCAAATTGCGCCGCGTGCAGCCTTCCAATCTGGCTCAGGCCTCTCGTATCGAAGGCATGACGCCAGCCGCTTTGCTGCTGATACTCGCGCATATACGGAAAGCGAATCGCGGCAGGGTCGCCGGATGAGCGTCGCTGATCCGCTTCTGCCGGGGATGGCTGTTTCACGTGAAACAGTTGAGCGTCTCTTGGCGCTTCAATCGCTGCTGACAAAGTGGAATCCTGCGATCAACCTTGTGTCCAAGGCGTCGCTGTCGGATGCATGGAACCGCCATATTCTTGATTCTGTTCAAATTTATGCCCTCGCTCCGAGTGCCGGCGACCGGTGGGTGGATTTGGGAAGTGGTGGCGGATTTCCCGGCCTTGTCGTCGCAATCCTTGCTCAAGATCGCGACCCTGGACGTATCGTGACCCTGGTCGAGGCTGATCAACGCAAGGCCACGTTCTTGCGACAGGCAGCACAAACCCTTGGCACGCCGATTACCGTTCGTGACCAGCGCATCGAAGAGTTGGAGCCTATGAGAGCAGATGTGCTTTCGGCCCGCGCATTGGCCCCGTTGACCAAACTCTGCGCCTTTGCTGTGCGGCACATGCGGGCGGACGGCATTGCCCTGTTTCAAAAGGGCGCCAATTACCGCAGCGAAGTTGATGCCGCCGTGGCGGAGTGGAAGTTCGATATGACTGTTCATCCCAGTGAAACCGATTCGTCGGCTGTTACCCTGGCCCTAAAGGCGATTGTGCATGTCTGATCCGTCGCGTCCCAAACAACCCAAAATCATCGCGATTGCGAACCAGAAGGGCGGCGTCGGAAAGACAACGACGGCCATCAATCTGGCCGCCGGTCTGGCGGAACGCGGGGCGCGGGTGTTGCTTGTCGATCTTGATCCGCAGGGCAATGCGTCAACCGGTTTGGGCATTGCGTTGGAAGATCGTCGCATTACGACTTATGATCTGTTGATTGACGAAGCCCCCCTTGTTGACGTTGTTCAGAAAACGGCTTTTACGGGCCTGCTCGTCTGTCCTGCGAATGCGGATCTGTCGTCGGCGGATATGGAGCTTGTCTCGAACGAAAAGCGCAGTTTTTTGCTACATGATGCGCTGCGGCAGCCAGCAATGGATGAATTCTCGCTCGATTTCATCCTGATCGATTGCCCACCGTCGCTTAGCCTGCTGACCGTCAATGCCATGGTCGCCTGCCACTCTGTCCTGGTGCCGCTGCAAAGCGAGTTCTTCGCGCTGGAAGGTCTGTCGCAGCTGATGCTAACGATCAGAGAGGTTCGACAAACAGCAAACCCGAACCTCAGAATCGAAGGTGTTGTGCTAACCATGTATGACGGCCGCAATAGGTTGAGCCAGCAGGTCGAAAACGACGCACGGCAAAACCTTGGGCCGCTGGTGTTCAAGACCGTTATCCCGCGCAATGTTCGTGTCAGTGAGGCGCCGTCCTATGCCCTTCCTGTGCTGCAGTATGACAGCACGTCCAAGGGAAGCGAGGCGTATCGCGCGCTTGCGGCCGAACTGATCGCCCGTCATCCGATTGCCCGTTTCGAGGAGCCCGCTGCCTGATGGACAAGAAAACTGAACGCCGGGGTCTGGGTCGTGGGCTGTCCGCGCTGATGGCAGACGTCAATCTTGATCCTGAGACGCAGGGCAGTGACCGCGCCCGCCGTCCGGACCTGTTGGTTCCGGTTGAAAAGCTGATTCCAAACCCCAACCAGCCGCGCCGCGATTTCCAGCCCGAGGCGTTGCAGGAACTGGCCAGCAGCATCCGGCAAAAGGGTGTCATACAACCCCTGATCGTGCGCGCCATCCCCGACACTGACCGTTACGAAATCGTCGCGGGCGAACGTCGCTGGCGCGCTGCGCAACTGGCGCAGTTGCACGAACTGCCGGTGATTTTGCGCGATTTCAGCGACTCCGAGGTGATCGAGGTTGCGATCATCGAAAACATTCAGCGCGCAGACCTGAACGCGATTGAAGAGGCGTTGGCCTTTCGTCAGTTGATGGACAAGTTTGGCCACACCCAGGAAAAATTGGCCGAGGCGCTGTCGAAATCCCGCAGTCACATCGCCAACCTCTTGCGGCTATTGAACCTGCCCGAGGACGTTCAAACCTTTGTTCGCGAAGGCAAAATCTCCGCCGGTCACGCGCGCGCGCTGATCACCAACGCCAATGCATCAGATCTTGCCCGGCAGGTAATGGCGCGCAATCTTTCCGTGCGCGAGACAGAGCAACTGGTGAAAACCCCGAACACCAAAGGCAAGGCCAGCGGTCCGCGGGGCAAGGGCGCTGACAAGGATGCAGACACCCGCGCGCTGGAAAATGATCTGTCCGCAAACCTGAACATGCTGGTGCGGATTGACCATGAAGCGGGCGGTGACGGGGGGCATTTGTCGATCCGCTACCGGTCGCTTGACGATCTGGATTTGCTGTGTCGTGTGCTGTCTGTCATCCCTCGGGACGTGTCCATATGAACACCAGCACAGCGCACAGCACTGCTGCCTGAACCGCCAAAACCCACGCCGGTACGCCAAGAGCCAGCGACAGGCCAAAGGCGATGGCGATCGACACCGTTGCCAGGCGTTTTGCCGGGCGGCGGATTGCGCCCGACCTGTCCCAATCCTTGATCGGCGGGCCCAGAACCGGGTGCGCCATCAGCCAGCGGTGCAGGCGTTCCGATGATTGCGCAAAGCAAAACGCCGCCAGCAGCAGGAATGGCACCGTGGGCAGCAGCGGCAGTAACACCCCGATAACGCCCAACGCCAGCGCGATCAGGCCGGCTGAAAGCCAGACGATGCGCATTACCCGGACCCAAGTTCGCGCAGAACCCCGTTCAGAACCATACGCCCACTTTCCGTTGCGATCAGTCGGCCGCCTTTACGGGCGATCAGGCCCAGATCCTGCAGTCCGGTCAGTTTATTTTCGTTTAACGGCGCGCCATTCATCGCCTCGAACCGTGCAATGTCCATTCCTTCGGTCAGACGCAGCGACATCAGCAGATATTCCGTCGCCTGATCGGCCAAACTGACAGCCACACGCGGCAGTTCCCCGGGATGTCCGGCCTCGACCCGCAACAGCCAGTCGCCCGGCGCCCGCAGCGCTTCTGTTGCCCAGCGGGTTCCGTCCAGCGTCAGGCGTCCATGGGCACCCGGCCCGATGCCTGCATAATCGCCCATGCGCCAGTAAATCTTGTTGTGCCGCGATTCCGACCCGGTCCGCGCGTGATTTGACACCTCATACGCGGGCAGCCCGTGTGCGGCGCAAATGTCCTGCGTCAGCGCATACATATCGGCCTGCACCTCTTCATCTGGCAGGCCCTTTAGTCCGCCACGTGCAAAGCGGTCGCCAAAGGCGGTGCCGTCCTCGATCGTCAATTGGTACATCGACAGATGATCGACCGCCATCGTCAGGGCCTGCTGCAATTCCGCTTCCCATGCAGCCAAGGTCTGGTCCTGCCGGGCATAGATCAGGTCAAAGCTGACACGGTCAAAAGTGCTGCGCGCGATATCAAATGCGGCGCGCGCCTCGGCCACGGAATGAAGCCGCCCCAACCGCCGCAGATCGTCATCGTTCAGCGCCTGAATCCCCATCGAAATGCGATTGACGCCAGCATCCCGGTATCCGTGGAACCGTCCCGCCTCGACCGATCCGGGGTTAGCCTCCAGCGTGATTTCCGGGTCGTTCACCATCGGCCAGGTGGCGCGGACAGCATCCAGGATCGCCGCCACAAGATCCGGTTCCATCAGCGAAGGGGTGCCGCCGCCGAAAAAGACCGTTTGCAGCACCCTGCCTTGGGTTTCCTGTCCCAAGCGATTGATTTCGCGCAGATACGCGGCTTTCCACCGCCCCTGGTCAATGCTGGCCGAGACATGAGAGTTGAAGTCGCAGTAGGGGCATTTCGACTGGCAAAAGGGCCAATGTAGATACAGCCCGAATCCGCCTGCGTGCCAGTCTTGCATCACTACCCCTTGAAGGCTGTAACCTCTATCTCGACCTTCATTTCGGGCTTGATCAGCCCGGCAATGACCATCGTCGCGGCGGGCCGGATATCACCCAGCGCCTCTCCCAGCGCAGGGATCAGGTCATCCACCAGCGCCACGTCGGTCACCGTATACTGCGCCCGCACGATGTCTTCCATGGCAAAGCCCGCGCGGTCCAGAACGGCCGCGATGGTGCCAAAGCAGTTGCGCGCCTGATCCGCCACACCGTCCGGGATCGTCATCGTCGCGTAATCATAGCCCGTGACGCCCGATACAAAGCACCATCCGCCTTTGACCACGGCACGGCTATAGCCCATCGTCGTCTCGAACGGTGATCCGGTTGATATGCGTTTCATGTGAAACTCCCTGCGACCAGTTTACGGAAGGCATCGGCGCGGTGGCTGATACGGTTCTTTTCCCAACGATCCATCTGCCCAAAGGTGAGGTCATAGCCATCGGGTTGAAAGATCGGGTCATAACCGTGGCCCTGATCCCCGCGCATGGGCCAGATGACCTGACCTGGCATCACGCCCTCGAACACCTCATCATGTCCGTCGGGCCAGGCCAGCACCAGTGTGCAGCGGAACTGTGCCGTGCGGGGGTAGGGGGCATGGGCCGCCTCGAGCGCGTCCCAGGTGCGGGTCATGGCCATCTGGAAATCGCGCCCGTTCGGTGTTTCCGCCCAATCGGCGGTATGCACCCCCGGTGCCCCGCCCAGACCATCAACGCTGATCCCCGAATCGTCCGCCAGGGCGGGCAATCCGGTGGCCTTTGCAGCGGCGTGGGCCTTGATCCGGGCATTGCCGACAAAGGTGTTCTCTGTCTCTTCAGGTTCCGGCAGGCCAAGAGAGCCTGCCGAGATGACCGACACGCCAAACGGCTCTAACAAGGATGAAATCTCTTCCAGCTTGCCCTTGTTATGCGTGGCGACCAGCAGCGTATCCCCGGAAAAGCGCCGCATCACGCCAGACCCAGCGCCGCCTTTTGCGCGGTGACCAAGGCCGCCGATCCCGCCTCGGCCAGATCCAGCAGTTCGCCCATCTCGGCGCGACTGAAGGTGGCGCCTTCGGCGGACATCTGCACTTCGATCAGGCGACCCCGGCCCGTCATGATAAAGTTGCCATCCGTTCCGGCTGCCGAATCCTCAGGGTAGTCCAGATCCAGCACGGATTGCCCGGCATAGATGCCACAGGACACCGCCGCGACGTGGTCGATGATCGGGTCGCTGACAATCGTGCCCGCTTTCAGCAACTTGTCCACCGCCATGCGCAGCGCAACCCAACCGCCGGTGATCGACGCGCAGCGGGTGCCGCCATCGGCCTGAATCACGTCGCAGTCGATGACGATCTGACGTTCGCCAAGGGCTGACCGATCAACGCCAGCGCGCAGTGCCCGGCCGATCAGCCGTTGGATTTCCTGCGTGCGGCCCGATTGTTTGCCCGCCGCCGCCTCGCGCCGCGTGCGCGAATTGGTGGCGCGCGGCAGCATGCCATATTCCGCCGTAACCCAGCCCAGCCCGGTATTTTTCAGAAACGGCGGGGCTTTGTCTTCGATCGTGGCGGAACACAGCACATGGGTTTCGCCCATCTTGATCAGGCAAGACCCTTCGGCATGCTTCATGATGCCGGTTTCAATGGAAACGCTGCGCATTTCGTTCAGATTTCTGCCAGAGGGCCGCATATGGTGTCCTTTCCGAAGGTTGCGGCCAATTACGCAACCCCGGCCTTGTGATGCAACCCCGATTGACGTTGCGCCCGTGCGGACTTTAATGTCGGCAGCCCCTTGGAAAGTAGGCCGATGACCGATGGCTCCAAAATTCTGGCCGAAATGAACGACCGCTCTCGCGAGGTGTTTCGTCGCGTGGTCGAAGGGTATCTGGCATCTGGCGATCCGGTGGGGTCGCGGACCCTGACCCGGACCCTGACGGAAAAGCTGTCGGCGGCGACGGTTCGCAATGTGATGCAGGATCTGGAGTTTCTGGGTCTGCTGGACAGCCCGCACGTATCTGCCGGGCGGATACCCACGCAGTTGGGGCTGCGCATGTTCGTGGATGGGTTGCTAGAGGTGGGAACAGTCGCCGCCGCAGACCGGGAACGCATTGACGCGACGTTGGGGTCGAACGATCAGGACGTGTCATCCCTGCTGGATCAGGTAGGTGCTGCCCTGTCTGGCATCACGCGCGGGGCCAGTCTTGTGCTGGCCCCCAAGACCGAGGCCGCGATCCGCCACATCGAATTCGTCAGCCTTGCGCCCGAACGCGCGCTGGTGGTGCTGGTGTTTTCGGATGGCCATGTTGAAAACCGGCTGTTCACCCCGCCACCCGGCCAAACCCCGTCATCCATGCGCGAGGCTGCGAATTTCCTGAACGCGCTGGCCGAAGGCAAGACCCTGACGGAACTGCGCCGCACGATGGTGGCCGATGTTGCCGCCCGTCGGCGCGAGATTGACAATCTGGCCCGCGAACTGGTGGAAAGCGGGTTGGCCGTCTGGGAAAACGCAGGCGAACGGTCGGAACGTCTGATCGTGCGGGGTCAATCCAACCTGATCGAGGATGAAAGCCACGACATCGACCGCATCCGCCGCCTGTTCGACGATCTGGAACGCAAGCGGGACATCGCCGAATTCCTTGAACTGACCGAAGAAGGCGAGGGGGTTCGCATTTTTATCGGCTCGGAGAACAAGCTTTTTTCACTTTCGGGTTCCAGTCTGGTCGTCTCTCCCTATATGAACGCTGACCGAAAGATCATCGGGGCGGTGGGCGTCATCGGTCCGACGCGGCTGAATTACGGCCGGATCGTTCCCATCGTGGATTATACCGCCCAGCTTGTCGGACGAATCGTGTCCGATCGGGGCAAGTGAGAAGACAAGGACGGAAAGATGTCGCAGGAAAAGACGGTTTCGGAAGAATTCGCGATCGAAGAAGGTCTGGCCGAGCTGGCTGAATCGGCAGAGCTTGAAACGCTTCGCGCCGAACGCGATGACATGCGTGACCGCTTCATGCGCGCGCTGGCCGATGCCGAAAACGCCCGCAAGCGGGGCGAGCGTGACCGGCGCGAGGCGGAACAGTATGGCAGCACCCGGCTTGCCCGCGATCTGCTGCCCGTGTTCGACAACCTGAACCGCGCCTTGCTAGCCGCGACCGAAGAACAGCGCGCCGCTGCTGCCGCCCTGTTCAATGGTGTCGAACTGACCCTGCGGGAACTGACCAACGTGATGACAAAACATGGGATGAAGCCGATCTCGCCCGCCGTCGGTGACATGTTCGATCCCCAGATGCACGAGGCGATGTTCGAAGCGGCCCTTCCCGGCACCAAGGCCGGTCAGATCATTCAGGTGATGACCGAAGGTTTCATGCTGCATGACCGCCTGTTGCGCCCGGCGCAGGTCGGCGTGTCATCAACTGTCGGCTGATTCGCCACCGCTGCGCAAAATTCACCTTAACGTTGCAAGGTTGACTTGATCTGTTGCCCCCACTTGCGCCAGCACTCGCCCTGTGGGTGTAGGTGCGGTGGGTGTGATGTCGAAAAAGATGCCCAAGGGGCGCGACGGGCTGTCAAGCAACAGCCGGGTTTATGCGCATGTCATGCGATCCGGGTTTCTGGCCAGCCTGGCCGCTGACATCAGGGCGGATGTCGTTGATCGGTGCCAGCGCCGCCAGTTCGACCCAGGCACACCCCTGATCAACCAGGGAGAGGCGATGCCCGGCCTGCTGATCGTCGCGACAGGGCAGGTCGAAATCAGCAACATCACCCCCGAAGGCCACCGCACCGTTCTTCATCTGGCCAATCCGGGCGACGTTCTGGGCGAGATGGAGGTTTTGGCCTTCCGTCCGGGTGTTGCCCATTGCGTGGCACGCACGGCGGTGACGGTTCTGATCTGCCCGTCGGTGACGGCGCGCGGTCTGCTTGTGTCACCCGCCAGTCTGCCGGGGGTGATCGACAGGATGTGTGCCCGGATGGAGCGTGACAATCAGCTGATCGCCATGTCGCAGGTCAGCAGCGCCGAGAAACAGGTCTGTCACCGCATCCTGATCCTGACATCGCTTGACCGCCCAACGCTCAGGATCAGTCAGACAGGATTGGCCGAACTGGTCGGCTGCGCACGCGAAACGGTGAACCGTGTTCTTGCGGTGCTGCGCGCCGATGGCTTGATCCATTTGGGCCGCGCGATGATCGAGGTGGCAGATCGTGATGGGCTGACAGCGCGAAAAAATGCGCCAGATGCACCACGGGCAGGCCGGATGGTCGTGAAACCGCAAACAGCGCGCCCGCATCCTTGTTTCACGGACGCGACGGATAGATGCCTTCGGTCGCGATGATATAGTTCATGGCCAGATAGGGCTGCATGATGTTCACCGGCGCTGAAGTGCCAGTCACGCCGATCGTGGCCGGATGCAGCGGGACCGACGGCGTGGCGTTGTCGACATAGAAGGGCCCGGTCCCGATGGGATCACCGCTTGGGCGCGACGATCCGGCGGTGCCACTGGCCACCGTCATGGGGTGGCTGTGCGGCGGCAGGTTGGCAGTCGTCAGCGTCACCGTCTCGAAGCCGGACATTTCGCCTGGCTGGCGTGGCGTCAGGCCCGGCCCGGCGCTATAGCCGGAGTGAATTGGCGCCCGGCCCCGCAGGTCGGGCAGCGCGAAGTTTGTCGTGCCGTTTCCGCCGTAGGTCACGCCCAGTAGTGAAAACAACGCGCTGTTCTGTTGTATCGACAAAAGCTGACCGTTGCAGAACTCCCATCCCTTTGGCGCGTAGGTGCCTGCAAAGATGATAATGGTTCCAAGTAGCGGGTCCATGAATGGATACCTTTCTCATGGGGCACCGTTCTGGTGCCCGTCCCTGTTGCCGGGGTCGAACCAACCCCGCACGCCTGCTTAAGGTGCATTCTGCGGCGCAAATACATCTATAAGGCAAGTATTATGCGAAAACTGTGAGCTGGATCACAGTTCGACGAAAAATGCTGCGTTACAGATGAAAAGAATCGGGTGCGTGGGGCGCCCTTGGGTTGTTTTGCGGGTGATGGTTATGGGTATGGGCCGTTTTGCGTGTCGTTTGACCGGAGCTTTGGTCGCGCTGGGCGCTATAATGGGCGCGATGGCCGACAGGGCAGAGGCGTTAGGTGGTCTTGCGGCGGGGCCCAACACTACTAGCACGCCATTCGGGCTTGCTTGTGTGGTCGAGCCATATCTTGTCAACTCGGACCAAGAAGTGGGGATCCGTATGCGAGCGGACCCGCCTGATGGCACCATATACACCACCGGCGGGACGGAGTTCGCTTTTGGGGGAGCAATTGACCCCTGGGGACCAGCACTGACGGAACCCGTCCTTGAAGATATTTGCGGTCTGACCGGTGTTACAATTCTTGAACAGAACGGTGCCAACGGCACCTATTCGTCCGATGATTACATTGGCATCCGATTCACCGGAACACGTGCGGGCCAGACCCATGAATACGAATTCGCCTTCAGTGGCGCGAGTGGCACGCAATACATTGAAACGCAAACCTTATCCACGCAGGCCCCAACAATCGCTGCCGCATTCTCGGCCAACCCCATCACCGGAGCGCAGAGCAGCACCCTGACGCTGACCTTGACCAACCCCAACAGTTCCACGGCGCTGGACGGTGTGGCGGTGGCGGGCTTTGCCCTACCAGCGAACCTGACGGGCAGCGCACAAAGCACGACCTGTTCAGCAGGATCGGTAACGTACGTTGGAGGCACCCGAACGTTATCCCTGTCAGGCGCATCGCTGGCGGCGTCTGCGTCCTGCACGATTACCCTGACGGTCACACCCGGCCTTGCGGGCACCTATCCGATCACCACGGGGGCGGTGTCATCGACAACGCCGGCCACAACGGGCCTGACCGCTTCGGCATCGCTTGGGGTGGCCGCTGTTGCCCCCGGCGCGCCCACCATCGGCACCGCCACGGCAGGTGACGCCAGTGCTTCCGTAACCTTCACCGCCCCGACCAGCACCGGCGGTGCCGTGATCACGGGTTATACGGTGACGTCCAGCCCCGGTGGATTGACCGGAACCGGGGCCACGTCGCCTGTGACAGTGCCGGGTCTGACCAACGGCACAGCCTATACGTTCACCGTGCAGGCCACCAACAGCCAAGGGTCAGGAACCGCCTCTGCCGCCTCAAATTCTGTGACACCGAAGCAATCGCAAACCATCACCTTTGCCAATCCTGGCGCGCAGAACTTTGGCACATCCCCGACGTTTGCCCCAACGGCAAGCTCTGCACTGGCCGTCACGCTGACATCGACGACAACGGGGGTTTGCACCGTCAGCGGATTTGACGTGACCTTTGTCACGACAGGCACCTGCACGATCGAGGCGACGCAGGCCGGTAATGGCGCATACAGCGCGGCCACGGCTGTTCAGCGTTCCTTTTCGGTCAACGCGGTCGTGCCCGGCGCACCGACCATCGGCACGGCGACGGCGGGCGACACAACCGCTTCGGTAACTTTCACCGCACCGGCCAGCAGCGGCGGCGCCGCGATCACGGGCTATACGGTGACGTCTAGCCCCGGTGGATTGACCGGAACCGGTGCATCGTCGCCGGTGACGGTGCCGGGTCTGACCAATGGCACGTCCTATACGTTCACCGTGCTGGCAACGAACAGCGCAGGCCCCGGAACGGCCTCTGCCGCGTCCAACTCCGTCACGCCAAAGGCACCGCAAACCATCACCTTCCCAGCACCTGCGTCGATCTATGTCGGTGCGGCAGCCACCTTGACGGCAACGGCAACATCGGGTCAGGCGGTGACTTATACCACACTCACACCGTTGACCTGTTCGGTCGCCGGGTCCGAAGCAACGGGCCTTGACGACGGCACCTGCACTATCGAGGCGTCACAGGCGGGCAGCGCAGAATTTTTGACAGCCACGCCGGTGACACAAGACTTTGTCGTCAACGCCCTGACTGTGCCCGACGCCCCCACCATCGGCACCGCAACTGCAGGTGACGCTTCGGCTTCGGTCGCCTTCACCGCCCCGGCCAGCACTGGCGGTGCCGCGATCACAGGCTATACGGTGACGTCTAGCCCCGGTGGATTGACCGGAACCGGTGCATCGTCGCCGGTGACGGTGCCGGGTCTGACCAACGGCACAGCCTATACATTCACCGTGCAGGCGACGAACAGCGAAGGGTCTGGAGCCGCCTCTGCCGCATCGAACTCCGTCACGCCAAAGGCCCCGCAGACAATCACCCTTACATCGGACGGAGCGTATTTCTTTGGATCGCAGGCCAATTTGGCGGCATCCACCACGTCTGGTCTGACGCTGACATTTACCGGAACGCCCGGAATTCGCACTGTTGCAGCAGATGCCCTTGTCACGTTCCAATCCACCGGAACCTGCATCATAAAAGCGAACCAGCCGGGCAACACAGCCTATCTTCCGGCCGCCGAGGCAACGGTTTCGTTCAGCATCCTGGCCACTGCGCCCGGTGCGCCGACGATCGGCACGGCGACGGCAGGCAACACAACGGCGTCTGTAACTTTCACCGCACCGGCCGGCACTGGTGGCGCAGCGATCACGGGCTATACGGTGACATCCAGCCCCGGTGGATTGACCGGAAGCGGTGCATCGTCGCCGGTGACGGTGCCGGGTCTGACCAATGGCACGTCCTATACGTTCACCGTGCTGGCAACGAACAGCGCAGGCCCCGGAACGGCCTCTGCCGCGTCCAACTCCGTCACGCCAAAGGCACCGCAAACCATCACCTTCCCGGCACCTGCGTCGATCTACGTGGGCGCGGCAGCCACCCTGGCAGCCACGGCAACATCGGGTCAGGCGGTGTCTTATACCACACTCACACCCTTGACCTGTTCGGTCGCCGGGTCTGAAGCAACGGGCCTTGCCGACGGCACCTGCACTATCGAGGCGTCACAGGCGGGCAGTGCAGAATTTTTGGCAGCCACGCCGGTGACACAAGACTTTGTCGTCAACGCCCTGACCGTGCCCGACGCCCCCACCATCGGCGCTGCGACCGCAGGTGACGCTTCGGCTTCGGTAGCCTTCACCGCCCCGGCCAGCACTGGCGGTGCCGCGATCACAGGCTATACGGTGACGTCTAGCCCCGGTGGATTGACCGGAACCGGTGCATCGTCGCCGGTGACGGTGCCGGGTCTGACCAACGGCACAGCCTATACATTCACCGTGCAGGCGACGAACAGCGAAGGGTCTGGAGCCGCCTCTGCCGCATCGAACTCCGTCACGCCAAAGGCCCCGCAGACAATCACCCTTACATCGGACGGAGCGTATTTCTTTGGATCGCAGGCCAATTTGGCGGCATCCACCACGTCTGGTCTGACGCTGACATTTACCGGAACGCCCGGAATTCGCACTGTTGCAGCAGATGCCCTTGTCACGTTCCAATCCACCGGAACCTGCATCATAAAAGCGAACCAGCCGGGCAACACAGCCTATCTTCCGGCCGCCGAGGCAACGGTTTCGTTCAGCATCCTGGCCACGGCGCCCGGTGCGCCGACCATCGGCACAGCGACGGCGGGCGACACAACAGCTTCGGTAACCTTCACCGCACCGGCCAGCAGCGGCGGCGCCGCGATCACGGGCTATACGGTGACGTCCAGCCCAGGTGGATTGACCGGAACCGGGGCATCGTCGCCAGTGACGGTGCCGGGTCTGACCAACGGCACGGCCTATACGTTCACCGTTCAGGCAACAAACAGCCAAGGCGACGGAACCGCCTCTGCCGCATCGAACTCGGTTACGCCTAAGGCAGACCAGACCATCACCTTTGCCAATCCCGGTGCACAAGACTTTGGCACAACGTCCACGCTTGCCCCAACGGCAAGCTCGATGTTGGCAGTGACCCTGACCTCTACCACGACAGGGGTTTGCACGGTCAGCGGGTTTGACCTGACCTTCGTGTCTGCAGGCACTTGCACGATCGAGGCGACGCAGGCCGGAAACGCGGCATGGAACGCGGCAACAGCGGTTCAGCGCAGCTTTACCGTGAACGCGGTCGCCCCGGATGCACCGACGATCACATCGGTGGTGGCTGGCGACACCTCCGCCACCATTGCCTTTACCACATCGGGCAGCATGGGCGGCAGCACGCTTGCGACCTATACGGTAACGTCCACCCCCGAAAGCATCACGCGGACCGGGGCAACGTCGCCCATAACGGTTTCGGGTTTGACCAACGGCACGACCTACACATTCACCGTCCGCGCCACCAGCAACGCGGCTTTGGACAGCGCGGAATCCGCAGACTCTGACCCGGTCACTCCGACAACCAGCCAATCGATCACCTTTGTCAATCCAGGCACCCGGTTGTTTGGCACATCGCCAACATTGTCGCCGACTGCGTCATCGGGGTTGCCGGTCACGCTGACGTCAATCACGACCGATGTCTGCACGGTCAGCGGATACACCCTGACGTTTGTCTCCGCAGGCAGATGCAGGATCGAGGCGACCCAAGCCGGAGATGCGGCCTTCCTTGAAGCAGGCATGGTGATCCAAGGCTTTGACGTATCGCCCGTCGTCCCGTCTGCGCCCGTGATCGGAGCGGCCGCAGCGGGCACGACCGAAGGCAGCGCCATCGTCACCTTTACCGCCCCCGCCAACACCGGCGGCGTGGCGATCACCGGCTATACCGTGACGTCAACACCCCCGGCTGGCCTGACGGTGACGGGCACAACCTCGCCCCTGACGGTTTCCGGGCTAACCCCGCTGACAACCTACACCTTCACCGTTCTCGCAACCAACGAGGCTGGCGACGGCCCGGCGTCGGCGGCCACGAACAGCGTCAAGGCAAAGGCGTCGCAGACGATCACCTTTGCCAATCCGGGAACGCAGACTCTCGGAACGGTGGCACCGTTGGTGGCCAGCACATCGGCAGGCGTAACGCCGGTCCTGACCTCGACCACGCCCGCTGTTTGTGCCATTGCCAGCCCGGCAATCGCGCTGATTCATGTGGCACCCGGTTCCTGCACGGTCGAGGCGACAGATCCCGGCGACAGCAGCTATCTTGCGGCGGTGCCGGTTTCCAACACCTTTACCATCAACCCTGCGCTTGTGACGGCGGTGGATGTTCCGACGCGGAGCCTGACCATGGGCCAGCCCGTCACAGCATTTGTTCCCGTCACCGCAACGGGCGGCACGCCGACGGTGTCCTATGCCACCAGCCCCGCACTTCCGGTCGGTCTGACGATGGATGCCAGCAGCGGCGCAATCTCGGGCATCCCGACGGAGGCGCTGGCGACCGCGATCTTTACGGTCACGGTAACCGATGGCGTGGGTGTCACTGCAACGGGGCAGTTTGCACTGACGGTGAATGACGACGTCACAGCAACCACCGCTGTGTCGACGGTCACTCTCACCGAAGATCTGATGGTAGCCCCCTTCATCCCCGTCACCGCTTCTGGCGGCACCGGCCCGCTGACCTATGCAATCGCCCCGGCATTGCCGGATGGGGTGTCGTTCAACACCGCGACGGGGGGGATCACCGGCACGCCAACAACGGCCAGCGCGCAGGTGACACATACGGTCACCGTCACCGATGCAAACAGCCAGTCAGCGACGGGCAGCTTTGACCTGACGATTGCCGCGACGTTGGTGGCGACGGTTGAGGTGCCGACCACCATTGCAACACCCGGAGAACCCCTCGCCTTTACGCCGATTACCGCCACAGGCGGGGTGGGGGTGCTGACCTATGCAATCGCCCCGGCGTTGCCGGATGGGGTGTCGTTCAACACCGCGACGGGGGAAATCACCGGCACGCCGACAATGGCCCGCGCGCGGGTGACACATACGGTCACCGTCACCGATGCAAACAGCCAGTCAGCGACGGGCAGCTTTGACCTGACGATTGCCGCGACGTTGGTGGCGACGGTTGAGGTGCCGACCACCATTGCAACACCCGGAGAACCCCTCGCCTTTACACCGGTTACCGCCACAGGCGGGGTGGGGGTGCTGACCTATGCAATCGCCCCGGCATTGCCGGATGGGGTGTCGTTCAACACCGCGACGGGCGAGGTGACGGGAACACCAACCGGCGCAGTCGACGCCGTCTATACCGTGACCGTGTCGGACGAGGCGTCGGACATCGCGACGGGAACGTTCAGCCTGCTGATAGCCGCCGTTGAAACGACCCTGGCCCTGACCGCGGATACCAGCAGCGCCGTTGTGGGGGACACGATCACCTTGACGGCGACGTTGTCGGGTGGCGCATCGCCCAGCGGCACCGTCACCTTTGCACTGGGTAGCACCACGTTGGGGACCGTTCCGTTGTCAGGCGTGGCGGCGACGTTCACCCATGTGGTGACCGAACCCGGCACCACCACCTTTACCGCGACCTATAGCGGCGATGCGGTCAACCCATCGGCGTCGGGCAGCGTCACGGTGTCGGTTGCGGGACTGGTGGTTGAGGCTAAGCTGATCCAGACGGTGCAAATCCAGCGGATGACATCTCTTATCCTGCAACAGCCTGATATCACGGGGTTCCTGAACGGGACGACCCAACAGCCGTCGTTGACGCTGAATGTGTCCGGCAAGAATGGCCAGATCGACTGGTTCCGACCCGACGGCCCGCTGTGGTTCCGCCTGACAGCCAGCCGCACGTCGGACGATGACGGCAATTCCAGCCACTATGCGCTGCTGAGTTTCGGCAAGCACATGAAACTGGGCGAAAACGCGTTGATCGGTCTGATGGGTCAGGTTGACAGCATCGGCACAACCGCCCCGGTGGGCACGGCTTCGGGAACCGGTTGGCAGATCGGCCCTTATGCGGCAACCCGCTTGGGCGAACTGCCGCTGTATCTGGACGCGCGCTATCTGTGGGGCCGGACCGACAACCTGATCACCCCCACGGGGGCGGCGGGCGATCAAGTCAGCGGGACGCGCGATCTTGCCATGGTGAAACTGTCAGGCTCTATTCCCGGCGATAGGCTGTCGTTCCGTCCCTATCTGTCCTACAGCCGCGCGACAGAAACGACACAAAGCTATACGTCGTCGGGTGGGGCATCGGTGCCAAAGGTGAACATCGCGCTGACGCAGGCAGCACTCGGCTTCGATTTCAGCTATGTCGCACCGATCAAGGTTGGCTCGCTGAACTTTGACGGTGGGTTGGGCTGGGCGGTGACGGATGACACCGCCGACAGTTCCGCCACCGGGACCAGCGTTATCCTGCGGCTTGGCGTTCACCGCGTCACCGATGATGGCACGCACCTGAAGGCCGAAATGTTTGGTCAGGGTGCAGGCAGCGCCGACGCCGCGACCTGGGGTGTGAACCTTGGGCTGGAACGGAAGTTCTGATCTGGCGTGGCCCGGTTTAACCCACCGGGCCACGTCTACGCCAACAGACCCCGCAACTCATACACCAGCCGCAGCGCCTCGATAGGGGTCAATTCGTCGGGGTGAATGTCTTTCAGCCGCGCCTCCACCACCGATGATTTCGGTTTGGCTGCGGGCGCTTGGGCGGGCGCAAAGCTGAACAAGGGCAGGTCGTCGATCAACGCCTTTGGCCGCGCGCCGCCAGCACGTTCGCCAGATTCCAGCACCTCCAAAACCGCCTTGGCGCGGTCCACCACGCTTTGCGGTAGGCCAGCCAGTCGCGCGACCTGCACGCCATAGCTGCGATCCGCCGCGCCCGTTTTGACCTCGTGCAGAAAGATGACGTCGCCGTCCCACTCCTTGACCGTCACAGTCGCGTTTTCCACGCCGGGCAGTTTGCCCGCCAGCGCCGTCATCTCGTGGTAATGCGTGGCAAACAGCGCGCGGCAGCGGTTCGCCTCGTGCAGGTGTTCCAGCGTGGCCCAGGCGATAGACAGGCCATCATAGGTGGCCGTGCCGCGCCCGATTTCATCAAGGATCACCAGGGCGCGGTCGTCGGCCTGATTCAGGATCGCCGCCGTTTCCACCATTTCCACCATAAAGGTAGACCGTCCCCGCGCCAGATCATCCGCCGCGCCGACTCGGCTGAACAATTGGCTGACAAGGCCGATATGCGCCGATGTCGCCGGAACAAAACTGCCAGCCTGCGCCAACAGGGCAATCAGCGCGTTCTGCCGCAAAAAGGTGGATTTGCCCGCCATGTTCGGGCCAGTCAGCAACCAGATCGCCGGGGTTTCCCCTTCGGTCAGCGCGCAATCATTGGCGACGAATGGCCCGGCCCCCTGCCGCCGCAACGCCCGTTCCACCACCGGATGACGCCCACCGGTCACCGCAAAGGCGCGGCTGTCGTCGACCACAGGTTCGGCCCAATCTTCGGCGGCCGCCAGATCGGCAAAGGCGGCTGCCAGATCAACTTCGGCCAGCGCACGGGCAGCAGCTCCAATCGGACCGGCCAGTTCCACAATGGCGGATCGCAACACGTCGAACTGGCGCTTTTCGATTTCCAACGCGTTGTTCCCTGCGTTCAGGATGCGGGTTTCCATTTCCGACAGCACGACGGTGGTGAACCGCACCTGCCCCGCCGTCGTCTGGCGGTGGATGAAGGTGTCAGACAACGGTGGCGACAGCATCTTTTCGGCGTGGGTCGATGTCGTCTCGATGAAATAGCCCAGCACGTTGTTATGCTTGATCTTCAGGCTTTGGATGCCGGTCTGCGCGATGAAATCTGTCTGCATTCCGGCGATGACGCCGCGCCCTTCGTCGCGCAGGCGCCGCGCCTCGTCCAGTGACAGATCGTAGCCGGGTGCGATGAAACCGCCATCGCGCAACAGCAGCGGCGGTTCTGCCACCAGTGCCGCGTCCAGCAATCCAACCAGATCGTCATGCCCCGTCAAGGCAAGCGCCGCCTGCGCCAGCAGGGCCGGGGTATCGGTCAGCCGTGCCGCAATCGCGCCCGCCTGCGACAGGCCCGCCCGAATGGCGGTCAGATCGCGCGGGCCACCCCGATCCAGCGCCAGACGTGACAGCGCGCGGTCCATGTCAGGCACGCGGCGCAGATCGGCGCGCAAATCTTCGCGCAAGCGGCCCTGATCCAGCAGAAAGCCGACCGACTCCAACCGTTCGTGGATCACATCCAGATCGCGCGACGGGCCGGAAATGCGCCGTTCCAACAGACGCGCGCCGGGGGCGGTGACCGTCCGATCAACCGCAGCCAGCAGGGATCCGTCACGCCCCCCCGACAGCGCAGCGGTCAATTCCAGATTGCGCCGGGTTGCCGCGTCGATCTGCATCGCCCCGCCCGCGCTTTCCTTTAGCGGCGGGCGCAACAGGGGCAACTTGCCGCGCTGAGTCAGATCGAGGTAATCAACCAGCGCGCCCATGGCAGCGACTTCGGCGCGTTCAAACGTGCCAAAGGCATCCAGCCCGCCAACATTGAATAGCGAGCACAGACGTTTTTCCGCACTGGTGGAATCAAAGCTGCCCCGCGACAAAGCCGTGATGGCAGCCCCCGCATCCGTCACCAACATGGCCAAATCACGGTCCCGCGTTTCGGACACCAACACCTCGCGCGGGGACAGGCGGGCCAGTTCCGGCCCCAGTCGGACCAGCGGGCAGGGCATCACCCGCAACTCGCCCGTGGAAATGTCGGCCCAGGCCAAAGCGCCAGCGTCGCGCACCTCGGCGTAGGCGGCCAGATAGTTGTGACGTCGCGCCTCTAGCAGGGCGTCTTCGGTCAGGGTGCCGGGGGTAACAAGGCGCACCACATCGCGCTTGACCACCGATTTGGAGCCGCGCTTTTTCGCCTCGGCCGGATCTTCAAGCTGTTCGGCGATGGCGACGCGAAACCCTTTGCGGATCAGGGCCAGAAGATACCCTTCGGACGCATGGACCGGCACGCCACACATGGCAATCGGTTCGCCCAGATGCGTGCCGCGCTTGGTCAGGGCGATGTCCAGCGCCTCGGATGCGGCAACCGCATCGTCAAAGAACATCTCGTAGAAATCGCCCATCCGATAGAACAGCAGCGCGCCGGGATTCTGCGCCTTAATCTCAAGGTATTGCGCCATCATCGGCGTGACGGTGTCTTCGGTCACGAAAGTCTCCCCTGTCCGGGAAGACCCTACAAAAGCACGGTCAGGGGTGAAAGCAGCTTATTTCGCAAAGGCCGCTTCGGTGCCCCAGACGGCCTTGACACGGGCATCGCGACCGCAGCCATCGCGATAGAATTTATAGGCGTTGGATTGCTTTTTCGGACCGCCACGGGTGATCACGATGCCATCGCCCTTGTAGTAATCCTGATGGTAATCTTCGGCCTTCCAGAACGGACCGGCCTTCAAAACGGGGGTCACCACCGTGCCCAGGATCGCGTTGGCCTCGGCCACCGCAGCATCGGCACTGGCCTTCTGGGCGGCATCAGAGACGAAAATGGCGGTGCGATAGCTGTCTCCACGATCACAGAACTGCCCACCCGCGTCGGTGGGATCAACCGACCGCAGAAATAGGCGGATGATCTGGTCATAGCTGATCTTGGCATTGTCAAAGGTGATCTCGACCGCCTCGTAATGCCCGGTGCCGCCTTTTGTGACCTGCTTGTAGGTCGGATTGGCCACATTGCCGCCAGTGTAACCTGAAACCACGGACCGCACGCCCGCAACTTTCTCAAAATCCGCCTCGACGCACCAGAAACAGCCGCCCGCGACAATTGCCTTTTCTGTGGCGGCGTGGGCGGGCAACGTGAAAAGCAGCACCATGACAGCGGTCATTGCGGCGGCGGCAAGTGCGGTGATGCGGTTCATGGTGTTCTCCCTGATGTGGGGCAAGCGTCTGTCGGGCGGACGATTTGCACAACTCACCCTCGTGTGAGGTCACGCAACGGTGAACCCTTCACCTTCGCACGCGCCATCGGTAGCGTGGCGAAAAAGGGGACCAGCATGACCGATCACGTTTCCACCCATCAAGCCGAAGAAGACGCCCGCAACGAAAACATTCTGATCTGGGTGAACGGTAAAATCGTGCCCAAAGCGCAGGCGATGGTGTCGGTCTACGATTCCGGCTTCATGCTGGGCGACGGCGTGTGGGAGGGGATACGGCTGTATAACAACCGCTGGACCTTTCTGGACGAACACATTGAACGCCTGTTCGATGCGGCAAAAGCCATCGATCTGGATATCGGCATGACCCCGGAACAGGTGAATTCCGACGTATTAGAGACACAAGCGGCAAATGGCATGACCACCGACGCCCATGCACGGCTGATGGTGACGCGCGGCGTGAAAACCCGCCCCTTCCAGCATCCGAAGCTGTCTCAGCGCGGCCCGACCATGGTGATTATCATGGAACACAGTCGGCAAAAGCTGCCACGCCCCATCCGCTTGGCCACGGTCCCGCATCTTCGCGGATTGCCGATGACGCAAGACCCCAAGCTGAACAGCCATTCGAAACTGAACTGCATCCTGGCCTGCATCGCCGCCGAAAAGGCGGGCGCGGACGAGGCGTTGATGCTGGACGTGCACGGGTTTGTGAACACGACCAACGCCTGCAACTTCTTTGTGGTGAAAAAGGGCCAGGTCTGGACCAGCACCGGCGACTATTGCATGAACGGCATCACGCGCGGAAAAGTCATCGACCTGTGCCGCGCCAATGGCATCCCGGTGTTCGAACGTAACTTCAGCCTCGTCGACACATATTCCGCGGATGAGGCGTTTCTGACCGGCACATTCGGCGCGCAGACGCCGGTGGGCATGATAGACGGGCGCGTGATCGGCACCGGCCAGATGGGCCCGATGACCGAACGCCTGCGCGCGCTGTACAAAGATTTGGTGGGCGCATGACACGGATTGCGATGTGGTCAGGGCCGCGCAACCTGTCGACCGCGATGATGTACAGCTTTGCCGCACGGGGCGATTGCGCCGTCTGGGACGAGCCGTTCTACGCAGCCTATCTGAAGGCGACCGGGATCGATCACCCGATGCGTGATGCAATCATTGCTGCACATCAGGCGGACCCGGACAGCGTTGCCGCCGCCTGCATCGGGGCAATTCCGCAGGAACAGAGCCTGTTTTATCAAAAGCACATGACACTTCACATGATCCCCGGCTTTGACCGTGGGTTCATGCGTTCGCTGACGAACGTGTTTCTGATCCGGCATCCGGCGCGGGTCGTTGCCAGCTATGCGAAGAAACGCGAAGGCCCGACGCTGGCCGATATCGGATTTGTGCAGCAGGCTGAACTGTTTGACGAAACCGCGCAACGGATGGGCCGGGCGCCCATCGTCATCGACAGCGCCGACATCCGCGCAGACCCGGAAACGATGCTGCGCAAACTGTGCGACGCGCTGGAAATTCGCTTTATGCCCGAAATGTTGCGCTGGCCCGCTGGCGGGCATCCGTCGGATGGCGTCTGGGCACCGCACTGGTACGGTGCTGTGCATCGGTCCACCGGGTTTGACGCCGCCGAAGGTGAGTTGCCGGACCTGCCGGACGCCTATCGCACCATCGCCGACGCGGCGCTGCCCTATTACGAAAAGTTGGCCAAGTATAGGCTTTGATGGCGGCGCTGGTTTGCAGACAAAAGGCCGCGCCTAGACCGCGCGGCCTTTTTTGAGAAACGGCTCTAACCTAGCCCTTTTTTGCAACCCGCGCGTTGCGGGTGGCGATCAGTTTCAGGCGCAGCGCGTTCAGGCGGATAAAGCCTGCGGCGTCCTTTTGATCGTAAGCACCGGCATCTTCTTCAAACGTGACATGCTTTTCGGAATACAGGCTGTGTTCGGACCAGCGCGCTACAGTGCGGGCAAAGCCTTTGTACATCTTGACCCGAACGGTGCCCGTGACGTGTTCCTGACTTTTGTCGATCAGGGCCTGCAACATTTCGCGTTCCGGGCTGAACCAAAAGCCGTTGTAGATCAGTTCGGCATAGCGCGGCATGATGCTGTCTTTCAGGTGGCCTGCGCCTGAATCCAGCGTGATCTGTTCGATGCCGCGATGCGCCTCGAGCAGAAGGGTGCCGCCGGGGGTTTCATAGACGCCGCGCGACTTCATGCCGACAAAGCGGTTTTCCACCAGATCGAGCCGCCCGATCCCATGCTTGCCGCCCAGTTCGTTCAGCTTGGTCAGGATCGTGGCAGGCGACATGGCGACACCATTGATCGCCACGGCATCGCCAGCCTCGAACGTGATTTCCACCATTTCGGGAGTATCGGGCGCGTCTTCGGGGTTCACCGTGCGCTGATAGACGTAATCAGGCGCCTCATTCGCAGGATTTTCCAACGCCTTGCCCTCGGACGAGGTGTGCAACAGATTGGCATCAACCGAGAAGGGCGCTTCGCCCCGCTTGTCCTTGGCGATCGGGATCTGGTTCGCTTCGGCAAATTCGATCAGCTTGGTGCGGCTGGTCAGATCCCATTCCCGCCAGGGTGCAATCACCTTGATCGCGGGGTTCAGTGCATAGGCGCACAATTCGAACCGCACCTGATCGTTGCCCTTGCCGGTCGCACCGTGGGCCACGGCATCGGCACCGCATTCTTCGGCAATCCGCACCAGATGCTTGGAAATCAGGGGGCGCGCGATGGATGTGCCCAGCAGATACAGCCCTTCATACAGGGCATTGGCGCGGAACATCGGGAACACGAAATCGCGCACGAATTCTTCGCGGACATCGACGATGTGGATGTTTTCCGGCTTGATGCCCAGCAGTTCGGCCTTGGCGCGGGCGGGTTCAAGCTCTTCGCCCTGACCCAGATCGGCGGTGAAGGTCACCACCTCGCAGCCATATTCGGTCTGAAGCCATTTCAGGATGATCGAGGTATCAAGGCCCCCCGAATAGGCGAGGACGACTTTCTTCGGAGCAGACATCGGCACCCTCATTTCCGGTGATTATTTCGCCCGCGTGTATTGGGTTTTGCCCTGCGCGGCAAGGGTGCGGCCAAAAGGAAAGGGGTGGCGCGGGGCCACCCCTTTGCTGCTCGATCGGACCTTGGGACCGCAGAATTTTGCAATGCCGTGTTTTGGTTGTAAGCGGGTTTCCGGGATGGAACCGGGATCAATCCTGACTTAAAGCTATGCCAGGCAGCGGACATGACGTCCGGGGCCGATATGGGGCGAATTTAAGACAATTTAACGCCACTTACACAGTCCGCAGCGCACAGCAGGGGGATGCCCGCCGACATGACCGATTTCGTGGATGACGCCCGTCACGTGACTGCCAACCTGCGCGATCTGTTTGCCGAAACGCCGCTGCAACGCAACGAACACCTGTCGCAACGCTATGAGGCGGACATCTGGCTGAAACGCGAAGATCTGTCGCCGGTGCGCAGCTATAAACTGCGTGGGGCGTTCACGGCGATGGCGGTCGTGCGCAAAAAGACGCCCGATCAGCGCCAGTTCGTCTGTGCCAGCGCCGGAAATCATGCGCAGGGGGTTGCCTTTGCCTGTCGCCATTTCGGTGTGCAGGGCGTGATCTTCATGCCGGTGACCACGCCGCAGCAAAAGATCGACAAAACCCGCGCCTTTGGGGGCGATGCGGTGCGGATCGTGCTGACCGGCGATTATTTCGATCAGACTTTGGCCGCCGCCCAAAATTACTGCACGGAACAGGGCGCGCATTTTCTGTCACCGTTTGACGATCCCGATGTGATCCTTGGGCAATCCAGCGTGGCCGTCGAAATTCTGGATCAACTGGGGCAGGCGCCGGATGTGGTGATCCTGCCGGTGGGTGGCGGTGGCCTTGCGTCGGGTGTGACGCGCTATCTGCGAAACGCGGCACCGGGGGTGGAATTTCGCTTTGTCGAACCCTTGGGCGGGGCAAGTCTGACCGCCGCCTTGCGCGCGGGAACCCCGACCAAGCTTGCCCGCGTGAACAGCTTTGTTGACGGGGCCGCCGTCGCGCGTCTGGGCGAAGCGAACTTTCGGCTGCTGGATTGGGTGCAGGGTGATGCGGTGCTGCTTGCGCCCGAAGACCGCATTTGCGTGACCATGCTGGAAATGCTGAACGTCGAAGGCATCGTGCTGGAACCGGCCGGCGCGTTGTCGGTGGATGTTCTGCCGGAATTGGCGGACGAAATCCGGGGAAAGACCGTGGTTTGCGTCACTTCTGGTGGCAACTTTGACTTTGAGCGTCTGCCCGAGGTGAAGGAGCGGGCGCAGCGCTATTCCGGGGTGAAGAAATATTTCATCCTGCGCATGCCCCAACGCCCCGGCGCGCTGCGTGAATTTCTGGGGATGCTGGGCCCGGATGATGACATCGCGCGCTTTGAATACCTGAAGAAATCGGCGCGCAACTTTGGGTCGGTCCTGATCGGAATCGAGGCGAAGCGCCCAGACAGCTTTCGCGATCTGTTCGCCAAGCTGGACGAGGCCGCGTTCGTCTATCGCGACATCACAAACGACGAGATTCTGGCCGAATTCCTGATCTGACTGCCCCGGTCACGCGGCAAGACTGCGCTTCAACCCATCCAGAAACGCGCCGCGTGTTGTCAGGTAGCATTCAACCACGGGTCCGGTTTCGCCACCGGTTGCCGTCGTTTCCCCCAGTTGGCACAGTTCGGCCAACCGGGTGAACCCAAGGTTCAGCGCGCTACCTTTCAGAAAATGCATTTCGGCGCTGATGCGTTCTGCGGGCACGCCGCCTGACAGGCGGGTGATCACCTCATCCGCTTCGTCCAGGAACATGGCGATCACCTCAGACAGGTCATCATCGCCGATTTCTTCCCGCAAATCCTGTAGCCTGTCCCAGTCGATCATCCCACAACCCCACAAAAACCCAAGGCGATCTTTGCGCGTGACGCTTAAGGCGGGGTAAGCGCCACGCGCCGCGATAGGGACAGTTTTACGTTTCATCACCGCTTAATCGGGCTGAGTTTCACTGACACCCGGGTGAAGAAATGGGTGACAGTGTGCTGAACGTGGCAAGGGAGTTTCCGCAGGCGGCAGCTTTGGTCGGTGCGGCGCGGCAGGTGCTGGTTGTGGATGACAGTCGCGCCCAGCGTCACCTTGTCGCCGTCCAGTTGCGCCGTTGGGGCTATGACGTGGTGGAGGCGGCGACGGGTGACGCGGCGCTGTCCCTATGCGCCGCGACGGCCTTTGACATCGTGATCAGCGACTGGATGATGCCGGGCATGACCGGCCCGGATTTTTGCCGCGCTTTCCGTGCCTTGCCCCGGGACGGCTATGGCTATTTCATCCTTCTGACCTCCAACTCCGAAAAGGGGGCGATTGCCGACGGGCTTGAGGCAGGGGCGGATGACTTTTTGACCAAACCCGTCGCCGCCGCCGAAATGCGGGCCCGCCTGCGCGCGGGGGAACGCATTCTGGGCATGCAGGCCGAACTGGTCGAAAAGAACCGAGAGATCGGTGCCAAAATGCACGAACTGCGCTGCGTGCATGATTCGCTTGACCGTGATCTGATCGAGGCGCGAAAGCTGCAACAGACCCTTGTCCGCGAACGTCACCACGATTTCGGCAGCGGCACGGTGTCCTTGCTGGTGCGTCCATCGGGGCATGTCGGCGGAGATCTGGTGGGCGTGTTCCGAATCGATGCCACGCGCATCGCGCTATATGCGGTCGACGTGTCCGGCCACGGGGTTGCCGCCGCGATGATGACAGCGCGGTTAGCTGGGCTGTTTTCTTCAAACGTGCCGGAACAGAACATCGCCCTGATGCGCGATGGCGACCAGATCACCGCCCGCCCCCCGCACGAGGTTGCAACGCGCCTGAACCGGATGATGATCGACGAATTCCGGGTTGACCAATACCTGACACTCGCCTTTGCCGAAATAGACCTGACCACCGGCCGTGTCCGACTGGTGCAGGCGGGGCATCCCCATCCGGTCTTGCTGCGTCAGGCCGGATTTGTGGGAACCGTGGGGGAAGGCGGCTTTCCCATCGGTCTTTTGCCGGATGCCGAATATCGCAGCGTCGAATTCCGCATGGCCCCGGGTGACCGGCTTTTGATCCCGTCGGATGGATTCACCGAATGTCCCGGCGCGACCGGCGATCTGGGAGAGGCGGGGATGATCCGCCTGTTGCGGGGCAAGGCCGCACTTGCCGGGCCTGACTTGTTGGACGGTTTGGTCGACGATCTGGCCATTCACGCAGGTGGTGCGGATTTTGGCGATGATCTGTCGGCGGTCTTGTTCGATTATCGCGGTGCGCCCGACAGCGCTGCGGCCAGCATCGCCTTGTCCCCGTCATTCCCCAATAGCTGAAGCGCGGAAGTCGCGGGCATCCACACGGCGGTATGCCCCGGTTCGGTGGGCGGGCACAGGCACCGCACCGGGCGGGCAAGATAGACCGTGCAAACCTTTTCCGCCCATTTGTCGTATTCCGGCATGTAGGTGAACCGACGGAATACCCCCACTTGCCGCGAAATTGCGATGCGCCAACCGGTTTCTTCCATCACCTCGCGGTGCAATGCGGCGATGGGTTGTTCGCCCGCGTCAATGCCGCCGCCGGGCAGTTGAAATTCGGGCGTTGGTTCGGCCTGATGCGTTGTCAGCACCTCGTTTCCCGATAAAAGCACCGCGTAAACCCCGGCCCTTCGCCGATAACGCTGGGCAGCCTTCACCGGTTCGCCATATCTTCTGATCATCGCGGCCCCTTGGTCCTTTGGTTGCCGTCCCTATATAGTCACGGTATGCCAAGGCTGACGCCTCAAGGAAACCCCATGACCATTGGATCACAACTCGCCTGGGACGATACCGTCCTGCCGTTTCAACTTGACCGTTCCGACATCCGTGGCCGCGTGGCGCGGTTGGATGGTGTTTTGGAACAGGTGCTGAAACAGCACGCCTATCCCCCACAGATCGAGGCGCTGGTGGCAGAGGCCGCTCTTTTGACCGCGCTGATTGGCCAGACGATCAAACTGCGCTGGAAGCTGTCGTTGCAGGTGCGCGGCAACGGTCCCGCCCGTCTGATCGCGACCGATTACTATGGCCCGACCGAAGATGGGCAAAGCGCGCGCATCCGCGCCTATGCCAGTTTCGACAAAGACCGACTTGACCCGGCCAGCGCGCCCTTTGATTTGATCGGCCAGGGATATCTTGCGATCCTGATCGATCAAGGCGAAGGAATGGTTCCCTATCAGGGGATCACGCCGATCACGGGCGGGTCACTTTCGGCATGTGCAGAGACGTATTTTGCGCAATCCGAACAGCTTCCGACCCGGTTTGCCGTTACCTATGGCCAATCGCAGGTGCCGGGAACGGATGCCCATTGGCGTGCGGGTGGCGTGATGTTGCAGCACATGCCGAAAGCCAGCCCTTCGGTCGCCGCCGATGCCGGATCGGGCGAAGGCGGGCTGTTGCATCACAGCGACATCCTTGACGGGGACGAAGGCGAAAACTGGACCCGCGCCAATCTGCTGCTGGACACCGTCGAAGAGATGGAGCTGATCGGACCGACGGTTCAACCCACCGAACTGCTGGTGCGGCTGTTCCACGAAGAAGGCCCGCGTGTTTTTGATGCGCAGCCGGTGCGATTCGGCTGTTCCTGTTCTGCTGATCGTGTGCGGTCAACGATGTCGATCTATTCGGCCAAGGACATCCGCCACATGACCACGGATGAAGGTATCGTGACCGCAGATTGTCAGTTCTGCGGCGCGCATTACGAGTTTGACCCCGAAACGCTGGGGTTCGAGGCAAAGAAAGCAAACGGTGATGACGCCTGACGAAGAGTTTCTGCGCGCGGCTTTGGCACGGCCCGCGCGGCCTTCGTCGGATTTTGACTTGAATCCTGCACTTGTTCTGCCGCCGGGCCGAGTTCTGCGCCCGGCGGCGGTTCTGATTGCGGTCTGGCTGCGCCCAACCGGCGCGCAACTGATCCTGACCAAGCGCGCATCGCATTTGCAGCATCACCCCGGACAGATCGCCTTTCCGGGCGGCAAGGTGGACGCGGGCGACGATGGCGCTGTCGGTGCCGCCCTGCGCGAAACGCACGAAGAGGTTGGCTTGCCACCGGAACGGGTGCAGGTTCTGGGCATCCTGCCACCCCATGAAACGGTCACCGGCTTTTCCGTGACGCCGGTTTTGGGCCTTGTTCGGGACGATTTCATCCCCATCCCCGAAGCGGGCGAGGTGGAAGAAGTGTTCACCGTGCCGCTATGCCATGTCCTTGATCCGGGCCGCTATCGGATCGAACGGCGGCTGTGGCGGGGGGAATGGCGGCGCTATTATGCGGTGCCGTATGGCCCGTATTACACTTGGGGCGCGACCGCCCGCATCCTGCGCGGTCTGGCGGATCGGGTGCAGGGATGAATGTCACCGGCGATTGGCTGACCTTTCCCCCGACGCAGGCGTTGTGCGCGGCACTGGAATCGGCGGGACATCGCGCGCTGTTTGTGGGGGGGTGTGTGCGGAATGCGCTGCTGGACGAAGCGGTGGGCGATGTGGACATCGCCACGGATGCGACACCCGAAACAGTCTCGAACATTGCGGAAAAGGCCGGGTTCAAGGCCGTTCCTACCGGCATCGACCATGGCACGGTGACCGTTGTTGCCGACGGCAAGCCGCACGAGGTGACGACCTTTCGCCGCGATGTCGAAACCCACGGGCGACACGCCACCGTCGCATTTTCGACCAGCATTGAAGAAGATGCCGCGCGGCGCGATTTCACGATGAACGCGCTTTATGCCACGGCGCAAGGCGGGGTGATCGACCCGTTGGGTGGCCTGCCCGACCTGCTGGCGCGGCGCGTGCGGTTCGTGGGCGACGCTGGGCAGCGGATTGTCGAAGATTACCTGCGTATCCTTCGGTTTTTCCGCTTTCACGCCTGGTATGGCGACCCGCAGGCGGGCATTGATGCCGAAGGGCTGTCCGCCTGTGCCAGCCATCTGGACGGGATCGACGGGTTATCTCGCGAACGCATCGGGGCCGAGGTGCGCAAACTGCTGTCAGCGCGCGATCCGGCGCCGTCGGTTGCCAGCATGGCGCACACCGGGGTTTTGCCCAAGGTTCTGCCGGGCAGCGATGCCCGCGCCCTTGCCCCGCTTGTGCATCTGGAAGGGGATGTTCCCCCGCGTTGGCTGCGCCGACTGGCGGTTCTGGGCGGGCAAGATCCGACTGACCGACTGCGGCTGTCCAAGGCGGAATCGCGTGATTTGGGCCGGATCAGAGACGAAATCGGCACCGTTCACACCCCTGCGGCCCTGGCGCATCTGCTGGGTGCGAACTTGGCCGAGGATGTCGTGCTTTGCCGTGCCGTCCTGCTGGAACACCCACTTCCGGGAAGCTGGACGCAGGACATTGCGCGCGGTGGTGCCACGCCCTTTCCCATTACCGCCGCCGATCTGCCGCATCTGTCCGGCCCGCCGTTGGGGGGGCAGTTACGCGCCCTAAGACAGAGATGGCTGAAGTCAGATTTGACTCTGACACGCGATCAGCTTTTGGCCTGACGGTTTCCCTTCGTCGCCAACGGGGCTATATGACCATTGAACGTGCAAGAGGCATCCCGTGTTTCGATTTTTCGAAAGCCTCGTTGACCCCTACGGTCCCTACGAGCAGACCGATACACCGCCCCGGCGGCTTTGGCCCTTTCTAAAGGACTATATCCGCCCGTTCCGGGGGGTTTTCGCGGTTACGGCCATCCTGTCGGTCGTGGCGGCCTTTGGGGATGTCGCGCTGATCTGGTATGTCGGGCGATTGGTCGACCTGTTGGCCACCACCGGACCGCAGGCCGCATGGGCCAGCCACGGGGCCGAGATGATTGGCGTCGCCTTGGCGGTGCTGGTGATCCGCCCGCTGCTGTTGGTGGCGAATGTGGCGCTGCTGCACAACACCATCCTGCCGAACTTTGGCACGATGATCCGCTGGCGCGCCCATGCCCATGTGATCCGCCAACCCGTCGGCTGGTTCGAATCGGATTTTGCAGGCCGCATCGCTAACCGGATCATGCAGACGCCGCCCGCTGCCGGGGATGCGGTGTTCCAGACCTTTGATGCCGTCGCCTTTGCCAGTGTCACTATCGTGGGTGCCGCGATCATGCTGACCGAGGCGGACCCGCGCCTTTTGTTGCCGCTGGTGATCTGGCTGGTGCTGTATGCGGCACTGGTGCGCTGGACGATCCGGCGCGCCGGGCCTGCGTCAAAGGCATCCAGCGATGCGCGGTCAGCGGTGACGGGGCGGGTGGTCGATGCCTATACCAACATCCATTCGGTCAAGCTGTTCGCACATCACGACAAGGAAATGGCCTACGCGAAAGATGCGATCGAACATGCCCGCCAGACCTTTGCCACCGAAATGCGCATCGTCACCAAGATGGATCTGGCGCTGACGGCGCTGAATGGCGGGCTGATCGTCGGAGTTACCGGCTGGGCGATTCTGCTGTGGTATCAGGGGCAGGCAAGTGTGGGCACCGTCGCCGCCGCCAGCGCGCTGGTGCTGCGGCTGAACAACATGACCTATTGGATCATGTGGGCCTTCACCTCGCTTGTGCAGGCGCTGGGCGTCGTGCAGGAGGGGATGGAGACGATCACCCATCCCATCGGTCTGGTCGATGCTCAGGGTGCCAAGCCGCTGGAATTCCGGCAGGGCCTGATCCAGATCGACAACGTCAGCCACCACTATGGGCGCGGGTCGGGCGGGTTGCAGGGCCTGACGCTGACGATCCGGCCGGGTGAACGGATTGGCGTGGTGGGCCGGTCGGGGGCTGGGAAATCGACCTTGGTCAAGCTGATGCTGCGGTTCTATGACACCGAAAGCGGGCGCAT
Organism: Pseudomonadota bacterium; assembly: GCA_040385245.1. Classification (GTDB taxonomy): domain Bacteria; phylum Pseudomonadota; class Alphaproteobacteria; order Rhodobacterales; family Rhodobacteraceae; genus JAZKHT01. Next base: position 387,386 of record JAZKHT010000007.1, on the reverse strand, counting down.
CCTGATCGATGGACAGGACATCGCGACGGTCACGCAGGAATCGCTTCGCCGCCAGATCGGCATGGTGCAGCAAGACAGCAGCCTGTTGCACCGGTCCGTGCGCGACAACATCCTGTATGGTCGCCCCGACGCGACCGAGGCGATGATGATCACCGCCGCCAAACAGGCCGAGGCGCATGATTTCATCCTGACGCTGCAAGATCCCGAAGGCCGCACCGGTTACGATGCGCAGGTGGGTGAACGGGGCGTCAAACTGTCGGGCGGGCAGCGGCAGCGGGTTGCGCTGGCACGGGTGATTCTGAAAGACGCGCCGATCCTGATCCTCGACGAGGCGACAAGCGCCCTGGATTCCGAGGCCGAGGCGTTGATTCAGGACGCGCTGTATGGGGTGATGCAGGGCAAGACGGTGATCGCCATCGCACACCGCCTGTCCACCATCGCCGCGATGGACCGGATCGTCGTGCTGGAGGATGGATACATCGCCGAAGACGGCACACATGCGGAACTTTTGGCGCGGGGCGGGCTTTATGCCCGGTTCTGGGCGCGCCAATCGGGTGGGTTCATCGGTCTGGAAGAGGCGGCGGCGGAATGAGCGTTCTTGCACGGTTGGGCAACCTGATCGACGCCTTTCGCCCCGCTGACGGACCCCCGCCACAGGTCCTGACCCCCTTCATGCGCTGGGCGCTGAAGGGATCGTGGCCGATGCTTTGGCTGGCAGGGGCGCTGTCCGCGATTACCGGCGGAACAGAGGTGATTTCCGCCATTCTGATGGGTTGGGTGATTGATGCTGCGGTGTCATCCGGGCCGCAGACGTTTCTGGTCGATCATTTCTGGCTGATTGCCGGGTTTATCGTGTTTTACATGGTGATCCGGCCCCTTTCCTTCGGGGTGTCTGCGGCGTCAAACTCCATCATCGTGGGGCCGAATGTGCTTCCCCTGGTGCTAAGCCGGTTGCACCGCTGGACGTTGGGGCAGGCGGTCACCTTCTTTGACAACGATTTTGCGGGGCGGATTGCGCAAAAGCAGATGCAAGCCGCCCGCGCCGTGACCGATGTCGCGACAGAGGTGATCAATACCGTCTGTTTCGCGCTGGCATCGGTGATCGGGTCGGTGATCTTTTTGCTGGCCATCGACAACCGGATCGCGCTGGCGCTGGCGGTCTGGCTGGTGGCCTATGTCTTTCTGATTCGGTTCTTCATGCCACGCATCCGCGTCAATTCGGCGGCGCGCGCATCTGCGCGCGCGATGGTGTCGGGGCAGGTGGTCGATACCATTACCAACATCAAGACGGTGAAGCTGTTTGCCCACGCCGCGTTCGAAGACCGCGTCGCCCTAAAGGCGATGGAGGTGTTTCGTGAAAGGTCATTGGAATTCGGCGTTATCTCGACCTGGTTCCGCCTGTCGCTGATGACCTTGGCCGGGGTGCTGCCGGTTCTGCTGATCGGCGGGACGGTGATGCTTTGGCAACAGGGGTTGGCGACGGCGGGCGCGATTGCGGCTGCCGGGGCGATTGCGATGCGCGTGGCGCAGATGTCGGGCTGGGCCAGCTTTACCCTGATGTCGATCTATACATCGGTGGGCGAGGTCGAGGATGGGATGCGTACCCTGTCCATCCCGCACATGCTGGCCGATGCGCCCGATGCGCAGAACCTGCCCCGTGTGAAGGGCGAGGTGCGTTATGACAATGTGACCTTTGCCTATGGCCAGAAACGGGCAGGTGTCGCCGATATCAACCTGACCATCCGCGCGGGCGAAAAGCTGGGCATCGTGGGGGCCTCGGGTGCCGGGAAATCCACCTTGGTGGCGCTGCTTTTGCGGCTCTATGACAGCGAAAAGGGGCGTGTTCTGGTCGACGGGCAGGACGTGCGCGCCGTGACACAGGAATCGCTGCGCAGGCAGATCGGGATGGTCACGCAGGAAACCGCGATGTTCAACCGGTCTGCGCGCGACAACATTCTGTACGGCCGCCCCGATGCCTCCATAGATCAGGTGATCGCCGCCGCGCGCGCCGCCGAGGCGCATGATTTCATCGTGGACATGGTCGATCACAACGGGCGCAAAGGCTATGACGCCTTTCTTGGCGAACGGGGCGTCAAACTGTCGGGCGGGCAGCGCCAGCGGATCGCGCTGGCCCGCGCGTTTTTGAAAGATGCGCCGATCCTTGTGCTGGACGAGGCGACAAGCGCGCTGGATTCCGAGGTCGAGGCCAGCATTCAATCGGCGCTTGACCGGGTGATGCAGGGTAAGACCGTGCTGGCCATCGCGCACCGTTTGTCGACGATTTCCGCGATGGATCGGATCGTGGTGCTTGACGCGGGCCGCATCGTCGAAGAAGGCAGCCATGACGCGCTTCTTGCGCGCAATGGGCTGTATGCCCGCTATTGGAACCGCCAGTCGGGCGGGTTCATCGGCACCGATGAAAAGGACGCGGCAGAGTGAAACTGAAGATCGAACGGCTGGGGCACCTTGGCGACGCCATCGCACAGGGGCCAGATGGGCCTGTGTTCATCTCGCAGGTTCTGCCGGGCGAAGAGGTAGAGGGTGATCTGGTTGGCGACCGGCTGATCAACGTCCGCATCGTCACCCCCGTGGCAAACCGGGTAAAGCCGCCGTGCACCCATGCCCGCACCTGCGGCGGATGTTTGATGCAGCTTGCGTCAGATGCTTTTGTGGCCGACTGGAAGATGGAGATTGTCCGGTCCGCGTTGACCGGGCAGGGGCTATCGGCCCCGTTCCGACCCACGCACACATCGCCCCCGCGCAGCCGCAGGCGGGCGACGTTTTCCGCGCGGCGCACCAAGAACGGCGCGCTGATCGGGTTTCACGCGCGTGGGTCTGATCTGCTGATCCCGGTGCCGAACTGCCAGCTTGTGCATCCCGATCTGATCGCCAGCTTCCCTGCGTTGGAAGCGTTGGCGAAATTGGGCGGGTCGCGGTCCGGCGAACTGGCGATGACGGTGACGCGCAGCCTTGCCGGGCCGGATGTATCTGTCGCCGCGGGCAAGGTGCTGGACAGCGAGATGCGGCTGCAACTGGCCCGCGTGGCCGAAGCGCACGGGATTGCCCGCCTGACCTGGAATGACGAGGTCGTGGCCCTGCGCACGGCCCCCATGCAACGCTTTGGCCGCGCGCTGGTCTGCCCGCCCCCCGGTGCGTTTCTGCAAGCCACCGCCGAGGGCGAGGCGGCGCTTCTTGCAGCCGTGGTCGATGCGGTCGGCCCCGCGCGCCGGATCATGGACCTGTTTGCTGGATCGGGCACCTTTGCCCTGCCCCTTGCCGAACGGGCCGAGGTTCATGCCGCCGAAGGCGATGCCGCCATGGTTGCGGCACTGGAAAAAGGCTGGCGTCAGGCAGAAGGTCTGAAGCGCGTCACAGCCGAGGTGCGCGATCTGTTTCGCCGACCGGTGGAGCCGGACGAGCTGAACGGGTTTGACGCCGTGGTGATCGACCCACCCCGCGCCGGGGCCGAGGCGCAGATGCACCGTGTGGCGGAATCCCGCGTGCCGGTGATTGCCGCCGTTTCGTGCAACCCTGTGACCTTTGCCCGCGACGCCCGGACGCTGGTCAAGGCGGGGTATACCCTTGATTGGATTCAGGTCGTTGATCAGTTCCGCTGGTCCGCGCATACAGAGCTTGCGGCCCGGTTTTCCTTGGGCAATACCGCTCGTTAAGGCGTGGTATTCTTGGGGTTTCAAAGTGCGTGACAAACTTGGGGCGTGGATCGATTCCGCGCCAGTTCGGACAGCGATCATCGCGGTGATCCTTATCAACGCTGTCACGCTTGGTCTTGAAACCTCGGGCAGGGTCATGGCTGCGGCGGGTGGCCTGATCCTGTTCATCGACAAGCTGTGCCTTGCGGTGTTTCTGGTTGAAATCGCGTTGAAGCTGATTGCCTTTGGACCGCGTTTTTTCCGATCCGGATGGAATCTGTTCGACCTTGTCATCGTCGGATCGGCGCTGATGCCCGGTGCGGAAACCCTGAGCGTGTTGCGGGCGCTGCGGATTCTGCGGGTGTTGCGTGTCATCTCGGTCGCGCCAAGCCTGCGTCGGGTGGTCGAGGGGTTCATCACCGCCCTACCCGGCATGGGGTCGGTGTTCCTGCTGATGGCGATCATCTTCTACATCGGCGCGGTCATGGCGACCAAGCTGTTCGGGGTGGATTTTCCCGATTGGTTCGGCACCCTTGCCCGCTCGGCCTATACACTGTTCCAGATCATGACGCTGGAAAGCTGGTCCATGGGGGTCGTGCGGCCCGTGATGGATATGTATCCCTATGCTTGGGCATTCTTTGTGCCCTTCATCATGGTCACGACCTTTGCCGTGGTAAACCTGCTGGTGGGTCTGATCGTGAATTCCATGCAGGATGCCCACGCGGCCGAAGACACAGAGAAGACCGACGCCCACCGGGACGAGGTGATGGCGCGGTTGGCAGCCATCGAGGCGCTGCTTCAGGCGAAAATCAGCCAGAAATAACGCAGCCGTGACGTGCGGGCGGCACCGTGACGCTGGTCAGACGGGCCGATTTTCGCTATGGGTTTGGAAAAAAAGCGGGACAGGCGGGCAACGGGCATGTGGTTTCCAAGGTGGTTATTGTTGGTGGCGATCGCCGTAGGGCTGTCGGCATGTGGCGGCAAGTTCCGCACATATCACGGACCAGAGGTTACGTCGGTGCAGGTCCACAAGGCCGCGCGCAAGATGTACCTGCTGCACGACGGCACAGTTCTGGAAGAATACGACATCAACCTTGGCTTTGCGCCCGAGGGGCACAAGCAGTTCGAAGGCGACGGCAAGACGCCCGAAGGCACCTATGTGCTAAGCCACAAGAACCCGAAATCGGCCTATCACCTGTCGGTCGGTATCTCTTACCCGAACACCGCTGATGTTGAATTCGCTGCGGCGGCGGGAAAACGTCCGGGGGGCGACATCTTTATCCACGGTGGCCCGCCCGCCCGTGTGTCGGTGCGCGACTGGACGGCGGGTTGCATCGCCGTATCCGACCGCGAGGTGGAACAGATCTATTCGATGGTCAAACCCGGCACCGTGATTCACATTCTGCCGTGACACATAGCTTGTGCGGAAAAGCAAAACCCGCCGGGGATGACCGGCGGGTTTATTGGTGTGTGCCAAACACTTAAGCGCCGGTGACCATCGTCCACCAGATCTTGCCGTTGGATTCCTGATACCACGAAAACCCGATGAAACGGGCGGCAGGGTCAAGGATCACGGCGCGGGTGTCGGGCTGGCGCGACCATGCGGCCAGCGTTTCCAGTTCGGTCTCGAACGTTTCGGAAATCAACTCTCCCAGCAGCTTGCCCGTATAACCGACGCGCTGCACCCGCGACAGCGGGGATGAACCGTCCGACCCGAAATGCCAAGGCCGGTTCTGCACCGACATGTCGCGCGAATGGGTGGCGGCAGCGGCGTTCAGTTGTGCGTTGTACACCAGCGGCGGCGCAAGCTTTGCACGGCGCAGGCTGTTGACCGCGTCCAACAGGCGAAACTCGATCGTGCCTGCGGGTTGCGACGCGATGTTGTAAACCTGCGGCAAGGGTTTGCCATCCGGGCCAACGCGCGGCCCCATGGCGGCGGTTGTCGCGCAGGCCGACAGCAGCAGCGCGCTGCCGCCCAGCATCAGAATTGTCCGTCTGTTCATCTTTGCCCCGTCCGGGAAGCGGCCAGGATGGCCGGTTGATTGCCCGCCTCTTTACCGAAACGGCGGGGGCAGTTCAAACCCAACTCTGCGTGACTTCGCCGATTGACAACTGTTTGATTTGCTGGCTTGCACGCAGCGCTGTAAAAGCCCAACAAAATGAGCAGAAAAGGAGACAAGCGGATGAGTGCCGATAGCAAGACGAGGCTCAACCGCCGTCTTTTCGTGGCCGGGGCAACGATCGCGATGGGGGCGACCGCGCTTCCCGCCCTTGCGATGGACGGATCAACCGAAATCGTTCCTGGCGCGTCGTCGTCAGTGCGCAACAACGTGTCCAGTTTCCGCATGCTGGATTGGCAGGCTTACTTTGACAACACGCGCAATGGGGCGATCCTTGTCGACATCACCTCGCGCGCGCTGCACTACTGGTCCGAGGATCAGTCGGTCTATCGGTTGTACCCGACATCCGTCCCGCTGTCCGAAGATCTGACCCGTCGCGGACGTACCGAAGTGGTGCAAAAGGTGGTGGCCCCACAATGGCGCCCCACGCCATCGATGCGCGAACGGAACCCGGAGTGGCCCGAAGTCGTTGAGGGTGGCTCACCGGACAACCCGTTGGGAACGCATGCGCTTTATCTGTCGTGGACCTACTACCGGATCCACGGGACGCATGACACGCGCAAGATCGGTCGACGGTCGTCGAACGGCTGCGTGGGGCTCTATAATGAGCATATCCAAGAATTGTTCGCCATGGCCAAAGTCGGCACGCAAGTGTTGCTAATTTGACGACACGGCACCCAAGAGCAACGGGCGCGATAGCTGCAAGTTGCAATCTGAAGGGCAAGCTGTTTAAGAGAGTTCACGAGGAATATCTTGGGTGCATGCCGTCGCCTCTGCAACATTCGGCGTCATGCGATAACTGGAGGTTAACATGAAGAAACTTGTGCTCGCTGCCGCTCTGACGGTTGCTGCTTCCACCGCTTTCGCTGGTGGCATGGTTGAACCGGTCATGGAGCCGGAAGTTGTTGAAGCTGCGACTTCGTCGTCGGCTGGTGGCATCATTGTTCCGCTGCTGCTGCTGCTCGTCGTGGCTGCTGCTGTTTCGGCAAACTGATCCTGATACTACTGAAAAGGACGGCAGATACGCTCTGCCGTCCTTTTCTATTTCTTCGGTTGGATTCGGGCGCTCAGCGCAGCCAGCCCGCCAGATTTTCGCCGATCACCGCGACCAATGCTACCACATGGGCCGCGTCGTCGTTCAGGCAGGGGATATAGGTGAATGTCTCGCCGCCGGCGTGTTCGAACGCCTCGCGGATTTCGCCGTTGATCTCTTCCAGCGTCTCGATGCAATCGGCTGAAAACGCCGGGGCCATGACGGCAATGTGCTTTTTGCCCTGCTTTGCCAGCTCGGCCACGTGTTCAACGGTATAGGGCTTCAGCCATTCTTCGGGGCCGAAAACCGATTGGAACGTAGTGTCGATCGCGCCCTTGTCCCAGCCCAGACGTTCCCGCAACAGGCGCGAGGTTTTCTGGCACTGGCAATGGTAGGGGTCGCCTTCCATCAGATACCGCTTCGGCATCCCGTGATAGCTGGCCACCAGCACATCGGGGCGCGTGTCAAGGCCGGCGTAGGCGGTTTCAACCGACCGGGCCAGAGCGTCGATATACAGGGGATGGTCAAAGTATTCGGCCACGGTGCGCGCGGCAGGCTGGCGCTTTTCCTTCATCAGGGCACGAAAGAACTGATCGTTCGCCGTGGCGGACGTGGCACCGGCATAATGGGGATACAGCGGGAAAAACAGGATCTTTTCACACCCCGCCTCGACCATCGCGCGCACCTTTGATTCGGTGGAGGGATTGCCATAGCGCATGCAGAAATCCACCATCACGTCGGCCCCGTGCGCTTCCGCCAGGGATTTGGCAATGGCGGCGGTCTGCGCCTTGGTGATCGTCAGCAGCGGGCTTTCGTTCAGGTCGTGGTTCCAGATCAGCTTGTAGTTCGCGCCCGACGAAAAGGGGCGTTTGGTCAGGATCACCAGTTGCAGAAGCGGTTGCCACAGCCAGCTGGAATAATCGACCACCCGCTTGTCGGACAGAAATTCGTTCAGATAGCGCCGCATCGACCAATAGTCGTAATTGTCCGGCGTGCCGAGGTTCGCCAGCAGGACACCGATCCGCGCCTGCCGCACCGGCGGATGGTCGGCGGCGGCATGGGCCAGACGCCCCTGACCCGGCAGGATCATTGCGGACACGTCAACGGTTTTGGCATCCAGCATTAAGGTATCCATCGGTTTTTTTACTATCCCGCCGGACATATAGGCTTATGCGCGCGGGTCAACCGCCCAAGGGGGTGTGCGGCAGCGGCAATTCAGCCGTATTCAGCGCATCGGCCAGTCTTTGGGCGGCGGAACCGGGGCGAAGCGGCTTTTGCTGGCTATCGTGCGGGGCCCAGCCGGTCAGGCAAATGATCTCGAACGTGGCGGGGATGCGCCCGTTTGGCGTGGCGTAGGCTTGGCTGTAAATCTGCGTGGCACGGTGCATGACCGCGCGGGCGGTGGGTTTGCGCAGGCGTCCGGCCAGCGCGTTGCCTTCGCCCATCGCGCGCAGATCGTGCATCAGGTGGACCGCGTCACGATAGCTGACACGGCGGGAAAAGCTGTCTGCCACCGGCAAAGCAAAGCCCGCGCGTTGCAGCAACGCGCCAAGATCACGAATCTCGGCCATCGGCAGCACGCGGGGCGACAGACCGCCCGTCAGTTCGGATTCTGCCTGCGCCAGACAGGCGCGCAGTTCGGCCAGGGTTTGGCCCCCGAACATCAGGCCCAGAAACATCCCGTCCGGCAAAAGCGCACGGCGGCATTGCACCAGTTGCCCCACCAGATCATTCGCCCAATGCAGCGCCAAGGCATGCACAACCAGATCATGCGTGCCGGGCACCAGCGTTAGCGTGTCATCATCGGGCACGATCACGGAACCTGACAGCGTATTCGCCCAGACCGACGGAAAAGGCGTCACAACCGCAGGTGTTGTAAACGCCCTGTTAACCTCAACCAGTCTTTCCTGAACTTCGGTCGCAACCTCGTCCTGCAAGAACAGCGCGGGCGCGCGGTGGGCGCGGGCGCGGTTGCGGGTCAGGGCCAAACGGTCTGTCAAAAGCGGCGGGTTCTGCATGGCGCGGACCATAGGAGGCGGAATTGGGATTGCAAGCGGCCTTACACCTTGTCTACCCGCCACAATGCTTGATGTGCGATGCGCTGGTGACATCCGACTTTGGCTTGTGCGGGGCGTGCTGGCGCGAGACGCCCTTCATCAGTGGCACGGTCTGTGATCAATGCGGCGTCCCCCTGCCGGGAGAGGATCGGGGAACAGCGGTGCATTGCGACGATTGCCTGCATCTGGCCCGGCCCTGGGGGCAGGGGCGTGCCGCGTTGTTGTACAAGGACAAGGCGCGCTCGCTGGTGCTGGCGCTGAAACATGGCGACCGGATCGATCTTGCACGCCCCGCCGCTGGGTGGATGCTGCGGGCGGCGATGCCTATGATCCGGACCGGAATGCTGGTGGCCCCGGTTCCGCTGCACTGGCTGCGGTTGTTGACGCGGCGGTACAATCAGGCGGCGCTGTTGTCGTCTGGCATCGCGCGCGCGGCGGGGTTGGACCACTGCCCCGATCTGCTGATCCGCCGCCGCAACACCCACACGCAGGATGGGCGCGACCGTCAGGGGCGATTCGCGAACATGGAGGGGTCGCTGGCCGTTCATCCCCGCCGCATGGCCCTGGTTGAGGGGCGGCATGTCCTGTTGGTCGACGATGTGATGACATCCGGTGCCACCCTTGCCGCCGCGGCCGAGGCCTGCCTTGCACTGGGTGCAACGGGGATATCTGTTTGCGTGCTGGCCCGCGTTGCGAAGGATGCCTAAATCCTTATAGTTGCTGCGACCGCGAAGGATTGCCTGATGAAAACCGTTGAAATCTACACCACCCCGCTGTGCGGGTACTGCCATGCAGCCAAACGGCTGCTGACCAAGAAGGGCGTGCCCTTCACCGAAACCGACGTTAGCGCCGATCCGGCCTTGCGCGCCACGATGATGCAGCGTGCCCATGGTCGCCGCACGGTGCCGCAGATCTTTATCGGCGGCAGCCATGTCGGCGGATGTGACGATCTGTATGCGCTGGAAGATGCAGGCAAGCTTGACCCGATGTTGGCGGCGTGACGATGCGCGCGGGACTGGTGCAACTGACCGTTGGCGATGATCCTGCCGATAACCTGCCCGAAACGGTGGCGCTGGTGCGTGCTGCCGTGTCGGGGGGGGCCGGGTTCATCCTGACGCCTGAATGCACCAACGCCCTGTCGTCAAACCGGGCCCGCCAGCGCGACCTGTTTCGGCATGAAGAAGACGATCAAACCCTTGCCGCCCTGCGGGACGAGGCGGCGCGGGCGGGTGTCTGGCTGTTGATCGGCTCTATCGGTGTTCTGACGCACGATCCCGATGGGCGCTTTGCGAACCGGTCGTTTCTGATCCGCCCCGACGGCCAAATTGCTGCGCGATATGACAAGATCCACATGTTCGACGTGAACGTGTCGGAAACCGAGGTCTACCGCGAATCATCTGGCTATCGCCCGGGCACGCAGGCGGTTCTGGCTGAAGCGCCGTTTGGCCGTGTGGGTATGTCGATCTGTTATGACATCCGCTTTCCCCAGCTTTACCGCCGCCTTGCACAGGCGGGGGCCGAGATTCTGACTGTGCCCGCCGCGTTCAATCACATCACCGGTGCCGCACATTGGGAAACGCTGCTGCGCGCCCGTGCGATTGAAACCGGGTGCTATGTGCTGGCCCCGGCGCAAACCGGTTTCCATCCCGAAAAGGCGGGCAGGGGCCGTCGCACCCATGGCCACAGCCTTGCCATCGCGCCCTGGGGCGAGGTGTTGTCGGACGCGGGCACCGAACCGGGCGTTATCTTTGCCGACATCGACCTTGCCGAAGTGGCGCGTGCGCGCGACCGGATTCCGTCGCTGTCGCATGATCGCGGGTTTGACGGGCCATGATCCCCGAAAAGACCGACGACATCGCGGTTGCCCTGTTCGGAGAGCTGTTCATGGCCGATCAGCTTGCCCGCAACCGCATCTCAAAGGTCTTGCCCAAAGGGATGGAGCTGTCGCATTTCGGCGTTCTGAACCATCTGGCCCGGATCAGCGACGAACGCACCCCGGCACAGTTGGCCCGCGCCTTTCACGTTACGCGGGGGGCCATGACCAACACGCTGACAAAGCTGGAATGGGCGGGCCATGTCCACATTCGCCCGGACTGGGACGATGCCCGCCGCAAATTCGTGGCCATCAGCCCGTCAGGCCGTGCTGCGCGCGATGCCGCCGTTCAGGCCGTCGCCCCGTTGATTGCCGAGGTGGTGCAGGCCCTTGGTGCCGACCGGGTTCGCGCCGTTCTGCCCGTTTTGCGCGAACTGCGCACCCGACTGGAAGAGGGTTGACCGGAACCCATCCGTCGCCCGCGCGGTTGGCCACTGGTGTGGCGGACAGATGCCCCTATGATCGTCCGCATTGGCGCAAAGGATAGTAGAAGCAATGCGATTTGGCATCTTGCGCGAATTGTGGGATCTGAGCGACGAGCGCGAGCTTGACCTGATGGCCGCCGGAATGGCGTTTTACGGTTTCCTTGCCATCTTCCCCTCTATCGCCGCTGTCATCGCGATCTGGGGCTTTTTCGCGGATGCCAACGCGATCCGGGCCGAACTTGAACTGGCCCGCGCCTATCTGCCAGAGGCGGCCTTTGTGCTGATTTCGGAACAGATCGAATCGCTGTTGTCGCTACAGACCGACAAGCTGGGTCTTGCGACGGTGGTGTCGTTGTTCGTGGCGCTGTGGTCGGCGCGGTCGGGGGTGGCGGCGCTGATGCGCAGTCTGAACCACATCCACGACTTGCCCAACCGTGAAGGCCATTGGCACCATCTGCGCGCGCTGGTGCTGACGCTGGTCATGTTCGGACTGGTGTTTTTCGGGCTGATGATGGCCGTTGTCGGCCCCATCGCGCTGGCGTTCCTGCCGCTGGGCGCGTTCGCAGCGCTGGTGCTGGAAGGGGTGAACATCCTGCTGAGCCTGATCCTTGTCGTCGTCGGAATCGCGCTGATCTATCGGCTGGGTCTGAACCGGCGGATTTATCACCCGTTGCTGACACGCGGCACGCTTGTGGCCGTGGTGATATGGGTCATCGCATCGCGATTGTTCGTGATCTATCTGGCAAACTTTGATGCCTATAACCGCATCTACGGGTCCATCGGGGCGGTCGTGGCGCTGCTGATCTGGCTGTATCTAAGCGGGTACGCGGTGCTTTTGGGGGCGGCAGTCGATTCGGCACGGGCGGCACGGAAACAGCGCGCCTCGCCCTAGTAATCCTTTTCCAGATAGACACCGATCCCGGTATCGCCCTCTGATCCGACCCGCCCGCGCAGGGTGATGCTTTTGGTGACGTCCAGATTCAGGTTGATCTGGCTTTGTCCCTGCTGATCCACCGTGAATTCGGTATACAGGTTTTCGGACAGGTATTTTCCCGCCGTGACAGAGGTGCCGCCTTCTTCACTGGTCTGGACATCCAGATCGTCCAGCCCGAACCCTGACCGCAACCGCCCGATGATGCCTTCGCCGCCGCGACCGGCAAGGGTTGCGACCGCGCTGGCCAGTTGTGCGGCCTGCAACGCCGACAGGTTTTGCAAGCCACGCCCGAACAGCAGGCGGGCCAACACCTCTTCTTCCGGCAGGTCGGGGCTTGAGGAAAAGGTGACGACCGGATCGTTCGCGGGGCCGTCAATTCGGATGGTGCTGACGATGCCATCGCTTTCGGTCGATGCCGCAATACCAACGGTCGGAATGAAATCACCGGTCAGCAGCAGCGTCGCCTCGGTCAGGTCCAGCCGCTTGCCAAGGATATCCAGCCGTCCGCGGATCAGGCTGAACGACCCGGCGGGGATGATATTGGCCGTGGTGCCGCGCAGGGTCAGTTGACCGCCAAGTTCCGCGTCCAGCCCCCGACCCCGGATGAACACGCGGTTGGGGGCGGTGATCGCCAGATCAAGGCCAAAGGCACCCGCCCCACCCGACCCGCCGCGCCGGTGATCATCACCCAGCAACCCCGCCCGCGCCCGGGTGGCCCGGACCTCGGCAGGTTCACGACGATGGATCAGACCTTCCACATCGGCCACGCCGCCCAACCCGGTTGACGGGATGCGGATTTCGGTTTCCGACAGCGCCACACGTCCTGCGATCAGCCCGCCGCCCGTCATTGGGCCGGTGATGGTCAACCGACCGCTTGCGGTTGTTTCATACAGGTCGGGATCGCGAAGGCTGACGTTGGACAGGTCCGCCGTCAGGTCGGCTGAAAAGGGCGCGGTCAGTCCGACGCTGCCGGAAACCGCGACCTGCCCACCGCTGGACACCCGATTGGTCGCCTGTATCACCGCGCGGTTGCCGCCAAGATTGGCGGTGGCGCTGATGTCGGTGAACGAGAATGCAAGGTTCGGGTCGGACAGCGCCCCGCCTGACAGCGATGCGGTCCCGCTCAACGAAGACAGCGCAAGCGGCCCGTTCAGGCCAAGGTCAAAGCGGACAGGGCCGGATATGATGCGCCCCGACAGAAACGGGTTTGCCAGCCCGGCCTGCGCCGTGCCCCCAATCGAAAGATCGGCCTCCGAACCGTCTGCCGACACACGCCCCGTCACCCGCGCATCAATCTGGCCCGGCCCTTGCCCGCGCAGATCAACCACATAGCCCGCGCCGTCGTCAGTGGCGGTCCCCGTGACGGTCAAGGGGCCGGGAAAGTCGGGCACGATCAGGCCCATGTTGGCCAGTTTCGCGTCAAGGTCGATGGTGCGGGTGGTGCCTGTCACTTGCCCGGTCAGGGCAGCCGTCAGTTGCGGGTTGGCCAGCCGTGCGGTTTCGATCTGAACCGCGCCGTCCTTGATCGCCATGCTGACCGCAAGGGTGGATGTGCCGCGCAGCAGCCGGTCGGCCTGTGGTTGGCCAAGGGAAAGGTCGTCTGCGATCACGTCCGCCGTGACCCGCGCATCGGTCAAAGCCCCCGTCAGTTGGGCCTGCCCGCGCAGGGTTCCGCCATAACCACCCCCCAGCACCGACACATCAGCGGATGTCAGGTCAACGGTGACGTCACTATTGGCGGCGTCGATGGTGCCGGTCGCGGTGGCGGTCAACTGCGGGTTCGTGACGCGCGCGGTGGTCAGCGTCACGGCCCCATCGCGCACCCCCAGGTCCAACGTCAAGGTTGAGGTGCCGCCCAACATCCGATCCGCCTGCGGCTGGCCTATGCCCAGATCGGTCGTCGTGGCATCCAGCGTGATCCGGGCATTGTCCAGTGCGCCGGTCAGGTGTGCCTGCCCCGTCAGTGCGCCGCGATACTGCCCGCCCAAGGCGGACAGATCGGTAAAATCGACCGTGGCCGTCAGATCGCTGGCATCGGTGGCCAAAGTGCCCGACGCGCTGGCGGTCAGGGTGCCTGCCCGCAGTGTCAGACTGTCCAGCCGTGTGCCTTCGGTTCCGCGTGTCGCGGCCAGCGTGATTTCGGATGTGCCAGACAACAGCCGGTCCAGTTCTGCCTGATCCGCCGTCAGATTCTGGCCCGTGACGGTTGCCGTCACGTTGAATTCACCGCCCAGTGGGCTGCCGCTGCCGGTCAGCGTCAGGTCCGCCGACCCGCCCAGATCGCGACCCGCCAGCCCCGACAGGCGGGCGATGTCGCGCAAGGATGCCTCGGCCCGCCCGGTCAGCCGGAAGGCCTGTTCCAGCCCGTCCATCTTGCCCGCCGCTTTCAGCGCGTAGTCGGACCCTTGCACCGTCAGACGCGGTATCCGCAACCCGGGCGTGCCCTGTTGCCACCACAGCACCACCTGACCCTGCACCGCATCACCCACGGCCTGCGCCAGTGCCGTATCGGCGGGCAACAGGCCGGTCGCATCAAAGTCAAGCGTTGCGCCAAAGGCGTTGCCGGTGCCTTGGCGCGCAATGCGCCCCGACCCGGTCAGCGTCAGGCGTTCCGCGTTGAACGCCAGTTGGTCCAGCCCGATCACATCCACTGTGCCGCGCCAGCCCTGCCCTTCGGCCGCATCATAGGACAGCGCCAGCCGCGCGGACGTCAGGCGGGTTTCATCCGGCCCGGCGGTGGGCAACAGCACTGCGGAGCCGTCCGGCATTCCGATGTCGCCGGTGAGGTCGAACTTTTCCGGCAGCCCGTCGGGTGCCAACGCCAGCGCCCCGTTCAACCGCACCGCCCGCGCGCCAAGCGTAAACTGGTCCAGCCGCAGCGCGCCCGTTGCGCTGCGCACGCCATTGGCGGCAAGGGTGATTTCGGGGCCGAAGAAATCGGCGTATTGCGGCAGGAACAGTGGGGCCAGATCACCTGCGAAGTCGGCATCAAAGTCGGAACCGCCGTCTTCGGTGCCGCGCAGGGTAACCGTTCCCGACAGCCTGTCGCTGCCATCGGTCGCCAGCCGCACATTGGCGGCGAAATCGTCAATCGGACCGCCACCTTTGACCGTCAGCGCCACAGCAGGTTGACCGGGCAAGTTCAGCAGGTTTGACGCGATTCCGCCCGCACCCTCGATCGCCTCAAGGTCCAGCACCAATTGGCGGGTTGCGTTGGAATAGCTGCCGTTCAGGCTGATGCGGCCATCGGGGCCGTCATCCGTACGCTCCAGCAGCAGGGTGGCGGTGCCTTCGCCATTGGCAAGCGACGCGCTGGCCTCCAGCTTGCCGATAACGGCTGACCCCAGCACATCGGCACCCAATTCGATGCGGTCCGCCGCGATCCGCCCGATTTGCACAGAGACCGGCAGTTCCGGCAGGGCAAACCCCCGCGCTTCGGGCGACGGGGTGTCTTCGCCTGCATCCGGCATCCGCGCGATGATGATTTCCTGCGCGGACAGTTCGTCAACGTTGATCTCGCCCGACAGCAGGGCTGACCTTTCCCAGTTGAAGACCACCCCGTTCAGCGTCAGCCAGACACCGGTGTCGTCTGCGATGGTCAACTGATCCATCGTGGCGCGCGATGACAATGCGCCTTCGAACCCGGTGATCGTGACCTGCCGGCCGATGCCGGACAGATTGTCCTCAAGCAGGGCTGTCAGATAGCTGCGGTCATCCTGCGCCATTGCTGCGAAGGGCAGGCAGGCCAGAAAAAGATGGATCAACCGCCGCATCAGAATGACTGCCCCAGACCGACGTAGATTTGCACGCCTTTGCCTTCGCCACCGATCGGGGTGGCCACGTCCAGTCGGATCGGGCCGAACCCCGTGTCATACCGCAGGCCAAGGCCGGCACCCGCGTGCCAGTCGCCGGATGCGTCAAAGAAGTCACCCACCGCGATGCGCCCTGCATCGACAAAGCCGACGACGCCGATCTTTTCGGTGACTTTCGTGCGGGCCTCGACCGAGGTGCCAAGAAAGAAGTTGCCGCCGATCTTTATGTCCTCAAGCCCGCGTGTCACTAGAATGCCGAGCGACTGATAGGGCTGCCCGCGCACCGTGCCGCCGCCACCTGAATAGAAAAGATAGTCGCGCGGCGTGCCCAAAAGACTGGCCCCATAGACTGCGCCCACCTGCAACCGTCCGGCCAGCACGAACCGGTTTTCCGCCCCAAATCCACGATAGGCGCGCGCATCCAGCGTCAGGCGCACACCGCTGTCGGTGGTGTCAAATCCCAGAAAGGGCCGCGCCTCGGCATCAAGGTAATAGCCCTTTGTCGCGTCAACGATGCTGTCACGACTGTCCCACACCGCACCCAGCGGCAGGGCGAGGTTCTGAAAGTGAAAGTCATCGGCCTGATCGCGCCCTTCGGAATAGGCATAGGTCAGGCCCACTGTTCCCGTCAGCCGGTCGGAAAACACATGGGCCAGGTTCACTGATACCGAAGCCAGATCGGCGGTATAGTCTTGCTCATCCACATGCCCGATCTCGGCGGCGAACCCGAGCGAGGTGTCGGGCGTGAACGTGGCAGGCCGGTCCAGTTTGACCCCCAGCCGATAATCCACACCGCTGGACTGCGCGCCGATGTTGGTGACCGACCCTTCGACTGTCAGACGTTCAGCCCCGCCCAAAAGGTTGCGGTGCATCCACAGCGCATTGACCGAAACGCCGTCCAGACTGGCGATTTCGGCACCCACGCTGTAGCGGCGGGTCTTTTCTTCGACCAGCGTGGCGGTGATGCCCAGCAGATCGGGCGGGGTGATCGTTTCATCCTCGGTCAGGGTGACGGAACGGAACACGCCTGTGCGGCGCAACCGTTCGGCGGCGTCCTGCAATTCTTCGGGGTCATAAACCTTGCCGTCCGGCAGGCCCGCGATCTTGCGGATGCGGTTTTCGCGCATACGCTGTTCCCCTTCGACCCGCAACGGGCCGAACCGCAGGCGCGGGCCGGGGGCAAGGGCAACGTCCGCAGACAGCATGGCGCTGGGATGATCGGCCGTCAGATCCTGTGCCGCGACGGCGGTTTTGGCATGGCCTTTCGCGCGCCAGCCATCCACCCCTGCGGTCACCGCATCGCGGATGGTGCCGCTGCGGGCGCGCTTGCCTGCGGCAAATCCACCGGGCAGTTCAGTGCCCTTGGCCAAAGGGGCGATCTGCGCGCGTGAAAAGGTGAACGGGGGGCCGGGATCGACGGTCACGACGATCTGGTTGATCTGGTCGGGCGCATCCAGCGGTGGGATCGTTGCCGCCTCTCGCCCATCCACCAGCACATGGATCACGCCGGAATAATACCCTTCGGCATACAGCGCGCCCAGCAGCCGCCCGTATTCCGCGCGGGCAGAGGCGAACAGATCCAGCGCGTCGGATTGGTCATCTCGCTTTGCCTCACGCAGGATCGACGCGGCGCGCAGGGCGTCGGCCAAACCTTCGTTTTCGGTCGGAAAGCGAAAATCAATCTCCACCGCCTGTCCAGCGGTGCCCGTCAGGCCAAGAACGATAGCCCCCGCCATCAGCAGGCGGCGGTGATGCCGAAAAACGGGTGGCTGCACAGTCACCTCCGAAGACATAGCCCTTACTATCGCAAGTCCGGGGTGCAAGGGCAATGCAACCGCTTGTGACATCAGCGGAATCCCCCACATTTTCAGACTGGGACAATGTTTGGCGGGGCGAACGGTTCCGACGGTTCGCCGTTCGTCAGGGACCGTGACTATTGTGCCGCAATCTCGCGCGCGGGGGACAGCAGCCCCTCGCTGACCGCAGACAGGGCAAGGGCCGCGGCGCCATGCGCCCATAGAAGATCACCCCAGGCGTGGATTTCGATGGGCGGGCGCGGGCGGCCCGAAGCGATGGCCAGATTTTCCATCTCGGCCAGCGTTTCGTTGGCGTACAGGTAATCATACCGCATCCGTTCGCCTGACAGGATGATCAATGCGGGATCGAACAGGTTGATCACATTGGACAAACCAACCGCCAGATAGCGCCCGGCACGGCGAAAGATCGACCGGGCGGCGGTGTTTCCGGCCTTGGCGTGGTCATACAGGCTTTCCAGCAGGACAGAAATGGATTGCCCTTCGCGGTGGGTCCAATTCAGGGCCGTCGTCGCCTCGCGCGCAAGGGCATAGTCGGCGATATACGCTTCAAGACAGCCGCGCTGGCCGCAACGGCACAGCGCGCCATCCAGTTGCACCTTGGTGTGACCCAGTTCCATGCCGATGCCGCGCGCGCCGCGATAGATGCGGTGGTTGATGACAAATCCCATGCCGACGCCATGTTCGATGGTCACAACGGCAAAATCTGCCAGACTGCGACCTGCGCCGAACCACAGTTCCGCCAGGGTGACAAGGTTCGCGTCGTTGTCGATGGTCACCGGCAGCCCGATGCGCGCCTGCGCCCCCATGGCCAGCGGCACGGCCCGGTCCGACAGGACGGACGACCACATCACAATTCCTTCGGCGGAATCGACAAAGCCTGGCACGCCAAGACCCAGTGCAGACAGGTCCGACCGGGCAATCCCTGCCTTGGCACAGACGCGGTTCAGCAGGGTTTCAATGGCGTTCAGCAGTTCGGGCGTGGTCATCGGGCCAGGGCGGCGTGGGATCACGTCATCGGCCAGCAGGTTGCCCGCGAAATCGACGATGACGGCGGTGTGTTCGCGGTCTGATAGCTTCATGCCCGCAACGCGGTGCGCATTGGCCCGCACCCCCAGCGCCACGGCAGGACGACCGCGCCCCTGATCCGCATCGCGCGGGGCGGCGGTTTCCTCGATCAGCCCGGCCTCGATCAGTTCGGATGTGATGGTGGTCACCGATGCGGGGCTGACACCCAAATCCTTGGCCACCTGCACGCGGGGAATCAGTCCGGCCGCACGAACCCGTTCGAAGATTTGCTGGCGCAGCGGGCGCAGCGTGTCGGACAGGGGGGGAATCAGCGGGCCACAGCCCCTGCGCCCCTCGGTCGCCTCGTCCGTATGGGGTTGCGGCAGCATTACTTTGGTCTCCAAACAAATAGGTGGGTGATTTCTTCGCCCGCAGCGTGTAAATTGCTGCAGAGCAGCGTGAACTGGCAATTTTTACGGGCGTTCATAGATAAGACCACGATTTTTATTTTGACAACTGAAATTATTCGCGGCAATTTCCCGCCGTGCCGACGAATCCGTCGGACCGGCCATGCGCTGGCCGCATCCATAGGGAGGATAATAATGCGTAATGCACTTTTGCTGGCGGTCATCGCCGCCGCCGGGTTGTCGTCTGCCGCTCTTGCCGAAGGCAAAAAAATCGGCGTTTCCTGGGCACAGTTCCAGGAAGAGCGTTGGAAGATCGACGAAGCCGCGATGAAGGCTGCTATCGAGGCTGCAGGCAACGAGTATGTTTCGGCTGACGCCCAGTCGTCGGCTGAAAAGCAACTTAGCGATGTTGACGCGCTGATCGCCCAAGGCGTTGACGCCCTGATCATCAACGCCTGGGACAAGGACGCCATCGCGCCGGCCATCGAAAAGGCCGCTGCCGAAGGTATCCCGGTCGTCGGCTATGACCGTCTGATCGAAGATGCACGCACCTTCTATCTGACATTCGACAACGTCGGCGTGGGCCGGATCATTGCCGAGTCGGTGTTCGCCGTTGCGCCCAAAGGCAACTACGCGATCATCAAGGGCGACCCCGGTGATCCGAACGTCGGCTTCCTCCGTCAGGGCATGGAAGAAGTCATCGGCGCCGCTGTTGCCTCGGGTGACATCGTGATCGTTGGCGAAGCGAACTCGGACGGCTGGAAGCCCGAGAACGCACAAAAGAACATGGAACAGATCCTGACCGCCAACAACAACGCCGTTGACGCCGTTCTGTCGCAGAACGACGGCATGGCCGGTGGTGCTGCGGCTGCGCTTGCAGCACAGGGCCTGAACGTTCCGCTGGGTGGCCAGGACGGCGACCTTGCCGCGATCAACCGTGTGGCGCGCGGCACCCAGACCGTTTCGGTCTGGAAGAACGCGCGTGACCTGGGCAAGGCCGCTGGCGAAATCGCCGGTCTGCTGGCCGACGGCACCGCGCTTGACGCGATCCCGGGTGCGTCGAAGTTCTCGGGCGGTGAGAAGGGCGTTGAAATGAACGCAATCCTTCTGAACCCGACCCCGATCACCAAGGACACGCTGAACCTGGCGATCGACGCGGGCCACATCACCAAAGAGCAGGCTTGCGAAGGCGCTGCTGAAGGCGTCGCTGCCTGCCAGTGATCTAGGCTGATCTTCCGGCGCCGCCTTTCATGGGCGGCGCCGGCTCCTTTCAAAGTCGGACGGCCCTGCACCCGAGGCTTTGGGCGCAATCCGTGCAAACGCACGCACAGCGGCCCCGGCCGATCCCTCTCATAAGTTGGACGAGGACATGACCGACTCACCGCATTCGCCCCAAGCTGCACAGACGCAAGACGGTGCCTTCTCGCGCTTTCTGCGTGCAACCGAGATCGATCCCCGCCTGTTGGGCATGGTCGGAGCGCTGCTTCTGATCTGGATCGCCTTTGAGGCCTACTCTGCCTTCATTCTGAACCGGCCCTCGATGCTTCTGGGCGCTTCGCAATCCGAAGCAAACGGTTTTCTGACGCCGCGGAACCTTTGGAACCTGAGCGTTCAGACATCCTATATCGGGATCATGGCGACAGGGATGGTGCTGGTCATCATCACCCGCAACATCGACCTGTCTGTCGGGTCGATCATGGGCATGGTCGGCATGTACATGGGCCTGTTGCAAGTTGAATGGCTGACACCCAGCCTTGGATTGGGTCATCCGTCCATCTGGATCATCACGGTCACCTTCGGCATTGCCATGGGTGCGCTGATCGGCGCGTTTCAGGGGGTTCTGATCGCGTTTCTGGGCATCCCGTCGTTCATCGTGACGCTGGGCGGTCTTTTGGTCTGGCGCGGCGCGGCGTTTCTGGTGGCCGGTGGCAAGACCATCGCGCCGCTGGACGATTCATTCGCGCTTATCGGCGGCGGGTCGTTCGGGGCACTTGGTCGGACTGGAAGCTGGATTTTCGGTGTCATCGCCTGCGCCTTTGTCATCTGGGTGTTCATCAGCGGTCGCAAGTCGCGACGTCTGCACGAGTTTGCGCAGCGCCCGGTCTGGGCCGAAACCTTTGTGATCGGCCTGATCTGTGCCGTGATCATCGGGGCGACGGCGCTGGTCAACTCCTATGTCTGGCCACGCGGCAACATCACGAAATACTATGCAGAGATTGGGCAAGAGGTTCCGGCCTGCGCCCAAAGCAACGACACCATCTACAATGACGTCTGCGGCCAATTCGGCCACGGCTTTGCCTACCCGGTGCTGATCCTGATCGCGGTCGCCATCTTCATGACCGTTCTAATGACGCGCACGCGGTTTGGCCGTTATGTCTTTGCCATCGGTGGCAACCCCGAAGCGGCGGCCCTTTCCGGCATCAACACCCGGTCCATGACGGTGAAGATTTTCGCGCTGATGGGTGGTCTTGCGGGGATTGCGGCCGTGATCGGCGCGGCCCGCCAGAACAGCGCGACCAACGCGATGGGCAACCTTGACGAACTGTATGTGATCGCCGCAGCCGTTGTCGGCGGCACATCGCTGGCTGGCGGTGTGGGGACAATTTACGGTGCCATCATCGGGGCCCTGATCCTGACGTCGTTGCAGACCGGCATGGTGCTGATCGGCTTTGGCGACGGGTCCTACCAGCGGATCGTGATCGGCATCGCGCTTGTCCTCGCCGTGTGGCTGGACATCGTTTACCGCAAACGCATCAAGTGAAAAGGGACGTAACCATGAGCAATCCCAATCGCGGAACGCCTTTGGTCGAGCTGCGCGACATCTCGATTTCATTTGGCGGGATCAAGGCCGTCGATCACGTCACCGTCGATCTATATCCGGGCGAGGTTGTCGGCCTGCTGGGCCACAACGGTGCCGGGAAATCCACGTTGATCAAATGCCTGTCCGGGGCCTACAAGGCCGATCACGGTGACATCCTGATCAACGGCGAAAAAGTTGAGATCAACAACCCGCGCGATGCCCGGTCTTTGAACATCGAGACGATCTACCAGACGCTTGCGCTGGCAGATAACCTTGATGCGGCGTCCAATCTGTTTCTGGGGCGCGAAATCGTCGGGCGCGGCGGCTTTGTCGATGACAGCAAGATGGAGGCCGAAACCCGCAAGATCATGGCGCGGCTGAACCCGAATTTCCGCAAGTTCAGCGTCCCGGTCAGCGCCCTGTCGGGCGGTCAGCGCCAATCGGTCGCCATCGCGCGGGCCGTCTATTTCAACGCCAAGATCCTGATCATGGACGAACCCACCGCCGCCCTTGGCCCACACGAGACGCAGATGGTGGCCGAACTGATCCAGGAACTGAAGCGTCAGGGTCTGGGCATCTTCCTGATCGAACACGACATCCACAACGTGATGAAGCTTTGCGACCGGGCATCGGTGATGAAGAACGGTCAGCTTGTCGGAACCGTGAATGTCGATGAGGTTACCGATGATGACATCCTTGGCATGATCATTCTGGGCAAGAAACCTGCGAAGGCCGCGTGATGTATATCGGACTGGACCTTGGGACATCCGGTCTCAAAGGTATTTTGATCGGTGCGGATCAGGGGGTGCTGGCCGAAGCCAGCGCCCCCTTGACCGTGCAACGTCCTGCGGATGGGCACAGCGAACAATCCCCCGCCGACTGGATCGCAGCGGCGGAAACGGTGATGGATGCGCTGTCGGCCCATGGTCTGGGCAACGTGCGCGGGATTGGTCTGTCGGGTCACATGCACGGTGCCACCCTGCTGGACAGCGCGGACGAAGTGTTGCGCCCCTGCATCCTGTGGAATGACACCCGCAGCTTTGAAGAGGCGGCTGAACTGGACAGCGATCCGCTGTTCCGCCGCGTGACGGGCAATATCGTCTTTCCCGGCTTTACCGCGCCGAAACTGATGTGGGTGCAGCGGCACGAACCGCGGATCTGGGAAAAGGTGGCCAAGGTGCTGCTGCCCAAGGATTATCTCCGCCTGTGGCTGACGGGCGAACACGTCGCAGAAATGTCGGACGCCGCCGGGACAAGCTGGCTGGACACCGGGCGGCGCGACTGGTCGGACGATTGCCTTGCCGCGACCGGTCTGACGCGCAGCCATATGCCGCGACTGGTTGAAGGGTCGCAGGTTTCGGGGTCTTTGCGCGATGCGCTGGCGGGCCGTTGGGGCCTGCCAAAGGGCGTGGTCGTGGCGGGCGGCGGCGGCGACAATGCCGCATCCGGCGTGGGTGTGGGCGTTGTTCGCGCGGGCGAGGCGTTTGTGTCCCTTGGCACCAGCGGCGTGCTGTTTGCCGCGAATGATGGCTATCAGCCCGCACCCGAAACGGCGGTGCATACGTTCTGCCATGCGCTGCCGAACACCTGGCATCAGATGGGCGTCATTCTGGCCGCGACCGATGCGTTGAACTGGTATGCTGGGCTTGTGGGGGCGACGGCGGCCGATCTGACCGGCGGTCTTGGCCCGTTGCAGGCACCGGGAAAGACGCATTTCCTGCCCTATCTTGGCGGCGAACGCACGCCGTTGAACGATGCCGCCATCCGCGGTGCGTTTCTGGGGCTGGAACACGCGACCGACCGTGCCGCAGGCACCCGCGCCGTGCTGGAAGGCGTGACTTTTGCCATCCGCGACAGCCGTGATGCGCTGGCCGCCACGGGCACAAGGCTGGAACGGCTGCTGGCTGTTGGCGGCGGATCGCGGTCTGACTATTGGCTGCGCGCCATTGCCACCGCACTGGATATCCCCGTGCATCTGCCTGTCGCGGGTGATTTTGGCGGCGCATTTGGCGCGGCACGTCTGGCCCTTATGGCCGCAACCGGGGCGGGGGCCGAAGTGGCCACCCTTCCCCCCATCGCCCGCACCATCGACCCCGACCGCAGCCTGACTGCTGCCTTTGATGCGGGCCATGCCCGCCACCGCGCTGCCCAAGCCGCCATTCAAGCGTTAAGCCACTAAGGAACTGCCATGACCGACTTTTTCAAAGGTATCCCCGCCATCAAGTTTGAAGGCGCGGGCGCAACCAGTGACTTTGCGTTTCGCCATTACAACCCCGATGAAATCATTCTGGGCAAGCGGATGGAGGATCATCTGCGCTTTGCCGTCGCCTATTGGCACAGCTTTGCCTGGCCGGGTGGTGACCCCTTCGGTGGGCAGACCTTTGACCGACCGTGGTTTGGCGACACCATGGCGTTGGCCCGGCTGAAGGCGGATGTCGCGTTCGAGATGTTCCATATCCTTGGCGTGCCGTTCTATTGCTTTCACGACGCCGACGTGCGCCCCGAAGGGGCCAGTTTTGCGGAATCAAAGCGCAATCTGGATGAGATGGTCGATTACCTTGGGCAGAAGCAGGCCAGTCACAAGACGCAACTTTTGTGGGGCACCGCGAACATGTTCAGCCACAAGCGCTGGATGTCGGGTGCGGCGACCAACCCTGACCCGGACGTCTACGCCTATGCCGCTGCAACGGTAAAGGCGAACATGGACGCCACGATGAAACTGGGCGGCCAGAATTACGTTCTGTGGGGCGGGCGCGAAGGCTATGAAACCCTGCTGAACACGGATCTTGCGGCCGAACGCGCCCACGCGGGCCGGTTCCTGCAGCAGGTCGTCGAATACAAGCACAAGATCGGCTTCAAGGGTGCGATCCTGATAGAGCCAAAGCCGCAGGAGCCCAGCAAGCACCAGTATGATTATGATGTGGCCACTGTTTACGGGTTCCTTGTGGATTTCGGGCTGGAAAAAGAGGTTCAGGTGAACATCGAACAGGGCCACGCCATTCTGGCCGGTCATTCGTTCGAACATGAAATCGCGCTCGCCTCTGCCTTGGGCATCTTCGGGTCGATCGACATGAACCGGAACGATTATCAGTCCGGCTGGGACACCGACCAATTCCCGAACAACCACGCCGAAAAGGCGGTGGCGTTTTATGAAATCCTGCGGGCGGGCGGCTATACCACTGGCGGCACCAACTTTGACGCCAAGATCCGCCGCCAATCGCTGGAGCCTGAGGATCTGATCCTTGCCCACGTCGGCGGCATGGACACTTGCGCCCGCGCGCTGAAGGCGGCGGCGGCGTTGTTGCAGGACGGCGCGCTGGAGCAGGCCCGCGATGCCCGTTATGCCGGATGGTCCAAGCCCGAGGCGCAGGCCCTGTTGACCGGGTCGCTGGAACAGGCCGCCGACGTTGTCACGGCCAGGGACCTGAACCCCCAGCCCATATCCGGGCGGCAAGAGCGTTTGGAAAACCTGTGGAACCGGTTCGTCTGACACATTGACCACGGCTGGGGCGGCGGTCCGGTGCCGCCGCCTTTGCCATGAGAACGAGGGACGCATGACCTATACCCCCGCAGACACCCGCTATGACCGGATGATCTATCGCCGCTGTGGCAAGTCCGGTCTGCAATTGCCTGCCATATCCCTTGGCCTGTGGCACAACTTTGGGCATGACACGCCCCACGCGACCAAGCGGGCGATTTGCCAGACGGCATTTGACCATGGCATCACCCATTTCGATCTGGCCAACAACTATGGCCCCCCGCCCGGCAGCGCCGAAGAAGCGTTCGGCGATATCCTCGCGACCGATTTCAAGGCGCATCGGGACGAGCTGATCATCAGCTCCAAAGCCGGGTATGGTATGTGGGCCGGGCCCTATGGCGAATGGGGCAGCCGCAAATCCCTGATCGCGTCCTGTGACCAATCGTTAAAGCGGATGGGGCTGGAGTATGTCGATATCTTCTATTCGCACCGCTTTGACCCCGATACCCCGCTGGAGGAAACCATGGGTGCGCTGGACCATATCGTGCGCACCGGCCGGGCGTTGTATGTGGGCATTTCCAGCTATAACAGCCAGCGCACGCGGCAGGCGGTGGCCATTCTGAACGATCTGGGCACGCCCTGCGTGATCCACCAGCCCAGTTACAACATCCTGAACCGCTGGGTCGAAACCGACGGGCTAAAGGATACGTTGCGTGATCTTGGGGTGGGGTCCATCGCCTTTACGCCGCTTGCGCAGGGGATACTGACCGGGAAATACCTGAACGGAATTCCCACGGGCAGCCGCGCAAGTCAGGGCAAATCGCTTGATCCGGCGACCATCACCCCCAGCGCCATTGCCAGCGTGCAGGCGCTGGCTGCGCTGGCCCAACGGCGGGAACAGTCGCTTGCGCAAATGGCGCTGGCGTGGGTGCTGCGCGATGGTGGCATAACCACGGCCCTGATCGGCGCGTCAAAGCCGGAACAGGTGGTCGATTGCGTCGGCGCTATCGGGAACCTTGATTTCAGCGCGGCGGAACTGGCCGAGATCGACCGAATCTCGGAAGAAAAGGACGTCAACCTATGGGCGAAGTCTTCGGCTGAATGACGTCTATGGGACAGCGTCCGTGCGCTGATCGGTCAATTGTGCCAATAAAAAAGGCATAATGGTGCCCCAGAATCCACAGGTGCAAAAAGTTCCGGTCCGTTCGGAGCGTTTTCGTTCACATTCGTTAAGATTCGATCAACCATTGATTTGCTTGCACACTAACGCGTGTCAAACGAGAGGGGTTGTCGGTGCCAACTGGTCTGTCTTCACGCGACCTTGTCCGTATTTCATTGTTGGCCCCGTCACAGGCAGCGACGTTGGCGGCGGCGACGTTGGCAAACCATGCCGGACTGCCCTTTGATCAGGCGCTGGATCGCCTGACACAGGCCCCTTCCACCTTGGCGGATGCCATCGACGCGAAATCTGCCGACGCTTTGGTTGCCCTTTTGCGGGCCTTTGGCCTGAACGTGCGCGTTGACAAGACTGATGCCACGCTGTCGCGGGTCGATCTGTCCTGTCACCTGCCCGTATGGGCAGACATTGGCCGGATCGCGCCTGCGGTTGCCGAACGGCTTGGCAGGGATGTCGCGGCAACGGCGCGGGCATTGACCGGACCGGGCGGCCTGACGCTTGAGGGGCTCTTTCCCGATGATGCCCGAACGAAGCGCCGCACGCTGCGGCGGGTGAAAGGGGTGTTGGTCTGCCTTTCAAACCCCGAAACCGCGACCTATGATATACACCTGCACGGCCCGTTCGACGCCGACGAACGCAGCGCGTGCCACGGCCGGTTGCGCCTGCTGGGACTGTTTCCCGATCCGTTGACCGGGGCCGTTGCCAGCGGTGTGAACCGGGCGTTGCGCGACCATGTGCTGGCACATTTCCCGAACGCGGGGATCGTGGCGCCGGATCGGGCGTTCCAACGATTTGCCATCGATCTGTGTGGCGTGCGGGGATGGGTCACGTCCGACCTTGCTGATTTCCTGACGTCGCGCACCGCCTTTCCACGCGCGCGGTTCGAGGTGGTCACACCCGCCGCCCCTGTGCGGATCGAAGCTTCCCTCAGCTATGCCGCCGCGCGGCAGTTTCGGGCGGATTATGCGGCGATCGGGTTGGACACGCGGTTGCAGTTGATTGGCACCACCGCCTGAAACGCGGAAAAATCTTATCAAATTCCGCTGGTTAAGCCTGTGTTGACCGGGATCGTGCAAGATCGGCCTTGGGTGAATAAATGGGTGGTGTGAATGGCCGGGCAAGGTAATGCCGCGCCAGTCATCATCAAGCGGAAGAAGATCATTCAGGGCGGCGGGCACCACGGTGGGGCGTGGAAAGTGGCCTATGCTGACTTTGTGACGGCCATGATGGCCTTCTTCATGCTGATGTGGCTGTTGAACGCGACGACGGAAAAACAACGCAAGGGTATCGCGGATTACTTCAATCCGACGATCCCGGTAAACCGCATCTCTGGCGGGGGTGATGGGTCTTTCGGCGGCGATTCCGTGCTGTCGGAAAAGACGCTTGCGCAGAACGGCACCGGCGCTTCGGCCAATGTGCCGACGCAGGACCATCAGGCGAACGGGGCCGTCGGTGCCGACGGTCAGGGCAGCGAGGCGCAGGCCGAAGAAGCCGCCCTTGCCATGCTGGAAAAATCGTTGGTCGCGCGCAGCGGCGAAAGCATGACGATGGAATCGATGATGCGCCATGTCGTGACAAAGGTGACGGACGAAGGGTTGGTGATCGAATTGTTCGATCTGGAAGATCTGCCCCTGTTCGAGGGGGAAACCGCCACCCCCCTGCCGATGACGCGCCAGATCGCCACCGTCTTGACCGAGGTGATGGGTCTGGCCGAAAACGCCGTTGCGGTGAACGGGCATGTCAAATCCTATCCTTTGACGCTGATCGACGATCCGACATGGTCGCTTTCGGCTGCGCGGGCGCAGGCGATGCGCGGCCTGTTGCAAGAGGCGGGACTGCCAGCCGCGCGCATCCAGCGCATCGGCGGCTTTGCGGATCGCAAACCAGTTGCCGCAAACCCGATGGCCGTGCGCAACAACCGGATCGAGGTGATCTTGCTGCGCCGAAACCGGTAATTGCCTAAACCTTTCGCCTTTAGGGCGATCTTAACGTCCTGCGCGCCAATGTCTGCCGTGACCCGTCAAGGGCATGGCTGTCAGAAAGGCGCTGGATACATGTCGATTTCTTCTGCTTTGAACGCGGGTGTGGCGGGGTTGAATGCCCATGCGACACGGTTGGCGACCATTTCGGACAACATCGCCAACTCTGGCACCTATGGCTACAAACGGACCAACGCGGAATTTGAAAGCATGGTCATCACCAGCGCGCGCGGGTCCGGCACCTTTGCGGCGGGGGGCGTGCGCGCATCCACCGCCCGCCTGATCGAGGAACGGGGCGCACTTGTCGGCACCGCCAACGCGCTGGATCTGGCCGTGGCGGGGCGCGGGATGCTGCCCGTGGCCCCCTCGTCCACGCTGACGGCGGGCTTGGGTGATCAGCCGATGATCATGACGACCACGGGCGCGTTCCGCACCGATGCCGACGGCATCCTGCGCACCGAATCGGGGCTGGTTCTGTTGGGCTGGCCTGCGAACGTCGATGGATCGATCCCAACCTATGCGCGCGACACGATTCAGGGGCTGCGGCCGGTGGTCATCAACGCCAACCAGACGGCGGGTGATCCGACAACCGTCATGGGTCTGGGCGTAAACCTGCCCGCCACGGAAACCGAGGCCGGATCGGACGGTGCGCCCCTGCCGCTGGCTGTCGAATACTTCGGCAACCTTGGCACGTCCGAGACCTTGCAGATCACCTTTACGCCCGATGTTCCCGCAACGGGGGCCACCAACGCATGGACGATGGTGATCCGCGATTCGGCACAGGATCTGGCTATCATCGGGGAATACGAACTGGTGTTCGACGACAGCCGCGGTGCGGGCGGCACATTGGAATCGGTGACGCTGGTGTCGGGCGGCACCTACAGCGCAACGACGGGCGAGATTGCCCTGACGGTGGCGGGCGGCCCGCTGACGATGACGATAGGAAAGCCGGGCGATCCGAACGGTCTGACGCAACTGTCCGACAGCTTTGCCCCGGTTTCGATCACCAAAGACGGCTCTCCGGTCGGGAACCTGACGGGGGTGGAGGTGGACGAGAACGGGTACATCACTGCCAGCTACGACACCGGCTTTGTGCGCACGATCTATCAGATTCCACTGGTCGATGTGGCTAATCCCAACGGGCTGCGGTCGCTGTCGAACCAGACCTATCAGGTGTCGCCGCAATCGGGATCGTTCTTTCTGTGGGATGCGGGCAGCGGCCCGACCGGGCCTGTGGTGGGCTATGCGCGCGAAGGGTCGACCACCGATGTTGCCGCCGAACTGACCGCCCTGATCCAGACGCAGCGGGCCTATGCGTCCAATGCCAAGGTCATTCAGACGGTGGCGTTGTCCTTGGCTGACCCGACGGCCTTGCCGGTCGAGATTTCCGCCTGCGTCTTGTTCAGGCTGGAGTTGATGGATTTCATGGTCTGAAGCGCGACCATCGCGCTGGTATTTGTCAGAATGGACGACATGGTTTGCGTTCCTTGAATGGTCCGGCGCTTTTCGCGCGGCCTGCTGGGGCCACCGCGCACGGTGGCGGGAATGGCGTTCTGACCGATGCGGATCAGGAAGTTCCCGCCGCGCCACCCCGGTTGGGATGCAAGTCCGATTGAAGCGCCCGATGTTCTAAGCCTGAGTTAATGCCGCCGGGACGGGATGCAGTGCATTTTAGCGATCAGACGCGCTTGGCCATGCCACCTTTGGAATCAAGGCCTTTTCGGTTGCCCGAATCATCATAGGTGACCAGCCCGGTGCCGTTGCGCACCTCGTCCAGCCGTCTGCGGGCGGATCGCACCCCCCGCGCCGCCGCTGTCAGACAGGCGGCGTTGCGGCGGGCTTTTTCCTTTAGCCGGGCAAGGGTTGCTGCGTCGGACAACGTCAGGATGTTCAGCAACGCCTCGGTCTCGATGATCAGCGCGGGCAGGGCCGCAAAGTCCGCCTGCCGCACGGCGATGTGCATCCGGTCCAACAGCCCGGTCAGGGCAAGATCATGTTTCATCGGTGCCCCCCATCGCGCGAAACAGCGATTCGGTCAGGCCAATGCCACCGGCCTTGACCATCGCCCGCGCCTGCCCGTCGCGCAGGAACGAGGCGAACTGATCCTCTCCTACCCCGCCGCCGAACCCTTCTGATGATTGGTTCAGGTCGACGTGAGCCAGCATTTCCGAAAGAAATGCCACCTCCAGCTCTGCCGCCTGGGCGCGCAGGGCGGACATTCGGGTGGGGGCAGTGGTTGGCGGGTTGATCTGCATGGAAACCTCGGGGTGCATCGGATTTTCTGCATTCTGCATTCCGGCGGTAAACAAGCGGTAACCGATGGCAGGCCAAGGTGCCAAAGGAACGGCAGAAGGCTGTGTGATGATTCCCGTAATGATGATGGTCGCGCCCCAGGCGCCGACGACCCCGGTGGGCGTGGATGCTGCTGGCGATGGCGCGTTCCAGATCGAATTCGATTTGACCGACGCTTTGCCGTCCATGCCAGTCATTGTGACCCCTGAGCTGACGGGTGAGGATGTACCAATTACGGCTCTAACCTTGCCAAAAGAGCTAAAATTGGTGGATGCCGTCGTGAACGGAAAGATCAGGGTTGCGATGGCTGAAGGAACGGCGGCTGACCCTGAAACCGATCCATCGTCAGAGACGCAGCCTGTTTTGCCCGACTGGATGTGGCTGCCGCAAACGCCCGCGTTGACCCCGCCATCTGCACCGATTGGTGGAACCGGGTCGCTGGTGGCATCGGGTCCCGCCATGCCGCACGTCGATTTGAACGAAAGCGGTCAGATGGCCGAGGGGGTGGGGAGTGTGATCGCCCCGACAATGGTTATTGCGTTTGCGCCGCATGTGTTGGTGGAAAACGGCTCTGGCATGGCCGAAAATGCACCATCCCGGACAAAGCTGGTCACATCGGACCCGGCTTTGCCGACAGTCCCGGCGGCTGTGCCCGCCCCGCCCGTTGATCCCAAGATGCCAGACGAAAGGCCGCGCGATCCGGCGGCTGCGGGGTCGCCCGGCATGGCCGTGGCATTGGGCAACCGCGACGTGTCCAAAGCGACAGTGCCGGGTCGGGATCAGGGACCGGTAGACAGTGCTGCAACAGAGGGAACCATCGTCCCGCCAGTGGGGCTGCGAGTGACCCACCGCGCGCAATCCACGTTCAAGGCGTCAATGCCCGGGGTTGTGTCCCTTTCCCCGGCGGCACCCCCTATGCCGCAACCAACGGTACACGAAGAACCCCCGGATACAGACACGACCCCGCCTGCGCCGGAGTTGGTGATCCCAGGCGCCGACCCCGCCAGTCTGCCCGCGATAATGGTGGCCGATGTCCCCGACGTGACCCCCCCATCCCCCGAAGCCCTGCCGGTCGGGCGGATGGAGGGGGGCGCATCGTTGCCGCTTGCTGCCGCCGCATCCCCGGCCCCGCCGATGCAAACCTTGCCGCAAACCCTGCCCGCCGAATTGGCGCAAATCGCGACACAACGGCCGGATGGTCCGGTTGAACTGCTGCTGAATCCCGACGATCTGGGGCGATTGCGGTTTGAAATGACGCAATCGCCCGACGGGCTGCGCGTCATCTTGTCGATTGAACGGCCGGAAACCCTGGACCTCGTGCGCAGGCATGCCGAACAGTTTCTGACCGAACTGCGACAAGCAGGGTTTGGCGGCGCGACCCTGAGCTTTGGTCAATGGGGTAGCGGTTCACATAGTGGCCACCCACCGACGCCCGACGACGATGCAGCGACGGTAACGCCGTTGCGCGGTGAACCGACCTATGCCCCACCGCCCCTGCCGCAAAAGGCAAGCGGGCTTGATCTTCGCTTGTGAAAGGACATGTCAATGACGATTTCCCCCATGACCACCGAACCGCGACCGACGCCTGTCACGACTCCGGCGAACGGGATGATCAGCAGCGATTTCGACACATTCCTGAAAATGCTGACGGTTCAGATGCAGAATCAGGATCCGCTGAACCCGATCGAATCGACGGATTACGCGGTGCAGTTGGCAACCTTTTCCGGTGTGGAACAGCAGGTCAGGACGAACGATCTGTTGACCGGTCTGGCGGCGCAGTTCGGCCTGTTGGGCATGGCGCAACTGTCGGGCTGGGTTGGGCAAGAGGCGCGGGTGACGGCCCCCGTCCACATGGCGGGGATGCCTGTGACCATTCTGCCCGATCCGGCCACGGCGGCGGATCGGGCGGTTCTGGTGGTCAAGGACACTGCAGGCCGCACGGTCGCGCGCGAAGATGTGCCGGTCTCGGATGCGCCTTACCAATGGCTTGGTGCCGATGCGGCGGGCGATCCGTTGCCAGCGGGGACCTATGCGCTGACATTGGAAAGCTACAAGGGCGAAGAATTTCTGTCGTCATCCGATGTCGAATCCTGGGCCAGGATCACCGAAGTTCGCGGCGGCACGGCTGGAACAACGCTGGTGCTGGCCGGTGGCGTCACGGTGGAGGCGACGAAGGTCACCGCATTGCGCGCGCCGTGATGGCATATTTCGGCGGTATTAGAGACGTATTCGGTGCCTTCGCTTTGGCTGCGACGTGATCGGTTGTCGGGCGCGGTGATCATGGGATAGGTCACGTCCTATGTCAGAGCCGTTTTCCCAATGTCACGCCGCGCTGGCGAAGATTGATCCGCCGTTGTCGCGGGCGGAGTGGTTGCCGCTTGCCGGTGGGCGAACCAATCGGCTGTGGCAGGTCGGCGATCTGGTGGTGAAGCATTACGATGCAAAAGCTGCTAGCCCGCTGTTTCCCAACGACCCGGTGGCCGAAGTGCTGGCGTTGCGGATGTTCGCGCCCCATGAACTGGCACCCCGGTTGCGCGGGCATGGGGCCGGGTGGATCATCTATGATCATGTTCCGGGCACGGTCTGGTCAGGTGATCCTGCCCCCGTGGCCCGCGTGCTGCGCGCGCTGCATGGCCAGCGCGTCACACCGGGGTCATTCCGCCCGTTGGCCAGCGGCAGCGCCGCGATTCTGGCACAGGCGCGGGCGATTGCGGCGCAGTGCAAGGGCCGCCTGTCCGACCCCCCGCCCGATCCGGGTCTTGCCCCCAGAAACCCGCGCCCGGTTCATGGCGATGCGGTTGCGGGAAACGTGATCATCGGCGCCTTGGGGGTGCGGTTGATCGATTGGCAATGCCCGGCACTGGGTGACCCGTGCGAGGATATGGCAGCGTTTCTGTCCCCGGCGATGCAGTTTCTGTATGCCGGGGACGTGCTGACGGCGGATCAGCGGCAGGCCTTTCTGGATGCCTACGATGACGCAGACACCGTTGCCCGCTTTACGGCGTTGGAGCCGCTGTTTCGCTGGCGCATGATGGCGCATTGCCTGTGGCGGGCCGAACGCGGCGATGCAGATTACGCGCGGGCATTGATTATCGAACAGACCGGATGACCGGGGCCGAAAAGCCGCGTCAGATCAGCATCCCAACCCATACACCGACGGCCACCAGCGCGGCCCCCATCGGCACCATCACCCCCCAGGCGATGCGCCGTGGCGTTGGTGGTGGCGGGGGCGTGTCGGCCTGACGGATCAACGCCGCCTCGACCAATCGGGGCAGACGCGGCCCGAACCGCGACAGCACGCGCGCCGTTTTCGCCAGATCGCGCAGCAGGGCGGCAGGGCCGATATTCTTGGTGATGTAGCGTTGCACAACGGGCGAGGCCACTTGCCAGATGTTGATGTGCGGGTCGAGCGAGCGGGCCACGCCTTCGACCACGACCATCGTGCGTTGCAGCAGGATCAGTTCGGTGCGCGTTTCCATGCCGAACCGTTCGGTGACCTGAAACAGATAAGTCAGCAGGCGGGCCATCGAAATGCGGCTGGCGTCCATGCCGAAAATCGGCTCTCCCACCGCGCGCAGGGCGCGGGCGAATTCGTCGATGTCACGGTCGGCGGGAACATAGCCCGCCTCGAAATGCACTTCGGCGACGCGGCGGTAATCCTTTTGGATGAAGCCCATCAGGATTTCGGCATAGACGCGGCGGGTGTATTCGTCGATCCGGCCCATGATGCCGAAATCATAGGCGATGATCGCGCCATCGGCACCCACCTTCAGGTTGCCCTGATGCATATCGGCGTGGAAATAGCCATCGCGCAGGGCGTGGTTCAGGAACAGCTCCAACACCCGGGCGGCCAGAACGCGGCGGTCATGGCCGGCCGCGTCAATCGCATCGTTTTCGTTCATGCCGATGCCTTCGGCCCAGCCAAGCGTCATCACCTGACGGCCGGACAGGAACCACACTGGCTGCGGCACGCGAAACCCTGCGTCATCCTTGGTGTTGGCCGCGAATTCCGATGCGGCG
The DNA here is from genome assembly GCA_040385245.1 of Pseudomonadota bacterium. Lineage (GTDB taxonomy): Bacteria > Pseudomonadota > Alphaproteobacteria > Rhodobacterales > Rhodobacteraceae > JAZKHT01. The sequence continues at coordinate 352,507 of JAZKHT010000007.1, read as the reverse complement.
GACGATTCCAGCCGCAGGTCCAATTCCCCCATCACCACGCCTTCGAAATGGGCGATCACGTCCATCGGGCGCAGGCGGCGGGCGGACGGGGCAAGCAGTTCAATCGCGCGAGCGGCAAGGTAGAAGGCGTCGATGTCCTTGCGAAAGGCGCGTTCGATGTTCGGGCGCAGGACCTTGACCGCAACCTCTTCGCCCGTATCCACCAGCCGCGCCTTGTGCACCTGCGCGATGGACGCGGCGGCAACCGGTTCGGAAAATTCCGAAAACATCTGGTCGATGGGCAGATCGAGTTCCTCTTCGACCATCCGTTTCGCAACGTCGATGGAAAAGGGGGGCAGCTTGTCCTGCAGATACTTCAACTGCTGCGCCAACTGTTCGCCAACCACATCAGGACGGGTCGAAAGGATTTGGCCGAACTTGATGTAGGCCGGGCCAAGGGCCGTCAGCGCGCGCGTCGCGGGGGGCAGATCGGGATCACCCTTCAGCCCCAGCCATTTGAACGGCCAGCCCAGCAGGCGCGCAGCAAAGCGCAGGCGGGGGGGCGCGCGAAACGCCTCGAGCACGACATCCATCGCGCCGGTGCGTTCCAGCGTGGCACCGGTGCGGATCAGCCGCCAGATGTTGTGGGGACCGCGCACTTACAGCTTCCACCCGGAATGAAGGGCGGCGACACCCATGGTCAGGTTGCGGTATTTGACCTGCCCGAAACCGGCCTTGCGGATCATGCTGGCAAAGGTTTCCTGATCGGGGAACTGGCGGATCGATTCCACCAGATACTGATAACTGTCACGGTCGCCGGTCACGACCTTGCCCATCAACGGGATGACGTTGAAGGAATAGCGGTCATACAGCCATTGCAGCGCGGGGTTCGGAATCCACGAAAACTCCAGCACCATCAGGCGGCCACCGGGTTTCAACACGCGATATGCCTCGTTCAGGGCATCCTGCACGCGGGTCACATTCCGTATGCCAAAGCTGATGGTGTAGATGTCAAATGTGTTGTCGGAAAACGGCAGCGCCATCGCGTCGCCCACGACCCAATCCAGCCGTTCGGATTGCTGTTCCACATCTGCGCGCTTGCGGCCTTCGATCAGCATCTGTTCGGTCATGTCCAGCACGACTGCCGACGATCCGGGCGCGCGTTTCAGGAAACGAAAGGCCACATCGCCGGTGCCGCCCGCCACATCCAGCAGCCGTTGGCCGGGGCGCGGGGCAAGCCAATCCATCATCGCGTCTTTCCACAGCCGGTGAACGCCGCCTGACATCACATCATTCATGACGTCATACTTGCTGGCCACGCTGGTGAAGACACCGTGCACCATCCCGGCCTTTTCAGCCTCGGGCACAGTCTGGAAACCGAAATGGGTGGTGCCGTCTTTATCGTCGGTCATCTGGTCTTGCCGTTCCTGAGCTTTGACCTTCCTTATAGGCCGCGATCCCGGCGCTGCAATGCGCCCCCTTGTCCGAAGTGAGGCCAAATGCCCGAACTGCCAGAGGTGGAAACCGTCCGCCGGGGCCTTGTGCCCGTGATGGAAGGGCAGGTGATCACCCATGCACAGGTGAACCGGGCCGATCTGCGCTGGCCTTTTCCCGTGCGGATGGCAGAGCGGCTGACAGGGGCAACGGTTCTGCGATTGCGACGGCGGTCGAAATACATCCTTGCCGATCTGTCCACAGCCGAGACGCTGCTGATTCATCTGGGGATGTCGGGGCGGATGCTGATATCGAACCCGACTCTCCCCCTTCCACAGGGGAAGGGGGAGGCGTCGGTTGACGACGAAAGCGCTGTCCCGCCACCCCGTGGGGCAGGGCTGCAGGACATTACCGGGGTGGAAAGCCGCCAGATGCCGGGGCAGTTCCATCACGAACACGCCGCACCGCAAAAACATGATCATGTGGTGCTGGATATGCACAGTGGGGCGCGCGTCACCTTTAACGATGCGCGCCGGTTCGGGGCGATGGACCTGATGCCGACGGAAAAAAGTGAAGAACATCCGTTGATTGCCGGGCTTGGGCCGGAACCGTTCGGCAATTCCTTTGACGAGGCGTATCTGACCGCGCGTCTGACCGGGCGCAACACGCCGATCAAGTCCGCGCTGCTGGATCAACATCTGGTGGCGGGTCTGGGCAATATCTATGTCTGCGAAACGCTGTTCCGCGCCCGCATCAGCCCCTTGCGAAAGGCGGGCGATCTGACGCGCGCCAGGGCTGCCGGGCTGGTGCCAATCATCCGCGACGTCCTGGCCGAGGCGATCGAGGCGGGCGGATCATCCTTGCGCGATTTCCGGCAGGCGGATGGGGAACTGGGATACTTCCAGCATCGTTTTCAGGTCTATGGCCGCGAAGGGCAACCCTGCGTTTCCCCCGGATGCCCAGGCGTCATTGCCCGTGTCGTGCAATCGGGCCGGTCATCGTTCTACTGCCCGCTGTGCCAGAGGTGACTTGATAACGGGCGCTTTACTGCTAGGAGTCACCCCAACGCGAACGTCGCGACCTGACAGAGGTGCACCAGATGGCCTATGAGACGCTGATCGTCGAGATCGAGGACTATGTTGCCGTCATCCGGCTGAACCGGCCCGATGCGATGAACGCCCTGAACACGAAACTGATGCATGAGCTTGCCGCCGCGCTGACAGCGGCGGATGCGAATGACAAGATCCGCTGCATCGTGCTGACCGGATCTGAAAAGGCCTTTGCAGCCGGTGCGGACGTCAAGGAAATGGCCACCAAGACCTTTACCGATGTCTTTGGCGGCGATTTGTTCGGCCCGGATGCCGAAGCGATCCTGCGGGTGCGCAAGCCGGTGGTGGCGGCTGTATCGGGCTATTGTCTGGGCGGCGGGTGCGAGCTTGCGATGATGTGCGATTTCATCATCGCCGCTGATACGGCAAAGTTCGGCCAGCCGGAAATCAACCTTGGAATTGTCGCCGGCATGGGCGGCACCCAGCGCCTGACGCGGTTCGTGGGCAAGTCCAAATCGATGGACATGCATCTGACAGGACGGTTCATGGACGCGGCCGAGGCGGAACGCTGCGGGCTGGTCAGCCGTGTCGTTCCGGTCAAGAACCTGATGGAAGAGGCGATGAAGACCGCCACCAAGATCGCCGAGAAATCCATGCTGACGGTGATGGCGGTGAAAGAAGCTGTGAACCGCGCGCAAGAAGGCAGCCTGCGCGAAGGGCTGCTGTTCGAACGCCGCCTGTTCCACGCCCTGTTCGCCACCGAAGACCAGAAAGAGGGCATGGCCGCGTTTCTGGAAAAGCGCCAACCGCAATTCCGCGACAAATGAGCGGCACCACCCTTCCATTGCAGGAAAAGATGGTGTATCGCCCCCCCTTACATGCGCGTGGGCCCGCTTAAGGCAGAATCATCCCGAACACTTATGGTCGGGGCCGGGGTCTATTTTGCAATCTGAACGCAACGAACCTGGAAGATAGAACCCATGGCAAATACTGCCCAGTCCAAAAAACGCGCCCGCCAGTCCGACGCGCGCTATGCCGTCAACAAGGCGCGCCGCTCGCGGATCCGCACCTTCCTGCGCAAGGTGGAAGAGGCGCTTGCTTCTGGCAACCAGGATGCCGCTGCCGCAGCACTGAAAACCGCACAGCCGGAATTGGCCCGTGGCGTGACCAAGGGTGTTTTGCACAAGAACACCGTTTCGCGCAAAATCTCGCGTCTGGCATCGCGCGTCAATGCGCTGGGCACTGCTGCGGACGCCTGATCTTTTTGCCATTTTCTGAATTGCAAGGCGCACTTTTCAAAGGTGCGCCTTTTGCATTTTCTGATCCTCGATTTGGGATCAGCGTTGCCCTTTTGCACTGTCCTTTGGATTCGGTTTGGCAAAGTCCTGTCAAGCGCGAAGATCGGTTGCAGAGGCCTCTGGCTGCTTGCTAGCGTTGTCTTGCGATTCACTTCGTCCTGGGGGACATGACGTGGTCGCAGACCGCTTTGACCGACCTGCATCCGCTGCCAAGCACTTGTAAAAATCGGCTCGAAAACGTTTGTGATCAATGGCTTGTGTTGTCTGCGCCACTTGCAGAACACATATCCGTCGCTTGACCGGATCGGGCTTTTGCCCGCGCTGGCGAGTCGTCGAATGTCCGGCGTTGGTGCCGGAAACAGCATGTCAGGCTGCCTTTGGGGGGTGGCGGGACGGCTGTTTCATCATCTGTTGTCATCGCCCTTTGATTTAGGGGTGGCCCTGATTGTGTGAGCCGTGTGTGGGGTATTGAGCGGTGAAAAAAAACAACAGGTGCGCCTGACGAAAGCCATGGTGAAGCGTGCCGCCGGACACGACGGGTCAGAACAGAATGACGAATGAGACGTGGGGATTGGTTCGTGAAGAACTGATCAAACGCATTGGCAAGAATAATTACGTCACTTGGATCGAACCGCTAAAGCTTTCGGATCTGAAAAACGGCGTTGCCCGTTTCGAAGTGCCGACCGTCTTTTTCGGCGACTGGGTATCGCGTAATTTCGCAGACCATATCCGGTCACAGCTGTCTTCGGGCGGGGTTCAGGTGGATCGGCTTGAATTTTCCGTCTCGCAAGGTCCGCGTCCCGCCAACGGTGCGGTGCGCCCTGTGGCGCGGCCCGTGGCCAAACCGCGCAGTGCCGATACGGACGACATGCCGGGTGCCCCGCTTGATTCGCGGTTCACCTTTGACAGTTTCGTTGTCGGCAAGCCGAACGAACTGGCCCATGCGGCAGCGCGCCGTGTGGCCGAAGGCGGGCCTGTCACCTTTAACCCGCTGTTCCTTTATGGCGGTGTCGGTCTGGGGAAAACCCACCTGATGCACGCCATCGCCCACGAACTGCAACTGCGCCAGCCGCAGTTGCGCGTGCTGTATCTGTCGGCCGAACAGTTCATGTATCGGTTCGTGCAGGCCCTGCGCGAACGCCAGATCATGGATTTCAAGGAACTGTTCCGGTCGGTCGACGTGCTGATGGTCGATGACGTTCAATTCATTGCAGGCAAGGACAGCACGCAGGAAGAGTTCTTTCACACCTTCAACGCGCTGGTGGATCAGAACAAACAGATCGTCATTTCCGCCGACCGTGCACCGGGCGAAATCAAGGATCTGGAAGAACGCATCCGGTCGCGGCTGCAATGCGGGTTGGTCGTCGATCTGCATCCCACAGATTACGAATTGCGGCTGGGTATTCTGCAAACCAAGGCCGAATATTACCGGGCGCAGTATCGCGGATTGATGATCTCGGATGGCGTGCTGGAATTCCTGGCGCATCGCATCACCACGAACGTCCGCGTGCTCGAAGGGGCGCTGACCCGTCTGTTCGCCTTTGCCAGCCTTGTGGGCCGCGAAATCACGCTGGATCTGGCACAGGATTGTCTGGCCGATATTCTGCGCGCATCGGATCGCAAGCTGACGATCGAAGAAATTCAGCGCAAGGTGTCAGAACACTACAACATCCGGCTGTCCGACATGATCGGCCCGAAACGGGTGCGCACCATCGCGCGGCCCCGGCAGATCGCGATGTATCTGGCCAAGCAGTTGACCCTGCGGTCATTGCCGGAAATCGGGCGACGTTTTGGCGGGCGCGACCACACCACGATCATGCATGGTGTGCGCAAGATCGAAGAGCTGATGGCGACGGACAGCCAGCTTTCCGACGATCTGCAACTTCTGCGTCGGCTGTTGCAGGGCTGAACCCGGCGGGGGCGGCCTTGACGCCCCCGGCAAAGCAACACAAAGTCCATGAAATAGATTGTGAACCGGGGAAAACCGGATAGTTTCGGCGTCCCGCAAGGGCACGTCGCAGGGGGAATGGACAGATGAAACTCAGCATCGAACGCGGCACGGTCTTGAAGGCGCTGGCACAGGCGCAGTCGGTCGTGGAACGCCGCAACACCATCCCGATTCTGGCAAACGTGCTGATCGAGGCGGAAGGATCGACCGTCAGCTTTCGCGCCACCGATCTGGACATCGAGGTTGTTGACCGTGCGCCCGCGATGGTCGAACGGGCCGGGGCGACCACGGTTTCGGCGGTGATGCTGCATGAAATCGTGCGCAAACTGCCCGACGGGTCGTTGGTGAACCTGACCGAAGATGCGGCGACGGGGCGTCTGACCATTCAGGCGGGGCGGTCCACCTTCAGCCTTGCCACGCTGCCGCGCGAAGACTTTCCGGTGATGGCATCTTCGGAATATTCTTCCAACTTTTCCGCTCCTGCCCCGATGCTGCGCCGGCTGTTCGACAAGGCAAAGTTCGCCATTTCCACCGAAGAGACGCGCTATTACCTGAATGGCGTCTATATGCACGTCAGCACAGGCGACAGCGGCCCGGTTCTGCGTTGTGTTGCGACCGACGGCCACCGGCTGGCCCGGATCGACGCGCCCCTGCCCGATGGGGCGCAGGGCATGCCCGGCGTGATCGTGCCGCGCAAGACGGTGGGCGAATTGCGCAAGCTGCTGGATGATGACGAGGCGACGATTGCCGTGTCGGTGTCGGAAACCAAGGTGCGCTTTGCCACCCCGATGATCACGCTGACATCAAAGGTCATCGACGGCACCTTCCCCGATTACACCCGCGTCATCCCCACCGGGAACACCCGCCGGCTTGAGGTGGACGCATCCGAATTCGCCAAGGCGGTCGATCGTGTGGCCACGGTGTCGTCAGAACGGTCGCGCGCGGTAAAGCTGTCACTGGACGAAGATCGCTTGATCCTGTCGGTGAACGCCCCCGATTCCGGTGCCGCCGAAGAAGAACTGGCCGTCGCTTACGCGGATGAGCGGCTGGAGATCGGCTTCAACGCCAAATACCTGCTGGAAATCGCCAGTCAGGTGGACCGCGAAAACGCGGTGTTCCTGTTCAACTCGGCCGGTGATCCCACGCTGATGCGCGAAGGCAATGACATGTCGGCGGTCTATGTCGTCATGCCGATGCGTGTTTGATCTGTCGGACCGGGGAGCCAGCCCCCCGGTCCCCCCGGAATACTTAGGCCAAGAGGAAAGGGGCGTGGTGTGAGCGGTCTTGCCATCACATCGCTGACCCTGTCGCATTTTCGCAGCCATCGCACGGCGCAGATGTTGCTGGACGGGCGGCCCGTGGCAATCTGGGGGGCGAACGGGGCGGGCAAGACCAATATCCTTGAGGCGGTGTCGCTGCTGTCCCCCGGTCGCGGGCTGCGCCGGGCCGCGGTGGAGGACATCGCGCGCAAGCCCGAGGCGCTGGGTTGGAAGGTTCGGGCCGGGGTGCTGGGTCTGGGCGGCGCGCATGAGGTGGAAACCTATTCCGAAGGGAGCGAGTCGCGGCAGGTGCGGATTGACGGCAAGGCGGCGACGCAGGTCATGCTGGGCCGCATCCTGCGCATCCTTTGGCTTGTGCCCGCGATGGACCGGTTGTGGATCGAGGCGGCCGAGGGGCGGCGTCGTTTTCTGGATCGCGTCACGCTGAGTTTCGCCCCCGACCATGCCGAGGCTGTGCTGGTCTATGAAAAGGCCATGCGCGACCGGAACCGTCTGTTGAAGGATCAAGTCAGCGATCCGCACTGGTACGCCGCGTTGGAGGGGCAAATGGCCGGGGCGGGTGCCCTCATCTTGCAGAACCGCCGCTTTGCGCTCGCCCGTCTGGCTGCGGCGCAAGAGGGGGCGGAAACCGCCTTTCCCCGTGCTGATCTGACGTTGACCGGGCCAGAGGGCGAGGGGGCGACAGATGACCTTGCCGCAGCACTGGCCGATGGCCGCAGGCGTGACATGGCCGCCGGGCGCACCCTGACGGGGCCGCATCGCGCCGATCTGTCGGCAGTCTATGCGGCCAAGGGTGTGCCTGCGGACCAATGTTCCACGGGCGAGCAAAAGGCGCTGCTGATCAGCCTGATCCTTGCGAATGCCCGCGCGCTGGCCGTTGATCTGGGGGCCGCACCGGTGCTGCTGCTGGACGAGGTGGCCGCCCATCTGGACACCGCCCGTCGAGCGGCCCTGTATGACGAGATTTGCGCCTTGCAGGCACAGGCGATCATGACGGGCACGGAACCTGCGTTGTTTGACAGTTTGGGCGCACGGGCGCAGAACTTTGCCGTCGTCGATGAAGGCGGCCTATCGAAGGTGACCGAAGCATGACCCCGCAACGCGTGACGCTGATCACCCTTGGCGTGGCCGATCTGCCCGTGTCCCGCGCCTTTTACGCCCGTTTGGGCTGGCACGAGCATGGCGCGGGGCAACCGGGTGTTGCGTTCTACCAGATGCACGGCGCGGTTCTGGCGCTGTTCGGTCTGGCCGATCTGGCGGCGGATCAGGGGCGACCGGGGGCTGCACTTGGCACCGGGGCGATGACGCTGGCGCAGAATTTCGAAACGCGGGAACAGGTGGATGCCGCCTATGCCGCAGCGCTGTCCGCCGGAGGCGTTGGGTTGAAGGCCCCTGAGGCGGTGTTCTGGGGCGGCTATTCGGGCTATTGGGCCGATCCCGATGGCCATGTGTGGGAGGTGGCGATGAACCCCTTCTGGCCCCTTGCCGAAGATGGAAGCCTGACCTTGCCGGAGACAACATGACCGTCAGTTTGCACGAGTTGCTTTTGTACGCAGGTGGCATGGCGCTGTTATGGGTGATCCCCGGCCCGGTCTGGGTGGCGCTGACGGCGCGGTCCCTCTCGGGCGGGTTTGCCGCTGCCTGGCCCTTGGCGATTGGTGTGGCGTTGGGCGATCTGATCTGGCCGATGGCGGCGATCTTTGGTCTGGCGTGGATTCTGTCGCTATACGGCGACTTTCTGATGGTGTTGCGCTGGGTTGCGGCAGCGACCTTTGCCGTGATGGGCTGGTTGCTGATCCGCAGGCCGGTGGGGGCAATCACCGCCGACAGTCGTTTGACGCGGCCCGGTATGTTGGCAGGGTTCCTGACTGGAATTGCCGCGGTGATTGGAAACCCCAAGGCGATCTTGTTCTACATGGGCGTGCTGCCCGGTTTCTTTGACCTAAGCCGAGTGAACGGCACCGACATCGCCGCCATTCTGGCAATTTCCGCCCTTGTTCCTATGGTGGGAAACCTGGCCCTTGCCGTTTCGCTGGACCGGGCGCGGCGGCTGTTGTCGTCGCCCGACAGCATCCATCGGCTGAACGTGGTTTCGGGTGTTTTGCTGATCGGGGTCGGAGTTGTCATTGCCCTGACCTGACAGCTAAATCTTGTGTCCTGCGCGTGACAATCCCCCCCACAACCGCTATAAATCGCGGGCAATCGAAGGGGTTAAGACCGCATGGCCGAAGCCATCAAGAACACCGCCAGCTATGGTGCCGATTCTATCAAGGTTCTCAAAGGGTTGGAGGCGGTTCGCAAACGCCCCGGCATGTATATCGGGGATACCGATGACGGGTCGGGTCTGCACCACATGGTCTACGAAGTCGTGGACAACGGAATTGACGAGGCTTTGGCCGGTCACGCGACCGCCGTCAGCGTGAAAATCCACGCCGACAGCAGCGTGTCGGTGCGCGACAACGGGCGCGGCATCCCGGTGGACATCCATCAAGAAGAGGGTGTTTCGGCCGCCGAGGTCATCATGACCCAGCTGCACGCGGGCGGTAAGTTCAACAATACCGACGAGGGCGGCAACGCCTACAAGGTGTCAGGCGGTTTGCACGGCGTGGGTGTGTCGGTCGTCAACGCTCTGTCCGAGTGGCTGGAACTGACGGTCTGGCGCAATGATACCGAATACCGCGCGCGGTTCGAACATGGCGATTGCGTGGTGCATGTCCACGAGGTCGGCCCCGCCCCCGGCATGAAGGGCACCGAAGTGCGCTTTCTGGCGTCGGCCAAGTCGAATATCCCCGAAGGGACATTCTCGAATCTGGATTACCAGTTCAAGACGCTGGAAACGCGGCTGCGCGAACTGGCGTTTTTGAACTCGGGCGTGCGGATCATCATCGAGGATGAACGGCCCGCAGAACCGGTCAAGACCGAACTGTTCTACGAAGGCGGCGTCAAGGAATTCGTCAAATATCTGGACCGCTCGAAATCGTCGATCATGGCGGACCCGATCTATATGATCGGTGACCGCAACGGCATCACGGTTGAAGTGGCGATGTGGTGGAACGACAGCTATCACGAAAACGTCCTGCCGTTCACCAACAACATCCCGCAGCGCGACGGCGGCACGCACCTTGCCGGGTTCCGTGGGGCATTGACGCGGACGATCAACAATTATGCCCAAAGCAGCGGCATCGCGAAAAAGGAAAAGGTGGATTTCACCGGCGATGACGCGCGCGAGGGGCTGACCTGTGTGTTGTCGGTCAAAGTTCCCGATCCGAAATTTTCCAGCCAGACCAAGGACAAACTGGTTTCGTCCGAAGTGCGGCCTGCGGTCGAAAACCTTGTGAACGAAAAGCTGTCCGAGTGGTTTGAAGAGAATCCCGCCAATGCCAGGATCATCGTCGGCAAGATCATCGAGGCGGCACTGGCGCGCGAAGCGGCCCGCAAAGCGCGCGAGTTGACCCGGCGCAAGACCGCGTTGGATGTGGCGTCCTTGCCGGGCAAGCTGGCCGATTGTCAGGAACGCGATCCGTCAAAGTCGGAACTGTTTCTGGTCGAAGGTGACAGTGCCGGCGGGTCGGCCAAACAGGGGCGCAGTCGTGCCAATCAGGCGGTGCTGCCGCTGCGGGGCAAGATCCTGAACGTGGAACGCGCGCGGTTTGACCGGATGCTGGGCAGTCAGGAAATCGGCACGCTGATCACGGCCATGGGCACAGGGATCGGGCGCGACGAATTCGACGTGAAAAAACTGCGCTACCACAAGATCATCATCATGACCGACGCCGACGTGGATGGCGCGCATATCCGCACGCTGTTGCTGACGTTCTTCTTCCGTCAGATGCCCGAGGTGATCGAAGGCGGCTATCTCTATATCGCGCAGCCCCCGTTGTACAAAGTCGCGCGCGGCAAGTCCGAGGTGTATCTGAAGGATCAGGCGGCACTGGACGACTACCTGATCGAGATGGGTGTCGAAGGCGCGGTTTTGCGACTGAACACGGGCGAAGAGATTGCCGGGGCCGATCTGGCCCGCGTGATCGAAGGTGCGCGTCAGTTCCGCCGTGTGCTGGACGCCTTCCCCACCCATTACCCGCGCGGTATTCTGGAACAGGCGGCCCTTGCCGGGGCGTTTGATCCGGGCAAGGCCGATGCCGACCTGCAATCGGTGGCCGATACCGTGTCAAAGCGGCTGGATGCCATTGCGCTGGAATATGAAAAGGGCTGGACGGGCCGCATCACACAAGATCACGGCATCCGTCTGGCCCGCGTTCTGCGCGGGGTGGAAGAAATCCGTACGCTGGACGGTGCCGTTCTACGGTCGGGCGAGGCGCGGCGTTTGTCGTCCGTCTCATCCGCCACGCGCGATACGTATCGCGACCCGGCGCGTCTGGTCCGCAAGGACCGCGAGGTGATGGTGCATGGCCCCATCGACCTGATCAAGGCGATCCTGACCGAAGGCGAAAAGGGTCTGTCGCTGCAACGCTACAAGGGTCTGGGTGAGATGAACCCGGAACAGTTGTGGGAAACCACACTTGACCCCGAGGCCCGCACCTTGTTGCAGGTCAAGGTCGACGATCTGGCGGAAGCGGACGACATTTTCACCAAGCTGATGGGGGATGTGGTAGAACCGCGCCGCGAGTTCATCCAGCAGAACGCGCTGAACGTCGAACATCTGGACTTCTGATCCAGGGGCAGGGGCCTGCGCCCCTGCCAGTCAACCACAACGGGAACCGATGACCCTTGGGCGGGTTAAGTCGGCAGCAGCTTTGGGCGGTGTCCGCCCGGCTGACCTGTTGAAAGGATGATAGAATCATGTTCACGAAATCGGCTTTGACCCTGTCCGTACTCGCGCTGTCCGCCGTCACCGCCCAAGCGGCGACCGAAGCGACGGCATGGACCGATCTTAACCTGCGTGCCGGTCCAGGACCGATGTACGAAATCATCGGTGTCATTCCCGCGAACGCAGCCGTCAGCGTCGAAGGGTGCACCGAAGGTGGGTCGCAGTGGTGCCGCGTGACCGTGGATGGCACCACCGGTTGGGCTGCAGGCAACTATCTGACCGCCACCTTTGACAGCAACGTTGTTCCCCTGACCGAGGCGGATGCAACTGTCGTCGGCACTGTCACCTACGAGGATGAAGGCGACGCTGTCGTTGCTGGCGGTGCCTCGGGCGCGATTGCCGGGGCTGTGGTCGGCGGTCCCGTCGGTGCTATCGTCGGCGCGGCCATCGGGGCCGGTGCAGGCGGTGTGGCAGAGGCCATCACCCCAGACGAGCGGATCATCACCTATGTCCGTGAAACCCCGGCCGAGCCTGTCTATCTGGAAGGCGAAGTCGTCGTCGGTGCGGGCATTCCCGACCCGGTCGCGCTGCAACCCGTACCGGAAAGCACGTTCTCGTACGCCTATGTGAACGGCGTCCCGGTTCTGGTGGAAAACGACACCCGTCGCATCGTCTATATCGTTCGCTGACGGTCTGAAATCGGGCTTGGGGGCGGTCCTGCGGGGCCGCCCCTTTGGCTATGCTGGCGTTGAAATCAGGGCGTCAGCGGTCATTGTTGGGCAAACTGCGGCAAGATGATTCGGTTCGGTAGCAGCGCAGTCTTTGCTGCATCCCGCTGGCACGAAACAAAACGCCCGGATCGTTTCACACCTGGCAACAGTGCATTCATGCACCGTTCATTCTTCTCGGCCGTTCGGACGGCGGCGAACAACTGACAGTTGAAAATCTTCAACCCGGCGCAAAGGCTGTGTGGAAGTACTTTGAAATGGGACCAAAATCAGGCAAAAAGATGTCATAGCCTTCCCATTTACAGAGTGCGCTTATTTTTGCCGATCCCGGAAAGGCGACCTGTGGATATCTGCAGGTGAATTTTCACGAGGGAGTAAAGAATGATTGTACTGCACCACATCAAAACGACCGCCCTTGCCGCGCTTTTCGCTGGCGCATTGATGGGCGGTGCAGCCTCGGCTGCCACGTATTCGGAATGTTCAGATACCATTGACAACTTGGTTTCAGGCGCGACGGATTGCGAAATGTCTTCGGCGTCGCAGGACTTCCTGAACACCGACCCGCTGACGGTGAACGAAACCCCCGGTTTCTTCGGATTCGAAGACTGGAGTTTCTACAGCAAGCCGGGGTTTGGCGAGGGTGGTACTGCCCAAGCGGGCACATATGACCTGAGCGCATTGTCCGGCTTTGTCGGCGACGTCATGCTGGTTTTCAAAAGCGGTAGCAACAACTCGGGCAGCAACCTTGTCGGTTACTTGCTTGGTTCGCTGACGGGCACTTGGGAAACCCCCTTCCGGTCACCCGACTTTGATTTCAACAATCCCCGCGACGTGTCCCACATCTCTGTCTACACCCGCGTCGCACCGGTCCCGCTGCCTGCTGCGGGCCTGCTGCTGCTGGGTGCCCTTGGTGGCCTTGGCCTGATGGCGCGTCGTCGCAAGACCGCCTGAGCTGACTGACGAACGATAATACGGGGCGGTCCGAACAGGGCCGCCCTTTTCCTTTTGGCAGGACTGGTGACCCCGGCAGGACTTGAACCTGCAACCTGTCCCTTAGGAGAAACGTGCCTGTCAGCCAAGGTATTGATCTTATTCAAACCGGCCTGTCTTTATTCGGTGCGTGTTCACGGTTTGGCCAAGGAATTCCGGTTCGTCCAGGTTCAATGAACCAGAGAGAACTCCCTTGATTTCCGCGCGCATGAAAAAGCCCCCGCCGAAAGGCGGGGGCCCACTGCTCGACGTCGGTTAGCGGTTGTTGCCGCCTGAGGAACCGCTTCCACCGCGACCCTGATCAGAGCCGCGTCCACGGCTATCTCCGTCATGGGACGCTTCCCCGCCTTTACGACCGGCTTCTGCGGCGCGCTCCGGATCGTTTTTGAAGTTGCCGGGCGATTCGCTTCCACCTTTCGAGGCGATCTCGCGCTGACGCTCCGGATCCATTGATGCAAAGCCGCGCTCGCTGTCCCCAGAGCTGCCGCCCTGCGATCCACCGCTGGACCGATTGTTGTCAGACTGTCCGCCAGACCGATTGTTATCCGAGCCGCCACTCGACCGATTGTCCGAACCGGATCCCTGCGACTGGTTGCGGGATGCATTCGACGAGCTGCCGCTGCGCTTGTCGTCTTCATCACGATTGTTGGCCATCTTTCCATCCTCCATGGACTGTTTCCAGTGCTGATCCAATCCCCCGTGAGGTGCCATCGTTCCCGTCGATTTGCGCGAATTCTGATCTATGACAACGGCTGGAAATTGCCGACGCGCAACGAGCAGTTGCAGACTCAGGCGTTGCGCGGAATCCTGAAACAATCAAAACCGGAGTCACTGCCATGTATTCCGTGCTCATGAAGCCGGCTGCCGACCAACCGATAGCGCGGTTCGAAAATATGACCGCGTTGGAGGCATGCTTACTTCCGAACTGCCCTAAGGCGAGGTTTGTGATTTGCGGCGAGCATCCTATGCGCCACAGGGTCGTTACCCGCGGAGAACTCGTGATCCATCTGCTCATGATGCCCGACGAGGATTGCCGCTTGCAGTGGCCATCCAAGCGCTGAGCGGTCGTGACGAGCCGTGAAGTTCTCCGGTGAGCTGGCGGTGCATGGCACCCCGGAGCGCGAGGCACGTCGGCGCCCCGGGGGCACTCGTACAGTTGTCCCGGGAAGGAACAACGGGTTCATCTTAGCACCGACCAACGTGGAAATCTCTGGGCGTCCGTCGGTCTGTCTACCAGATGCGGCTATCCATAAATCATAGTGACCAAAGCGACGGCTACTAAGAGGCAAGCCGGCGAAAGCCATATGGGATTGGTGACGGCGAGAAGGCCGCAAACGGCGATGAGGACGATACAGATTGAAAAATATAAAATGCGCAAGATAACCCCTGACCGCATTTTTCTTCATAACACGCTTGTGGCCTTCTGACCTATGGAAAACCCCTGGAGCGGCGTGCGCTAAACGCTCCAGGGGGGTACTGGGATAGAAATGCCCGGGGGGAGGCATCCACAGCAAAACGTGTTGGAAGTGACGCTGTTCCCGCCCCCATCGGACTAAGAGCGCCTGTAACCACATAGCCACAGAAGTGCGCTTCCAAAGCGCGCAATACATGATAGACACACCATGCCCTGCTCCCGGGCCAGGTGACGTGTAGACGACGTTCGTCGAGGTCGGTCGGAATTTCCATTAGAAATCGCCGTCGTCTTTGAGCCCCCCAAAAAGCTCATCGACCCTGCGTCTGCAGGTTTCCTTCCATTGGGGGTAGTCACTGTTTTTGCCACCCTCCGGCCCCTTGTCTTCCGGCAGCTTCGCCGGTGCCTCGACGCCGTGCAGGACCAGGCAGTCGCGCACTTCTCCTCAGACATCGGTCGGGCTGAAACTGCGAAAGCCCGTCGCTCCTTCGAGTCTGTGCCGAAGATCATCAAGAACGATCTTGGGCCACAACATCGACTAGGCAGCCATGGTCGAACGAGCGATTTCACGCATTGTCCGGAAGGCCGGCGGCATGGGAACACCCGGGCCGAAGAACATTATCTCGGCTCCTTCTGCGTGTTCTCGCGCACTATATCCCAGTCGGTAACGGAGCCAGCTGTGCTCGCTGTAAAGGTCAAATATCTCTGGAACATCGTCATACGACACTATCCACCGAGGTGTGGTGAGCTGGGCGACTGCATCCCGCACTTGCTGATGATCTCGAAGAGAATAGTGGTGAAAATACAGGTCGCGTCCTTTCACGAAATAGGGCGGGTCAAGATACAAGAATGTGCGTTCAGACCATCGTTCCCGACCGCCATTCAGGAATGAAACAGCGTCCTCATTGTGAAGTCCGATCCGGCCTTTCTTGGCAGCGATAGCCCTAATGCGTCGGATCAGCTCTTCTTTGTTGAACCGGGCGTTGATCAGCCATGCGCCAACCTGCGCTCTGCCCCCGATAATGCCCGCGTTGAGAATGCCCGAGCGGTTCGTTCGGTTGAGGAAAAAGGTCGCAAACCCCAGCGCTAGAAGGTCTGAAGTTCCACTTTTGGCAATCACCTTTTGTGCGTCCCACGACTCGACTGTCACTTGCGTCTCTTGGATAAGCAAGCAGAGGTCTTCAACATGGTTTAGCACCGAGTGCCAGAAAGCGTGCACATGGGGGCTGATGTCGTTTAACTCGATCCGACTAACGCGCTCGCGAAGCAGCAACTCGACTGCAACTGCAGCACCACCGGCATAAGGTTCAACGTAGGTGCCATCTAGGAGCCCGGTGTCCTCAAGCAATCGATCGACAAAGCCCGCGACTTTTCCCTTTCCTCCTGGGTAGCGGAGGGGTGTAAAATGACCAGCCGGGGAGCTTGGTTTTTTCTTCATCTCATCTTGCTCCAGAGAGCGACGAGGAAATCGCGGAAGGTATCGGCGATATTTTCAATGTCGGAGGTGCTGGCGAATGCAAAGCGGTCGTGGACCACCCGGTTAAGGACATCGATGTGATGAGGAGCCAGCCCCGCGCGGACGACCCTTTCCAATGCCTTGAGCTCTAGATTTGGATTAGCAGCCGTGATGTGGTTGAAGCTTGCCACCACGAAGTCGCTCACCTTCTCGTGGCCGCCCTTCTTCGGAACCGCAATCTCATGCTTCTCGACGTATTCCCGCACCGACCTTTCCAAGAAAACCCGGAAAAGGATGGTGACGGCCGTCGGGTGCGTACTCTGCTTAAGCTTGGTGAGTTCACCCAGAATATCCCTAGCGCGAGGCTCGAAAGCTGGCACCTCTCCTCTTTTGAACAGTGTTTCCCGCCGAGGCGGCGGCCGAGGATGAGGAGCAGGTGGGGGTGGTGTAGCGTTTGCTGCCGGCGGAGTAGATTCTGGAGTTTCGGTAGGCTCGGCCGACGTTGCTCGGTAATGCTCCCGCAGCGCCTTTAAGGAGACCGGTGCCGCAAAACGATCAGGATCAGGAAGGATGCCCAATGGTAGCTCGTCCACAAAGGCTTCTATGGCCTCGGCCTTGTTAAGAAGACGGCTGGGTGCTGGGGTCGCGGCAATCTTTGCTAGGAGTCCTTTCACCACCCCTAAGAGCTGATCCGGATCAATGAGGGAACAAAGCACGCCAGAGTTCACCTCCAGACCAAGCTTCCTCCTCGCAGAGACCGTGTCGATTATGCGCTCGATCGTGGTGTACTGACGCTGGACAATCCGGTCCTCGTCGTCGTTCAAGCCTTCGGTGCGTAAGAAGTCGGTCAGGGTAACCATCGGACTGTTAGGGTTCCTCGCTCGGTCACGTTCCGGCGCATCCCAGCCTGTAAGGCCGATCCCATCCATCTCCCCAGCATGCCGCCGCTGCAACCAGGGCACTGCCGCTTCTCTATCGGGCGTTACCACACAGAAGAGTGGATCAATTGCTGAGCGGTCAAAGAGAGGCCGAAGCAACTGAAACCGTTTGAGAAGCGCCCTCCCTTCGCCTTGCTTGAAAAAGGGCAGCTCCCCGTCGAGTGCCGGGTTATCGAGTATCTTCAGAGCTGCAGTCCGTCGATTCCCCTCGAGAACAGTGTAGATATTTGGATTATCCTTGGTCTCCAGAACATAGAGAGCCTCGCCGGGCGCAAGACCGCGCTCCACCACATCTTCAGCCAGCCGAAACAACTTGTCTCGCTGCAGAGCAAGCATAGCGTTAAGCGCGCCATTGAGAGAGGTCGGACGAGGCAGAGGAAGACGAGGGTTGTCTAGGTCGAGGTTCAACTGGTGAAGTTCAAGAAACACTCGTCTCACTTTCAACCTCCTGCGTCCGTTTTGATGGCCGGCCTAGCGTATACTTCTCCCAACCCGGGGCTAAACTCAACGTAGAACGGTGCGCAGGCAGAATTGAGGCTACGAGGGCGTTCCTCCATCGAAGTGCCAATTCGCGATGTGTTGATTTTCACCCGGAACTGAGCCGGATTGATGAGCGGCTGAGGTAACGGAGTGATCCACATGGGCCCTCTCCCCAGACATCCGTCGGGCTGAAGCTGCGGAAGCCCATGACGCCCTCGAGGCGGCGGCGCAGGTCGGGCGGGATTGTGTGGGGCCAGTCGGTCATTCGGCTGATCTAGGAGCGGCGTGGGGGATTCACAATGGCGCCTGGTGGCCTTGCTCCTTTGCCAAAATCAGAAAGACCCCGGCTTTCGCCGAGGCCCTTCCTAGTCAGCTGGACCGCTGGGAGCACAGAGGGCTCACCAGCTTAGCGCCCTGTGAGGAACGCATGCTGACAACGATGCACCGGGTCGTGGGACGTAAACTGAACGGCCAAGCGCTTAGGTCTGCCGATGAGAATGCACGGCGTCCTGTGCCAACGTTGATGCGCCGACTTTGTTCCTGACTTACAGCAACCGCGTCACCACCTCCCTGTTCGAGACGATCATCTCTTCTGCCTCCGTCGCGCCGGCCGAACTGACGGTGTATTTCAGGCGAACGCCCTCGATGAAGAAATTGCCGAAACAAGCCTCCATCTCTGGGGTGCGGTTGATCGAAAGGACGAAGGCGCCCTTGATCGATCCCAGAGCCGCCGCCATGACTTCGAACTGATCGCGGGCGAACATCCCCTTCCCATAGTCCGCCTCTCCCCCAAAGTACGGAGGGTCGAGGTAGAACAGTGTGTCGGGTGTGTCGTAACGCCGGACCAATTCGGCCCAGTCCAGGTTCTCGAACACCACACCATCGAGGCGTTCATGCGCGGCATCAAGCAGCGGCTCGATCCTGGACAAGGAAAACCGCGGTGCATGGGATGGCGCCACGCCGAACACCCCGCCGAGTTTTCCGCCGAATGCCAGGCGTTGCAGATAAAGGAAACGCGCTGCGCGCTCCAAATCTGTTAGGGTTGATGGCTCGGTGCGCCGAAGCCGTTCAAAATCGCGGCGACTGGTGATCTGAAACCGCATCACTTCGAGCAGCTGGGGATAGTGCCGCTGCAGGATCCGAAACAGGTTCACGATCTCGCCGTTCAGATCGTTCGCAACCTCGAGCTGGGGACGAAAACGCCGGCGCAGGAACACACCACCCATGCCAACAAAGGGCTCGGCATAGGTTTTGTGCGGAATAGCCTCGATCCGCTCGATGATCTGCGGATGCAATGTCTTCTTGCCCCCGAGCCACGGGGCTACGGGGGCAGCAGGCGATACTCTTTCCATAATGATTTCCGATGTTATGGTCCGCCTGCCCGGAAACGGGTCAGGCGACCTTCCATCGATTCGAGGTCGGTCGGGCTTCTACGGTGACACGAAAGGCCCGATGTCGGGGAGCGATGCGAAGCTCCTCGACCCTGCTGTGGAGGGAGTGACCGCCCTACCCCGGTTTGCCGCCTGGAACGACTTTTGGACCCAAGGTCTCGAGGCCATGTCCCATCGTAACGGTGCAGGCCAGCCCATTGGGCTGTGTTTCGACGATCACCCAACTTCGCGCCGGCGACAGGAACAACTCGATCAGCGTGCCATGGGTCGACAAGCCGTCAACGACAGGCACCAGCCCGCCAACATTGAAGAGCGCTGTGGCCAGCATGGGTCGTGGTGCGCAGCTGGTCTGGCCGAAGGCGATCGATGGCAGGCACGTCCAGATCGCAAAGAGCAGGATCTTCCAAGTCATCGCGTCACCACCCGAAGTAAGCGGCGGTCAGCGCCAGGTGATCGCGGCACAGTGCCCTGGTCGCTGCCGCATCATCGCCCGCCAAGGCTTCGGCGCAGAGCGCAGCTGGGCCCTTCAGGCGATCATCGGCGTTTGTGTTTGCGGGCGAAGGTGTGCAGCCAGTCGCGATTGTCAGCATCAGAAGCGCCGTTGCTGATCGGAGCATCATTCATCCTTTCATGTCGGGTGAGAGTATCGCGCAGCGCCTCGGTCTCGAGCTTGCGCTGCTTGGCCTTGCCCCCGGCGCGGAAGACCCCGCCGAGGACCAGAAGGACGGCCAGAAGAAGGGCACCAGCCGCAGCGACGTTGCGCCCGAGGCTGGTGCCTAGAAACCACTGGACCAGCACGTCAGCGCCCCACGTTCGCGCCTGTGCGGGCATCGCGTACGCGGGCGGCCCGGATACGGCCAGCCAAAACGATGACGGCCAGCGCGGCCGCGATCAGCAGCAGGGCTGGCCAATGCTCCGTCACCATGCGCGACAGGATGGCAAGGGCACCGTCGGCACTATGTGCTGCCTCCGAGGCGGTGGCCGCGATTGTGGTGACGGCGGTTGCGCCACCGATCAGGTCGAGGCTGTCCGCCGCCTTGACCGTTTCAGATCCGCGCTGACGCAGCTCGCGCGCCGTGATGTCGCGTTCTGGCCGAGGTGAAGCCGCGCGCAGGGCATCCCACGTCTTCGGCTCAACGATGCCGTGGACCTCGAGGTGGTAGTCGCCCTGGAAAGCGGCGACGGCCGCCCGGGTCAGTGGGCCGAAAATTCCATCCCGCCGCCCGCTGAAATACCGCAGCGCGGCCAGTTGCCCCTGGAGGTCTGCGACGGCCGGGCCGCGATCACCTTCCTGCAAAGTCGGACGATCGGCATCCTGCCCCTCGATAGACCGGCGCACGCCGAGAACGGAACTCAGGTGGAACGAGGCTTCTGATACCTTGTCGCCCTGATTTCCACCCAGGCCGATGATCCGCTCGCCGTCCATCGTCGAGAAAAAGAAGACGTGGCCCGCCGGTGCCTTGCCGCGCTTGATTACCACCACATCACCGGGCCGGGCATCCCAGAGGTCGACCTTGCGGCCCCATTTCAGGTAGGAGCGCGCCATCAGGCTGCCCGAGGGCGCAGCCCCACATTCGGCCAGGACGGCCCCGACGAAAGCGGCGCACCACGGCACGTCGTCGGTCATGCCGGGGTGGCCAGCCGCGGTGAACATCGCTTCGACCGCAGGGTTGCTTTCCCGGCCGGGATATTCCGTCAGGCCAACGTAGCGCCGGGCTGCGGACATGATTGCCCGGCCCGAGTCATGCTCGATCATCTGGTGTTCCTTTGTGAGGGGTGCCGCTTAGGGCGTTTCGTCCAGTTGACGCTCGACCCGACTGATGCCGGCGAGAATGTTGATCAGCTTTTCTTCAGTGCGCCCGGCCCCCATTTCGAGCGATCGCACGCGCGCTTCCTGCTGGATCATGTTCAGCTTTAGGTCGTCGACGTTGGATCGCAGGGAGGCGGCGTCGGCGCGCAGGATGGCCAAGGCGTAGAACCCGCCGAAGACCATCGCGGCCAGTGTCAGGATGTTCCCGATCGTCCAGGTGTTCTCAAATTTTGGCACGGTCATCCCTTCTGCGCTCCGGTCTGAAAATGGAAACTACCCGGCGAGGCGGGCGGCGATCGAGGTGGTCATTCGCTGGGGATGGATTCCGCGATCCTGACTTCAACCATCCCGGAATTTGGCACCGACTCTTCGCGGTCGTTTTCGTAAACGATGACAAATTCGAAATCGGCCTTTCCGTCAGCGGCTGTGTCACCCTCCTGCCAGCTGTATTGAACCACGCCGTCGGTGGCCGTTCCGATGATCGAGCAAGCACGCCGGTAGAAGACGATCGAGCCGTCCGTCCGCATCCGCATCGAGGCGAAGACCGCAGCCCCTGTGAGGTCGATTGCCTCCTCATCGCCGTCCAGCAGCGTGCGACGGAACAGCGGCGAGGTGTTGCCCTGTTTGATGTGGAAAATATCCGGCGTTCTCATGCTGTGACTCGCTGCGTTGATGAAGGCTTCGTGCCCGGTGACAAGCGGTTTCTTCCGTCGCCGCCGCTTGTGGTCGATCGGCTGGCCCGAACTGTAGCGGCACGCCCGCCGCGAACGGCACGGCCTTCGGCGATTGCCTGGGCGAGACCGGCGCAAAGCCCGATCGTGGATCTGATCAGCCCAGTCGACCCCATAACGACCGCCGCACCAGGCGACATCCCAACGCTGCCGATTAATGTCGACGTGAGGCAGGACGATGCCCCGTTGCCTGCGGCACTGCCAACACTTGCGATGACCCGAGCGCCTTCGGCCTGTGCGGTCGCGCTTCCGGCCGCTGTTCCGACATTGCCAGGCTCGGTTGCCTGTCCTTGGGCAAGGGCTGTTGCCGCGCCTGACGACATGCCGGTAGAAGCAACAATGCTTCCGCCTTCTGCGGCCGAGGGTGATGTGCCGATTGACGTGCCTGTGGTGGTGTCAACGGAAGCTCCGTTGCCGACGCCCTCTGAAACGCCAGCAGCCACCGCAGTGGCGCAAGCCACTCCCCTCCCCACCGCTTGTGCAGTTGCACTGCTTGAGGACGCCCCGGATGCAGATTTGATTGCCGATCCGACGGCTAGGACCGATGATGACCCATTCGAAGAGCCGCTTGCGCTGCCGCTCTCGACATCAAAAATCCCGCTGTCGAAAATCCCGCTGTCGAAGATGCCTGCCATCTATCAGGCTCCTCTACAGCTCGGAGCTCAGTATCAGTCGACCGGTGTTACTGTTCAAGAACCCGTTCGATGCCTGCCCTGCTGTCAGGCCAGACGCCACTGTGAGGTTGATCGTCGTCCCGAACGGGGACGACGTCGCCAACGCAGGCACCACACTGCAAGCCTGCGCTGTGTTTAGGTACGCGATTGCGTAGTCCGAGCCCGCGCCCACCGCAGTCAGCGTGGCACCTGTTCGCATCGTGACAGGGAAGATCACGTACATCTCCGCGACGGTCGTTGTCTTGTTAAACGAGTTGCCCATTCGCCGCCCGTTGCCATCGAGTGCGTACGTGTACCTCTGGCAGTTGATGAGGTCTTGCGCGACCCTAAGATGCTCGAAAACCGGAGTAACAACCGTGCCCACCTCAAGCTGAACATCGGTGATATATAGAAAGTCGCCGAGCGTCGTGTCCGTCACATCCGACCAGATCATCACGATGATGTTCTTGGTGCTGGCAGTGTCCACAGTCGCCGTGACACGATACGTCGCATAGCTTGTCGTCAGCCCGAGGTTGGCCGGGGTGTTCTCATATGTTGCGTCGGCGATCAGCGTCGGGGCTGTCCCCTCAGCGCCCCACGCCGAGATGATGTCGCTGGTGACCGTATCGGCCGTGCCAGACCATGCGATGATCGCTGCTTTCACATTGTCGAGCTTCGTCGTGGCTGACACTTTCGCCTTGAACGAAAGGGTGACCTCCCCTCCAATCATCCCGATGCAGTTTGCCTGCTCGATGATCTGCGCGATGCCGAATTTCTTGTTGACGGTTTCCACATCGAGGGCAATCGCCCTGTAGCCGTTGGTCGGGACGACAGACGTCTCTTGCGTCACGTCCACCACGTCGTTGCCGTCGCTCAAGATGTACCAGCGGTCGAGCGTGTAGGCGTCGTCATTGTTTGCAGGTGTGGTTGCCGAGGTAAAGCTGGTGCCCCGCTGCGCGATCACCATCGCGCCGTTGATCAAGCGGTTTCGACCAGTGACGTGGGTGTCCATCGCCAGCTCGCCAGCGGATAGCACGAGCCCGCTGCCCGCTGTGATTTCCTCGACCGCCCCATCGCTGGCGCTCGTCCGGCCAAGGATTTTTCCCGTTGCCATTTCGACAACATGCGGTTCATTCCATTCGACAGCCGCTATCTCGCCATCGCCTGCAGGCGTTCCAACGGCTTCCGTTTGGTGCGTGACAGAAATTGCCATGCCATCAGTCCTCGGTGATCGTGGTGCCGGTCTTGATGCGCGGGATCACCCCGGTGGAAATCGAAATATCGGGGTCGATCTCGCCGCTGTAGAGGATCTTGCCCGCACCGCTGGACGCTGTGCCCACCGAGAAGTGGGTAGCTGTTGCCGTGCTGCCGGTGCATTCGGGAAAGTCGATGTTGGCAACGGGTGACACGCTGTTACTGGATACCGTCCAGCCGCCGGACGTGCGGGCCACGGCAACCCGGGCGTAGCTCGTATAGGCGACCTCGTTTGTCGTCTGATCGCCACCCTCCCCGGGATCGGCGGTGTGCAGTGCGACATAGAGGTTGGTCAGCGGCGACGTGGCGTCATTGTCGGCGATATCGGCAATCGCCGTCCCGTTGAAGATCAGCTTCAGCAGGTCGTTTTCAAAGGTGTTGCCCTTGGACATGATCATCTCCATTCGCGCAGCTTCCGCCCGCGTTGCATCCGTGTTTCGATTTCAGAAAGCGGGATCAGGTTACGGCGAGATCGCCGAACAAATCCCATTCATTGGTAGCGATCTTTTTCAAGGTCACGACGCGACCCACCGCGCTGGTCTCGGCGTCATATCCAGACGGCTTGTTCACCGTCACGCCGGTGTCGCCTACGATGGTCACTGGGGCCGCACCGCGCTGGCAGAACCGAATTTCCGAGCCGATCGGGAAGGCAACGCTGGCGTTAGTCGGGACGGTCACCGCGCAGCCCGCCGCATTGGTCGCGCGCACATAGCCCCAGATGTGAGTGATCAGCGGCGCAAAGGTCGTGCCCGAGGCCGTGAACACATTCGGACGCGGGTCCTGATAGACCAGTTGATATGCCGGGTCGCCACTGACCTCGTGGGCAGCATCGAAGGCCGAGGGAGATGTGTGGGTCTTCAGCACCAGGTAAAGCCCATCGGCAGGAACATCGACGAGATCATTGGCATCATAGGCCGTGGTCGCAGCCCATTCCCCACGCGAGAGGAAGGCGGCACTCGGGATGTTGTAGGGGCCAAAGGACCGTGTGTCGGTCAAGGTGATGGTAAGCTGATTGCCGTCGAAAGTGATGGTGTCGATCTCTGCGGGGGCCGGGCCATCGCCCAGGTCAAGGATCTGCTCGTAAACCCACCAGAAGTTTTCATCGACTTCGGCGGGGGTCAGATTGCCGCCCTTGCCTGCGCCCCAGTCGCCTGCGGTCCTGTAAGTGATCATGTCTGTTCCTCAGATTACGAAAAGGCCGGGAGTGTCGATCGAATAGAAGAGGCGCGGGAACAGCGTTCGGAAACTGTTGGTGTCGGACCCATCGTAGTCGAACTTGTTCGAGACCATGTTGAACACTTCCGTTTCAACGCTGTCGGGCAATCCGGTCAGCACATAGTCGACGACGGCATTTGCATAGGTGCCCGACACGCCGGTTTCCGTGGCGGTGACGGGCATCCAGGAAATCCCGCCACCCCGCCAGATATCGACCTCGATCTGATACGGGATCGCCGTCGTGCCCATTCCAGAGCCTGAAAGGTAGTATGCGAAGTCGACACTGAGCGGGGTCGGGCCCAGATCCGGGCGAATGGCTCCGACGTTGAAGATGCAGGCTCGTTTGGTGTTCCAGCCGGTGCCGGATTCCGTCTGGTTCTCACGGAAAGAGTGCTGAGCGATGAGCTCGCCCGCCGTCGTTCCGCCAACATGCCAGGACCAGGGGCCGCGTTCGGCGTTGAATGAGACGTTGCCATTTGGAAAGTTGATGTAGTTCGTTGGCGACAAATCATAGAAGACATCGCTGCGCAGTTCTGTTTGCAGGTTTAAGCCAGCAAAGGATTTGTTGATCCTGAACCTCACCCGGATGATCACCGGCCCACCTTGCCCCCAGCTGACCGCGACGATGTTCTGGAACGGGTCGAGCCGAACCGGCGCCAGGGCCATCAGCTGCCACCGTGATCCAAGTTGAACGTCCACGCCTCGCCGGTTGGTGAGCGGAAGGTAATCGTCACGATCCGCTCCACATCGACCCACTGTGTGCGTTCCGATTCCACCGGCACCGCCTCGGCCTCGACCGGGTTGTAGACCCGCACCGTTTCGGTCGTCCGGCCGATTTCGGTGTATTCGAAGGGCGTATCTTCAAAGGGTGTGTCGCGATCTTCGAGACCATTGATCCGGTTTTCGAAGTCGATCAGCTGTTGTGTGATGTCTTCCGACAGACTGCCGCCCGGCACGACCGGATTGTTGATGATCTGGACGATCGGCCGATCCAGCTGACTGCCCGGGATGATGAAGTTGGCAGCGCGCCCCCAGACAAGAATGATCGCCTCGATCTCTTCCAGATCCGTGATCGGCTGCGGCGCCACGGTGACCTGCGGACGGCTCTCGATCACCACAAAGGGTCGGATGATGCTTTCGAGGCTCGCGGTTGTCATGCGGCCCCCAGATCAATGGTTTTCGGAATTGCCAGCATCGAAAGTGTCAGGGCGTAATCCGTGCGGAAAGACAGTCGGTCGATCGACGCCAGTTCAAGCTCGATCGTCGTCGGAACGGTGTTCAAAGCGGTCGCAGAGGCAGCGGCCCCTGCGGTGCGTTCTGCAAGCTTTGCCTCTTGGGCGGTCTGCCCATTGGCAACCGTGCAGGACAGCACCGCCTGGCCGACATCGACGATCGGGAAGCTGATCCCGTCGTCTGCGATCGGCACGCCACCGAAGTAGCTCAGCGCCACATCGCCCGAAGACAGAAGGGCCTCGCCGCCGCTGTAAGCCTGCCAGCCGTCGGCAACATAGCCCGTCTCGACATAGCCCGGCACACCCGCATCCGGGGTGATCGTGCCGCCTTCGCCGATTGAGCAAGCGATCGTCACAGATCCCGACAGAAGTCCCCGATCACCGTTGGCACTGAAGCTGTAGCCAACCACCTTGCCGGTCGCCTCGCCACCGGGCAGGCGATCATCTGCAAGGGTCAGGCTGTGACGGCAGGACAGTGCCACGGCTGTGGCAAAGGGCACCTCGGCCACGACCTGGACGGCGCGGGCGCGGGCCACGAGCTGCGCCCGAGCGCGCAGCACCAGGTTCTCGATGCTCTGCAAGCCGCGATCGGTCTGGAAATAGCTGCGCCGCCGCACATCACCGATCGGCAGTGCGCCGTCGATCGCCTGAGAGGCGGCAGAACTTTGCAGGCTGATGTCGATGATGTCGTCTTCGTCCGGCTCAGTGATCAGGGCTTGGGTGTTGGCTTCGAGTGTGAACGTCACCCCTTCAACGCGCGAGCGGGACACATCATAGCGCAGGGTCATGTTCGGCTGGATCACCCAGAGGGGAAAATAAATCCGGCTTGTAGATGGCGTGTTGGCGATCATGCCCGAGGATGGAACGCGCACGCCGTCGATCCGGTCGAGCCGCACAGATCCGACCGACCAACCGCCCTCGATGCGCGTGCCAGGCTGCGGCCAGTCCCGCACCAGCCCTTCGCCGGTATAGCTCGAGACGGTGTTCATCCGGGTAGTGCCTACCGCGACAAAGGCGTCTGTGAGAGTTCGCGTGATGTCGACCTCGCCGTCGGCAACCTGCGCCCAGGACATCTCTGCCGAAACCCTCACCTTGCGTGCGGGCATCTGGGTGTAGCGCAAGTCGAGACTGTCCCGAAAGAAATCGCCACCGATGTCGATTGTCCCTGCCTCTCCGACAGCGATGTCCGAGGCGGTGACCACATGGGTGATCCGATCGATGTGCCAGTGGCTGGTGCGCGCTTCAAGGACCAGGTCAGGATCTGCGCGACGATCGGCAGCAATCCAGACAGGATCAAACCACGGCAGCACGCGCAGGGCATCGGCCACGGCTTCCTTCTGCGCCACAAAATCCAACGGGATCGCGACCAACGTCAAGCGGATCACTTCGTCCTTTGCCCTGTCGGGCACGCCGACCAGCTTGCCAAAGAACAGCGGATCGACGCCTGTTTCGCCATCCCATGACAGCCACGCCCACCGTTTGCGGGTGGGGTGCAAGAGACCGATGCGCGGGTTCTTGATCTCGATGGTCAGTCCCGCCGCGCCAGCCTCGTCGTGATCCACCTTCAGCGACAGAATGTCTTCGTCGTTGCGGGCGAAGGCGATGTCAAATTCGGTGTCGGTCGGGTCGACCCAGGCGAAATAAAACATCACGCCTCTTCCAGATCGAGGGACCAACCGACTTCCGCGCCCCATTCATCGTATTGGGTCTGGAAGCCAGTGATCCGCATGGACAGTTGCGGGCGGTAAAAGGTGTAGCTGCCAACGGTGCGCGACGAGCCGGACACCACCGTGCGCGCCGGCGATCCGCCGGAGGTCAGGTAGGACAGTTCTGCCACGCAATCGACCGTCACCAACTGACCCGGCCAAACACCGTCCAGCGCGGGAGCGTCGAGATCGTTGCAGCGAATCTGCGACTGGTATTTGCGAAACTCTGGCGCGCTCAGATCGATCAGGGAGCCGTTGACCGTCCGGCGCATGGACGCGGCCTGCGAGATGGGTTCCAAGGTCTGGGACAGGCCGCGCGCGCTGTAGGGGGTGAGGCCGACCCCGACGATGGTCAGAAGGGTGTCGGTCATGCTGTCCACCCCGGCGCGCGGCCCAAGCTGCGAAGGCTGCGGTTGGCGGCTGCGCGCGACAGTTGCTGCACGGCATCATCAGTCGCGGTCAGGCCCTCGATGATCTGGTCTCCAATGGTCAGCGACAGCGGCCGTCCTGCGGGGCGTGCGGGCGCGACAGCAGGCTCGCCGAATGTCGGACCCTTCATGCCCATACCTGCGGTCAGGCTTTCCAGCAGAGCCGCAGGCAGCGCAGCAAAGTCACCAGTTGCAAGGCCACCCATTGCGAAGCGCGGGATCTCGATCTGGCGCAAGCTGACCAGCCCTCCGGTCGCAAAAGCCGGAACATCCCGCCCACCTTTCACCACGCCGCCCTGCCGGAAGGCTGCGCCGCCGCCCTTGATCGCGCGCAGCGCTGCGGCGAGCCGATCACGCGGGATGCGCATCTTGTTGAGAGCGTCGAACAACTCTGCACCGTAATAGCGAACCGACGCCGTGCGGTTGACAAACTCGCCGTTCGACAGTCGGGCAACGATGCTGTCGCTGGTGCCGGTGCCGGGTCCGCGCACGCGGCCACCTTCGGCAAAATAGGAGGTTGAGCCATAGCTGACCCCACTACCTTCAGCGCTCGAGATCGCCGATTTAAGGGCGGACTTGATCGAGGCGATGATCGACTTGATGCGGCTGATCGCGCGATCTATCGCACCGACGAGGCTGTTGAACCCGTTGGTGATGTAATCCCAAACCCCCCGGAAACCATCCATCAGAAGGGACCAAGCGCCCTTAGCCCCGGCGACCAACCCGTTCCACACGAATTTTACGGCATCGAGGCCAAGGGTAAGACCAGCTGCTATGAGCTTTCCTGCGCCCTTGAAAACGTCGACCACCAACCCGAGCGCCATCTTTGCGCCCGCGACGATTTCATCCCAGAATTTGTAGATCAGAATTCCCGCTGCCACGATCCCGGCAATGATCAGAGCGGGCCATCCGACCAGAGCAGCAAGGGCTGTGCCGACGGTCGTGAACAATGGACCAAGAAGCCCGAAGGCTGTGATGATCACCGTCGTTGCCGGGCCGAGCAAGCCGAATGCTGCGACTGCAAGTTTGACCGAAGAGATGCCAACCGCGATCGCTGCGCCCAAGAGTTCAAAACCACCGATCAGCTTCACAATGCTTGCGGTGACCAGTAGCTCTTGACCGGTGAAATCAGTGCCGAAGATGCCGTTGAATGCTTCGGCAACCACTGTTGCGGCATCTGTCAAAAGCGTGAAAGCCGGAATTATGACGCTCATCACTGCGGTGTTGACGGCTTCCCCGAAGCCGATCACGGCTTCTCGTGCATCAATTACCCAACGGCTCTGGACCGCCGCATCGTTGCCTGACAGAGCGTTCACGAAATCTTTGATCAGCGGAGTCACCCTTGCGAGGGCACTGGACGCAAAATCCTGAATAGCTTTGCTGTTCTGGGTGATCACCTCGATGAAGGCACGACCCGCTTCAGTCAGCGCAGGCGCAAAGATAAGAGCAAGCTCTGTTCTCAACGCACCAGCCGCAACCCCAACCGCATCCACAGTGTCGCCAAACGCATCGGCAGTATTCTTGTCCGCATCGGTCAGGGTCACACCCAGGCGTTGGGCTTCTTTTCGAAAATCCAAAATGCCTTTCGAACCCGCGTTCAAAAGTGGGATCAGCGAGACGGCCCTCGCTCCGAGCAGGTCAATCGCCAGCGCTGATTTAGCCGCACCGTCCGGCATGCCGGCAAAGCGGTCGGCGAGCTCCGCAAACACTGCCTCCGTCGGTTTCAGGTTGCCCTGTAAATCCGTGAGGCTGATCCCCAGGGCAGTGAATTTTTCGGCGGCTTTTTCGTTACCTGAGGCGGCATCGACAATGAGACTGTTAAGCTTGTTGATCGCCTTACCGAACGTTTCTTGCGAAGCACCCGACTGTTCCGCCGCGAAGCGCAGTTCCGTGTAGGACTGGATCGAGAGACCAACGGCTTGGGCTTGCTCATTGGCTGCATCAACCGCATCCGTGCCGGCCTTCGTAAATTTCACCAAACCGACGGCCGCGCCGGTGACAGCGGCGATCGCGATACCGGAGCGGGCAGCGACAGTCCCGAAGGCAGACCCTAGGTTGTTCAGATCGCTCCGGAGCTTCTGTCCAGCGGCACCCAACGTTGCGAATTCCCGACGTAGGTTTTGCAGAGATTTCGCCAATTGCGCGCCAGGCGAACCGGCCTTTTTCGCCGCGTCAGCAATCTGATCGAAAGCCTTTTCGCCAGCAGCACCGAGCTTCTTCAGCTCGTCGGCAATTTCCTTGCCCCCATCAAGGGCAATGCGCTGACTGATGGTCTTGCGGGCCATTCATTCCACCTTCAGGTTTTCGAGATACAGGCGCGGCAGGTCGTCGGCGGCCTCTTGAACGGCCTGCCGGATCGCGAATTTCTTCGCGATGTTCACCACCTTGATGCCCACAAAGATCGGCACAGTCACATAGCTTCCACCACCAGCCTGACCGCCTCTTTTCAAAGCCGACATGCGTACGCGATAGGGCGGCCCCTTTTTGGCTTCTGCGATAGGCACACGCATCCGCGCGACCAGAAGCGGGTTTTTCCCAGGTCGACGCAGGGTGAAAAGCTGGCCAATTTCAGCTTCGAACCGCTCCGGGGTGAGCTTCTTACGTCCGAGTTTCTTGGGCGTCGAGGCCAGCGGTATCCAGAGGTAGGGCTTGCCCGCGATCGAGGCACCATCTTCGAAGACATGGGCATAAGGGATCGCGTGGTAGATGTGCGCGGCCGCAGAAGCGGACACGCCTTTCTTTGGGTAGACATCGACCCGCAGCGCGTTCTGCCAGCGCTTGGAAAACCCGGCTGCCGCGATATTGCCGCGCGCCTTTACCTTGACCTGGTCGCCTGCCTTGCGGATCGCCGCCGTGCCCGCCTCGGCGATCGGGGTGAGAATGTCCTGCATCGCCTCATCGAATTCGCCCTTGGCAAATTGAAAGGCGATCTTGAGGCTCATTCTTTCCCCAGTTCTTTCAGCTTTTTGTTGATGTCGCGCTGCTCGCCGCGAGCGCCCATCGCACTGATGGCAAGATCGCGGGCCGCTTCCCGCTTTTGACGGATCTGCGCAAACCCCAGAAACCCCGCGATCTGCCGCGGCGTGTAGGACCAGACCGACTCTGCCGAGTGGCCCCAGGCGATCAGGCTTTCGATGGCCTCGGCCAGCTCATAGCCGGGGCCTTTGGTTATGCTGCGACCCCGTCGCCGAGGCTTGCCGCCATCCCTGACAGCTTTTCGACCAAAGGGCCGACACCACGAGGAAGAGTGACCGCGATGATCGCCGACAGCAGGTCAGCCTGCTCTTCGATCAAGAGTGTCCCGGCGAATGCCTCGGCCTCGGGATTGCTCGGAAAGCCCGTGCCGGCCGCGATGATAGCAGCCACCGCATCGCCCCCCATTTCCATCAGGCGATCGGGTGCGACGGTGCGGCCGACCATCATCGCCCGCAATTCGGGGAACCGCTGCAAGAGACCAGCGATCCCCTTGGCCGACACGCCGGTCACTGCGACTAGCGTGCCGCGCACATTCACAGATGCGCTCAGAGGCGCGATGTCGAGAAGGCTTGCCATTACGCCTGATCCCGCACCGTGACAGTGCCGAAGCTGCCGGTGCCGTCGACGAGACATTCGCCGCTCAGTTCCATCTGGCCCCATTCGTCGCCCAGAAGGTTCAGCGAACCGGAGGGGCTAAAGGAAACGTTCAACAGCTCCACGTCGAGCTGCGGGCCGACTTCGTTGGTGCCGGTGTAGCGGAGCACACCTTCAACCGTGTTCTGGTCAAAGATTTCGACGACGCCATCGCCTGCGGTGTTGGTGGTCGTTGTGCCCAGCAAGAGTAGCGACACGTTTTCGGCGGTGAATTCTTCCATCACAAGGCGCAGCGTCAACGCCTTCTCGATCACGATGCTCTTGTCCTTCGTCCGCACACCTGTGGTGCGCGTGAAGTGATCGAGCTTCTCGATCGTCGGCGTGATTTCCAGTTCCAGCACCTCGCCCAAGGCGCGCGGCGTGGTCTCGCCCGTGGCCTGAAAGGTGATCGTGCCTTTGCCGATGTAGAGGTTTTCAACCGAAGGGGAAGCAACCATGTGTCTAGCTCCTGATTGTCAGAGTTGCGAAGGGGTCAAGACGTAAAGAAAGGTCATGTTGACCCCCAATTCGCCCGCCATGTCGGAGGACCGCGCGAGGCCCGACGAGCATCCGAGGTAGGAAATTCCGCCGTTGGCGGCGACGAGGCCCGCCAGCGTTGCGTCGGTCAGGATCGCCTTGACCAGAGCCGACCGGAAGCCGTTCAAGACCGTGCCGACCTGCGCTTTGGTGTCGGCGACGGCAATGACGATCTCCGGCGACATCGAGACCAAGACGGGAGCCGATGCCGACCTTGTGGCTGAAGGGGCGGCTTGGGCCTCTTCGTCACCATCGAAGATCACGATCGAGGGCAGTTTGATTTGCGACAGGTTCAAAGCATTGCGCGCGGCTGTCGTGATTCCGGGCACAGCGGTCGCGATCGTCAGCAACCGGGCAAGAATGGCTTCGCGCTTGTCCATCAGGCAGCACCGGCAGTCAGGATCAGGAGGACCTGACCATCTTCGGCGCCGAAGGGCGTCGGGCGTTCAATGTGGTAGTCGATCGACCAGGTCGCGCCGTTCAGCGTGATCGAGCCGCCGTCCAGATCGTCGAGGTCAACGCCGAGCGTCACCAGATCAGCGGCCCGCACCCCTGCGGCAGGGCGCACGCTGGCAATGCCAATGGCACCTTCGGTCACTTCGATGCCACGGGTGCGGTCAATGGCGGTCAGGGCGTGCGCAGCGCCGCCTGCGGTGACAAGCGATGCGTCCACACCGAAGACCGCGTGCAGCGGGCCCAGCACCATCGAGTTGAAATCCATGTCAGGGCCTCGCCATTACGATCAGGTCACGGTCGGTTTTCTCGATCACATCGACGGTCAGCCAGCGTGCCTCGATCTGCCGCCGCCACCATTCGGCACCCCTGACCGTCAGGTGCAGCGTCTTGCCGATCAGCCGCCCCATCTGATCGGGACGGGTGGCGATGCGGAAATAGGTGCCGCGCATCGTCAAGGCGCGGATCTGATCCAGCACGCTGCCCACCTTTTCGGGCGGGATGTGTTCCATCACGTCGCAGCAAAAGCCCCAGTCGGTCACGGCCAGCCGATCGGCCATGTCCCAGAGGCAGGCATTGACGAAAGGCACCGAGGTTTCGCGGGCATTGTCGACGTGATCGACGGCGAGGGCGCTGATCCCTTGCCCCTGAAACCATTCGGTTGCGCGACACGTCCCAGCCCCGAAGTCAGTCAGGCTTTCACCACGCTGCATCTCGCAGACAGCCAAGGCCCGCTCACATTCCAGCATTCCCGGCGAGAGGCGGCGGTATTCCGGGCACTCCCAGATCCGCGTGTATTTTTCGGCCTCGGCCCGGGCGATGTCTTCCAACGCAAGCAACTCCTGCAAATCGACCGAAGGGAAGCACCGCAGGGCGCTGCCCTTGGTGGCGTTCAAGACAAGGCACCCATCTGCGGCCAGATGCGGCGCCATGCGCTCGATCGCGGGGATGAAGCGGTCGCGATGCCAGCCCGGCAGGGTCGGCAGGCGGTGCTTGTCGTGCCAGTTTCCCGGGCGCATGTCGAAGCCCAGAAGGACGATCACCCGTGCGCCCAAGAGGTAAGCGAGGTTGATGGCGCTTGATCCGCCACAGTGACCGGCCAAACCGCCCGGATCTCGCGACAGAGGCTCGCGTGGTAGAAACTTCACCTGGCGAAGGCGCGGATCACCTTCCGGAACCACGGCCCGCGTCACGATCAGCGGCCCTTTGAATTCGGGCAGACGGGCGCGATTCCAGCCATACCAGCGGGACTGGCCATCCGCGAAGAAGAGCACGTCCGCCCAAGGGGCGAGATCAAATCCGGCATTGTTGACGGCGATGACCGCACCGCGACCCCGGATCGCGTCAACATCGACCTCGGCGAGACTGGGTCCGCCGCCGAGGATAAACGCGGCCCGGTCGGACCATTCGCCGACCGGAACGCGCCATTTCATCAGATGGTGAAGGCCGCCGAAAGCAAGACGCGCCCGGTCGTTTCACCAGCGCCGGAACCCACCGCGACAACAGCAACGCCAATCAGCTTGTTGGTGCTGGCAGTGGTGGTGCATTCTGTGCCGGTCCAGTAGATGCGGGCCCCGACCGTCCAAGCCTGAGAGGCGGCCTTGACCAGATCAAAGACGCCGCGCGTGGCAATGGCGACATCTGCACCACTCTCCGCATCGGTTTGGGCCACACCGAAGAGCGAACCGGCAAGAACGCCGTCGCCGCTGGAAACAGCCGCGGGCGCGGGAATGGTCACAACATCCCCAGTTTGAACGAAGTTCTGCATTGCTGATTTCTCCACAGCAAAAGGGTGAAGATCAGGGGCTGGAGCCCCTGACCAATTGCTTGCGAATTACGCGCCCAGGCTAATTACGCGCCCGGGTTCTTGTAGCCGAAGCGGAAATCGACGGCGCCACAGCCGAAGTCATGCTCGACGGTGAAGGAGGTGCCTTGCGTGCCGAAGGGTTCTTCCATGCGCAGACGCGGCCCGCCCTGACCCTGAAGGAAGCCGTACATGAAGTTGGAACCCCGCGACGGGTCGGACAGCAGATACCAGGCATTGCCGGTGATCTTGGCAGTTACGACGACCCGCAGACGACCGGACAGCGGATTGACGTTGCTTGCCTGTTGCGCTTGGATGGGGGCAACCAGCTGTTCGGCAATTGTCTCGTAGTCCGGACCGACCAGCAGGATCGAGGGCACAACGAAGACGTCCTGTCCGGAGAGCGAGGTCTTCTTGCGCATCCCGGCACGGCCCGCCGAAACAGTCGTGACGTCGATTGCTCCACCCGACGAGGCGCGGGTGAGATCGGTCGTGTTGAACACCTGACGCCCGGTTTCGACAAGGGTAGGGCCGTTCGAGGACGATCCCGAGATCATCATCGCGTAGAAGGTCGCATCTTCAAATGCCGCAACGGTCTGACCATAGGTGTTGATGACCCGGTCGAGGGCCATGAGGTCATCGTTGATCAGCATCTGCCGCGAGACTGTCAGACCACGGCCATAAGACGCCAGGGAGACCGTTTCTTTCTTTTCCGAGATCGTCCCAAACTTGATCTCGCCGCCTTCCTTGATTTCGAGCAGGGTCGGATATTCGCTGACGTTCGCCACCGGGTGCGGGCGGAAGTCGTTGAAGGGCATCTCCATCGAGAACTCGCGATAGGTGGGCGCAGCCGCGACGTATGCATCCGCCAAACGCTTGTTTAGGGCGTTTTCAAAGATGGCAGGGAAATCCGAGGTCGAATGCGAAGCCGCCTCAATCACCCGGATGCGCTCGCCGGCGTTACGGATCGGACCGCGATGGTCAGCACAGATCGCGGCCATATCAACGATGCTCATTTCCATGAACTCGCGGGCCGTGTCGGCTGCAGGTGCCTTGCGTGCCATCTGGGCATGCAGTGCGACGGTCATCCCTTCGCGCCGGGTGTCACGTTCGTCGCGCATAATGCGTGCGGTCGGACGGCCATGCATTGGCAGATCGTCGGTGCCCATCTTCCAGGCCGCGTTCACCGCGTCCAGCGCAGCCTCGAACGAAAGATTGTCTTCAACCGCCTTGGCAACGACAGCGGCGTCCACATTCAGGCGCGAGGCCATTTGGTGGAGTTTGCTCGCCTGGACGGCAGACATCAGAACCGGCGCAAGTGTCACCACCGGGGCGACAGGTGCGACAGGGGGAACGGCGGCAATCGGTGCAACCGGTGCCGGGGTAATCGGATCAGGCATTGCCTGTACTCCTTTTTGCAGCGGGAAGCCCGCGATTGCGGCCACTATGGCCAGTCTGTCCGGGGTCAAACCCAGACGCTCGGACGCTTCACGCGCATCGACAGGCGCGTGAGCGTAAAGGCGGTAATCGAATGACGCTGCAGCGGCGGATTGCACGCTGCCTTCATAGTCAGTGGCAAAGCCCTCAGTGACCGCTTCGCTGCCGAGGTAAACTGTCTCGGCACGCATGATGTCGCGGGCGGCCTCAAGGGTCTTCCCAGTGCGGCTGGCATAGACTTCCGCATAGGCGTCCCCGACTTTGTCGAGGAAACCAGCCAATTCCCGGTGGTCGTCAGCTGTGCCGCGCCCGTAGCCGAACATCTGTGCTGGGTCATGAATGAGCATCCAGGAACCAAGGCGCATCGTGATCGTATCGCCTGCCATCGCGATGAGGCTGGCCGCTGAAGCAGCCACGCCGTCGACGACCACGGCGACCTCGCCGGGGTAGTCCTTCAGCAGCGTGTAGATCGCCTGACCTTCCGTCGCGATGCCGCCCCCCGAGTTGATCCGGACGGTCAATGCGCCACTGCGACCGTCCAGAAGTTCGCGGACCGTCTTAGCGGTAAAGTATTCCTCATCCCAAAAGGACGCGCCAACAGTTCCATAGAGGTAAATTTCATTCGGCATTGTCGGATCCCTTTGCCAACTTCGAAGCGTCCTTGCGGGGGTCGCTGTCGAACTGCACCTCGGCCGCGTCGGCGGTGGCGCGGTCTTGTTTGATCTCATCCATCAGGCGCTCCGGGTCGTAGCCGAGCGCACGCTGTGTCCCTTGGCGACTTGCGAGACCGCCCCGAATTGCCGTGATCATCGCCGGGATTTCGCGGGCAGGATCGACGATGATGCGATGCGGCGGCACCCATTCGATCCGGCTTTTCATCACGCGCGGATCGCCAATCTGAAGCATCCACGCTTCCAGAAGCCACCCGCCGAAGGGCCCAAGAAACTGCGGGATCATCATCAGCCATTGCCAGGACGAGACGTTGCGATCCATTTCCATCCGACCCATGCGGCCGGATGAAAAATTCACATTCGACAGATCGCCGGTCAGAGCTTCATAGGTGATCCCCATTCCCGCGGCGATCGACCGCAAGACGCTCCTTGTAAATTCGTCATACCCTTCGACGCCGGGGGGAACGGCAAACTTGATGTCTTCACCCGGAGCCAGATCCATTATGGCGCCGGGCTTGAGCGACGTCGCCATTTCGTCGGCCGTCGCAGCGTCCAGATCATCCGGCGCCACACGGAACGCAGCAAAGCAGGCGGCGATCTTCTGGCGCATCATCTGAGCGTCTTGATGGTCACCGAGGTCTTGAAGCTGCAAAGCCACACCCGAGAACCACGACACACCGCGCTTTTGTCCCGGCCGATCGACCCGGAAGATATGGATAATCTCCGATGCCGGTACACGCCGCGATTCCCACGACCGCAGGCGACCACTCGCCTTTCCGGGATGCTCGGAAAACAGGTAATAACCAACGCGGCGACCGATCAGATCGTATTCGATGCCTTCCCGGATTTCGTTTCCGTTCGCCGCGCGGCCATCCTTGGTGCTGTCGATGAAATCGGGTTCGATCACTTGGATCTGAAACGGCAACGGCAATCTATCCGCAGCTTCGCGCCGACGGCGTCGGATCAGAACTTCCCCTGAATCGATCACGGTGTTCAGCGCGAGACGCTGCAGTCCGTAGAAATTGCAGACGCCGTCAGAGTCGATCGATGTGCTGTCGAGGTGGGCCTCGATCATGGATAGTGCTGCCGACTGAAGGGCCGGGTTAGGCGCGATTATTTTCGGGAGGATGCCATCGCCGACGACGTTATTCGCGATGACCTGCTGTGCCCTTGCTGCGAACGGCGTATTTCTGACCATGTCGCGGGCGATGTACGCCAGACGTTGGCGTCGGCCGTTTGCGCCGTCAGCATCCGATCCACTTGCAACCCACGATTTGGAGCGGAGACCTGTCGTTGCAGCGTCGTAATGCGCCAGAATGTCCAGGACCTTTCGAGCCCGAGCACGGCTCAATCCGCGCGCAGGCGAGACCTGCGCGATGAGGCGATCGAGCATGTTCATCTGTCAGGTGCCCCGCTCGAATGTGGGATAGTGGATGCGGGACCGGCGCGTTGCGGCAGCAATGTCTCGCTCGATGATCGCGATCAGGCGCAGCATTTCGTCTGTCGAGGCATAGGTGACGGTGTTTCCATCAGTGGTGACTGTGCGAACGCCACGGGCGACGGCGGTACGGAGAGCATCCAACTGGATTTGCGTGTAGCTCACAGCCAATCCCCTCCCTTATTTCCAAGCCAGCTATCCGGCCCAGTGCTATTTCGCGGTTTCTTCGCCTTGGGCTTCTGCACTTCAGGCACATCTGAAATGACGGGCAGAGATGCATCAAACAGATCGGGCTGCGCGTCCGGTGACGGCACCCCGCGCTCTGCGGTCAGGTTGTCCCACTGATGATCGGTCATCGATGCCCAGCCCTTTCGACGGGCTGCGGCCTCCGAATAGATCATCGTATCCAGTCCCTCGTTTCGCCGCCCAGGCTCACACAAGTCCCAAGAACTTGTCACGACACCTGACCTTGCGCGTTTCAGCACTCGAACTTCCGACGTGACCATCCGGAAATATTCGTCGCCAAGGCCACGCGCGAACCGCACATAGCCGCGTTCCGTTGGATCGGTTTTCGCCAGCCATGAGTAGAAGTCGCCCTTCAGCTGGCTGACGTTCACCATGAAGGCGCGCTTCTGGGCTTTCTTTGCTTTGCCGTCGTCGCGACGTTCAAACTTTTGCGGCGCCAAGACAGGGCCTGTTTGGGTCGAGGCACCTTTCACAAGCATCACGCGGGACCAAGGATATCGCTTGCCGAAGGCCCAAACGTCCTCAGTGTATGTCCCGCTGTCGATCGCCATCATGTCGAGCGGCAACCGAAGACCGAGCTGCGTGCGCCAGGTCGTCCGCAACAACGCGTCAAGCGCGGTGCGGCCCGCTTCATCCCCAATGTGGTGCGGAATCACAACGTAGTCGATTACCCAACGGCCGTAGTTGCGCACAAAGGCGACGATCTGAACTTCAATCCGATCCTGTTGGCAGTCCACGCCAGCCGTCAGGATAAATCCTGTCGATGGCAAGACCGAACGCGGCAGGCACTCAGCTTCGTCGTTGTCCACGCGATCTCGCAGGCTCTGCCAGTCCGGCCCGCCGCTTGCCTGCTCGAATGGCAAGCCGAGTACATCGTTCCAGAATGTCTGTTCGGTCTCGGCTTCGACTTCCTTTCGCACCGACTCTTCGCTGCGCGAGGTGAGCGTGATCGAGGTCCAGCCCATGACCTTGGCGTAGTCCACCGCGATCGAGGCCCAATCCCGCTGGGGCGCGTATGCCCGCCACAGGTGAAAGCCCGGATGATCGCCCGACAAGTTGCTGGCCACCCACCGCCCGGCCTGGACGATCTTTTCCTTGTCCGCGTGGGTGATGATCCCGCCGCAGCTTTCGCAAGAGAAGTGCGCCGCATGCAACCGTTCCGGGTCGAGCCGCGCCTTGAAATTCTCCCAGGTCAGAGGGGCCTCGGTCCCGCAATGCGGGCAAGGCACATGGTAGAACCGCTGATCGCTGCGATCGAAGGCCCGTGTGATGCGGCAGGTGCCGGAGATCATGGCCGTCGAGACGCGCAGGATCTTCGCATCTTCGAAAGCGGACGCCCGGCTTTCCGCCAGTGCTTCCGGGTCGCCCTTGTCCGTCATGTCGAATTTCGACAGATCGTCCATCACCACCAGGCGGCGCGTGGTGCCGGTCAGGTCGGCGGGCGAACCAGCCGACGCCACCTTCAGCGAGCCGTTCCGCGCCAGCGTTTCCTGATTGAACTTGGCGTCCTTGTTGTCACCCGTCCCGCGACCGTCGCCGAAAATCGCGAGCAGCCCCGGAGCTTGTCTGCGCATTGGCAGCCACTTGTTGTCGACCC
Organism: Pseudomonadota bacterium; assembly: GCA_040385245.1. Taxonomy (GTDB): domain Bacteria; phylum Pseudomonadota; class Alphaproteobacteria; order Rhodobacterales; family Rhodobacteraceae; genus JAZKHT01. Next base: position 312,536 of record JAZKHT010000007.1, on the reverse strand, counting down.
AGTCTGTTGCCGCCGCCGCCGTCGGATGCACGATCAGGCTGTCGAGCGGCGTGTATTCGTGCCAAGCGCCCAAGGTGGGCTGGATCACGGAAACCGTTTTGCCCCACTGGGCCGAGCCGCGCACGGTCACCTCCCGGCAGGGATGCTCCGGCGAGAGAACCTCGTGGATCTCGCGCAGGAAGGCGAAGCGGTCGATCCGAAACGGCCCCGGCATCGGCGAACGTTCATCGAAGATGATGTTCTCTTCGCACCAGCGGGTCAGGTTGGGCGGTTCTGGTGGCCGCATCGCGACCGCCGCAGCTCGGGAAACAACCCGCGCCGCCGACGACAGGAAGCCCATCCCCGAACCCTCGCCCTTGTCAGATGTTTTCTGCCACCTCTTCGGCGGTCAGATCGGCGGCATTGGACGCCTCATCGAGGGCAGCCGCCCGGTCGCCCCGGTGCCCGCGCCAGGTATCCATCAGGATCTGCCGCGCGGTTTTGAAATCGACCCCGAGGCGATCCGCGATCGCCCGGGCCCCTTCCTTCAGCACCGATTCAAACTCGCGAACTTCTTGACCCACCACCTTGGCGACTTCGCGCTCGACGGCAGAGGCCAGGACGAACAGTCCTTCGGCTTCGGCGTTCTGCCGGCGCATCTTGCGCGCCTCTTCCTCGGCCTTGCTGATCCGCGCCAGTTCGTAGCGATCAGGATCGTCGGGCTTCAGTTCCATCGACTTGCCTTGCGGCAAGGTCGGCGCCGGGTCGGCTTCGCGCAAACTTGCCAGGGCGCGTTTCGTCTCGGCCCCGTTGCCCATCATCTGGCCGGGATCGAGGGTCCGGCCCAAAGCCACCGCAACCTTCGCCAGGTCGAACCGCCGCGCTCGACCGTCGCCGACATAGCACCCGGCAAGCTTTCCCTCGGCAACGTATTGGCTGACCCGGACGCGTGAAACCTGAAGCTCTTCTGCCAGCTTCGTTGCGTTGATCACGACTCCGGCTCCGATGTTAAGCGGGACCTCTTTGTTAAGCCCAGCTTGTTAAGGCTTTCCCATTTGTTAAGGGGGACACAACTCATGCGCTTCGCAACCCCGCATACAGTTTGAGGCCCGGAAGGACCCGCCGACTTTTGGGGAAATGGAAAACGCCCGCGAGGTTTCCCTCCGGGCGTGGCTGTAGATCATGCCAAGAGTTGTGCCTTCGTCCGTCCTAACTGTCAAGACCCGATCTTGTGTCGATCGCATCACGATACCCCTGCATCCTGTCGAGCGCTGCGATTAGCTGGTCACGCAGGGCGCGAATGTTGGTGACCTTGTCGGTCCAACGATGGGCGATCAGCACACCGGACAACCCCTTGCCCTCGAGGCAGACCATGTCGACCAGCCGACGCGCGGTGATCGTGCGGCGCACGTTGTCTTGGTCGATGGCGCGCCGCTTCAACAGCGCCACGCCGTCACCGATCCGCGCATGGATGCGGGCAAGGAAACTGCCCCGGTCGATGTATGTGTCGATGAACAGACCCGACCCTGCACCAGCTGATGCACCACCGTCCAGCGATCCGCACTTCATGGCCGATCCTTCGCGCCATTCGACCAGCGCCCGGTAATCCTCTGCGACCTGCAGCTGCCCGGGCGTGAAGGGCGAGGCGAACGGCTCTTGCGATCCGGTGCGCAGGTTGCGCGCCTCATGGCGCTGCCGCATCTGCTCGACCATCACGCGCAGCACGGTCGCCTCTTGCCAGTGGGCACCATCCGCCCGCCGCGTTCCACCTGGTGCAACAACGTAGTTCTCTTGCAGACGCATCGTGCCTCTGGCCGGGGCGACGGGTGCGGCCTGCATCGCCTCGGGCGGCGTCGATCGACCGAGCATCTCGCCGATGTTGCGCGCTTCCCGTTCCAGCCGGGCGATCGTTGGCGACGGCTCAAATCCATTTGACCGGATGCGGTCAGCACGTTCCACCGCTGCGGTGAAGTGCCCGATCGGCAAAGTGATCTTACGTTGGTCGGTCATATCTGCCCCCAGTTTCTATATGTTGTTTTGCAGCGCAGGTGTTTCCACCAGATTTGGTTTCTCGCCTGAAACATCAGGGAGGATAGGGAGGATCGTTGATCCCATAGGGAAGATCGGAGCAGCGAAACCGCTGATCCTTTTCCCTTTGTTCGCAAAGAGTTGCTGTCTGTTCAGGGATGATAGGGAGGATAGGGAGGCAGTTTGTTGCCTACGCATAAGAAAGGAACTGACACCCCTGACCCCTTCTATTCGCGCGCGTATGCGTAGGTTGCGATTTGCCTCCCTATCCTCCCTACGCTCCCCGGACGGGGTGTAAGCCGATGATCTGCCTATCTTTCCCCCGGACCCCGGTTCAGGGCCGTTCCTCCCCGCAGGGAGGCAGATACTCCCTGAAATCTCCGAAGGAAGGGTAAGAGGGGTGCGGGGCGGCGTCATGCTCCCCTCCCGTTGCGCAGGGCCACGCCGTCGATCCGGCCAGCGACATAAGCGTCATGGATGAATTCCGGGGCGAACCCGGCCCAACTGCACACCCGCTTGAAATCGCGACCAGCGCCTCTGATCCAACTGTCAGCGGCGTCCCGGTTCCTGCGGCCTTCCCCGGTCGCCTGGTCAGCGGGAATGGTTGCGTCATGCACGGCCATCAGTAGGACGTTTTGCCAGAACACCTGTTCAGAAGAGGCCATCATCGCCCCCCTGTGATCCGCTGCCTGCGGTGCTGGAGAACAGCGGCTTGCCCTTCTGATCCTTCGGCGCATCATTCCAAAGTTTTTGGAACACGTCGGTGAACCGTATGCCGTTGTAGCGCATGATGCCGTTGGACTTGGACTGAGTGAACTTCTGCCTGGTCTTCCTCGATCGCCAACGCAGCGATCTGTCCTTGATCGCGCGCGAGATCGTGCCATCACGGAACGAGCCGCCGCCATTCGACCCTAGCCAGAAGTGGAAGGCGTTGACCAGGTCGAGGGCAGAGAGGCGATCATCGCCGTCGCCGGTGATCAGGCAGGCATCATCGAGGAATGTCCCGAACGGATCGCTTTCCTCGCGGAAGGTGGCTGTGGCCAGCTTCACGCGGTCAGGTTCAGCAATGCCGCCCTCGAGGTAATCGAGCAGCCCCTCGACCAGCCAGGAGAACACCCCGTTGCGCTCTTCCCAGAGCAAGGCGTCCATCTCATCCTTCTTGATCCGTTCCTCGATCGGGATCTGCTGATCGAACTCCACCAGCTTCAGCCGCCGCCAGATGCCATCATCGGTGCCCCTGATGTCGGGCTTGTGGTTGCCGCTGATGATCAGCTTGAACTTCGGCCGAAAGTTCACGAAATCCGAATGCAAGGCGCGGACCATGATCGGCTCGCCGCCGGTCAAATCCTTTATGAGACCCTCTTGCCATTTGACGCCCTCATCCGGCTCTGAGGCGCGCACAAAGCGGGCACCGATCAGCGGCACGAGGTCAGGCGTGGCATCGCCACCGCCGCGCCGGTTGGTGCCGGTCAGGCTCTCGATCTTCGCTGTTGCTGCATAGTCGCCGAAGATCCGCGCCATCAGATCGATCAGCACCGATTTGCCGTTGGCACCCATGCCATAGAAAAAGCACAACATCTGATCGCCGGTCAGGCCCGTCATGGCCAGACCGAAGACCCGTTGCTGGAAGCGCTGCATTTCCACATCGGGCATGATCCGATCGAGAAAGGCATAGAACCGGGGCGCGGCCATCGTCGGCGATCTGGGGTCGTATTCGACCGGCATGATCTTGGTCAGCAGTTGCCTCTGATCATGCGGGACCAACTCGACCGAGGCGGTGCGCAGGGCCGGGTTCTTCTTGTCGGCCGTGACGCTGAATCGCAGCACCCCGAGCAGAGTGTTCACCTCGAGGTCAGAGGCGTCCAGTTCCTCGAGCTGCCGCGCGAGACCGATGCCGCCCTCGACCATCATATTGCCGATCGGGCCGGAGTTGCCCGCGTTCTTGGCATGGCGCAGGCGCTGGCCGATCTTGTCCTGGACACCGCTGAGCAGCCGATCGATCTCGTCGCGCTGATGCTTCAGCTCGTCCAGTTCGGCATCCTGTTCCGGCGTCCGGCCGCTGGTCTTCAAAAGCGCGCCGAGGCGTTCCAGCACCATCTCGCGATTGTTGACCAGCGCCGCTTTGGCGGGTGGCACACGGATGAAGCTGGTCTCGCGCTCGATCAGCGGGCTGATCTGATGGGCCTTTTCCCTGACCTTGATGATGTCGGGGTCTTTCGCCCAGACCGCGCCCGTCCAAGTGAACCAGCCGACGCGCGGCACCCACATCAGACCATCCCCGAAGTGGATGGCAAGGCGGCGACCGTTGCCGATGTCGTTCAACGGCTGTTCGGCAGCTTTCTCGACCCGGCCCCAAAAGGCGTCGTCATCACCCGGGGGGTGCGGGGGCGTATCATCCGGCCCGCCGTTCTGGTCCATGCCGCGATCGTGGTCATCGGGGCGGCTGTCCTGGGCTGCGTGATCTGCGCCGGCGTCTTGCCGGTTCAGATCATCGGGCAGGTCTACGTCTTCGGTCGCGGCCAAAACCGCCCGCACCTGGTCAATGCCGTCGGTCATGCTGTCGCCTCTTGGTAAGCGTCAACGACAATGCCGCGCAGCGCGTCGGCGATTGTGCCGCCTGTTGGAACCGTGTTGACCAGCCAAAGCGCCACTTCGTCTTCAAGGCTGCACACCAGCCCTGAGATCGCGCCGCCCGCGTCCAGATCGGGACGATCGACCATCGTTGCCACGCGGCCCGTCAGGCGCGCGCGGCGTGGGAAGTTAACAGGGTGGCCCGCCTTGCGCATTCGGTGCGCCATGACCCTGACGGTGTTTTCGGAGAGGACGAGGGCCTTGGCGATCTCGCCAATGTTCTGACCTTGTGCGGCGAGAGCAGCGACCTGTTGTTGCTTGGTCATACGGCACCGCCTGACGCGGAGAGGATGGCAGGCGGTATGATGCCGTTGACCTCATCTCCTTCAACCAACAGGCGCATAATCATCGCGATGGTCTGGACGGCCTCGGCCTCCAGATCTTCCCACGGCAAGCGGCCTTCTGCAAAATGGACAGCCGCACGAACGACTTCACCCGCCTCTTCTGCCACCTTCAACGCGACATAGTTCGGCTGCGGGAACTTGCGCTGCGCCTTTTCGCGGGCGGCTTCTGCGCGGGCAAAGATGCTTTGGATATATGCCGCCACGTCCACCGCAGGCGCGGGGTTCTCGTTGACCAATGAGTAATCCAGATTATCCCAGACAGCGCCCAGACCGCCGCACTCGGAGCACCCTCCCCCCAGTTTGCACTTCAGCGCACGGCTGTATGGGTAATGGCCGACATCATGGCCGTCCTCTGTTTCGTGACAGCCCGTGCATGATCTCCAAAAGCCGCTTTCCGGGTTGTCAGATAGATAGCTTGCGATACCTTCCGCCACGTCCACCGCAGGCGCGGGCCGCTGTTTACGGTGATCCTGCACAAGCGGGGTCGATGGTGCAGGCGAGGGTGGTGGCGGGGCTGTGCGTGCCATCACCATTGGGGAAGGCCCTTGCGCACCGCATATGTCACAGGTCTCGTCCTGCTCGATGCGGCACTCACCGCAGGGTGTCTTCACCGCTTGCGCGGGGGCGGCTTGAAGCTGCGCGAGTTGCCGCGACAGCCACCGGATGCGTTCTTTGGCGGCGTCCTGAAAGCCGATCAGGCTCAGGTCATACCGGCTTACCATAAAGATGCCGTTGGCCAGTTCGTCGTCGGTCAGGTGGCCTTTCGGCAGGGCTGAACGCGGGCAATCGTAGCGGTCGCCGTGCGGATCTGGCTGGCCATCTTCACGCCACTGAGCGGCGGGAGTGTCCACCGCCTTGGGACTAATTTTTGTCATCCACCCACCCCCATCAGAACATCATTCAAATCGCGCCCCTCTGGCGCCGCGGCGATCTGCCCGCGAAGACCAGGTCGCAGCGACATCGCCCGGCGCAGGCCCGCTTTCAGCATCGCGTCGGTCAGCTCTGCATCGCTGTCGCCGTCTTTGACGAAGATCAGGCGCGACACGCCCGAAGGCGGCACCCAAGCTTCATCGTCGGTCATGTCTGGAATGCCTGCGAACTTCTGGCCTTTGCCGGTGATCCGGCGGCCCGCCATGTTGCCCAGATCCACAAGGCACCAATAGACGGCTTGGGCTAGATCAGGATCTTGCCCGGCCCGGCCCGCCACCAAGGCGGAAAGCGTGGTCTCGATCCCCTCGCCCGCGACCATCGTGCAATCGGTGCTCCATGATGACAGGCGGATTGCGCCGCCCTTCTTCGAGCCAAGCACCTTCTTTGCATCGAGGGGTGCGCCGCTGACAGGATGGGCGATGTTGATCTTGCCCTTGGGTCGATCGAGGTCGAGCCATGTTCGGTGCAGCCCGGAAAACTTACCATCTGGCCCTTGGATCGCGGCGAGCATGGCCGGGCCTGTATGCACTGTCTGCCATTCGCCCGCGATCATCTCGGTATAGGGAAGCGCCGGGTGAAACCGAAAGCAGGCGGGCAGCTGCGGCAGCAGGTCCTGCGGAATGCCGCGCCGGGTCAGATAGTCCCGCACGGCTGTGCCTTCTGCGGCGATACCCTGTTCCCAGATATTGCGCGCCTGCCGGATCACATCGGCCCGCATCTTTGCGGCCTTGATCGCGTTGCGCCGTTTGTTCTCTTCGGCCTTGGCGATCCGCTCCCGCCGCTCTTCATTGGTGATGCCGCTGGCCGGGCCGCACAGCCAGGTCAGCGCAGCCGGGAAGTCGATGCCCTGGACGAACATCACCAGATCTATTGCGCCACCCTTGGCCCCACAGCGGCGGCAGAGGAACTTACCTTTGCGGGCGTTGATGCCGAACCGATCGGTGCCGCCGCACATCGGACAGGGGCCGACCATCTCATGTCCAGCGGGCTTCAATCCTTGGATCGCCAGACGGCCTGCAACCTCATCCAATGGGATGGCCTGCGCCTCGATCTTGCGGTGATCCTCGGGATACATGGTCAGGCCCCCGGCGGCGTCTGGGACATGGCGGTCTCGGCCAGATCGCACCAACGCCACCAGCTGAAATCCGCGACCGCAGCCGCGGCGCGCAGGATCGCCCCGTGATACTCCATCGACCCGCCGCCCGATTTGTTGCGGTTGGCAGAGGATGCGATCAGCAGGCCCGCCGCTTCGCGCAGCTTTTCGGTCGAGGGGTGCGGCGTCAGCCGGGCGACAAGGCGCGGCAGGGACAGCAGGATTTCGCCCGTGCGGTTGTCCTCGATCCTCTGCGCGCAGATCATGGCGAGGCCATGCGCCAAGGCCATGTCGGCGGTGTTGATGCCGCGCCGGGGGGTGCTGCCGTCAGCCATGAATATCGACCCTCGAATGATCGACCGGAACAGGCCGCAGCGCGCGGATCACGTCGGTCTGAAGCGCATCGCCTGCTTCGGCCAAGGCGACCGGATCGCGGCGGGCTGTGGCGTAGCGTTTGGCAAAGGCGTCGACGGCCAGCCGGGCCGGATGATCGGCGGCAAGGCTGTCCGCGACAAAGCCGACGAGGGCTTCAACGTTGCCCGGAACCACGCCACCGCACTTCGCCTGATAGGCAATGGCTGTGGCCGCGTGATAGGCGCGCAAGGTGTCGCAAGTGCTCATTCGTCACCTGTCGGTTCTGCCTGTTGGCACTGTTGGGCTTCGATGAACGAGGCGGGAAAGCCCGGATGATCGGACTGGCTCGATGGCAAGACCGCACGCCGCAGCGATTCCAATTCACGCCCGGGCGTGACCGGTTGACCGCAGCATGGACAGACGGTTGCGGTCATGCCGCGGCCCCACGCGCTTCGCGAACCTTGCGGCGCAGCTCGGCCAGAAGGTGCACCTGATCAACCATCGGCAGCCGGCCACGTTCATCGCGCAGCGGGTCGGACAGATCACCCCAGCGATCCGCAAGGGCGCGGCTGTCAACGCCGAGATCGGCCGAGATCACCGCCAGCTTCTGCCCTTTGGTCAGGGCTTCGACCAGCTCGAGGTCAAGTTCGGCGTCAAATCCCTTTCGGGCCCGCAAGCCGTCGAGCATGGCGCCGATCTCGCGTTGGCGGAAGGATCGCCCGTCATCCCGCGGGATGGGGAGCGGTGGCACCGCGACGGCGGGCGCAGCGACGGTCGCGGGTTTGCTGGGGAGGGCAGGACGTGCGGCGTCGGCCGCAACCGACGCCGCTGCCTGAGCGATCTGCGAGCCTTTGGGGTGCACGCTCGTCGCCGCTGGCTCGACTTCGTGGCCCATCTTGGTGAAAGCGGCCAGTTCGTCGACTATTTTGTTCGGTGTGGCGGCCTTTTGGACAGCCTCGACCGAGGTAATGAACAGAGCGACCGTTTGAACCCGACGATTCAGATCCCGTGCAATGTCGGCTCGACTCTTGCCCGCGGCGACTTCACGCAAAATCTGGGCCCGCTCAGCGCCGGTCAGAGGACCGAGGATAGGTGCTGACGGGCCCAGACCTTTGGTTGTCACCGGGGCATCAACCGTCTTGGTGCGCTGCGGTTCCAGCTCGACGTACACAATTTCTGCCGGCCGTTCTTCTTTGATCGATTCGGGTGGTGCAGCAACATCACAGCAGCTGCCGCCCATGTCGCGGTGGCCCTCATCGGCATGAGCGGGGAACACCTGGGCGGGCGGTTCAGCGCGGTCTGGTTCCGATTGCGCTGACACTGGCGGTGCTGTGGGCGGAAATATCGGGAAGGAGATCGACGCCGGGCCGGTGATATTGATCACTGGACTGAAGCCGAGGTAGCACGTCATTGCCTCAGCAAGTTCAGTCATCCGTTTCAGATCACGGGAAAGCTTGCGCAGCTCTTCCGCCGTCATCGCATTCAGGTTCATCGCGTCAATCCGATCGCTTGAAGGTCTGGAAAACGTGCTGAAGATTTGCGCGACGGGACCGAAGGGAGGAGAGTTCGACCCCGTCGCTGGCAAAGCGCGGGGAGGAGGTCGCGCCTTGTTTAGGGAATGAAAATGTCCCGGCGGGTCGGCCCCAATCGACCGCACCGGGACGAGTTGCCGCGCGGGATGGCACCCTTGCGCGGCAGGCGAGCGGGACAGAGGTCCCGCTATGCTTTGAAGGAGATGGCGTCCCTGCGACGGGTCCACGGAGCAGCGGACTTGGGAAAGACACCTGCATCATGTCTCCCCCCGTGTAACCTGCGGCGGGACAACCAGTAGAATCAGAGGATCAGCATGGCTCTGCCAAACAAAACCGCATTCACCGTCGACGATCTTAGCGGCTGGGTTGCAAGAGCGAGGCTGAGTTGCCCAGAGCCGCCAACTACGGCGGAGTGCTTGACGTGCAAATCCGTTGACAGCTTCGACGGTAAGGCCATGCGGACCGGTATTGTCTTCAGAATGGCACTCGATGACGGCGAGACGGTCACGGTTCGCCTCAATCCATTCATCGCCCTCGAGATGCTGAATACAATCGTGCAAAGCGGGATAGGACAGGGCTGGACGGATGGAAATGGTCACATAACCTTTCCCATTACAGAAACATGATGGCAGGTCCGGCACCATTAGATCGGGCCGGGGGCGGTTGACCCAAGCGAGAATTCCAACACCCGGAGGCGGGACATCGAATCCCCTGAAGCGCAGGCTAAATCCCTGCATTTCTCGTGAATCTGCGATTGTGGCAGGCACGCTCATTTGCGCGCCCGCGAAAGGTCGGCGAATTCATCCGGCCACAGGTCGATCGCGAGCAAGACCTTGTCGCCGGTCGGGCAGCTGAAGCCGTCATACCAGTTGCACGCGGTCTGGAACGTCACCCCGAAGACAACGGCGCAGTGTTCCCGCGAATTGCAGCGGCGGTCGACCAGGTCGGCCCAAAAGACCAGGGCACCGACCTTTGTGATCGGTGCAACGCTGACCCGGCGGTGTGCCTCAGCCGAGCGGCCCCGTCCCGCAAATAGATTGGGATGGGACTTTTGACCGAAGCGAGGCGCACGGATATGGTCTTGATGAGAATCAAGGCCCTGACGGAGCTTGAACTTGGAACCGCTTATCATGCGCGTTCTCCGTTTCTTGCCAGATTTGAATTTTCTGAAGGAGTTTTCAGACGATGCGACACGTCTCGACCATTGGTCTGCTTGCCGTCCTTGCCATTCCGAGCTGCAAAGCATTCGTCACAGCCGATCTTTTTACGGCTGACTTGACGCAGGTCGCCCTGAGCCTCAGTTCGGCGACTGCGTCGGCTGTGGTTGCTGTTGAGGCGATCAGCAAGGAGACGTGCAACGAAGAAAGTTCCGCGTTGGCGACTGCCCTCATGGCAGGATTTGGATCGGCAGAATTCATCGGGTGCGGAGGTAGCGATCTCGAAACCTTCTCGGAATTCCGAGTGCAGCTGCCCATCATATCCGCAGATCAGAAGCCCGACGCTGCGATTGCGTTCGTCTCCTCTATTTCTGATCGATTTGTGCAGGTGAACGTTGTTCGCAGCGAAGCATACATGGCGGCAATTTCTGCTGCACTTCCAGAGGACATGAAGCTCGGCGGCTTCGACCAAATCGAGATGATCATCAGAGCACGGGTCAACAACGATCTGGGCAAAGCGATCAGTCTCGAGGTCAAAGATGCCTTTGTCGATGGAAAGCCAAGGCAAGCACTCTTCACCGCAAACATGAATCATCGGGACCAGCTGGCGATCAGAATATCTGACGTCGGAAACGCGAGCGTTTCCAGCGAAGCTATGGGTGCGTCGATGTTCCGTTTTGCAGTTGAATGAGCAAGGGCGTTCCATCAGGACGCACCCTGCTCTGTGACGCAGTGGTGCATTCGGACCAAATCATCAGCGTTAACTGCAATGCCCCGATCCCGCGCCGCAAGGAGTATCCGCTGATGGAAGCGTGCAGGGATAGCTCCACTCTGCGCCCACTTGTGAACGCGATGGGGTGACACTCCAAGCTCAACGGCGAGGTCCTTTCGTGCGGGCCAGTGGTCGATGAGCGCTCTGATGGATGAAATCTCGGTCATGCCGGGAACCTAATGGAGTTTTTCTCCATTCGTCAAGATGGAGATCGCGCCGATAGACCTTTTTTCCACAACATGGCATCTGGCGACATGAAAAACGTCATCTCAAAGCTCATCGGAAGAGAGAGCACACCAGAGCGAGTTGGGCCCAGAGTTCGGGCACTGCGCGAGTGCCTCGAGTTATCAAAGTCCCAACTTGCAGACAGCATCGAGCTTGATCGCAGCTCCATGACAAAGGTCGAGAACGGAGAAGCTGGCCTCGATATCGCAAAAGGCGAATTAATATCAACGATCTATGGGTTTGGCTTGGACTTCATCTACCGGGGTGATCTGTCCGACGTGCCTTTGGCGCTCAGACCTCGACTGATCGAGCTTCTCCTGGTCCACCAGAAAGAACGATAGACCACGGAAACCTTCTTTCTGGTCGCGTTGGCGATCAGCAATACCAAGATATCCCTTAAACGATAAGGCATCCGAATCCCCCCTGTGCAATATTATCATTCTGGGTGTTCTCGCTCCGTTCTGTAAATAGATTTTTTCTCCATTAATACGGTTGACGGTGGAGGTTTTCTCCATTTATGGTAACCCCCATCGAACTGATGGAGGCGACCCATGCCCGCAAACTTTGCAAGACCCGACGCGCTGGCCACGGCCCGCCTCGTCGTGGGCCACTTCGACAAATTCACCAGCCTGTCGGAGGAAGACCAGCTGCGCCTCCGCGCTGACGCCTGGCGCGATCTGAAGGCCGCGCATCTGGCCAACCGCCTGCACCCCGTCCAGCCGCACCGCTTGCACCTGTCGCCAGGCAGCACCGGGCCGGGGGATGCTGCATGAACGGTGATCTGACGATCAACCTGCGCGCGGCCCTGCACTGGGCCCGCCGTGCCGACGCCAATATCGACGATTTGGTGCGCCGCTCGGTGCCGATGATGCCGTTCCGCGATCCGAAGACCCGTGCGGTCAAGATGATGGGTGCCGGTGATCAGACCGATTACACTCTCTCAGCATGGATCGAGGGCGATCGTCTGACGGTCCGGCAGCAACTAGGGTCAGCGATCACCGATCGCACCATCACGCTGCCCGCCCGGTTTCACGCGGAGGCAACAGCATGAAATCCTTTCAAGCCCGTACCAATACCCTCGCCGTGCGCCGCGACTGGATCGCCGACAATGCGCGGGCTATCTTCGCTGCGGTCGCCTTTGTGGTCAGCGCCACGATCTGCGGTGCGCTGATGGCAGCAGCTTCCGAGGCCGTCCGGCAGATGCCGCAGATTCTACAGCAGGCCGACCATCTTCGCGGCTTCTGACCTCATCCCGGCGCGCAGCGGGTGCCCTGCGCGACCTCCCTGTTGAACTCGCCCCGGCTTCATGCCGGGGCCATTTTCAGAGGCGACAATGACCGTAACTACTTTTGCCACCACTCTGATCTTCGCCGCCTATGACGAAGCCTGCCGGAAGGCCCGTTTCATCACACCAAGCGGTCATCTGACCGAGGAAGACCTCGGCGGCATCCGCAAGCGCATCGCCCGCGATTTCAAGATCACGCCCGAGGATCTGGCCCGCTGGATCGAGGCCCGCCATGTCTGACAGATCACCCCGCTTTCCGCACGGCTGGTGGATTGCGCCGATGCTGCTGTGCGCTGTCCCGTTCTGGGTTGCTGTGATCCTAGCGGTGCTGCGGTGACCAACCGTCCGATCATCTTTTCCGCGTCGATGGTCCGAGCCATGCTGGCAGGTCGCAAGACGCAGACCAGACGCATGTTGAAGCCGCAACCTGAACTGAACGCGGCCGGGCTTTGGCAGTATCCGCCTGCCAAAGCTACCGAATGCGCCCCCGAGAAGTGGGTCAAGCGGTTTGGTGGCTTTTGCCAGACGGACGACGAGGGCCTGAAATCATTCCTGACCCCGATCGAAAAGCGCAACTTCCTGCCATATGCCCTCGGCGACAGGCTTTGGGTGCGCGAGGCGCATGCCTTTGACGGGCCGATTGTTCGATACTACGCAACCGATGATGTCCACGAACTGCGCCGAAAACGCCCTTCGATCCACATGCCACGCTGGGCCAGCCGCCTGACCCTGACCCTCACCGACGTGCGGGTGCAGCGCCTGCAGGACATCAGCCACAACGATGCCCTCGCCGAAGGGGTCGAAATGGAAAGCGCGGACCCGCCCTTCTACTACGTCCCTGGCATCTGGCCGCACAGCCTGACCGCCGTTGGCATCGAGGAGCCGGGCGGACGTCATGCAGAGCGGTCTTATGCGAAGCTCTGGAACCGCCTGCACGGCGATGACGCATGGGAGGCGAACCCTTGGGTGGTAGCCCTGACCTTCACCGTCGCGAACGGTAACATCGACCAGTTGGGGGCGGCAGCATGATCGCCGTGAGGCCAGACATTGGCGCTTCCCATGAATGCATGTCTTTGACACTTCTGGCATTTTTCGTTAGGACGAACTTCTACACGTTCGCCAAAATCTGGCAGGACGTGTCAGGAGGGAAAGATGTCAGAGGACTCCCGCAAAGCCGACGTTATCGCTGCATACGACCAAGCCTGTTCCCGAATCGAGAATCTGTTGCCGGGCGGACACCCCATGCCATCGGATATGGTCGGCACGCGAAGGGCCATCGCGCGCAAATTCGGGGTCGATCAAGATGACCTCAAACGCTGGATCGATGAGCGCGAGAAAGCCAAAGGCGCATAAAGCTTTCAAATATCGGGTCGTGCTGCAGTGCCCGTCGCAGGGTGCAGCATGACGCTCCTTCAGGATTTCATCACCCTGCGGCCAGCGGGTGGCTTCGACCTGATCATGGCCGACCCGCCTTGGTCCTTCGACAATTATTCCGAGAAGGGCGAGGCGAAGAACGCCAAGGCGCATTACCTCTGCGAAGGCATCGACTGGATCAAGGCCATGCCGGTCAGCGTACTGGCCTCAGACAACTGCCTGCTGTGGCTATGGGCCACCAACCCGATGATGCGCGAGGGTATCGCCACCCTCGAGGCGTGGGGCTTCGAGTTCAAGACCGCAGGCCACTGGGTAAAGCGCACCAAGCGCGGCAAGATCGGCTTCGGCACCGGTTACCTGTTGCGCTGCGCCGGTGAGCCGTTCCTGATCGGAACGCGCGGATCTCCGAAGACGACCAGGTCCGTCCGATCGGTGATCGAGGGGCCGATCCGCGAACACAGCCGCAAGCCTGATGAAGCATTCGCCGCGGCGGAACGGCTGATGCCAGATGCGCGCCGGCTGGAACTGTTCAGCCGACAGCCCCGCCCAGGCTGGACGGGCTGGGGCAACGAATCCGCCAAGTTTTCGGAGGCAGCAGCATGACGCCGGCACGTCCATTTGACCCTGAGTTGCTCGCCGATCGCTGGGGCTGTTCGGCCGAAACCGTCCGCCAGCTGGTCAAGCGCGGCGTCTTGCGCGGATTTCGGGTGGGCCGCATGATCCGAATCTCGGCCGAGGCTGTGGAGGAGTTCGAGAAATGCGGGAATTCACAATCGGACGACTCAACGGCCGCTTCGTCGTCAGCTGGTTCGAGGATGGAAAACGCCGACGTTATCGTCTTGCGGCACTCAACGCCAAGGAGGCCGAGGCAGAAGCGCGGGACGTAATCCTGCGCCAGACCCTACCCGTCGGTACCACCACGGTCCGCACAATCTGGGAAGCCTACCGGGAAGACACGAAAGGTCGCAGGATCTCCGAACACATGGGGCATTCTGGCAAGGCCGTGCTGCCCCATTTCGGGGAGTTGCGCCCTGACCAGGTCAGCGTCGACGACTGCCGGGTCTACACGGCGAAGCGCCGGCTCCAGGGACGGGCAGACGGAACGATCCATACAGAACTGGGCCATCTGCGCACCTGCCTGAAATGGGCCCAAGGCATGCGCCTCATTCAGATGGCGCCGAAGATCGAGCGGCCCGCACAACCGGCACCGGTCGATCGGTTCCTCGATCGCAGCCAGGTCGAACGACTGATCACCGCGGATGCAGCGCCGCATGTGCGCCTGGCGATCCTGCTGATGTTGACCACGGCAGGGCGTGTGTCCGCGATCCTGGAGCTGACGTGGGATCGCGTGAACCTCGATCGAGGGCAGATCAATCTGCGGACGGACGATACCGGCCCGCGAAAGGGCCGGGCAATCGTTCCGATCAACCCCACCCTACGTGCTGCGTTAGCCGCAGCTCGGGAAGCGGCGATGACAGAATTCGTCGTGGAATATGCCAGCGGCCCGGTCCTGTCGATCAAGCGCGGGTTCGCCAGCGCGGTCGCCAATGCGGGTCTACCTCACATCACGCCGCACGATTTGCGCCGGACGGCCGCCCGACTGATGGCTGAAGCGGGCGTGCCGATGTCGGAAATCGCGCAGTATCTTGGCCATTCCAACACCACGATCACGGAGCGGGTGTACGGGAGATTCTCACCGGAGCACCTCCGCAAGGCGGCGGATGTGTTGGATTTTGGGGCGTTGCGGCAGATTATAGCACATCTTTGAGCGGCGATATCGCCCTTCGTCGAGCAATCATGTGATCGTTGTTCACAGAGTCGAACAGAGACGCTAAGTAGTAGACAAAGGGTTAACTATCGCTGCATCAATCACCAGTGATTTTGGTGCATCATCCTTTGCTTTAATAATTCCAATTTGCTGGACCGCTACGACTGCACCAGGGCTGACAGCACTCTCCTCGGGGCCAATGTTGGCAACCGTGATATTAAAGTGCACTTGCAACATCCACTTTCCATCGTGAATGTTTGCTGACTTCACCATTAGTTCGAGAAGTTCAACATGACTGAACTTGTACGAGTCTACTTCAGGCATTATGAAACCCTTCTAAGGATATCTGCTTCTGACGTTGAAAAAGTTGCACCGACAGGCCCGACAGAGCTTGTAGAAAGTGCTGCTGATCCGGGCATGCTTCTGGATCGCCTATTTTCCAAAACATAAACTGAGCCATCTGTGGGCGTAGGATTGCCTGGCTCAGGAAGGTCCAGAATGAGGCTGTGGACTTCATTGTTGGACTGCGTATTGCCAATCCGCTGCAGTTGGAATGTAGGAGCCAATCCAAGTGCCAAAGCAATATCGGCAATTGTGTCAGTCTCTAGATTGCATGGCGCGGAAAGCCAGCGGGTAATCTGCTCAGGTCTGCGGTTCAGTTTACGGGCAATATCAGCTTTAGTCAGGTTGCTTTCTTGAAACGCCTCAAGCAAATGGTCATTGATTTCACCTCTAAGCTTCTCGCGAAAATAGGAGAGCCAAAAAGATGGTAAGTTCTTAGCATCAATTTCGCTCGTCAACAAAGTTTGATAAGTAGTCATTCAATTGCCCTCCCGACACTGGTTCATAAGCTGCGAAAATATTTCGCCAAACCGTCTTACATCGTCGAATTTCTTGCCGCCACACCGGCCATCTGATGTATTCACCCGTAATCCACTGCACGCTGAAGAGATCTCGGGACGTTTTGATGTTGGTCGCAATAAACACATCCTTCATAGCGAACCGGCCGAATATGCGGGTACTCGGTTCGTCACGTTTCCTAATTTCCCAAACCTCGTCTGCTTGAGGATTTAGAATTTTCACGTCGACTAACCTGTTTTTGTCGCTTCCAACTGTCACGCGCCTACCGGCGGTGAAACCATCCACCCACGCACGCAGCTGACCGGCGTTGGAAGGATCGACATATTGAGCGGTACTTGGGCTTAACTCTTTCAACACCTCTGCCGTTGCAAGAATAACCCTCTTTCGGTGTCCACCCAGCAGAGGCGTAACCGGGATGAGGCGGCCATCTTGAACGATTTCAGCTAAGGTAATGTTCATTGACATTAAAGTCAACACCGCCAATCAAGTGATGATGCTCGACCTTGGCACGGAGTTTGGACACGAACAACATCGAAACAATGTCTTATGCTGGCCGTAGAAACTTCACGACCCCGCCCTATCCGAAAGGCTCGACAAAGAGACCTCCAAAGTTCAACGAACCTCTGGGCAGATTGTAGAAATATAACAAGTATTTGATTTCATTGGTGACCCCGGCAGGACTTGAACCTGCAACCTGTCCCTTAGGAGGGGACCGCTCTATCCGTTGAGCTACGGGGCCACGCGGCCCCTATTTGCTTTGAAACGGTTCCATGTGCAACATGTGCCTGTGAAAAGGGCCCCCGAAGGGGCCCCAACGTTGGTAAGGGTCGGCTTTCTTAGCCTTCATCGCCACCGATGGCGTCCCGCACAAAGGACTTCATCCCTTGTGCAACACTGGTCGCCTTGCACGACGCCTCGCCCGTGCCGGCCTGCGCTGTCAGTTCCGCAGCGTTCAGACCGCAGGCCTGCGCCGCCAGACCGACCGGCAACATGACCATGCCGGGCACGTCTTCGATGTCGGACACGGAAAGCTCGGTTGACAGGTCTGACTTCACGTCGGTGATGTCGACCGACACGAACCCTTCGCCATTCGTGTCACGCCCGCGTACGAATTCGACCAGGCTGGGGCTGACGACCGTGGCGGTGCAGGTCGACGTCGAATCCGACGCGCTGGTGGCACAGGCGCGCGCAGCGATGCCGGCAGGCAGCATCACGGTTGCGGGCACCTGGGCCGCATCAATGCTCAGTTCAGTTGCGATGTCGGCGCTGACGCCCGAAAGATCGACCGTCACCATGCCATCCTGTGCCATCGCACCGGCGGCGGAAAAGGCGACGATGGCTGCCGATGCGGCCAATGTGCGGATCGTGTTCATGTGGATCTCCTCCAGTGGGTTGTGCAGGCCGGGGAATGGTTTTCCCGGCGCGTGCTGGAGAACCGGCAAAGGGCGGCGCTGTTCCTGCGCAAACGCAAAGGCATTGACCCAAAGCAAGGCACGAAACGGTGAGGGGGGAAAGAGTAAGGGGGGTGACTTTTGGCCCACCACCCCCCTTGGGTCCGTTGCGTCTGGGTTGAGAGCTTGCAGGACGCGCAGGATATCGCCAGCATCCGAACGGATGTGCTGTTAGCGGTAACATAGCCCGGAATCATGGCTTGGACAAGGGGGTCCTTTAGGGCTAACAAAGGAGCAGGCAGTTACATCAGGACATCTCGACAAGTGACAAAGTCCCCAGGTTTTGATCCCCGGCGCACGTTGACATTGCGTGATGTGTCCGAAGCATCCGGCGTCAGCGAAATGACCGTTAGCCGCGTTCTGCGCAACCGTGGCGATGTATCGGAAGCCACGAGAGAGCGGGTGTTAGAGGCTGCGCGCAACCTTGGCTATGTCCCAAACAAGATCGCGGGTGCGCTTGCCAGCCAGCGGGTCAATCTGGTGGGGGTCGTCATCCCGTCGCTGTCGAACATGGTTTTCCCCGAAGTGATGACCGGGATTTCCGAAGTGTTGGAAGACACCGGCCTGCAACCCGTCGTCGGCGTTACCAACTATTCCCCGGAACGCGAGGAATCGGTGATCTACGAGATGTTGTCCTGGCGTCCGTCCGGCATGATTGT
The DNA here is from genome assembly GCA_040385245.1 of Pseudomonadota bacterium. Classification (GTDB taxonomy): domain Bacteria; phylum Pseudomonadota; class Alphaproteobacteria; order Rhodobacterales; family Rhodobacteraceae; genus JAZKHT01. Next base: position 294,093 of record JAZKHT010000007.1, on the reverse strand, counting down.
GGCGGGGCTGGAACATACCGATGCCGCCCGTGCCATGCTGGCGCAGGCCGGTATCCCGATTGTCGAGATCATGGATATCGACGGCCCTGCCATCGACAGTGCGGTGGGAATTTCGCACCACCGCGCCGGTCGTCAGATGGCCGAGGCGATCATCGCCGCAGGCTATCGACGCATCGCGTTTCTGGGCACCATGATGCCGCACGACCACCGGGCCCGCAAACGCCTGAAAGGGTTTGAAGAGGCGTTGGCAAGGTCGGGGCTGCATCTGGCCGACCGCGAATTCTATTCCGGCGGCTCTGCCCTGCTGAAGGGCCGCGAGATGACCGAGGCGGTTCTGACCCGCAACCCGGACGTGGATTTTTTGTACTACTCCAACGATATGATCGGCGCTGGCGGCCTGCTGTACTGTCTGGCGCAGGGTATCGACGTGCCGGGCAAGGTGGGGCTGGCCGGGTTCAACGGGGTGGAGCTGCTGGACGGCTTGCCGCGCCGGTTGGCCACGATGGATGCCTGCCGACTGGAGATCGGCCGCCGGGCCGCCGAAATCATCGCCGGTAAGCGCACCGATGGCGTTGTCGGGGGAGAGGTGATCGAACTGTTCCCGACGCTGCAACCGGGCGACACGATCCGGCAGGGCTGAACGCCGGATTGCCGCCGCCCCGCGCCATGCGTCGTCACCACCCGGTCGGGCGCGTCAGGCACGCAGGCGGTTGCCGTCCATACCCGTAACCCTGGCGGTCACAATCTGCCCTTCAGGCTGATCGGTGTCGAACGCCACTTCGGTGAACTGTTCCGTCCGGCCCATGCGGGGGCCTTCGGTCAGGATGTGGTGCGTCTGCCCCACCTGTGCCGTCAGATGCGCGCGCAAGGCTGCATCCCCTGCGGCGCGCAACCGGGCGGCGCGGTCTTTCACCGTCGGCCCCTTTACCTGCGGCATCCGCGCGGCGGGCGTCCCCTTGCGGGCGCTGAACGGAAAGACGTGCAGGAAGGTCAAGCCGCAGTCTGCGACCAGTTTCAGGCTGTTTGTGAACATCTGTTCGGTTTCGGTGGGAAACCCGGCGATGATGTCGGCCCCGAACACCATATCGGGGCGCAGGCGGCGCGCGTCTTCGCAAAAACGGATCGCATCGTCGCGCAGATGGCGGCGCTTCATCCGCTTCAAGATCATGTCGTCGCCCGCCTGCAAAGACAGGTGCAGATGCGGCATCAGCCGGGGTTCGGTCGCGATGGCCCCCATTAACGCCTCGTCCGCCTCGATGCTGTCGATAGACGAAATCCGCAGTCGGGGCAGGTCGGGCACCAGCCGCAGGATCCGCATGACCAGATCGCCAAGGCGCGGTTGCGCGGGCAGGTCTGCCCCCCAGGACGTAAGATCGACGCCGGTCAGGACCACCTCGAGAAAACCCTTGTCTACCAAACGCTTGATCTGTTCAACCACAACCCCCGCCGGGACCGATCGGGAATTGCCGCGACCAAAGGGGATGATGCAAAATGTGCAGCGATGGTCGCAGCCGTTCTGCACCTGAACATAGGCGCGATGGCGGCCAAAGCCGTCGATCAGATGCCCGGCCGTTTCGCGCACCGACATGATGTCATCGACCTGCACCTTTTCGGTCATGCCGATCAGATCGGGCGCGCGCAGACCCGCCCAGGTTTCGGCCTGCATCTTTTCGGTGTTGCCGATCACCTTTGTCACCTCGGCCATGCTGGCAAAGGTGTCGGGTTCCGTCTGCGCCGCACATCCGGTGACGATGATCGTCGCACCAGGATTTTCGCGCGACAGGCGACGGATTTCCTGCTTGGCCTTGCGCACAGCCTCGGCCGTGACGGCGCAGGTGTTCACGATGACCGCGTTTTCCAGCCCGGCGGCGGCGGACAGCTGTTTCATCGCCTCGGTCTCATAGGCGTTCAGGCGGCAGCCAAGGGTGGCAAAGACAGGCGCGTTCATGTGTGGGCGGCCAGATATTCGGGCGTCAGGGTCGCGTCAAAGACATGGGCAACCGGGCCTGTCATCCAGACACCATCGTCGCGCCAGTCAATCTCGATCTGGCCGCCGTCCATGTCCAGCAGGACATGCCGCCCGGTAAGGCCGCGCAGGTGCGCCGCCACGGCGGTGGCGCAGGCCCCCGAACCACAGGCAAGCGTGACACCCGCGCCGCGTTCCCACACCCGCATCCGCAGGTGGTCGGGCGCAATGACGCTGGCGAACTCCACATTGGTGCGCTGGGGATACAGCGGATCGCGTTCATAGCGCGGGCCGGAATGGATCAGATCGACTGCATCGGCATCGGGCACGAACAGCACGCAATGCGGATTGCCCATGCCGACCGCCACCGGATCGCCGGGCAGCGGCAGGTGCAGCACATCAACCGCATGGGCCAGTGGCACATCCGCCCAGTCGCGCTGCGGCTGGCCCATGTTGACGCTGACAAGGCCATCTGCCCGGCGCACGGCAGACAAGGCACCGCGTTCCGTCACAAGGCTGACGGCGTCCTTGCCCAGATCGCGCATGATGTAATCGCACACGCAGCGGGTGGCATTGCCGCAGGCCCCCGCGCGTGACCCGTCGCTGTTCCAGAAATCTAGCGTGAAATCCGCGCCAGACGCGTCCCTGATCTCGGCCAGTTGGTCAAAGCCAACGCCCCGGTGCCGGTCCCCCAGCGCCCGCGCCAGCGCAGGTGTTGTCACCGCCCCGCGCCCACGCGAGTCGATCACCACAAAGTCGTTGCCCAGCCCGTGCATCTTCATGAACGGCAGGCCAAGGGGGGCGGTGTACTGTGTCATGGCCTGCGATATACGCCGCGCCGGTGCTTTTTGCCAGACCCCCGCGCTTTTGCCCTTGACCCCCCACGGGTTAGTTCATAATCACCGCCCAGTCGTGGGCGGGTAGCTCAGTTGGTTAGAGCACGTGACTTTTAATCATGGGGTCGAGGGTTCGAATCCCTCCCCGCTCACCATGATAACAAGGGCTTAGGTGGCAACACCTGAGCCCTTTGTTCTTTGGGGGGTCGTCCTTTGCGCGTCTTGGTCCGGTGGGGTGTCATCGCCGCGTGTCCAGAATACCCCAAAGAAAGCCGCTGGTGATGGTTTGTGCCCCCAGCGCCAGACCGGCCACGGACAGCGCGGCGGGGCGGATGATGACCGACGGGTCAAGATCGCCAAGGCCCGCCCCCAGCCAATATCCGACAGCGGTAAACGCGGCGATGATGCCGGTGAACATCATCACCGCCCCCACTGCGCAGGCGCGGTCAACGTTGACCTCTGACTCAAGACGACGAAAACCGGGGGTGGCGGGCAGAATGCCTTGCCGCACGGCATGCAGGCGGGCAAGGGCGTAGAAATACACCATTTGCGATCCCGTGATCGCCAGCGCCATCGCCAGAATCAGCGCCGCAATATCCAAGCGTGCGCCAAAGATCGAAATAGGCCCGGTCAGCAGCGCCAGAAACAGCGGTGCGCCCACGGCGACCATGACGATGCCCGGATACAGGAACAGCCAATGCGGCGCATAGCTGAGCAGCAGCTTCAGGTGTCGCCAACCGTCGCGCCAACTGCGCAGGTGGGGCGGGCGTGTGCGGCCGTCAGGCTTTAGTGTCGTCGGCACCTCGGTGATGCGCAGGCCGAACAGGGACGCCTTTGCCACCATCTCGGACGCAAACTCCATCCCCGGAGAGATCAGGCCAAGGCCAAGCACCGATTCGCGTGAAAAGCCGCGCAGACCACAGTGGAAATCGCGCACGGGCGTGTTGAAGAACGTGCGACCGACAAAGGACAGAACCGGGTTGCCCAGATATCGGTGCAAAGCGGGCATCGCATCCGCCGCGATCCCACCGGCAAAGCGGTTGCCCATCACCAGATCAGTGCCCCGGCGCAGTTCTTCGACAAAGGGCATCAGGAATTCAAAATCATAGGAATCATCGCTGTCCCCCATGATGATGAAACGCCCCTCGGCGGCGTTGATCCCGGTGATCAGCGCCGCGCCATAGCCGCGCTGTTCTGCATGGACCACCCGTGCGCCTAGCTCGCGCGCGATGTCCTGACTGCCATCGGTTGATCCGTTGTCGGCGATCAGAACCTCGCCCGATACGCCGCTGCGCTCCAGAAAGGATTTTGCCTTTCGGACGCATATGCCGATGGTCTCGGCCTCGTTGAGGCTGGGCATCAGAATCGTCAATTCAACCACGGGACTGTCCTGTTCTGCTTTTTCACGGCCTTTTGGCCGATTGATTTTTTCAGAGCATAGGCCCAGTTGTGCGCCACGCAAACAACAAAGCTTTGGCGTTCCCTTGCAGGGCGTGGACGGGTTGATGGGCCGTCGGTATGGTCTGCGGCGTTGCTCCCTGTGACTGGACCCGTTTCATGACGCCACCCGGTATTTTCACCCGTCCCAACAGTGATCGTTTCGTGTTCTGGTTCGCGATCGTGCTGTATGTGCTGTTCCAGATGGGGGCTTTGCGGGCCGAGTTCACCGCGAACATCCCCACCGGCACGGACGAGGTGATGCGCCTTTTGTCTGTGCGCGATCTGCTGGCGGGGCAATCGTGGTGGGACATGAGCCAGCATCGCGTCCTGCCTCCGAACGGCGTGTCGCTGCATTGGTCGCGGCTGATTGATGCACCGATTGCAGCGCTGGTGATGCTGTTTTCCCTTTTCCTGTCGCCGTTCGGGGCAGAGCGTCTGGTGGCGATGATCTGGCCCGCGCTGCTGTTTCTGGGGTTTCTGGGTCTGACACGCCATGTCGCGGGGCGGCTGGCCGGTCCTGCGGCGGCGTGCTTTGCGATGTTGGGGGTGGCGGCCATTCCGGCGATTTCCACCAACTATTTTGCCATGGGCATGGTGGACCACCACAACGCGCAAATCCTGGCGATGCTAGTGCTGGGGGCTGGCGTGATGGTGCCCGGCCAACCACTGCGGCTTGGCCTGATGGCGGGGGCTGCGGGTGCGTTTTCGCTGGCGGTCGGGCTTGAGATGATCGTGATCATTGCGCTGGGCGGGGTGATCCTGTCGCTGGCGCATGTGGTGGGGCGGCCCGGTGCCGGGGCGCGGCTGGTTGGATTCGGCCTTGGCTTGGGTGGTCTGGCACCGATCCTGTTTGCGGTGCAGACGAACCCTTTTCTGTGGTTTGCCCCGATGTGTGATGTGTTGTCGCCGCCCTTTCTGGCGCTGACAACGGCTGCTGCCGGGTTCTGCCTTGTGGTCGTGGCAAAGGGGCGCGTGGTGCCTGCGGGCTGGTTGCGGTTTCTGGTGACGGCGGCGCTGGGAGTCGCGATGCTGTTGATCCTTGCACCGGTGCTGCGTCCCTGTCTGGCCGGACCCTATGCCGATCTGCCTGCCGAGGTGCAGACCCGTATCCTGTCCACCATCATCGAGGTGCGGCCCGCACATCAGATCATGGTGCGGTCGCTGCCACTGGCGATCACCGCGCTGCTGCCATTGTATGCCGTGGTTCTGGCCGCCGCCGTTCTGGTTCTGCGCGACTTTGGTGCCGCCAGACCGCAAGGGGCGTTGGGGCTGCTGCTGGTCTTTGTCGCGATTCCGGCGGCGCTGACATTTGTGCAGTTGCGTACCGTGGTCATGGCGTTGCCGTTTCTGCCGCTGACCTTTGGCATCGTGGCCGACCGGCTTGCCAACCGGACATGGACGGTCGCCCCGCGCGCGCAACATGTCGCCGTTGCGGCCTTGATCATCGCAGCGGCGATGCCGGGCGTTGTGGCCGCCCTTGTCGGCAGCGTGCAGATGTATGGGTTCAAGCAGTCCACGGTGCTGAAGGCCACCAGTGCCGCTTGCAGCACCCAAGCCGAGGTGTCCCGTCTTACCGCCTTGCCGCCCGCTGTCATCTTTACGCCGATGAACATCGGGCCGGCGGTGCTGTATTTCACCGATCATTCCGTGACCGCTGCCCCCTATCACCGCAGTGCCGCTGCGCTGTCGAACGGCATGTTGCCCTTTGGCGGCACGGAATCCGATCTGGCCAAGGCGGTGGCAGATGCGGGGGCATCGCTGCTGATGGTGTGCGACGGCGATGTGTTCGCCAATACGGGCAGCATAGGCTCTGCCCTTGGTCGGGGCGCGCCGCCGTCGTGGCTGGTGCCGGTGGATCTGGGGGCAGGTGCCAGGATGCGGCTTTATCGGGTGAATGCCCCGGTCACCGGATCAGGCGGATGAACGACTGGTTGATCCGACATCAACAGGGCCTGCGGTTTCTGCTGGTTGGCGGCAGTTCCAGCCTGCTGTATGCGCTGATCAGCGCCGCCGTGCTGCGATGGACGGGCTGGCCCGCCTTTGGCACAGGTCTGTTCGTGTTCTGCCTGTTCGTGCCGGTCACGTTCCGCGCCCATTCACGCGTCACCTTTCGCGCGGGCAGGCTGCGGCGTGGGGCATTCCTGCGCTATGCGGCGTTGCAACTGGGTTGCTTTGCCGCCGTATCTATTCTGACCACGACATTGGTGACCGGAGTCTACCTGATCGACACAGGGGTCTATCTGGTCACTGTGGGCGCCTCGGCGGTGCTGACGTATGTCGTTGGACGGATCGCGGTTTTCCGTCCGCCAGCCTAACCCTTGCGCAGTTTTGCGACAAAGTGCAGCGACCGCCCGAACACGGCGCTGAAGGGAAAGGGATACAGGGGCACGTCGGTACTGAACACCTCGACCTGCAACCCCGCCTGTTGGAACCACCGCATCCAGTCTGCGCGCGGGGCATAGTTATACGGCAGGCGCACCCCGTGCGGCGCGTTCCCGACCCAGTCCATGAACCGCAGGGTGGCATGGTCCACTACGTTTTCCGACAGGTGATCCTTGATCACAACATGCCCGCGCGACACGCGCGCCGCTTCCGCAATCAGGTGCGCGGGGTCGTCGGTGTGGTGCAAAACGTCCGAGAAGGTGACGGCGTCAAAGCTGCCATCCGCAAAGGGGATCGTCGTGCCATCAAACAGCGTCACCGGGATATGCGTGTGGGGGCGCAGCAACACGTCGATGCCTTCGACGGTGGTGCCGGGCCGTCCGCGCGCCAGATCCTGTGCGATCTGACCGTCGCCTGTTCCCACGTCCAGGATGCGCGTGGCCCCTGCGGTCAGCTTGCGCAACTCGTCCGTCAGAACCCGCGTGCGTCGCCCAAAGACAACACCTGCGTGGACTTTGCCCACCAAACCCGTGATCATATTTGCCTGCCCTGCCCCGTTTTGCCCTGCAATCTACAGAAAGTTATCCACAAGTCACCCCGCCCCGGAACGGTGAGCGGGTGTGTGGTGCAATTGCGTCGTGCGTCATTCCAGATTGGTATGGCGGGCGCGCATTTCATCCGGGGTGGCACCGATCCGGTCGCGCAGCAAAAAGATCAGGATTTCAAAGGTCAGGAACATCGCCCCTTCGAACACCGATCCCATCGGCAGGGTTGATGCGGCGGCAAGGCCCTGATCGTTCGCCATCGTCTGTGCCGGGATAACCAGCACCGTGTCGCAGGCCTGCGGCACCCCGCCCGCAGGTTGCGCGGTGATGCAGGCGGTGCGCGCACCAGCGCCCTTTGCTAAGGTAACAAGGGCCGCCACCGTCGACAGATCGCCCGGCCCGGCGCTGACCAGCAACAGATCACCCGGCCCGACCGGGGGGCAGGACATATCGCCCACCACATGGGCGTCAAGACCCAGATGATACAGGCGCATCGCCAGAGCGCGCATCATCACACCCTCGCGCCCGCAGCCAAAACAGACGATACGCCCCGCCCCGGCCAGGGCCTCCACCAAGGCGGTGACATGATCCGCGGCCACGGCGCGGGTGGCGGCTTTCACCTCGTCTGCGGCCCGCGCGGCCATGTCGGCAAATGTCATGTCACTCTCCCCGCTTGCCAGCATTGTGCTGCACGCATAGCCATAGGCATCATGAAACTGATCAGCTTCAATATCCAATATGGTTTCGGCGCAGATGGGCGGTATGACCTGTCCCGCATCGCCCGCGTCATCGAAAACGCCGACATCATCGCCCTGCAAGAGGTGGAGCGTTTTTGGTCCCGCACCAACCATGACGATCAGCCCGGCCTTCTGTCGGCGCTGCTGCCGCAGCATCACTGGGTTTATGGTCCGGCCTTTGACATGGATGCCAGCACCGTCGTGGCGGGCCGCGTGCAGAACCGCCGCCGCCAGTTCGGCACGATGATCCTGTCGCGACTGCCGATCCTGTGGTCGCGCCTGTGGCCCCTGCCCAAGCGGCGCATGATCGACCCGCTGAACACCCAGAACGCAGCGCTTGAGGCGATGATTGTCACCGCATCCGGCCCGGTGCGCGTGCTGTCACTGCATCTGGCGCATGTGGGGGTCGAAGAACGGATGGAGCAGATCGACTTTCTGCTGGCCCAACACGTCCGCGCCCCGCATGAGGGCGGACCGTGGAGCGGGCGTGACGACGAACCCGCCCGCAACTGGACCGAGGGGCAGCCAGAGCCTGCAAACCCGGCCCGCGCGATCTGGATGGGTGATTTCAATTCAGAACCGGGCAGCGCCGAATATTCCCGCATCACCGGCCAAACCCCCTATCACCCCGGCGCGCGTTACGCGGGTGGGTTTGTCGATGCAGTGGCCGCAGCGGGGCTGGTGCCGGGCAGTCTGCATACCCATGTCAAACAGATCGCGGGTGAAACGCGCTTGCGGCAGTTGGACCATTGCTTTGTGACCGCCGACCTTGCGCCGCGTGTGCGGTCTGTCACGGTGGACAACGCGTGCACCGCATCGGACCACCACCCGGTTTTTGTCGAAATCGACCTGTAAGATCGCGGTATTCTAACCCAACACCTCGTCCTGATGTTCGCCCAGCTTTGGTGCCGGGCGTTCAAGGGCGAGCGTGGCGTCCGAGAACGTGAACGGCGACCGCAACCCCGGGATTCCGCCCAGATCAAGCTGCAACCCCCGCGCCTTGATCTGGGGATCGTCGAACACTTCGGCCAGATCGTTGATCGGACCGGCAGGCACGCCTTGCGCCTCGCACGCCGCCAGAAGATCGGCCTTGTTCCAGCGCAGCGTTGCCGTTGTTATCGCCGCCGTCATGGCGACGCGATTGGTCACGCGGTCGGCGTTGGTCAGATATTCGGGCGCGTCGGACAAGTCGGGCAAATCGAGGATCGCGCACAGGCGGCGGTATTGACCGTCATTGCCGGTGGCAAGGATGATCCAGCCATCGGCGCAATCGAACACAGCATAGGGCGCAAGGTTCGGGTGGGCATTGCCCATCTTGCCCGGCACGGTGCCGGTGGTCAGATAGTTCATCGCCTGATTGGCCATGATGCTGGCCGCCACATCCATCAGGGCCATGTCGATCTGCTGGCCTTGGCCCGTGCTGGCCCGCTGGTGCAAGGCGGCCAGAATTGCGGTGGCCGCATAGACACCGGTAAAGATGTCCGTCACCGCCACGCCCACCTTTTGCGGTTGTCCGTCCGGTTCGCCGGTCACGCTCATCAATCCGGCCATGCCTTGGATGATGAAGTCATATCCGGCGCGGTGGGCATAGGGGCCGGTCTGGCCAAAGCCGGTGATGGAACAATAGATTAGGCGTGGGTTCACTTGACGCAGGTTGTCCCAGTCCAGCCCGTATTTCGCCAGACCGCCCACCTTGAAATTTTCGATCACCACATCGGCGTCGGCCACAAGACGGCGGACGACGGCCTGTCCTTCCGGCGTGCGGAAATCGCAGATGATCGACCGTTTGCCCCGGTTTGTGGCGTGGAAATAGGCGGCGGACCGGTCGCCGTCACGATCGATGAAGGGTGGCCCCCAGCGGCGGGTGTCGTCGCCTTCGGGTGCCTCGACCTTGATGACGTCAGCCCCCAGGTCGGCCAGCGTCTGACCGGCCCATGGGCCAGCCAGAATCCGCGCCAGTTCGATCACCTTTACGCCAGCGAGGGGGGTCGACATGGTTTACTTGGCCAATTCGGCGTCAAGGATCGCCTTCAGATCGGCATAGCTCATGTTCGAATGTTTTTCGCCATTGATGATCAGCGTCGGTGTGCCCTCGATTGCGTCGGCGGTGGCGTTCTTTTGGTAATGGGCCACCATCGCCTCGGCCATGGCACCGTCTTTCAGACAGACATCCATCGCCGCGTCATCCATTCCGGCGGTGCGGCCGATCTTTTTCAGGTTTTCGACGACCACATTCGCATCATCTGACCCGGCCCACTCTTTTTGGGTTTCAAACAGGATATCGGCGATGCCGAAATACTTCATCTCTCCACCACAGCGGGCGATCATCGCGGCCCACAGACCGTAGCGATCAAAATACACCTCGCGGTAGGTGAAGCGGACCTTGCCGGTGTCGATGTAATCGGCCTTCAGCGGCTTGAACGCGGCATCGTGAAAGCTGGCGCAGTGGGGGCAGGTGAACGAGGCATATTCCACGATCTGCACTTTGGCATCCGCTGGCCCGATGCTGAAATCTGTCACTTCGGGCGCGTCTTGCGCGGCGGCGACAAAGGGGGCCAGCGCGGTCATCGCGAATGCCAGTACGGCGGCTGCAAAGGGTCTTGCCATGGATATCTGCCTTCTCATGTTCTGCGTCGAGTTAAGATGTTTTGCGCCAGCGCTTCAAGGGCTGCCCGAAGCCCTGCGTCCTGAACAGGGGCCGCCGTTTCGGCCGCCTGCGCCATGATGGCGGGATCGGGGGCCTTTTTCACCTTGGGCGCCGCCATGAATTCGGCCTGTCCATCCGCGAAACCCGAAGAGGCGGTTTGCGTCAGGCTGATGCGCGATATGGCGGCGTAGCCATAGACCGCGTTCACCTTGTCGCGGATGGCGGGCAATTGCATCTGCACGATCGGGGCCATGGCCGATGACACCAGCACCGTCAGCGTGGCGCCCATCCCGTCACGGGTATAGCCGACCTTGACCGGGCGGGTGATGGTGGCCAGATCGTTGCCCACAACATCCGGCCAATGGGTCAGCAGGCGTGTCACAGCGAACCCCCGATGTTCGCCCGCGGCACGGACCGGGTCCTTGACCAGACCCGACGCCGCCTCAAACCCGCGCATACGGCGGGTCGGGGATGGTTGCGGGGTCGGTTTACGGGTCATCTGGTCCTTCCGGCAGTTCCGGCTATTCTATGCGCTGCGGCGACGCGCCTGCCAACCGGGCGCACCACTTTGGGGGCATAAAGATTGCGTGACGGCTTTGCGAGCGGGGATCTGTCAGCGGCGTTGCTGGACTGGTACGACGCCCATGCCCGGGTGATGCCTTGGCGCACAGCCCCTGCCGACAAGGTGGCAGGTGCGCGCCCCGATCCCTACCGCGTCTGGCTGTCCGAGGTGATGCTGCAACAGACGACCGTTGCGGCGGTTCGGGATTATTTCCATCGGTTTACGGCACGTTGGCCAACGGTGTCCGATCTGGCCGCGGCAGACGATGCCGACGTGATGGGCGAATGGGCCGGCCTTGGGTATTACGCCCGTGCGCGCAACCTGCTGGCCTGTGCGCGGGCTGTGATACGCAATCACGGCGGGGTGTTTCCCGCCACACGCGACGGTTTGATGACCCTGCCGGGAATCGGACCTTATACCGCGTCGGCCATTGCGGCCATTGCCTATGACGAACCCGCAACGGTGGTGGATGGCAACGTCGAACGGGTCATGTCGCGCCTGTGGTGGGTGAAAGAGCCGCTTCCCGGTGCCAAGGGCGAACTGACCCGGCTGGCGGCGCTGCTGACGCCGGTGCTGCGGCCCGGTGACTATGCGCAGGCGGTGATGGATCTGGGGGCAACAATCTGCACCCCGCGCAACCCGGCCTGCGGCATCTGCCCATGGATGGCCGCCTGTCAGGCGCGAGCGGCGGGGGTACAGGCCGATCTGCCGCGCAAGGTGGCCAAAGCGGCCAAGCCCGTGCGCCACGGCGATCTGTGGATCGCGCGCCGCCACGATGGGGCATGGCTGGCGGAACGGCGGCCAGACCGGGGTCTGCTGGGCGGGATGCTGGGCTTTCCGGGGTCTGATTGGGACGGCGCAGGTGGCCCCGCACCTCTCGCCGCCCCGTGGGCGCGAATCGGAGAGGTGCGCCACACCTTTACCCATTTCCACCTGATCCTGACCCTGCACACGGCAACCGTGGGCGACATGCGCCCACAGCGGGGGGATTTCATTCCGCACAGCGATTTTCGCCCCGCAGATCTGCCGACCGTGATGCGCAAGGGGTTCGATCTGGCCCACAGCGTCCTTTCGACCGATTGAGCGTGTCCCCGTTTCGCCATAGCCTGCCCGGTAACGAGGAGCCGCCATGTCCCCCCTGTCACCCCGCCTGATTGATGCCCTGCCGTTCTGGCTGTCGTTGGGGGCTATCCCGCTGGCCCTGATCGGCGCTGCCTACGGTGGCTGGACGGTTGCACTTTTGCCCCTGTTTGCCTGGGGCATGTTTTCGCTGCTGGACGTGTTGACCGGGCCGAACACCGCCAATGCCGACCCTGAAACGCCCGAGGCGGGTTTGTTCTGGTATCGGCTGATCACGCTGATCTGGGCACCGATCCAGTTCGCGGTGTTGTTCGGGCTGGTCTGGTATGTGCCGCGCGCGCCGCATCTGGACTGGGCCGAGGCGTTGGGTCTGTTTTTTGGCGTGGGGGTGATTTCGGGAACCATCGGGATCAACTACAGCCACGAACTGATGCACCAGAAATCGCGCGCCGAACGTTGGCTGGGTGATGTGCTGTTGTCGATGGTCCTCTACAGCCACTTCCGGTCGGAACATCTGCGGGTGCACCACCTGTATGTCGCGACCCCGCGTGATCCGGTCACGGCGCGGTACAACGAAGGGTTTCACCGGTTCTTTCCGCGCGTTCTGGTCCAGTCGCACCGATCCGCCTGGCGGGCCGAGGTGGCGATGCTGGCACGGCGCAATCTTGGAGCCTTTGACCGGACAAATCCCTATTGGCGTTATGTTGGGTTGCAGACGGGCATGGTGCTGCTGGCTTTGGCGCTGGGCGGGTGGGTTGGTCTTGGGCTTTTCCTGTGGCAGGCGTTCGTTGCCGTCTGGCAGTTGGAGCTGGTGAATTACATCGAACATTACGGCCTGACGCGGCGGCATCTGGGCGATGGGCGGTATGAACATGTCTTGCCGCGTCACAGCTGGAACGCGGCACAAAAGGCGTCGAACTGGCTGTTGATCAACCTGCAACGCCATTCGGACCACCATTACAAACCCGACCGACGCTTTCCGCTGTTGCAGACCTATGCCACGGATGATGCGCCGCAACTGCCCTATGGCTATCCGGTGATGACGATGGCGGCGATGTTTCCGCCGTTGTGGAAGCGGATCATGAACCGGCGGGTCAAGGCGTGGCGGCGTCAGTTCTATCCCGACATCGAGGATTGGCACCCCTACAACAAGGCGCTGAACCCCGCGCCGCGCTAATCGGGCAGCCAGCCGTTGCGCGCACAGGCCAGCCACAGCGGCCGCAACCAACTGTCATGCGTGTCAAGCGCCCGGTCAGGGTTCAGGATGTCGGGGCCGATGTGCAGAACCTCTTGCGCCAGGTCATCGGCTTGATCTTGGGTGATCCCGGCAATGTAGACTGGCCCGCCGATGCGCCCGCAGGCCAAACGATCCGACCGTTCCAGAAACATCTGATAGGGCGCGATCAGGATGGTGCCGGGGCGGGCCTGGGACAGGATACGATCCTCCAGAGCGTGCAAAAGCTGCTTGTCGGACATGGGTTGGTAAAAGTAGATGATGTCGTATTCTCCATAGCCGTCAAACGTCAGCCCGTCGCCGTGGATCGCCGTCGATCGCCCTGTGCCAAAGTCCCGCAGCAGATCGGCGGCAGTGGCGGCATAGGCTGCATCGTATTCCAGCCCGTCTGCCAGCCCGAACACCTCGGCCGCAAGCAGAACCTTGATACCGCCCCCACATCCCACATCCAGAAACCGCAACGGCCCTTCGCGGCGCTGGGCAAGTGCCACCCGGTAGGCAAGGTGTGCATGTTCCACAAACAGCATGGGCGACATCGGGATATCGGGAAAGCAGCCGTGACTCAGCGCATCTTCGGTCTGGCTGAGTGGTGTCACCATCCGGTGCAGCCGTTTGAATACGGCATCCGACGCCCACACCTGTTGCGCGCTGAGATCATGCAGCAGCGGGCGGGGGTGGTACATCGGCACTGGCTGCCGGGCATTTATCATTTCAACCATCGCCGCCACGCGCATCAGCAGGCGCAGGCGATGGCGCACATCCTTGAAATAGCGGCGGTGTTCGGCGTCGGACGCGGCCGCATCCGCGCGTTGAAGCCGTTCAAAGGCAGTGACGACGGCGCGGATGCGGACCCGCAGCAGCATCAATTGCTTTAACTCGCCCTCAAGATCCGGGCGTTTGGTCGGTTGGGCCATCAGGGCCGTGGCGATCCGGTCGGCCAAGGTGCCGGCCTCGGCTTCCAGGGCCTTGCATTGCAGGCGCAGCTTGCCGATCTGTGTCATGCCATCCCCGATCCGCCTGCCCGATCGCAGGCTAACACGGCACCCGCCTGTGGCAAAAAGCAAAAAGACCCCGCCATGACACGCATGGCGAGGCAGGTGTGCCGAGGGCGGACCGCGGCACGTGGCGTTCAAATGCGAATCGGCTGGATCAGTGCGGTCGGCCCTGTTCGGCCTCCATCTCGGCCCGGATCTGCTGGCGCAGGATGTCGATTGGGATCATCTTTCCATCGCGCTTGAAGTGCCAGTAGGTCCAGCCGTTGCAGGACGGCGCACCCTCGTACGCGGCGCCAACCTGATGGATAGACCCCTTGATGTCGTTGCCCACCAGCGTCCCATCGGCGCGCACCTTGGCCTTGAACCGGTTGCCGATCGAATACAGTTCCTCGCCCGGCCTTAACATGCCGCGTTCGACGACCTGCCCAAAGGGCACGCGGGGTTCGGCGCGCTTGCTGCCGGTGATCTCCAGCGCCGAGGCGTCAAAACGGCGTACGCGGTCGATCCGGGCGGTCGCGGCCTTGCGGTACATCTCTTCGCGCTCGATCCCGATGAAGTCGCGGCCCAGCATCTTGGCTACGGCACCGGTCGTGCCGGTGCCAAAGAACGGGTCGAGCACCACATCGCCGGGGTTCGTGGTCGCCACCAGAACACGGTGCAGCAAGCTTTCGGGTTTTTGCGTCGGATGCGCCTTGTCGCCGTTTTCGTCCTTTAGCCGTTCGTGCCCGGTGCAGATGGGCAAAACCCAGTCCGACCGCATCTGGATGCCTTCGTTCAGCGCCTTCAGCGCTTCGTAGTTGAAGGTGTATTTCGCCGCCTCGTCGCGACTGGCCCAGATCAGGGTTTCATGGGCATTGGTCAACCGCTTGCCCTTGAAGTTCGGCATGGGGTTGGTCTTGCGCCAGACGACGTCGTTCAGCAGCCAAAAGCCCGCATCCTGCATCGACGCGCCAACGCGAAACACGTTGTGATAGCTGCCGATCACCCAGATCGCGCCATTCGGTTTCAGCAACCGCCGCGCGGCCGCCAGCCATTGGCGGGTAAAGTGGTCATAGGTGGCAAAACTGGCGAACTGGTCCCAATGGTCATCGACCGCATCGACCTTGGAATTGTCGGGGCGATGCAGGTCGCCCCGCAGTTGCAGGTTGTAGGGTGGGTCGGCAAAGATCAGATCGACACTGCCCGCGGGCAGGGCGTTCATCACCTCGATGCAGTCGCCTGCAAGAATCTGGTTCAGCGGAAGCACGGCGGCCGCAGCCGGTTTGGTCTTTGTCGTCGTCATCTCTGCCTCTGTCCCCGGCATTTTCGCCGTTTTCTTGAAGCCCAAGATGAGTCAGGACTGATTCGCCGTCAAATTCTTTTTTGAATCAAACACTTACAGAAACTTCTTGATACAAGATATTGTGGACCGGCGCAAAGGAACGCCTATGGTGTGGGGTCACACCAAGATTTAGCAACGCTGCCATGTGCGCTTTGGTGGGGTAGCCCGCGTTGGTTTCCCAGCCATAGCCGGGGTGCTGTTGCGCCAAATCCACCATCATCCGGTCGCGTGTCACTTTGGCAATGATCGACGCCGCGGCGATAGAGACGGACAGCGCATCGCCCTTGATGATCGCCTGCGCGCCGCAGGTCAGATCGCGGGGGATCATGTTGCCGTCAATCAACGCGTGATCGGGCATCCGCGACAGCCCGCAGATGGCGCGCTGCATGGCCAGATGGCTGGCGCGCAGGATGTTCAGCGCGTCAATTTCCTGAACCGACGCGTGGGCCACGCAGACGTCGGCAACGGCTACGATTTCCAGGAACAATTCTTCCCGGCGGGCGGCTGTCAACACCTTGGAATCGTTCAGCCCCTTTGGGATGCAATCGGGGTGCAGGCGCACGGCGGCGGCGGTGACGGGGCCCGCCAGCGGGCCGCGCCCCACCTCGTCAACGCCGACGACAAACACCATGCCCCGGCCAAGGGCGGCGGCTTCAAAGCTGAAATCAGGACAGGGCGCATCGGTCATGCCGATCAAATAACCCGATCCCGGCAACCGGGCCAAGCACAGAAACCGGCGCATGGAAAAGGGGTGGAAGCTGCTCACCCTTCCACCCCCTATTGGCACGACCCTTGCGGGGGGCTGGGCCGTGCCCGGCAGACCCCTGGGTCAGTTGCGGGATCTGCCGATGCGATAACCTGCTTCGCGCAGGCATTGTTCGGAATAGACGCGGTCGGCCCGGCCATTGACGCGCACGTTGCGGGCGCAATACTGCGGCAGGCGGTTGAACCCCTCGCGCCGCAGGCACCGTTCGCCGTAGACGGTGGCGGAATGGCGGTTGCCCTGAATCATGATCGCGCAGGACGCAGGAACCCGTGACGTGCGGGTCTGGTCGTGGCGCGGGGGCCAGTCCCGCCCGCCGGGGTGATCGACCGGATCATCCCAGCGGTTGTCGCGGTGATCGGCCCGGCCCTGCTTTGCGACGGATGCGATGATGCCGATAGCAGCGATGGCGGCCAGCGCCTTGGCCAGATCGTCATTCCCGGCCTTGGCGGGCACAGCGGTCGCCGCCAGCAGGCTAAGCGCTGTGGCAAGGGCGGCGATGGCGGCGATCATACGGCGCACCGCGTTCGGTGCTGCCTTGCGCGGATGGGGCAGGCTTTGCACGGTTTCAGCAAGCGTTTCAGAGCGTGTCATCATGACCTCCTGTCGTGGGGCGTCGTTTTGTGCGGGTCCGTCATCAGGTGCGTCGGACCCCATGCAACAACCGTCGGCCCTTTGACCCCGGACAGGCAATAACGGGGCGTTGATATGCGATAACACCCGTGCCAAGCCCCTATGGTCATTGAATATCAAAGGGACTGCCCCCAGTATCTGCGCATGAATGAAGGAGCCTGTGATGAAGCGCCTTACCCTTGCTGCCGTGCTGCTGCTGGGCCTTGCGACCCAGGCGCAGGCGGACTGTTACGCAGATTACAAGGCCAAGCAGGACGATCCCCTTCGTCTGCACTATGGCGTAGCGCAGGTGCCTGACAGCGCCTGTGACCGGGGGGCGGCGCAAGATGTGCTTGCCCCACGTCTGGCCGCCGACGGCTGGACTTTGCTGAACGTCCTGTCCACCTTTGGACCCGAAGGACTTGAGGAAAGGAAAGCGAGTGCCGGAGATTATTTCCTCCGCTACTGAGTCGCTCAAGGCGGGCAATCGGGTTGTGGCCTTTGGCATCGCCGGCATTGTGCTGGTGCTGCTGGGGGCGGCGGTGTTCCTGTTTCTGAACCTGCCGGACGCGAACGCCTTCAACGCGCGGGTCGAACGCCTGTTCGTCGAGAATGACGATCTGACCCGCTTTGGCGATATCAAACTGCTTGAAATCCTTGCCCAATCCGGCACCGCGTTTTCCGAGGTGCTGACCAGTTACCGCATGGTGATCTTTGTCCTGCTGGTGTTTTCCACCGCGCTTTTGCTGGCAACGCTGGTGTTTCTGGTGACGATCATCGCCCTGAACCGCCGGATTTCCGCAATCCAGCGGTCGGGGATACAGGTGTCGACCCTGCTGATCAGCCGCGAAGGCCGGGCCGTGTATATCAACGACATGGAATTCGCCCTGACCGAAGCCGCACTTGAAACGCTTGCCGTTCTGGCCGAGGCGCGGATGGACGACGAGGTGTTGACCGGCGCCCAGATCGAAGCGGTGATTTCCGGCCGGAACGAGGTGGACTGTGACGAGGCGGCCGGGGCCACCCGCGTGAAACGCCTGCGCGACACGCTTGGCAATCAGTTGGTCAGCGAGCTTTTGGTGAAAACGATCGCGCGGCGCGGCTATGTGCTGGCGGTGGGCAAGGATGCGATTCGCATGGTGTGATCCGGGTTACAGAAACCCGATGGCACGCCCGCACAGCAGCACCGCCAACCAAACCATCGCCGACAGCGCGGCCACGACGCGCACGCCCCTTTGAATCGGCAGGCCGATGATCGCGGCCTGATAGCCGCGCGACCTGTGCTGCACCAGAATCAGCACCAACGCCGTGCCTAGCAGCGCCAGCTTCAGCCGGAATGCCGGGTTGGCCAAGTATTCGGCTGGGTCCACAGAAAACAGCCACATCCCCGCCGCTGCTGCCAGCGCCAGCCCCGTTCCCGCCGCGCGTGACAGGAAGGGCACGATCACCCGCAGGGGTGTTCCTGGGAAAAACCCGATCAGCCGCAGGTCCATCGGCAGAACCGCACCCACCACCAGCGCGATCCCCAGAATATGCATCGCGTTGACGATCATATAGGCATCCGGCGACGCACGCAGATAGACGGCACCGGGCCAGCCTTCAATCCAGCCAAGCACGTCCATCGGTCAATCGGTCGGGATGCGGTCAGGGTATATGTCGAACGCCTGCCCGTTCACGGTGATCCGTACCGCCTTCATCAATTTCTCGTCCGGGTCCAAGGACCGGTTGCCCAGAACGGTGATCGTGTCGCCCGGTGTTGCCGACCCTTCGGCAAACCCTGACGCGGCGGTCAGGCGCGGGTTGCCCAGATCGACCTGCCACAGGGTTCCGTCGTCATCCGTCACCTTCAGGCTGGGATGCGGCGGGGACAGTGACACCTCTTCCACCACACCGATCATGGTGGACACCTCGGTTTCTGCCCAGGACCAGCCGTGATGGGCCAAGGCCACCCCCGCCGGGATCAGCGCGACAGCGGCAGCGAAAAGGGTGTGGGTCAGGGGCATGACGTTTCCTCCGTGCAAGTTGTCAAAGGGTCCGACAGTCCACGATTCGCAACAAGGGTCGCCGATGGGTTTTCGCTTGCACCGGTCAAATCCCGCCGGGTTTGTACCCCACCGATACGCGGCCCAAGGTCTGCCGCAAATCCCTTAACCCTTGCGCACAGGGGGGGTTGGGCCTAAATACCCGCGCTCTTGCCCTTTTGCCGCCAGGGGAACCGCGATGATCCAGACGCCCTACTATCTGATCGACCGGGCAAAGCTGCTGCGGAACATGGAAATCATGGACCGGCTGCGCATGCAGTCGGGTGCAAAGACCCTGCTTGCGCTGAAATGCTTTGCGACATGGCCGGTGTTTGACACCATGCGCGACCATATGGACGGCACGACGTCGTCCAGCCTGTATGAACTGCGGCTGGGGCGTGAAAAGTTCGGCAAGGAAACCCACGCCTATTCCGTCGCCTGGGCCGACCACGAGATTGCCGAGGCAGTGGGCTATGCCGACAAGATCATCTTCAATTCCATCAGCCAGCTTGACCGGTTCGACAACCAGTCGGCGGGAATCGCGCGCGGTCTGCGGCTGAACCCGCGCTTTTCGACCAGCGGGTTCGATCTGGCCGACCCCGCCCGCCCCTTCAGCCGTTTGGGCGAATGGGACGCTACGCAGATTGAACGGGTGATGGACCGGATCAGCGGCTTCATGATCCATTACAATTGCGAAAACGCGGATTTCGACCTGTTCGACCGGCAGTTGACGCGGATCGAGGATGAATTCGGCGGCCTGTTGCAGCGGTTGGAATGGGTCAGCCTGGGCGGCGGCATCCACTTTACCGGCGACGGCTATCCGGTGGACCGACTGGCCGCGCGGCTGAAGGCGTTTGCACAGCGGTTTGGCGTGCAGGTCTATCTGGAGCCGGGCGAGGCTGCGATCACCGGCACGGCGAGCCTTGAGGTGACGGTGCTGGACGTGCTGAACAACGGCAAGGATCTGGCGGTCGTCGACAGTTCGGTCGAGGCGCATATGCTCGACCTGCTGATCTACCGCATCCCCGGCAAGATCGACGTTGCGGGCGATCACCCCTATATGATCTGCGGCAAGTCCTGCCTTGCGGGCGATATCTACGGCGAGTTCACCTTTCCCGCCCCCTTGCATGTCGGCGACCGCATCAGCATTGCGGATGCCGCCGGTTACACGATGGTCAAGAAGAACTGGTTCAACGGGGTGAAGATGCCAAGCATCGTCATCAAGGAACTGGACGGAACGATGACCGTCGCCCGCGAATTCGGCTATGCCGATTATGCCGGAAGCCTTGGCTGATGGCGCTTCCCTCTGTCCTTGAAGGAGACGGTTCGAAGTGAAACGCAATGTCTTGATCATCGGTGCCGGTGGCGTGGCCCAAGTCGTGGCGCACAAATGCGCGCAGAATAATGATCGTTTGGGCGATCTGCACATCGCCAGTCGCACGATTGCAAAGTGTGAGGGGATCATCGCCTCGGTCCACGCCAAAGGCGCGATGAAGGTGCCGGGCGTGTTCGCGGCCCATTCGGTTGACGCGATGGACACGGCGGCGGTGGCCGACCTGATTCGCGCGACCGGGTGCCAGATCGTGATCAACGTCGGGTCCAGTTTCGTGAACATGACCGTGCTTGATGCGTGCATCCAGACCGGTGCCGCCTATATGGACACCGCAATTCACGAAGACGCGGGCAAGATCTGCGAAGCCCCGCCGTGGTATGCCAACTATGAATGGCAGCGGCGCGACAGTTGTGCGGCGGCGGGGGTGACGGCCATCCTTGGCGTCGGGTTTGATCCCGGTGTGGTCAACGCTTGGGCGCGGCTGGCCGAAGGGATGCTGGACCGGATCGACAGCATCGACATCGTCGATATCAACGCGGGCAGCCACGGCAAATACTTCGCGACGAACTTTGATCCTGAAATCAACTTTCGCGAATTCACCGGCACGGTTTACAGCTGGCAGAACCGAGGCTGGCAGGAGAACACGATGTTCGAGGTGGGCAAGGACTGGAACCTGCCCGTTGTTGGCGTCCAAAAGGCCTATCTGACCGGGCATGACGAGGTTCATTCCCTGTCGGCCCGTTATCCCGATGCCGACGTTCGGTTCTGGATGGGGTTTGGCGACCATTACATCAACGTGTTCACCGTTCTGAAAAACCTTGGCCTTTTGTCCGAAAAGCCGGTCGTTACCGCCGAAGGCCAGACGGTGATCCCGCTGAAGGTGGTCAAGGCCGTCCTGCCCGATCCCGCCAGCCTTGCGCCCAGTTACACGGGAAAGACCTGCATCGGGGACGTGGTCAGGGGCGTCAAGGATGGCCAGCCGGTCGACCTGTTCCTGTACAACATCGCTGATCACAAGGATGCCTATGACGAGGTCGGGGCACAGGGGATTTCCTATACCGCCGGTGTGCCCCCGGTCGCGGCGGCTCTCCTGGTGGCGGATGGCACCTGGGACGTCGGCACGATGGCAAATGTCGAAGACCTTGATCCCAAGCCGTTCCTCGCGCTGCTGAACGTCATGGGCCTGCCCAGCCGGATCAAGGATGCAAGCGGCGACCGGGCGCTGACCTTCTGACCCTACGCGGCATTACGCCAGCCCTAGACGCGCCAAGGCCGCGTCAACCGGATCCCAGTTAGACAGGGCCAGCCTGACCGGCAGGGTCAGCACCTTCATGCGAAAGCTGTCGGGCAGGCGCACGGCGTCTTTTTCGGTGGTGACAAGCTGTGCGCCCAAGGCCTTTGCCTCTAGCTCCAGCCGGGTCATCAGGGCATCAGGCAGGGGTTGGTGATCGTCCAGCGCCACGGCGCGAACCAGCGTTGCCCCTGCGCCGCGCAGGGTGGCAAAGAACTTTTCCGGGTGGCCGATGCCGGCAAAGGCGATGACCCTGGCACCCTGCCAATCCATCCCCATACGCAACGGTTCCAGATGACCCGTCAGATGCGGCAGGGTGATAGCGCGGCCCCATGTCTGGCGAAAGGCGACCTGCGCCGCGTCGTCCCCGATGGACAGCAGCAGATCGGCGCGGGCCAAACCGGACGACACCGGTTCACGCAAAGGCCCGGCGGGCAGGCACCGGCCATTGCCAAAACCTTTGGCGGCATCCACCACGATGATCGACAGCGATTTCTGTACCGAAGGATTTTGAAACCCGTCGTCCATCAGGATGACACTCGCCCCCGCAGCCTGGGCCGCGCGGACGCCTGCGGCCCGATCGCGGGCCACCCAAGCGGGCGCAAACGCCGCCAGCAGCAACGGTTCATCCCCCACATCGGCGGCCGTGTGGCGGGTGATATCTACCCGGACCGGCCCGGCCAAAGCACCGCCATGCCCGCGCGATACGACATGCACGGCAATGCCCCGTGCCGACAAACGATCCAGCAGCGCGATGGTGGTGGGGGTCTTGCCCGTTCCACCCGCATTCAGGTTGCCGATGCAGATCACCGGCACTGTGGCGCGATACCCTGGTTGTGCCACACGCCGGGCCGTTGCTGCGGCATAGACGGCACCCAAGGGTGCAAGGGCAATCGCCTGCCAGGCGGGGCGGTGGGGCGGGGTGTACCAAAAGGCGGGCGCGCGCATCAATCCTCACCATCCATCATGCGGCGGATCAGGGTGACGACCTTTTCCGTCACCTCGGCCCCGTCCGATGCCACGATCCATGCGGCCTGGGCCAGACGGGCGGCGCGGTCGGGCGACAAAAGATCAGACAGTGCATCGCCCATGTCGGTGGCCGATCCCACCGCGCGCGCGGCGCGTGCGGCGCCCAACCGGCCAAAGGTCGTGCCGAACGGGCCGGGGCGCGGGCCATAGATGATGGCAGACCCAAGGGCGGCAGGTTCCAGAGGATCGCGGCTGCAACCCGTTCCTGCAAGGCTTCCGCCCATAAACGTGATCGGGGCAAGCCGATACCACAACCCGAATTCGGTCGGTCCGTCGGTGATATAAACCTCTGTCTCGGGGTCAGGTTCGGTTTCATGGGCGCGCAGGGCGACCGTCCAGCCCTCAGCCTCCATCTTCGCCGCCAATGGTTCGGCGCGGGCAGGGTCCTGGGGGACAAAGATCAGCAACAGCCGATGGGCCAGGCGCAACGCGGCCCGGTGCGCAGCAATCACCGCATCTTCCTCGGCCTCGGGCACGGCGGCGGACAACCAGACGGGGCGGGTGGCAAGGGTGCGGGCAAGGGCTTCGCGTTCAGCCTCAAGACACGGCAGGGCGGCGCTTTCCTCTTCCATCTTTCCCGTCACCTCGACCGCAGACAGGGCAGCCCCGGCCTTGCGAAAGGCGCGCGCGGCGGTTTCGTCCAGCACCATGACGCGGACAAAGGCCCCCATCAGACCGCGCACCAGACCGGGATACCAACCATCGCGGTCCTTCAGAATATGGGGCTGACGTCCACCGACGATCAGGATCGGCACTTTCCGCTCTTCCGCCTCGTGGATCAGGGCGGGGCGCAATTCCCCTTCGGCGAACAGGCCGATCTCGGGTCGCCAATGATCCATGAATGCCCGCGCATCCTGTGGCGTGTCGGGCGGGGGGGGCTGGTGGATCACGCCGGGGCGGGGTGGCAACGGGGTGGGGCAGGTGATCAGAACGGGGTGACCGTCTTCATCCACCAACCGCCGCGCAAGTTCCAGCATGGCGCGGGCCGCATCCGGGCCGGGCGCATGCAACCACACCAGCCGCCCCACGGGGCGCGGCGGGCGATCCACCACCGACGCGCCATCGCGCCGGTTGGACAGATTGTACAGCGTAAGGCCAAGGGAATAGGCCATGCGGATTGGCTTACGCCCCCAACTCCTCGGTCGAAGAACCGGACTGTTCTTCGTCCCGCAAACGGTGGATGTGGGCGATGAAATACCGCATGTGGGCGTTGTCGACGGTGCGCTGCGCCTCGGCCTTCCAGGCGGAAAAGGCACTGGCGTAATCGGGGAACATTCCGACAAGGTGGATGTCCTTGACGTCCTTGAAGACGTTTTTCTGGGGGTCCACCAGTTCGCCGCCAAAGACGAGGTGAAGGCGCTGGGTCATGCGATGCTCCGGGTATGCTTGCGTTGCGCGCAGGGTAGCGGGTGGCGGTGCGGGGTCAAGGTGGCGTCTGGTCGCTTCGCTGATCGCACTTGTCACCGCAACAGGTCGTACACCTCGGCAAAGGCGGGTGACAGGTGCGAATGGATGATTTCCCATCCCCCGGCGATGCGGGCAAGCGCCAGAAACGCATAAAGGCGTTGTCCGTCGGCGGCGAACATCAGGATGAACACCTCGAAATCCGGGCCAAGCGGGCGGGCCACCAGAACCGCGCAATCGTCATAGCCAAGCGGTGCAAGCCGTTCCAGATCGGCGATCATCTGTTGGCGCGCCGGTTCTGCCCCCGTTTGGGCCGGGTTCAGCGCGGCGGTCAAGGCCCGGTAATCCCCCTGCAGGGTGGCGTCGATCACCGGTGTGACGATGGCAGTGGATGCCGTAGGCAAACCATCTTCGCACGGTGTCGCGTGGGCGGCGCTGGGCAATAGCGTCAGGGCGATCATGGCAAACAGGCGGCGCATAAGATCAGCCTAGGCCGCCGGGGAA
Source organism: Pseudomonadota bacterium (assembly GCA_040385245.1). Classification (GTDB taxonomy): domain Bacteria; phylum Pseudomonadota; class Alphaproteobacteria; order Rhodobacterales; family Rhodobacteraceae; genus JAZKHT01. Next base: position 269,391 of record JAZKHT010000007.1, on the reverse strand, counting down.
CGCGGGGCAAAGGCTTTTGCGTGGCTGTGGACGACGCATCGCCGAATGGGTGCCTATACAGCGGGCGTCTTTTCCTTTATGGACCGCGCACGGCCCGAGGATTCCGGGGCGCTGCGGGCAGGGAGGCCCGACTGCGCAAAGGGAAAGAGGTGCCGGCCAAGTTGGCACCACCGGGCGCAAGGCTGCGCCCCCTTTATGGGCAAAGACATGACACTGACACATATCGCCGCGCCGCTGGCTGCGGCGCTGGCTGGCAAGGGCTATGAAACCCTGACCCCGGTTCAAAATGCAATGCTGGCCGACAACGTGGCGGGCCGCGACCTGCTGGTTTCGGCGCAGACCGGATCGGGCAAAACGGTCGCCTTTGGCATCGCCATCGCCGAAGAACTGCTGGCCGGATCGGAACGCCTGCTGTTCGCCGACGTCCCGATGTCGCTGATCATCGCGCCGACGCGCGAACTTGCCCTTCAGGTCGCGCGGGAACTGGAATGGCTGTATGCCGAAGCGGGGGCGAAGATCGCTACCTGTGTGGGCGGCATGGATTACCGCACCGAAAAGCGCGCGCTGGAGCGGGGCGTCCACATCGTCGTCGGCACACCGGGCCGATTGCGCGACCATATCGAACGCCGGTCGCTGGATCTGTCGGGTTTGCGCGCCGCTGTTCTGGACGAAGCGGACGAAATGCTGGATCTGGGTTTCCGCGAGGATCTGGAATTCATCCTGTCCGCCGCCCCTGCTACCCGCCGCACGCTGATGTTTTCGGCCACCGTGTCCAAGGAAATCGCCGCCCTTGCGACCGATTTCCAACAGGATGCGCTGCGCATCCAGACGCAGGGCGAGGCGAAGCAGCATATCGACATCGAATACCGCGCCCTGTCGGTGGCGGCACGCGACCGCGAGCACGCCATTTTCAACGTCCTGCGCTTTTACGAGGCGCGCACCGCCATCGTGTTCTGCAAGACGCGGGCGAACGTCAATCATCTGATGGCCCGGATGGGCAATCGCGGCTTTCAGGTCGTGGCATTGTCGGGTGAACTGAGCCAGCAGGAACGCACCCACGCGCTGCAGGCGCTGCGCGACGGGCGGGCCCGCGTGTGTATCGCGACGGACGTGGCCGCGCGCGGCATCGATCTGCCGGGATTGGAATTGGTCATTCACGCCGACCTGCCGTCAAACAGCGAAACGCTGTTGCACCGGTCGGGCCGGACAGGCCGCGCGGGCAGAAAGGGCGTCTCGGCGCTGATCGTCGCGCCAGCCGAGTTCCGCAAGGCGCAGCGCCTGCTGCAAGGGGCCAAAGTCGTTGCCGAATGGGCATCTGCCCCCACCGCGGACGAGGTGCAGGCCAAGGACGATCTGCGCATTCTGGAACACCCCTTCCTGATGGGTGACATCGGGGACGAACTGCCGATGGCCGAAACGCTGTTGGCGCGCTTTGGTGCGCCGCAGGTCGCGTCGGCCTTTATCCGGCTGTGGCGCGAAGGGCGTTCCGCACCCGAGGTGCTGTCCGAAGGCGCAGGTGCGCCCGCTGCAGCATCGGCCCCGCGCGAGCGGTCTGAATTCGGCCCGTCGGTCTGGTTCCAACTGTCGGTTGGCCGGTCGGGCCGGGCCGAGGCGCGATGGCTGCTGCCGAAAATCTGCGATGCGGGTGGCATCACCAAAGACGGCATCGGTGCGATTCGTGTGCAAGAAGATCAGACCTTTGTGCAGATTGCCGACAGCGTCGCGTCCAAGTTCGGCACCTCGCTGGAATTGGAAAACGGCGTTGTAATGGAACGCATGGCGGGCGAGCCAAACATGGATCGCCCCGAACGCAGCCCGCGCCCTGCCGCGAAACCGGAACGCCGCGCCCCCGCCCCGCGCCCCGTGCGTGAAGAACGGGCCGAACGTGAAGAACGTCCCGTGCGCGCCGAAAAGCCCGCCTATGTGCCGAAACCGCCGCGTGTGGTCGAAGATGACGCCGCCGGGTGGAGCCCGGTCGCAGCCTCTGACGCCCCGCCGGCCGAGGCGCCGGTGGAACGCAAACCCTATGCCCCGCGCGCGGTGGCAGAGCGTAAGCCCTATGCCAAGCGCGACGATGCGGATCGCAAGCCCTATGCCCCGCGCGACAGTGCCGACCGCAAGCCCTATGCGCCCCGCGCTGACAATGCCGACCGCAAACCTTCGGGGACGCGGGCCGACAATGCGGATCGCAAGCCCTATGCGCCCCGCCCTGACGCGGACCGCAAACCCTATGCCCCGCGCGACGCGGCCAAACCATACGCCCCGCGCGAAGGGGCGGAACGCAAGCCCTATGCCCCGCGGGACGATGCCGAGAAAAAGCCGCGCTGGAAAACCGGTGACGCGCCGAAATCGGCTGGCTTCAAATCCCATGGCGGCGGCGAAGGCAAAGCCGCCCGCGCCGCAGGTTTCAAAAGCCACGCGACCGAGGGCAAACCCTACAAGCCACGGGCCGAGGGCGAGGCACGCCCCCCCTACAAACCTGCGGGTGACAAGCCATTCCGGCCGCGCGCTGAAGGCGATGCCCGCCCGTCCGGTTTCAAGCCCAAGACCGGGGCGGCAAAGCCTTTTGGCAAGCCGAAACCGGCCGCACCAAGGGTAGATGCCAAGGACACATCGAAACGCTTTGTGCCGCCGGGTGGCAAACCGAAACGGTGATCTGATCAGGCCGCGCTTTCCGAAAGGGGCGCGGCCTTTTGCTATGGGGTGGGGGTCATTCGCGCCATCAGGGCGGCATGCAGCAGGGGGGCCGCGGCCAACACGCCCGTGGCACGCGGTGTGGCCGCGTTAAACCGCAGCAGTTGGTTGTGGCGATCGGTGACAACGGCGCCAGCGCGGGTTGCAATCAGACTGCCCGCCGCGATGTCCCACTCCCACGCATTGCGGAATGACAGCATTCCGTCGAACCGACCTTGCGCCACAAGGGCCAGACGGTAGGCAACAGATGGGCGAAAGCTGCGCTTGATGTCGGGCACACCACCCGGCCACAGATCGGGATGCATGTTGGCACCGGGCGACAGGATCGTCGCGCCATCGATGCCGTTGATCTGGCTGGCATATATGGCGTCGCCGTTCAGTGTGGCGGGACCGTCCGCCGTTGCGGCGAACATCCGGTCCAGCACCGGGACAAAGACCACGCCAGCGGTGACGACGCCATTACGCGCTACGGCGATGGAGTGGGAAAACGTATCTTCGCCCGCAATAAAGGCGCGGGTGCCGTCGATGGGGTCCAATATGTACACATGTTCGCAATCCAGCCGTGCGGGGTCATCCGCGCTTTCCTCGGACAACCAGCCATAGGTCGGGCGGGCGGTGCGCAGGTGATCGGACAGGGCGTCATTCACCGCAAGATCCGCCTCGGTCACCGGGCCTTCATCGCCGCCTTTTTGCCAGACCTGCGGGTCGCGCTTCCAATAGCGCAGGGCGATCTGCCCTGCGATACGGGCCGCGTCTATCAACAGATCAAGGTCACGCTCCGGCAAGGGTCATCCCTTCGACCAGCAGGCTGGGCACGCGGGTGGACAAATGCGCGCGCGCGTCATTGGCGGGGGTCAGACGCATCAGCATGTCGCGCAGATTGCCCGCGATGGTGCATTCGTTCACCGGATGCATGATCTGGCCGTTTTCCACCCAGAACCCCGACGCCCCACGCGAATAATCGCCGGTGGTCGGGTTGATCGTCGATCCGATCATCGACGTCACCAGCAGCCCCGTGCCCATGTCGCGGATCAGGTCGTCGCGCGTGCGTGTGCCTTGTGTCAGGTCGATGTTCGATGTCGACGGCGACGGGGGCGAGGATGTGCCGCGCGATGCGTTGGCAGTGCTGTGCATCCCCAGTTTGCGCGCGGTGCCAAGGTCCAGCGTCCAGCCCATCAGGATGCCGTCCTCAACGATGGCGCGGCGGGCAGTGGGCAGACCTTCGCCATCGAAAGGGCGCGATCCGCTGATGCGGGGGCGGTGCGGGTCTTCGATCACCGACAGCTCCGACGGCAGAACTTGGGTGCCCAATGCACCCATCAGCCACGATGCGCCGCGCGCGATGGCAATACCGTTTATGGCCCCCAGCAAATGACCGATCAAAGACGATGCCACCCGTTCATCGTACAGAACAGGATAGGCCCCGGTCTTTGGCCGGGTGGACCCCGCGCGCTGCAACGCACGTTCGGCGGCAAGCGCGCCGAGGCCAACAGCATCCGGCAGATCGGCCTGATAGGTGCGCGATTCGCCCGCCCAATCCCGTTCCATCGCCGTGCCCGACCCGGTAAAGGCGACGGCAGACAATGACCGGGACGTGCGTCCATACCCGCCGGAAAAACCGTTGGACGCGGCCAGATACATCTGACGTGCAGAATACCCGGCGGAACATTCCACCTGCGTGATCCCCGTCGCGGCAAGCGCGGCAGATTCGACGCGGCGGCAATCATCCTCTAACGCGGCGGGCGAGGGTTCTGCAGCAGGGTCTTGCAGATCGAAAGCCGCGATATCCCAGCCGTGCGCCAGTTGCGATGGATCGGCCAGGCCAACGGTCGGATCAACCGGCGCCTCGCGCGCCATGGCGACGGCGCGTTCGGCCAGGGCGGTGATCGTGGCTTGCGACAGGTCGGACGCCGAAACGCAGGCCTGCCTGCCGCCGATCAGAACACGCAGCCCGATTTCGGTGGCCTCGGCCCGTTCGGCCTGTTCCAACCGTCCCGCCCGCACGTCGATTGACACAGACGTGCCAGCCACCGCCAGCGCATCGGCGGAGTCGGCCCCCGCAGCCTTTGCCGCGTCCAGCAGCCGTGCGGTCAGGTCGGAAAGCGATGCGGATGTCATGGCAGCTCCTGTTGCGTGTTCTGTCCGAGGTAGTCCGCCGGGCGGTTGTCTGCAAGCCATGCAAAAGCAAAGGGGCCCCCGCCGCAGCAGGGGCCCCTGATGGTGCGCGCGGCCTTATTGCAGGCGCTGGCCGTTGGCGAAGAAGCCCTTGTCCTTGAACTCCAACGTGGAATTCAGCTCGTCCTCGCCGGGACCGGCGTTGGCGAACATCGACAGCATCATGCGGAATCCCATCACCTGATCTTCGGGCAGTAGCCCCATGGCGACAAGACGGTCCATCAGGGTGTTGCCGCCGACCAGCTTCAGGTCCAGTTTGCCGGTGGGGGCAGGCATGCCGCCAAAGGTCACAAGGTCGGTGTTATCAAAGGTGAAGGCCCCCGCCCCGGTCAATTCGGCCCCGGCGATGCTGGCGCGAATCTCGTTCACGTCCAGCGAGTACAACTCTCCCGGGGGGGTGTCGCCCAGCGTCTCCATTGCGGCAGGGTCCATGATGCTGGCCGTCAGCTTGGCCGTGCCGGTGGTGTCGATCACGATGGTCGCCGGATCGCGCGGCAGGCTGGCGGCAGGATCGATCATGCCCCAAAGATCATCCGAGACTGTGACATCGACCAGCTTTGTCAGCAAGGCGAAATTGGCAGGTTCCGGCGTGGGACCAACCGGCATTTCAAAGTTGAACGCCGCTTCGGAATAGCCAAAGGCCAATTCGGGGAAGGGGATTTCCGGGCCGCTGATCGTCATCGACGCCGCTTTCGCGCTGCCGCCATAGGCCATGCGCGTGGCGTCCAGCGCAAAGGTCAGATTGCCGCCGTCTGCGGTGCCGGTCATCTTGGTTGGGCCGGTCGCTTCGGTCACGTCAAAGCTGTAGGTGGTCGCGCCATAGGCAAAGGTGCCTTCGGTCGCGAACCCGGCTTTCAGGGCTGCGGCCATATCCTCCATCGCGGCCATGTCGAGGAAGGTGCCGTTGGTAGTGCCGGACAGATCGGCCATCGTCACGGCAAAGACACCGCTGCTTTGATCTTCGGGGTTTGACCCTGACACGTTGATGGCAACGCTGTCGGCCTGAAAGCTGGAATTGATGCCGCGGGCGTCTGCCGTGCCACCCAAAAGGTATTTGCCCGCCATATTGGTCAGCACAAACTCCGCGTCCATTTCGACCTTTTCAGCATCGACGCCTTCGATGCTGTCCAGGGCGACGGTCACGGACGGCGCGGTGAAATCATAGCTGGTCTCGGCCACATCGCCTGCGGCAATCACGACCATTCCCGGCTGGGTGATCAGCAGGCCGATTTCGGTGGGCGTGCCGCCCTCCTCTTCAGCGGGGACGGTCATGTCGAACGGAATGGTGTCCGACATGGTGATTTCCACCGCGCCATCCCCTGTATCGCGCAGGCGCAGTTCGACAATGGTGCCGGTCGCCGACACGTCATCCTTGGCATAGGCCATCTGCAACCCGGTCACCACCAGGGTGTCGCCGTCGCGTTCCACGCTTTCGGTCGTGATGGTCTGGCCATAGGCGGCGCTAAGATCCTGCCAGTTTTGCCACACCTCTTCGGGGGTGACATCGGCCCAGGACGGCGCGGTCAGGGCAAGCGTAACAAGCGCGGTACTTCCCGCGAACGTCCAGTGTTTCATAATAAACCCTTCCGGTGGAAAAAAACATAATTTGACACAAAGCATCCCCTTAGGTTGGGACAGGGTCAAGGGATTCCGTTGCGGCGATTGATCGGGTATCGCTGGGACACGAAATTGAACAGGGGAGGCAGTCATGCAAGGCAAGGTTGTGGTCATTGCCGGCGCAAGCCGGGGTATCGGAGCGGCGGCGGCGGACGTCTTTGCGGCTGCAGGGGCGCAGGTCGTGCTGTTGGCGCGCAGCTTTGATGCGGTGCAGCAGCGGGCCGCGTCCCTGAACGGCATGGCGCTGCAATGCGATGTCAGCCAGTGGGATCAGGTGCAGGCGGCGATGCAGGCGGTGACAGACCGGCACGGGCGCATCGACGTGTTGATCGGCAACGCAGGCGTGATCGAACCGATCGCGCCATTGGCCGAGGCGGACCCCGTCGATTGGGGCAAGGCCATCGACATCAACCTGAAAGGCGTCTTCCACGGGATGCGCGCTGTTATCCCGGTGATGCGTGCCCAAGGGGCAGGGACCATCATCACCGTGTCATCCGGTGCCGCCGTCAACGTCATGGAAGGGTGGAGCGCCTATTGTGCGGGCAAGGCGGGTGCCCTGATGTTGACCCGCGCCGCCCATCTGGAAGAGGCGGCCCACGGCCTGCGCGTGTTGGGCCTGTCGCCCGGAACGGTCGCGACCGAGATGCAGGTCAAGATCAAGGCAAGCGGCGTGAACCCGATAAGCCAGCTTGACCCGTCCGTGCATATCCCCGCCGATTGGCCCGCACGGGCGCTGCTGTGGATGTGCGGACCCGCCGCGGATGCGTGGCTGGGGCAAGACATCTCGTTGCGCGACAAAGGGGTGCGGCGGTCGGTCGGGCTGCTATGATCGGGGTTGGCGCAGAAGACGGGCTGTGGACGGTGACGTTGAACCGCCCCGACAAGGCGAATGCCTTGACGCGGGATATGTTGACAGCACTGGACAGCGCAGTCGTGCAGGCTGCGGATGCGGGCGCGCGGGCGCTGATCCTGACGGGGACGGGCAAGGTCTTTTCCGCCGGGGCCGATCTGGATCAGGCGCGGGCAGGTCTGGCCGTCGATCCCATGTGGGACCGTGTGTCAAACCGGATTGCCGCGCTGCCCTGTCTGACGATCTGCGCGCTGAACGGCACGCTGGCAGGCGGGGCGTTTGGCATGGCGCTGGCCTGCGATCTGCGCTTGGCGGTGCCGGGGGCGTCGTTCTTTTACCCGGTGATGCGGCTGGGATATCTGCCGCAACCTGCCGATCCGGGGCGGCTGACCGCATTGGTGGGGCCTGCGCGCGCGAAGATGATCCTGATGGCCGGGGCGCGCATCAGTGCCGCACAGGCGCTGGACTGGGGGTTGGTTGACCGCCTGACCGACGACGACTTGATGGCCGAGGCGCGCATGTTGGCCGCCGATGCCCTGGCGGCTTCGGCGGACCATGTCGCCGCGATCAAGCATATGGTCTGAGGAGGATCAGCGTTTGCGCCTGTCGCCCTTTTCGCTGCCGGGAACCCGGCTTAGAAATTCCGGCGGGCGCTTGGCAACCCATTCCAGAAAATCCGCCAACCGCGCATCGGCGCGCAGCGCCTCGGGCGTATTGTAGGTGCGCGCAAGTTCGCTTTCCTTGTAGCGGGCGTGAATTTCCTTGTGACAGATGTCGTGCAGCAAGACCTGCGGGCCTTTGCGGCCGCCTTTCAGTTTAGGGATCAGATGGTGCAGGCTTTGCGGCACCCCTTGCGGAATGGGGCGCAGGCACAGCGGGCAGATCGGGGTGGGCGCGTCGTCGTCCATGTTGTCCTTTGCGGCGTTTGTTGGCACAGGATGGTGCGGGATGCGATTGGGGGCAAGCCATGGATGCGCTGGTGATCGGGGCCGGGCCTGCCGGGCTGATGGCGGCAGAGGAATTGGCTGCCGCCGGGCACCGCGTCGTGGTGGCCGAAGCCAAATCCAGCGCGGGCCGCAAATTCCTGATGGCCGGGAAATCCGGGCTGAACGTCACCAAGGATGAACCGCTGGCCGCGTTTGGCGCGCAGTACGATGCGGGGTGGCTGTCGCCGATGCTGGCCGAATTCGGCCCGACGCAGGTGCAAGACTGGTGCCGTGCCTTGGGGCAGGACGTGTTCACTGGATCGTCGGGGCGGGTGTTTCCGGTTGCGATGAAAGCCTCGCCCCTGTTGCGGGCGTGGTTGGTGCGGCTGGCGGCGGCAGGGGTGGATCTGCGCCTGCGCTGGCGTTGGACGGGCTTTGACGGCATGGGATTTGCGTTCGACACACCGCAGGGCCATGTCGTCCTGCATCCGCGCGTCACGGTGCTGGCATTGGGCGGGGCCAGTTGGTCGCGCCTTGGCTCTGATGCCGCCTGGGTACCGTGGCTGCGGGAAAAGGGCGTGGATATCGCGCCTTTTCGTCCCGCGAACATGGGCTTCACAGTGGATTGGACGCCGCACATGGCCCGCCATTTCGGATCACCGGTCAAGGGGGCCGCGCTGATGGCGGGCGGGCAGGTGGAGCGTGGGGAGTTCGTCATTTCTGCGCGCGGGCTGGAAGGCGGTGGGATCTATGCAGTCAGCCGCGCGCTGCGCGAGGGTGCCGCCCTTACGGTGGACCTGATGCCGGATGTGACCGTCGATCAGATCGCGGACCGGCTGGCGCGGATGAAACCCGGCGAGACGGTTGCCAACCGCCTGCGCAAACTGGGTCTGTCGCCGGTGGCGGTGGGATTGGTGCAGGAATTCGGTCGCGGGATCGCCGTTGTGCAGTCAATCAAGGCGCTGCCCATCGTCCACACCGGCCCCCGCCCGCTGGACGAAGCGATTTCCGTCGCAGGCGGCATCACCCGCGCCGCCCTGACCGACGATCTGGAGCTGCGCGCCCTACCCGGCGTATTCGCCTGTGGCGAAATGCTGGACTGGGAAGGCCCCACCGGCGGCTACCTGCTGACCGCGTGCTGGGCCACCGGTCGGTGGGCGGGGCGGGGTGCTGGACGCAACTTGATGTAGGCAGCTTTGCAATCTAACGTGGTAGAAATCCTTCCTAAGTATCGGTAAACGTGCGTTTTATTAACCCAACGACCGCGACCATGTGCTTCGGGCTGGTTCCGGCGTTGTCCTTATCAGGCGTACCCCACCTCAACCCGATGTCCTGCAAATGATCCCCCTGCAAGGATCACCATCCACATGAGCGGGCCAATTCAAAAGGTGAGGCGGACCGAAGATACTCTTTATGCACTCCCCGGCGCTTCGGCGGATACTGAAACAACCCCTTGGCGAACGCTTGGTTACCCGTGCTTCACCATGACATGCCGCACGACGGTGTAATCCTCCAGCGCGTAGGATGACATGTCCTTGCCATAGCCGGATTGCTTCAACCCGCCGTGGGGCATTTCGTTGACCAGCATGAAATGCGTGTTCACCCAGGTGCAGCCATATCGCAGGCGGGCGGCGGTGCCCATGGCGCGGCCCACGTCGCGGGTCCAGACTGATGACGCAAGGCCATAGTCGCTGTCGTTGGCCCAATCGACCGCCGTATCCACGTCCGCAAACGGGGTAATGGAAACCACCGGGCCAAACACCTCGCGTCGCACAATCTCATCTTCCTGACGCGCGCCTGCGATGACGGTGGGGCGGTAATAGAAACCGTCGGTCATCACCTCGCCGCCCGTTGTCACCTGCACATGCGCCAATTCGCGGGCGCGGTTCACGAAACTGGCCACGCGGTCGCGCTGGCGCAGGCTGATCAGCGGGCCAATCTCGTTTGTGGTGTCATCCTCGGCCCCCAGGGTGATCGAAGACACGGCACTGGTCAGATCGGCCACCAGCCGGTCATAAATCTTTTTGCCCGCATAGATGCGGCAGGCGGCGGTGCAATCCTGCCCTGCGTTGTAATAGCCAAAGGCGCGCAGGCCATCGACCACCTCGGCCACATCGGCGTCATCGAACACGATCACCGGGGCCTTGCCCCCCAGTTCCAGATGGGTGCGCTTGACCGTCTTGGCGGCGGCATCCAGCATCTTTTTCCCGGTCGCCACGTCGCCCGTTAACGAAATCATGTCCACGCCGGGATGGTTGATCAGATAGTTCCCCACCGTCTGCCCGCGCCCGGCAATGACGCTGACCACCCCTTCGGGCAGTTCTTCGGCCAGGATGCGCGCCATTTTCAGCGCGGTCAGCGGCGTTTGTTCGGACGGCTTGAACACCACCGTATTGCCGCCGCCGATGGCGGGTCCAAGCTTCCACGCCATCATCATCAGCGGATAGTTCCACGGCGCAATTGATGCCACGACGCCAATCGGATCGCGGCGGATCATCGACGTGTGACCCGCCAGATATTCCCCTGCCACCGATCCGGTCTGACAGCGGACGGCACCCGCGAAAAAGCGGTAACAGTCCACAATCGCGGGAATTTCGTCATTGCGGGCGGCGTTGATCGGCTTGCCGCAATTCAACGCCTCAAGCGCGGCGAAACTGTCCGCCTCTGCCTCGACCCGGTCAGCGATGCGCAGCAAGGCGGCGGACCGTTCCGATGGTGTGGTGCGTGACCACGACAGGAATGCCTTGCGCGCGGCGGCGACGGCACGGTCCACCTGGGCGGTCGATGCCTCTGGCACCTCAAGGATCAGGGCACCGGTGCGCGGGTTCAGAACCTGTTCGCGCGCTTCTTGCCCCGCCTCAAAGCTGGACCCGATCAAAAGCTGCGTGGCGATGGTCATAGGTGCGGTATCCATGAAAACCTCCGGTGTCATTTGCCTGCGCCTGCGGTTTCCGACCCGCCACGGGTCAGGTAATAGGCGGCGAGGATGGGAAGAAAGGTCGCCGCAAAGACGACGATGGCGACGACGTTTGTCACGGGGCGCTGACGCGGGCGCACCAGTTCCTGCAACATCCAGATCGGCAGGGTGCTTTGCTGGCCAGCGGTAAAGGTGGTCACGATCACCTCGTCAAAAGACAGGGCAAAGGCCAGCATCCCCCCTGCCAGCAGGGCGGTGCCAAGGTTGGGCAACAGGACGTGGCGAAAGGTCTGAAACGCATTGGCACCCAGATCGGCGGACGCCTCCAATATGCCGCCCGACAGACGGCGAAACCGGGCGACCGCGTTGTTGTAGACGATGACGATGCAAAAGGTCGCGTGGCCAAGGATGATGGTCCATGTCGAAAACGGGATATCCATCATCGAGAATGCCGACCGCAACGACATGCCGGTGATTACACCGGGAAGGGCGATGGGCAGGATGATCAGCAGGGATATCTGTTCGCGCCCGAAAAACGATGTCCGCGCCATGGCGGCAGCGACAAGCGACCCCAGCACCATCGCCAGCGCCGTAGACACGGTCGCCACCTGCAACGACAGGTACAGCGGCGGCCAGATGTCGGCGCGGTTCCACGCCACGGCGAACCATTGCGTCGTCAGACCCGGGGGCGGGAACTGATAGCTGCGTTCTTCGGTGGTGAAGGCATAAAGGAAGATCAGCAGGATCGGCAGGTGCAGGAACAACAGCCCCCCGATGGCCGCAAGGCGCAACCCGATGCTGGCGCGGTCAGAGTGCATCGAACGCCCCCTTCTGCTTGGCCAGCCACAGATAGACCAGCATGATCACAATGGGCACGACGGCAAAGGCGGCGGCGAGCGGCAGGTTTCCGGCGGTGCCCTGCAACTGATACACCGCCAACCCGATGAACCGGGCCGAGGTGCCGACGATCTGCGGAATGATGTAATCCCCCATCGTCAGCGAAAACGTGAAGATCGACCCCGCGATCACCCCCGGCAAGGCCAGCGGCAGCGTTACCGTGCGGAACGTCTGCGCGCGCGTGGCACCCAGGTCTGCCGATGCCTCAAGCATCGAGGTCGGAACCCGCTCCAACGATGCCTGCATGGGCAGGATCATGTAGGGCAGCCAGACATAGACAAAGACGATGAAGGTGCCCAGAAAACTGGTGGACAATGAATTGCCGCCAATCCCCGGCAGCGCCAGCACCGCGTTCAGGATGAACCCCGCGCCGATGGCGTCCGTGGCCCATGTGATGATCCCCTCTTTCGCAAGGATCAGCTTCCACGCGTAGACCTTGACCAGATACGACGACCACAGCGGCAGCATGACGCCCAGATAGAACACCGCCTTCCACCGCCCCTTGGCATAACGGGCGGCATAATAGGCGATGGGAAAGGCGATGACGGCACAGCCGATGGTGACGCTGGCGGACATCAGCAGCGTGCGCAGGATGATGTCGAAATTCTGCGGGCGGAACAGTTCGGCATAGGTTTTCAGGGTGAATTCTTCGACCACAAGCCCCGAAAATTCGTCAATGGAATAAAAGCTTTGCAGCAGCAGCGCCAGCAGCGACCCCAGATAGATCACCCCCAGCCACAGCAAGGGCGGGCCGACCAGAATCGCCAAAAGCAGGCGCGGATGCCGCCAGAAGATCGCGGTCAGGCGGTCTGCAAGCCCGCGTTCGGGCAATATGGCGGGTGCTGGTGTCATGCGCCGTCCATCACATGCAGGGCGGCGGGGTCAAACCCTATGCCCACGATCGCGCCTGTGTCGGGCACGGGCTGACCGCCGGGCAGGTGGACGGCAATTTCGGTGCCGGTGGTGGCGATGGTCACGCGCGACCCTGCGCCCAGAAAGCGGCTGCCCGTCACGGTGCCCGACAGCGCCACGCCATCCGCGGGCGTTATACGCAGCGCCTCGGGCCGCAGGGACGACCACGAAGCGGGACCGCCGAACGCGCGCGTCACGTCGGGCGGCAGCACGTTGGATGATCCGACAAAATCGGCCACAAACCGGGTGCGCGGGCGGGCATAGACATCCTGCGGTGTACCGATCTGGGCGATTTTGCCATTGTTGAACACGGCCAGACTGTCGGCCATCGACAGCGCCTCGCCCTGATCATGGGTGACAAAGACAAAGGTGATTCCAAGGCGCTGTTGCAGCGCCTTAAGCTCGTCCTGCATCGCCTCGCGCAGTTTCAGGTCCAGCGCGCCAAGCGGTTCGTCCAGCAGCAGCACCCGCGGTTCGTTGACCAGGGCGCGGGCCAGCGCCACGCGCTGGCGTTGACCGCCCGACAGTTGCGCAGGCTTGCGGTCGCCGTAGCTGTCCAGTTTGACCAGCGCCAACATCTCGTCGGCCTTGGCATAGCGGATGCGCCGGTCCACGCCCTTGACCATCAGGCCGTAGGCAACGTTGTCGCGCACATTCATATGCGGAAACAGCGCGTAATCCTGAAACACCGTGTTCACGTTGCGCCGGTTGGGGGGGATGTCGCTGACATCCTGCCCAAAGATGCGGATGGCCCCGCCGGTCGGCTTTTCGAACCCCGAGATCAGCCGCAGACAGGTGGTCTTGCCCGACCCCGACGGGCCGAGCATCGCAAAGAAAGACCCTTCGGCAATGGTAAGATCCACCCCATCCACCGCACGGACAGTGCCGAAATGGCGCGAGACATTGGCGAATTCGACAGTAGGGGTCATGGCAGCTTTCAGGGAAAAGGGGATTTGCACCCCGCAAGCGCGGGGCGGTATGCAAGGGGGATAAGGGGGCCCCGGTGCGCGGGGCCCCGATGGTCTTAGCGGCCGCCGATCACGCCGATGTAGTCGGACACCCAGCGGTAATAGGGCACGCATTCCCCTTGGGCACAGGTTGACACAGGGGTGGTCCAGAACCGGATCTTGTCGAAATCATCCAGACCGTTGGCCGTGCAGCCCTCGGCGGTTTGCATCCCGCGCCCATCGGTGCAGGCGGCAGGAACGGACGGGTTGGCCCCGAACCACACCGACAGGTCCGACTGCAGGTTCGAAGCAAGCTGATGGTCGAACCACATATAGGCGCAGTTCGGATGGGCCGCCTCGGCATGCAGCATGGTGGTGTCGGCCCAACCGGTGGCGCCTTCCTGCGGGATGGTGGATGCGACAGGCAGACCTTCGCCCTTCAACAGGTTCACCTGGAACGGCCACGATCCGGATGCGACAACACCCTCGTTCTTGAAATCGTCGATCTGGATGAACGCGTCATGCCAATAGCGGCTGACCAGATCACGCTGCACGCGCAGCAGGTCCAGCGCGGCCTTGTATTGATCCTCGTTCAGCTCGTAGGGCGAGGTGATGCCCAGTTCCGGCTTGTGGAACATCAGGTATTGCGCCGCATCGGCCACATGGATCGGGCCGTCATACGCCTGCACGCGGCCCTTGTTCGGCTTGCCATCGGGCAGGTCCATCGGTTCAAAGACCACGTTCCACGACGTCGGCGGTTCCTTGAACACTTCGGTGTTGTACATCAACACGTTCGGCCCCCACATGTAGGGCACGCCGTAATGCATGCCGTCCACGGTATGCCAGGGCGCATCTTTTAGGCGGTCGTCGATCGTGGACCAGGACGGGATAAGATCGGTGTTGATCGGCTGCACCCGCTTGCCCGAAATCAGCCGCAGCGACGCATCGCCCGATGCGGTGACAAGGTCAAAACCGCCCTCGTTCATCAGGGCGACCATCTCGTCCGACGTGTTGGCGGTCTTGACGCTGACCTTGCAGCCCGACGCCTCTTCGAACTTGGTTACCCAATCAAACGCAGGGTCGGTTTCGCCGCGTTCGACATAGCCTGCCCATGCGACGATGCTGAGTTCGCCCTCGCCTGCGCCAATGGCGGTCATCTGGGCCATGGCGGGCGAAAGCCCGGTCATGACCGCCAGCGTGGCCGTCCCCATCAGTTTCAATGTTCGTATGGCTGTCATGCTGAAATCTCCCTGTGAATGGCCCGCCCAAGCGTGCGGGACGCCGTTTTCCGGTCATAAGCGCAGCGTAGGCAAGCATTGCCGTTTCGCAATATCAAAAAGGTGATACGAGGTTTCGGTTTTTCCGATGGGTAGATCGTGCGTGTCGGGCCAAATCCCGCCAAGTTTTCGCCATGCGGCGCGGCTATGTGCGGGTAGATTTCATAATCAAGGGCACAGGAATGCGCAGGTTTCACCCTATAGCGGCCGTCCTGTTGGCGTTTGCGGTTCATGCAACCGACGCCCGTGCAGCAAGTCTGCCGGGCGGGTGCCAGCAACCCGCAACGGCAGCAACGCTTGAATCGCAACTGCTTGACTGGATCAACGTGCAGCGCAAGGCACATGGCGCGCGCCCCTATGCGCGGTCGGCCAAGCTGGACAAGGCTGCAGACGCCCATGCCTGCGACATGGCATTGCGCGATTTCTTTGCCCACACCCGCCCCGGTGGCCCGGCGCTTGGCAAGCGGATCAAGGCGACCGGTTACCGGTTGAAGGCCGGCAATGAAAACATCGCCTATACCCGCCAGCACGCGGTGTCGTCGGCGGCCGAGATCTGGCGCAACTCGCCGCCGCATTGGGCCGCGATCATCGACCCGTCGCTGCGGGACATCGGGATTTCGGTCACCATCGGCAACGGTGGCAAGGTGTATTGGGTGATGGACGTGGCCCGCACCAAGCGATGATCACCGCGTCGGAATCGCACTTTGTGCCGCCCGGACAAAGTTCAGTGCGGGCGGGGCCAGCGGTGCGCCCTTGCGCCACGCCAGCCCGACCTGCACCGATGGCAGATCGCCCGACACATCCCTGATTTCGATCCGGTCGCCTTCCAGCGACCAGGGGCGATAGACAAGGCTGGGCAGAATGGCCAGGCCCGCCCCGGTGGCGACCAGCGACCGCACCGCCTCGACCGAGCGGGTGCGAAACGCGATTTCGGGTTTGACCGCCAAGGCGCCCATAAGGCTGCGGGTGGATTCCTCGATCTCGTCCACCATCAACTGTATCAGCGGCTGACCTGCCAGTTCGTCCAGCGCGATTGCCTCTTGCTGCGCCAGCGGGTGGCCCAAGGGCAGCCACAGCCGATAGGGCGACACCAGCAGCGTTTCCACATGCAGCGCCATGCGATCCTTGACCGACGACGTCAGCAGGACGGCGACATCCAGCTCGCCCCCGATCAGCAGGTGTTGCAGATAATCGCCGTTATCCTCGATCACGCTCAGTTCAACCTGCGGATAGGCGCGGCGAAAGCGTGACAGGATGTCAGACAGCACATAGCCCGCCACCAGCGACGTGACCCCCAGCGACAGCCGCCCCGTGGCCGTTTCCGCCTCGTCCCGAAAGGCGGTGCGGGCGGTGGCGACATCCGCAAGGATCTGTCGCGCATGGCGCAGGAAGGCGCTGCCTTTGTGGGTGATCAGCAGCCCGCGCGCCTGACGGTCAAACAGCGACACGCCCAGATCATCTTCCAGCGCGCGAATAGCCTCGGTCACCGAGGACTGGCTGATGGACAGTGCGCGTGCCGCGCCCGAGACAGACCCCGCCTCGGCTGCGGCGACAAAGAACTGCAATTGGCGCAGGGTAAAGGCCATGGCGGCTCACCGCAGGGTCAGGATGGGGGGACCGCAATGTCCGACAGCAAAGCGGGGCGATGGGCTGCGACCAGCGTTTCATAGGCGGAAAGGCGGTCAGGGGTAAAATGATGCTCTTCCGCCAGAAGGTTGATCGTGGCCACCACCGTGCCATCGTCTGCGATCAGCGGGATGTTGATGCAAGACCCCAGACCAAGCGAGGTGATCAGCGCATGATCAAAGAAATACCGCGCAAATTCCGGCACCGTGTTCGCAACGAACGTCTGCTTGCCCCCGATGCAGTGATCGTACCAGCCGTCGCGTGTCAGCGGTTTGGTGCCTTGCGTCGGATATTCGACGGGGTGCGAGGTATAGGCGCGGCGGGCAAGGTCGTGGGCCGTGTCCTGCACGGTGATGGTGAACAGCCGTGTGCCAAGGGCGGCGCAGGCGTGGTGCAGGGCGGCAAAGCTGTTGGTCATGGGGCGCATCCTTTGGCGGTGACCGTCCGGCGACTGCGGGGTTAGGTCAAGTGAAATCAACCCCTGCGCAGGCGCCGCGCCAGCAAGGCGATCATGTCCGACCGGGTGATCAACCCGACCAAACGCCCCGCATCGACAACCGGAACCGCCTGTTGGCGGCCATCCGCCAAAAGGTCGATCAGCGGCGCAAAGCCGGTGGCGGGCGAGACGCTTTCGATACCGGGTTCGACCAATGCCGCAGCGGTCATCCCCCTGGCCTCGGGTCGCAGCAGGGCGAGTTGCGGGACAAGACCCAGATAGCTGCCATCGGGGTGGATGACGGGCAGGGTGTGAAACCGGTGGCGGGTGAACAGGTCGGCCAGATGGTCAAAGGGCGTGTCGGGAAACAGCGTGACCAGATGGCGCGACATGACATCGCCCGCCGTCAAACCGCCCAACTGACGCGCCGTAGCCTCGGTTTCCGCAGCACTGATGGCGCGGGCAAGATCTTCGACGCCGATGTTCTGCGCCATGCGCAACCGGTCCAGAATTCCGGCCAGATCGCCCGGTCCCAGCCCCAGCCTGCGGTCAGGCCGTGCATCGGGTGTGCCATGCGGCCCTTGCTGGACGGGTTGGCGAAACGGATAGACCCGCCCCGTCGCCCGGTTCCACACCGTGCCCAGCAGAACCAGCACAACCGATCCCGTCAGAACGGGGTTCAGCGCAAACATCGCCCCCTGATCCGGCCCAACCAATGCAATGGCCAGTGCCACGGCCCCTGCGGGCGGATGAAGTGCGCGGGCGACGGCCATTGCCGCAATCGCGAATGCGACCGACAGACCGGCAGCAGGCAAAGCGGCAGGCACCAGATGGACCAAACCAAGCGCGATCAGCGCTGACAGCGTGTTGCCGATGACCACGGAATACGGCTGCGCCAATGGGCTGTTCGGAACGGTGAAAATAAGAAAAGCCGATGCACCAAAGGGCGCGATCAGCACCACACGTTCAAATACGCCGGTGTCGCCGACCATGACCCACAGCAACAGATCGCACAGCACAAGGCCTAGTCCCGCCCCAATCGCGGCGCGCAGCACTTCGGGTGCGTGGGCCGGTCCCATTGCAGGGCCGACCATACGCAAAAGCTGGCGTGCGTGGGGCAGTCGGGTCATCGGGGCCTCAAGATACGGTCGGACAGGGCCACTGGTTACGAACGGGTTACAGTCTGATCATCGCGATCCGAACCAAGGCCCGCTCCATCAATGCCATGCCCGGCGCGCGGGACGATGACCGCAGCGTCAAATCAGTTTCCACCAGCAATGACAGCACGGCCTCCAGCTTGTCACGGCCCCAGTTCTGGGCCTGCCGCTGCATCGCGTCGCGCATCTTGAAGTTGATCCGCGCCTTGCCCATGCCCGATGACACGCCGCCCGGATCGCAGGTTGCCGCGTGTAGGGTGCGGAAATGGCGCAACGCCATGATGCACAAGGTGACGGGGCTGGTGCCTTGCCCCTCAAGCCGTCGGACAAGGGCCGCGATGTCCGTCCGGCGCTGATCGGCGACGGCGTGGATCAGATCGTCCACCTCGGCCTCGATGGTGGCGGGGGCAAGGGCCGCCACCTCGGTCGGGGTCAGGGGGGCGGTGTCCTGATATTTATAAAGCGCGATCTTTTCCAGCATCTGCCGGAAATCGCCGGGGTCCAAGGCACGGGCAAGCACGGTCAGATCGGTTGCAGCCTCTCGGTCGATGTTGGTCAGGCCCGCCTTGGCCAAGGCCGCCTCGATCTCTTCTCGCCCCGGCGGATCGTCGTACAGACCGGCGCAATAGGCAAAAGGATGGCTGTCGAACAGCTTTTTCAGCGCGGCCTTGCCGGTCAGGTTGCCAGCCGTCACCACGATCTGCGCATCGCCCGGTTTCCAGTCCTTCAGCGCGGCGTCGATCAGCGGGGTCAGCGAATCAGTCGCATCTTCGACAAACGCGACACGCGGGCCGGGGAAAAAACCTTGGGCCTTGATCGCATCCAGCAGCATCGCAGGATCACGTCGCAGATCGGCCCCTGCCATTCGGGCCAGCCGCATTTCCGATTCGCCCTGCGGTCCAATCAGGGCGGCGATCACCTCTTGCCGCCGCAGGGCAACGTGCATTGTGTCGGCACCGAAAATCAGCAGGCCCGCCTTTCCCGGATCGGGCTTGGCGAAATAGCGTGTCGCCTCGATCCCTTTCAGGATCATCCGGCCCAGCCCGGCGCGGTTGCGGCGATCTGTGTCACGATCTGATCGGCAAGGATGCGCATCAGGCGCAGGCCGGCATCCTCTTCGGCAGCAAGGCCAGCCACGGTCGAACCGGTGGCCGAGAACGAAGTAAAGCTTTCCGCCGTTCCCCCTGCCACCCGCGCACCGCTGGTGCGGTCGGTCACCGACCAATCGACGCGGCCCGTCAGGTTGTAGCGGGTGATGTCGTTGTCAGGGGTGATGCCGACGCTGATCTGGTTGGTCTTGATGGTGTAGGACAGATCGTAGATGGGGGCCTGCGGTCGGCCAAGCTGTTCCTCCAGCCGTTCGACAAAGTCAAAACCGTTCCGATCTGTCGGCGCGTCCACCCGGATGCGGCCGCGCAAGGCGGCGGCGGGGCCGCCCGGCGCATAGACCGGGGAAAAGCCGCAGGCCGCCAAAGGCAGCCCGGCCAGCAGGCACAAAAGGGTGCGGCGGTCAGACGACGACATTGATGATACGCCCCGGAACGACGATCAGCTTCTTCACCGGCTGACCGGCCAGAAACTTCACCACATCATCGTTGGCCAGTGCGATCTTTTCAACCTCTGCCGCGGGCATATCGCGCGGCACGCTGATTTCCGCGCGGCGCTTGCCGTTGATCTGGATCGGCAGGATCACGGTGTCCTCGATCAGCAGCGCGGGGTCGGCCTGTAGCCACGGCGCGCGGGCCACCAGCCCCTCGCCGCCCAGCATCTGCCACACCTCTTCGGCCAGATGCGGCGTCATCGGCTGGATCAGTTGTGCCATCACCTTCATCGCATCCCGCCGCGCCGCCGTTCCGGCCTGCGACTTTTGCAGCGTGTTGGTGAATTCATACAGCTTGGCGATGGCCTTGTTGAAGGCGAACCCTTCGATCCCCTTTGTCACCTCGTCAATCGCCTTGGCGGTGGCGCGGGCCAGGGGAAGGTCATCCGCCGTTGCGGGCGTATCGGATGCCGCGATGTCCGACGCGATGCGCCAGACGCGGTTCAAGTGTTTGTAGGATGCTTCGGCCCCCGACGCAGTCCATTCCACATCGCGTTCGGGCGGGCTGTCTGACATGACAAACCAGCGCGCGGTGTCGGCGCCAAAGGCCTGAATGATGCTGACCGGATCGACGACGTTCTTTTTCGACTTCGACATCTTGGCCGAAGGGATGATTTCCACCGCCGTTCCGTCGGCCAGCTTTCCGTCGGTCACGTCTTCGGGCAGGTGGTAGACCGGGCGACCGGCGGCATCGCGGGTCAGGTAAATCTCGTGCGTGACCATGCCTTGGGTGAACAGGGCGTTGAACGGCTCGATTGCCTTGGCAGGCAGATGACCGGTCTTGTGCATCGCGCGGGCGAAGAAGCGGGAATACAGCAGGTGCAGAATCGCATGCTCGATCCCGCCGATGTATTGGTCGACGTTCATCCAATAGTCCGCGTCTGCCGCATCCGTCGGTGTCGCGGCATGGGGAGAAGTGAAGCGCGCGTAATACCAGCTTGAATCGACAAAGGTATCCATCGTGTCCGTCTCGCGCCGCGCCGCGCCGCCGCATTTCGGGCAGGTGCAAGTGCGCCAGGTCGGGTGGCGGTCCAGCGGATTGCCGGGTTGGTCAAAGGTCACATCATCGGGCAGACGGACGGGCAGGTTTTCCTTGGCCTCGGCCACCACGCCGCAGGTGGCGCAATGCACGACCGGAATCGGGCAGCCCCAATAGCGTTGGCGGGAAATGCCCCAGTCGCGCAGGCGATAGTTGGTCACGCCGCGTCCGACGCCGCGCTCTTCGCAAAACGCGATGGCGGCGGCGATGGCTTCGTCGCCGGTCTGCACCTCGGCCCCGGCAAAACCGCGCAGATAGCGCACGCGTTCGGATTTCATCGGAACGAACGCCTCGGTCAGCGCTGCCTCGTCCGCGCCTTCGGCGACAAAGACGGGCGGGATCGGCAGGCCGTATTTCGTGGCGAATTCAAAATCCCGCGCGTCATGGGCGGGGCAGCCGAAAATCGCCCCTGTGCCATAGTCCATCAGGATGAAGTTCGCGATATAGACCGGTAATTGCACCGCGTTGTCAAAGGGATGCAGAACACGGATGCCCGTGTCCAACCCCCGCTTGTCGGCCTTTTCCAACGCCTCTTCGCTGGTGCCGATACGACGACATTCTGCGACGAATTCGGCCAGCGCGGGATCGTGGCGTTCCAGATGCTTGGCCAGCGGGTGATCGGGGCTGATCGCGGCAAAGGACGCGCCCAGCAGCGTGTCGGGCCGGGTCGTATACACCTCCAACCGGTCAAAGCCTTCGGGCGCGCCGGTGGTGGTAAAGGCGAATTGCAGCCCGCGCGACTTGCCGATCCAGTTCGCCTGCATCAGGCGCACCTTTTCGGGCCAGTCGGTCAACGTCTCCAGCGCGTCCAGCAGTTCGCCGGAATAGTCAGAGATGCGGAAAAACCATTGCGTCAACTCGCGCCGTTCCACCAGCGCGTTCGACCGCCAGCCGCGCCCGTCGATCACCTGTTCGTTCGCCAGCACGGTCATGTCGACCGGGTCCCAGTTCACCACCGCGTTCTTGCGGTAGATCAGGCCCGCGTCCATCATGTCGATGAACATGGATTGCTGCTGGCCGTAATATTCGGGATCGCAGGTCGCAAACTCGCGGCTCCAGTCAATCGACAGGCCCAGCGGTTTCATCTGCGCGCGCATGTCGGCGATGTTGGAATAGGTCCAGTCCTTGGGGTGGCCGCCCCGTTCCATCGCGGCGTTTTCGGCGGGCATGCCAAAGGCATCCCAGCCCATCGGATGCAGCACAGAAAACCCGGCGGCGGATTTGTAGCGTGCCACCACATCGCCCATCGTGTAGTTGCGCACATGCCCCATGTGGATGCGCCCTGACGGATAGGGGAACATCTCCAGCACGTAATACTTCGGCTTGGCCGGATCGCGCCGCGCGGTAAAGGTGCCGTCCGCCTCCCAGGCGGTTTGCCATTTCGGTTCGGTGACGGCAGGATCGTAACGCGACATTCTCGGCCTCATCTCGTGCAGGACCCGTGCGGATTACACCGGGCGGCACAGGGGGTCCAGCCTTTGCCCTTTCATCTTGGCGCAAATATCCCAGGGTCTGGGGCGGCACCCCAGTTCTGACCCTGCAACAGCGCCAAGTGCTACAGTTTGCTGTCCTGAATGCGCAGTTGGCGCGCGCGGGTCAGGATCGCATCCTCGATCGCGCGGGAAGTTTCGGGCGCAACCGCCCCGCCACCGCTGGTTTGCAGCGCCACCTTCAGCGACCGTGCGTCCAGCGCCGGGTCTTGCACATAGATCGTGGCGCGATACGACCGGCCACCACCGGGCGGTGTGCCATATCCGGTGACGATCACCCCGGTAAAGGGATCAACCGACTGAACCGGCAGGAAATTCAGCACATCAAGGCTGGCCTGCCACAGATACTTGTTCACCTCGACAGTGGTGTTCGGATTGTCGGCGTTGCCGAACAGATCCCAGATCGTCGACCGCTTCTTATCTTCCCCACTGGCACGGGCAAGGGCGGCGCGTTGTGCATCCGCACGCTCTTTCCGGTCAAGCTGCTGTTCTGATGGAATCGTCGATCCGCCGCGCCGGAACAGGCCGCTGTCACCACTGGCGATGCCGCTGCCACAGGCCGAAAGCGAAACGATCAGGCCGCCGACCAGCGCGACTTGTGCCAAGCGATGCAGGTTCATGCGGTCCCCCGGTTACCTTATTGCCTGTTGTCTAGCCCAGCGGCCAAGGCGTGCCAAGGCTTTTTGGCTTTGATCCCCCCGCCCCGGCGGTTGCGCGGCCCGGTTTTCCGGCCCAACGCGGGGCGGCTGCGGCAGACTGTGGCAAACCTGCACCAAACTGCCCGACATTAAGACAGGTTAACGCCTCATCGTTGCAATCCGGGGCGTTAAGAAAGAATAACAGGACATCCCCAATCCGGAGTCCCCTGGGTTGGGCGTTCCTTACAGACAACGAGGGAAAACGATGAAAAAGATTCTTCTTGCGACCACTGTTCTGGTCGGCACCGCTGGCTTCGCCGCTGCCGAAGTGACCCTGTCGGGCTCCGCTCGTATGGGTGTTATCTCGACCGAAGGCGGGGACGTTGAGTTCACCAGCCGCGCTCGTGTCGTGTTCAACTTGGCCGGCGAAACCGATGGCGGCCTGGCATTCGGCGCTTCTTTCCGCGCTGACAATGCTGACGAAGCCAACGACGACGGCTCGGCCGGTTCCGTGTTCATCTCGGGCGCTTTCGGCAAACTGTCGATGGGCGACGTTGATGGCGCTGCGAACGCTGCTGTCGGCCACATCTCGGGCGTTGGCCTGACCGGTTTGGGCGATTACAACGAGTCGACCTTCATCGCCAACGGCGACGGTGGTTCGGATGCTCTGTACGAGTACTCCACTGGCGATTTGGGCTTCTACCTGTCGGCGACCAACCCGCGTGACGGCGATGTGGCCATGTCGGCTGCCGTGTCGTACGCCATGGGCGACTACTCGTTCGCTCTGGGTTACGAAGATGACGGCGATGACACCGACCACATCATCGTTGGCGCGAACGCGACCTTCGGTGCTGTGACTGTCAAAGCCCGCTACGGTGAAGCTTCGGGCGGCGTCGACGGTTCGCAAATGGGCGTGTCGGTTGACTACAGCATGGACGCTCTGACCCTGACCGCGTTCTACAACGACGACGAAGAACTGGGCGGCGTGGAAGCCTACGGTCTGGGCGCTGCCTATGACCTCGGCGGCGGTGCTTCGGTTGTCGGCGGCTATGTTGAGAACAAAACCTCGGGCGAGCCGTCCTACGACCTCGGCGTTAGCTTCTCGTTCTGATCCTCCCGGACAGCACGATATGGAAAGAGCGGGCCTTGTGCCCGCTCTTTTCAGTTTGTGGCGTTGAAATGGGTGATCAGCGGGGCAAGGTGGCGTTCAAACCCCTTCCACCGCGACGTGCTGCCGGTATAAATCCCGCTGCGCACCTGCCGCAGGCTGGCGGTGCGGATGGCGCGGGTGTTGTCCTGCGGTGACAGGCAAGCCACCTCGAACGGCAGGCCGCAATGATCCAGCACCGCGCGGATCACCGGTTCCGGGGTTTCGGTCAGCGCCTTGTAATCCACATCCAGCACGGCACCCGGATATTGCGCCTGCATATCGGCCATGAACGCGACATACAGGTCGTGATAAGCCACCACCTCGTCCAGCCTCCACGCGTAACCGATGCGCGCATTGGTAAAGAGCGTCTTGTAAATCGACCAGCATACCGCAACCGGATCGCGCCGCATGCGCAGGATGCGCGCCTCGGGCAGGGCCTTGCGGATCAGGCCGACAAAGCGGAAATTCGCGGGCATCTTGTCCACCACGACCGGCGCGTTACCGGGCAGGGCGGCGATGGCTGACAGATAAGCTGTGCGAATCCGCAGCAGGGCATCACGCCCCAGCGGCCCCTGTGTCTGGGCGACCTCGTGTTCAAGAGCGGCACCAAGATGGTCTAACTCTCCGGCCCCATGAACGGCGCTGTGCGATGACAGGATCTGTTCCAGCAACGTCGTGCCGGATCGCATCATGCCGACGATAAAGATCGCCCGACGCGGGGCATCGGCGCAATCCTGCGGGCCCAGACCCGGCGCGCTGGCGGGAAACCGGGCGCGCAGATCGTCCAGCAGGGCCGCATCCGCTGCCGTGCTATAGTCGATGCCGCTGCGCCGCAGATCGTTCCCGGCATTCAGATGGGCAAAGCTTTCGTCAACATCGCCCTGATCCTCTAACGCTTTGGCCAGACCGAACAGCAACGGCACCCGGTCGTCCGTGGGCAGGGCAGGGTCTTTGGCCAAGGCCCGCATGGCATCGACGCGCGGATCACCGGGCGCAAAGTCAACGGCGCGGCCAAGGTTGTAATAGCCACGGCCCGACCGGGGGGCCGCGTGAATGGCCGCATCGAACAGTCCCGCCGCCGCGTCGATCCGGCCCGCATCCAGTTCGATGTTGCCCAGATTGTTCAACGCCCGCACGTCGCCGGGCGCAATCATCAGCATCCGCCGCAACGTTTCCGCCGCCGCGTCGAACTCCTGCACCGCCGTCTGACAGCCCGACAGATGAAACAGCACCTCAACATCGTCGGGGCGCTGGTTCGCCAGCCGCGCCCACACCGGCATCGCCAAGGCAGGTACAACGCCGGACACTGCGGCCAGCGCATCCAGCGCGGGCGCAAAGTCGGGGCGGCGCGTCAGCAGATCGTCCAGCAACGTTACCGCCGCCGCCGCCTGACCGACCAGCCGCAGCGCGGTGGCCAGATTCACCGCCGCCTCAAGATACGCAGGGTCGATCTTCAGCGCGGCCCGCAGGGCGGGAATCGCATCCGCCGGGCGGCGCGCCTCGATCATCAGGGCACCCAGGACGCCGCGCGCAAAGGCGCTGGCGGGGCACAGGCGCACGGCGATTTCGGCATCTTCGATTGCTGCCGCGATGCCTGTGGTCGCTTTGATCCGCATCAGCCGTGCCACATGATCGCGCCCGAACGCCCGGCCCGGCAGGCCGGACACTTGCGCCTGCACCCCGACCAGTTCTGCCGCCAGCCGCTGATTTGCCGGAAACCGCGTCAGCGCCGCCAGCAATTGTGCCCGCGCGGCCAGGCCTTGCCCCGACGCCGTCGCCCGCCGCGCATCACGGATCAACTTGTCAATCGCAGCGCTCATGTCCGGCCCCGTTCGGTCAAGGATACGGGTCAGGGATAGAATCGCCCCCAGCATTCAGCAAGCGCCGACTGCGTTTTGCCGCAGTGCGACGCCGCAACGCACTGTGGCGCAGTTGCACCATCATTTCGGCATTGTCGGATGAGATACAACTGTGGGGTATACGTCATGCGGAAATAGAGTTTAGGTCCGCTCATCCGTTTACTTGGTATGGAGTGTTCCTAATGAAAAAGATCCTGCTTGCGACGACCCTGCTGGTTGCATCGACCGGTTTCGCCGCTGCTGAACTGACCACGACCGGCGCTGCCCGTATGGGCATGATCTACAACGGCACCGACACCGAATTCACCTCGCGCGTCCGCATCACGTTCACCGGTTCGGGCGAAACCGACGGCGGCCTGACGTTCGGCGCTTCGGTTCGTGCCGACCAAATCGGCGGCAACGGCGGCACCTCGACCGGCACCACCAACGGCGACTCGACCGTGTACATCTCGGGCGCTTTCGGCAAACTGACCATGGGCGATGTCGGCGGCGCTGCTGACGCGCTGGTTGGCAACGTTTCCGGCGTTGGCCTGACTGGCCTCGGCTCGTTGAACGAAATGGGCTACATCGGCACCAGCAAAACTGCTGCCTACTACGAATACTCCACCAACGGTCTGACGTTCGGTGTGGGCGTTGGCCAGCCGACCGGCGCGAACCCGTCGGGCTCGGTCGCTGTGAAGTATTCCACCGACTCCTTCTCGGTCGCCTTGGGCTACGAAGATGGTGTTGTTGGTGCTGTGGACGCAACCCAAACGTCGCTGGGCGTGACCGGCTCGTTCTCGGGAGTGTCGCTCAAGGCAGTGGTCAAGGATCTGTCGACCAATGCCGACTTGTCCTATGCCGTATCCGCCGACTACACCTCGGGCGCGACCACGGTCACCGCTTTCTACGCCGACAACGGCACTGAAGTGTACGGCCTTGGCGCAGCCTACGACCTCGGCGGTTCGGCCAAGGTTGTTGGCGGCGTTGTGGACAACGGCACCAACACTGTTGCCGACCTCGGCGTCAGCTTCTCGTTCTGATCCTTCCGATCAGTCTGATGCGAAGGGCGGGCCTTGTGCCCGCCCTTTTGCATTTGTTGCTTGGCTGCAACCCAACGACGGTCATTCAACCGGATCAAAGACGTGACTTTGCCTAAAGCAGGATTTTATCTTAAGATTTATTAATCATGCGAAAAGGATATCGGCAGATGCATCGCCTTCTTTTGTCCACCTCGGTGCTGATTGCCCTTTCCGCCCCTGCCTGGGCCGAAGTCGCGGTGACGGGCGACGCCCGGATGGGTGTCCTGAACGATTTCACCGGCGATCTGGAATTTTCAAGCCGTGCCCGCGTCAGCTTTGCCCTGTCGGGTGACAGTGACAGCGGCCTGTCCTTTGGCGCGACCTTCCGCGCCGACAATGCCGTTGCCGCGAACGAGGGTCTGTCGGGCCGCGTGTTCATCACCGGCAGTTTCGGCAAACTGTCGATGGGCGATGTCGACGGTGCGGCCGGTGCCGCCGCAGGCCATGTTTCGCCCGTCGGCTATACCGGTCTGAACGAAAAGAACGAGATCATCTATCTGGCGAACGGCGGCGATCTGGATTTTGACGGTGCAAACTTTTCCACCTACGAAACCTCGAATCCGTCCGCCTTGTATGAATATGCGGCGGGGGATTGGGTGTTTTTTGCCTCGGCCACCAATCCCAGCGACGGCGGGGATTTCCGCGTCGCCCGCGCCTATTCCATCGCCGCGCGCTATGTGATGGGCGACTATACCTTTGCCTTGGGGTATGAACTGCTCGACAACGATGGCAACGACTTTACCGGCGCGCCCCTGCCCACGATGAACCAGCTTGTTCTGGGCATGACCGCGAACCTTGGCGATCTGACGCTGAAGGCGATCTACACCACCGGCACCGGCGCGGTCGAGATTTTTGACGGCGCCAATTTCCCCACGGTGGAGTATGACTTCAACCAGCTTGCCCTGTCCGCAGACTATGCCCTCGACGCGCTGACCCTGTCGGCTTTTTACACGGACTCGTCCGAATGGGCGGGGGATTACGATGGTTTCAACGGCGCGTCCACCGCAGACAACGGCAGCAAGACCATCGGCGTGGGCGCGGCCTACGATCTGGGCGGCGGTGCGCAGGTCAAGGGTGGCTTCGTCCGTGACACCACCCGCGACGTCGAGGGTTACGATCTGGGGGTCGTCTTCGCCTTCTGACCGCTTTCCTTTCGCCAGGACCTATGGTCCAAAGGCGCAAAGGAAGGTGGCCTATGTCCCTGCATGACATCAAGAAGCGCGTCTCGGCGGCCTGCATCGCGGCGGCGCGCGACCCCGCATCCGTGCAACTGATCGCCGTGTCCAAGGTGCAACCGTTGGAACGTGTCGTGGCGGTGCTGGAGGACGGCCACCGCCTGTTTGGCGAAAACTATGTGCAAGAGGCGGCCGCCAAATGGCCCGACCTGCGCGCCCGGTTCGGCCCCGTGGCCGTGCATATGATCGGCCCCTTGCAAACCAACAAGGCAAAGGTCGCCGTCGATCTGTTCGACGCGATCCACACCGTCGACCGCCCGTCGCTGGCCGAAAAGCTGGCCCGTCTGGCGCAGGACCGGGGACGCTGCCCCACCCTGTTCGTGCAGGTGAACACCGGGGAAGAGCCGCAAAAGGCCGGTGTCCTGCCCGCCGATCTGGACGGATTTCTGAAAGACTGCACGGCGATGGACCTGCCCCTTTACGGCCTGATGTGCATCCCACCCGAAGGCGAGGATTCGACGCCCCATTTCACCATGTTGGCACAGATGGCCGCCCGCGTCGGCCTGACCGGCCTTTCCATGGGCATGAGCGGCGATTTTGTGGCGGCGATTGCTGCGGGCGCCACGCATATCCGTGTCGGATCGGCCATCTTTGGCGCGCGGGATTATGGCCCGCGCTGACGGTCAGGCCAACCACACCCGCGCAAAGGGCGGCAAGGCGATATTGCCGTGATGCGTCTGGACCGGTTGGCCCGACAATTCGTCCCGCATTTGCGTCACGCCATTTGCCCGAACAAAACCTTCGGGGATGTGCTGCCAGCTTTCGGAAAAGTTGAATAGGCACAGCAATGTGCCGGCCGGTGCATCGCGACGAAAGGCAAAGATCTGCGGGCTTTCCGTTGCCACGATCCGCACCGGATGCGCCGCATGCAAGGCCGCCGTCACCTTGCGCCGCGCCAGAATGTGCTGCACCCCCAACCACACGCGCGACGCATGACCTGACCCCTCGGCACGCGTGTCCGCCGCCGCCCAATCCATGCGGGGGCGGTGAACCCAACGGCTGTCATGGGCGTGTTCGGGGACATCAAGATAGCTGTAATCGTTCAGCATCGCCAGTTCATCCCCCATATAGATCAAGGGGATACCGCCGAACGCCGCAATGACCGCATGGCCCAGCAGGATGCGTTGCACCGCCTGGTCCGCGCCCGCGTCGTTCCCGTCGGCAAGCGCCTTTTCCAGCCCGGCCAAACTGGCGAAGCTGCCCGAAATCCGCTTGTCGCCCGTCGCTTCGTTTACCTGAAACAACGCGCCGCGCGCGAAAGACCCCGGAAACGATCCTTCGTAAAAATCCGACAAATAGCTGCGGTGGCCATGCCCGGTCATCCCCAACGCCGCCGCATCTTCGTCCGTGACCGCCCAGCCGATATCGTCGTGGCAGCGGATATAGGTGGCATAGGTCGCATTGGTCAGACGGTCGGGGAAATGTGTGGCAAGAACGTGGGTCATCAGGCGCACATCGCGGGTGGCCAATGCGCCCCAGAACTGCACCATCAGGCTGTTGTGATAGGCAAGGTTGCCCTCTTTCCCGTCGTGCCGCCCGCGACCCAGATAGGGCAGCATCTCGGCCGGGGCGACGATCGCCTCGGCCAGATGGATGACCGCTGGGGCCGCAATCCTGCTGCACGCACGCAATGCCTGCAGGATCATGTGCACCTCGGGTTCAGATTGGCAGCGGGTGCCCATCCGCTTCCACATGAAGGCGACGGCATCCAGCCGCATCACCTCGACACCCTGATTGGCCAGGTGCAGCATGATTTCGACAATCTCAAGAAACACCTGCGGGTTGGCCCAGTTCAGATCCCACTGGTGTTCGTTGAAGGTGGTCCAGACCCATTTGCCGAAATCCGGGTAATGGGTGAAATTGCCCGGGGCATTGTCTGGGAACACCTCGACCAAGGTTTCTTCATACCGCTTTGGAAGGTCGGGGGTGTCGAACATCAGATAATAGTCCTGATGTTTCGCATCCCCCTTAGCGGCCTTTTTCGCCCAGGCGTGTTCCTTGGCGGTGTGGTTCAGCACCAGATCGATGCAGACCGAGATCCCCTTTTCGCGCAAAGCGGCGGAGACTGTCCGAAGATCGTCCATTGTGCCGTAGGCGGGGTTTATGGCGCGGTAATCCATTACAGAATAGCCGCCATCACTGTCACCGGGGCGCGGTTTCAGGCAGGGCATGAAATGCACATAAGTTACGCCAAGATCTTGAAGGTAATCAACTTTGTTCAGAACCGCCTTCAGTGTCCCGGCAAAGCGGTCGATGTAGAAGACATACCCTGCCATGTCGGGGCGTTGAAACCAGTCAGGTTCCAGATCGCGCTTCAGGTCCAATCGTTTCAGATCGGCTGGGCGGTCCTGCCACGCCTTGCGCAGTGCTTTCAGCAGTTTGGATCGAAAGGCGTCATAGGCCGGGTGGTCGCCATACAGCGCGTCAAGCATCGGCCACAGGTCGGGCGCGCTGCGGTTCAGGCGCAACGCAAAGATTTCGTCATCCGCGGTTGACGGCGTCCGTGCCATGACTTTCCCCCCCTTGGTCCTTGCGGCAGATTAGGCAATCCAAAGCGTTTTGGAAAGGGGTCAGGGCTGGATGATCAGCCGCGTCTGGTGCCGGATGCGATTGGCGATCCACAAAAGATCGGCGCGCGCAAAGGCGATACAGCCCGCCGTCGGATAACGCGGCCTGCGCCAGCTGTGCACAAAGATCGCAGACCCCCGCCCCGGCACCGATCTTGGCCAGTTCCAATCGGTGATCAGGATCAGGTCATACAGCGGATCGGCGCGAGTTAGCCGTTCGTGGCCAAACCCATGCGGCGCACGGACCATCAGATTGTAATCGACATCGCGCGGATCATCCGACCACAGATCACCGGGACCAAACGGCAAGGCCCAGTCGGGCAATTCCGAACGTGCGATTCGGTCGGGCCGGTACAGCATCCCCACGATCCCATGCACGCCCATGGGCGACGCGCCATCGCCCTCACGCTTGTCGCCGGTGACACCGCCACGCCCGACCGAACAGGGAAAGCGCCGCCCCAGAAACCGCGCGCCCCACGGGCCTGCCACTATGTCATAGGGCGTCACAGCAGATGCCCCGACTTTGCCGCCTTGGTCGCAAGATAAGCGGCGTTCTGATCGGTCAAACCCACCTTCAGCGGCACGCGTTCGGTCACATGCAGCCCGCAGCTTTCCATCATGTCGATCTTGCGCGGGTTATTGGTCAGCAATCGAACGGCGGAGAACCCCATCTGCCGCAGGATGCCCGCACCGATGCGAAAATCCCGCTCGTCATCTTCGAAGCCCAGACGGTGGTTCGCCTCGACGGTGTCAAAGCCCTGATCCTGCAAGGAATAGGCGCGCATCTTGTTGGCAAGCCCGATCCCGCGCCCTTCCTGATTCAGATAAAGCAATACCCCGGCCCCCTCGGCCCCCATCTGCGACAGCGCCGCGCGCAGTTGCGGACCGCAATCGCATTTCAGACTTCCCAGCACATCGCCGGTGAAACATGCCGAATGAAGCCGCGCCAGAACCGGCGCAGACCGATCCGGGCGGCCGATTTCGATTGCGTAGTGTTCTTCGCCGCCATCTTCGGGGCGAAAGATATGCACGCGTCCCGACTGGCTGGCGACCATCGGCAGACGGGCGTTCACCACCGGATGCAGCGGCGACATGCGTGCCAGTTCGGGGGCAATTTCGTGCAGTGGTAACAGCGTCAGGCCGTTTTCATCGGCCAATGCCACCCCATGCGGAACGGGCACCAACAGCGCGGCTGGCAACAGATACGCCGTCTTGACCAGCGCCAAGGCCGCGCGGTGCAACTGTGCGGGCCCGTCGCGCAAAGACCGCAGCGGCCCTTTCATCGGCACACGCAGGTCGTCGGCCGGATCGGCCAAAGCGCGCAACCAGTCGACCCCCACATCGTCGGGCACGGCGACGCGCGCCAGATCGTCATCGTAGGCGCGCGCCTTCAACGTCTCGGCCCGCCACGCGGTCAGGGCAAGTTCCGGCGCACCCAAGGCCCGCATTGCGGCCAGTCTACCTGCGGTCAGCACCTCGACCGCCACTACAAGCATGGAACGGCCTTCGCCTGTCAGAACGACCGGCACGCCCATGCGCAAATCCCCGCGGGCGCGGGCAAGGCGTTCAACGATGCTGGGGGCAAGCGTCATGGTGGTTCTCCTGCCCCCTTATCTAGTCCGGGCTGTTGGAAATTGAAACATTCCCCGGCCCTGCGACACGTCCGCGTGAAACGCCTGTTGCAAAACTTGTCCGACGCGCCGACCCGGCGCATGTCTTGGCCAACAAGAACGGAGGCCCCAATGGCGACGCTGCGAAAGATCCTTTTGGTCGATGACGACGATGACCTGCGCGAAGCGCTGAGTGAGCAGTTGGTGATGACCGAAGACTTTGATGTGTTCGAAGCCAGCACCGGGGCCGAAGGCATGGAAAAGGCCAAGGCCGGTCTGTATGATCTGGTGATCCTCGACGTGGGCCTGCCTGACACCGACGGGCGCGAACTGTGCCGTCGGATGCGCAAGCAGGGGGTCAAGTGTCCGGTGCTGATGCTGACGGGTCACGACTCGGACGCAGACACCATCCTGGGCCTTGATGCCGGGGCCAACGACTACGTCACCAAACCATTCAAATTCCCAGTGTTGCTTGCGCGCATCAGGGCGCAACTGCGTCAGCACGAACAATCCGAAGACGCGATCTTTCAGCTTGGTCCCTACACGTTCAAACCCGCCCAAAAGATGCTGGTGGACGAAAAGGAAAAGAAGATTCGCCTGACGGAAAAAGAAACCAATATCCTCAAATACTTGTACCGAGCGCAATCCGGGGTAGTCGCCCGCGATGTGCTGCTGCACGAGGTGTGGGGATATAACGCAGGCGTCACGACCCACACGTTGGAAACCCACATCTACCGGTTGCGGCAAAAAATTGAACCCGATCCGTCCAATGCGCGTTTGCTGGTGACGGAAAGCGGCGGATACAGATTGGTGGCCTAAGGACTTATTGTTGCCGAATTCACTACTTATATACGATTGTATGCGAACGTGATCGCAGAAGGTTCCCCTTGTCGTGTCGGGGTTATGGCACGGCATCCTCCCTGTTGGACTTGGCCGGGCCTTGTGCCCGGCCTTTTTTTGTTCAGTCCACAGGGAAATCTTCTTGTTTCCACCGAATGCACACTTCCCGGCCATCCGTTTTCGCCTAAACCTGTGGCCTGCGCCGAACCGGCGCGTTCAACCAGTATCCCGGAGATGTTCCATGCGCCTGATCCTTGCCACCCTTGCCCTGACAACCGTGGCGATGCCCGCCCTTGCCGAAGATCTGCTGTTCGATCTGATCAACAATTCCTCTGTTACCTTGCAAGAGATGTATGCGTCGCTGGTTGGGGATGACAGCTGGGGTGAAGACATCCTTGGCCAAGACGTGCTGAATTCGGGCGAGGTTGCCACTGTCACCATCGCCGACGGCGAAGAGGTTTGCGAATACGACCTGCGTTTCGTTGCCGACACCGGGGCCGAATTGTCCGGCAGCGCCGATCTGTGCGCGATGGGCAGCTTTACCCTGACCGACTGAACCCAAGACCCCGACCGGGACTTGAGGGTGGGGGCGGCATGGCCTAGGCTTTGCCGTCCAAAGCCGGAGCACACCATGACTTTCACCCTCGCCACCTGGAACATCAATTCCGTCCGCCTGCGCGAGGGTTTGGTGCTGCGGCTGCTGGCCGAAGAAAGCCCGGACATCCTGTGCCTTCAGGAATGCAAAAGCCCGGTTGAAAAGATCCCGGTCGAACAGTTTCGCGACCTTGGCTATCGCTACATGGTTGCGCGCGGGCAAAAGGGCTATAACGGCGTGGCGATCCTGTCGAAACTGCCGATCATGGATGCAGGCGATCAGGATTTCGCGCAGCTTGGCCATGCCCGCCATGTGGCGGCACGGCTGGAAAACGGTGTGACCATCCACAACTGCTATGTGCCCGCCGGTGGTGATATCCCCGACCGCACTGTGAACGAGAAGTTCGGCCAAAAGCTGGATTTCCTGACCCAGATGCGCGACCATTTTCATTGGGAAAAGCCCGATCGCGCCATTCTGGTGGGCGATCTGAATATCGCCCCTCGCGAAGATGACGTGTGGAACCACAAAAGCCTGCTGAAGATCGTCAGTCACACCCCGATCGAGGTGGAACATCTGGCACAAGCACAGGACGCGGGGGCATGGGTCGATGTCACCCGGCAGGACATTCCGCAGGGGTTGCTCTACAGCTGGTGGTCCTATCGCGCCGCTGATTGGGACACCGCCGACAAGGGCCGGCGTCTGGATCACATCTGGGCCACGCCCGACATATCATCCGCCGCGCATTCCAGCCGCATCCTGCGCCCGGCGCGGGGCTGGTTGCAGCCGTCGGATCATGTGCCGGTCTTTGCCACTTTTGATCTTTGACCCACCCTTTCCCCCGCCGGACAATCTGCTATCCCTTGGCGATGATGACCCGACAGGCCCTGCTGTGCTGAATTTCCTTTTGTCGCGCGACAGCCGTGCCGCCGTCCGGTTCTATCGGGTCGAGGTCAGCTATAATCTGTTTGGCGAATACTCGGTCCTGCGCGAGTGGGGGCCAAAGGGCAAACGCGGGGCGACGCTGCTGGTGTGGTTTTCCAACCTGCGCGATGCCTGCGTCGCAGCCGAGCGGTGGCGAAAACGGGCACAAAAGCGCGGCTATCGCGCAGAGGGATTTTTGACATGACTCATCTCTGGGTCCGGGCCGAACAGCGCCCGAACGAAGAACGCGTCGGGCTGACACCCGACGGTGCGGCAGCGCTGGTGGCCGCAGGCATCCGCGTGACGGTCGAGGAAAGCCACGTCCGCGCCATTCCGATTGACGGCTATCGCGCGGCGGGGTGCGAGATCGCGGCCGAAAACCTGTGGCCGAAGGCCCCGGCGGATGCGATCATCTTCGGGCTGAAGGAATTGCCGGACGACGGCACACCGCTGACCCATCGCCACATCATGTTCGGCCATGCCTACAAGGGCCAACCTGCGGGCCGTGTGCTGTTGCAGCGGTTCAAGGCGGGCGGCGGGACGTTGTATGATCTGGAATACCTGGTCGATGCGTCGGGTCGCCGGGTCGCGGCCTTTGGGTATTGGGCAGGCTATGCCGGTGCTTCGGTCGCGCTGAAATGCTGGGCCGCCCAACAGCGTGGCGGGATTGCCGGGCCAGTTCACAAATACCCCGGCAAGCAGGCGCTTCTGGACGATCTGGCCCGCGAACTGGATGGCATGGCCCGTCCGCGCGCCATTGTCATCGGGGCGCTTGGCCGCGTTGGCACCGGGGCATCCGACCTGTGCGCTGCCATGGGGGTAAATGTCACGAAATGGGATATCGCGGAAACCGCCAGCGGCGGCCCGTTTCCGCAGGTTCTGGAACACGAGATCTTCCTGAACTGCATCCTTGCCCGCCCCGGCTGCCCGGTGTTTGTGCCTGCCTCGGCCAAGACCGATCCGCGCAATCTGACGGTGATCGGTGACATCGCCTGCGATCCGACATCCGATTTCTCGCCGATCAAGGTTTACGACCGCGCCACCGATTGGGACGCGCCCGCGCTGCGGGTGCATGAAGCGCCGCCCCTTGACGTGACGGCGATCGACAATCTGCCGTCGCTGCTGCCGGTGGAGAGCAGCCAGGATTACGCAGCGCAGCTATTGCCAAGCCTGATGACGTTGACCGACCTTGGGTCCGGAGTCTGGATGCGGGCGAAAACGGACTTTGACCATCACATCGCAACGGTATGAATGATGGGCGGGACGCCGGATCGGCTCCCAGTTCCCCACGTTACAGGAGAAGACAGATGACAATCCATTGGTGCGGCACCGGCCTGTCGTCCGCCCCCGGCCTGCGCCGGTTGATCAGCAACGGCCACAAGGTCGTAGTCTGGAACCGGACCGTCGAAAAGGCCCGTGACGCGGTGGGCGATCTGACCACTGACATCCGCGCCTATAGTCTGGATGCGCTGACGGCCGCGCTGGAAAAGGGCGATGTCGCAATTTCCATGCTGCCCGCCGATCAGCATGTGGCGATTGCCAAGGCCTGCCTCTCCAAGGGCGCGCATTTTGTGTCCAGCAGCTACATCGCGCCGGAAATGCGCGCGTTGGACGATAACTTCCGCGCTGCAGGGTTGGTGTCTGTGAATGAGGTGGGGCTGGACCCCGGCATTGACCACCTGATGGCGCATGATCTGGTGGCGCGCTACCGCGCCTCGGACGCCTACCATGTGGAGAACGTCCTAAGTTTCACGTCCTATTGCGGCGGTGTGCCGAAAGAGCCAAACCCCTTTCGCTACAAATTCAGCTGGTCGCCGCTGGGGGTGTTAAAGGCGCTGCGGTCGCCGTCACGCAGCCTGAAACACTTTGCCGAACTGCGCGTGTCGCGCCCGTGGGATGCGATCACTGCCTATGACGCGCCGCTGCCTGTGCCGGAAAGCTTTGAGGTATACCCCAACCGCGATTCCCTGCCATTTCTGGAAGATTACCGGTTCGACAAGGATTGGAAGGTCAAGGATTTCGTCCGTGGCACCATCCGTCTGAACGGCTGGGCAGACGCCTGGGGGCCGGTGTTCGCCGAGATTGAAACGCTGGACGGTGCGGCGGGCGATGCGCGGCTGGCAGAGATGGCCGCGCAATTCTGGGCCGAAAACGCCTATGACGAGAACGAGCCTGACCGCGTGGTGCTATTTGTGTCGCTAAAGGCGGAACGGGACGGTGTGGCCGTCTGGCAGGAAACCTGGGCGATGGATGCCTGGGGCGACGCACGCGGCACTGCCATGGCGCGTCTGGTGTCGGTTCCGGTGTCCCTGGCGGTCGAATCGGTTCTGGCGCGCGAAATCCCGGCAGGGGTGCACGCCGCGCCGCACGATCCAAAGCTGCTGGACCGCTGGATGACCGAAATCGGCAAGCTGGCGCAATACATGGCCCGGATCGACCAGTCGCCCGCCTGATCTTGTGGCGCCCCGTTCCGGGGCAAGCCCGGTCCCTTCTGCGTGCGGCGGAGCCGCACGCAGAAGGACTGGGGGCATTCTGCCCCCGGCGCGTGCCGCGCCCCCCCCTTGAGGATATTTGCACAAAGGGGAAGGGGCGGGCCGTAACGGGTGACAGGTCGGGGTCCGTTGGGTAAGGTGGTGGGCAACGATCCGGGTCAACTGGACGGGGCAGGGAATTGGTGGCGGGCAGGGCATGGCAGGCAACGGTAAGCGTGAGGACAGCGCCTTTGGCAACCGTTTCGCCGTTTGGCGGGCGGGTTTGGCGCGCCCTGCGACCGGCTTTGTCTCGCAGCCGGAACCCCGCAGCATCGGGCTTTATGCGCGCGGCAAGCAGTTGATTGCAGGGAATTTCGTCTTTGCCGGTCACTTGGTCGAGGCACCCGGAACCCGCATCTGGGACATCGCCATGCCCGACGCCGGATTCGCGACCGAGGCCGAAGGGTTTGGTTGGCTGGACGATCTGGCCGCCGTGGGCGATGCAACTGCACGCGCTCGGGCGCAGGATTGGACGTGGGACTGGATCGCCCGCAACGCGCAAGGCCGGGGTCGCGGCTGGACGCCCGATCTGACCGGGCGCAGACTGATCCGCTGGATCAACCATGCCTTTTTGCTGTTGTCTGGGCGCGATGCTGTCCAAGCGGCTGCCTATTACCGCGCGCTGACCACCCAGACCGTGTTTCTGTCCCGCCGTTGGAAGCGGGCGGCCCCCGGTCTGCCCCGGTTCGAGGCGTTGACCGGGCTGATCGTCGCCGGGCTGGCGCTGACCGGGATGGACCGGCTGGTCGGCCCCGCGCTTGCCGCCCTTGCCGAAGACTGCCGCCGCGAGATTGATGCCGAAGGCGGCATTCCCACCCGAAATCCCGAAGAACTGCTTGAGGTGTTCACGCTGCTGATCTGGGTGGAAACCGCCTTGACCGAGGCGGGACAACCGATCCCGCCGCCCCTGACCGCCGCGAAAGAGCGGGTTGCCCCGACCCTGCGTGCGTTGCGCCATGCCGATGGCGGGTTGGCGCGGTTTCACGGCGGCGGGCGCGGGATGGAGGGGCGGCTGGAAATGGCGCTGGCGAATGCGCGCGTGAAATCAATTCCCGGTCACGGACTGCTGGCGATGGGCTTTGCGCGTCTGTCGTCGGGGCGCACGACGGTGATCATCGATGCCGCATCGCCCCCCGGGGGCCGGGCAAGTGGGTCGGCCCACGCGTCGACCCTTGCGTTCGAACTGACATCGGGGCGCAGGCCGGTGATCGTCAGCTGCGGGTCGGGCGGCCCCTTTGGGGCGGATTGGCGGCGCGCGGGGCGGGCCACACCGTCACATTCGACGCTGGCCATCGACGGATATTCCTCATCGCGCTTTGATCAGGGCGGCAAGGAATTGCTGGTCGACCGTGCGGCCGTCCTGTCGGTGCAGCAATCGGCCGATCTGGCCGGGGCGCATGTTTCGGCGGCGCACAACGGCTGGTCCTTGACGCACGGGCTGACACATGGCCGGGTGCTGACGCTGGACAGCAACGGGCGGCGGCTGACAGGCACGGAACTGCTGGATTCCCGCACCCCCACCGAACAGCGGCGGTTCGTGCTGTTGCGCGGCACGGGTGGCCCCGAAGGCATCGGTATTGCCGTCCGCTTTCATCTGCATCCAGATGTGGATGCCAAGCTGGACATGGGCGGCTCGGCGGTATCGATGGCGCTGAAAAGCGGTGAGATCTGGGTGTTTCGCCATGATGGGCGGATGAAGCTGGGGTTGGAGCCGTCTGTTTTTCTGGAAAAAGGGCGGCTTCGCCCGCGGGGAAGCCTGCAGATTGTGCTTTCGGGCCACGCCACCGGGTTCGAGACCCGGATCGGCTGGACCTTGGCGAAAGCACAGGATACTCCGCTCGCCATTCGCGATCTGGATCGGGACGACCTGCCCGCCCAGGCTTGAGATGACCTGAACGGAGGTTTCGACCATGGCGCATGGCCTTGTTCCCATCGGACGCGCATTGATTTCTGTATCCGACAAGTCTGGGCTTTTGGACCTGGCCCGCGCGCTTGCGGCGCAGGGGGTGGAACTGATTTCAACGGGCGGTACGTCTGGCATGCTGCGGGCGGCTGGGTTGACGGTGCGCGATGTGTCGGATGTGACCGGTTTTCCCGAGATGATGGATGGCCGGGTCAAGACGCTGCACCCCAATGTGCATGGCGGTCTGCTGGCGCTGCGCGACGATGATGAACATCTGGTGGCGATGGCCGCCCACGGGATCGAGCCGATCGACCTGCTGGTCGTGAACCTGTATCCGTTCGAGGAAACCGTGGCGCGGGGGGCCGATCACGCCACCTGCATCGAGAATATCGATATCGGCGGTCCGGCCATGATCCGGGCCGCATCCAAGAATCACCGCTTTGTCACCGTGATCACCGATCCGCAGGATTACGCGGGCCTGTTGGACCAGATGAAGGCGCATGACGGGGCCACGACGATGGCGTTTCGTCAGAAACTGGCGCTGACCGCCTATTCCCGTACCGCCGCGTACGATTCTGCCGTGTCGAATTGGCTGGCGGGCGAAATCAAGGAATCGACGCCGCGCTATCGCACCTTTGCGGGCAAGCTGGCGCAAGGGCTGCGCTATGGCGAAAATCCGCATCAGGCGGCGGCCTTTTACACCGACGGGTCGCGGCGCGATGGGGTGGCGACTGCGCGCCAGTGGCAGGGAAAAGAGCTGTCTTACAACAACATCAACGACACCGACGCTGCCTTTGAACTGGTGGCGGAATTCGCCGGTGAGGCCCCCGCCTGCGCGATCATCAAACATGCCAATCCCTGCGGCGTGGCCCGTGGCGCGACCTTGGCCGAGGCCTATGCCCGCGCCTATGATTGTGACCGCACCTCGGCCTTTGGCGGGATCGTGGCACTGAACCAACCGCTGGATGCGGCAACCGCCGAAAGCATCGTCGAGATTTTCACCGAGGTTGTCATCGCCCCCGGCGCGTCGGACGAGGCGAAGGCGATCTTTGCGACGAAAAAGAACCTGCGCCTTTTGACCACCGCCGCCTTGCCGGACCCAAAGGCCAAGGGTCTGGCGTTCAAACAGGTTGCGGGCGGGTTTCTGGTGCAGGACCGCGATGCCGGGTTCGTTCTGCCCCGTGATCTGAAGGTGGTGACCAAACGGGCGCCGACCGATGCGGAACTGGCCGATCTGCTGTTTGCCTGGACGGTGGCAAAGCATGTGAAATCCAATGCGATCATCTACGTCAAGGACGGCGCCACGGTCGGCGTCGGTGCCGGACAGATGAGCCGCGTTGACAGCACCCGCATCGCCGCCCGCAAATCGCTGGACATGGCGCAGGCGCTGGGCCTGACCGCGCCGCTGACCCAAGGGTCGGTCGTGGCGTCGGATGCGTTCTTTCCGTTTTCCGATGGCCTGCTCGCCGCAGCCGAGGCTGGGGCGACCGCGATCATCCAGCCCGGCGGGTCGATGCGTGACGACGAGGTGATTGCCGCCGCCGATGCGGCCGGACTTGCCATGGTGTTCACCGGCATGCGGCATTTCCGGCACTGATGATGCGGCGCGTTGGCATCATTGCGGTTGCGACCTTTGCGCTGGATCAGGCGTCCAAGCTGGCGGTTGTGCAGGGGCTTGACCTGCTGAACCGTGGCGTGATCGAGGTGGTGCCCCCGTTCCTTGTGTTTCGCATGGCGTGGAACCGGGGGGTCAACTTTGGCCTGTTTTCGCACGACGCAGACGTGATGCGCTGGGTGCTGATTGCGGTGGCGCTGGGCATATCGACATGGGTCTGGCTGTGGATGCGCCGGGAAAAGGCATCCGTTCCCGCCCAGATTTCCGCCGGTTTGCTGATCGGCGGGGCGATGGGCAACGTGATTGACCGTATCGTTTACGGGGCCGTGGCCGATTTTCTGAACATGTCCTGCTGCGGCATCGAAAACCCCTATGCCTTCAATGTCGCTGACATCGCCATCTTTGCTGGGGCCGCTGGTCTGGTGCTGTTTACGGGGCAAAAGAAAGGCCCCGGCAAGGATGTGCCGAAACGGAACGGAAAGACCCCGTGACGCGGTCAAACCTTTACGCTAAGACAAAGACGTTGGCGTTGACGGAGGCAAACATGCGGACAGCACGGGTCGTCCAGGTGACCGCACTTGCGGCAATGCTGGCGCTGGCGGGCTGTTCGTCGGACAAGACGCCAAGCTTGATGAACATCAGGTCCGACACGCAGGGGCCGGATGAATTTGGCATCCTGCCGCCCAAGCCACTGGAAATGCCCGAATCCCTGGCGGAATTGCCGGAACCGACGGTTGGCGGTGCCAATCGCACCGATCCGACACCGAATGCCGATGCCGTTGCGGCGCTTGGTGGCAACCTGCGTTCGGCAGGCGGTGTGCCTGCGGGGGATGGGGCGCTGTATTCTGCGGCGGCGAGGTATGGCGTGACCGGCGATATCCGCACCGTTCTGGCGGCCGAAGACCTTGAATACCGGCGCACGAACGATGGTCGCCTGTTGGAACGCCTGTTCAACGTGAACGTCTATTACAAGGCATATCGCCCGATGTCGCTGGACCAGCAGGCCGAACTGTGGCGCTGGCGCCGGGCAGGCGCACGTACGCCGTCCGCACCGCCACCGCAGGCGGGCGAAGAGTAACAAGCGCGTTGGGTGGGGTTGATCCCACCCGCCACTTGCCGCACCTATCAGACAGAACCGGTTCGCGGCCCCTCGGGCTGTATGGGAGGGAACGGATGCTCCGTCGTCTGGGCATGG
Organism: Pseudomonadota bacterium; assembly: GCA_040385245.1. GTDB lineage: Bacteria > Pseudomonadota > Alphaproteobacteria > Rhodobacterales > Rhodobacteraceae > JAZKHT01. Next base: position 227,111 of record JAZKHT010000007.1, on the reverse strand, counting down.
CCCTTGTGACAAGTTATGCAGCGACACTTCCGGCACTGGCCGAGGATGTCACCAATTTCAGTCTTGGCAACGGGATGCAGGTTGTGGTGATCGAAGATCACCGCGCGCCTGTCGTGGTTCACATGGTCTGGTATCGCGTCGGTGCCGCCGATGAACCGCCCGGCCATTCCGGCATCGCGCATTATCTGGAACACCTGATGTTCAAGGGCACCGATGATGTCGGCCCCGGTGAATTTTCCGAGATCGTCGAGGCGCAGGGCGGCAACGACAACGCCTTTACCAGTTGGGACCAGACCGCCTATTTCCAGCGCGTCGCGGCGGACCGTCTTGATCTGATGATGAAGCTTGAGGCAGACCGGATGCGCGATCTGCGTCTGCTTGAACAGGACGTGCTGACTGAACGCAGCGTCATTCTGGAAGAACGCAATCAGCGCACCGATTCCAACCCGGGCGGGCTGTTGAACGAACAGATGCGTGCCGCGCAGTTCCTGAACCACCCCTACGGCGTGCCGATCATCGGCTGGCGGCACGAGATTGAAACGCTGACCCGTCAGGACGCGCTGGATTTCTACGCCGCGAACTATGCGCCCAACAATGCAATTCTGGTCGTGGCCGGGGATGTGACCCCGGAACAGGTGCGCGCTTTGGCCGAAGAACACTACGCCCCGCTGGAACCGTCCGACCGGATTGTCAGCCGCGACCGCCCGTCCGAGCCGCCGCAACTGTCGGAACGCCGCATGTCCTTGTCCGATGCCCGTGTGTCCGAACCCTATGTTGCGCGCACCTACCTTGCGCCCGAACGGGACACCGGTGATCAAAAGACCGCCGCCGCGTTGACGATTCTGGCCGAATTGCTGGGGGGCAGCGGCACCACGTCCGTTCTTTCCCGCGCCTTGCAGTTCGACACGCAAAAGGCGGTCTATGCCTCGGCCTATTACGATGGCACGACGGTGGATGACACGACTTTTGGCCTGATCGTCGTGCCAACCCCCAACACGTCGCTGCAAGAGGTCGAGGATGCGATGGATGGCGTGATCGACACGTTTCTGAAGGACGGCCCCGATCCGCAGGCCTTTGCCCGCATCAAGGCACAGATCCGCGCCGCCGACATCTATGCCCGCGATGATGCCAACGGGCTGGCCCGCCGCTATGGCGAAGCGTTGTCGGTCGGACTGTCGACTGACGACGTCAAACAGTGGCCTGCCGTACTGGACAGCGTGACCCCCGATGATGTGATGACTGCGGCGCGGCAGGTGTTTGACCGCAAGCGCGCAGTGACCGGATGGTTGATGCAGGGGGAAGCGGAATGAACTTGCTGCGCGCAGCACTGATGATGATCGCCTTTGCCCTGCCCGTGCAGGCGGCGGTGGATATCCAGACCGTCACCTCGTCCGGTGGGATCAAGGCTTGGCTGGTGGAGGAACCAAACATCCCGTTCACCGCGCTGGAAATCCGGTTTCGTGGCGGCACCAGTCTGGATGCCCCCGGCAAACGTGGCGCGGTTAACCTGATGACGGCCTTGATCGAAGAAGGGGCTGCCGATCTGGACGCCCAAGGATTTGCCGCCGCGCGTGACGGTCTGGCCGCCAGTTTCCGGTTTTCGTCAGACGAAGACGGTATTGCCGTGTCAGCCCGCTTTCTGACCGAAAACCGCGATCAGGCGATAGACTTGTTGCGCAAAGCCCTGATCCAGCCGCGTTTTGATGCCGACGCCGTGGAACGGGTGCGCGGTCAGGTTCTGGCGGGGCTGCGGTCCGATGAGAAAGACCCCGAAACCCTGGCAAGCCGCACCTTCAACGCGCTGGCCTTTCCGGACCATCCCTATGGCAGCAAAGGTGACGGCACGATTGCATCGGTCACCGCGCTGACCCGCGATGACATCATCGCGGCGCATCAGGGCGCACTTGCCCGCGACCGTATCTATGTGGCGGCGTCCGGCGATATCTCGGCAGTGGAACTGGGCGCGTTGCTGGATACGCTGCTGGGCGATCTGCCTGCAACGGGTGCGCCACTGCCGGGTCGTGCCGAACTTGGCCTGACGGCCGGTGTGACGGTGACCGATTTTCCCGGCCCGCAATCGGTGATCCTGTTCGGCCATGCCGGGATCAAGCGGGACGATCCTGATTTCTTTGCCGCCACCATCCTGAACGAGGTGTTGGGCGGTGGCCGCTTTACCGCCCGCCTGATGACAGAGGTGCGCGAAAAGCGCGGCCTGACCTATGGCATCGGTACCTATCTGGTCGGCTATGATCATGCCGAATTGGTGCTGGGACAGGCGTCCGTCGCCAATGCCAACGTGGCCCAGGCGATCGAGGTGATCCGCGCCGAATGGGCCAAGATTGCAACCGAAGGCATCACCGAGGCAGAGTTGAAGGCGACCCAGACCTATCTGACCGGGTCTTACCCGCTGCGGTTCGATGGCAACGGCCCCATTGCATCGATCCTTGTGGGGATGCAGGTGATCGGTCTTGACCCCGATTACCCGAAAACCCGCAACGACAAGGTGATGGCGGTGACGCCTCAGGACGTAAAGCGCGTGGCGAACCGCCTGTATCAGCCCGACGCCCTGCGCTTTGTGGTGGTGGGCCAACCGGATGGCGTCGTGGCCATAGAATAGGGGCCAGACGTGGCGGCAATTTCATTCTGCCGCGCCCGTAGGGTGTGCTGCGTCCTTCTGCGTACGTCCGAAACGATTCCTAACCCCGTGAGTTGGCGCCTTGGTGCCCGCAGCACGTCGCGTAAATACTGCAATCTCGGGTTGATCCACAAGTCCAAACCTGTGCGCCCGAATCTGTGGCACCGGCCCGCGTGACCTGCTAGATATAGGCGTATGGCACACATCGCCCCCAAGATAAGCGACGCCTCCGGTCGCCCCGTGATCCGCCAACTGGACGAGGCGGCCATCAACCGCATCGCGGCGGGCGAAGTGGTCGAACGCCCCGCCTCTGCCGTCAAGGAACTGGTGGAAAACGCGCTGGACGCCGGGGCCAGCCGGATCACCATCGATTACGCCGATGGTGGCAAGACGCTGATCCGGGTCACCGACGACGGCTGCGGCATGTCGCCGGGCGATCTGCCCTTGGCGCTGTCACGCCACGCCACATCGAAAATCGACGGGTCCGATCTGCTGAACATCCACAGCTTCGGCTTTCGGGGCGAAGCGCTGCCCAGCCTTGGCGCGGTGGGCCGCCTGACCCTGACATCGCGCACGGCAGGCGAACAGGCGGCCAGCCTGCAGGTCGAAGGGGGTCGCATGGGGACGGTTAAGCCCGCCGCCCTGACCCGTGGCACGGTCGTGGAGCTGCGCGATCTGTTCTACGCCACCCCGGCGCGGTTGAAATTCCTGCGCACGGACCGTGCAGAATCGCAGGCCATCGCCGATGTCGTCCGCCGCCTTGCCATGGCCGAACCGCAGGTGGGCTTTACCTTGCGCGATGTGTCAGGTGGGGGCGAGGGGCGCGTGATGTTCCGCGCCGATCCGAACCCCGGCGACTTCTTCGATGCGCTGCACGGTCGGCTTGCCACGGTCATCGGCGGCGATTTCATCGACAACGCCCTGAAAATCGACGTGGACCGGGATGGTCTTCGCCTGACCGGATATGCCGCCCTGCCCACCTATTCGCGCGGATCGTCGGTGCAGCAATATCTGTTTGTCAACGGTCGCCCGGTGCTGGACCGGATGTTGTATGGCGCGCTGCGGGTGGCTTATTTCGATTTCCTGTCGCGCGACCGCCACCCCGCCGCCGTTCTGACACTGACCTGCGATCCTGAACGGGTGGATGTGAACGTTCATCCCGCGAAATCCGAAGTCCGCTTTCGCGAGCCTGAAGGGGTCCGGTCCCTGATCATCACCGGCTTGCGCACCGCACTGGCCGGGGCGGGGCATCGTGCCAGCAGCACCGTGGCCGATGCCACCATCGCCGCACTGCGACCCGAAGGCGAGCAGGCCGAACCCCCCCGCGTCTATCAGATGGACCGCCCGTCAAACGCGGCATTGTCGCGTTCTTTTGCCTTTCAGGCCCCGCAACCCGGTTTTGCCGAAGGCCCGACGGCCCGGATCGAGGCACCCAGCGGTGATGCCATCGACCGCCCATTGGGGGCGGCCCGTGCGCAGGTGCATGAAAACTACATCATCGCCCAGACGGCGCAGGGCATCGTCATCGTCGATCAACATGCCGCGCATGAACGGCTGGTCTATGAACGGCTGAAACGCCAGATGGCCGACACGGGCATCACCGCGCAGGCGCTGCTGATCCCCGAAATCGTTGAACTGTCGCCGAATGATGCCGCGCGGATACTGGACGCCGCCGCCGATCTGCATCGTCTTGGCCTGACCATCGAACCCTTTGGCGGCAGCGCGATTGCCGTGCGCGAGACCCCCGCCATCCTTGGCCCCGTCAGTGCGGCCGCCCTGATCCGCGACGTGCTGGATGAATTGGCCGATCTGGGCGACAGTCAGCTTGTTCAGGCCAGGATCGAGGCGGTGTTGTCCCGCATGGCATGTCACGGCTCGATCCGGTCCGGTCGGCAAATGCGCGGCGACGAAATGAACGCCCTGCTGCGCGAGATGGAGGCGACGCCCCACTCGGGCCAGTGCAACCACGGGCGGCCCACCTATGTTGAACTGAAACTGACCGATATCGAACGGCTGTTCGGACGGCGATGATTACCCTTGGCGGCACCACCTACGCATGGAACGACCCTGCCGTCTTGCTGATCGGTGGCGCGCTGGCGCTGTTGGTGCTGGTCCTGCTGGCCACCCTGCGCGCAGCGGGGCGGTCTGCCAAGATGGCCGAGCCGATGCTGCGCGAAATGGGGTGGTTGTCCAGCCGGGTGCAGAAACTGTCCGAAGGTCAGGAACGTCTGGCCGGTGGTCTGCATCATGTGTCGGAATCGCAGGCAGTCAGCCAATCCGCGATGTTGAAGGTGATGGAGCAACGTCTGGCCGAAGTGCAGCGCGCCATGGGCGAACAACTTCACGGCTCTTCCACCCGCACGGCCAGATCTTTGGGCGAGTTGCAGCAACGGCTGGAAACCATCGACAAGGCGCAGGCGAATATCGAAAAGCTGTCCGGTAACGTGCTGTCGTTGCAGGACATCCTGTCGAACAAGCAGACCCGTGGCGCGTTTGGTGAGATTCAGTTGCACGACATCGTGCTGAAGGCGCTGCCATCTGATGCCTTTACCATGCAGGCGACGCTGTCGAACGGCAAGCGCGCAGATTGTCTGGTGCACCTGCCCAACCCGCCCGGTCCCATTGTGATCGACGCGAAATTCCCGCTTGAGGCATACGAAGCGCTGCGCCGCGCCGAAACCCCGCAACAAGCCACCGCCGCCGGCCAAATGTTGCGCGGTGCGGTGCGCGCCCATATCCGTGCGATATCGGAAAAATACATCCTCGAAGGGGAAACTGCCGATGGCGCTTTGATGTTTCTGCCGTCCGAGGCGGTCTATGCCGAACTTCACGCGAACTTTCCGGATGTCGTGCGCGAAGGGTTCGCGGCCAAGGTCTGGATCGTATCGCCCACCACCTGCATGGCCACGCTGAACACCATGCGTGCCGTGCTGAAAGACGCCCGCATGCGCGAACAGGCCGGGGCCATCCGGCGCGAACTGGCCGAGCTTTACAAAGACGTTGAACGACTTGGCCTACGGGTCGAAAATCTGGACCGCCATTTTGGTCAGGCGGCCAAGGACATTGAAGAAATCAAGATATCGTCGGACAAGGCCACCAAGCGTGCCCGCCGTCTGGACAACTTTGATTTTGAGGAACTCAGCGTACAGACCGCACCCCTGATCGCGCCGAACGCAGCCGAATGAGACACCTGACGCGCGTCGATTATCGCACGATGCCCTGGGCCAACGGCAAGGGGACCACGGTCGAACTGCTGCGCGTCGATGGTCCGCAGGGCCTGCTGTGGCGGTTGTCGATGGCGTCGGTGGTGGAAAACGGCCCGTTTTCAATGCTGCCGGGGATTGACCGGAACCTGACCGTGATTACAGGCCCCGGCTTTCGCCTGAACGGGCCGGGGGTCGACCTGACCTGCGCCCCGTTGGTGCCGGTCGCCTTTCCGGGGGATGTGGCTGTCACGGCACTGCGCGTCACCGCCCCGTCCGACGATTTCAACGTGATGACGGACCGGGTCTTGCCGCATCCGACCGTTACGGTGGAACGGGATGCCAGCCTGCCCGCAGGCTGCACGCTGGCGCTGTTTGCGCTGGCAGATGCCATGATCAACGGCACAGCCATTGCCCGCCATGACCTGATCCTGACAGAGGGGGCCGCGCAGATCACCGGTGGCCCGATCATCGCTGTGCGCTTGTGCGGTCTTTGAACCGGCGTCGCGACCCGATTCTAGATGCGAAAGAAAGGCTGCGCCAGACGAGGCAGCAGCGCGTTGAACCGCAGTGGCGCATCGGTCGCGGCCAGACAAATGCAGGCCTCGCCGTCTTCGGCGACGGGTGTGTGTTCCATCGCCTCGTCTGCGATCTCGACGTCGCCACGGCCGAACCGGTCAGAGTCGTCGCGGAATGCGCCTTGCAGCACCAACGTCAATTCCAGCCCACGGTGGCCATGGTCGGGCACAGCCTGACCCGCCGGGATGTACAACAACCGCGCCGATGCATCGCGCCCCGTCGGCAGGATCGCCTGTTTGACCCCCATGCCAATGGACCGCCACTTCACCTTGCCTGGATCGCCACCGACATAATCGACCAACGGCGCCGGAAAGATCCCCGCCGCGCGTGTCGGCGCGGGTGCCGGTGTGGCAGGCAGATCGTCAAGCCGCGCCAGCATCGCCTGCAAACTGCCCTCGGCCATGTCCACCGCACCGCTGTCTTCGATCACCACACCCCCCACCGCGTCGAACGCGGCAGAGCGGGCGCGACAGTCGTCACACAGCGATACATGGGTTGCCACAACCAGATTGAACGCCTCGGGCAGGTCGCCTGCCGCATAGGCCATCAAAAGCTGATCTGAAAGGTGGTGCCGGATGGTCATTCGTCGTCTCGCCTTCAACTCATCTGGTGGCGCAGTCGATCCAGCGCCAGTCTGATCCGTGACTTGATCGTTCCAAGCGGCAGGCCCGTCTCGGCGGCAATCTCGGAATGCGAGAGGTCGCCGTAATAGGCCCGAACGATCAGCGCACGCTGTTTTTCGGGTAGCTGGGCAAGCGCCTCGCCCAGCCGTTCGGTTTCTTGCTGCATCTCAAGCGCGTCGGCCTGATCGGGTTCAGGCTCCGGCCCCCAGGGCAGGTCTTCGGGTTCGGGCCGTCGCGCCTTGCGCAGCGCGTCAATCCGTCTGTTGCGGGCGATGGTGAAAATCCATGTCGCCACCGACGCCCGCGTCGGATCGAACAGATGGGCCTTCTGCCACAGCGTCGCCATGACATCCTGCGCGCATTCTTCTGCCAGTGCCGCATCAGCGCCCGACTTCATCAAAAAGGCCTTCACCCGTGGGGCAAAGTGCCGGAACAGCGCCGCAAACGCGACCTTGTCCTGATGATCGCGCACCTGCCGCAGCAGTGCCGTCCAATCCGTTTCCATTCCATCCGCCGCCACGGCAGACCCATCCTTCCGGCGCGTAACCCAATGTTTGGACGTAGCATATTGCTGCGCCAAGGTCGCTGCATCCGTTTTTTCGGTCTGACGTACATCGAACATCTTATGGCTTTTACGCCGTAGGGTGCCCGATGGATCACACAAACCGAATTGTTGCAGCAAAATTCTTTGTCAAGTTCCGCCTGTCCAAAAAAGTTGACAGGTTGATCCAAACCCCATGCCACCCCGTAAAAGCCATACCACGTTCCAAACAGAAAGCCTGCCCATGCCGTTCGAGACCCTTGGTGCCGTTCCCCGTCGTATCGCAATCATCGGGGGCGGAATCTCCGGCATGGCCGCCGCCCATCTGCTGGCTGATGACAATTCCGTGGTCTTGTTCGAATCCGAAGGTCGTCTGGGTGGGCACGCCCGGACCGTGATTGCGGGCAAGCGGGGCGATCAACCTGTGGATACCGGCTTTATCGTCTACAACAAGGTCAATTATCCGAATCTGGTGAACCTGTTTGAAAAGCTTAACGTTCCCGTGACCGAAAGCAGTATGAGCTTTGGGGCATCCATCGACGGGGGGCGGCTGGAATATGGCCTTGCCAGTCTGGGTGCGTTGTTTGCGCAAAAACGCAATGCGGTTGACCCGCGGTTCCTGTCGATGTGTTCCGACATCCTGCGGTTCAACAAGATGGCCTTCCTGCACGCCCAGGACCCCAGCCTGACCATCCGTGATCTGCTGGCCCGCATCGGCACCGGGGCTTGGTTTCGCGATTATTACATCACGCCCCTGTCGGGCGCGATCTGGTCGACGCCGACGACCGGTATTCTGGACTTTCCCGCGCAGGCGCTGGTGCGGTTCATGAAAAACCACGCCCTGCTGCATCACACCGGCCAGCACCAATGGTATACGGTCAAGGGCGGCTCGGTCGAATACGTGCGCCGCTTGCAGGCGTCGCTTGAACAGCGCGGCGTCGATATCCGTACCGGTTGCCCCATCGCCGGGGTTCGCCGCGACGGTGCTGGGGTCCTGATCCGTGCCAACGGTGCGGAATGGGAGATGTTTGACGAGGTGATCTTTGCCACCCATTCCGACGATGCCCTGCGCCTGCTGTCCGATCCGTCGCCGTCGGAACGGGCGGCCCTGTCCGCCGTGCGCTATCAACCGAACGAGGCTGTCTTGCACGCCGACACCAGCGTGATGCCCAAGTCGCGCAAGGTCTGGTCAAGCTGGGTCTATGTGCAGCCCAAGGGTGGGGCCACGGACCGGATCGACCTGACCTACTGGATGAACTCGTTGCAGCCCATCCCGCAAGACGACCCGCTGTTTGTCACGCTGAATTCGACCAAGCCGATCAAGGACAGCCTGATCCACGATGTCGTGACCTTCCGCCACCCGGTCTACGATCTGGCGGCCTTGGCCGCGCAGGACAGCGTTCGCGCGATGAACGGCACCAACAACACATGGTTCTGCGGCGCGTGGATGAAGAACGGCTTTCACGAGGACGGCTTTGCCTCGGCCGTCGATGTCGTCGACGCGATGCGCACGCGGGCCGTGGAAAGGCAGCTTGCCGCATGAACACCGTCGATCTGATCCGGGGAGAGACGTTTCACGGTCGCAAGGGGGCTGTGTCCAACAGCTTTCGCTACACGGTGGATTATGTCCTGCTCGACCCGGATCGGTCCATTGGCCCGCGCCTGTTTTCGCGCAACCGCGCCAATGTGACCGCGTTGCACGACGTCGATCATGGTGGCGCGCCGGGGCAGGGTCAGGGCACGGCGTGGGTGCGGCACGTGCTGGACACCCATGGCATCGACGCGGGGGTAATCCATCTGCTGGCCCAGCCACGCGTTCTGGGCCATGTGTTCAACCCGGTGTCGTTCTGGCTATGTTACGACCACAAAGGCAACCTGCGCGCCGTGATCGCCGAGGTGTCGAACACCTTTGGCGACCGTCACAGCTATCTGTGCCACCACGCGAACGGTGCGCCGATCACGCGACAGGACACGCTGCAGGCGCAAAAGATCTTTCACGTCTCGCCCTTTCAGCCGGTGGCTGGGCAATATCGGTTCCGTTTTGACATCCGGCAGGACCGCATCGGCATCTGGATTGATTATTCCACCGACAGCGGCGGAATCTTTACCAACCTGATCGGCCCGCGCGTGCCCTTGACCAATGGCGCAATCCTGCGCGCCTGCCTGCGCCGCCCGTTTGGGTCGCGCCGAGTGTTGACGCTGATCTTTTGGCAGGCGCTGAAACTGCGGCTGAAGGGCGTCGGCTATCGGCCCCGGCCGACCCCGCCGACCAAGGACGTCACATGACCGCCGCCCTTGCCACGCCCGCCTTTCCACGCGCCGGGCTGGCGGGCTGGTCGCTGTTCGCGGGCATGATCGCAGCGGCGGGCCTGCCGATCTATATCCATGCGCCGAAGTTTTATGTCGATAGCTATGGTGTCAGTCTGGCCGCCCTAGGCGGCACGCTGGCGCTGCTGCGCCTGTTTGATGTGGTGCAGGACCCTGTGCTTGGCTGGCTGGCCGAACGCGGGCGCGCCCGTCGCCCGCTGTGGGTGGCCGTTGCTGCGGCATCGATGGCGCTTGCCATGGTGGGCCTGTTTGCGGTGACCCCGCCGATCGCGCCACTGGTGTGGTTCGCGCTGACCCTGTCGGTTCTGTTCACCGGCTTTTCCTTCCTGACGATCTGCTTTTATGCCGAAGGCGTCGGCAAAGCGGAAACGCTTGGCCCCACCGGCCACCTGCGCCTTGCCGGTTGGCGGGAAGGCGGGGCGCTCATCGGCGTGTCCTTGGCAGCTGTCGCCCCGGTGGCGCTTGTCGGGTTGACCGATACGCCCTTTGCCGTCTTTGCCGTTGGCTTTGCCGTTGTCACCCTGATGGCCACCCTTGCGATGAGGGGCCAATGGAAGGGTGTCGCGGGGTTTGACGGCCCGATCTTCGCGGCGTTTCGTCCCGCGTTGGCCGATCCGCTGGCGCGTCGCCTGCTGCTGATCGCGCTGTTGAACGCGGCCCCTGTTGCCGTCACATCGACCCTGTTCCTGTTCTTCGTCGAAAGCCGCCTGCAGGCCCCCGGTGCCGAAGGTCCGTTGCTGCTGCTGTTCTTTCTGTCCGCCGCCACCTCGACCCCCCTGTGGTCCGCGTTGGCCCGCCGCATCGGCGCGCGCCCCGCGCTGTTGATCGGCATGGCGTTGGCCATCGTGGCCTTTCTGGGCGCGGCGACGCTGGGCGCGGGGGATCTGTGGCCCTTTGCCCTGATCTGCGCGGCATCGGGGGCGGCTTTGGGGGCAGACATGACCCTGCTGCCCGCGATCTTTGCCCGCCGCCTTGCCGCGCTGGGGCAGGGTGGGGAAAGCGCTGCCTTCGGGCTGTGGTCCTTTGTCTCCAAACTTTCGCTGGCGCTTGCGGCGGCGACCTTGTTGCCCACGCTGTCTGTCGCTGGCTTTACCCCAGGTGCGCAAAACAGCGCGGCTGCGCTGGCCACCCTGTCCCTGCTGTATGCGCTGGTCCCTTGCGCGCTAAAGCTGTTGGCCATCGCCCTTTTGGCTGCCACAAGGATACCAAAGGAATGATGTCACCTGTGTTTGCCCTGTTCGTCGGCGTTGCCCTGACACTTGCGCTGATCGTTGCAAAATCCCGTGTCATCGGCTTTCGCACGCAAAAGCCCGCTGATCTTGCCGCCACCGGCCCCCGGTTTGATCTGCGGACGCATCTTAACGGCCCGATCCTGTGTGAAGGCGTGATCTATGGCCCCACGGGCCGTGTCTCCTCCCGCTTTGTTGCCGAGATGGAGGGAACCTGGACCGGCAACACGGGCGTTCTGAAGGAACGCTTCCGCTACGACTCCGGTCGCACCCAGGATCGGCAGTGGACGCTGAACCTTGGCAATGATGGCAGCATTCGCGCCGAGGCCCCCGATGTGGTGGGCACAGGTCAGGGGCGTGCCGAAGGGGCGGGGGTGCAATTGCGCTACCGGATCAAGCTGGACGACGCGGCGGGGGGCCATACCCTTGATGTGACGGATTGGATGTATCTGATGGAAAACGGCACGATCATGAACCGCAGCCAGTTCACCAAGTTCGGGGTGACCGTGGCCGAACTGGTCGCCACCCTGCGCAAGGTGCCGGCATGATGCGCGCGTGGCAGGGCAAGCGTTATTGGCTGGTGGGCGCGTCCGAAGGCCTGGGCCTTGCGCTTGCGCAAAAGCTTTCGCGGGCGGGGGCCGACCTGATCCTGTCTGCGCGGTCGGCGGATCGTCTGGCTGATGCGGTTGCGACCCTGCCCGGCCCCGCCCGCGCTGTTCCGGTGGATGTGGCCGACAGCGCCGCCGTCCGCGCCGCCGCCGCCGGGATCGGCCCGATTGACGGGGTGATTTTTCTGGCAGGCGTCTATTGGCCGACCAAGGCAACGGAATGGGACGCCGACGCGGTCGAGGCGATGTGTGACATCAACCTGACCGGCTGCGCCCGCGTTCTGGGCGCGGTACTTCCCGGCATGGTCGCGCGTGGAAACGGGCATGTCGTGATCACCGGCAGTCTGTCAGGCTTTCGTGGCCTGCCCGGTGCCATTGGCTACTGCGCATCAAAGGCGGGTGTGATGTCGCTGGCGGAATCCCTGTATGCTGATCTGCGCGGCACAGGCATTGATGTGCAGCTTGCCAACCCCGGTTTTATCCGCACCCGTCTGACCGACAAGAACGATTTCACCATGCCGTTCATCATGGAACCCGAAGCTGCCGCTGCGATCATGTTCGACCACATGAACACGGACCACTTCAAGGTCAGCTTTCCCACCCTGTTCTCGTGGGTGTTCCGTCTGTCGCAATTCCTGCCCGACTGGGCCTACTACCGCCTGTTCGCCCCAAGATAGCCCTTCCTCTTCCCGCAAATATCCCACGGGGGGTCCGGGGGGTGTGAAACCCCCCGGTCGCCGATGAAAGGCGCTACGCCGGTCGCTTCAGCCGCACCATGAAGAACCCGTCCATGCCGCCCAGATCGGCCCAGTAATCGGGCCGCAAGCGTAGCCCGCCCTGTTCCGTGATCCAAGCAGGGTCGATCCCCGCCATTTCTGGCCGGTCCACCACCAACCCCGGATGGCGCAGCAGGGCCGCCGCCAACTGCCCCTCGCCCTCGTCCGGCAGCAGCGAACAGGTACAGAAAACCACCCGCCCACCGGGGCGCACCATTCCCAGCGCCCGGTCGATCAGCGCGGATTGCAGCGCGATCAATTCGGCCAACTCTGACCCGTCTTTGACAAACGGCAGATCGGGATGCCGCCGCAATGTGCCTGTGGCCGAACAGGGTGCGTCCAGCAGCACTGCGTCGAATGGCGCATCCGCCACCCAGTCCAACGCATCCGCAATGACAACCCGCGCGGGTAACCCTGTACGGGCAAGGTTTTCGATCACCCGACCCATCCGCACCTCGGATGCATCCAGTGTCGTCACCTCGGCCCTGGCGGCGGCGAGTTGCAGCGTCTTGCTCCCCGGTGCGGAACACAGGTCCAGCACCCGCTCGCCACCTTTCGGGGCCAGCAGCGGAACGGCCAGCGCTGCGGCGGCGTCCTGCACCCACCAACCGCCCGCCGCATAACCGGGCAGGCCCGAGATTTGCCCCACATCCCCCAACCGCAGGCTGCCTGTGGGCAACATCGTGCCCTCTGGCACCTCGGCCCCTGTTCGCACCGTCAGGTCCAGCGGGGCGGGGCGGGCCTGCACCGCCTCCATCGCGGCAACCGCATCGCGGCCATAGGCGTGCACCAGCGGCTGACGCAGCCATCGGGGCATTTTCTGCACCGGTTGTCCCGCCAACGGGTTGCCCTCGATCTTGCGCAGAACCGCGTTCACCAGCCCGGCCATCGGTGCGGTGCGCTTGCCGCGCCGCACGATTTCCACCGCAGCATTGACCACCCCATGCGCGGCTGTACCCAGCGACAGTTCCACCACCGCCAACCGCAGCACATTGCGCACCATGCGGGGCGGTGATTTGCGCAGATGCGGGGCCAGAACCCGGTCCACCGGTTCCACCTGCCGCAGCACCGCTGTGGCCAGCCGCTGCGCCCGCGCCCTGTCGGACGGGGTCAGCCCCGCCAACGGTCCCTGCGGATCGACAAGCACCTGACCCAGCAGTTGCCCCTCGTCCAGCACGGCCCCCAACAGACCAACCGCCGCTGCCCGCGCTGCCAGACCTTCTGCCGCCATGCCACCAACCCTTGTTGCTTTGGCCTTGGGGCGTATATCAACACCTGCGAAGGCACAAGGAAAGCAGCCGTGACCACAGACCCAACACCCGACCTGCCGCCCGAGGCGCAGCGCGCCCTGGCCGAGGCGGCAGAGCGTCGCCGCACCGCCAAACCCACCGACCTGCCGCCTGAACTGGGTGGCCGCAACGGGCCCGAGCCTGTCCGCTATGGCGATTGGGAGAAGAAGGGGCTTGCGATCGACTTTTAGCGCAGTCGGAACGACGCGCTGTCGCCCACGCCTTTGTCGACGGTGAACCGAATCTCGTCGCCTGCCGTTTCGACCAACTGGCAGTTCATCGGGATGGGATACCCGCTCCAATCCATCTCGCGGCAGAAATAGCCGTCCTGCCACGCCCATTCGCCTGTCACGTCCCAGCCAAGGGCGCTGCCTGTGATTGTTCCATCGCCGAAGACTTTCAGTGAAACGCCGAACATTCCCAGCCGCAGTTCCTTGTCCGCGACGGTGCCGACAAAGGCATCCCGGTCCGTGATGCGCGAAAACGCGTCCGCATGGGCGGGCAGGGCGGTCAGCAACAGCAGGGGCAGGGCGCGTAGCATGGAAAGCTCCTTTGTTCAGCCCACAGATACGCCACAGAAACGTTACCGGATCACTGACGCGCCCTACAGCCCCAGCACATCCATCATGTCATACTGTCCCGGCTTTTGCCCCTGCCCCCAGACGGCGGCGCGCAGCGCCCCGCGCGCAAAGATTGCGCGGTCGGTGGCGATGTGGCGCAGGACGATGCGCTCGCCATCCGCGGCAAAGATCACGTCATGTTCGCCCACGATATCCCCGCCCCGGATCGCGCTGAACCCGATGGTGCCACGCGCCCGCGCGCCAGTGATCCCGTCGCGACCCGACACCCGCGCGTCGTCCAGTGCGACCCCGCGCCCGTCGGCGGCGGCCTGTCCCAACATCAGTGCCGTGCCGGACGGCGCATCCACCTTCATGCGGTGATGCGCTTCGACCACCTCGACATCCCAGTCGGCATCCAGCGCCGCCGCCACTTTTTGCGTCAGCCGCACCAGTAGGTTGACCCCCAGCGACATGTTCCCTGCCCGCACGATCACGGCGTGATGCGCTGCGGCGTCAATCCGCGCCAGATGCGCCGCCTCCAGCCCCGTCGTGCCGATCACGTGGACGGCGCGCGCCTGTGCGGCCAGTGCCGCAAATTCCACAGTCGCGGCCGGGGCGGTAAAGTCGATGACTGCCTGCGCTTTGGCAAAGGCCTCCAAGGGGTCATCCGTCACCAGCACCCCGACCGGGGCGCCGCCCATGCAAGCGCCCAAATCACGACCCACCCAATCATGCCCGCTGCGTACGACGCAGCCGACCAGCCGTGCCTTGTCCGATCCGGCCAGCAGGCGGATCAACATCTGCCCCATCCGGCCCGAGGCCCCGGTGATCACGATACCCGGCAAATCAGTCATGGCGCGCCCCTTTGGTTTTCCCCGCTTTAGCCGCCCGCGCGGCATCTGCAAAGCCCGCCGTTGCAGGCACCGGCAAAAGCGCCTACATGGGCGAAATGGCAAACAAGCGTTCCTCCGCGGGCTCCGGCCCATCGCAGCGCCAGCTTCGCGTGGGCGAGCTGATCCGCCGCACCCTGTCCGACATGCTGAACCGGGCCGAAATCCACGACCCTGACCTGAACCGCATGTCGATCACCGTGGGCGAAGTGTCGATGTCAAACGACCTGAAGGTCGCGACGGTCTATGTCATGCCGCTGATGGGTGGCGCGTCGGTGGAAGAGGCGATTGCCGCCCTTGCCCGCAACAAATACGAACTGCGCCGCCGTGTGTCGTCTGAAATGACGCTGAAATACGCCCCCGACCTGCGTTTCCGCCCGGATGAAACGTTTGATCGTCTGGATGAAACCCGCCGTCTGTTTTCAGATGCGACCGTCCAGCGCGACATCGCCGCCCGTGATGACGCGGGTGACGCCGACGACGCCGACGGCGGGGCGGACTGATACCGATGCGGTTGGCGGCCTTGCTGATCGCCCTTCTGCTGCCGCAGGGCGCGTCTGCCGCCTGCACTTCGACGGTCTTTGACGGCACCCCCTACACCCTGTGCGAGGTGGCAATTGGCGACGATTTGCGCCTGTTCCACACCGGGCCTGACGGGATTCTTGGCAGCTTCAATGCCGTTGACGCGGTTCTGGAACCGCAGGGCCTGCGCCTGGACTTTGCGATGAACGCCGGGATGTTTGCCCCCGACCGCAGCCCATTGGGCCTGTATGTCGAAGATGGCGTTGCGCAAACCCCACTTGTCACGCGCGATGGGCCGGGCAACTTTGGCCTGCTGCCGAACGGAGTGTTCTGCTGGGGCAACAGCTTTGCCGTGATCGAAACACGCACCTTTGCGGCCAATCCCCCGGCCTGCCGGTATGCCACCCAATCGGGGCCGATGCTGGTGATCGACGGCGATTTGCATCCGCGCTTTCTGCCGAGCAGCACATCGCGCTATATCCGCAACGGTGTGGGGGTCAGCGCCGACGGATCGCGGGCGGTCTTTGCGATTTCGGATCGCTCGGTGACGTTTCATGCCTTCGCCCGCCTGTTCCGGGATGGGCTGAACCTGCCGAACGCGTTGTATCTTGATGGGTCCATCTCGCGGCTGCACGCGCCGGGGATCGGGCGCAGCGATATCGGCTTTCCGATGGGGCCGATTGTCGGCCTTGTGGTGCCGCGCGGTTGACGCTGCCCGCCGGGGCCGATAGCAGGCGGGCTTTGCAGATTGGGGCGGATCATGGCGCGCACGAAAAAGGGCAGGGTGGTGTCGGGCTGGCTGGTCGTGGACAAGCCTGCCGGGATCACCTCCACCGCTGTGGTGAACAAGGTGAAATGGGCGTTTCAGGCCCAAAAGGCCGGGCACGCCGGCACGCTTGACCCAGCCGCCACCGGCGTTTTGGCCGTGGCACTGGGCGAGGCGACAAAGACCGTGCCTTATGTCACCGACGCGCTGAAATGCTATCGCTTTGTAGTGAGATTTGGCGCTGCCACTGCCACGGACGACGCCGAAGGCACGGTGATCGCGACATCCGACCAACGCCCCACCGATGCGCAGATCGAAGCCGCATTGGCTGCCTTTCGTGGCGACATCCTGCAAGTTCCGCCGCAGTTTTCGGCCGTCAAGATCGACGGCGAACGCGCCTATGACCTTGCCCGTCAGGGCGAGGCGATGGACATCGCCGCCCGCCCGCTGTGGGTGGAAAGCCTGACGATGATCAACCGCCCGGATACCGACCATGTGGAGTTGGAAATGGTCTGCGGCAAGGGTGGCTATGTCCGGTCCATCGCGCGCGATCTGGGGCAGGCGTTGGGCTGCCTTGGGCATGTGCAATGGTTGCGCCGGGTCTGGTCCGGCCCCTTTACCGCCGACGAAGGGATCAGTCTGGACGAGATTGACCGCCTTGCCCGAACCGAAGACCTGGACCACTGGCTGAAACCGCTGGAACTGGGGCTGCTGGACCTGCCCGAACTGCCCTGCACCCCCGAAGGTGCCGCCCGCCTGAAGAATGGTAACCCCGGCATGGTCATCACCTCCACCGCGCAATACGGCGACGAGGCCTGGGCAAGCTATCAGGGCCGCGCTATCGCCGTGGGCATCTACAAGGCGGGGGAGTTGCACCCCAGCCGCGTTTTCAACTGATCTTTTGGCCGAGGGCCGCCGTCGGGGCATCGAGCACCCGACGGTGGCGCTGCCGGGGAATGACAACAGGTGTTGCAATTGATGCTGTCGTTGGAATTTGAGTATTTGTGCGAAGAAAAAGCGGACAGCGCGGCTTTTTCTTCGCACAAATACTCAGGCAACGATGGGGCCGAAAGCAGGGTTGATGATTACGCGCCACCACATCAAGGGCGACGCAGACAGCGTGGCGGTCTATTCCCCGTGCGAGCGGTATCGTTATCTGTTGACCCGTGTCTGGGACCCGGAGGGGAGAAAGGCGCTATTTGTCATGTTGAACCCGTCGACAGCGACCGAGGTGCAGAACGACCCCACGGTCGAGCGGTGCGAACGTCGGGCGCGGGCGCTGGGTTTTGGTGCGTTCCGGGTGTGCAACATCTTTGCCTATCGCGCCACCGATCCACTGGTGATGCGCGCGCAGGCCGACCCCATCGGTCCGCAGAACGATGCGGCTATTGTTGACAGTGCGCGCACTTGGGCGGATCGCGTGATCTGCGCCTGGGGCAGCCACGGCGCGTATCTGAACCGGGGGGCGCAGGTGGCATCCCTTTTGCGGCAGACAAACGCGCCGCTGTTCCACCTTGGTCTGACAATGGGCGGTCAGCCCAAGCACCCGCTGTACATCAGCTATGACCGCCAGCCCGAGCCTTGGGCCTGACCTAGGCCGGGCGCAGCATGATCATCGCCGGGTCCAGCGTGGCCCCGCCTTGCACGCGCGCAAGATCAATCCCGTCAAGCTGGATCATCCCGTCATCCGTGCCGACGATGGGGTTGACCGATACCACCGGGTTGGGGTGCGCGGTGGGGTCGAATTCCACGATCAGGCTGTCTTCGCTGGCGCTGTAATCCATGATCATGGTGGGGTGGCCGCCCGCTTGGCCGATGAGAAAGCTGTCCGCCCCTGCGCCACCCGTGCCGTAGTCACCCGCGCCAAGATGCAGCGCATCGTCGCCTGCGCCGGCATTCAGGAAATCGACCATACCGTCGTCATGGTCCGGCATCTGGCCCCACAGCGTGTCATTCCCGGCGCCGCCGTCCAACGTATCCTGACCCTTGATCCCCATCAGGTCATCATTCCCTGCCCCACCCAGCAGCCAGTCGTCGCCAAAGCCACCACGTTCCGTATCGTCGCCATCGCCGCCCAGCAGCGTGTCATTGCCGCCTGCGCCGTTCAGCAGGTCATTCCCGCCTTGCCCGGCCAGATGGTCGTGCCCACCCGCGCCGAACAGCCGGTCGTTGCCATCCCCTGCGGTCAGGCTGTCGTGCCCCACCCCGCCGCGCATCATGTCGTTGCCGGTGCCGCCGTCCATCGCGTCGTCGCCCGCGCCGCCGTCGATCCGGTCCGCCCCACCAGCCCCGCCGATCATATCGTCGCCGTTGTGGCCCGCCAGCGTGTCGTTCGCCCCCGCCCCGTTCAGGATATCAGCCCCGGCCCCGCCCGTCAGCCGCAGCGGATCGTCCGGCGCGTCGGGAATATCGTCCGACTGAGGCATCCCGTCACCGGCACCGGTGCGCACCGCCGCTGTGTCCGCGCCTGTGGTGTCCAGCAGCACCGAGTTGACCAGATCATCGGCATCGTCCGAGGTGCTGTCATCTTCAGGTGGCGCATCGTCGTCGTCATCGACCTGCGTCAGGACCGCGTCGCCCAGCAATCCCGCCGCAAGAATACCCATCAGTCCCAGCAGGCCAAACATGCCGCCACCCCTTACACCCCGGATCGCCGTCCCACCGACCACGACCCAACCCACAACCCGAAGGCGATCATGCCAGAAAGCGTGGCGCAAATCCACGCGGGCCGCCGAGAATCTGCGGGTTCGGTTAATCCGTCCCCTCGGGCCTGCACCACTTGGCCCTTCCCTTTTCCGCCGGTTCCCCCTATACGCCCGCATCCACCGGCGATCCGGTGGCGATTCCCGGCCTTGCTGGACGACATCCCGGCCCGCGCCTTCACCTTTCGTTACAGGAGATCCCGATGTCGATCACCGTCGAAGAAAAAGCCCGCCTGATCAAGGAATACGCGACAGCCGAGCATGACACAGGCTCGCCCGAGGTGCAGGTGGCCATCCTGTCATCGCGCATCGCGACCCTGACCGAGCATTTCAAGTCGCACAAGAAAGACAACCATTCGCGTCGCGGCCTGCTGATGATGGTGGCACAACGCCGCAAACTGCTCGACTACCTCAAGGGCAAGGAAGAGGCGCGCTACCAATCCCTGATCGCCCGCCTGGGCCTGCGCCGCTAACCGCGCAGTCAGACCGGATTCGAAACGCCCGCCCCGAAAGGAGCGGGCGTTTTACGTTTGGGGGGGCACCGAGTACGTTTGCAATAGTATGAAGTCAAATAACGTCGGTTCGTTAGCTGATAGACAGGCTCATTGGGTCGTTCACGGGATACCTGCAATCAATGAAATCCGACCACCCAATTCCAGCCCATGACAGATGTCCTGCGATTGTTGGGCATCCCCCCACCCCCACACCACGCTTCCCAAACCCCTCGTTTTCCTGTATGCGCGCGCAATCTGCGACGTGAGGCCTGCCCCCGGCCGCATGCAAAGGATAGGGGGCGGCGGCAATGGGGCCGCCATGCAAGCGGAAGACACGGCAGGGGCCGTGGGTGCTTCCATATAGGGAACGATAGATGTTCAACGTGACGAAAAAATCGATCCAGTGGGGCGGTGAAACGCTGACGCTGGAAACCGGCAAGGTTGCCCGTCAGGCCGACGGCACCGTCATCGCCACTCTGGGCGAGACCAGTGTGATGGCCAACGTGACTTATGCCCGTCAGGCCAAACCGGGGCAGGACTTTTTCCCGCTGACCGTGCATTACCAGGAAAAATACTATGCCGCCGGCAAGATCCCGGGCGGCTTTTTCAAGCGCGAGGCGCGCCCTTCGGAAAAGGAAACGCTTACGTCGCGCCTGATTGACCGTCCGTGCCGCCCGCTGTTCGTCGAAGGCTTCAAGAACGAAGTGCTGGTGATGGCGACGGTTCTGTCGCATGACCTGCACAACGAACCCGATATCGTCGCCATGATCGCCGTCTCGGCCGCGCTGACGATTTCCGGTGTGCCGTTCATGGGCCCCATCGGTGCCGCGCGTGTCGGTTTTGCAAACGGCGACTATGTGCTGAACCCGTCGGTCGATGACCTGCAGGGTTTGCGCAACAACCCCGAACAGCGTCTGGATCTGGTCATCGCCGGCACGAAAGACGCCGTGATGATGGTCGAATCCGAAGCGTATGAGCTGTCCGAGGCAGAGATGCTGGGCGCGGTCAAGTTTGGCCATGCCGCGATGCAACCGGTGATCGACCTGATCATCGATCTGGCCGAAGACGCCGCGAAAGAGCCGTTCGATTTCCACGCCCCCGACTACTCGGCGCTTTATAGTCGTGTGAAAGCGGCAGGCGAGGCGCAGATGCGCGCCGCCTTTGCCCTGCGTGACAAGCAGCAGCGCCAGAACGCCATTTCGGATGCCGTCTCGGCCATCAAGACCGCCCTGGGCGAAGATGATCTGGCCGACATCAACCTTGGCTCGGCGATCAAGAAACTGGAATCGTCGATCCTGCGGGGCGACATCATCAACGGTGGCGCGCGCATCGACGGGCGTGACAACAAGACGGTCCGCCCGATCATCGGCGAAACCGGCATCCTGCCGCGCACCCACGGTTCGGCCCTGTTCACCCGCGGTGAAACGCAGGCGCTGGTCGTGACCACGCTGGGCACGGGCGAGGATGAGCAGATCATCGACGCGCTGCACGGCAACAGCCGCTCCAACTTCCTGCTGCACTACAACTTCCCGCCCTATTCGGTCGGCGAAGTGGGTCGCGTGGGGTCGCCCGGTCGTCGCGAGATCGGCCATGGCAAGTTGGCCTGGCGGGCATTGCAGGCGGTTCTGCCTGCGTCGACCGACTTCCCCTACACCATCCGAGTCGTGTCCGAGATCACCGAATCCAACGGCTCGTCCTCGATGGCGTCGGTTTGCGGTGGTTCCTTGTCGATGATGGATGCGGGTGTTCCGCTGAAGGCACCGGTCGCAGGCGTTGCGATGGGTCTGATCCTGGAAGAAGACGGCCGCTTTGCCGTGTTGACCGACATCCTGGGTGATGAAGATCACCTTGGCGACATGGACTTCAAGGTGGCTGGCACCGAAAACGGGATCACCAGCCTGCAGATGGACATCAAGATTGCCGGTATCACGCCGGAAATCATGGAACAGGCGCTGGCACAGGCCAAAGACGGCCGTTTGCACATCCTGGGCGAGATGAACAAGGCGCTGTCGGCCCCCCAAGGGTTCAGCGAATACGCACCCAAGATCGAAACGCTGCAAATCCCGACCGACAAGATTCGTGAAGTCATCGGGTCGGGCGGCAAGGTCATTCGCGAAATCGTCGAACTGTCGGGCGCAAAGGTCGATATTAACGACGATGGCATCATCAAGATCGCATCGAGCAACGCCGAGTCGATCAAGAAAGCCTACGACATGATCTGGTCGATCGTGGCAGAGCCGGAAGAAGGCCATATCTACACGGGCCGTGTGGTCAAGCTGGTCGACTTCGGCGCCTTTGTGAACTTCTTCGGCAAGCGTGATGGACTGGTGCATGTGTCGCAGATCGCGAACAAGCGCCTGAACCACCCGAACGAGTATCTGAAGGAAGGTCAGGAAGTGAAAGTCAAACTTCTGGGCTTTGACGACCGTGGCAAGGTGCGCCTTGGCATGAAGATGGTCGATCAGGAAACCGGTGCCGAGATCACCGAAAAGGCCGAAGCCGAAGCGTAAGTTTCGGATCAGCACAGGGAAACGGCCGCGCTGTTGCGCGGCCGTTTTCTTTTCAGGTCAATGGCACCTTCGCGACCATGTCCTTGTAGTCCCGCTTTGGGTCCTGACCGAAGATCATCTTGATCCCTGCCAGGATGCTGGACCCGTCCAGCCAGATTTCCGCGTGGCTTGCGTCCATGCGCAGAAGGGCAAGTTTCGGGTCGTCCTTGCCGTCATACCAAGCGGCGACAAATGGGTTCCACAGCCGTTCAATCACGGCTGGATCGTTGTCCAGAGTCAATGCGCCATGGGCGGTGGCAAAGACATCGTGGCCTTTGGACATGTAGCTGAAAGTCGCGGGCGATGTTCCGTTCAACCCCATGACCAGCGACGAGTCGGTCGAGGTAAAGAACCACAGCGGCCCCCGATCTTCATCCCCGTCGATCTGCGCGGTCATGGGCCGCGGAGCCTCTTTGCCGTCCAGCCCCAGCATGACGGTCATGTCAGAGCGCAGGGCCTTCCAGAACTTCCGTTCGATTTCAACTTCATTCGGCATGGCGGAATCCTTGGCTGTTGCCCCGCTTAACCCCTGCCGACGGGCGGGGTTCCCCTGACCATCGCCGCAGACAAGGGGCACGCAAGAAAAAGGCCCCGATACTTGCCGGGGCCGTTCCGCCTGGTGCGTTGTATCAGATGGGCCGTTTTGCAAAGCGCAGATAGGGCAGCTTTATGTCCAGCGCGCCGAATTTGGCGGCAGCATCTTCGGTGGAAACCGAAAGTGCCACGATGACGTCCTGTCCGGGGGTCCAGTTCGCCGGGGTGGCAAAGGGGACACCGTCGGTCGCCTGAACGGCATCCAAGGCGCGCAGGATTTCGGCAAAGTTCCGACCGACCGACATCGGATAGCTCATCGTCAGGCGAATTTTCTTGTCCGGCCCGATGATATAGACGGTGCGAACGGTTGCCGAATTCGCCGGTGTGCGGCCTTCGGTGGGCAGGTAATAGTCGGCAGGCAGCATGTCATAGGCCTTGGACACCGTCAGCGACGTGTCGTCGATGATCGGGAAATCGGCGGGCGAGCCTGAAAACGCCTCGATGTCGCGCTTCCATTTCTGGTGATCTGCGACGCTGTCCACCGACACGCCGATTACTTTGGTGTTCCGTTTGGCCCATTCGGGGGCCAGTTGCGCCACGGCACCGAATTCGGTGGTGCAGACAGGGGTGAAATCCCGGGGATGGGAAAAAATGATGGCATAGCTGTCACCCAGCCAGTCGTGGAAGTTGATTGTTCCAGCGGTGGATTCTGCGGTGAAATCGGGGGCAACGTCATTGATGCGGATTGACATGGTGGCTCCTGTCCTTGGTCGAGACTGATTTAAGCCAATCGGAACAGAAATTCATCCCCCTTGGTCGCAATGACCAGAAACAAGGAAAACGGACTGACGCGGCCCGTAGGATCAGACCAATGTTCGCTTTGGCCCATCGCGGGTAAGCTGCCCTTCCCGCCAGTGGGGGCGTCGTCCGCGACACGGGTTGTCGTTTCGCGGGTTGCAGCGAGAGGGGGTGACTGTCACAATATGATCAAATTAATCGTCGGAGGCTGCCATGCTGACCAAACGTGACTTCTACATCAACGGGGCGTGGGTCGCCCCCAGCGCGCCCCGCGACTGCGCTGTGATCGACCCGTCAACCGAAGAAACCTGCGCTGTCATCTCGCTTGGATCGCAGGCCGACACTGATGCGGCTGTGGCAGCGGCGAAGGCGGCCTTTGCCACTTGGTCCGTCACCCCGCCCGCCACGCGCCGCAAGTATGTTGAAGGCATCCTTGCGCAATACGAGGCGCGGGTCGAAGAAATGGCCGTCGCCATCAGCACCGAAATGGGCGCGCCCATCGACATGAGCCGCGACAGTCAGGCCCCCTGCCTGCCGTGGCATCTGACGAATTTCCTGACCGCGTTCGATGACATCGAATGGGTGCGCCCGTTGAACGACCACAGCCCGAACGACCGGATCGCGCTGGAACCCATCGGGGTGGTGGGGCTGATCACGCCGTGGAACTGGCCGATGAATCAGGTCACGCTGAAGGTGATCCCAGCGCTTTTGGCGGGGTGCACCTGCGTGCTGAAACCATCCGAGGAATCCCCGCTGTCGTCGATGCTGTTTGCCGAATTCGTGCATGATGCAGGCTTGCCAGCGGGCGTGTTCAATCTGGTGAACGGGGACGGCATGGGCGTGGGCGCGCAACTGTCCACCCACCCGGACGTCGAGATGATCAGCTTTACCGGATCGACCCGCGCCGGAAAGGCCATCAGCAAGGCCGCCGCCGATACGCTGAAGCGAGTGACGCTGGAACTGGGGGGCAAGGGTGCCAACCTTATCTTTGCCGACGCTGATGATCGCGCGGTCGAACGCGGTGTGCGGCATATGATGAACAACTCGGGCCAGTCCTGCAACGCGCCGTCACGGATGCTGGTGGAACGGCCCGTATACGATCGCGCGGTGGAGATCGCGGCGCAGGTCGCGGACAGCATCAAGGTTGCGTCGGCGCATGAACCCGGCAAACACATTGGCCCCGTGGTGAACAAGCGCCAGTGGGAACAGATCCAGGGCTATATCCAGAAAGGCATCGAAGAGGGCGCGCGGCTGGTCGCCGGTGGCCTTGGCCTGCCTGAAGGCGTGAACAAGGGCTATTACGTCCGCCCCACGGTCTTTGCGGATGTGAAACCCGGCATGACGATCGAACGCGAGGAAATCTTTGGCCCCGTGCTGTCGATCATCCCATTCGAGACGGAAGAACAGGCGGTGCAGATCGCCAATGATACGCCCTATGGCCTGACGAACTATGTCCAAAGTCAGGACGGCCCCCGTCGCAACCGCCTTGCCCGGCAGTTGCGGGCGGGCATGGTCGAGATGAACGGAAAATCCCGTTCGGCTGGTGCGCCGTTTGGAGGTGTCAAATCCTCGGGCCGTGCACGCGAAGGCGGACGTTGGGGGATCGAAGAATTTCTTGAGGTGAAGGCGATTTCGGGCTGGGA
This sequence comes from Pseudomonadota bacterium, assembly GCA_040385245.1. Lineage (GTDB taxonomy): Bacteria > Pseudomonadota > Alphaproteobacteria > Rhodobacterales > Rhodobacteraceae > JAZKHT01. The sequence goes on along the minus strand of JAZKHT010000007.1, from coordinate 201,842 downwards.
TTCTGCCGCCGAATGATAGGAACCGTACCCTGCCCCGGTTGTTGACCGGGGTGTGGGGGACACAGCACGTGCCAGACAAAGCCAAAGGCCGATGCCTGTGCGGTGCTGTCAGCTACAGCGTCGACGGCCCGCTTGACCCGATCACCGCCTGCCATCGCGCGCAGCAGCGGCCATCACGCCGCTTTTACCGCCTGCCACCCCGACGCGCTGACCATCGCGGACAACGGTGGTCTGCGATGGTTCAGGTCCTCCCCCGAGGTGGAGCGCGGTTCTGCTCCACCTGCGGCAGCAACCTGTTCTGGCGTGAAACACCGTCGCAGCGAATCAACATCGCGGCGGGTACGATGGACCGGCCCACCGGTCTGACAATCGGCCTGCATATCCATACCGCGTCAAAGTCTGATTATTACGACATCACGGACACCGCCCCGCAAAAGACGTCCGAGTGACCGGCCAGAACCTGCGTGACGCATCCTGACCCAAAGGTGTCGCCCTTGCCGCTCACCCTGATTGGGTGTCCACGTCTAGGCTGACGGCATGACCCAGCATCGCCACCTGCTTTCTCCCCTGCACTTGCGCGGCCATACCTTGCGCAACCGCATCGTCTTTGGTGCCCACACCGCCAACATGGCTGAAAACGGCCTGCCCGGCCCGCGCTTTGGCGGCTATCTGTTAGAGCGCGCCTTGGGCGGGGCGGCGATGATCGTGGCCGAACCCATGCCGGTGCATCGGACCGGCGTTCTGACGCGCGGAAACTTCCTGCACGGTACGGATGATGTGATCCCGCATTTCCGCAAGATCACCGAACCGGTCAAGGACGCAGGTGCCGTGATCCTGCAACAACTGTATCACATCGGCGCTCACGGGGATTCCGACCTGTCCTTTGCGCCGCACTGGTCGCCGTCGGGCCATGCCAGCTATCACGACAGCGACGGCTCGCACCGCATGACAGAAACCGAGATACTGGAGCTGATCGAGGCGCATATTGCCGCCGCCGTCCGATGCAAGGCCGCCGGCTTTCAGGGGGTCGAGGTCTGGGCCGCCTATCATTCGCTGCTGGATCAGTTCTGGACCCCGTGGAGCAACACGCGCGACGATCAGTGGGGCGGCAGTCTGGAAAACCGTACCCGGTTTTCGCGTACCATCATCGAAGGCATCCGCCGCCGCTGTGGCGATGACTTCGTGATCGGGTTGGCGGTCAGTACGTCCGACAGCCACGACGTTCTGCTGTCGGTCGAGGCGCTGGCCGAAACCGTTGCCTTGCATGATGCGACGGGTCATGTCGATTACGTCACCTGCGGCCACGGTGGATATCTGGATTTCGAACGGCTGATGCCGACCTTTCTGTTCGGGGAGAAACTGACCGCGCCAGTAACGGCGGTGCTGAAAAGCGCGGTGAAACACGCGAAGATCACATCCGAGGCGCATGTCAGAACGCCCGAGAATGCGGAAAGCGTCCTGTCCTCGGGTCAGGCCGATCTGGTGTCAATCGTGCGCGGCCAGATTGCTGACCCGCATCTGGCACACAAGACGGCCCTGGGGCGCGCCGAGGACGTGCGCGGCTGTATTTCCTGCAACCAGATGTGCTGGGGGCGACGGTCGCGGGATTACTGGATTTCCTGCCTGATAAACCCGTCAGCGGGGCGCGAATTCGAATGGGGTGGCGACCGCTTCACCCTGGCGAATGTTGCAAAATCGGTGCTTGTCGTGGGCGCTGGCCCCGCAGGGTTGGAAGCAGCCCGTGCCGCCGCCGAGCGCGGTCACACGGTCGAGGTGGCAGAGGCATCGGCCCGCATCGGGGGCCAGTTCCGCCTTGCCGGGATGCAACCACGGCGGGCGCAAATCCTTGATCTGCTGGACTGGTATGAACGGCAGTTCGACCGGCTGGGCGTGACCTTGCGCCTGAACACCTATCTTGATGCCGATGACATCGCCGCCCACACCGCCGATACGGTCATCATCGCCACCGGATCATTGCCCGACCCGGATGCCCGGCAGCGGTGGTTGCCATCCGCCCCGCGCCTGCCGGGGATGGATGCAGGCGGTGTCTGGTCACCCGAAGACGTGATGCGGCGCGAGGCGCGTCTGGGCGACACGGTCGTGGTCTATGACGAAGGTGGCAACTGGCGCGGCGTCGGCACCGCATGGGCGCTGGCCGAACAGGGCAAGCAGGTGATCCTTGTGACGCCCGATGCCTTTGTCGGCAAGGAAATCGCCCGCACTTCGGCAGACGGCCCGGCGCGGCAAAGGTTGGCGCGGCTGGGGGCAAGGATGCTGACCGAACACAGCATCACCCGCTGGCACGGCAATGGCATCACGGTGCGTAGCCTGCTGACAGGGCAGGAAGAAACGCTTGCCGCCTCTGCGCTGGTCATGGCGACCACCAACATCGCCTTTGATCCGTTCCCCGAAACCTTTCCCGGCAAGGCCACCCACCGGATCGGTGACTGTGCGGCACCCCGTCAGGCCCCTTACGCCTTTCACGAAGGGCGCAAGCTGGCGCTGGCGCTGTAAGTCACGCGGCATCACACCATCGGCACAACATCGCGACCGGGCAGCAACGGGGATGCAACCGCGCTGTGGCGTGGCTATATTGACGACATGAACATGCTTCGCGCCCTGCTGGCCCCGCTCGTCTTTGTTGCCCTGACCCTTCCGGCCCAGGCCGAGAAGATTCCTTTGGGTGAAATCTCCGCTTATCTGAACAGCCTGACGACGGCCGAAAGCGATTTCACCCAAGTGAACGCCGACGGGTCCATTTCAACTGGCAAGTTGTTCATCAAGCGGCCCGGTCGGGTGCGGTTTGAATATGCACCGCCGGATGACAGCCTTGTGATGGCGGGGGGCGGTCAGGTGGCGATCTTTGACGCCAAATCCAACCAGCCGCCGGAACAATACCCCCTGTCCCGCACGCCGTTGAACCTGATCCTGCGCGAAAGCGTCGATCTGTCCCGCGCCCGGATGGTTGTCGGGCATGACGAGGTTGAAAACGCCACCCGCGTTCTGGCGCAAGACCCCGATCACCCGGAATACGGCACGATCCAGTTGGTGTTCACCGCCAACCCGGTTGAATTGCGCCAGTGGGTCATCACCGATGATCTGGGCAGTCAGACGACAGTGATCCTTGGCGAAATGCGCAAGGGCGGCGATCTGCCGCCATCGCTGTTCAACATCACCACCGAACAGGACAAGCGGAACCGCTAGGTCAAAGCTTTCCGCAGGATGCCAGTTGCGCGCGGTACATCTCGGACCGCGCGCCAACCTTGGCGGCGACGTCCATCAACCATGGCTTGCCCAAAAAGCTTTGGTTGGCAAAGCCGGTGCGGCCTTCGTGATAGGCCAGATACTGGCTTTGCGCGTCCCACTTGGAAATGCCCAGCTTTTTGCTGCTTTCATCCATGTACCAACCCATGAAGTCGGTCGCGTCGGTGATGCGGTCGCGCCGTGCGCCACCCCGGCGCTGGTCGTCTTCGTATTCGTCCCACGTTCCGTCCAGCGCCTGGCTATAGCCATAGGCCGACGATTGCCGCCCCATCGGGATGATCCCCAGCGCAAAGCGGTGCGGTGTGCGCGCGTTGCCAATGAATTTCGATTCCTGATGGATTGTTGCCATCTGCACGTTGATGGGGATGCCCCACTTGCGTTCAGCCGTCTTCATGGCGCGGTAGTATTGCGGACGCTCACGCACAATGGCGCAGGCGTTATCCAGTTCACGAGGCGCCGAAAACCTGCCGCCCCCGCAGGAGGCCAACAACAGCAACAGGATCGACGCGCGGAGAAGTCTGCTCATTGCCCCTCGCACGGTATTGTTTTGCGGACAGGATAGGGGAAAACCCTGCCGGTGGAAATAAGCGAATGGTCCCGGTCAGATCAGGAAAACGAGAGTAAGCGGCAAGGTGACCACTGACAGCAGCGTGGACGCGATGACCAGACCCGCCACCGCCTCGGCGTCGGCGCCATATTTTTCCGCCAGCATATAGGACGTGACGGCGATGGGTGTGGTGACCTGAAGGATCAGAACGGCAAAGGCCACAGGCTCCAACGCAAAGGCCCAGCCCACGGCCATGGCCACCGCCAGACAGACCACGGCCCGCCCAAGGCTGATCCAGACCGCGCGCCCCATGCGGCCATGCGACAACCGCGCCACCGCGACGCCCAGCGTGATCAGCATCATCGGAATGGCGATCTGTCCCAGCAGGTCCAGCGAATGGGTCAGCCACAGCGGTGTCTGCCATCCCTGCCACAGAAACACGGCCCCCAGCACCGTGGCCAGCATCGCCGGTTCCCGCACCACGCGCCACGGCGATCCGCCACCCGCCACCAGCCAGACGCCAAAGGTAAAGCTCCACAAGATCATCACGGCGAAAATGACCACCGCATATCCCAGACCGGCCTGTCCAAACGCAAACAGCGCCAGCGGCAGGCCGACGTTGCCGGTGTTGCCAAAGATCAGCGGTGCCAGATAGGTCCGCCGCTCCATTCCCATGCCACGCACAATGGCCCAGAACACCACCGTCAGCGCGCCATATGCGACGACCGCCGCCAGCGAAACGGTGGTCAGCGCGGCCGGATCAAGGTCTGATTTCATCAGCGCGGTGAAGATCAGCGCAGGCACCGACAGGGTCATCGACAGCCGGGTTATGAACTCCAACCGGTACTCGTGGCCCAGCTTGACCCACAAGAAACCGATCAACCCAAGTATGCCCACAGGCGCGACAATTTCGATCACTGTAAGGATGAGGTTCACAGTCTGTTTCCCTTTGGGACCACCTGTCGGATGGACAAGAGGCGGGCATAGGGAGTAGTTATCAATGCTGGGGGATGCAACGGCATGTTTACCACACGCGCAAAATACCACCTTGGTCAGGTGGTCCGGCACCGGAAGCATCCCTTCCGCGGTGTGGTGTTTGACGTGGATGCAATCTTTTCCAACACCGAGGAATGGTACGACGCCATCCCCGAAGAAAGCCGCCCGTCAAAGGATCAGCCGTTCTATCACCTGCTGGCCGAAAATGATCAAAGCTATTACGTCGCCTATGTGTCCGAACAGAACCTTGTCGCTGATGACACGGGCGAACCTGTGACACACCCGGACCTGCCCGATCTGTTCGGTGATTTTGAAGACGGGCGATATCCTTTGCATTTTCAGATGAACTGACGGCGGTTACCGACTGTTCACCACTTCCCCCTAGACTGTCCCCACAAAAGTGGAGGCGGGGATGGATCTGACAAGCGAACAGCACGGTGACGTTCTGGTGGTTCACGCGATGGAACCCAGGATTGATGCCGCCGGGGCTATTCAGTTCAAGGACAAGATGCGCGATATCGTGCAGGCCCCGACACAACGGGTTGTGCTTGATATGTCGCGAGTTGCGTTTCTGGACAGCAGTGGCCTTGGGGCCGTGGTGGCGGTAATGAAACTTCTGGGCCCGGATCGAAAGCTCGAATTGGCGGCGCTGACCCCGACGGTGGAAAAGGTATTCCGCCTGACGCGCATGGATTCGGTCTTCACAATCCACACGCGGCTTGCCGATGGCCTGCACAGCGCACGTTGATCAGGGTATCCGTCACCTGATCCGGGCAGACCCTGTTGCGGTTCAGACGGCGCTGGGCGATCTGCGCGAAACCGGGCCGATGCGTGCCCTGCCGCAGGAATGGCAAGCCATGGCCGAACTGGTTCTGGCCGAGGTTCTGAACAACATCGTCGAACACGCCTATGGTTCCGATGGCGGTCAGATCGAGGTGACAGTGCGCCAATCCGGCCCTTTGCTTGCCTGTCGGGTGGTCGATCATGGGCGCCCGATGCCAGGGGAAACCTTGCCTGCTGGAACACTTCCCGACTTAGACGCCGCCGATCTGCCTGACGGCGGGTTTGGCTGGCACTTGATTCGCAGCCTGTCGCAGGACCTTTGCTATCGCCGGATCGGCGCGCGCAACGAACTTACCTTTTGCATCGGCGTAAACAATCAGCCGTCTTGTCCCTGACTGTTTCCCCGCCGTGAGGACTGACGCAGAAAGGACGTTGTTTGCCCCTGAATACGCCCGAGACTCGCCTGATGCTGGCTCCGTAGCTGCACAAAGCTTCACTCGGCGCTGCGGGCGAAAGCCCCCACCCAGCTCGTGGCGCCGAGGTTCTTATCGGGTTGGAAATGCCCGCGTCCCCGCCTAGGTTCTTCTTGCAATCAAGGAGAATCCGATGCGCGATTTCCACCTGCCGGGCCGGTCGGCCACCTATGCCGCCAACGGCATGTGCGCCACATCCCATCCGCTTGCCGCAAAGGTGGCAATCGACATCCTGCAATCGGGCGGCAATGCCGTTGACGCGGCGCTTGCCGGGGCGGTGCTGTTGGGCATTTGCGAACCGCAGATGACCGGGATCGGCGGCGATTGTTTTGTCTTGCTGAAACCGGCGGGCGAAGACCGCATCGTCGCGCTGAACGGGTCAGGGCGCGCGCCTGCCGGACTGTCCGCGCAATCGCTGCGCGACCGGGGGCTGACGGCGATGCCGATCCACGGCATTGACGCCGTGACCCTGCCCGGCGCGATTGACGCCTTTTGCCGCCTGTCCGCCGACTGGGGCAAGATGGGCCTTCCTGCGGTGCTGGCCCCCGCGATCCGCTATGCCGACGAAGGCGTTCCGGTCGCCCCCCGCGTCGCCTGGGACTGGGCCGAAGATGAGGGTACCCTGCAAGGCGCCGCGCGCGATTTCTATCTGCTGCAAGGCCGCGTTCCAAAGGCCGGGCAAGTGTTTCGCGCCCCCGGTCAGGCCGAAGTTCTGCGCCGCATTGCCCGCGAAGGGCGCGCCGGATTCTATCAGGGTGAGGTTGCCGAAGACATGGTTGCATCCTTGCGCGCTTTGGGCGGCACGCACACGATGCAGGATTTCGCGGACGTCACCTGCGACTATACCGAACCGGTCAGCGGCCCCTATCAGGGCATCGAACTGGTCGAACATCCGCCAAACGGCCAAGGTGCGACGGCGATTCTTCTGCTGAACATCCTGTCGCATTTCGACATCAAGGCGATGGACCCGTTCGGCGCAGAGCGCGCCCATATCGAGGCCGAGGCGACTAAGCTTGCCTATGACGCGCGCAACCGGTTCCTTGCCGATGCTGCGCATGTCACGCGGCTGGATCACATGCTGTCGCCCGAAACAGCGGCAAAGCTGGCCGCCCTGATTGACCCCAATCGCGCGATGGCCAGCGCCGCGCCGCTGGCCGAGGCTGTGCACAAGGACACGATCTACATCACGGTCGTGGACCGCGACCGCATGGCGGTATCGCTGATCTACTCGGTGTTCTGGGGCTTTGGTTCCGGGTTGGCGTCGACGAAATTCGGCATCAACTTTCAGAACCGGGGTGCCGGGTTCAGCCTGACGGAAGGCCACCCGAACGAAGCGGCAGGCGGCAAGCGTCCGATGCACACGATCATTCCGGGCATGTTGCGCAAGAACGGCAAGGTGATCATGCCCTTTGGCGTGATGGGAGGGGCCTATCAGCCCTGCGGCCACGCGCGTTTTGTGTCCAACATGACCGATTTCGGGATGGACCCGCAGACCTGCGCCGATGCGCCGCGGTGCTTTGCCGCCGCTGATGGTTTGAAGATCGAGCGTGGTTATGCGCCCGAGGTGCGGGCAAAGTTGGCCGAAATGGGCCACATCCTGACGATCCCGGACGAGCCGATCGGCGGGGCACAGGCAATCTTGCTGGACGACAGCGGCATCCTGATCGGGGCATCCGACCCGCGCAAGGATGGTTGCGCCTTGGGGTATTGACGATGGATTACGCCGACCTGTCCGCCAATATCCGCGCGCTGTGTGCGGGTGAAACCGACACCGTGGCACTGATGGCCACGGTGGCCTGCGAAATTCACCATGGTCATCCCATGGCGGATTGGACCGGGTTTTATCGCGTCGTCGGGCCGGATTTGCTGAAGATCGGCCCCTATCAGGGCGGTCATGGCTGCCTTGTCATCCCGTTTTCGCGCGGCGTCTGCGGGGCGGCGGCGCGCAGCGGCCAGGTTTTGAACGTGCCGGATGTTGAAGATTTTCCCGATCACATCGCCTGTTCGTCAACCACTCGGTCGGAACTGGTGGTCCCGGTCTGGAACGGGGCGGGCCGTTTGCTGGGCGTGCTGGATCTGGACAGCAATACGCCTGCCGCCTTTACCAAGGCGGATGAAGACTGGATCGTGCCCCTGCTGGCCGACGTGTTCCGGGACGCGGTGTGATGCTGGGGTCGTGCCATTGCGGGCATGTCGTGTTCCGGGCCGACCCGCCCCTGCGGGACGTGATCGTTTGCCACTGTACGCAGTGTCGCAAGGTTTCGGGGCACGTCTGGGCAGCCCCATCTGTATCGCATGATCGGTTGCACCTGCTGCGCGACGACGGGCTGGTGTGGTTTCAATCGTCAGAGGCGGCCCGCCGCGCCTTCTGCAAGGACTGCGGCGCGCCGATGTTCTGGGATCCGACAGGGGGCGATCACATCAGTTTTTCCGCTGGTGCCGTACAGGGTGCAACGGGATTGCAGATCGAAAGCCACTGGTTCACCGAATATGCGGGCGATTACTACTCTCCCGAAGGCCCGCCCCCCGACCCGACGGCGACAGACAGACTGACGGGCAGTTGCCTGTGCGGACAATGCCGTTTCTCGGCCCCCGGACCGGCTGGCGCGATCACCGCCTGCCATTGTGACCAATGCCGTAAACTGTCCGGCCATTATTCCGCGTCCTTTGATGCGGACGAAGATGCGGTGAACTGGCAGACCAAGGCGACCCTTGCCGAATATGCCACGTCGGGCGGTGGTCGGCGCGGGTTTTGCACCGCCTGCGGGTCCAGCCTGTATTTCCGCGCCAAGGACGGCGCGTTTTCGATCGAGGCGGGTGCGATCGACGGGCCGACCGGTGGGACGCTGGTCGAGCATATCTTTACGGCGGAAAAGGGCGATTACTACGATCTGACCGATGGACTGCCGCAGCGCTGACATCCCTTGAACTTCACTCGCGTCCCATGGATTGTGCCGCAAAGAACAGGGGCCGCCCATGTGGGACATTATCACCGCCATTCCGACTGACAGATTGGCGACCTTTGTTCTGGGCGGCCTGATTGTCAATCTGGCGCCTGGACAGGATGTGATCTTTGCCACCGCCAGCGGTATTCAGGGTGGACCGCGCGTGGGGGCGGCGGCAGGGCTTGGCGTGGGCTGCGGCGCGCTGTGGCATGTGGCGCTTGCCGTGCTGGGCCTGTCTGCCCTGATCGCGGCACATCCCTTTGCGCTGGATGCCATCCGCTATACGGGGGCGGGCTATCTTTTGTGGCTTGCGTGGAAAAGCTGGCGTTCAGGGGGCGATCTGGCCCCCGGACGTGGGGCGGCCACCGCGTGGGGTGCGTTTCGACGGGGGATGCTGACCAACATGCTGAACCCCAAGCCTGTGCTGTTCATCCTTGCCTTCCTGCCGCAATTCGTTGATCCCGCCATCGGGCCGGTTTGGGTGCAGATCGTTCTGCTGGGGCTGATCTTTGGCTTCACCGGGGCATGGATCACGGCCGGTTACGGATTTCTGGCGGGCCACGCCGGGCGTGCCATCGGGGCGCGGATCGGGGTGGTCAACAAACTGGCGGCGGTCCTGTTCGCGGGGTTGGCCGCACGGCTGATTGTGGGGGACTGACGACATGGCTGTGATCACGCTTTTGGACGGCGGCATGGGGCAGGAACTGGTGGCCCGCAGTGGCGACGACCCGACGCCGTTGTGGGCGACGCGGGTGATGCTGGCCCATCCCGGCATGGTGCGCGACATACACGCCGATTATTTCGCCGCAGGGGCCACGGTCGCCACGACCAATACCTATGCCATCCACCATGACCGGCTGGAACGGTTCGGTCTGGACGACCAGTTTGCCGCATTGCACCTCAGCGCGGTCGATCAGGCCCGCGCCGCGCGTGATGCCCACGGATCGGGGCGGATCGCGGGGTCGATGGGGCCGCTGATTGCCACCTATCGCGCCGATGTCACCCTGCCGGTGGGCGAGGCCGCGCCGAAATATGCCGAAATCGCCGCCCTTCTGGGGCCGCATGTCGATCTGATCCTGTGCGAAACCATGGCATCCGTGACGCAAGCCGAAGGGGCGATCAAGGGCGCACAGGCGGCGGGCAAACCGGTGTGGCTGTCGGTCACGGTCGACGATGCTGACGGGTCGCGCCTGCGGTCTGGCGAACCCCTGTCTGATCTGGCGCGACTGGTGGCACAGTATCACCCGGCGGCGGTTCTGGTGAACTGTTCGGTGCCCGAGGCGATGGCCGATGCGATGGACCAGGTGGGGAGGCTGGGCGTGCCTTTTGGTGCCTATGCCAACGGCTTCACCCATATTGACGAGCGGTTCCTGAAAGATGCGCCGACGGTTGCCGAACTGACCCATCGGCACGATCTGACGCCAGAAAAGTATGTGACCTTTGCCATGGGCTGGGTCGCGCAGGGTGCCACAATCGTGGGCGGCTGCTGCGAGGTGGGGCCTGCCCATATCCGCGCGTTGGCGACTGCGTTGACAGCGGCGGGGCACACCATCGCATGATGGAGTTTGACTATGATCCGCCGATGGGGCCGTTGGTTATCCTGCACATGGACCAACAGGTTATCGTGGTGGACAAGCCCGCAGGTCTGCTGTCCGTCCCCGGCAAGCTGGAGGGGCGGCGCGATTGCCTGCAATCCCGGCTCAAGGCGGCCTATCCCGACGCGCTGCTGGTGCACCGGCTGGATTGCGATACATCCGGCGTGATCATCTTTGCCCGCACCAAGGCCGCACAGGGATTTCTGGGGCAGGAATTTGAAAAGCGCCGGGCGCGCAAGACCTATGTCGCGCGGGTGGTGGGGGTGATGCAGGCCGACAGCGGCCACGTTGATCTGCCGCTGTGCGCCGATTGGCCCAACCGGCCCAAACAGCATGTGGATTGGGAAAATGGCCGCCCGGCGCAGACCGACTGGCAGGTGATCAGCCGCTTGCCCAATGAAACCCGCGTCCGCCTGCACCCGCTGACAGGGCGCAGTCATCAGTTGCGGGTGCATATGGCGGAACTGGGCCACCCCATCCTGGGCGACCCGATCTATGCCGCAGGCCCCGCTCTGGACCACCCGCGCATGATGCTGCACGCCGAAAGCCTTAGCCTGCACCACCCGGAAACGAAGCAACGGGTGGAATACCGGGCAAAGTGTCCGTTCTAGGCAGGCAGGGCGAAAGCCCAGCCCTTACTGCTCTGGCAACAAAATCTCGCGCTTGCCCACATGGTTGGCCGTGGTGACGACGTGGTTTTCTTCCATCTGTTCCACCAGACGCGCGGCCTTGTTGTAGCCGATGCCCAGTTTGCGCTGGATATAGCTGGTCGAACACTTGCGGTCTTTCGCCACGATGGCGACGGCCTGATCGTACAGCGTGTCATCGCTGCCGTCGCCGCCAAGGCCGAGGACCAGGTCGATGTCAGCGGCGGCGTCATCTTCGACCCCTTCGACCACACCCGACATATAGACGGGGGGGCCATAGGATTTCAGGTGGTTCACGATTTCCTCGACCTCTTCATCCGAAACGAAGGGGCCATGGATGCGGGTGATCTTGGCCCCGCCCGCCATGTACAGCATGTCGCCCATGCCCAGCAGCTGTTCCGCCCCCTGTTCGCCCAGAATCGTGCGGCTGTCGATCTTCGACGTCACTTGGAAGCTGATCCGCGTGGGGAAGTTCGCCTTGATCGTGCCGGTGATCACATCGACCGACGGGCGCTGTGTGGCCATGATCAGGTGGATGCCGCTGGCACGGGCCATCTGGGCCAGGCGCTGTATGCACGCCTCGATTTCCTTGCCGGCGACCATCATCAGATCGGCCATCTCGTCCACCACGACGACGATATAGGGGATCGTGACAGGCTGGAATTCATCGGTTTCAAAGACAGGCTCGCCCGTGTCTTCGTCAAATCCGGTCTGGATGGTGCGCTTGAACATCTCGCCTTTGGCCAGCGCCTCGCGCACGCGGCCGTTGTAGCCTTCGATGTTGCGAACGCCCATCTTGGACATCTTGCGATAGCGTTCCTCCATCTCGCCCACGACCCATTTCAGGGCGACGACCGCCTTTTTCGGGTCGGTCACAACGGGCGACAGCAGGTGCGGAATGCCATCATAGACCGACAGTTCCAGCATCTTTGGGTCGATCATGATCAGACGGCATTCTTCGGGCGACAGCTTGTACAGCAACGACAGGATCATGGTGTTGATGGCGACGGATTTTCCCGAACCTGTGGTGCCCGCGATCAGAAGGTGGGGCATCTTGGCCAGGTTGGCGACAATCGGTTCGCCCCCGATGTCTTTGCCCAGTGCCAGCGGCAGGCGCATGTTGCTGTCGCCAAAGTCGCGCGCCGACAGGATTTCGCGCAAGACTACCTTTTCGCGGGTCGCGTTCGGCAGTTCGATCCCGATCACGGTGCGGCCCGGCACGGTCGACACGCGCGCCGACAGGGCCGACATCGACCGGGCGATATCGTCGGCCAGACCGATCACGCGGCTGGCCTTCAGCCCTGGCGCCGGTTCCAGTTCGTACATCGTCACCACCGGGCCGGGGCGGACGCTGACTATCTCGCCCTTGACGCCATAATCATCCAGCACGGATTCCAGCATCCGGGCGTTTTCCTCCAAAGCCTCGGTCGACAGGGAAAAGCGCTGCACGGTCGACGGGCTGGCCAAAAGGCCAAGCGGCGGCAGTTCATAGGCCGGGGCCGGGTCGTCAAAACGAAGGCGGGGTTGGGATTCCGCCACGGCCTGACGCGACGGGGGGGCGGGCTTTTTCACCGGCTGCTGGACGATGGGGCGGCGGTCGATCACTGGCGCCGCGCGGGGGGCCATGAGGTCCGTGTCATAGGCGTCGTCGTCCCAATCGGGGGCGTCATCCGCGACAAACAGGTTTTCGGGAGTTTCTTGCCACGTCTGCGCCGTCACGGGCGGCTCGGCCGGAAGCGGCGTGTCCCGCCGGGTGGTATCTGCCAGCAACACGACCGGGCCGCGCGGGCGGGCCAGTGTCGGTTCACGGCGCTGAATGGCGGCGGATACGGCCGAGATCGGGCCCTGCGGGTTCCGGATGCGCGACCGGATCACATCGGTGATGCGCGCCTTGATGCGGTCGGGATCGGGCATATCCTCGCCGTCATCGGCGGGCAGAATATGTTCCACCAGTTCAGGCTCGGGGTCGACCATCACGCGGCGCATCAGTTGCGGCATCCGGGCCAACAGACCCACCTTTTCGCGCGCCGGGGCATAATGCGCCTCTTCGGCCTGTGGCGTGGCATAGCGGGGTTCGGCGCGCAGGCCTGTCGGCGCGCCAAAGGCCGGTTCCGTTTGCGCTGCCCTGCGCTGCACGGCGGCCTTGGCGACGGATACAGGGGGTTGCCAGTCGCCGTGGCGCACCTCTGCGGTGGCCGTCTGTGCGGCGGCCATACGCCGTTGCTGGATCGCCACGGCGGCCCGGGCGGTGCCCTGCGCCCCGCGACCGGCAAGCGCCATGGCCCCGCTGTAGCAAACGACCGACCCGACCATCAGAAACCGTCCGATGGCCCGCAGTTCGCGCAGATCAAACCCGGTGACAAACAGGCCCATCGCCAACACGGCACCACCGACCAGGAGCGACAGCAACTTTAGCCCGATGCCAGCCCCACCGGGAACAATGCCCAATAGCGCACCCAGAACGGTATCCCCGAACAGCCCGCCCAAGCCAAAGGAATGCGGCCAGTCCGTACCGGGCACCAACGTCGCGGCATAGACCGATCCCAACGCCACCGCGATGACGGCAAAGACAACGCGCCCCAGCGCCCGTTCGGCCCCGCGGTGAAGCACAAAGCGCAGACCCCAGGCCCCGGTGACAATGGCGATGCCCCATGCCCCCATGCCGCCGATGATGATCAGGGTTGACGCCATCGCCGCCCCGAACCGCCCCAGCGCGTTCTGCGCCGGTTCATCGGTCGCGACCATCCAGCCGGGATCGTTCGGCGAATAGGTCCACAGCATCAACGCAAAGCCAAAGGCCACGGCCAGAAGGACCAGCCCCAACAACTCTCGTCCGCGCCGCTCCAGCATTGCTTGCATGTTCTGATCCAAAAGCGGATCGCGCTGCCGTGCCTGATAGGATGCCATCGTTTCCCGTCCCTCAACCGTACAGACAGTCGCGAAGCTGGATCAGCCCGCGCTGTGTTTCGTTTTTTGGGGCCACGAGTGCGACCCTGATGTAGGCTTTGCCGGGGTTGTGCCCCCCGACATCGCGCGACAGATAGGCACCGGGCAAGACCCGCACCCCCGTTTCGCGCCACAGTTTCAATGCGGCGGTTTCCCCGTCATCGACAGGCAACCACAGAAAAAAGCCGCCTTCGGGGCAATCAAAGCCCTGAAGGCCGGAAAAGACCTGATCCGCGATGCGGAACTTTTCCTGATACAGCGCGCGGCTTTGCGTGACGTGTTCTTCATCCGCCCAGGCGCGTTCGCTGACGCGCTGGATGGGCAGGGGCAGGGGGGCACCCGCGAATGATCGGAGCTGCCGGATTCGCGCGATGCTTTGCGGGCCACCCGCCACAAAGCCTGACCGCAGCCCCGGCAGGTTTGACCGTTTTGACAGGCTGTGAAACACGCAGACCCGTTCGGGATCGGCATCCACCTGTGCTGCCACCTGCAACGCGCCGGGCGGCGGTTCCGTGCGCCAGATCTCGGAATAACATTCATCGGCAAAGATGCGGAAATCGTGCTTTTCGGCCAGCGCCAGCAGGCTTTTCCAATAGCCCACGTTTGCGACCGACCCTTGCGGGTTGGCTGGCGAGCATAGATAGGCAATGGCCACGCGGTTAAGAATATCGGCAGGCAGCCCCGCGTAATCGGGCAGGAACCCGGTCGCGGCGGTGGCGGACACATAGACAGGCTCTGCCCCCATTGCCAAGGCCGCGACGGCGTAGACCTGATAGAACGGGTTCGGCATCAGCACGACCGGGCGCGCACCGTTCTTTGCTTCGGGGCACAGGGCGACGGCGGCGTTGAACAACCCCTCTCGCGTGCCGTTCAGGACCATCAGGCGATCCTGCCCCACCGTCACGCCATAGCGCCGAGCCAACCAGTCCGAAATGGCCGACAACAGTTCCGGCGTGCCGTCATTGGGCGGATAAATGGCAAAGCCGTCCAGATTGGCCGCCAGAACGGGGCCGACGAAATCGGGCATGGGGTGGCGTGGTTCGCCAATGGTCATGGCGATGGCCTCGCCGCCCGGCGCATGACTGTCCAACAGCTTCCGCAGACGCGGAAACGCATAATCCGGCAGGTTGGAAAACCGCTCAGGAAACGCCATCAATGCCTCGATCCCGGGGTCGTATCGCCCCGTTTCGCAGAACGATAGCCGGACGCGGCGGCCCGGTCCAGAAAAAGCCTTGGGGTTGCTGGACTTGGCACGCCTGATTGTGGCTTTTTGACCCTATCGCAGCGCAGTTTCGGCGGCAGCGCCCAGCCGGAGCAGGCGTTCTTCGTGATGCGGTGTGCACAGAAGGCTGATCCCGCAGGACGGTTGTGCTGTTGGCAGGGTCAACCCGCACAGCCCCATCAGGTTGCCGATGCGGGTATTGCGCAGCGCCAGCAGGTTTTCTGAGACGTAATAGGCGTTGTCCGTCATCAGCCGATCCGAATCCGGCGGCAGGATTGGCGACGTCGGCAGGATCACCGCATCATACCCTGCCGTGCGGGTCGCCCAGATATCCCGCAACTCTTGCAGACGCCGCCAGCCCGCAACGTAATCGGCGGCAGTGAAGTCTGCGCCGGATTGAAAACGTTCCAGGATCCGGGGAAACATCTTGTGCGGGGCCGCTTCGATCACCTTGCCCCAGATGCCGTATGCTTCGGCGGTGAACACCAGCGCGGCCAGTGACATCGCCTCGGCCACCTCGGGCACTTGTGCGTGGTCTATCCGCGCTCCTGCGGCGGATAGACGGCGAGTCGCATCTTCGAACCCCTTGGCGGGGCCGTCCCGCAGATTGTCCAGCGCTACGGTTTCCAGCACCAGAAGCCTGGCTCCTGACAGGCTGGCCCCGGTCAGATCGGCGCTACGGCGACCTTCCAGCGCGCCCAGCAGCAGGGCGCAATCTTCAACCGTGCGCGCAAGCGGGCCGACGGTATCAAACTTTTCGCACAACGGAACAGCGCCACGCAGGGACAGGCGGCCAGAGGTTGTTTTCAGCCCAACCAGGTCGTTCCACGCTGCCGGGATGCGGACCGATCCGCCGGTGTCCGATCCGATCGCGGCAGGCGCAAGGCCATGGGCAACCGACGCCGCCGCGCCCGAGGATGAACCGCCCGCCACGGCGCGGTCGTTGTTGATGCAAGGTGGGGTGGCGGTGACGGGGTTCAGCCCCAACCCGGAAAACGCAAGCTCTGACATGTGGGTCTTGCCCAGACAGACCAACCCTTGGGCGGTCGCAGTCTCCAACACCTCGGCGTCGCGGGTGGGGGTGCGGCCTTTCAACAGGGCCGACCCCGCCTCGGTCGCGATGCCTGCGGTGTCGAACAGGTCTTTCCAGCTGAGCGGGACACCGTCCAGCAAACCGCGCCGCAAACCGGCCTTGGCCCGGGATGCGGCACCCATCGCCTCGGCCCGTGCCCGTGTCGGTGTGGTGCGGGCATAGATGCGCGGGGACAGGGGGTGGGCGGCGATGGCATCCAGATGCGCCTCGGCCAGTTCGACCGGGTTGATCCGGCCCGCGCCAATTTCGCGACCCAGTTCTGCCGCTGTCATCAATGTCCATGCCTTGGTCATATTTCCCCCCGCGCGTTTTGATGACGGTAGCGGCGTTGCCGCGCATGGACAATCCCGCGCGCGCCGCCATATTTGGGCAATGACCCATGATGCAGACATACTGATTGCCGGGGGCGGGCTGAATGGTCCGGCGCTGGCGCTGGCGCTGGCCCAAGGTGGGTTGCGCGTCACCGTGATCGACGCGCGTCCCGCACCGGCGCGGGCCGAAGCGGGTTTTGACGGCCGCGCCTATGCGCTGGCCATCGCCTCCAAACGGCTGCTGACGATGATCGGCGTCTGGTCGCGCGTGGCCGAAAAGGCCCAGCCGATCCTGCAGATCAAGGCGAGCGACGGTCTGGCAGGGCAGGGACCCGCGCCGTTTTTCCTGACCTTCGATGCGGCGGAAATCGAAGAAGGCCCGATGGGCTTCATGTTGGAAGACCGGCACCTGTATGCGGCGTTTCTGGCCGCGATGGCGGATGCGCCAAACATCACCCTTCTGTCGGGCGAAACGGTTGTGGGGCAAGAGGTTACGCCGCCCGGCGTGTCGGTCACGCTTGCGTCGGGCCGGGTTCTGACGGGCAGCGTTCTGGTTGGTTGCGACGGGCGCGGCAGCGGCACCGCCGCCCGCGCCGGGATTACCCGCATTGGTTGGCGGTATGGTCAGACGGCGCTGGTGACAGCTGTGCACCATGAAAAACCGCACAACGGCGCGGCGCACCAATTCTTCATGCCCGAGGGACCGCTTGCCATCCTGCCACTGGCGGGCGGGCATCATTCGTCGATCGTGTGGAGCGAGACTGAAACCAACGCCACCGCCATTCAGGCGCTGGGGGATGACGAGTATCTGGCCGCCCTGCGCCCCCGGTTTGGCGATTTTCTGGGGCCGATCACGCTGGCGGGCGACCGGTTCACCTATCCCTTGTCGCTGTCGCTGGCGACCAGTTTTGTAGCACCTCGCGTGGCACTGGTGGGGGATGCGGCGCATGGCGTCCACCCCATCGCGGGGCAGGGATTGAATCTGGGTCTGCGCGACGTCGGTGCCTTGGCACAGGTGATTATCGAGGCGCACAGGCGCGGCGAAGACATCGGTGCCATTGACGTGCTTGACCGCTATCAACGCTGGCGGCGCTTTGACGCAACGGCGCTGGCCTTGGGCATGGATACGGTCAACCGGCTGTTTTCAAACGACAACCCCATCCTGCGTGCGGGCCGCGATCTGGGACTGGGCGTGGTCAACGCCGTGCCGTTCCTGCGCCAGTCTTTCATGCGGCAGGCCGCAGGGCTGACGGGTGATCTGCCGAAACTGCTGGCCGGGCAGGCGATTTGACGGGATTTGGGCGAAACGTGGACAGTTTCCTTTCGCCTGTCATCAAGGATGCCAAAATCACTCCAAGGGGCGGGCTTCGCTGATCAGCATGATGGGGATGCCGTCGCGGATCGGAAAGGCCAGATGGGCGGCCTTTGACACCAGTTCCTGCTGTTCGGCGTCATAGCTCAGCACGGCTTGCGTCACCGGGCAGACCAGAGATTCCAGCATCCGGCGGTCAAAGATCGGGTGGCCTTCGGTCATTGCATCACCTCGTCATCATTGCCGCCGCGCATGGCGAATTCGATCAGGGTCACCAGCGTTTCGCGGCGGGTGGACAGGGACGGTGCCTCTAGCAATGCCTGCTTGTCCTCGGGTCCGAACGGGCACAGCATCGACAGGGAATTGATCAGCATCTCTGTCTCGGCCTCTTTCAGGCTGGACCAGTCGGTCGACAGGTTCATGCTGGCGAAATACTTGCCAAGCTGGATCAAGAACGCCTCGCGCCGAAAGGCGGGGTCATCCTCTGCCTCTCCCAGATCGCGGACGAAGGGGGTCCATTCAACCATGCAGCGGCGATAGGGGGCGAAACCCGACACCTCTTCCTTCACCCGAAACCGAGAGATGCCGGACAGGGTGATCATGTAACGCCCATCCTCGGTTTCGGAAAACCCGGTCAGGCGACCCGCACAGCCGATGGCATTCAGGCGCTTTTCACCGGTTCCCGGCACCTCGCGCGGTTGGATCATTCCGATCAGGCGGTGCTTGGTCTTCATGCAGTCTTCGATCATCGCCAGATAGCGGGGTTCGAAGATGTGCAATGGCAACCGCGCCCGGGGCAGCAAAAGCGCCCCGGGCAAGGGAAAAACCGGGATCGTGTCGGGCAGGTCGGCTGATGTCATCATGTACCCTGAACTAGGCCGGTCGCCCTTTCAGGCAAATATCATCGACGACAATCGGCGCCGCCCCTTCAGGACGATGGGATCGGTCGGTTTCAATGCCTCGAATATGGTCATCAACTGTGCCTTGGCCGCACCTTCGTTCCAGTCACGATCCCGGCGGAACAGGTCGAGCAATTCGTCAACCGCCTCGTCCACCTTGCCCGCCGCGTGCAAGGCAAGGGCAAGATCGAACCGCGCCTGATGGTTGGCGGGATCGGCATCCACGGCGGTGCGCAACTCCTGTTCCGGGCCGGCGTTGGCCGCCTGACGCGCCAGTTCCAGTTGCGCGCGTGCGGCCTCGACCTCTTTCGCCTTGGCCAGTTTGGCAGGGGCGGCGGTCAGCAGGGCTTCGGCCTGATCCAGATCGCCCGTGGTCAGATGGCAGCGCACCATGCCCGCATAGGCGGCGGCGCTGTCGGGGTCTTCTTCCAGAATGGCGGCAAAGGTTTCCAGCGCATCGGCCACAGCCCCTTCGGCCAGCATCTGGTCGGCGGCCTCTAGCGCCTCGGCCAGACCGCCGTCACCGGCAAGGGCGGCCACGCGGTCGATGAACTTCTTGATCTCGGATGCGGGCTGCGCGCCCTGAAACCCATCCACCGGCTGGCCTTTCCAGAAGGCATAGACCGTCGGGATCGACTGGATCCGCAACTGCCCCGCGATCATCTGGTTCTTGTCCACATCCATCTTGACCATGCGGACCTTGCCGCCTGCGGCTGTTACCGCCGCCTCTAGCGCGGGGCCAAGCGTCTTGCACGGCCCGCACCACGGGGCCCAGAAATCGACGATGACCGGAACGGTGTTGCTGGTTTCGATCACGTCCTGCATGAACGTGGCTTCGGTGCTGTCTTTGATCAGATCGGCCTTTGGGGCCGTCGTTTCGCCTAGTCCGAACATTGCATCCCTCATCAGGCTTATGCGTTTTACCTTATATGATCGTCCCTCCCCAAAAGGCCAAGGGGGCAAAGCCGCTTTACGGGCGCGATGTCGCAGCCTAGCCTGCGCCTGTGCGAAACTGGAGACGCGGATGCCCATTCTTCTGACCTTTGGCGACAGTAACACCCATGGGACACCCCCCATCGTGAATCGGGCAGAGTATCACCGGTTTGGGTCCGGGGTGCGGTGGCCCACTGTCGCTGCCGCCGATCTGGGGTGGGAGCTGGCCGAAGAAGGATTGCCCGGTCGTACCGCGCAGTTTGACGACCCGGTGATGGGTGCCATCATGAACGGGCAGGCGGGGCTGCGGATGGCGCTGCAATCGCATGGGCCGGTTGACGTGATGACGGTGATGCTGGGCACGAATGACGTGAAAACCCGCTTTGCCAGCACGCCCGACATGGTGGTGGCCGGGATTGCCGGGTTGCTGGACGTGGCGCTGTCGCTGGAAATGCAGACCCGTCACGGCGGGTTCAAGGTGCTGCTGATCTGCCCACCGCCGGTGGTCGAGGTGGGACCGATCCGCCACGAATTCTGGGGCGGCGCGGCGCGGTCACAGGCGTTGCCGCCACTTTATGCCGCCCTTGCCGCATCGCGCGAGGTCGGGTTTCTGGACGCGGGGCAGCTGATTGCGGTCAGCCCGCTTGACGGTGTGCATTTCGACGAGGCGGCGCATATGGCGCTGGGTCATGCTGTGGCAAAGGCCGTCAATGCCCTGTAAATGCCGCAGAACGGCCCTAGCGACGTGATCGTGGCAGGTGATTTTGCGCCAGAATTCAGAGTGAGTTGTACGGTATGAAAATAGACCAAACCCCCCTGCCAGGATGCGTGATCCTGACCCCTGCCCGCTTTGGCGATGCGCGGGGTTGGTTTTCGGAAACGTGGAATGCCACACGGATGCACGAGGCTGGTCTGGGGATCGAGTTTGTGCAGGACAACCATTCCTATTCGGCCCCGGTCGGCACGCTGCGGGGATTGCATTTCCAGTCGCCACCGCGCGCGCAGGACAAACTGGTGCGCTGCACACGGGGGGCGATATTCGATGTTGCCGTCGATATCCGCGCCGGATCGCCGACCTATGGCCAGTGGACGGGGGTCGAGTTGACGGCGGAAAACGGCAGGCAATTGCTGGTGCCAAAGGGGTTTCTGCACGGTTTTGTCACCCGCGTGCCGGACACCGAGGTGCAGTACAAATGTTCCGATCTCTATGCCCCTGACTGTGATGGCGCGGTGCGTTGGGATTCGGTCGGCATCGACTGGGGCCTGATCGACGACCCCGTCCTGTCGGCCAAGGATACCGCAGCACAGCCCTTTACCGCTTTCGTGACACCCTTCGTGTGGGAGGGCGCGGAATGAAGCTGCTGGTCACCGGGGGCGCGGGTTTCATCGGGTCTGCCGTGGTGCGCCTTGCCATCGCGCGCGGGCACGAGGTGGTGAACCTTGACGCGCTGACCTATGCCGCCTGTCTGGGCAACGTGGCCAGCGTGTCGGGATCGAACCTGTACAGCTTTGAACAGGCCGACTTGCGGGATCGTGCGGCGCTTGACCGGGTTCTGGCGCTGCATAACCCTGATGCGGTGATGCATCTGGCGGCTGAATCGCATGTGGACCGCAGCATCGACGGCCCCGGCGATTTCATCGAAACCAACGTGACCGGCACGTTCAACCTGCTTGAATCCGTGCGCGCGCACTGGGTGCGGCAGGGGCGACCCCCTTCGTTCCGGTTCCACCACATTTCCACCGACGAGGTGTTTGGAACCTTGGGGGAAACCGGCAAATTCTCCGAAGACACGCCCTATGCCCCGAACAGCCCCTATTCGGCATCCAAGGCCGCCAGCGACCATCTGGTGCGCGCCTGGCACGAAACCTATGGCCTGCCGATCGTGATGACCAACTGTTCCAACAACTACGGCCCCTTTCACTTTCCCGAAAAACTGGTGCCGGTGGTGATCCTGAACGCGCTGGCCGGGAAGCCCATCCCTGTCTATGGCAACGGCGAAAACGTGCGCGACTGGCTGTATGTCGAAGATCACGCCGACGCCCTGCTGTGCGTGTTGGAAAAAGGTGCCGTCGGCCGCAGCTACAACATTGGCGGCGAGAATGAGGCCCGCAATATCGACCTGGTCCGCACCATCTGTGCACTGCTGGACGAGATGCGCCCCGACGGCGCGCCGCATGACAGGCTGATCACCTTTGTCACCGACCGCCCCGGCCACGACGCACGCTATGCCATTGACCCGGAACGCATCCGCACCGAACTGGGGTGGCGTCCGTCCGTCACGCTGGAAGAAGGCCTGCGCCGCACCGTCCGTTGGTATCTTGAGAACGAGGGGTGGTGGCGCGCCTTGCAGGGCCGCAGCGGCGTGGGCCAACGGCTGGGGATCACAGCATGAAGGTGCTGGTCTTTGGCCGGACCGGCCAGGTCGCCCGCGAACTGGCCCGCCGTGTGCCGAAGGGCGTGACGCTGGTGCAGGCTGGCCGCGACCGGGCCGATCTGTCGCGCCCCGAGGATTGCGCCGCCCTGATCCGCGCGATTGCGCCGGATGCCGTGATCAACGCTGCTGCCTGGACCGCCGTTGACAAGGCCGAGACGGAAGAACCCGCAGCGACCGTCGTCAACGGCGACGCACCCACCTCGATGGCGCAGGAATGTGCCGCCATGGCCGTGCCGTTCCTGCATATCTCGACCGATTACGTCTTTGACGGAACCGGGGATGCACCCTTTGCGCCGGATCACCCGACAGCCCCGATTAACGCCTATGGCCGGTCAAAACTGGTGGGAGAGGGGGGTGTTCGCAGCAGCGGCGCGCGCCACGTCATCCTGCGGACAAGCTGGGTCGTGTCGGCACACGGGGCGAATTTCGTGAAAACCATGCTGCGCCTTGGTGCGGACCGCGACAACCTGAACGTGGTGGCCGATCAGATCGGCGGTCCAACACCCGCCGCTGCGATTGCCGATACGCTTTACACCTGTGCGGCGGGGCTGGTGGCGGGGGCAAAGGGCGGCACCTATCATTTTTCCGGCGCGCCCGATGCGAGTTGGGCCGATTTTGCCCGTGCCATCATGCAGGAAGCGGGGTTGTCTTGCGCCGTGCAGGACATCCTCACCAGCGCCTACCCAACCCCCGCGCGGCGGCCCGCCAATTCGCGGCTGGATTGCGCCAGCCTGATGACAGATTTCGGGGTGGCACGGCCTGACTGGCGGCTGGCCTTGCGTGACATATTACAGGAGTTGCAGGCATGACCGACCGTAAAGGGATCCTTTTGGCGGGCGGGTCCGGCACCCGGCTGTGGCCGATCACCATGGGCGTGTCAAAGCAACTGCTGCCGATCTATGACAAGCCGATGATCTATTATCCGCTGTCCGTCCTGATGCTGGGCGGGATGCGCGACATTGCGATCATCACCACGCCGGAAGATCAGGCACAGTTTCAACGGCTGATGGGCGACGGATCGCAATGGGGCCTGTCGTTCACCTGGATCGTGCAACCCTCCCCCGACGGGCTGGCGCAGGCCTATCTGTTGGCGCAGGATTTCCTGAACGGCGCGCCGTCTGCCATGGTGTTGGGCGACAACATCTTTTTCGGGCACGGCCTGCCCGAGGTGCTGGGGGCGGCGGCCGCGCAGCCCACAGGCGGCACGGTGTTCGGCTATCGCGTGTCCGACCCGGAACGCTATGGCGTGGTTGATTTCGATGACGCGGGCAACGTCAGCGCCATCGTCGAAAAGCCCGAGGTTCCACCGTCGAACTTTGCCGTGACCGGGTTGTACTACCTCGACGGTCGCGCGCCCGAGTTTGCAGCGGATATCAAACCTTCCCCTCGCGGCGAGTTGGAGATTGTCGATCTGCTGGAACGCTATCGCGCCGAAGGATCGTTGCGGGTTGAAAAGATGGGGCGTGGCTTTGCCTGGCTTGACACCGGTACGCATGGCAGCCTGCTGGACGCAGGCAACTTTGTGCGCACCCTGACCGAACGGCAGGGTCTGCAGGTCGGATGCCCCGACGAGATTGCCTATCGTCTGGGCTTTATCGACCGTGACGCACTGGCAAAACGGGCCGAGATTTTCCGCAAGAACGACTATGGCAAGTATCTGGCGGCCATACTCGCCGAATGACCGTGCGGCCCTGACGTGCGTCGACGTGGGGGTTTTGCACCCCCACACCCCCGCAGGATATTTTCGCAGAAAGGAATGGAGGACCGTTCCTTACGACAAATGCAAATATTCTGATGCAATGCGCGAAAAGCGCGCTACGTTTGTGTCAAGGAAGACGAGCCCTTGGGAGGAGGGAGGCATGAACAAAATCATCGCGCTGATCTGTGTGGTCAGTTGGTCCGGTTTCTGGGCGTTCGGCTATCTGGCGCTGTCTGCAGGGGTTGAAGATCAGCGGCAGATCATCGTTGCGGGCCTGCTGGCCTTTGTCGGGTTCCTGACCGGCATGTTCACCTACATGCGGCTGTCGCGCGATATCCGCTAGCGAAGCGGGCTTTCGCCGATTTCACCGGATCACGGCAAGATTGCTTTGGAGCCTTTTCCGAAGGTGGCAGTTTACCCGTTATCACGGGAGGTGATCCATGACCGCACGCCACATTGCCATCGGGTTTCTAGCAGCCGCAGCAACCCTTTCCCCGGCGCTTGCCGAGGATCGCGCCCTGATCATCGGGAACGAGAATTACTCGGACGGGGCCGACATTACGGCGGCAGATGCCGCACTTGATGCCGCCGACGCACTGGAAGACGGCGGGTTCACGGTTGCGACCGGCAGCGATCTGGAAACGGATGACATGCGGGCGTTGTTTTCCGACCTTTTGGCTGGGAATCTGGCGGATGGGCGGCTGATCCTGCTGCTGTCGGGGCACTTTGCCCAATCCCCGCGCGAGACGTGGTTTCTGGGCACCGATGCCAGCATGCCCGATCTGGCGACGGTCGGGGCAACTGGGGTTTCGCTGGCCACCATCCTTGACATCGCCGCTGGTCAACCCGGCGGCGCGGTCGTTCTGCTGGGGACCGAACCGCGACGCCTGCCGCTGGGGACGGGACTGGAACCGGGGATCGGTGTGCTGGACGTGCCGCAGGGCGTGACCTTGATCCGGGGTGATGCTGCGCGGGTCGCCGAATTCGCCACCGAAGCACTCACGTTGCGCGGGCAAAGCCTTGCTACCCTGCTGGACGGTGCGCCCGATCTGACGGCAGATGGTTTTATCGCGTCGGTGGTGCCGTTCCGGCCATCGTCGCTGGATGGGGGGCGTCCCGATCCGTTGCCCGGCCCTGACGCCGAGGCGATCTTTTGGGAAAGCACCCAGACCCAAGGCACCCAGACCGCCTACGAGGCCTATCTGAAGCGCTATCCCCAAGGCCGCTTTGCGGCCGATGCCAAGGCCGAGGTGGCGCGCATCCGTGCCGAACCGGGCCGTCAGGCGCGCGCGGGCGAAGAGGCGCTTGCGCTGAGTCGCGATGACCGCCGCGCCATCCAGCGCGCGCTGTCCCTGTTGGGGAACGATCCGCGCGGGATCGACGGCATGTTCGGCAATGGGTCACGCACCGCGATTGCGGCCTGGCAAAAGAAGAACGGCCACGCCGCCACATCCTATCTGACGCGCGAACAGGTGGTGCAGTTGCTGGATCAGGCCGACCGTCGTGCTGCCGAGCTTGAGGCCGAGGCAGAGGCGCGCCGGGTGCAACTGGAACGGCAGGACCGGCTGTATTGGCAGGAAATCGGCGAGGGCACCGATGAAGCGGGCTTGCGCGCCTATCTCAAGCGGTATCCCGACGGTATTTACGCCGATGTCGCAAGCGACCGTCTGGCCGCCATCGATGCCACCCGTCAGGACGAGGCGGCGGCGCAGGACCGCGCGGCGTGGGATCAGGCGCAGGCCGAAGACACCATCGCATCCTACCGCGATTACCTGACCGCTTTCCCTGACGGTGCCTTTGCTGCCGAGGCGGACACACGGATTGCAGCCCTTGAAGACGATGCTGAACAGGGTGACGAACGCGCCCAGTGGGAGGCCGCCGAAGCCGCCCTGAACCTGAGCGCACCCGCCCGTCGCATCATCGAGACGCGGCTGGATGCACTGGGTCTGCGGCCCGGTCCCGCAGACGGCACGTTTGACCAAAAGACCCGCCGTGCGATCCGCCGGTTCCAGGAGTCGCGCAATCTGCCGACCACGGGTTATCTGGACCAGACCACCACCGTGGCCTTGCTGGCGGGCGGGGTGTTGCGACTGGGCGACTGAAAACGCGGCGGGTGGCAGATTTCGTGACGAAAAATCTTCTTTCCCGCTGCCAATTCGCCTATGCGGTCCCAAGCAGGGAGCGCGCGCATGTCCTTTAACACCTTCGGCCACATCTTCCGCGTCACCACCTGGGGCGAAAGCCACGGGCCGGCCATCGGCTGCACGGTGGACGGCTGCCCCCCCGGCGTGCCGCTGACCGAGGCGGATTTGCAGCCTTGGCTGGACAAGCGCAAGCCGGGGCAGAACAAGTTCACGACCCAGCGCAAGGAACCGGACGAGGTCCGTATCCTGTCGGGGGTGTTCGACGGGCTGACAACCGGCACGCCAATCCAGTTGATGATCGAAAACACCGACCAGCGGTCGCGTGACTATGGCGACATCGCCGCCAGTTTCCGGCCTGGCCATGCGGACATCACCTATCACCAGAAATACGGGCTGCGGGATTATCGTGGCGGTGGTCGGTCTTCAGCGCGCGAGACGGCGGCGCGGGTGGCTGCGGGCGGTGTTGCACGGGCGGTGCTGGCGGCGCTGGTCCCGGCGATGCGGATCACGGGCTATATGGTGCAGATGGGGGCCATGGGAATTGATCGCGCCCGCGTCGATCTGGGGACGGTGGGGGATAATCCGTTCTGGTGCCCCGACCCAGCGGCGGCGGTGGAATGGGCCGGGTATCTGGACGGTCTGCGCCTTGCCCACAACTCTGTCGGGGCGGTGATCGAGGTGGTGGCCGACGGCGTGCCAGCGGGCCTTGGCGCACCGCTTTATGCGAAACTGGACAGCGATCTGGCGGCGGCGATGATGTCCATCAACGCAGTCAAGGCGGTAGAGATCGGCGACGGAATGGCGGCGGCCACGTTGACCGGGGTCGAGAACGCCGATGAGATCCGCATGGGGCCGGACGGGCCGCAGTTTCTGTCGAACCACGCAGGCGGCATCTTGGGCGGCATCTCCAGCGGGCAGCCGGTGGTGGTGCGTTTTGCGGTCAAACCGACCTCGTCCATCCTGACCCCGCGCCAGACGATCAACGCGCGCGGGGAAGAGATCGAGTTGGCGACCAAAGGCCGCCACGACCCTTGCGTCGGCATCCGTGCCGTCCCGGTGGGAGAGGCGATGATGGCCTGCGTGTTGCTGGATCACCTGCTGTTGGACCGCGCCCACACCGGCGGGGTGCGCGGGCAGATCGGGTAAAGGTTACGGCGATCTGACGGAATGCCCGCGCGCCAGTTGCACCGCCAAAATCCCGGCAGCCACGATTGCCACGCCCAGAATGTCCAAAGGACCAACGGTTTCGCCCAATAGCAAGGCGGCGATCAGAACACCGAAGAACGGGTTCAGAAAGTGAAAGGTCGCGGCGCGGATGGCGCCGATGCGGCCCACCAAAGCAAACCACAACAGTGTGGCGGCAAGGCCGGGGATCAGCAGCTGATAGGTAAAGGCGGCGATCAGCGGGACGGACAGGGTGGCGCTTGGCACCTCGGTCACCGCCGCAATCGCCCCCAGGGCGACTGATCCGACCAGCATTTGCAGCCCAACCACCATCAACAAGTTTCCGCCCGCCGCAGCACCGCGCAGGGTCAGTGTGGCAACAGCCAGCGCCAGCGCGCCAAGAACGCAGAGCGCGATGCCCAAGGTATCGGCGCCCGTTCCAACCCGCGTGCCCATGATCAGGGCGACACCGCAAAATCCGGCGATCAGACCTGCCACACCCACGGGGGGCAATCTTTCGCCTTTGATCGCCCAACCAAGGGCGGCCACCATCAGCGGCATGGCCGCTGCGATGATGACGGCCAAGGACGCCTCGATCCACTGCATGGCGACGAAATTCAGGCCAAGATAGGCCGCGTTCTGCATCAAGCCGAACAGGATGACCGACCGCGCTTGCCCGCGCGTCAGCCGTGCCGATTGGCCCATCGCGGCGGCAATTGCCACGGCGATCAGTCCTGAAATCAGAAACCGCAGGGCTAGGGCGTAAAGCGGCGGCGCATCTGCGACGATGATCCGGGCGGTGGCAAAGGCGGATGACCACATCAGGCTGAACAACAGCCCCATTCCCACGGCACGCAGGTCCATCATCCATCCTTTCAGCAAAAAGGCCGCCCCTTCGGGCGGCCCTTCGTCAGGCCGTTGCGGGCCGGTCAGATCAGGCGTTGACGCTGTCTTTCAGCGCCTTGGCGATGGCGAATTTGACCTGCTTGTCGGCGGGCTTGGTCACGGTTTCGCCGGTGGCCGGGTTGCGGACCTGCCGTTCCGGGCGGGCGCGGCAGACCACCTTGCCCAGACCGGGCAGCGTCACAGCACCCCCGGCGGCAACTTCCTTCGCCACGACGGCGGCGATGGCGTCCAGTGCGGCACCGGCGGATTTCTTGTCCGACCCCATCTGTTCGGCAAGGGCTGCAACAAGCTGGGTCTTGGTCATCGGTTTCTGCATGTCATGTTCCTTCGTTCTGATCCCGCTTTTGCGCGGAGGATTTTCTTTGTCCATGAAACGACTTTTGTCGCTACACTAGGTTTTGCCGAACAAATCAAGCCCTTTCCACCGGTTCGGGGCGGATTCGGCAGATGTCCTACAGGAAAGCAGTCTCTTCGAAACTCCGCAGTTTGCGAGAATGGATACGCTCCACCGGCATCTCGCGCAGACGCTCCATCGCGCGGATGCCGATCAACAGATGGCGCGAGACTTGGGTCTTGTAGAATTCCGATGCCATACCGGGCAGTTTCAATTCGCCGTGCAGGGGTTTGTCGGACACGCACAGCAAAGTGCCGTAGGGCACGCGAAAGCGAAAGCCGTTGGCGGCGATGGTGGCGCTTTCCATGTCCAACGCGATGGCGCGCGATTGCGACAGGCGCTGCACCGGGCCGGATTGGTCGCGCAGTTCCCAGTTGCGGTTGTCGATGGTGGCGACGGTGCCGGTGCGCATGATCCGCTTCAGCTCGTACCCTTCCAATTGGGTGACCTCTTCCACCGCGTCTTCCAGCGCAATCTGGATTTCGGCCAGCGCCGGGATCGGCACCCAGACGGGCAGATCGTCGTCCAGCACATGGTCTTCCCGCAAGTAGGCATGGGCCAACACGAAATCGCCCAAGGATTGCGAATTGCGCAGGCCCGCACAGTGGCCGACCATCATCCAGGCATGGGGGCGCAGCACGGCGATATGGTCGGTCGCGGTCTTTGCATTGGACGGGCCGACGCCGATGTTGACCAGCGTGACGCCCTGCCCATCGGCGCGCTTCAGGTGGTAGGTCGGCATTTGCGGCAGTTTGGCAAAGGT
Source organism: Pseudomonadota bacterium (assembly GCA_040385245.1). Taxonomy (GTDB): domain Bacteria; phylum Pseudomonadota; class Alphaproteobacteria; order Rhodobacterales; family Rhodobacteraceae; genus JAZKHT01. The sequence continues at coordinate 172,371 of JAZKHT010000007.1, read as the reverse complement.
CGCCAAAGGGGCCGCCGCATTGGTGATGACCTGATTGCCGGTGGCGACAAAGGCGGTGTAGCCGCTGTCGGGATCAGCCAACATCTTTCGGGCATAGGCCTCGAACTCATCAACGTAGAACTGGTAGTTGGTGAACAGGACGTGGTTCTGGAAATGCGACGGGTCGGTCGCGGTGTAATGCGACAGGCGCGCAAGACTGTAATCCACACGTTGCGCGGTGAACGGTGCCAAGGGGGCCGAGCCGTCGGGGTGAAAACGCCGCGTGCCGTTGACGATGTCATCGTTGGTGGTGGCAAGATCGGGCACGTCGAACACATCGCGCAGGGAAAATTCCAGCACACCCTCTTGCGGGACGGATACGGCAGGGTTGTTCGCCACAGCGAAATGCACGGGCATCGGTGTGGAGGACGCCCCGATGGTGACGGGCTGGTGGTGGTTCTGTATCAGCAGGGCGATCTGGTCGGTCAGGTAGTTCCGGAACAGATCGGGCCGCGTGACGGTGGTCGAATAGATCCCCGGCCCCGCGACATGGCCAAACGACAACCGAGAGTCGGTCTTGACGTGGCTGGTCGTGACAAGGCGTATCTCGGGGTAATAGGCGCGGACGGGTGCGGCAGGCTTGCCCCCGGTGATCGACGCCATGAAGTGTTCCGACAGGAATTCGGTCGCCTGGGTGTACAACTGTTCGAGACGGGCAACGGCGGCGGCAGGATCGGTAAAGGACTCCGCTGCCGGGTGAACCGGGGTCAGAACAGGAAGGGTCGCATCGTCGTGCATGTGTGGTTCTTCTTCAAATGATCCGGCATCTAACGCGAAACACCCCACAAGGTGCAAGTGACGCTGTCATGACAGCACCTACCGCTTGCGGAAAAGGGCAATCCACGCGCGGTCGGCTGCATGATCCGGATCACGGTCGGCGGCAGCGGGGCCGTAGATATGCGCGTCGATCAACTGCGGTTCGGTGATCTGCGCCGTCAGGGCGGTAAATGCGCGGTCAAAGCCGTTGGCGGTGTAGATGTCCTGCTTGATCGACACGGCAAACTGCGCGCCAGGGGCGGCGGCGGCCAAAAGATGGGGCAACGCCTGTGGTCCGACATGACCGTGGGTGAAGGTGCCGCTGCTGACAATACCGGCGTAGGGACCAAGTGTCAGGGGTTGCGTCACGTCGGCCCGTGACAGGTGGCGGTACAGGCCCTTTTCCGTCGCCCGCGCCAACATCTCGGCGGATATGTCCACACCGTCGATGGCGCCGCCAAAACCCATGTTGCGCAGCGCCTGCGCCACAAGGCCGGTGCCTGCGCCCACGTCCAGCACCGGCCCCTGCCCCCCTGCGGCCAGAAAGGCGCGGGCGACATGGGCGGGCATCAGATAATCCATCCCTTGCGCAAAATCGGCGTCATAGGTGGCGGCCCAGTCGCGATACAGCCGCAGGCAATCGTCGGGTCCATACAGGGCATAGGCGGCGTTCAGGGGGGTGTCGGTCATCATCTCCTCCGGGTGTCACATCGGGCCACGGGGCGGGACGAAAGGCAACACCCTTGCAGGGGCCGCGCGGGACGGGGATAGTGCAGCGATGAAAACGCTTTTGTCCCTTGGCCACGGCTATTCCGCGCAGGCGCTGGCGCGTCGACTGAGTCCGCAGGGCTGGACGGTGATCGGCACCACGCGCAATCCGGCCAAGGCCGATGCGTTGCGCGCCGCCGGGGTTGAACCGCTGGTGTTGCCCGCTGATCTGCGCCCGGCGCTGGCGCGGGCGACGCACATCCTGTCATCGGTCGCACCGGACGATCAGGGCGATCCGATCCTGCGTGACCACGCCGACGCCATCGCCGCAGCGCAACCCGACTGGGTGGGGTATCTGTCCACCACCGCGGTTTACGGCGATCATAAGGGCGGTTGGGTCGACGAGGATACCGCGCTTACGCCCACCACCGCGCGCGGGGCCGCACGGGTCGCGGCCGAGGGCGCCTGGACGGACCTGGGCCTGCCGCTGCACATCTTTCGCCTTGCGGGCATCTATGGCCCCGGTCGCGGCCCGTTTGAAAAGGTGCGGGATGGATCGGCGCGGCGCATCATTAAACCAGGTCAGGTGTTCAGCCGGATCCATGTCGATGATATCGCGCAGGTGTTGGAAGCGTCGATGGCCGCACCCCATCCGGGCCGGGTCTACAACGTCTGCGATGACGACCCCGCCCCGCCCGAGGATGTGATCGGCTATGCGGCGGAACTGCTGGGCCTGCCGCCGCCACCCGCCATTCCCTATGATCAGGCCGAAATGACCCCGATGGCCCGCAGTTTCTATGCCGAAAGCAAGCGGGTGCGGAATGACCGGATCAAGGACGAACTGGGGGTCAGCTTGCTGTACCCGACTTACCGGCAGGGGTTGGTGGGCCTGCGCGGGTGACGGCGCGCTTGCGTTGCGGTTGCAATCCGGCCAAATCTTCCTTCGGGCGTCCGCCCGGTTATTTCGGATTGGAGTGATTGCATGGACCAGACCGCCATTCTTGGTGGCAACGCGATTTACATCGCCATCGCCATCTTCATTGTCATCTGCATCTTTTTGGGTGTGCGGATCGTGTCGCAATCCGAAAAGCATGTGGTCGAACGCTTTGGCCGCCTGCGCGCGGTTCTGGGGCCGGGGATCAATTTTGTCGTGCCGTTCCTTGACCGGGTCGCGCACAAGATTTCCATTCTGGAGCGCCAGTTGCCCACCGCGCAGCAGGACGCGATCACCGCCGACAACGTGTTGGTCAAGGTGGAAACCAGCGTGTTCTACCGCATCACCGAACCGGAAAAGACCGTCTACCGCATCCGCGACGTGGACGCCGCCATTGCCACCACTGTGGCTGGGATCGTGCGGTCGGAAATCGGCAAGATGGAACTGGATCAGGTCCAGTCAAACCGGAATGAACTGACGGCGAACATCCGCGAACAGGTGCGCGCAATGGTCGATGACTGGGGGATCGAAGTGACGCGCGCCGAGATTCTGGATGTAAACCTGGACGAGGCGACGCGGTCCGCGATGTTGCAGCAACTGAACGCAGAACGCGCCCGCCGCGCACAAGTTACCGAGGCCGAGGGCAAAAAACGCGCGGTCGAACTGAACGCCGATGCCGAACTTTATGCCGCCGAACAAGAGGCCAAGGCCCGCCGTATTCTGGCGGACGCCGAGGCGTACGCGACCACCACAATCGCCGGGGCGATCAAGGAAAACGGGATCGAGGCGGCGCAATATCAGGTCGCGCTGAAACAGGTCGAGGCGCTGACGGCAGTGGGTCAGGGCAGCGGCAAGCAAATGATCATCGTCCCCGCCCAAGCACTGGAGGCGTTCGGTGATGCGTTCAAGATGCTGAAAGGGCGCGTCGGATGATGATGTGGAATGTCTGGTGGGTCTGGATCGTCGCAGGCTTCGCGCTTGGCGTGCTTGAGGTGCTGGCGCCGGGTTATATCTTTCTTGGCTTTGCCATCGGCGCTGTGGTGACGGGCGTGCTGGTGGGCGTCGGTCTGGGGGGCGGCGCTGCGTGGTTGGTCTTTGTCTTTGCCGTGGCGTCCCTGATCGCCTGGCTGGCGCTGCGCGCGGCCTTTGGCGTGCGCAAGGGGCAGGTGAAGCTGTGGGACAAGGACATCAACGACTGACCCTGTGGCAGCGTGGCAGGGGGGCCGTCTGCCCCCCAAGGCGCAAGCGCCTTTCCCCCCGAGGATATTTTTGCAAAGGGGAAGGTGGAAAAGGAGTCAGGGCAGTTCCGCAATGACCGCACGGGCCGCGGCGGCGGGGTCGTCGGCCTGCCAGATCGGGCGGCCCACGACGATGTGGTCGGCCCCGTCCGTGATGGCCTGATGCGGGGTGGCGATGCGTTTCTGGTCGCCCGCCGCTGCCCCCATCGGGCGCACGCCGGGGGTGACAATCAGCTTGCCCCGCGCCTGCGGCAGGGCGCGGATCATCGCCGCCTCTTGCGGGCTGGCGATGACGCCATCGGCCCCCGCCTCAAGCGCGCGGGCAGCGCGTTCCAGCGTGATGTCGTGGATGTCGCCGGGACGGATCAGGTTGGCATCCAGATCGGCGCGATCAAGCGAGGTCAGGATGGTGACGGCCAAAATCTTCAGCCCGGTGCCATCCTTGCCTTCGGCAGCGGCGCGCACAACTTGCGGGTCGCCGTGGACGGTCAGGAAATCAAGGTCGTATTGCGACAGGCCGCGTACCGCGGCCTCGATCGTAGCGCCGATGTCGAACAGCTTCAGGTCCATGAAGATGCGCTTGCCGTGTTCCTGCTTTAGCTCGTTCGCAAGGGCGAAACCGCCGCCGGTCAACATGCCAAGGCCGATCTTGTAAAAGCTGGCGGCGTCACCGATGCGGGCGGCAAGGTCCAGACCCTGCACGACATTGGGCACATCAAGGGCCACGATCAGACGGTTGTCGGACATCGGAACACTCCATTTCAGCGGTTGCGGGGTGATGGGCCGGGGCGGCGGGGCTGTCAAGCCGGGCAAAGCGCCGCTAGGATCGGACAAAACGAACGGGGGCGGCGATGATCCTGTGTTTTGATATTGGCGGGTCGCGGATCAAGGCGGCACTGGCCGGGCCTGACGGGTTGCGGTCCTTGGGCGACGCGCCGACCCCTTTGGGTGATTTTTCAGCGTTTCTGGGCGTTCTGGCACAGTTCCGGCATGGCCATGCTGTACGCGGGGTGGCCATCGCGATTGCGGGCGTGGTGGAGCCCGAAACCGGACGTATCCGGGTTGCGAACATTCCATGCGCCGATGGCCGGGTTCTGGGGGCCGAGATATTGGCGGCGCTGGGCCTGCCCGTGCTGGTGCTGAACGACGCCGATTGCTTTGCCCTGGCTGAGGCACGGCAGGGTGCGGGGCGCGGTCATCGCAACGTTTTTGGCGTGATCCTTGGCACGGGCGTGGGCGGCGGTGTGGTGATCGATGGCCGCCTTGTCACCGGCGCGGGCGGGTATGCGGGCGAATGGGGGCATGGGCCGGTCCTGATGACCCATGCCGCCGGTCGCGACATCCCGCATTTTGCCTGTGGGTGCGGTCAGTCGGGCTGTGTCGATACCGTGGGCGGCGCGCGCGGGTTGGAGAGGTTGTATCTGCATCTGAACGGGTCAGAGATGCGGTCGCAGGATATACTGGAGCATTGGGAGGCCGGCGACCGCGCCGCCGGTCGCGTGATCGAGGTGTGGCTGGCGTTGGTCGCCCCGCCGCTGGCGCTGGTGCTGAATACGCTGGGGTCATCAATCGTGCCGGTCGGGGGCGGATTGTCCAACGTGCCCGCGCTGATCGCCGAACTGGATGTGGCCGTGCGCCGGATGATCCTGCGCCGCACGGATACGCCGCTGTTGGTGCGCGCGGAATGTCGGATCGAACCCGGTCTGATCGGCGCGGCCGAGGCGGGGAGGGCGGCGTTTGACCTTGCTTGAGGTGTGCGTTGACAGCATCGACGGCGTGGGTGCCGCCGTTCGGGGTGGGGCCGACCGGATCGAGCTGTGCGCGGCGCTGGACGTGGGGGGCCTGACGCCCAGCCTTGGGTTGATGCGGGCTGCGGCGGATTGTGGAGTGCCGGCTTTTGCGATGATCCGGCCAAGGGTGGGCGGGTTTGTATACCGCCCTGACGACATCGCTGTCATGCGCGCCGATATCGCGGCGGCGCGCGCCGCCGGGATGACAGGTGTCGTGTTGGGGGCAAGTCTGCCCGATGGGCGGCTGGATGAGGGCGTGCTGTCCGCCCTGCTGGCCGAAGCAGGCGGGATGGGCCGCACCCTGCACCGGTGCTTTGATCTTGTGCCGGACCGGAGCCACGCGTTGGAACAGGCGGTTTCGTTGGGGTTTCACCGTGTGCTGACGTCAGGCGGAGCGAAAACGGCAGGTGAGGGCGTGGCGGTGCTGGCCGCGCTGATGGAACAGGCCGCGGGCCGTATCCAGATCATGCCGGGGGCGGGCATTTCGGCACAAACCGTGCATTTGCTGCAAGGTCTGCCCTTGCGCGAGGTTCACGCCTCCTGTTCCATGCCGGTTGCAGAGGCGGCGGCGGTGGTCGCCTTTGGTTTTGGTCCGGCGCAGGCCCGGCGCACATCCGAAGACCGGGTGCGCGCCTTGCGGCAGGCGCTGATTGCGCGTCAGTGAAGGGGTTCCCCAATGCAGATCGAAGTGTCCTATGATCGCCCGGACGGGGGGTCAACCTCTGGCCCGGTTCAGGTGGGGTGGTTCCTGACATCTGACAAAGGCGCGGTGATGTTTGATCCGCCCGAACGGTTGGTGTCGCGCCAGACCAGCAAGACCCACGCGAAATCGGCCAGCCGATGCCCGGCGGTGATCCAGATGGAAAGCCGCTATTTCGTGGTGAAATGCCCTTACGACCTGCACATCGGCTTTGCCCGCAATGACAAGGGGCAGGGGGTTCTGGTGAACCGGCAGGGTGCGGCCTCGGCCATCCGCAGCAACAAGCTGGGGCAGGTGCTGACACTGGTATCCGAGTCAGAGTGGCGCTATCCCGACCGGCCTACCCTACAATTGTCGCTGCCCTATTGCTTTATCGCGGACGAGCCGGTTTGGATCACGCAAGTGGGATGTTTTGCGCATTACCGCGCTGACCCGTTGCCGGGAACTATCTTTGGCGGGCGGTTCCCGCTGAACATCTGGCCGCGCCCGCTGATGTGGGCCTTCGAATGGCACGAGCCGGAAAAAGACCTGATCCTGCGCCGGGGCGAGCCGCTGTTCTATTGCCACTTTGAAGCGGATGGCCCTGAACGCCCGATCCAGATGGTCGAGGCGCAGCGCACGGCGGAACTGGACGGCTATATGGAAAAAGTGTCCGGCGTGGTGAACTATGTGAACCAGACCTTTGGCCTGATGAAGGCCGCCGAGGCGATGCGACCGGCGCGGTTGTTGACCCCAAAGGACCGGCGATGAAATCCTTTCTGGAAGTATGGACGATCGCCACTGGGCAATCACGCGTGGAGCTTGAAACCGACCTGCGGATCGAGGCGCCGAACTGGGACCCTGCGGGTGACAGCCTGCTGGTCAATGGCGAAGGCCATCTGTACCGCGTGCCACTGGACGCGCCTGCCCTGTTGCCGGTGGACACCGGCTTTGCAAACCGCTGCAACAACGATCACGGCATATCGCCCGATGGTCGCTGGATCGTGCTGTCCCATCATGCGGGGCGGGGGTCAGAGATTTACATGATCCCGGCAGGGGGTGGTGTGCCGCGCCCTGTGACATCGCATGCGCCAAGCTGGTGGCATGGCTGGTCGCCGGATGGAACGCGCCTTGCTTATGTCGCGGCGCGCGGTCCGGGCCCGATTGATGTCTACACCATCGGCGTTGAAGGTGGCGTTGAGACACGCCTGACACATGGCGAGGGGCATTGCGACGGGCCTGATTATTCGGCGGACGGCACGCATATCTATTACAACTGCGACCGGGACGGACACGCGCAGATCTGGGTGATGGATGTGGACGGATCGGGGCAGCGCAAGCTGTTTGCCGATGACCACGTAAACTGGTTCCCCCACCCGTCGCCGGACGGCGCGCATCTTTTGTATCTGGCCTATCCGCCCGGTACGACTGGCCACCCGCGCGACCTGCCGGTGGCGCTGTGCCTGTGCGACCCAGACGGCGGCAACCGGCGGCGGCTGGTGGAGTTTATCGGCGGGCAAGGGACGATCAACGTGCCCTGCTGGTCCCCCGACGGCAGCGCCTTTGCCTATGTGCGGTATCAGGTCTGACCAAAGGGCCGGGGGCATTGTGCCCCTGTTGCGCAGGCGCGACTCCGCTTGCGGATATTTCTACCAAGATGAAAGCGGGGAATTTCGTCGCAGGGGGCGTGGCAATCTTGCGGCCCGCCGCAGCGTTCCCCATCTTTGGGTCAAGGCCGAAGCAGGCGCGCCTTTTCAGGGCGTTTGCAGACGGTGCTAAACAAAGGAGAATGTGCCGATGAACCTCGAAAAGTTCACGGAGCGGTCGCGCGGTTTTCTTCAGGCCGCCCAGACCATCGCGATGCGGGAAAGCCATCAGCGGCTGGCACCCGAGCATCTTCTGAAGGCGATCATGGATGATGAACAGGGTCTGGCGTCCAACCTAATCCGGCGCGCAGGTGGTGAACCTGCCCGCGTGACCGAGGCGTTGGCGCTGGCATTGGCAAAGCTGCCGAAAGTGTCGGGGGATGCACAACCCTTTACCGACAGCGCATTGGTCAAGGTGCTGGACGAGGCGGAAAAGGTCGCCAAGAAAGCGGGCGATTCCTTTGTGCCGGTAGAGCGTATCCTGATGGCGATGGCGCTGGTGTCCAGCAAGGCAAAAGAAGCGCTGGATGCAGGGGCGGTGACGGCGCAAAAGCTGAACTCCGCGATCAACGACATTCGCAAAGGGCGCACCGCAGACACGGCATCCGCCGAAGAAGGCTATGACGCGCTGAAGAAATACGCGCGCGACCTGACCGAGGCGGCAGCCGAGGGCAAGATCGACCCGATCATCGGCCGCGACGATGAAATTCGCCGCACGATGCAGGTGCTGTCACGCCGCACCAAGAACAACCCGGTGCTGATCGGCGAACCGGGCGTCGGCAAGACCGCGATTGCCGAGGGCCTTGCCCTGCGGATCGTTGACGGCGATGTGCCTGAATCCCTGCGCAACAAAAAGCTGATGGCGCTGGACATGGGGTCGCTGATCGCCGGGGCAAAATATCGCGGCGAGTTTGAAGAACGCCTGAAGGCCGTGTTGAACGAGGTGACAAGCGCACAAGGCGAAATCATCCTGTTCATCGACGAGATGCACACCCTTGTCGGTGCCGGTAAATCCGAAGGTGCGATGGATGCGGCCAACCTGATCAAGCCCGCCTTGGCGCGGGGTGAATTGCACTGCGTGGGTGCGACCACCTTGGATGAATACCGCAAATACGTGGAAAAGGACGCGGCCCTTGCCCGCCGCTTCCAGCCGGTGATGGTGAACGAACCGACGGTCGAGGATACGATCAGCATCCTGCGGGGCATCAAGGAAAAGTACGAACTGCACCACGGCGTGCGGATTTCCGACAGTGCGCTTGTGGCGGCGGCAACGCTGTCGCACCGCTATATCACCGACCGGTTCCTGCCCGACAAGGCGATCGACCTGATTGACGAGGCCGCCAGCCGTCTGCGGATGGAAGTGGACAGCAAGCCCGAAGAACTGGACGCGCTGGACCGCCAGATCCTGCAGTTGCAGATCGAGGCCGAGGCGTTGAAGAAAGAGGACGACGCTGCCAGCCGCGACCGTCTGGAAAAGCTGATTGGCGAACTGGGCAGCTTGCAGGAACGCAGCTCTGAAATGACGGCGCAATGGCAGGCCGAACGTGACAAGCTGGAAGTCGCGCGCGACCTGAAAGAGCAATTGGACAAGGCCCGGGCCGAACTGGACCACGCCAAGCGCGAAGGCAACCTTGGCCGCGCCGGGGAACTGTCCTACGGCATCATCCCGGGGCTTGAGAAAAAGCTGGCCGAGGCGGAATCGCGCGAAGGCGATGCGCTGGTGTCCGAAGCGGTCCGCCCCGAGCAGATCGCCGAGGTCGTCGAACGCTGGACCGGCATCCCCACCACCAAGATGCTGGAGGGAGAGCGCGAAAAGCTGCTGCGGATGGAAGAAGAACTGGGCAAGCGCGTCATCGGTCAGCGGCAGGCGGTCACCGCCGTGGCCAATGCCGTGCGCCGCGCGCGGGCCGGGTTGAACGACGAAAACCGTCCCTTGGGCAGTTTCCTGTTTCTGGGTCCGACCGGCGTCGGCAAGACCGAACTGACCAAGGCGGTGGCGGAGTACCTGTTTGACGATGACAACGCCATGGTGCGGATCGACATGTCGGAATTCATGGAGAAACATGCCGTGGCCCGTCTGATCGGCGCGCCCCCCGGCTATGTCGGCTATGACGAAGGTGGAGTGCTGACCGAGGCGGTGCGGCGGCGCCCCTATCAGGTCGTGCTGTTTGACGAGGTGGAAAAGGCCCACCCCGACGTGTTCAACGTGCTGTTGCAGGTGCTGGACGATGGCATCTTGACCGACGGGCACGGGCGCACGGTGGACTTCAAGCAGACGCTGATCGTGCTGACCAGCAACCTTGGTGCCTATGCCCTGTCGCAACTGCCCGATGGGGCCGATGCGTCGGATGCCAAGCGCGAGGTGATGGATGCGGTGCGCGGACACTTCCGCCCCGAGTTCCTGAACCGTCTGGACGAGACGATCATTTTTGACCGTCTGGGTCGCGGCGACATGGCCGGGATCGTGGAAATCCAGATGCGCCGGCTTGAGGCGCGGCTTGCGGCGCGCAAGATCGTGCTGGATCTGGACAAGGATGCAAAGGCCTGGCTTGCCGACGAAGGCTATGATCCGGTCTTTGGCGCGCGGCCGCTGAAGCGGGTGATCCAACGCCACCTGCAAGACCCGCTGGCCGAGATGATCCTGTCGGGCGACGTGCTGGACGGTGTCACGATCCACGTCACCGCCGGGCCGGAAGGCCTGATCATCGGCGACCGCATCAGCGCCAGCCGCAGGGAACGCCCCGCACAGGCCGTGGTGCACTGACGGCGGACGGGTGCGGGGGGTGATCCCCCCGCATCTGGTTTGCGGGGGGCTAATCGAGACACGGTCTCGAATACAAAGGGTATTGAAGAGTTGAGAATGTGGCCTACGTAGGCCTTTGATCCCCTTTAAGTTGTTCGCCACAATGGAAGACTTGTGTTGTTTGGATTAAAAAATTATATTATTTCTGTGTGAGTGAAACGTCGAGCAGACGTGGTTCGATTGTAACGAGTTGGAGCATCAATGAAACTGGAAGCTGTCGGATCGAAGAATTACCGTACTCTTGAAAATTTCGAACTTAAGCTTTGTCCGAACTATTGCGCCATTTCTGGAAAAAACAACTCTGGAAAAACTGCAATAGTGAGGTTGCTTCGGCATTTTTTTGATGAGCGTGATGATGAAGGGTACTTTGATCCTCGACAGAATAGAATTTCATTCTCAAAAGATTTTACCCAATGGTCGAAGGCAGACCACATGGAGGTCTGGGTTCAAGTTCAACTACATCGGGTCGATGACTCAGAAGTGTTCTTTGTTGTAGATACATATTCACCGAAAAAACCCCTCGCTCAAACCGCTCAAGTTGTTCTTTGCGAACGAATCGACCAAGACGGAACTTCTGTATTCACATGCCAGGTCGACGGTGGCGAAGTTGAAGGCCAAGGCGCAACAGAAATTCTCAAGAAGCTGAGATCTGCTGCAAATTTGTTCGTATATAATTCTACGCAACCATCAAGAAGATTGTATTATCAAAGAAATTCTTACACTGAGGTTCTCGAGGCTCATTTTTCAACCATAGACAGAAGAAAAATAGCAGATGCGGAAAAGACGCTGCAGACTCGCGTCAAACGAGCCGCGAAGCAGCATAAAGAAGACTTGGATCGTCTTCTTGGAAAGCTGGCAGACAGGTATCACGTTGAACTAAGCACCTTGGAAAGAGGCCGCTCATCGAGTTTCCCTTTGGAAATAAAGCTAAATGACAGTAGCGTTGAGGTCCCTCTAAACGATTGGGGCGCAGGAACGCAGAATAGAACACGGGTTCTGATGGCAGTGATGGAAGCTGTAAGGATAAGGGAAACAGTTTCGCCTGAAAACCGTTCGACGCCAGTTTTTCTGGTTGAAGAACCTGAAAGTTTTTTACATCCGTCAGCGCAAGCTGAATTCGGGCAGGTATTAAATGGACTTGCTAATGAACTTCGAATTCAGATTATTGCAACGACTCACAGTCCGTACATGCTTAATCAAACCGAATCATCAGCAAATATTCTACTTGATCGACGCATCGTCTCAAGAAGATTGAAAGAAACATCAATAAAGGAGACGGTTGGGGAAAACTGGATGCTCCCGTTCGCAGAAAATCTGGGAGTAGTACCAAGCGAGTTCTCTCCGTGGGAGAAAGTCTTTCATGCAAAATCTGCTCAGGTAGTATTTGTAGAGGGGGTGACGGACCTTGAATACTTCCAGCATATTGAAATGGAATATCCGGATATTTACTCTTTGCCGCCAAGCGTCGAAATTGTTCCATATGACGGAACTGGCGCTTTGAAAAATACATCCATTCTAAAATTCATGGTAAGAAAATTTTCAAAAGTCTTCGTAACTTATGATCTTGACTGTGAAGGTGAGGTGAAGCCTGCGCTCGAAAGAATTGGTTTGGTTTTAAACCAAGACTTCTGTGCGGTAGGTGAGAAATCACCGGGTTGTGCTAATATTGAGGGGTTGCTTCCAGCTAAGGTCAAGCAAACAGTTTATGCAAGCCGGTATGATCTGGTATCTGCACTAACTTCTCAAGATGGAAAAACAAAGATTAGTGCAAAGCAAGAGTTAAAGAAAGAACTTCTCAAAGAGTTTAAGAAGATGAAATTTTCAGAGAAAGAACTAACGGCGTTCAAGAATCTTTTCGTAAAAATCAACAAGTCTTTTACTTAGCAGCGACACGTAGGATGGCGACTTCAAGCTATGTTAAGCTAGGTCCGCTGTGGATGATGGTTCGAGGAATTGTTGTGGACCCCCCTAAAACCGCTTTCTCGCCCTAAGCGCCGCGCCGATTGTGCCGTCGTCCAGATAGTCCAACTCTCCGCCGATCGGCACGCCTTGGGCCAGCGATGTGATCTGCACGCCGGTCTGGGCCAGGGTGTCGGCGATGTAATGGGCGGTGGTTTGGCCGTCGACGGTGGCGTTCAGGGCCAGGATCACCTCTCGGACGCCCTCGTCGCCCACGCGCGCCACAAGGCGGGGGATGCGCAATTCGTCGGGACCGACGGCATCGAGCGCCGACAACGTGCCCCCCAGAACGTGATAGCGGCCCTTGAACGCGCCGCCGCGTTCCATCGCCCACAGGTCGGCCACATCTTCGACCACGCACAATTCGCCCGTGGCGCGGCGGTCATCGGCGCAGATCGCGCAGGTTTCGCTGGTGCCGATGTTGCCGCAAGTCTGGCAATCGCGCGCCGATATCGCCACCTGCGCCATCGCCTGCGCCAAGGGGGCCATCAGCGCGCCGCGTTTTTTCAGCAAGACCAACACCGCCCGCCGCGCGGACCTTGGCCCAAGGCCGGGCAGCCGCGCCATCAGGTCGATCAGCGCCTCGATCTCGCGCGGGGTGTCGGTCATGTCAGAAGGGCAGCTTCATGTCGGCAGGCAGGCCAAGGCTGGCGGTCAGCTTGCCCAGTTCCTGCTGGTTGCGCGCCGCGGCCTTGGCCTGCGCCTCTTTGATGGCGGCAAGGATCAGATCCTCGGTCACCTCTTTTTCCGATGCGACAAGGATCGACGGATCAATGTCCAGCCCGGTCAGATCGCCCTTGGCGGTGCAGCGTGCCTTGACCAGACCGCCGCCGGATTCCCCGATCACTACGATGCGGGCCAGATCGTCCTGCAATTCGGCCATCTTGGCCTGCATGTCCTGCGCGGCCTTCATCATCTTGGCCATGTCGCCAAGCCCGCCCAAACCTTTCAGCATCGTGTCGTCCTTTTCAGTTGTCTTCGAACGGGTCCCATTCGTCTTCCACCTCGGGCAGCGCTTCGGCGGCCGCGGTGGCGGCCATCGCCTCGGGCGTGCGGATTTCGGTGATCTTTGCCCCCGGAAAGGCGGCCAGAACGGCCTGCACCAGCGGGTTTTCCATCGCCTCTGACTCGGCGGTCAGGCGGTCCTGATCGCGGGTTTCGGCCACCGTCGCGGCCCCGCCTTCGTTGACCACCGAGACCGCCCAGCGAGCGCCGGTCCAGCCCTGCAACCGCTGCCCCAGACGCGAGGCAAGGTCGCCCGCCGCCTGTGCGGTTGGTTGAAATTCAATGCGCCCCGGCGAATAGCGGGCCAGACGCAAGTTGGTTTCCACCTCGACCAGCAGCTTCATGTCGCGCTTTTCGCGGATCAGATCAATGACGTGGTCAAAGCTGGGATAAAGCTGCAACCCCCCGTCGGCCAGCGCAACGGCGGGTTGTGCGCCTGACATCATCGGGCCACGGGCGGGTGCGGACGGTGCCATCCGCATCATCGGCGCATGCATCGTGGTGCCCCCCCCCGCGGGCGCACCGCCGGGTATCGGCGCGCGCGGGCCTTCGGATTGCAGTTTGCGCAGCAGGGTTTCGGGATCGGGCAGGTCTGCGACATGGGTCAGCCGGATAACCGCCATTTCGGCGGCCATCATGGCGTTGGGGGCAAGTGCCACCTCTTCCAGCGCCTTGAGCAGCATTTGCCACATCCGCGACATCACCCGGATCGGCAGGCGCGCGGCCATGTCCAGACCGCGCGTGCGTTCGTCGGGCGGGGTTGTCGGATCATCCGCCGATTGCGGCGTGATCTTGATCATCGAAATCCAGTGGGTGATTTCCGCCAGATCGCGCAGCACGGCCATCGGATCGGCCCCGTCGGCATATTGCCCGGCCAGTTCCGACAAGGCCCCTGCCGCATCGCCGCGCACCACCAGATCGAACAGGTCAAGCACCCGGCCCCGGTCCGCCAGACCCAGCATCGCCCGCACCTGCGCAGCGGATGTTTCGCCCGCCCCGTGGGCAATGGCCTGATCCATCAGGCTCATGGCGTCGCGGACCGATCCTTCGGCCGCCCGGGTGATCAGGGCCAGCGCATCGGGGGCAAGGGATGCGCCTTCGAGCGCCGCAATCCGCGACAGGTGGGCCATCATCACCTCGGGCTCGATCCGCTTCAGGTCGAACCGCTGGCAGCGCGACAGGACGGTGACGGGCACCTTGCGAATCTCGGTCGTGGCAAAGATGAATTTCACATGCGCGGGCGGTTCCTCAAGCGTTTTCAGCAACGCGTTGAAGGCGTTGTTCGACAGCATGTGCACTTCGTCGATGATATAGATCTTGTAGCGCGCCGATGCGGCCCGGTAGTGGACGCTGTCGATGATCTCGCGGATATCGCCGACGCCGGTGCGGCTGGCGGCGTCCATTTCCATCACATCGACGTGACGACCTTCGGCAATTGCGCGGCAGGGTTCGCACAGGCCGCAGGGTTCGGTGGTGGGACCGCCGTTGCCATCCGGGCCGACGCAGTTTAGCCCCTTGGCGATGATCCGGGCGGTGGTGGTCTTGCCCACCCCCCGCACGCCGGTCATCACAAAGGCATGGGCGATCCGGTCCGCCGCAAAGGCGTTTTTCAGGGTGCGGACCATCGCCTCTTGCCCAATCAGATCGGCAAAGGTCTGGGGTCGGTATTTGCGGGCCAGAACCTGATAGGCGGGTTGATCGGACATGATGCTTCCTTGCGGCTCGCGTCAGTCTAGACGGCGGGGAAGGGGGCGGCAACCGTGGGTCTGGGCGGAAGGGGCACTTTCGCAGATGCCCGCCGCTGCCCGTTACACCCTTGACAGCAAGACGCCCGGCGTGTGCGGCTGCCTAGTCTTCAAATCGGCCGGGGTTATCGCGATTGCGGTCATATCGATGCTTGACCGGAAACGGCGGCAACCACGACTCGCGCCGGATGGTCCACAGTTCATATGTCGGGATGAATTGGTCGGGGGCGTCAAGCGCGCCAAGGTTCACCTCGGCTTCGTCGCCACTTCGTCCAAAAACCGGCGACCCACAGCGCGGACAAAAGTGCCGCCCTGCATAGGCATTCGTTTCGCCTGTGACCGTCAGCGCGTCACCGGGAAAGATCGCAGAGGCATGGAACAGTGCCCCGTGGTGTTTGCGACAGTCCAGACAGTGACACATGCCCACGCGATAGGGTTTTCCAGTGGCCACAAACCGGACCGCGCCGCACAGACATCCACCGCTGATTTCGTCCATGACCATTTTCCCTTCGTCGCGAAACCAAATTCGGCCTGCCGGTTGCGGCATCAGCCGCCGGTTGGGGCAACGATAGCCATCAATCATGTATGGGAAAAGGGTGAGAGGCTGGACAACGACCCAAGCGGGGCTCGTTACGGCTGCTTCCTTCCGGACCTGACCGGGTTGGCGAGGCGCCTGCCCGCGCCAACCTCTCGCCGTTGCATATAGGGGCGGTGCGCGGGATTCGCAAGCCGCGTGACAGGGGCGCATCGCTTGACTAGCCTGACCCAAAGACCGGAGAGTTCCATGCCCCGCCTGATCCGCATCGACTGGCCCGAAAACGGCACGCCCTCAATGCCGCCCGACCTGACCCTGGCCGAAATGGCGGGGCGTCTGGCGGCCCTGCGCGCGGCTGCACAGCGGCGGGGGTTTGCGGCAATCGTGATTTACGGTGACCGCGAACACTGTGCCAACATGCACTGGGTGACGGGATTTGACCCCCGGTTCGAAGAGGCGGTTCTGGTCGTCACGCCACAGGATGCGCTGCTGATCGCCGGGAACGAGTGTCTGCCCTACACCGGGGTTTCGCCACTGGTGCAGGCGGGCGCGATCCGGGTCGGCCATTGCGCCAGCCTTTCGCTGCCATCGCAGCCACGGGCAGGCCGGCGACTGGCGGATTGGCTGACAGGTGTTGTGCCTGCGGGGGCCACCATCGGGGCCGTCGGGTGGAAATGGTTCGGCCCGGCCGAGGTGGACGATCCGGTTACCGCGCTGGACATTCCAGCCTTTGTTGCTGATCCGCTGCGTGCGATTGCGGGCCGGGTCGAGAACGCCACCGACCTGATGATGCACCCCGGCCACGGCCTGCGCGCCCGCGTCGATGCGCCCGAGATCGCGCGGATGGAATATGCCAACCACATGGCGGCCGCGGCGATCAAGCGTATGGTCTTTGCCTTTCGCGAAGGCCAGACCGATTTTGCCGCGGTCGAAGCCGCCCGGATCGGCGGCCTGCCGCTGGGCTGTCATCCCACCTTTGCCACCGGGGCGCGCGCCGATCAGGGGCTGTCCGGCCCCACGGGGCAGGTGCTGACGCGCGGCAGCCAGATCAGTTTCAACATCTGCCATTGGGGGGCGAACATCTGCCGTGCAGGCTGGGTCGCCCGGACCGAGGGCGACTTGCCCGATACCGCCCAAGGTTACGTTGACGACTTCGTGCAGCCTTACCTTGCCGCGATGTCCGACTGGTGCGCGCTGATGGTACCGGGTCTTGCGGGCGGGCAGGTGTGGCAGGCGATGCAAACGGCGCTGCCCTTTGAAACCTATGGTATTTACCTGAACCCCGGCCACCTGATCGGGCTGGATGAATGGATGTCATCGCCGATTGCCGAAGGGTCGGGTATTCCGCTGGCGTCGGGTATGGCGATGCAGATGGATGTGATCCCCGGTCATCCCGACTGGGGCTCCACCCGGATGGAAGACGGCTATGTCATCGCGGACGCCGCCTTGCGCGCCGATCTGGCCGCGCGCTTTCCGCGCGTCGCTGCCCGGTGCGAGGCGCGCACCCGTTTCATGCGCGAGGTGATCGGGATGACGGTCCCCGACACCCTGCTGCCGCTGGCTGATACCTGCGGCATCATCGCGCCGTTTCTGCTGGACCCGGCACAGGTCGTCGCGCTGTAGTTCTGCGCTCGAAAAGCTCGCCCGACGTCAGATCAACCCGGCAAGGCGCGCACCTGCCAACAGATCGGCCGCCAGATGCCGGGCAAAGCGGCCTGACGTCGGGGCCACATCGGGAACCTGCACCACGACACAGCCCGCACGATGCGCAGCTTCGGCCCCCACATCGCTGTCTTCGAACACCAGACACCTGGCCGGATCGACGCCCAGACGGGCGGCGGCCAGCAGATATGGGTCGGGTGCGGGCTTGGCGGCGGTGACGTCGTCCAGCGTGATCACCTCGGCAAAGTGGTGGGCGATCCCGGCCAGACCCAGTTTGTGATGCGCGCCCGTCCGTCCCGTCGATGTGACAATCGCCAAAGGGTGCGACAGGGCCGACAGCAATTCCACCGCGCCCTGTTTCAGCGGCAGGCCTGCCGTCAACCCGGCGTCAAAACCGGCGCGCCATTCCCGTTGAAACGCCGATGTGTCCAGTGCGGGAAGGGCCAGACGGATGATCTCGGCCGCCTGCGGTTCGGCCTTGCCGACCAGCGCGTGCATGAAAGCCTCGTCCACCGGATGTCCACAGGCAGCGAAAGCGCGCATCCCAGATGTCAGGGCGATGCTTTCCGTGTCCAGCAGCGTCCCATCCAGATCGAAAAGCACCGCGTCGAACATCATCCATCCCCTGCCTGACAGCGGCGTTCTAGACGATCACAGCCGCAGGCGAAAGCGCAAGAAGCCCGAGGTGCCTTGTGACAGCGGTTCAAGGTCAAGGTTCGACAGTTCGTCCAGATGATCAATCGCCGCCGGGGCAGTGTCGAAGGTCACGCTGGTGCCAGGCATCGGCACAAAGCCCCAGCCGCTGGGTGCAGGTGCGGGCATTGTGCTGCGACTGCGTTCGATATGCTGCAGCACGACATCGCGCGTCAGGTCCGGGTCGGACAGGATCACCCGGTCCGGGCCGGTGCCCGCAAATTGCCCGCTGCCGCCGCTGCGATAGGAATTGGTCGCCAGAACAAACGCGGCATCCGGTGCCACCGGCTTGCCCCGATGCGACAGCCCGACGATCCGGTGCGCACCCGGATCGGCCAATGCGCCGTATCTGTCAAACCGGGCAGGCTGGGCAAGGTCGATGCGAAAATCCAGACCGTCGATCAGGTCAAAGTTGAAGCTGGGAAAATCCGGGTCGATCAGGGCTGCATCCTGTGCGCCCTGGGGTATCTGGTAGAACAAGCCCGCCGCGCGTTCCAGCCAGTCCAGAACCTCGGCACCCGTGACGCGCAGGGCCACGATGGTGTTGGGATGGATGTAAAGGTCCGCCGCATGGCGCAGCGCCAGATCACCGGCGGGCACGTTGGTAAAGTTTGCTGGACCGCCCCGCCCACCCGCCTTGAACGGGGCCGCAGCCGACAGCAGGGGCAACGCCGCCTCGGCCCGGCCCAAAAGCGCGCGGGCGACATGGGCCGCCTGCGCTGCAGCCACCAGACGCACCGCAGGCGTGGGCGTGACAAGCGCGAAATAGCTGTGCAGCGGCACGGCGCTGTATCCGACCGGACGACGTGTCCAAACCAGGGTGGCGTCATGGTCCACCGCCACCGCGTCCAGCACGTCACGCCGGGCGGTTGTGACGGCGCGCACCGATCCATCGTCTTGACGTTCCGCCACGGGGCGCACCTGAACCCTATGGCGCGCGACGCGCCACCCGGTATCTTCCCGGTCCAGCGCCAGATCGATGACACCAAGGTGCGACCCATTGAAACCCGGCATGACCGCAGGCTTGCCGCACAACGTGCCGGCCACCGGATCGACCGTGTTCGATGCGGCGAACATGGCCGATGGAAACACCAGATGCGCGTGGCCCGTTATCACCACGTCGATCCCCGGCAGAGCCGCCAGATGCGCCGACGCATTCTCCATCCCCGCCGTTGCCGCATCCTGCCCGATGCCTGAATGGGACAGGGCGATCACCAGATCGGCCCCCGCCCTGCGCAACGCGGGCACCAGAGCGGCCGCGCTTGCCAGAATATCCTGCGCGACGATGCGGCCTGCCAGTGTGCGCGATTCCCACATCACGGTTTGCGGCGGGGCAAATCCGATCACGCCGACACGCAGCATGTGGTGGGTTCCGTCCGCGGCATGAACCCTGCGGTCCAAAAGGGCAAAGGGAGGCAGCAGATGGCCGTCCCCGGGAACCCGCAGGATATTTGCCGAAACCACCGGGAAACGCGCGCCGTCCAACGCGGTCGTCAGAAAATCCAGACCGTGGCTGAACTCGTGGTTGCCCAAGGTCGCCGCGTCATAACCAAGGCGGTTCATGGCGGCGATCATCGGATGAAGCGCGCCTGTCAAACCCCGCCGCTCTGCGACGTAGTCGCCAAGCGGGTTGCCTTGCAGAAAGTCGCCATTGTCGACCAGCAGGGTATTGGCCGCCTCGGCCCGGGCGGCGGTGATCAGACCGGCGGTCAGGGCCAATCCCCGATCATTGCAGGCATGGTCGAGATGATAATCATAGGGAAAGACGTGCATGTGCAGGTCTGACGTGGCCAGGATTCGAAGATGCACCTGATGGGCCGTCGGGCGAAAAGGCTGGATTTGTCTGTCCGGGCTTGTGGGCGGGCCATTCAAGGCGACATTCATCTTCACAGTAATCGTGCACCTTGAACCAATTAACGAAGGGTGCTGGCCATCGGACGGCAGAAAACCTTCTATCCGACTGTTGCATGGCGCCATTTACAATGCAACCTATGCGTGTAAAGCCGCACGCCACCCCACAAAACATCTGTGCAGTTTGCCAGTCACCGCCGGGCATGGCAAGAAGTCGCAACGTGTTCACGGGGATCATTATGCGAATTGCGGAAACAGTGACATTTGGTGGATCGGCCCTGAACCGTGCAGCGCACCTGCGCGGAGACGCAGGCGCGCTTGCTGCGATGCAGACCTCGGGGCAGGTGTTGCCCCTTTGGCGCGGAAAACCGCTGTTCGTCGACAGTGCGGCACTGGGTTGGGTCAGCGCCGACAGCCCGGTTCTGGCGGGGGTAGATGACACCGTGTTTCTGGGGCTGGATGATGGCACGCCCCGCTTTGCCGCCGATATATCGCACTGGTCACCCGAGGCGGGGGCGGCGGGGGTGGACGGCGGTTTCCTTGATTTGACCGAACAGCACCACCCGGCACTTGATGACCGCCACGCCTTTCTGGAACTGCGCGGACTAATGGCCACCTTGACACCCCGGCAGGCGGAACTTGCTGCCACCGCCAAGGCGTTGCTGCACTGGCACCGCAGCCACGGCTTTTGCGCCGCGTGCGGGGCCAGATCGGTCATGGCGATGGCGGGGTGGCAGCGCGGCTGTCCTGCCTGCGCCACGCAGCACTTTCCGCGGACCGACCCGGTGGTCATCATGCTGGTCACCCATGGCAACAAGCTGCTGATCGGTCGGAACGCGGCCTGGCCCGAGGGGATGTATTCGCTGCTCGCCGGGTTTGTAGAGCCGGGCGAAACCCTTGAAGCGGCAGTCCGACGTGAGGTGGCCGAGGAATCGGGCGTGGCCGTGGGGGCCGTGCGCTATCTGGCCAGCCAACCCTGGCCTTTTCCGGCATCCCTGATGTTGGGCTGCGCGGGCGAGGCGATCAGCGATGCCATCACCATCGACCAAACCGAGTTGGAGGACGCGCTGTGGATCACGCGCGAAGACATGGTGACGGTCATGGCGGGCGCGCATCCACGGATAAAGCCGTCCCGTAAAGGCGCGATTGCGCATTTCCTGATCAGCAACTGGCTTGCTGACCGGCTTGATTAGTCTGACAGAATACAGCAAAGGACAGTGCGCCGGATCCGGTTGATCCTGCGGGTATTGGTAAGATGGTATAGGGGACAGGGCAGATGAAACTGAGCGGACGCACCGATATCGCAGCCCCGATGGCCTTTGTCTTTGACCATTTCGCCGACTTTGAAGGGTGGGAGCGCGCCGCCATGCGTCGTGGCGCAGATGTCGCGCGCACAGACAAGCTGACCAGACCCGGTCCCGGCATGGGGTGGCACCTGCGTTTTGGCTATCGGGGCCGCGAGCGGGAACTCCAGGTGATGCTGAAACGACTGGAACGCCCCGAACATATCGTGTTCGCAGCCCTTGGCCCCATCATCGAAGGCGGAACCACCATCGAGTTGATGGAACTCTCGGCCAAGCGGACGCGCGTCATCGTGCAAATGGAAATCAAGGCGCGCACACTTGGCGCGCGGATTTTTCTGCAATCGCTGAAACTGGCGAAATCGCGGGTGACGGCGCAGTTTGACAAGCGGCTGACGCAACTTGCCCGCGACGTCGAGGCGCATCACGCCGCCGCAGCCCAAGGCTGACGTCAGGCGCGCTGCCGATCCGCCGGATAGACCCCAAGAATATCGTGCTGCGAGGTGAAATACCGCAGTTCCTCTAACGCAAGCGCCACGTTGGCATCATCGGGGTGACCTTCGATATCGGCGTAAAACTCGGTTGCGGTGAAACTTCCGCCCACCATGTAGCTTTCCAGCTTGGTCATGTTGACCCCGTTGGTGGCAAACCCACCCATCGCCTTGTACAGCGCCGCCGGAATGTTGCGGACGCGGAAGGTGAATGTGGTCATCATCGGCCCGGCGCCCCGGCGGCTGAAATCGGCGGTGCGTGACATCACCAGAAACCGGGTGGTGTTGTTCGACTGATCCTCGATCTGCCGCGCGACGACATCCAGACCGTAAATCTCCCCGGCGAGTTCTGATGCCAGCGCCCCCATCGTCGGATCGCCCTTTTCGGCAACAATCTTGGCCGACCCTGCGGTGTCCGCACCTGTCACAGGGCGCAGATTGTGCGCTTTCAGATATTCGCGGCACTGGCCAAGCAGGACGGTATGGCTCATCGCGGCGGTGATCTGGTCCAGCCGGGTGCCCGGTACAGCCAGCAGGTTGATGTGCACGCGCACAAACGCCTCGTCCACGATGCGCAGGCCGGAACCGGGCAAAAGCGCGTGGATATCGGCCACCCGGCCATAGGTCGAATTCTCGACCGGCAGCATCGCAAGGTCCACTTCGGCGGTGCGGCACATCTCGATCGCGTCTTCAAAGGTGCGGCAGGGGATCGCCTCCATTTCGGGGCGGGCCTGACGGCAGGCCTGATGCGAATAGGCCCCAAGTTCCCCCTGAAACGCGATGCGACCGGTCATGAAGGCGTGCTCCGTTCGAAAAACCCCCCGCAGGGGCGATTGGTCGCGCTACTACACCTTGAACAGAGGGGGTGGAAGCAGATACATACCGCGCCAAACGACGGCCAAGGGAAGGCGCGACATGTTCGACACGATGACGATGACCAAAGTGACCGGCGCAGTCTGCGGCTCGCTTCTGGTGTACCTGCTGGGCGGCTGGGCTGCTGAAACCCTGTACCACACCGGCCCGGTCGGCCACGGTGAGGGCGAAGAGATCGCGCAGGCCTATGTGATCGACACCGGGGCGGAAGAAACCACTGAAACCGCCGATGCCGGCCCCGATTTTGCCACCGTATTGGCATCGGCCGATCCGGCGGCGGGCGAAAAGGTATTTGCCAAGTGCAAGGCCTGCCACAAGCTGGACGGCACCGATGGCACCGGCCCGCATCTGAATGGCGTGGTTGGGCGTGCCAAGGCATCGGCGGCAGGGTTTGCCTATTCCGAAGCGTTGCTTGCCATGGCTGGTGACGCGTGGACGCCGGAAAATCTGGACGGGTTCCTGACCAATCCCAAAGGCTATGCCCCCGGCACGAAGATGAGCTTTGCCGGTCTGCCGAAGGTGGAAGACCGGGCAAGCGTGGTCGCCTATCTGGCCACACTGCCGTGACCTTATGGCCCCGCTTGGGGCTGGCATGACCCATTCAACAGCCGCGCACCGTATGGGCGCGGCTGTTGCGTTTCCTGCGGAACCGTTATCGCCGAAAGACGGTATGATTGCCAAAGGCCCGCCACCTAGGATTCGGAACAATGTACCTTGAAATCTTGATCGTGGTCGTCCTGACGCTGGTCAACGGGCTGCTGGCGATGTCGGAACTGGCAATCGTGTCTGCCAGACCGGCGCGGCTGAAGGTCATGGCAGATGCTGGAAACAAGGGCGCGCGCATCGCCCTGTTGCTGGCCGAAGAACCGGGGCGCTTCCTGTCCAGCGTGCAGATCGGGATCACGCTGGTTGGCGTGTTGTCCGGCGCGTTTTCGGGGGCGACGCTGGGGGTGCGGCTGTCGGCGTCACTGCTTGCGGCCGGATTGCCACCCGCTGTCGCGCAACCGCTTGGCGTCGGCGGGGTTGTCGTGGCGATCACCTACCTGTCGCTGATCATGGGTGAACTGGTGCCCAAACAGATCGCCCTGCGCGCCCCCGAAGGGGTGGCCGTGCGCGTGGCCCCGATGATGCGGATGATCGGGCGGATCGGGTCGCCGCTGGTGTGGCTGTTGGACTGGTCCGGTCGGTTGGTGCTGGCGGCCTTGGGCCAGTCGGGCAAGGCTGACCGCAACATGACCGACGAAGAAGTGAAGATGGTCATCTCCGAGGCGGAAAGCAGCGGTCTGATGGAGCAGGGCGAAACCCGGATGATCGCCGGCGTGATGCGCATCGCGGACCGCACCGCGCGGGGTCTGATGACCCCCCGGCACGAGGTTGAGATGGTCGATGTCAAAGACTCGGCCCAGTCGGTTGTCAAACGCTTCCGCGATAGCCGCCGGTCGCGCCTGCCCGTGCGCGACGGCAGCGAGGACAACATCATCGGCGTCATTACCACGCAGGATTTCCTTGGTCCGTCGGGGATGAAGGCCGCCGCCGACCTGCGTACCATCCTGACCGAGGCACCGGTCGTGCGGGACGGCCTTGGCGCGCTTGAGGTGATCGAGGCGCTGCGCACGGCCCCTGCGGACATGGTGCTGGTCTATGATGAATACGGCCATTTCGAAGGGATCGTCACCCCCATGGACGTGCTTGAGGCGATCACGGGCGGCTTTGTCGATCTGGATGCCGACGAGCCGAAGGTCGTGACGCGCGACGATGGAACCCTGTTGGTGGCCGGATGGATGCCCGCCGACGAATTCGCCGACAGGCTGGGCCTGACGCTGCCACAGGACCGCGACTATGAAACGGTGGCGGGTCTGGTGCTGGACGCAATGGGCCGTCTGCCTGGTGTGGGCGAACACATCGACCTGTCCGGCTGGCGGATCGAGGTCTTGGACCTGGACGGTCGCCGGATCGACAAGGTTCTGGTGTCGCGCCGGTCAGATGACTGACGGTTTTTGCGGCATTCGGGCAGAACCATCACGCAATCGCAACTTGAGACCTCGACACGATGCGAATTAGCATACCTCTTACGGGGCAGGATACATCGGCACGGGCAAGGAGAGCGGAATGGGCAAGGGCGAAGTGACGGCTGTCAACTTTCAGACGCAGGCGATGCGGTGGGTGGCGGCGGGGTTCCTTGGTCTTGCGCTTGCGGGATGGGCGGTGACGGCGCGCGCGCAGGACACAGTGGTGTCACACGGCATCTCGACCTTTGGCGAACTGAAGTACCCGGCGGATTTCGCGCATCTGGATTATGTGAACCCCGACGCGCCAAAGGGGGGAGAGATTTCGCAATGGGCATTTGGCGGGTTCGATTCGATGAACCCCTATTCCGTCAAGGGTCGGGCCGCTGCGCTGTCGTCCGCGCCCTATGAATCCATCCTGACAGGCGTTTCTGATGAAATCGGTGCCGCCTACTGCCTGTTGTGCGAAACACTGGAATACCCGTCGGACCGAAGCTGGGTCATCTTCAACCTGCGCCCCGAGGCGCGGTTTTCCGATGGCAGCCCGCTGACCGCCGATGACGTGCTGTTTTCCTATCAGACGTTTCTGGCCAAGGGATTGACCGATTTCCGCACGATCTTTGCCGAACAGGTCGAAGGGGCCGAGGTTCTGGGTCCGCACCAGATCAAGTTCACCTTCAAGGCAGGTGTGCCGACGCGCGATCTGCCCGCCGATGTGGGCGGCCTGCCGGTCCTGTCAAAGGCGCATTACGAGGCGAACAAGCTGGATCTGGAAGAGGCGACGTTGACGCCGTTCCTTGGATCAGGGCCCTACGTCGTGGACCGGGTCGAGGTGGGCAAGACCTTGGTTTATCGCCGCAACCCCGATTACTGGGGCAAGGATCTGCCGATCAGCATCGGGACCAGCAATTTCGACACGATCCGCATCGAATATTACGGCGACTACAACGCCGCGTTCGAGGGGTTCAAGGCGGGCAACTACACCTTCCGCAACGAGGCGTCCTCGATCAGTTGGGCCACCGGGTATGACTTTCCGGCGGTGACGAACGGGCAGGTCAAGAAGGTCGAACTGCCAAACGGCAACAAGGCACCCGGGCAGGCGTTCCTGTTCAATCTGCGGCGCGAGAAATTCAAGGACCCGCGTGTGCGTGAGGCGATTGGCCTGATGTTCAACTTTGAATGGTCGAACGAGACGCTGTTCTATGGCATCTATGCCCGCATCCATTCGGTCTGGGAAAACAGCTATCTGGCCGCGACCGGCACCCCCACCCCGGAAGAGGCCGCGATCCTGCAGCCCTTGGTGGATGACGGCCTGTTGCCGGCCACGATCCTGACAGAAGAAGCTGTGATGGCCCCGTCGTCGGGCAACCGTCAGCTTGACCGGGCCAACCTGCGCAAGGCATCCGATCTGCTGGATGCGGCGGGCTGGGCTGTGGGCGACGACGGCCTGCGCCGCAATGCGAAAGGCGAGGTGTTGCGCGTCGAATTTCTGAACGACAGCCAGACCTTTGACCGCGTGATCAACCCCTATGTCGAAAACCTGCGCGCGCTTGGCGTCGATGCACTGATGACCAAGGTGGACAATGCGCAGATGGAAAGCCGGACGCGCCCGCCCGAGTATGATTTTGACATCGTGACCGGCAACGCCCCGGCCGGGTATATCTCGGGGTCAGAGTTGAAGCAGTACTACGGCTCTGGCACGGCGGATGTGTCCAGTTTCAACCAGATGGGCTTGAAAAGCCCCGCCGTGGACAAGCTGGTCGATGTGGTGATGGCGTCGAAATCCAACGACGATCTGATCGTCGCGACCAAGGCGCTGGACCGCGTGCTGCGCGCCGAACGGTTCTGGGTGCCGCAATGGTTCAAGGACGTCCACACCGTCGCCTATCTGGATATGTACGAACACCCCGAAACCCTGCCGCCTTATGCCTTGGGCGAACTTGATTTCTGGTGGTACAACGCCGAAAAGGGCGAGGCGTTGAAGGCAGCGGGCGCGTTCAAGTAAAAAGGCGGAAAAAGACCCGATGGGCGCCTATATCCTTCGGCGGTTGTTGCTGATCATCCCCACGCTTCTGGGGATCATGGTCATCAACTTTGCGCTTGTCCAATTCGTGCCCGGCGGACCGATCGAGCAGGTGCTTGCCCGGCTGGAAGGCGGCGGCGACAGCCTTGACACCATCGCAGGTGGCGGTGATGCCGCGCAGGATTTTGCGCAGGACGAACGCTACATCGGGTCGCGCGGCCTTCCGCCCGAGTTCATCGCCGATCTGGAACGGCAGTTCGGGTTCGACAAGCCGCCGCTGGAACGGTTCATGCTGATGCTGTGGAACTATATGCGGTTCGACTTTGGCGAAAGTTACTTCCGGTCGATTTCCGTGGTTGATCTGGTGTTGGAAAAGATGCCCGTTTCGATTTCGCTGGGCCTGTGGTCGACGCTGATTGCCTATCTGATCTCCATCCCGCTTGGCATCCGCAAGGCGGTCAAGGACGGGTCGTCGTTCGACACCTGGACCAGCGGCGCGATCATTGTCGGCTATGCCATACCGGGGTTCCTGTTCGCCATCCTGCTGCTGGTGCTGTTCGCGGGCGGGTCGTACTGGAAACTGTTCCCCTTGCGTGGCCTGACGTCAGACAACTGGGAACAGTTGTCGATGTGGGGCAAGGCGGTGGATTACCTTTGGCACATCACCCTGCCGGTCATCGCATCGACCATCTCCAGCTTTGCCACGCTGACACTGCTGACCAAGAACAGCTTTCTGGAAGAGATCAAGAAACAGTATGTGATGACCGCCCGCGCCAAGGGCCTGTCGGAAAAATCCGTGCTGTATGGCCACATCTTTCGCAACGCCATGCTGATCGTGATTGCCGGATTTCCGGCGGTGTTCGTGTCGGTGTTCTTTGGCGGCAGCCTGATCATCGAGACGATCTTTTCGTTGGACGGTCTTGGACAGCTTGGCTTTCGTGCGGCGGTGGAACGGGATTACCCGGTGATCTTTGGCACGCTGTTCTTTTTTGGCCTGCTGGGCCTGCTGATGGGCATCCTTTCGGACCTGATGTATGTCTGGATCGACCCGCGCATTGATTTCGGGACGCGCGGATAATGGCCCTGTCCCCCCTGAACCAGCGACGCTGGCGGAACTTCAAGGCGAACCGGCGGGCGCATTGGTCGCTGATGATTTTCCTTGTGCTGTATGGCCTGTCGCTGTTTGCCGAGGTGTTGGCGAATGACAAACCCCTGCTGGTGCAGCACCGGGGCGAATACTTTGTGCCGTTCCTGAAATTCTATCCCGAAACCGCGTTTGGCGGCGATTTCCGCACCGAAGCAAAATATTCCGACGTCGAGGTGCGCTGCCTGATCGTCGCGGGTGGGTCGCAGGCCTGCTGGGACGATCCCGACGGCGTTCTGGCCGAGGCAACCGCCAACGGCACCGCGGCGGGCGAGGCGATTGAACAGGGATGGATCGTCTGGGCCCCCATTCCCTACAGCTATAACACCATCAACGATCTGGGCGGGTCCGCCCCATCGGCCCCGGATGGCGACCACCTGCTGGGCACCGACGATACGGCGCGGGATGTGCTGGCGCGGGTGATCTATGGCTTTCGCCTGTCGGTCAGTTTCGCGCTGATCGTCACGGCATTGACATCGGTGATCGGCATCGCGGCAGGGGCGGTTCAGGGGTATTTCGGCGGTCTGACCGACCTGATCTTTCAGCGCGTGATCGAACTGTGGGGGGCGACGCCGTCCCTTTACATCATCATCATCGTCGCTGCGATCTGGCAGATGAACTTCTGGTTGCTGGTCGGCTTGATGGTGCTGTTCGGGTGGACCACGCTGATCGGGGTGGTGCGCGCCGAATTCCTGCGGGCGCGCAACTTTGAATACGTCCGGGCCGCGCGCGCGCTGGGGGTGCCCAGTGGGGTGATCATGGTGCGCCATGTACTGCCCAACGCCATGGTGGCCACGCTGACCATGCTGCCCTTCATCATCACCGGAACCATCGGGTCGCTCGCGACGCTGGATTTCCTTGGCTTTGGCCTGCCCGCATCAGCCCCGTCCTTGGGCGAGTTGACCTTGCAGGCCAAGCAGAACCTTCAGGCCCCATGGCTCGGCTTCACCGCGTTTTTTACCTTTGCCATCATGCTTAGCCTGCTGGTGTTCATTTTCGAAGGTGTGCGCGATGCCTTTGACCCGCGAAAGACCTTTCGATGACGGCGTCAAATGTTCTTGAGGTGTCCAACCTGTCCGTCCGCTTTCGGCAGGACGGGCGCGTGATCGATGCGGTCAAAGCGGTCAGCTTTACCGTCGCCAAGGGCGAAACCGTGGCCCTTGTGGGGGAAAGCGGGTCGGGGAAATCGGTCACGGCGCTGTCCACCGTATCCTTGCTGCCGGACAGTGCCGAGGTGTCGGGATCGGTCCGCTATAACGGCACGGAAATGGTGGGGGCGGCGGAACCTGATCTGCGCCGCATCCGGGGCAATGACATCAGTTTCATCTTTCAGGAACCGATGACCAGCCTGAACCCGTTGCACACCATTGAACGGCAGTTGGGCGAAAGCCTTGCGCTGCATCAGGGCCTGTCAGGTGCGCCCGCGCGGGCGCGCATCATCGAGTTGCTGCAAAAGGTCGGCATTGCCGAGGCTGAAGACCGCCTTGGTGCCTATCCGCACCAGTTGTCGGGCGGGCAACGCCAGCGCGTGATGATCGCCATGGCACTGGCCAACGGTCCGGACCTGTTGGTGGCGGACGAACCCACCACCGCGCTGGATGTGACCATTCAGGCGCAGATCCTTGATCTGTTGCGCGATTTGAAAGACCGCGAGGGGTTAAGCCTTCTGTTCATCACCCACGACCTTGGCATCGTGCGCCGGATCGCCGACCGGGTTTGCGTGATGCAGGGCGGCGAGATCGTGGAACAGGGACCGGCGGCGGAGATTTTTGCCAATCCGCAGCATCCCTATACGCAAAAGCTGCTGGCGGCAGAGCCGTCAGGCCGCCCCGACCCCGTGCCCGCAGATGCGCCAGAAATCGTGCGGACCGAACACCTGCGGGTGTGGTTTCCGATCACGCGCGGGCTGATGCGCCGCACGGTGGGCCACGTCAAGGCGGTAAACGATGCCACTCTGTCGGTGCGCGCGGGTGAAACGCTGGGCGTGGTGGGCGAATCCGGGTCGGGCAAGACGACGCTTGCGCTGGCGATCCTGAAGCTGACGCCGTCTGATGGTCCTGTGGTGTTCATGGGGCAAGACCTGCGCAACCGTCACGGTGTCGCGATGCGCAGCCTGCGCCGCGACATGCAGGTGGTGTTCCAGGATCCCTTCGGCAGTCTGTCGCCCCGCATGACAGTGGAACAGATCATCGCCGAAGGTCTGGGTGTTCATGGCGTCGATCCCGGCCGGAACCGCCGCGACATGGTGGCCGACATCATGGCCGAGGTGGGATTGGACCCCGCCGCGATGACCCGCTATCCGCACGAATTTTCCGGCGGCCAGCGTCAGCGTGTGGCCATCGCCCGCGCCATGATCCTGCGGCCAAAGCTGGTGGTGCTGGACGAGCCCACATCCGCGCTGGACATGACCGTTCAGGTGCAGATCGTCGATCTGCTGCGCGATTTGCAGCGGAAATGGGGGCTGGCCTATATCTTCATCAGCCACGATCTGCGCGTCGTGCGGGCCTTGGCGCATAAGGTGATGGTGATGAAATCGGGTGATGTCGTCGAAGCGGGCGACAGCGCCGATGTCTTTGTTTCGCCAAAGTCGGACTATACGCGGGCTTTGATGGCATCCGCCTTTGGGGCCTGAGTGATGTGAGGTAAGC
Organism: Pseudomonadota bacterium; assembly: GCA_040385245.1. Classification (GTDB taxonomy): domain Bacteria; phylum Pseudomonadota; class Alphaproteobacteria; order Rhodobacterales; family Rhodobacteraceae; genus JAZKHT01. The sequence goes on along the minus strand of JAZKHT010000007.1, from coordinate 141,842 downwards.
GGTGTGAAGATCCTTTTTCTTCATCAGAATTTTCCGGGCCAGTTCCTGTATCTTGCGCCCGAAATGGTTCGGCGGGGGCACGATGTCCGGGCATTGACCGACGACACCAACACGCGCCAGATCGCTGTACCCGCCGCCAAGTATCATCACGACGCGGCAGTGATCGATGCGGCGCAAACCCGACTTGGGCGCAACTTTACCCTGAACAGTGATCGCGGCGTAACGGTGGCCCGCGCGGCCATGAAGATGCGTCAGGAAGGCTATGTGCCCGATGTGGTGTTCGGCCATTCAGGCTGGGGCGAAACCTTGTTCATCAAAGAGGTCTGGCCCGAGGCAAAGCTGCTGATCTATGCGGAATTCTATTACAAGGGGCGCGGCGCGGATGTCGGCTTTGCCCCCGAATTCAGCACCCAGTCCTTTGATCAGGTGATGATCGCGCAAGGCAGGGCCGCGCATCTGGGGCAGTCCATGCTGCATGCGGATGCGGCCCTTTCCCCGACCAACTGGCAGGCCAGCACCTTTCCCCCGACGCTGCGCGACATGATCGCGGTCGTGCATGAGGGGGTGGATACCGACAAGGTGGCCCCCGATCCGCAGGCCAGCGTCACATTGCCCGACGGCCACATCCTTCGCGCAGGCGACGAGGTTTTGACCTTTGTGAACCGCAACCTTGAACCATACCGCGGTTATCACACGTTCATCCGCGCGCTGCCTGCCGTCCTGGCCGTGCGGCCGCAGGCGCAGGTTGTCATCGTCGGCGGTGACGGCGTCAGCTATGGCGGCGCACCAAAGGATGGCAAAAGCTGGAAACAGCAGTTTCTGGCCGAAGTCTCGGACCGGCTTGACCTGAGCCGCGTGCATTTCATGGGCAAGGTGCCCTATCCGACTTTTGTCGCGCTGATGCAGGTCAGCCGCGTTCACGCCTATCTGACATATCCGTTCGTCCTGTCCTGGTCGATGCTGGAGGCGATGGCGGCCGGCGCGCTGATCGTCGGATCGGACACCGCCCCGGTGCGCGAGGTGATTGCCGACGGCGTGAACGGGCGTCTGGTCGATTTCTTTGACGTGCCGGGCTGGTCTGCGGCCCTGACCGAGGCGCTGGCCCATCCCGACCGGTTCCGTGCATTGCGCGCGGCGGGACGAAAGACGGTTGCAGACAATTACGATCTGAACCGGGTCTGCCTGCCGCGCCTCGCGAATTGGGTGGAAAGCCACGGCCCCAAATGACCGCACAAGGGCGGGCGGATGCACCGCCCACCCGTCACATATGGCGGTCAGATCGCCGCCGAATGCTGCGCCTTGGCATGATCATAGGCGTCGAAGGTCCGGGCAATCATGCGGGTCAGCGGGCGCGCGTGGTCCGGTATCGCAAGGCCCTGCGCATCCAGCGTGACCATGCCGGGGAACGCCTCGGCTGCGTGACTGAACAGGGCGTCCATCTGGCCGACTGTCGCACCGTAATCGTGGATCATCTCGGCCCGGTTGACGCGGAAATCGCACATCAGCGCCTCAATGATTCGCCCCCGCAGCAGGTCTTCACGGGCAAAGACATGGCCCCGGTGGGTGCTGAACTGCCCGGCGCGAATGGCCTTGGTATGGTCTGACGTGCCGCTGACGTTCTGGGCATAGCCTTGCGGAAAGCGCGATATGCTGGACGCCCCAAGGCCGATCAGGACCGGTGCCGTGTCGTCGGTATACCCCTGAAAGTTCCGCCGCAGGGTGCCGTTGCGCGCTGCGATAGCCATGCCGTCCGTGGGCCGGGCAAAGTGGTCGATGCCGATTTCTTCATACCCGTCCCAGGTGAACAGCTGTCGCGCCGTTTCGAACAGGTGCAGGCGCTCTTCCGGGGTGGGCATCGCTTCGGACGGAATCATCTGCTGGCGGCGGCTCATCCATGGGACATGGGCATAGCCATACAGCGCCACTCGGTCCGGGGTCAGCGTCAGCAGCTTTTGCACCGAATCTGCAATGCGAGTCCGCGTCTGGTGGGGCAGGCCATACAGGATGTCGGCGTTCAGGCTGCGGATGCCCCTTTCGCGGATCATGTCGGCGACGCGGCGCGTCAGCTCGTAACTTTGTTCGCGGCCGATGGTCTTTTGGATTTCGGGGTCAAAGTCCTGCACCCCGATCGAGGCGCGGTTCATCCCCGCTGCGGCCAGTGCGTCCAGCCGCTCTGCGTCAATCTCGTTCGGGTCAATCTCGACCGAGAATTCCGCGCCTTCGCCCATAGGTACGGCGTCAAACACCGTATCGGCGAGATCGCGCATCAGGTCGGCGGGCAAAAGCGTCGGCGTTCCCCCGCCCCAATGCAGCCGCGACAGTGTGACGCCGGGGGCAAGGTGCGCTTTCAGCAGCGCAATCTCTGCCTTCAGCGTCTTTGCATAGGCGCGCACCGGCAGGTCGCTTGACGTGCCCTGCGTCCGGCACGCGCAAAACCAGCACAGCCTGCGGCAGAAAGGAACGTGCAAATACAAAGAGATAGATGTGCCGGACGGAATCGATTCGATCCATTCCTCGAATAGCCCTGGCCCAACCGACGCGCCAAAGTGGGGGGCTGTCGGGTAACTCGTGTACCTCGGAACCCGCGCGTCAAAAAGACCGAGCCGCATCAGTTGCGATTCATGTGTCATGCGCATAGTTTGTAAGAGCAGAGGGAAAGTTATCCTTGATACAGATCAAACCGCTACGACCCCTATTCCGGGGCCAATGACGAAAGGTCGGGCATGGCGCATCATGACCTGCACTCAGTTGTTCACGATTGCGGCAATTGCCCCATCCGTCACAGGGCCGTTTGTGCACGGTGCGAAGCGGATGAACTGCTCAAGCTCGAACAGATCAAATATTATCGCAGCTACCAGGCGGGACAGACCCTGATCTGGTCCGGCGATCGCATGGATTTTGTGGCGTCGGTCGTGACCGGCATCGCCACATTGACCCAGACGATGGAAGATGGCCGCCGTCAGATGGTGGGTCTTCTGCTGCCGTCTGATTTCGTCGGTCGCCCCGGTCGGGCGACGGCGGCCTATGACGTGACCGCCACGACCGATCTGGTCATGTGCTGCTTCCGCAAGAAGCCGTTCGAAGAGATGATGGCCGCCACCCCCCACATCGCGCAGCGCCTGCTGGAAATGACGTTGGACGAACTGGACGCGGCACGCGAATGGATGCTGCTGTTGGGGCGCAAGACTGCGCGCGAAAAGATCGCAAGCCTGCTTGCCATCATTGCGCGCAGGGATGCGGGCCTGAAACTTCGTAAGGCCAAAGGGTCGATCGTGTTCGATCTGCCGCTGACGCGCGAAGAAATGGCCGATTATCTGGGTCTGACGCTGGAAACCGTCAGTCGTCAGGTTTCGGCGCTAAAACGGGACGGTGTCATCGGGTTGGAAGGCAAGCGTCACATCCTTGTTCCCGACTTTGACCGTCTGATGGAAGAAACCGGCGACGATTCGGATGGCGGGATGCTGGTCTGAAAACCGGCATCTTCCTCTTCCTCCAAATATCCCACGGGGGTGCGGGGGTGTGAAACCCCCGCTCCGACAGAGAACCAAAAGTCGCCGTTTGGTCAGTGCGCCATAAGCACCGGCACTTCGGCCTGTTCCAGCATGTTGCGCGTCGCGCCGCCCAGAATCGCCTCGCGAAAGCGGGAATGACCATAGGCGCCCATCACCAGCATGTCGGCGTTCTGGTCACGGACATGCCGGGCCAGAACATCCGAAATGCGGGGCAGGGTGCGGGCCAGCACGGACACCTCGGCGCGGACACCGTGGCGCACCAGCATCTGGCACAGCATCCCGCCGGGATCGGACCGCTCTGCCCCATGGGTCGGCGGGTCAATGACGGTGATGTTCACCGATTCGGCCTGACGCAGGAAGGGCAGCGCCTTGCGGACGGCGGCCATCGCCTCGCTGCTTTGGTTCCAGGCGATCACGATGCGTTTTGGGTTGGCCGCCCCACCCAATCCTTTTTCGGGCAGCACAAGGACCGGCGCATGGCCTTCGAACAGGGCAGCTTCGACCACGGCTTCGGCTTCGGCACCACGGCCCGGGCCGTAAGGGCGTGACAACACCACCAAATCGGCAAAGCGCGCGCGTTGCGCCACGATGTCGGTCAGCGCGCCCAGTTGCGTCACTGCAGCCTCGACCGCCCAGCGCAGACCTTCGGCCTGTTCGGTGACGGCGGCCTTGCAGGCGGCTTCGATCTCGCGCGCTTCCTGTTCGGCACGGTCAAGGGCGGCCTGCATGATCACAGCACCCGATCCGACATAGGAATAGCCAACCTGCGTGCGGTCGATCCCCAGTGCCAGAATGTCCAGATGGGCGTCATTCGCGGCACACAGCGTGGCAGCCGCAGTGATGGCCGCCTTGGCCTGGCCAGCTTCGGTGGCGACTGTAAGTAGCGTCTTGTAGGTCATGGTCGACCCCTCCATGGCTGTGAGTGGTATAGCGAATTAACTCAGCTTAACCGCTGAAGATTTAACTGCATTGACCTCTATCAAGCCTGTCACCGGCACAGGTTGACATGGATCAAGGCGGTTGTCTCGCCGCACCTGCAAAAGCGGTTCAGTCGCAAAGCGCCCCGCCGCCCCCGGTCCGTGTCCGGGGGGAATGCCGGGGTCAGAGACGAAGGGACGCAAAATGTGGGATTACGTTAAACTGATCGTGCTTGGGGTGGTTGCGGTCTGTGCCGCGATTGCCGCCAATTATGCGCACGACCTCGCCTATATGGTGAACGCGGTGGTGGTCATGCTTGCGGCTGCAACGGTCTTTCTTCTGACCTTGCGGACGATGGGCGACCAGCGCCAGCCGGCAAATCAGAATGAATACATGGACGGGGTCGTCCGGGCAGGGGCGATCGCCACCACCTTCTGGGGTGTGGTGGGTTTCCTTGTCGGGGTGGTCATCGCCTTTCAGTTGGCCTTTCCGGCGCTGAATTTCGAATGGGCGCAGGGTTTCCTGAACTTTGGGCGGCTGCGGCCGCTGCACACCTCGGCGGTGATCTTCGCCTTTGGGGGCAACGCGCTGATCATGTCGTCGTTCTATGTCGTGCAGCGGACATCCGCGGCGCGCCTGTTCGGCGGCAACCTGGCCTGGTTCGTGTTCTGGGGATACCAGCTTGTCATCGTGACGGCGGCGCTGGGATATGTGCTGGGTGCCACGCAGGGCAAGGAATATGCCGAGCCCGTCTGGTACACCGACATCTGGCTGACCATCGTCTGGGTTTCCTATCTGGTCGTGTTCGCGGGCACCCTGATGAAGCGGAAAGAGCCCCACATCTACGTCGCCAACTGGTTCTACCTGTCGATGATCCTGACGGTCGCCATGCTGCACCTGGGCAACAACCTGTCCATCCCGGTGTCGATCTTCGGGTCGAACTCGGTTCAGGTGTTCGCCGGGGTTCAGGATGCGATGGTGCAGTGGTGGTATGGCCACAACGCCGTGGGCTTCTTCCTGACGGCAGGCTTCCTTGGGATGATGTACTACTTTGTGCCCAAGCAGGCCGAACGCCCGGTCTTCAGCTACAAGCTGTCGATCATCCACTTCTGGGCGCTGATCTTCCTGTATATCTGGGCCGGTCCGCACCATCTGCATTACACGGCACTGCCTGACTGGGCGTCCACCCTTGGGATGGTGTTCTCGATCATGCTGTGGATGCCGTCGTGGGGTGGCATGATCAACGGTCTGATGACGCTGTCGGGCGCATGGGACAAGCTGCGCACCGATCCGATCATCCGTATGATGGTGGTGTCGGTCGGGTTCTACGGCATGTCCACCTTTGAAGGCCCGATGATGAGCATCAAGGCCGTCAACAGCCTGTCGCATTATACCGACTGGACCATCGGTCACGTCCACTCCGGCGCCTTGGGCTGGAACGGGATGATCACCTTTGGTGTGCTGTACTTCCTTGTGCCGCGCCTGTGGAACCGCGAAGGGCTGTACAGCCTGAAACTGGTGTCCTGGCACTTCTGGCTGGCCACGATCGGGATCGTTCTTTACGCGTCCTCGATGTGGGTCACCGGGATCATGGAAGGTCTGATGTGGCGCGAAGTCGATGCGAACGGGTTCCTTGTGAACGCCTTTGCCGACACGGTGGCTGCAAAGTTCCCGATGTATGTGGTGCGCGGGCTTGGGGGCGTCATGTTCCTGTCCGGTGCGCTGATCATGGCCTATAACCTGTGGATGACCGTTCGTGCGCAGCCTGCAAGGGCATCGGCACATTCGGCTGTTCCTGCTGAATGATCGGAGGGCAGGACAATGGCATTTCTTGACAAGCACAAGGCAATCGAAACCCACGCGACCCTTCTGATGGTTCTCAGCCTGTTGGTTGTGACCATCGGGGGGATCGTGCAGATCGTGCCGCTTTTCTATCTTGAGAACACCATCGAGAATGTGGAAGGCGTACGCCCCTACACCCCGCTGGAACTGGCCGGGCGCGACATCTACATCCGCGAAGGATGCTATGTCTGCCACAGCCAGATGATCCGTCCCATGCGGGACGAGGTTGAACGCTATGGCCGGTACTCGCTGGCGGCAGAGTCCAAATATGACCACCCGTTCCAGTGGGGGTCCAAACGCACCGGGCCAGATCTGGCGCGTGTGGGCGGGCGCTATTCGGACGCGTGGCATGTCGATCACCTGACCAACCCGCAGGCCGTGGTGCCGGAATCGGTGATGCCGAAGTATGGCTACCTGCTGAACCGCGAAATCGACGGGCGCTATATCCAGGACACAATGGCGACGCACAAGATCGTCGGCGTGCCCTATGACGATGCGATGCTTGAAAACGCGGTTGCGGACTTTGCCGTGCAGGCCGATCCCAACGGCGATTATGACGGGCTGCAAGAGCGGTATGCCAAGACCACCGTTTCCAACTTTGACGGTCAGCCGACGCTGACCGAGATGGACGCGCTGATCGCTTATCTTCAGGTGCTGGGCACGATGGTGGACTTTTCCACCTTCACCCCAGACGCAAGCCGGTAAGGGGGGCAAGATGGACACCTACAGTCTGCTTCGCCAATTCGCCGACAGTTGGGCGCTGCTTGTCCTGACAGCGGTGTTTGTTGGCGTCATCGTCTTTGTCTGGCGTCCCGGCAGCCGCGCGCTGCACAGCGACGCCGCCGAGTCGATCTTCCGCAACGAGACGAAACCGGCCAGCGAAGCTGGGCGCGACGCAAGCCGCGCCCCCGCCCGCAGCCCGAAGGAGGCGTGAGATCATGTGCGCCAAGCAAGTCACCAAAAAACCCGGTGAAGTCGGCACGACCGGCCACAGCTGGGATGGCATCGAAGAACTGAACAACCCCCTGCCGCGATGGTGGTTGTGGACGTTCTATGCCTGCATCGCCTGGGCGCTGGCCTATTCCATCGCCTATCCCGCATGGCCGCTGATTTCAAAGGCCACGCCGGGGCTGCTGGGTGCGTCGACGCGGGCCGATGTCCAGAAAGAGATCGACCGTTTCGATGCGGCCAATGCCACAATCAAGGCTGATCTGGTCGCCGCCGATCTGACCACGATCGAAGGCAATCCGCAGCTTATGGCCTATGCCGAACCTGCCGGGGGCGCTGTCTTTCGGACGTGGTGCGCGCAGTGCCACGGGTCTGGCCTGAACGGGGCGCAGGCGGGGGGTTATCCCAACCTGATCGACGATGACTGGCTGTGGGGTGGCGATATCGAGGCTGTCCACACCACCATCACCCACGGCATCCGCAACGCGACCGACCCCGATGCCCGCTATTCCGAAATGCCGAAATTTGGCGTGGACGAACTGCTGGAACCGGCACAGATCGATCAGGTCGTGGAACATGTCCTTGCCATCTCCGGGCAAGAGCATGACGCAGCCCTTGCCACCGAAGGGGCGGTGCTTTTCGCCGACAACTGCGCCGCCTGCCACACCGAAAACGGCACCGGTGATCAGGCGCAGGGTGCGCCGAACCTGACGGATGCGGTCTGGCTGTATGGCGGCAGCCGCGAAAAGATCAAGGAAACGGTCGTGAACGCCCGCTTTGGCGTCATGCCGGCGTGGGCAGGTCGCTTGACCGAAGACCAGATCCGCGCTGTCGCGGTTTACGTGATGTCGCAGGGCGGCGAGTGATCTTATTCCCGGCGGTGGCCCAGACCATCGCCGGGGATGCACCGGAATCCCGACGTTCGCGCGTTTCCTGGGGGTGCCGGTGCCCTTTTCCAAGCTTGCGACGCAGGGTCTGCGCAAGATCAGCCTGAACCCCGTCCCGCGCGACGCATCCCTGCGGCAGAGCCGTCGACTTCGATGTGTTTCCCGCCCCTTAGATATTTCGTGCCTGCCGTCTGCGCTGGCCCCCCACCGTGCCTTTCTGTCACATCCCGAAATGTGACTCGGCGATGTTTCTTTGATGCAGGTCAAGGCGCCACCCCGCCGCTGCGCCGATAACGGCAGCATCCCAAAAGACCCGGAGAATTCCGTGACCAGTCCCGATACCGAACCGCAAAGCCTGTATGCCGCCCGCGAACCCATCTTTCCCCGCCGGGTGAAAGGCCAGTTCCGCACCCTGAAGTGGTGGATCATGGCGGTGACACTGGGCATCTATTACATCACGCCATGGCTGCGCTGGGACCGGGGTCCGAACCTTCCCGATCAGGCCGTGCTGATCGACATGGCGCACCGGCGTTTCTTTTTCTTCATGATCGAGATTTGGCCGCACGAATTCTACTTTGTCGCGGGCCTGCTGATCATGGCCGGGCTTGGCCTGTTCCTGTTCACCTCGGCCGCAGGTCGGGTCTGGTGCGGCTATGCCTGCCCGCAGACGGTGTGGACCGATCTTTACATCCTTGTCGAACGCTGGATCGAAGGCGACCGCAACGCGCGGCTGCGTCTGCACCGGCAGGCATGGAACCCCGAAAAGGTCCGCAAGCGGGTGGTGAAATGGTCCGTCTGGCTGCTGATCGGTCTGGCCACAGGCGGGGCATGGGTTTTCTATTTTACCGACGCACCGACGCTGGCCATGAACCTGCTGAACGGCACGGCACATCCGGTGGCCTATACCACCATGGCGGTGCTGACGCTGACCACCTTTGCCTTTGGCGGGTTCGCGCGCGAACAGATGTGCATCTATGCCTGCCCCTGGCCGCGTATCCAGGCCGCAATGATGGACGAAGACACCATCACCGTCGCCTACCGTGACTGGCGCGGCGAACCGCGTGGCAAGCTGCACAAGGGCGAGGTGGCCGAAGGGCAGGGCGATTGCATCGACTGCATGGCCTGTGTCAACGTCTGCCCGATGGGCATCGACATCCGCAACGGCCAGCAACTGGCTTGCATCACCTGCGCCCTGTGCATCGACGCCTGCAACGACGTGATGGACAAGATCGGCAAACCGCACGGCCTGATCGGCTATCTTGCGCTGACGGACGAAACGTCAGAACGCGCGGGCAAGGCACCGAAGTCGGTGTGGAAGCATGTGTTCAGACCGCGCACGATCCTGTATACCACGCTTTGGGCTGGGGTTGGGGCTGCCTTGATCGTGGCCTTGTTCCTGCGGTCCGAGATCGACTTCAACGTGACGCCAGACCGCAACCCGACCTATGTGATGCTGTCAGACGGCACGATCCGAAACGCCTATGATATCCGTTTGCGCAACAAGACCGGGGATGACGTCTGGTATTGGATCACCCTGACATCGGACGAGCGGTTCACCATCAAACTGGAAGGCACGGGCGAAAACCGCGTTCTTGTTCCTGCGAACGAAACCCTGTCGCAGCGTGTCTATGTCGAAGCCGCCCCCAACAGCGAAGCGGCAACCGAAGATCGTACAGATATCCGCATCTGGGTTGCGGACGAGGCGGGAACCGCACGTGTCTATCACGACACCATCTTCAACGGGAAAGACGAGGACTGACATGGCCGAACTGACAGGGCGCAAGGTTCTTGGCATCACCGTCACGGCCTTTGGCATCATCATCGGGGTCAACGTTCTGATGGCCTACAAGGCGATTTCCACCTTTCCGGGGTTGGAGGTGGAGAATTCCTATGTTGCCAGCCAAACGTTCGATGCGGAACGCAAGGCGCAAGAGGCCTTGGGTTGGACATTGGTTCACGGGTACGAAGGCGGCGCACTGACGCTGAGCTTTACAGATCCCGCGGGGATGCCGGTCGCACTTGCGGATCTGACGGTGCTATTGGGGCGGACGACCGATGCGTCGGATGACAGAACGCCCGAATTCATCCGCCGGGCAGGGGTCTATTCCGCGCCGGTTGATCTGGCGCCCGGCAAGTGGATGATGCGCGTTCAGGCACATGCGCCTGATGGTACCCTGTTCCACCAGCGGCTTGATCTGTTCGTGAAGGGCTGACGCGATGACGCTTGCAGACAACTATCAGGACGCAGGCCATGTCTCGCCCTCGGCCTGTCCGGCATGTGCGGTCGCCCCGTCGGCGGAACGGCTTGCCGAATTGGGCCGCCCGGTGAATGCGCGGCTGGTGTTGTCGCTGCCAACAGCCCATTGCGCCGCCTGCATCTCGACGGTCGAACATGGGTTGATGGCGGTGCCAGGGGTGCAATCGGCGCGCGTCAACCTGACCATGCGGCGCGTCAGTGTCGATGCCGATGCCGATGTGACCGCCGATACGCTGATATCGGCGCTGAAGGGCGTGGGATACGAAGCGCACGAACTTGACCCCGGTCTGTTGTCCGCAACCGAGACGGACAAACAGGGGCGCGATCTGCTGATGCGTCTGGGCGTGGCGGGGTTCAGCATGATGAACGTCATGCTGCTGTCCGTTGCCGTCTGGTCTGGGGCCGAGGATGCGACGCGCGATCTGTTCCACTGGATATCCGCGGCCATTGCCCTGCCCACGGTGATCTTTGCCGGACAGCCGTTCTTTAAATCCGCATGGGCCGCGCTGCGCGTGGGCCGGCTGGGCATGGACGTGCCGATTTCGCTGGCGCTGATCCTTGCGTCGTCCATCTCGCTGTACGAGACGTGGATGGGCGGGCATCACGCCTATTTCGATGCGGCTGTCATGCTGTCGTTCTTTTTGCTGGCGGGGCGCTATCTGGACCACCGCACCCGCGCCGTCGCCCGTTCCGCCGCCGAGGAACTGGCCGCGCTGGAGGTGCCGCGCGCCACCGTCCTGCGCGACGGGTTCGAGGTGGTCTTGCCGATTTCCGATGTGATCGCGGGGGACATCGTCCGCGTCCGTCCCGGTGGGCGGATGCCGGTCGATGGAATCGTGACCGACGGCACCTCCGAAGTCGACCGGTCCCTGTTGACGGGCGAAAGCCTGCCCGGATTTGCCGGGGTCGGTACAATCGTTTCGGCGGGCGAGGTAAACTTGACCGGCCCGCTGACCCTGCGCGTAACGGCGGCGGGCAAGGACAGCTCGCTTCACCGGATGGCGGATCTTGTCGCGATCGCGGAAAGTGCAAAGACCCGCTACACCAGTCTGGCCGAACGCGCGGCGCGCCTGTATTCGCCGTTGGTGCACATACTGTCCTTCAGCGCCTTTGGCTATTGGCTGTGGCGGACGGGCGGGGACGTGCGCTTTGCCATCAACATTTCTGCTGCCGTGCTGATCATCACCTGCCCCTGCGCGCTGGGTCTGGCCGTGCCTGCGGTGGTGACGGCAGCAAGCGGCAAGCTGTTCCGCAAGGGCCTGCTGATCAAGCATGGCACGGCGCTGGAACGGCTGGCCGAGGTGGACACGGTGGTGTTCGACAAGACCGGCACGCTGACGATGGGCACGCCGCAGCCAACAAATCTGGCCGATCATTCCGTGCAGGTTCTGTCTATCGCTGCGGCGCTTGCAGCGGGATCGTCGCACCCGCTGGCCCGCGCATTGGCGGAAGCGGCGCAAGTGACGCCTGCGGTCGTGACGGACCTGCACGAGGTGCCGGGCTACGGGGTTGAGGGGACGTGGAACGGCACCCGCGTCCGCCTTGGCCGTGCGGCATGGTGCGGAACGACTGCCCTGCCCGACACCGCCACCTATCTGTCACTGAACGGGGAAACCCACGCCTTTACCTTTGCTGACCGACTGCGTCCCGGCGCAGAGACCGCCGTTGCAGCGCTAAAGGCGCAAGGAAAGCGGATCATCCTGATTTCGGGCGATGCGCCGGGGGCGGTGGCCGATCTTGCGGCGCGGCTTGGCATCGACGATTGGACGGCCGAGGCGCTGCCTGAACAGAAATCCGCCAGCGTGGCGGCACTGTCTGCGGCAGGGGCCAAGGTGCTGATGGTGGGCGACGGGCTGAATGACACAGCGGCGCTGGCGGCGGCGCATGTATCCATCAGCCCGGCCACGGCACTGGACGCCGCGCGCGTGGCATCCGACATCGTGCTGCTGGGGCAGGACATGTCCCCGATTGGCGATGCGGTCCGCATCAGCCGGCAGGCGACCCGGCGGATGGTGGAAAACTTTGGCATATCTGCTGCTTATAACGTCATCGCGGTGCCGCTGGCCCTGATGGGAATGGCCACGCCCCTCGCGGCGGCCCTGGCGATGTCGCTGTCATCAATCACCGTTTCGCTGAACGCGATGCGGCTTAGGTAGGACCGAATGGATATTCTGGGCTTTCTGATTCCGATCTCTTTGTTGCTGGGGGGTATCGGTCTGGTCGCGTTCTTTTGGGCGCTGAAGAACAAGCAGTTCGAAGACCCGCAAGGCGACGCCAGTCGCATCCTGACCAAGGATTTCGACGACCATCCGAAGCCGTGACCGACCAAGGAACGAAAAAGGCCCCGCACAAGCGGGGCCTTTTCATGTTCAGTGGTGCAGTCGCGGCGTGATTACAGAATTTCCGACATCAGAATGACGCGCTTTTCTGCGACGGATTTGACCGCAGCATCGGCCAGCCCCAACGCGATCAACCCGTCTTCGCCGGTCGGCGCCGCCTTGCCCTTGCCGCCCAATGCCGCGATGAACGTGGCGATTTCGGCGGCATACGCCTCGGTATACCGGGTCATGAAGAAATCGTGCAGCGGCGGGCGGGTGTAGCCCGCGGCACTGGCCACTTCGATAGACACTGGCCGCTGGTTTTCGGCGGACACGGCCCCCAGCGCGCCATGCACCTCGATCCGCTGGTCATAGCCATAGGTCGCGCGACGCGAGTTGGAAATCATTGCCTGCTTGCCGCTGGCGGTTTTCAGCATGACCTGAACGCTGTCGAAATCGCCCGCTTTGCCGATGGCCGGATCAACCAGAACGGCGGCCATTGCCGATACCTCGGTGATCTCTTCGCCCAGCAGGAAACGCGCCATGTCAAAGTCATGGATCGTCATGTCGCGGAAGATGCCGCCCGACCGGACGATGTAGTCAACAGGCGGCGCGCCGGGATCACGGCTGGTGATCGTGACCATTTCCACGTCGCCGATCGTGCCTTTGTCGATCTCGGCCCGGACAGCCCGAAAGTGCGGATCGAAGCGACGGTTGAAGCCAACCATCAGAACGGCCTTGGTGTCGCGCACCACCTGAAGGCAGGCCTTGACGCGGGCCAGTGACAGATCAATCGGCTTTTCGCAGAAGATCGCCTTGCCGGCCTTGGCGAACGCCTCGATCAGGTCGGCGTGGGTGTCGGTGGGGGTGCAGATCACCACCGCGTCGATGTCGGCGGACGCAAGGATCGCGTCAATCGTGCGAATCTCGCAACCGTACTGTTTGGCAATTGCGTCTGCCGCCGCCGGAAAGGCATCGGCCACCGCCACCAGTTGCGCGTTCGCATCGCCGGTGATGGCCTTTGCGTGGACCTTGCCAATGCGCCCTGCGCCCAGCAGACCAAATCTGACTGTCATGTCGTTCCTCATGCTTTGCCCGTTCGGGCGTTGTCTGTCAGAGCCAGCGGCTATTCGCCATAGGCCCCGGTCACGTTTTGATCGAAATCCACCAGCGCCCCGGTCATCACGCCACTGTCCGCCGACAGCATATAGCTGGCCAGTCCGGCCACGTGCACGGGCTTCACCAGCATCCCCATCGGTTGCCGCGATTCCGCCAGTGCCAGCCAGTCGTCACCGCCGCCGTGATACTGGCGCTGGATCGCGTCTTCGCCGGGGGTGTCCATCCAGCCGCAATTGATGCCGTTGACCCGGATTTGATTGCCGCGCAGCGCCTGCGCCGCGTTCTTGGTCACGTTCGCCAGCGCGGCCTTGCTGGCCGAATAGGGCGCAAGAACGCTTTGGCCACAATGGATCACCATCGACAGGATATTGACCGCCGATGCCGGATGCCCCGCTGCAATAGCGCATTGCGCAAACCGTTGCAGCGCAAAGAACGGCCCGCGTGCGTTCACTGCTATATGCGCATCCCATGCGTCGGGCGTCGTATCAAGGATCGACCCACGGTCAGTGCTGGCCGCCGCGTTGACCAGTGCGTTGACCATGCCGAACCGCGCAACGGTGCGGTCGATCAGTCCGACCGCATCTTCGACCTTGCCCATATCGGCGGGCAGGAACTGCACATCCGCCCCGCTTTTGCGCAGGTGGGCGGCGGCGTTTTCGCCCTTGGTCACGCCGCGCCCGGCAATGACAAGACGGGTGCACCCCTCGGAAATCAGGCGCTCAGCGATTGCAAGGCCCAGCCCCTGCGACCCCCCGGTGATGACGGCGACCGTCTGCGAATGGTCAGGCATATGCGGTATCCCCAGCCCCCTTGACCCCGGTAATATAGCTTACGATGTCGTTTCCATCGGTTTCATCCTTGCGCAAGGACGCCACGATTCGACCCCGCCGGAACACCACGATCCGGTCCACCAGATCGAACACCTGCCGCAGGTTGTGGCTGATCAGGATCAGGGGCACGCCGCGTTCCTTCAGCCCGCGGATGATGTTTTCCACCTGCGCGGTTTCCTGCACCCCCAGCGCCGCCGTGGGTTCGTCCATGATCACCAGCTTTGACGCAAAAGCCGCAGTCCGCGCGATGGATACACATTGCCGCTGCCCACCCGACATATTGCGGATCGGGTTGTCCACGTTGGGGATTTTCACCGCCGTTGTCTTCAACGCCTCAAGCGTGCGGTCGCGCATCGCCTTGCGGTCAAGGATGGAGAACGGGCCAAGGCGGAACTTGAAAAGCTCTCGCCCCAGAAACAGGTTTGATGGCACGTCCAGATCGTCGGCCAGCGCCAATGTCTGGAACACGGTTTCAATCCCCGCCTCGCGCGCCTCAAGCGGGCCGGTAAAGTTTACCTCGGCCCCGCCAAAGAACACCTGACCGGCGGATTTCTGTTCCACCGCCGTGATCTGGCGCACAAAGGTGGATTTGCCCGCGCCGTTGTCGCCCACGACGGCGACATGTTCGCCCGCATGCAGCACGAAGTTCGCGTCTTCCAGCGCGTGAACGCCGCCATAACGCTTGGTCAGCCCGCGTGTTTCCAGAACGATATCCGCCATGGTCATTTCCCCCGCGCGCGGCTTTGCCGCCATTGATCCAGCACCACGGCGCCGACGATGATCACGCCTTTGACCATTTCCTGATAATAGGCATCCAGTTTCAGGAACGTGAAGCCGCTGATGATGACGCCAAAGATCAGCGCCCCGATGACGGTCCCGATGATCGACCCGCGCCCGCCGGTCAGCGACACGCCGCCGATCACGGCCATGGCGATGGCGTCAAGTTCATACATCACGCCCATCCCGGCCTGTGCCGTCAGGTTCTTGGAGGACAGCACGATGGCCGCAATTGCTGCCAATCCGCCCGCGATGACATAGACCAGCACCTTGTGGTGCTGCACGTTGATCCCCGACATCCGCGCCGCCGCCTCGTTTGAGCCGATGGCATAGCAATGCTTGCCATAGCGCGTGTAGGTCATGATGCAGTGAAACAGCACCGCCAGCGCGATGAACAGAAAGACCGGCATCAGCCCCTTGCCGATGGTGGCATAGCTTTCGGTGGGAAAAGAGATCGGGTTGCCGTTCGACCACCATTTCGACAGGCCGCGCGCCGAAACCATCATGCCCAGCGTGGCGATGAACGGCGGGATGCGCGTATAGGCGATCAGCGCGCCGTTGATCAGACCGGCCAGCAGGCCGCAGGCCAGACCCACGACCACCGGCACGATCACCGGCAGGTCCATCCAGCCTTGGTCCAGAAAGATGGCCTTGGGGTTCGGGTTGCCGTTCACGGTGGCGACCTGCGCAAAGCTCATGGCGATCATGGCCGTTGCCCCGACGATGGACCCCGATGACAGGTCGATCCCGCCGGTGATGATCACCTGCGTGACACCGATGGCGATGATGCCGACGATGGACACTTGCAGGATGATGATCTGCAAGCGCGCCTGATTGAACAGCGTGTCGATGTTGTCGCGCGTGTTGAACAGAAAGCTGTCACCGACGACGAACCGTCCCAGCAGTTCAAAGACCACGACGATCAGGATCAGCGCCAGCAACACGTTCAGTTCGGGCGGCCGGGCCTTTTTCGTTGGATCATATTTCAGGCCACCAAGACCATGCGACGTCTGTGCCATGGTTCGAACTCCCCCAGTGGTTTCAGGTAATCTCTGCCAGCGTTGCCCCGCACGGCAAGAGAAATGGGGGCGGCATCGAAACGCCGCCCCGAGATCCGATGGATCAGTTCTTGGCCAGATAGTCGCCGATGTTCGCCGGGGTCACCAGTTGGAACGGAATGTAGACCTTCTGTTCCACAGTTTCGCCCTTGCTCAGCTTGATGGCGGCGTCGAGGGCACCTGCCCCCTGACCGGCGGCATCCTGGAACACGGTCACGTCCAGATCGCCCGCCTGCATCGCGGCCAGTGCGTCCTGTGTGGCGTCGATCCCGGCGACAACGACGGTGTCCATGCCGATGCCTGCGGCCTTCATCGCCTGAATGGCTCCGATCGCCATTTCGTCGTTGTTGGCAATGACGCCATCAAACGCGGCACCGGTCGACAGCCAGTTGGTCATCAGTGACTGCGCCTGATCGCGCGACCAGTTGGCGGTCTGCTCGTCGATGATGTTCAGCGTGACGCCACAGTTGCCGGACGCCATGACGTCGTGGATGTCGGCAGTACGCTGCACGGCGGCCTGGTTCGACAACTCGCCCATCATCACATAGATGTTGGCCTCGGTCTTGCCGGCTTCTTTGAACAGGCGGCACACCTCAAGCGTTTCCAGCGTGCCGGAATCCACTTCGTTCGATGCGACGAAGGCCTGGTTGTCGGGAAGGGCGTCAACGTTGATCGGCTGGCGGTTCACATAGACCAGCGGGATGTTGGCGGCGGCGGCGGCATCGGACATGGCCTGCGTCGCCGATGTGTCGACCGGGTTCACGACGATGGCCGAAACGCCAGACGCGATGAAGTTGTTGATCTGGTCAAGCTGCTTGGCCACATCGTTCTGCGCGTCTTCGATTTGCAGTCCGACGCCCAGTTCCTTGCCCTTGGCGTCCATGCCGTTGCGCAGCACGGTCAGAAAGTTGTCGTCGAACAGGGCCATCGAAACGCCGATGTCCTGGGCCATGGCGGTGGTCCCCAGCAGGGACACAAGGCCAGCGATAAGGGTCTTTTTCATGGTTCTCTCCTCCACAGTTGGTGTCCGGCGCACCTTGATCTCCCCGCCGGACCGTCCCTTTCGGGGCGGCATCCCGTCCGTCAGGCAATACCCTGACGGATGAATTCCATTGATGCGGCCAGCGCCGCCCTTGGGTCGGCCAGATCATGCACGGATGCCGCGAACGGCTCATAGCTGATGGGGCCGGTATAGCCTGCGGCGCGCAAGGCCGCGATCTGTGCAACGTTGCCCAGACGGTCATCGGCATCAACCAGAACGCGGTGTCCGTCGCGCATGTCATCCACCGAAACGGACGGGTCTGTGACCCCTGAAACGTGAACGATTCCTGTCAGTTCGGGAAAAATGTTCCCGCCGCCCGCCAGATGGTGATGGAACGTGTCGTGGACCATGAAATATGTCCCGTCCCCGCCGACCGCGTCAATCGCGTCGGCCAGAATATCCTTGTAGCGAAGCGAGCATACCGCGAATCCCAAGGGTTCGACCATGGCCTTCAACCCGTGCGATTTCAGCATCGGCAGCAATTCCCGCAGTGCCGATTCCGTCACCTTGCGGCTGTCGGCGCGATCGGTTGCCACCCCGTCATTGCGCGGGATCAGGCTGACGGCCTCGGCCCCTGCGGCGACGGCGATCTGCATCAGCGCCTGCGCCTCGGCCTGTTTGGCGTCGGACCAGTCGTTGAACATCTTGACCTCGGCCAGCGCCAGCAACCGCAGGCCGCGCGACCGGGTGGCAGCACCGACGATGGTCGGATCGGCCCCGTCGAACAGCGCGCCGGGCAGGTCATTTCGGAACTCCACCCCGACACAGCCCAGGCTTTGGGCAAGGTCCAGAAACCCTTCCCATCCCAGTTTCGGCGTTGTCATGTGGTTCAGGGCGAAAGGCAGCATTCGGATATTTCCCGTGTTCGCAGATGCCAGAGACCCGCTGGCATGATGGAATTGATATTCTATTTTTTCAGTGTTTCAACCGAAAAATTCCAAAAATGGTGAAGGCGGCTCGCCTCGAAATGGGGGAAAAGACTTCGCGCCGCGTGGGGCGCGCCGCCCGCCGCGCACCACGCACGCGCGTGGGCCTGCGCACGAGGGGCCGCAGGTCGGGCCGTTCCTTTTGCCGTCAGATTGATTCGGCGACGTGCAGATCAGGGGGCAGGAAATGTTGCGTTCCCTGGGTCCCGACGCCGTTTTGCGCGACCTTGCGCATCTGTTCGATCAGATCGCGGCACAGCTTTTCCAACGGTGTATCGACCACCATCGTCACGACGCCTTCGGCCAGTCCGGCGCGGGAATCGGGTGTCAGCGCGCTGACCACCAGCGGGATTGTGCCTGGGGTGCGCGTTTCGCGCAGGGCTGCGATCGCCCCCTCCATCCCGCCGCCCGCGACGTAGATGCCGCGCAGTTCCGGTTGCCGGGCCAGCAGGTTCAGGGTCGCCTCATACGTCAACTGCCGGGTTTCAAGGTTCACCAGCGTGTCCAGCACCGTCAACCGGGGCGCACATTCGCGCATATAGCTGCGAAAACCCGCCTCGCGCAGTTCATGGCCGTGCCAGCGGTTGCCGCCGACAAAGACGGCCATCTTGCCCGGTCCCTGTGCCGCCAGCGCCATGACCCAGCCTGCCGTCCGCCCGACCTTTAGGTTGTTCAGCCCCAGATAGCCCGCCCGCACCCCTTGGGCGAAATCAGACAGCAACGCATACACGGCCAAGCCTGTGGTGCGCAAATCCTCGACTGCGGCGGTCACTTCGGGGTGGTTCACCGCTGTCGCGGCCAGCACATCGCAGCGCCCCGCCATCGACCGCAACAGTCCCGCCATTTCGGACGGGGATTGCGAGGTGGAAAATTCCAGCACCAACTGCCCGTTCACGCCCTGCGCCGCTGCAACTGCGCGGTGCAGTTCTTCGGCAAAGGCCTTGTAGAAATCCTGCCCCTGTTTGTGCAAGACCACGCCAAACCGCACTTCGGGCCGGTCTGGCGGAGTGGACGACAGACGCCCTGCCGCCGGATGCCCAATCCGGGCCGCCGCCGCAGCCACTGCTTCGCGCGTTGCCGCCGCCACGGTTTCGCGCCCGTTCAGCACACGATCAACCGTTGCCACCGAAACCCCGGCCGCCTGTGCCAGTGCCGTCATCCCCGGTTTGCGTGCCATTGCCCCACCCCTGACGATTAATCGTCATCAACCGGCGGCAGGATGACGATGTTTGACGAAATTTACCAGCCCAACTGTTGCGGCATTCGGCGTCCTGTCCCATCCTGTGCGCAAGATCCGGTCAGCGCCACGATCATCGCCACGACCGGGCAGGGAGGAAAGATGGCCAAAAGGAATTACAGCCTGCTTGGCCCCGATGGGGCACGCGCCGTTGAAACCGGTCTGGCGGCGGCAGAGTGGTATCACACCGACGTGCCGCGCAAGGTCATGAAAGAGCTGATGCAGCGCAAGGACGGCCCGGCCATCCGCGACAGCGTCCTCTATTACGGCGCGATGATCCTGCTTGCGGGGACAGGTATCTGGCTGTGGCCTTCGCTGTGGTCGGCCCCGTTCTGGCTGGCCTACGGCGTGCTTTACGGGTCCGGCTCTGACTCGCGCTGGCACGAATCGTCGCACGGGACGGCGTTCAAGACTCCATGGATGAACGATGTCGTCTACAACATCGCCTGCTTCATGATCGTCCGAAACCCGCACACCTGGCGCTGGAGCCATGCGCGCCACCATACCGATACCTACATCGTCGGGCGCGACCCCGAGATTGCCATCATGCGCCCGCCCGCGTTTTTCAAGCTGATCGCCAATTTCTTCGGCCTGTTCGATGCCTACGCCGGCTGGACGCGCATGTTGCTGAACGCATCGGGCAGACTGCATCCCGAAGAGGCGACCTATATCCCCGAGTCCGAGGCGCACAAGGTGATCCGCGTCGCCCGCATCTGGGTGGCGATCTACGCTGCCACGATTGCGCTGGCCGTCGCGATGGGGTCTGTCCTGCCGCTGATGGTCATCGGCTTGCCGCGCCTTTATGGCGCATGGCACCATGTCATGACGGGCCTGTTGCAGCATGGTGGACTTGCCGACAACGTCATTGACCATCGGCTGAATTCTCGCACCGTGTACATGAACCCGATCAGCCGGTTCATCTATTGGAACATGAATTACCACGTCGAACATCACATGTTCCCGATGGTGCCTTATCACGCGCTGCCGCGCCTGCATGACCTGATCAAGCACGACCTGCCCGCGCCAAACCGGTCAATCCCCGAGGCATTTGGCCAGATGTGGCCGGCGCTGAAACGGCAGTTGCGGAACGAAGACCACTTCATCCGTCGTGAACTGCCCGCCACCGCCCGCCCGTACCGCGAAGATTTTCACGTTGCCGCCCTTGGCACCCCCGTCGCCGCCGCTGAATGAGAGATGACATGACCCATTGGATCGACGCCTGTGCCACCGATGACATCGACGCCGAAGACCTGATCCGGTTCGACCATGGCGGCAAGACCTATGCCATCTACCACGCGCCGGACGGCACCTTCTATGCCACGGCGGGGCTTTGCACCCATGAACAGGTGCATCTGGCAGACGGACTGGTCATGGGTCACATCATCGAATGCCCCAAGCACAACGGCCAGTTTGACTATCGCACGGGCGAGGCAAAGCGCGCCCCGGTTTGCGTCAACCTGAAGACCTTTCCGGTAAAGGTCGAAGGCGACCGCGTTCTGGTTCAGGTGTCCTGATGGCAAAGCGCCTGACCGTCGCCGATCTGCGCGACCTGCGCGGCAAACGGCAGCTTGCCATGTTGCGGGTTGAAACGCTGGACGAAGCGGCAGCCGCCGAAAGGGCAGGGGTCGAACTTCTGTCCGTGCCGCCGCAGATGATCTTTGACCGCCAGTTTCGCGAGGTGGCCCCAACCGCATTTGCCTTTCCGGGGGACAATTTCTATGAAATCGGGGATACCGCCGATTTTCTGAAATGGGCCTTCCCGTTGGTCAAGCATGGCGCAGATGGGGTTTATTGTTCCAGCAGCTTGCAAACGGTCAAGGCGTTGGCGGACAACGCGATCCCTGTCTGCGGCCATGTCGGGCTGATCCCGTCCAAGGCGACCTGGACCGGCGGGTTCAAGGCGGTGGGCAAGACGCTGGAAAGCGCGCAACTGGTGTACAAGCAATGCAAGGCGCTGGAAGCCGCCGGTGCCTTTGCCGTCGAGATCGAGGTGGTGCCCCATTCCATCACGCAGGCGATTGCCGAGAAAACCGACCTGTTCCTGATCTCGATGGGGGCAGGGGCCGCGGGTCATGCGCAGTATCTGTTCACCGACGATGTGCTGGGCCAGACCATCGGCCACGTTCCGCGCCACGCCAAACGATATGCCGATTTCGCCACTGAATATGCCGCTTTGCAGGAAAAACGGGTCACCGCGATGACCGCCTTTGCTAGGGACGTGCACAACGGGGCCTATCCCGCGCCACAGTATCTGGTGGACAGCGACCCCGCCGTGGTCGAGGCATTTCGCGACTGGCTGGATCAGCAGGCGTAGCGGCGCCGCTCACCCATCCTGGCGTGCGGAAACCGCAAAAGCGCGCGCTTCGGCAGGGGCCCGGCCCAGCGTTGCGTTCGGCGTGAATTTCGCGGCCCAATCGTTGTGGGGGAAATCCCGTTCCGCCAATTGGCGCAGCGGGATGCCTGTCGTTTCCGCCTCGATGCTTAAGGTGGCGGCGATGCGCTGGGCGTCAGGGCGCCCCATCTGCCTGGCCAAGGCAAAGCACAGCATTTCCGCGTGGATCACGCCCGTGCCCCCGTCAACCCCGCGCAGCATGGCGACTGGGTCAGGCGTCAGGCGTTGTGCGACATCGGTGGCAAGGGCCAGCAGCCGGGCGATGGAAATGCACATCTGCGGCAAGGTCAGCCATTCGGTGAACCACGCCGCCCCATCACGGTTCTGGCGGTGCATCGCAGCCCCCTGCAGCGTGGCCGACAGACCGATCACCTGCCGCGCAAGGGCCACCATCACCGACAGGGCAATGGGGTTCTGCTTTTGCGGCATGGTAGAGGACGCACCACCACCGCCGATCTTCACCTCGGTCAGGCCCGATTGTGTCAGCAGGATCAGGTCTTCGGCCATCTTGCCCAAACTGCCGGAAAGCCCGGCGATCCAGCCCGACAGTGCCGCTATCCCATCGCGCTGTGCGTGCCAGTTGTGACCCGGATCGTCCAGACCCAGCGCCTGTGACAGACCGTGCCGCACCTGCGGTCCCATCGGCCCCATGGCAGACAGCGTTCCTGCCGCCCCGCCCAAGGATACCTTCAGCACCCCGCCCCTGATATCCGCCAACCGCGTGCGGTGTGCCAAAAGCGGCCAGCCCCATCCCGCCACAACCGCACCAAAGCTGGTTGGCGTGGCGATCTGCGCATAGGTCCGCGCGGCAATCGGCAGATCGGCGTGGAGATCTGCCAATGCGGCCAGCGATTGCAGCAGCGTTCCCAGACGGCCTTCCCAGATGTGCAGAACCCGTTTCAGCCGCAGGGCAAGGGCGGTGTCGATGATGTCCTGCGACGTGGCACCCCAATGCAGATATTGGGCATGATCGGGGGCGTTGCTGGTCTTGTGGAACGCCTTGATCAGTGCGGGAACCGGCACGCCGTTGACCGCCGTTTCGGCGGCCAGTGCTGCGGGGTCGATCAACACCTCGGTGCAGGCACGGTGCAGGAAGGCGGCGGCATCCGCGGGGATCAGGCCCAATTCGCCCTGCACCTTGGCCAAGGCCCCTTCGACCAGCAGCAACGCGCGGACCTCGGCGCTGTCGGTAAACAAACGCGCGGTTTCGTCATCGTTGAACAGATCGCGATAAAGGGCACTGTCGGCAGGGGCGGCTGGCATGGGGCGGGCCTTTCAGGCGGGCATCGGCAGGCCAAGTATCTGCCGCGCCTGCTGCCAGGTTGCAACCGGGCGTTCATGGCGCGAACACAGGTCGGCGGCCCGTTTGACCAGTGCCGCATTGGACGGCGCAAGGGTCGTGCGGTCCAGTCGGACGTTATCCTCCAATCCCGTGCGGGTATGGCCACCCTTCTGGATCGCCCAATCGTTGATCAGCAGTTGCGCAGGCCCGATTCCGGCGGCACACCATTGTGCCCCCGGCGCAAGGCGGTGCAGCGTTTCGATGTAGAAATCAAGGATGCGCTCGTCCGCTGGCATCGCGTTTTTGACGCCCATCACGAACTGCACATACAGCGGCGATTTCAGCCGACCGTCAGCCGCCATGCGGGTGGCCTGCACGATATGAGACAGATCGAACGCCTCGATCTCTGGCTTTACGTCGTGGCGCAGCATCTCGGCCGCCAGCCAATCCACCTGATCAGGCGGGTTTTCGTAAACACGGGTGGGAAAGTTGTTCGACCCTACCGACAGGCTGGCCATGTCGGGGCGCAAGGACAGCATCCCCCCGCGTGCCTGCCCCGCCCCGCTGCGCCCGCCGGTGGAAAGCTGCACGATCATGCCGGGGCAATGGCTGTGGATACCGTCCATAAGCCGGGCAAAGCGGTCGGGGTCCGACGTCGGTTTGCCCGCATCGTCGCGCACATGGGCATGAACGATTGCGGCCCCGGCCTCGAACGCTGCATGCGTTGACTCGATCTGTTCCACGATGGTGATCGGCACGGCGGGATTGTCGGCCTTGGTCGGCAAGGAACCCGTGATCGCGACGCAAAGAATGCAGGGGTGGGTCATCGGTCAGATATCCAGAAAGACGGTTTCACCGTCGCCTTGCAGCCGTATGTCAAACCAGTATGCCCCCGGCGCGGATCGGTGGGCCACCAGCGTGGCGCGGCGTTGCGGGTGTTCGATCAGGTTCAGCACCGGGTCGGCGGTGTTGTCTTCGTCATCAAAGTACATCCGGGTGTTCAGTCCGATGTTGATCCCCCTCGCGACGATCCACAGGCTGATGTGCGGGGCCATGGGACGGCTATTCCGCCCCATGACAACGCCCGGTTTGATCGTGTCAAACGACCACAGACCGGTGTCAAAGTCGCTGATGACCCGGCCCCAGCCGCGAAAATCAGGGGCCACGGCGGCGTGGCGGGGGTCTTCGGGGTGGGGGTGGATGCCGTTGGCGTCGGCGTGCCATACCTCGATCAGCACATCCTTGACGGGGGTTCCGGTGCCGTCCCAGACCATGCCCTGAACGCGGATGCGTTGGCCGGGTGTGGCGGGGCCAGCGATGGTCTGGCCCAGTTCCTGACGATAGATGTCAAACCCCGCTGCACCGGGTGTCAGCCCGATATGAACATAGGGCCCTGCCGTCTGCGATGGGGTTTCCTTCAGGTAGTGCAAGGGTTGGGCCATGGTCAGTTCCCCTCAAACCGGTTTTCAAACAGGGTGGACCTGCGGCCGCGCAGCACGATGTCGAATTTGTAGGCAAGACAATCCAGCGGGATTGCCGCGTTCATGTCCAGCGCTGCGATCAACTGATCGATGGCGCGGGGATCGGGGATCGACTGCACGATGGGGCAGCGCGCAATCAGCGGGTCACCTTCGAAATACATCTGCGTGATCAGGCGCTGTGCGAAGCCTGTGCCAAAGACCGACACATGGATATGCGCGGGCCGCCAGTTGTTCACCCAGTTGCGCCAAGGATAGGCACCCGGCTTGACCGTGCGAAAGAAGTAATATCCATCCGCGTCGGTCAGCGTGCGGCCACAGCCGCCGAAGTTGGGGTCGATGGGGGCCAGGTAGGTGTCCTTTTTGTGCCGATAGCGCCCGCCTGCATTGGCTTGCCAGATCTCGACCAGCGTGTTCGGAACGGGCCGCGCGTTTTCATCCAGCACCCGCCCATGAACGATGATCCGTTCCCCCACCGGGTCGCCGGTCTTGGCGTAGTTGCGGATCAGATCGTTGTCGAAGGGGTCGATGTCGCTGTGCCCAAAAGCGGGTCCGGTGATCTCCGACAGTGACCCCCGCACTGACAGCAGTGCCAGACGCGGGGCGCGCGCAACGGATGTCTTGTAATCTGGCGTCAGGCTGGGTGGCTGCCATTGGCGGTCGCGCTGGTGGAATTCGGCGGGTTTCATCGGTCGTCCTCCTGCGCCATTTGGGCAAAGGTGTTTTTCGCGATTTTGATGGCGTGGTTCGCGCGCGGCACACCGGCATAGATCGCGACGTGCAACAGCGCCTCCATCACGTCGGCTTGGCTTGCGCCGGTGTTGCGGGTGGCGCGGATGTGCAGCGCAAGTTCGCCGTCGTTTCCCAGGGCCGCAAGCAGCGCGATGGTCATCATCGACCTTTCGCGCAGCGGGATCGTGTCGCGCGCCCAGACATGGCCCCAGGCGGCATCGGTGATCAGCGCCTGAAAGGGTGCGTCGGTGGCGGTCTTTGCGGCCTCGGCCCGGTCGACATGGGCATCTCCCAATACCCGGCGGCGGAGGACGGTGCCTTTTGCGGAAAGTTCGGTCATGTCTGTGCCTCGATGAAGGGGATCAGAATGGCGGCAAAGGCCGCGGGCACCTCGACACAGGGCAGATGGCCTGCGCCGGGGATCAGGTGAAACGCGGCTCTGGGGATCAGGTCTGCAAGGCCGCGCACCACATCGGGGGGTGCGGACCCATCCTCGGCCCCGGCGATCACAAGACTGGGCATGCGCAAGGCGCGGGTGGCGTTGGTCCGGTCAGCCCCGGCAAGGGCGACGCAGGCGGCGGTGTAGCCGCGCGCGGGCGTGCGGATCAGCATGTTGCGCCACAGCGCCAGCGCTGGCGTTGCGCGGAAGGCGGGTGCAAACCAGCGTTCCATGATGCTGTCCGCGATGTGGGGCAGACCGTGGTCGTTCACCGCATTGATCCGCGCCTGCCAACCGTCTTTGGTGCCCAGACGGGCGGCGGTGTTCGACAGCACCAGCGCGCGGATCAGTTCGGGGGCAGCACTTGCCACGGCTTGGGCAATCAGGCCCCCGATGGACAGCCCGACAAAGATCACCGGGCCGCTGGCGGTAGATTTGATCAACGCAATCGCATCGTCGGCATATTCTTCGATGGTGGAGTGGCCGCCCGGATCGGACAGGCCGTGCCCGCGTTTGTCATACCGCACAAGGCGCAGATGGGCGGGCAGATGCGGCAGCAACCCGTCCCAGACGCGCAGATCGGTGCCGAGCGAGTTGGCAAAGATCACCGTCGGGCCGCCCTCCGGGCCATCGATGCGAAAGTGCATCGTCCCCCAGGGGCGCATCAGCACCTGCATGGTGTCGGTCAGCGCGGTGATGCTGGGTGCGGTCATGGTCAGAACCTTGGCATTCCGGCAGGCCGGGCGGCGCGTTTCTGTGCGGCAATGCGAAAGGGTGCGTTGGCCGCGCCGTAACCTGTATAGGTGCCGGTGCGCTGCACAACCTCGAAGAACAGGCCGTCCGGGCGGCTGGCAGAGTAGAACTGAAAGAACTGCCCGCCCGCATCTTCGTCATACAGGATATTGGCCGCGCGCAGCCGTGCCGTCAGGGCGGGATCAAGGCCAAAGCGCGCCTCGACATCATCATAGTAGTTGGCCCCGATCTGAAGCACCGGGAAGCCAACCACGGCAAGACGGGCGGCCGTATCGAAAATGTCGCTGCAGGCAAAGGCGATGTGCTGCACGGCGGACCCAAAGCTGTCTTCGACAAAGCGGCCCGCAAGTGTGCGCCGCGTCTCGGCCCCGTTCAGGGTGACGCGCAATCCGCCCGCGTCCACCGCCTGCGACCGGACCAGACCGTCAGGATCGACCACATCGACCATCGGCGCTTTGCGGGCCTGAAAGATCGAAGTGTAGAACAGCGCCCAACTGAGCATTTCGTCATAGGCCATGGTCTGACCAAGATGATCGACGGACAGCAAGCCTGCACCGGCGGGGGCAGCGTCAGTGATGTCGAAATCCACTTGCCAGATGCGGCCAAGATCATCCCCGTGATCCAGAAAGCGGATCATGCTGCCACCGACGCCCCGGATCGCCGGGATGGTCAGTTCGCCCGGGGCGATGGGTTCCGAGTGGGTATCCGCGCGCAAGGCACGGGCGCGGGCAAAGGTCGCCTGCGCGTCGGCAACTGTCAGTGCGATTTCCGAAACGGTGGTGCCATGCGCCACATAGGCGGTATGGGCAAAACCCGTTGTTTCGGTGTTCAGCAGAACGTTCACGCCGCCCTGCCGCCACAGCGCGACCGCCTTTGATTTGTGGTGCCCTGCCCTGCCAAAGCCGGTGGCCGATAACAAATGTTCCAACGCGGGCACGTCTTCGGGGCTGGTGGCGAATTCTATGAACTCTACCCCTTCCACCGGTGCGGGGGGCGGAAAGGCGGGCAGATCGACCGACAACGCCGGTTCCGCCCGTCGTACGCGATCCATCAGATCGATCAATGACCGGTGCCCGTCCTGCGCCACCAGTCGCGGCAGGCCCGAGCGGAACTGGTCGTTGAAAATCTCAAGCGACAATGGCCCACCATAACCCGTCGCCGTCACGGCCCGCATGAATCCCGTCACATCAAGATCACCTTCGCCCGGCATGTTGCGAAAGTGGCGTGACCAATACAGCAGATCCATCTCGATTGCGGGTGCATCGGCAAGTTGCACGAAAAAGATGCGGTCGCCCGGAATGCGCCGGATGCTGTCGGGGTCGATCTTGCGGCCAAGCGTGTGAAAGCTGTCCAGGATCAGGCCGACATTGGGATGATCGGCGCGGCGCACCACTTCCCATGCGTCGCGGTGGTCGTTGATGTGCCGACCCCAGGCCAATGCCTCGAACCCGACGCGGATGCCACGACTGGCGGCGATGTCACCCAGCGCGCCAAAGTCGTCGGCCGCCCGGTCGATCCCGCCCATCGTTTCGGGGTGGACGGACGAACAGACCAGCACAAGGTCCGTGCCCAGTTCCGCCATCAGATCGAATTTGCGTTCTGCGCGTGCGAAGGCCCGCGTGCGATAGGGTTCGGGCAGACCTTCGAAGTCGCGGAAGGGCTGAAACAGCGTGATTTCCAGTCCGTGGTCGCGGACCATCTTCCCGACGTCGCGCGGTGTTCCGTCAAAGGCTGTGAAATCCTGTTCGAAAATCTCGATCCCGTCAAAGCCCGCCTCGGCGATGGCGGTCAGCTTGTCGCGAAACTCGCCCGAGATGGACACGGTTGCGATAGAGGTTTTCATGGCAGCACCTCGTCATGGAAAGGATAACTCAACTCCGGTCCCGGAAAAAAACTGCGCCGTCCTTGCGATCGGGAACGATCCGGCGGTGACAGGGCCAAGTGCGCACGACGCGGGGCCGGGCGCACAAGGCGGTGTCGGGCGTCAGCCGATCCATTTGGCGGCAAGTTGACGCGCCCCCCGCAGCAGGATCGCGCTGTCAACATCGACGGCGGTAAATGTGGTGCCGGCTGCCACCGATTTGGTCAGAAACGCCGGATCAAGCGACAGGATGCCCGCAGGTTTGCCCGTTGCCGTGATCCGCCCAATCGCGTCAAGGATGGCCGCCTCGACATCCGGGTGGCCGGTGTCGCCGGGGTGGCCCATCGATGCGGCAAGGTCGGCAGGCCCGATAAAGATGCCATCGACCCCATCGACTTCGGCAATCGCCTCGATCTGGGTCAGGGCCTCGGCGGTTTCGACCTGGATCAGGAGGCAGATTTCTTCGCTGGCGCGGGCGGTGTAATCCTTGACCAGACCAAAGCGGCTGGCCCGGGTAATGCCCGCCACGCCCCGCATTCCCAGCGGCTGATACCGGACGGCGGACACGGCCTTTTCCGCCTCGGCGGCATTCTGGACATATGGGATAAGCAGGGTTTGCGCGCCGATATCCAGCAGTCGTTTGATTTCGACCGGGTCATTCCAGCCGGGACGGACGGCGGCGTGGGTTCGATAGGGGGCGGCGGCCTGCAACATCGCCTGCACGGTCGACAAGTCCACCGCCGTGTGTTCGGTGTCGATCAGCATCCAGTCAAAGCCGCACCCCGCCAGAGATTCCGCATGGCCCGAACCGGGGATAGAACACCAGATACCGATTTGTTGGCGACCAGCGGCCAATGCCGCCTTGAAGGTGTTTTTCGGAAGGTCCATCGCAATTTCCTTATTTCATCGGTTCGGGTTCAGCCCAGATTACGGGCGCAAGGGGCACAGCTTACAGCACGACGCGGCTGCCATCTTTGGCGGCCTTCTTTATCGCCTCGATCACCGCCAGGGTGCGAAGCCCTTCGCGGCCCGAAACAAGCGGGGGTTCTTCGCCCACGATCACCCGGGCGAAGTGTTCGATCTGCAGGACAAGCGGATCGCCCCCCGGGCGGGCGCTTAACCGGGTGGACAGCGGATGAAACCAACCGCGGTCGTCGCCCTGATGCCACAGGCGCAAGCTTGGCACCTCCAGCGCGCCAAGTGTGCCGCCGATGCGGTAACAGGATTGATCGGTGACCGGATAGGCGGGGTTTTCACCACTGGTCAGCTCCCAGCTCCACGGGGCGGGGATGGTGTCTGAGACGTTCATCGTGCCAAGGGCACCGTTCGCGAATTCCAGCAGGATGACGGCGGTTTCTTCAACCGCATGGCCGCGGACCGCGCTGGATTGTGCCGCCTGAACGGCGGTGATTTCGCCCAGCAGATGGCGCATCAAGTCAATGTCGTGGATCAGGTTCAGAAAGATCGGGCCAGCACCGGGTTGGACGCGCCAAGGGGTCGCAAAGTAATCGTCCGGTTTCATCAACCAGAACTGCCCCTGCACGGAAACAGGCGTGCCGATGTCGCCCGCTGCAAGCATCGCCCGTGCGGCCGCAATCAGTGGATTGTGGCGCCGATGGTGGCCGACCAGCAGGGGAACGCCCGCCCTTTCGGCGGCATCAACCAAGGTTTGTGCCTGTGCCACATCGGTGGCCAGCGGTTTTTCCACCAGCACCGGCAGGCCCGCCGCGATACAGGCCAGCCCACCCGCAACGTGCAGCGCATTCGGCGTGGCCAGCACGATGCCATCCAGCCCACCTACGGCGATCAGGGTATCAAGGTCGCGATACTGCGGCACGCCCTGCGCCACCGCCGCTGCGACCGCCGCATCCCGCGGGTCGGCGACGGCTGCCAGAACGGCCCCCTGTGACGCCACGATTGCGTCAATATGGCGACGACCGATCAGCCCCGCCCCAACGACGGCAATGCGGGCCGGGCTGCCTGTCATGCCGAAGGTCTTTCCGCGCGGTCACAACACCGCCTGCCGCCTGCGGGGCGTGTGGATTTGACAGGGCAGTGCATCAGACCCTCCCACTGAATGCCCGCTCTTTGTACGGCAGCTTTCCGGCCTAGGAAAGGAAAATCGACGATTTCAATAAATCCTAGATTATTTACAATGGTCGATGAAACTTTGACCCGTAAGATAAATGCTGGACAGGTGATTTCAAAACTGCCACGTTTTCGCATCGTCCCGAGGAGGGGGCGATTCCAAATGGCTCAGGGAGGAAACGCCATGAAATTCACTTTGACCCGCCGCGCGATGCTGGGGGCCACCGTGGCCGCTGGCATGGTCTTCGCGACTGGTGCTGCCTTGGCGCAGGACAAGATTCAGCTTCGCATGTCCACCGTCGCAACCGAAACCGACCAGCGCACCGTTGCCCTTGCCGAAGTGTTCGGTCCTGCCGTGGCCGAATTTGCCAGCTACGAGCCGCATTACAACGGCACCCTGTTCAAAGGCGCAACCGAGCTTGAGGCGATCTCGCGCGGGAACCTTGAAATGGCGATCACGTCGGCGCAGGAACTGGCGACCTTCTTCCCCGAGTTTTCCGTGTTCACCGCAGGTTATCTGCACCGCGATGCCGCCCATCAGGTGGCCGTCTTCAACGATCCGCTGATGGACCCGTTCAAAGCCAAGGCCGAGGCGGAACTGGGCGTCAAACTGCTGACGGTCATGTATCTGGGCCGTCGCCACGTCAACTTGCGCGGCGAACAGGAAGTAAAGACCCCCGCCGATCTGGCCGGTATCAAGCTGCGGATGCCGGGCACCGACGCCTGGCAATTCCTGGGTTCGGCCTTGGGTGCAAGCCCCGTGCCGATGGCCTTTGGCGAGGTTTACACCGGCCTTCAGTCCGGGGCCATTGATGGGCAGGACAACCCGCTGCCGACGGTCAAGGATTCCAAGTTCTACGAGGTGACCAAGCAGATCGTGCTGACGTCGCATCTGGTTGACCTGAACTATCTGGCGATTTCCAAGGCGGTCTGGGATCAGATGACCCCCGAACAGCAGGCTGCAACGCAGGCCGCTGCCGACGCCGCCGCCGAAACCGCCCGGACCAAGCAGCTTGGGCTTGAGGATGAACTGGTCCAGTTCTTCAAGGATCAGGGGCTGAAGGTCTATGAGCCGGATCTGGAGGCGTTCCGCACCAAGGTGCAGGCCGATTATCTGGCATCTGAATATGCGGCGATCTGGCCTGCCGGGATCGTGGACGCGATCAACGCGCTGGCAAAATAGGGACCGGGCCCATGGCACGCATCCTTGGGGTGCTGCGCCTGGGGGCTGACGCGATGGCGGCGGGGATGCTTGCCGCCATCTTCGTCGTGTTTCTGGTGCAGATCATCGGCCGATATGTGTTGGGCCTGTCGCTGGGCTGGACAATCGAGCTGTGCCTGACCCTGTGGTTGTGGGTCGTGTTCTGGGGCAGCGCCTTTTGCCTGCGTCCGTCTGACCATGTGCGTTTTGACATTCTGTATCTGTCGGTCAGTCGCCCGGTTCAGCGCGTGTTTTCGGCTGTCGCTGCGCTGGCGATCATCATCGCCTTTGTGGTCAGCTATTTGCCGACACTGGATTACGTCGACTTTTACAAGATCAAGAAAAGCTCCACCCTGCGCATCCCGCTGAACTATGTGTTCAGCGTTTACATGATCTTCATGACGATGATCATCCTGCGCTATTCCCGCGTTCTGATCGACTTTCTGCGCGGCAAGGCCGACGTCGAAGGCCCCATCACCAGCTATGAACTGATCGACACGGAGAGCGCGAGATGAGTCTGGCGTTTTCCATTTGCCTGATCACCCTGCTGATCACGGCATCCATAGGGATGCCGATTGCCTTTGCCATGATCGTGTCGGCGGTCGTCTATCTGGCCATTGCCGGGCAGGATCTGGCGCTTGCGTCGGAACAACTGATCCAAAGCGTCTACGACAGTTTCGTTCTGCTGGCGGTGCCGCTGTTCATCGTTGCTGCAAACATCATGAACGCAGGCGCGATCAGTGACCGTCTGCTGGAATTCTGCAAGGCGATGGTGGGCCGGTTCAAGGGCGGGATGGCGCAGGTCGACATCCTGGTCAGCCTGATCTTTTCCGGCATGTCCGGGTCGGCGGTTGCCGATGCAGCCGGTGTGGGCAAGATCTCGATCCGCATGATGCTGAAGACCGGGCATTACACCCCCGGTTTCGCGGGGGCGGTTGTCGCCGCCTCGGCAACCATCGGGCCGATCATTCCGCCGTCCATCCCTATGGTGCTGTACGCCTTGGTGTCGGATGCGTCGATTGGGTATCTTTTTCTGGGCGGCGTGGTGCCGGGTCTGCTGATGACGCTGGTGCTGATGACGATGAATTCTGTCATCGCGCACAAACGCAACATCCCGGCAGAAGAGGCGGTGCCGCTGCGCAAGATACCCGGCGTCACGCTGCGGGCGCTGCCTGCACTGATGATGCCGGTGATTCTGCTGGCCGGGATCTACGGTGGCGCGACCACCCCGACCGAGGCCGCCGCCGTTGCCGCCGCCTATGCGCTGATCGTGTCGGGGGTGTTTTACCGCTCGCTCACGATCCGGTCGCTGTACGAGGTGTTTCTGGATTCCGCGCGATCATCGGCGTCGGTCGGGTTGGTGATCGGATCGGCGCTGATCTTCAACTATATCGTTGCAACCGAGAATATCCCCGCAGCGCTGCAAACCCTGCTGGTCAGCCTTGATCTGTCGCGGGCGGAGTTCCTGATTTTCGTCAACCTGCTGTTTCTGTCGCTGGGCTGCGTGCTGGACGCGACGACGATCATCCTTGTCATCATCCCGCTGTTTCTGCCCACTGTGCGCGCGCTTGGCATCGACCCTGTGCATTTCGGGGTTGTGGCGGTGGTGAACTGCATGATCGGCCTGATCACGCCGCCTTACGGAATGCTTTTGTTCGTCATCAACGGCACCACGGGCATTCCGATCAAGGCAATTGTCAGGGAGGGCTACCCCTTTCTGTTCGCCTTGTTGATCGCGCTGGCCTGTCTGACCGCCTTTCCGGGGCTGGTGCTGGGCCTGCCGCGACTGTTCGGATACGAGGGGTGATCATGGGAACGGTCACGTCCACCACCCTGCGGCTTGGGCTGATCGGGGGGAACATCACGGCAAGCCGGTCGCCCGCGTTGCACATCCTGTGCGGGCTTAGCGTCGGGCGTAACGTGACCTATGACCTGCTGATCCCGGCCGAAATGCGCCTGACATTTCCCGAGTTGTTGGTCCATTGTGCCGCTGCCGGTTTTGCCGGGGTCAACGTCACCTATCCGCACAAGGAAGAGGCCGCCGCGCACGTGCCTGCGGGTGATCCGGTGGTGACGGCGATGGGAACATCAAACACCGTCCTTTTCACACCGCAAGGGCCGCGTGCCTACAACACTGACTATTCCGGGTTTGTCACAGCGTTTCGGGCCAGGTTTGGCGCGCGACTGCCCGGTCGGGTGCTGGTGCTGGGAACGGGCGGCGTCGGGCGGGCGGTGGCGTTCGGTCTGATGACGCTGGGCGCGGACGAGGTGCTGCTGTTCGACACCGATCTGGCCAAGGTGCTTTCGCTGTCCAATGCAATGCGGGGGCATGGTCCCTGTGCCGTGCGCGCGGTGGGACCAGAGGTGTTGCACGATCTGACCGGCATTGACGGCGTGATCAACTGTACGCCGCTTGGCATGGTGGGCCGCCCCGGATCGCCCCTGCCCGACGGCGCAACCGGGGCACCGGCCTGGGCCTTCGATGCGGTCTACACCCCTGCTGAAACCCGGTTCCGCGCGCAGCTTGAAGCGATGGGTGCCGCGTTCCTAAGCGGGTATGAGCTGTACTTTCATCAGGGCATCAGCGCATTCGAACTCTTTTCCGGCGGGCCGGTCAACGACCCTGTCTGGGTGCGCGACGTCCTGACCCATCACCCTTGAGCGGCGGCATGCGAGGCAAGCGCATGCGCCACGCCGCCGTCGATGTGACGGACCAGAACCTCTTGTGCGGCGGTCACATCGCGCGCAAGGGCTGCGCGCAGCAGGGCGCTGTGTTCTTCGGCGGCAATCGCGCCGCGAAACGTCAGGTAAACCATCTGATAGCGCAGGTATTTGTCAAAGATCGCCCTGTGGACCGCCAGCAATTCCTCGGACCCGCAACCCTTGATCAGGGCGTGATGAAAGCCGCTGTCGTAGCGCTTCCATTCGGTGCGGTCGCACGGTTCGCCCGCCATCATGCGCTGTTCAATCCGGCTGAGTTTGTGATGGGCGGCGACGACATCGCTTTCCCACGCCACATCACCGGCCGCAAACGACTGTGCCAGCGCCGACAGTTCCAGCAATTTGCGCAAGGCGGCCAGTTCGTGCAGGTTCGCCTCGGAAATCGGGGCGACGGAAAACCCGCGCTGATCTTCGGCCACCACAAACCCTTCGGAGGCCAGCCTGTTCAACACCTCGCGCAAGGTGGGCACGGACACGCTGTACAGCACACGCAACTCTTCCAGCCGCAATTTCAGGCCGGGCGCTAGGACGCCAAAGATGATGTCGCTGCGCACCTGCGCATAGGTGTTCTGGGCAAGGGAAACGGACACGACGGACCCTTTTCTTTTTCTGGTTTCCTCTACCTATATGGCAACGGGCATCGGGGGCAACAGATGCCGCATATCATGGATTTTTCTGTCGATTGATTGTTGTTGCTGTAATCGTCATTTATACTGCTTTCAGATTGACCGAGGTTTGTCATGTCCACGCCGCCCCGCAAGGAAACCATATCCAGCCGTATATCCGCGCGGTTGCGCAGCGCGATCTTGCGCGGCGATCTTGCACCCGGGGCAAAGATAAATCTGGACCGTCTGCGCGAAGATTATGATGTTTCCATCAGCCCCCTGCGCGAGGCGGTATCGCGCCTGATGTCCGACGGGCTGGTCGAATTCGAGGATCAGCGCGGCTACAGCGTTGCCCCCATCTCGGCAGCCAATCTGCGGGAAATCACCTTGTTGCGGGCCGAACTGGATGTGCTGGCGCTGCGCATGGCGATTGAACAGGGCGATCTGGAATGGGAAAGCGACGTGATGCGCGCCCTGTACCGCCTGACCCACGCCAAACGCGACGCGGCGGATGCCGCGATGACCGACGCCTGGGAAGCGGCACATACCGAATTCCACATGGCCCTGCTGCGCGGGTGCAAGATGCCGCTTTTGTTGCATTTCTGCGTGATGCTGCAAAACATGAACGACCGGTATCGTCGGCTGTACTTGCAGGCTGACGTGACGGGGCGGGACATTGGCGCGGAACACACCGCGATTGCCACCGCCGCCACGTCGCGCGATGTGGGACTGGCGTGTTCCGCGTTGCAGGAACATATCCTTGCCACCGGCAACGCCCTTGCCCAGCGGTTGGGCGCGGTCTGATCCGAAAAGGCTGCGCCCGGTTCGCGTCGGTCAGGATTTGACGATCCCCTTGGGCCTGTTCACATCAAACGCTGTCACAGGAATTGTCCGATGTACCAACCCGACCACCATCGCGAAGACCGGTTGGATGCGCAGCATGACCTGATCGATGCGCATCCGTTCGGTCTGTTGATTTCGACCGGCGCCGACGGATTGCTGGCCAACGGCCTGCCCTTCCTGCTGCACCGTGCGGCAGGCAGGCTGGGGCAGTTGCAGGCGCATATCGCACTGGCAAACCCGCAATGGCGTGGACTGGACGGGCAGGATGTCCCGGTGGTGTTTCAGGGTCCGCTGACCTATGTCAGCCCGGCTTTCTATGAAACGAAAAAGGAAACCGGCAAGGTCGTGCCAACGTGGAATTACGCCATGGTGCAGGCCCGTGGCGTGGCGCGGGTGACGGACGATCAAGGCTGGTTGGATACCCAGATCGGGGCACTGACCGACCGGCACGAAGCGACCCGTGCCGATCCGTGGAAAGTGACCGACGCGCCACGCCCCTTTATCGAGACACAGTTGCGCGGAATCATCGGAATCGAGATCGACATCCGCGATCTTGAGGGAAAGTGGAAGGTCAGCCAGAACCGGCCCGAGGCCGACCGCGTCGGAGTGGCCAGCGGCCTGGCCGACGCGCATCCCGATATGGCAGCGTTGGTCCGCCGCTATGGCAAGCTGGACGGGTAGGGCAACATCGCCCGCGTGATGCCGCCACTGTCAATCTGTGGTGAGCCCGGATGACGCCCGATGCCCGGCGTCGCCGCCGCTGGGCATCGGGCGAAAGCCTTGGTCAGGTGTCCCCGATCTTTCCAAACTTGCTTTCGTAGGCGTTGATGGAATGTTGCAGGATCAGCATCAATCTTTTTGCCGCAAAGGGGCTAAGGACGATGCGATTCGACAGCTTTACCTTGACGGTGTTTTCCTTTTCGTTGCCGCGCCAGTTCTGATGCGTGCCGAACAGCAGGAAGAATTCCTCTCGGTTCGCGGTCGCGGTCGCGATGTTGGCGTATTGGCTCGAGATGTCGGAATCGTCCCAAGCGACCCGGACACCGCCGATTTCCTGTGTGGTGGAAGAGTCTTTTCCAGTCATGAAATGAACCTCTCTGACCCCAGGTGGAGCTGGAAATCCGCTCCACCCAAAAATTGTGCAGCCTCCGCTCTGGCGCTGTCAACAAAGATTGATCAGTCGTGAAGGGACGCCCGCGCGGCGTCAAAAATTATATCAAAATGGTAAACAATCAGGTGGGGCCGGTCCGGGGCCGCAGTAGGGGACCGTCGGGGTTTTCAGACAATTTATCCAAGAGGCAGAACAGTTTCGCTATTTGGCGGGATTTTCCACGCAACAAACATTCACCGTGCCTGTGGCTTTTGGACTATAATTTCGCGAATCGCATTGCCGTGAAACCGCCGTATCCACCTTTCAGGGGGCTGCCATGGGTATTCATTTCGGTTCGGGTGAAAGCTATTTCGGACATACCAGCTTTCAAAGGGATGCGCTTGATCGCGCCCGAACGGCGCTTCGATCCTGCACTTCCTTGACCCCATCCAGCCGCGACCGGCGCAAACGCGGGGCGGTGACCTTTGACACCCTGGAAAAGCGGTATCTGCTGTCTGCGGACATAAGCCCCTACACCGATGCGCTGGATGACGGGCTGGACCGGCTGCAAATTCTGGTCGATCAGTTGGAAAGCTTTGCCGAGTTCGCGGCAGATATCCCGATCCTTGGTGAAAGTCTGGCCGAAGCGGCACAACTGGCCAACACTCTGCAAACCGATCTACTGGACCCGCTGCGTCTGGCCATCGCATCCGCGACCGATACGTTTCAAGATCTGGAAGCGGATATCGAAAACATCGCCGGAATTGCCTCGAACCTGATCGAAAACGGCACAGAGGCGCAGATCGAAATCGCCTTTGACAAGACCATCGTGAACGGATCGAACAGCTTTGACTTTGGCGCGGTCGCAGCTCAGTTCGGTTTTGCCGTCGACGCCGATTTTGATTTTTCGATCGCGCTGTCGTTCGATTTCACGCTTGGCGTGCTGCTGGACACCAGCCTTGCGCCGTCCGACTCCGTTTATATCGACAGCGGCGCCACCATGACCCTGGCAGGGATTGCCGATCTGGAAGCGGCCATCGGCGCAGGTGCCGTCAAGGTCGGTCTTCTGGGTGGCGCAAGTCTGGATGCAGCCAGCACCTTTACGTTGAAAGCATCGGCAACTGCGACGGTCACCGAAAACTCGGTCGTGAATGATGGCCGCATCACGCTGTCCGAGCTGGACGCAAGCGGCCTTGCGCTGGTGGCTGTGCAGATCAACGCCGCAGACACCGGTCTGACGGCGAACCTGAAGCTCGATTCCTCGGGCAGCATCACCGGGCTTACGCTGGATGATGCGGGCGTGACCCTGTCGCTGACCGGCAACCTGTTCAGCAACCCGACCTTGAACATTTCGATCGACACGCCCGATCTGGCCGACTTCACCCGGATGAACGCGGCAAGTCTGCTCAGCTTCCTTGGCGATCTTGGGGGCAAGCTGGAAACCCTGTCGTCGGCGTTCAACGCGCTGGCGCAGATCGATTTCATCGACATCAACGTCAGTGACTTTTCCAACTTCGATTCCGCACTGCGGCAGGTGATCAACAGCCTGTCTGTCCCAGGTCTGCTGGGCGGGGCGTTGACCGATCTGGCCGATCTGGCGACAGGTGGCAACCACACGTTCAAGATCAACTTCAGCGTTCTGGACCCAGCGGTTCAGACTGTGCCAGTGACGGATGTCGAAACCATATCGCTGGATTTCGCCGCCCTTCAGGCCGCGGTCGACGCGGCAGCGGGTGACACGCTTGACGCCTTGGCGGCGGCGATCAACACGGCGATACAGGCCGCAGCCCCCGGCCTTCCGGTCGAGGCGTTCGTGCGCAACGGCATCATCGGCCTGCGCGCCACCAATGACTATGTCACCGACATCGTGCTGACGGATGTAGCGGCACCCATCACGGCGTTGCTGGGTTTCCAGAATGATCTGTCGGCCCTGCCGTTGCCCACTTTTGCCACCATTCAGGAATTTGCCGCCAAGTTGGCCGCGCTTGAGATTTTTGCAGGTACCGGCGCGAACCTTGCCTATGATCAGGTGACCAGTTCCCTGACCTTTGATCTGGATATCGGGTTTGATGCGGTGGCTTTTGAACGCACCATGTCGTTCAATCAGGCCCTAAGCCTTGGCCCGCTGGGAGAGTTGGCCCTTGCCGGGTCGGCGGGCGTGTCGGTTGGTGCCGAAATGTTGTTCAGCTTCGGCGCGGGCTTTGATCTGACCGAACTTTCCGACGCTGTCACGCTGGGCGCGCTGAACGGTGGGATGGGTGTGTCGACGAACCCGTCCGGCCAGCCCGATCTGCTGTTTGTCACGCGCGACGGCATTGCAACATCGGTCGATCTGTCCGGTGTCACCACCATCGGGCAATTGAAAACCGCGATTTCCACAGGGACGGGCGGTCGGGTCACGGTGGGGATTGACGCATTTGGCAGTGGGCTGGTTCTCACGGACACCTCCACACCCAGCGGGCTGACCCCGATCTTTTCGGTGGCGGGCGGGGCCTTTTCCTCGGCGATCTATGATCTTGGCTTTGGCTTTGGCACGACTGCCGCACCCGGCAGCGATACCATTGGCGGCGGGCTGATCATCGACCGGTTCTTCATCGACGCGACGTCCAAGGCCAGCGCGTCCATCGGTATCGATATCGACAATGTGAACCTGTATGGGGCCATCGGTTTTCTGGCTGTGAAGATCGACAATGGCGGCACCACGACGCCCATCGGCTTTGCGCTGGACCTGCAATTGCAGGATGTCCAGAACACCGACGCCCTTGACCGGCTGTACCTGAGCGAACTTGGCGCGCAGGCGGTGGATGACCAGTCAACCCAGGCGTTCGACGGCACCGGGGTCACTTTCAACTTTACGCTGGCAGACGGGACCACCCCGTCGGTTATCCTTGGCAACGGCACGATTGCCGATGCCGTGACGGCGCTGAACGCTGTGGCGGGCGTGGATGCCTTCCTGAACGCAACGGGCACCGGTGTTGTGCTGGTGGATTCGACAGCAGGCGTCGGCACCTTTGCGGTTGCCGTGACCGGGGCCGATCCGGGCGCGGATATCCTTGGCTTCAAACTGTCCAATACCGACATTGACGGCGACGGCGTGTTGCGCGGTGCGTCGCTGGTCGAAACCGGATTTGCCGCGCTGGATGCCGTGGCCTTTGACGGCGGCATCACCGGCCAGCTTGAACTGCCCGTCAGCTTTGAAGATGGCGGTGCCTTTGGGCTGGATGAGGCGGGTTTTACCCTGATCATCAATTTCGAAGTCGGATCGATCCTGCCCACGGTCAACACGACCGGGCTTGAGGATTTGTTGACCATCCTGACGGAACTTGGTGCGTCCGATCTGTTGTCGCTGGTCAAGCAGATCGCATCTGTCGTGTTCGACAAGCTGGACCTGTTGAACGCCGATCTGCCGTTGCTGGACGGGTCGATCGGTGATTTCGTCAAGCTGGTGCAGGATTCCGTGGATGCCGTGGTCGGCCCCGTCACCGACCGTATCAACACCATGCTGGTGTTCGAGGTGGACAAGGCGCTGGCCTTCCTCAACCCGCAAGAGGTGGACGACCTGATTGCCGATATCACGGCGGCGGGTGTGCTTGATGCGGGTGAACTGACCGAATTCGCCAACTTCACCCCCCTGTCAGACGCGGCGCAGGCAAAGCTTGTCAGCTCTGACGCGGGCCATATCCTGATCCATGCCTTGGAGGAATTGCGCGCTCAGGTCATCGCCTTTGGTGGGGCGTTCGACTTTTTCTTTTCGGATGCGCCGACCAAGCTGATTGCCGCCTTTGCCGCCGTGCGCGGCGCCGTGCAGGCGTTGCGCGACGAATTCAGCGCGGACACGGCGTTCCTTGACGAGTTGGAAGACACATTCGGTGCGCACCTGCGCGACATAGAGAATGTGATCCCATCAACCAACACCATCCTGAAACTGGTGCAGCAGGCGCTTGGGTTTGAACTGCCACGTCTGGATGACACGCTGGCGGACGTCGAAGACAAGCTGAACGATACGTTGAAACAGGCGATTGTCGATGCCAGCGATGCCTATGCGGACATCTCAGAGCTGGCCGATCTGACCATCAAGCAGCTTGTGGGTCTGGCGGGCGATCTGCTGGACGACATGGGTGACGCGCTTCAGACGCAGGTTGATGCACTGCAAGCCCAGATTGCCGCGCTGATCGACGCAGCAGGTGATACGATTGCCGATCTGCCCGGCTCTGGGCCTGCCGAGGTGCAGGCGCTGCTCGATGCGTTGGATGACGTCGAATCCTTCCTGACCGATGAAAACGAGGCCGACAGTCTGGCGCAGATCGTGGCCAAGCTGACCGACATCGCGGAAAACGGCGAAGACATTTTCGACCTGATTTCGTCGCTGCCAACGATCACGCGGATGCTGGATGGCATCGCCGCCCGGCTGGCGACGTTTGCAGGCGGAATGCTGGCCGATTTCAACGCCTATGTCACCGCCAACGCGGCAACCTTTGGTGCGACGCTGGTGGGTTCGGCCACGGCCGCTGCGAACGAAGTGCTGGCAAAGGCGCAGCAACTGGCCGACCGTGCGATTGACGAATTCCGCGCGACCGTCCTGGGGCTGTTCGGCGGCGGTGTGCTGCAATTTGACTACAACGCGGGGCGGATCGAGGCGAACCTGCAAATCGCGCCTTCGGTCTTTGACGTGAACTACGAAGGGGTCGATTTCGACTTTTCCTTTGGCACAAGCCTGTTCAACGCGGGGATCGAAGACAGCAGTCTGGATTTCAGTCTGGGCGGTGTGTTCAACCTTGGCCTTGCACTGGAAATCGGCGCGCTGAGCGATGACCCCCTGACCAGCGATTTCAACCTGTTGGTGTCCGAAGACACCGGTTTCCGGCTAGAGGCGGCGCTGACCGTTGACGGTGTACTGGTGATCAATGCGGGTGGCGTGGGCATCCGGTTTGAAAACCCGACCGACCCGGTCCTGCAACTGACCAACTTCGCCGGTGACGGGGCTGCCTTCATCGACATCGGTGTGACCGGCACGGCAACAGACGGCTGGATCGAGATTGCCGATCTGGGCTTCAGCTTTGCGGGCGAGGCGCGTCTGGTTGCAGACAGCCTTGGGTATTACAAAAACGGCTCTTCCATCATGTATGATGGCGACAACGACGTGAACACCGGCACCGATGGCAAAGAGGCGCAGGTCGATTTCGGCTTTGATGCGCAGATCGGCGTGGCCACGGGCGAATTCGTGTTCAATGCCGCGATCAACCCGCTGACCAGCGAAGAATTGCTGGCCATTGCCGAAGGTCTGATCGACTTTTCGAACCTGCTGGAGGCGTTCGAACTTCTGCTCGATTTCCTTGTCGACGCGACGGACAGCCTTGCCAGCGCCCCCTTGATCGGCGGGCCGGTCGCAGGTTTGAACGATGTGCTGACATCGTTCCAGACCGCCTACAATACAATGAAAGCCCAACTTGAGGCGCTGGAAGAAGGGGCCGCTGATCTGGTTGATCAGGCAAAGCAGATCGTCTTTGACGCGCTGAATTCCGTACTCGATGAAGATCAGATGAAAGGCAACGCAGGCGATACGAATGTCTTTGATTACAACGACATCCTGCTTAGCTTTAGCGTGGCCGACCGGGAACTTATACTCGAACCGCTGTTCTTTGGGTTCACGGTCGAAGATACCGTGCCCTTCGATTTCGGC
The DNA here is from genome assembly GCA_040385245.1 of Pseudomonadota bacterium. GTDB lineage: Bacteria > Pseudomonadota > Alphaproteobacteria > Rhodobacterales > Rhodobacteraceae > JAZKHT01. Next base: position 99,006 of record JAZKHT010000007.1, on the reverse strand, counting down.
CTTGATGCCTTTGTGGTCGAGGTTGAAGGAACGGGCGGCGTCACCGTCAATTTCCTGCTGAACGTCGCGATGGGGTTCGGCCTAAGTGCGGATCGCGGTGCGTTTCTTGTGCTGCCGAACGTCGATGACGATGAACTGACCCTTGATCCCATCCTGACGGGTGAATTCAGCGCGGGGCTGACCCCGAATAGCGAATTGAACCTGCGGCTGTTCTTCCTGGGGGTGAACGCAACCCCATGGGACGACAACATGGCCGAGCCGAACACGCCAGAGGCAGCGGTGGGCTTGGGCAAAGGTGTCGGCTTTTCCACCAATCTGGCGTTGGGCCTGCTGAATGGTGGCGGTGTTGCGGTCGCGGTTGCCGATCTGGCGGGCGGCGAAACCGGGGCGGGAAACTACAAGATCGGTGTCTCTGATCTGGACGATTACGCGCTGGACGTGGATTTCGCCATCGCCGTCAACATCGACCTGTTGCTGGTGGGCGGTGCCGACATCGGCGGCGGTCTTAGCATTGAAGATTTGCCGAACATCCAGACCAAACTGAACATCGACTGGATGTGGAGCGCGGGCGACAGCGAATTGCAGGTGCCCGGCGTCCAGTTCTACGATCTGAGCCTGAACATGGGCGAATGGGCGCAGAACGCGCTGAAACCATTGCTGGATTTCATCGACGACTTTACTGCGCCGCTGGACCCGTTCCTTGATTTCCTGAACCTTGAAGTGCCGATACTGTCGCAACTGTCCGAATTGTTCGGTCAGGGGCCGCTGACGGTGCTGGATGCGATCCGGTTCCTTGGTTCCGGTGTGGAATCGATCGAGATTTTCCTTCAGATCGTCGAAACCATTCAGGCTGTGTCCGATTTCATCGACCAGCTGACTGCGGGTACGCTGATCGACTTTGGCGATTTCATCATCACAGACCCCTATGGTTCGGCCCCTGACGGTGCGGTGGGTTCCACCGCCGGGCTGGACCTGAGCGGTCAATCCGCCCGCACCGCGCTGACCGGGCTGGACCTTGGCGCAACCGATGGCATCGGCGCGACCAAGGAACAGGTGGACCAGGCCATCAACAATGACACCAATGGAGGTGACCAAGGCGGTGGTCTGTCCGGGATTCTGGACAGCCTGAACGACATCGGGCTATTCTTCCCGTTCCTGCAAGATCCGGCGCAACTGTTCGGCGTCCTGTTCGGGCAACGCATAGATTTTGTGGTCTGGGACATCCCGCGTCTGTCCGCCGAATTCGGCGTGTCCTACAAGTTTGGCCCGATCCTGCCGCCGGTGCCGCTGTTTGTGACCATTGGCGGGGGCTTTGAGATCTTCCTTGATCTTTCCGTTGGATACGACAGCCGGGGTATCGAAACCGGCGCCTTCCAGGACGGCTTCTACTTTGGCGATCACAACTTTGATCCGTCGACGATGAAGTTCGGGAATGAGGATATTCTGGAACTGGGTCTGTCCGTGTTCTTCGAGGCGACGGCATCGCTCAGCATCGTGGTGGCCGAAGCGGGCGTGACAGGGGGCGTCAAGGCCGAGATTGGCGCGAACTGGGCCGACGACGACGGCGACGGCAAGTTCTATCTGGACGAGATCGGCAAGAAGCTGGCCGAAGGCATCCTGTGCATCTTCGATTTCGAAGGAGCGTTGGAGGCCTATCTCGAAGCTTTCGTAAAGCTTGGCTTTGACACGCCGTTCGGCTTTGTCACCCTGTTTGAAGACACATTCGAACTGCTGCGTGTGACGCTGCTCGACTTTACCATTTCTTGCCCGCCCTTGCCGCCGCCGGAAATTGCAACCGTGGATTCGCCCAGCGACACCACGGCGAGATTGAACATCGGGGCATGGGCAGGCGAACGCCAGCCCGGTGCCGAAGACAGCGCGGAAAAGGTTGAAATTTACGGTGACCGTGTCGAGGCGCTGCCCGCCGACGAAGTATCGCTTTGGGAAACGGGTGGTTTGGCGGGCGCAATCGGCGCTGGCTATTTCGACGACGGCAAGCTGACCCACACCGAGGCAGCGGCCGCAATGGCGGCGGGGTATCTGAACAAGGATCTTGATCTGAACCTTGATGGCGACATCGATTCTGACGAAATCCGCGCTGTGCGCGACCTGAACAACGCCCTTGGCAGCACCGGGGCCGACAGTTTTGCCTTGTTGATCGGCTTTGGCGAATGGGAAGTGTTCAACAACCTGACCACGATCTACGGCGACGCCGGCGCCGAAGATGACGAGATCATCGGCGATGCCACATCGCTGCGGGTGGCGCTGCATGTGGTCGGGGGTGCGGGCGATGACGAACTGTTGGGCGGCATGGCGGGTGATATCCTGCTGGGCGGCGCTGGTGCGGACATCGTGCGCGGCTTTGGCGGGGCTGACCGCCTGTCCGGTGACGGGGCCGCCACGGCGGATGTGACCACTGGTCTGACCGGCATCAACAACGTGACCTCGTCTGCGGATGGCGAGGATGATGTCTACGGCGGCGACGGCGGCGACGTGATCTATGGTGGCGGTGCCATCGATACCCTGAAAGGCGATGGCGAGGATGACACCCCCGCATCGCTGGATGCGGCGGACTGGATCTATGGAAATGACGGCGAAGACTTCATCGTGGGCCACCTTGGCAACGATTATCTGTTCGGCGGGCGCGGTGCCGACAAGATCGAAGGCGGTGCAGGTGACGACATCATCCGGGGCGACATCGACATGGCCGAAGGATCGTCGGCCAACACGGTAAAGACCACATCCCCCAACAGTCTGACGGGTGAGACCGATCTGATCATCGGCGGCGAAGGCGCCGACTTCATCCGGGGTGATGGCGGCAACGACATCGTCTTTGGCGAAGCTGATGGTTTCGTGCTGGGTGCACTTTCCCACACCACTCTGGGGGATGAGATTTACGGCGACGGTGGCGATGACGTGATCCGTGGCCAATATGGCAATGACCGCATCGGCGGCGGCGACGGCGACGATCTGCTGATCGGCGGGGCCGGGGCTGACCTGATCTTTGGCAATGACGACCGCGATACGATCTGGGCCGATCTGTTCCCGGCGGATGGCTTGCCTGCCGTTCTGCCGTCCGAACAATCCAGCGCGGACGATTACATCGAAGGTGGTGACGGAGCTGATCTGATCTTCGGGCAAGAGGGGGCAGACCGCATCATGGGCGGCGTGTCGAACCTTGCCGAATATGGCCTGTTCGACGCTGATGCGGGCGACACGGTTTACGGCGGTGTCGGCAATGATGTGATCCTTGGCGATGACGGCACGATCACCGATGCGTCGAACTATGCGTCCAACACCGCAGGCACAGGAGGGGCCGACGTTCTGTATGGCGAAGGCGACGATGACCAGATCGCGGGTGGCCGCTACGGTGACACGATCCTGGGCGACGCGGCTGGCGGCACGGGCGAGGATATTCTGTTCGGTGACGAAATCCTGCGTGCGGGCCTGTCGCTGACGGGAACGTGGAACGCAGCAGGCACCGATGGCGCAGACCTGATTCTTGGCTATGGCGGGTCCGATCTGATCGTCGCGGGCGGCGATAGCGATACGGCCTATGGGTCACCCGGGGATGATCTTGTGGTGGGCGATTATGCGCAACTGTTGTTGAAGGCCACGGGATCTACGCTGTTTGACAAGGTGGCCTGGGTCATCAGCCTTGATCCGACGAAGGGCGCGGCGGACCGACTGTTCGGTGAAACCGGCAACGATATTCTGATCGGCGGCGATGGCGGCGATCTGATCTCGGGCGGGACGGCGTCGGACACGGCCGAGGATGACATCATTCTTGGCGACCACGGTCTTGTCGTGCGCGGGGACGGCAGCGCCTTTGCCAACGACATTTTCTCGATCTTCGGGAATGTGGGCGGCGAGGACGAAATCTATGGCGCTGGTGGTGCCGACATCATCATCGGCGGGCAGGATGACGACCGCATCTTTGGCGGCAGCGCCGACGACGTGATTCTGGGCGATGCAGGCCTTGTGCTGCGCGATGCCGACACGGATGTGGAACGGGTGATTTCGACCTTTGCCGGAATTGATGTGGTGGGCATACCCGCCGCCCCTGCAGCCTTTGCCGCCGTTGAATTGGGGCTGGATGCGGGCGACGTTCTGGCCACGGGCGATGACGATATCGACGCGGGCACGGGCAGCGATGTGGCCATCGGCGGGCTGGCGTCTGACCTGATCTACGGTCGCGCTGGGGGCGACGTTCTGCTGGGCGACAATGGCGAGGTGCTTTACACCGGCTCCGGGTCCGGTCTGGCGGCAATCGTGACGGTGCGGACACGCGGCACAAATGGCGGGATCGACGCGATCCTTGGTGAAGGCGGGCGCGACATCGCCTTGGGCGGCGCGCAGGGCGATTTCATCTTCGGCGACCTGACGGCAAGCCTGCCGCGCAGCGCGGGCAGTTTCGATTTGTCGGCCACCTTCAGCGCCGTGTCCGGCGCGGATCAGGATGCGCTGGCCGGTGACTTTGGCGAACTGACGGTGCAAGGCGGCACGCCGGTGCTGCTGCAAAGCACGGATACGGCAAGTGGTGGGCGCGACCTGATCGAAGGCAACGAAGGCGACGACGTGGTGATCGGCGGTGCCGACAGCGACGCGCTGCACGGCGACGCGGCTGCGGCCCGGATCGATTTGCTGGTTTATGACACCACCGACACCACCGGCGATGACATCGTGATCGGGGACAGCGGACTGGTTGACTGGGTCGACAGCGGCGACACTGATGCGCTGACCGTCGATCTGATCCAGACCACGGCCCCCGGTGCGGGTGCATCCGATGTGATCTTTGGCAACAATGGCCGTGACATCCTGATCGGCGGGGCGGGCGGCGACCGCATCTATGGCGACCGCAGCGCAAATGTGAACCTGACCGATCTGTCGATTTCGAATGCCGAACAAGGCAGCGCCAATGGCTATGACCGCATCCTTGGCGACAACGGCTTTGTCGATTTCGTCATCGCAGAAGACAGCGTATCGGGCCGGGCCGACATCGGCACTGACCCCGTGACACTGGTGGCGGGAACGATCCTGATCAGTGCCAGCGATCCGACCTTTGGCGGCGACGATCTGATCCTTGGCGACGGAATGTCGGACCTGATTTTTGGTGGGACCGGGTCTGACCGGATATGGGGCGATGACGGTGGCGATTTCCCTGCCGATACACCGGCAGGTGATGATCTGATCCTGGGCGACCACGGCAAGGCTTGGCAGACCGTGGGCGCCCTTGGCCGCAGCGAACCCTGGGTGGGCGACGACTACTTTGCCATTTTCACGGGGGCTGCGGATGGCGGCGCAGGCGATGTGATCTTTGGCGAAGACGGCAACGACATCGCCCTTGGTCAGCAGGGTGACGATGTGCTGTTCGGCAACGACGGCCATGACGATCTGATCGGCGGGCACAACACTGCAGGCGGTTCGGATGATCTGGACGGGCTGAACGCGGCACAGGTGCAGGCGATCCTGCCGGACGAGCTGTCCGATCTGGACCCGACCGACCTGCAGGATGTCAACGATATCCTGTCGGGTGGAGACGGCGAAGACGTGATCACCGGCGACAATGCCATCGTCGTGCGCGAGGGCGTATCGGTCAACGAACGCTATCAACTGCATGCGGGTGGCGGGCTGTATTCGATGCTGACCGGGACGGTTCCGACCAGTCTTGTCAACTTTTCGGTCGATCTGGGCTTTGCCCCCAATATCGGTGGTGCCGTGGTCGATCCGTCGGCGCTGCTGCCACGCAACGTGTTCCTTCTCGACTTCGATGCCAGCGTCGAGTCGGCGGCGGCCAACAACCCCAGCGCGCCCCGTCCGTTTGGCGACGATGTGATTGCAGGTGGCGCGGACAATGACGAGATTTTCGGCCAGTTGGGCGACGACGTGATCCAAGGCGACGGTGACATCGCCCTTGTCGCTGCGAACTCGGTCGATCCGTTCGATCCGGGTGTCGGTGCCGATCCGTCCTTTGTGATCATGGACGGCGGGGCCAATGTTCTGATTGCGCCACAGCCGGTATTGCCGGTGCAGGCAGGCGATCTGGCGGCGTTGCAATTCCTGGTCGGCGCGGCGGCGTCGGACGGTGACGATTACATCGAAGGCAACGGCGGCAATGATCGTGTCTATGGCAATCTGGGTCAGGATGACCTGATCGGCGGTTCGTCCGAACTGGCGTCCAAGGCGCTCTTCAGCACCCTGACTGGCGCAGGGCTGCGGCCTGACGGCGCCGACCTGATCTATGGCGGCGCGGGCGATCCTGAATGGCTGGCCCGGTCGGCAGATGTGGGTGACACCACGCAGACCTTGGTCACAGCGGCCAATGCCAACACGTTGGATGCCGATTTCATCGTGGGAGACAACGCCAACGTCTACCGTCTGCAAACTGCATTGGGCGGCGCGCTGACCTTCAACTATGCCAGCGGCACCGGCTATGCCGGGGGGTATGTCATCCGTGTGGCGCAGATGCTCGACTATGCCCACACCATCGACGGAACCGCCATCAGCCCGGAAACCGGGACGGTGGATTGGAAGACCACGTTCAACGATTTTGGCGTCGGCGCGGGCGATCTGATCCACGGCGAAAGCGGCGATGACGTGGTGTTCGGCATGACCGGTGACGATCTGATCTACGGCGAGGCCGGGAATGACGATCTGTACGGTCAGGCCGGCGCGGATGTGATCTTTGGCGGGCGTGGCGTGGATGGCATCCTTGGCGATGACGGCCTGTTGTCCACCAGCCGGAACGGGCTGACCGAACCGCTGATCGGCCTGTCCACGGCCAACCTGCAAGAGATCATCCGCACGCCCGGCAACCTGCAGATCGAACTGATCTATCGCACGGGCGATCTTCTGAAGACCGCCAATATGATCGCGTTTGATCTGGATGGTGTGACCTTCTCGATCAACGGCATCGCGGGCGCGCAGATGACATCTGCGAACGATATCCTGTTTGGCGGCTGGGAAGACGACTTCATCCACGGTGGCTATGGCGACGATGCCAACAGCGGGGCCGAGGCGCTGGCCGTCTATTACGCGGGCGGGACGCTGGTGAACGATTTCCTGCGCGCGCAGCAGGACACCGGGGCAGGATCACCCCCTGCGGCGGATGATCCCTTCTGGTATGGGATCGGGCTGTACAACCCCGGCGACGTTCTGCGGTTCGGCGCGTTCGATCCCGAAGAATTCGCGCTGTATGATGAAGATGATCCCCGTTCGCGGATCGTGGTTACGGAAACGGTGAACGGCGGTCAGGTGGCGCTGGATTTCTTGCTGAACAACGATGCGCAAGAGGGTGTCTTGGACGACACCTTTACCCAGTCCATCAACACCGACGGGGCTGACAACCTGTTTGGCGATCTGGGCAACGATTGGCTGGTTGGTGGCACCGGGCGCGACCACATGTTCGGCGGGCGCGGCAATGACATGCACCAGATGGACGACGATCTGTCCACCGGGGCGAACGATACCAACCGTGCGCCCGACGCCTATCAGGAATATGCCGACATCGCCTTTGATGGGGCCGGCCGCGATTACCTGATCCTGAACACAGGGGCGGATCGGGCGATTTCGTGGGTGGGTGAATACAACTCGTTCATCGTGCCGTTCTCGCCGTTTGGCGCGTTCCAGATCGCGCGGCTGCTGCAACCGCAGACCGAACAGTTCGTTCTGGATCTGGCCGAGGCGTCAGGGGCAGACGGCACACTGCCGGATATCCTGCGCTTTGCCGAACAGATCGCCATCGACGACAAGCTGGCCAACCCGCTTGATCCGGCGGTGTTTGCGGAACGGCGTGGCGCGCCCTTTGATGAATTGGGCATGGTCCGTCAGGAAGATTTCGACTGGACCGATCAGTCCGGCCCGCCAGACGATCCGCAGGCGGGCAACCTGAAAGGCCCACGCGATGTGATGCGGCGCGAAATCTGGCTGCCCGAGGATACGGCCCTGGCCAATAACCTGCGCAAGCTAGAGGCGCAGGAATGGTCGCTGGTCGAACAGGCCTTTGCCGAAGCCTACGGCGATGACGCCACCATCACGGTGGCCGGGCTGCTGAAGGTCAAGCAGGGCACGCAGGTATTCGGCACCTTGGGTGACGCGGATGACGAATGGGGCACTGTCGAGTTTTCCACCAAGGTGGAGGTCGAAAAGTTCGGCAAGAAAGATCAGGCCAATGCTTATGCCCTGTTCGACATGACGGACGGTTCGAACTTCAAATATGCGGGCCTGAACGTGTCGGGCGACAAGATCGTGATCGGGGTGGTGATCAAGGGCAAATGGACGGTTCTGGCATCGGTCAACTTTGATCTGAAGAACGGCGTTGACTACAAGCTGACTGTCCGCTTGGACGGCAACTCGGTCGCGGTTCTGCTGAACGATGTCCAGCGACTGTCGCACACATTCGCGGATTCGGTGGTTGATGGCGGTTATGGCGTTGCCGCCACCGGTGTGCAGGCCACGTTCAAGGATACCGTGATCACCGGCGCGCCCCCGATTGTCGTTGCCGACGGGGCGACCGAAGAGGCCGTGGCAGACCAGATCCTGCTGGAGGAAGAAGCTGCCGCTGCCATCGAACCCGAAGCGGAAACGATTGACTGGGGCACCACGTCCTTCCTCGGCACGACCGCAACGTTCACAACCACGACGTCGCTGACGACCGAGGAAGAGATCGCGCAAACCACATCTTCGGATACGACGACATCCTCGGCCGAGGTGATCATCGTCGAAGCGTGGATGCCACGCGAGGATTTTGCCGCCTGATGCGCGCGGCAGGGTAAGGGGTGATCGGGACGGGCTGCGCTGTGGTCTGACTGCGGCGCAACCCATCCAAGTGGGGATGAGAGGGCGCGGTGACGGACGAAAAGGCAAAAGGTCCGACCAACATCGGCGAACCCGCGCCGGTGGCCTATCTCGATTCTGCGCTGTGGCGTCGCCTGCTTGAATCGTCTGGTGATGACGCGGTTCTGTCGTCTTGGCTTGCGTTGCAATGCGCGCAAGCGGGCAGCGCCACGCGCGGCGTCCTTGTCACAAGGCGCACCGGCTCGTTTCGCCCCGTCGCCTTTTGGCCCGAAGACGGCGCGACAAGCCGCTTTCTGATGGAAACGGTGAATGAAGCGCTGTCCCAGCGCATCGACATCATCCGGGAAAACAAGACGGCACCGGATACGGTGGGTATCGCCCGTCTGGTCCGCCAGGATGCCCGCATCATCGCCGTCGTCGGGATCGAGGTTGCCGAACGGTCCGAACGCGCCCGGCAAGACGTCTTGCGTCGGCTGCAATGGGGATCGGCCTGGGTCGAGGTATTCGAACGCCGCCGCGTCGGCCAGTCGGACGAACACGCAATCGAACGGCTGACGCTGGCGCTAGAGGCGATTGCCGTTGCGGGCGAACAGACTGGCCTGCGTGCGGCGTCGGTGGCGGCGCTTACGTCGCTGTGCGTGCAGACACGGGCGGCGCGCATCTCGTTCGGGGTGCGGGGCGCGCGCGGGTGCAAGCTGTTGGCGGTGTCGAACACCACGCGGTTCGACCGGCGGGTGGAACTGGTGCGCACCATTGTCGAAGCGATGGACGAGGCTGCCGATCAGGGAACCGAGGTGACAGCGCCGCCATCTGCGGGTGATGCGGTCGTGTCGACCAAGGCGAGCGTGCTGTCGGATGCGCGCGGCGGCGGTCTTGTCATCGCCCAGCCCTTTGTGCGCAACGGCAGACCTGCGGGTGTGTTCGTCTTTGAATGGCTGAAAGAGGAAGCCCCGCCCGACCATCTGCGCAGCGCGGTCGCGGATATCGCGGCCTTGCTTGGCCCGATCCTTGACGACCGCTATCGCGAAGACCAATGGCTTGTCACGCGCCTGTTCGCGATCCTGTGGCGGTGGTTGGCGCGCGCGGTCGGGCCGGGCTATCTGGGGCTGAAGGCGTCGCTGCTGGCGCTGGCCGCAATCGTCACCTTTTTTGCCGTGTACAAGACGGATTTCCGCGTGACCGCCGATGCCCGCCTGCGCGGTGCCGTCGAACGGGTCGTGATGGCCCCCATCGATGGCTATATTCTGGAAGCTGCCCCGCGTGCCGGGGAAACCGTGGCCACCGGTGACATGCTGGTTCGGCTGGACGACGTCGAATTCCAGTTGGAGCTTTATGCCTGGACGGCGCGAAAGCTGCAGTATGAAACCGAATACGCGCAGGCCCTTGCGGCATTTGACCGGGCCGGGATCAACATCCTGCGCGCCCGCATCGCCGAGGCCGAAGCGCAGATTGCGCTGAACCAGACGCGCGTTGACCTGACCCGCGTCACCGCCCCCTTTGACGCCGTGGTGGTGTCGGGCGACCTGAGCCAATCCTTGGGCCAATCGGTGCAACGGGGCGACGAATTGTACCGCATCGCCCCCTTGAACACCTACCTGGTTGAACTGGAGGTTCCCGAAGGCGACGTGCTTTTCGTCGATGAGCGCGCCGGGGGAACGCTTGTCCTGACCTCGCTTCCCGACGCCAGACTGGCGTTGATGGTCACGAATGTGACGCCCGTCACGGTGGCAAAGGATGGAAAGAACCATTTTCTTGTCGAAGCCAGCCTTGCCCCTGACGGGGCCGGAGCCGTCGCGCCGGGCATGGAAGGCATCGCCAAGATCGACGCTGGCGAGGCGCGGCTGATCTGGATCTGGACACGGCAACTGACCGACTGGCTGCACCTGTTCTGGTGGCGGTGGGTGCCATGACCGCGAAAGCCCGTCCCCCCGGCAATGCGGGCATGCATTGGGCGCGCGTGGCCGGGCGCAAACTGCGCCTTGCCGACAGCGCCACGGTCATCCGTCAGGAACATCGCGGCGTGCTGTGGTATGTCGTCCACGACCGGATGAGCGATCGTTTTTACCGCTTTACGCCTGCGGTCCATGTGTTCCTGACCCTGCTGGATGGCAAGCGCACGGTGGAAGAGGCTTATCAGCTGGTGCTGGATCGCCTTGGTCCCGATGCGCCGACCGAACTTGATATCATCCGTCTGTTCTGGCGGCTGCATGCGGCCGATTTGCTGCGGTCCGATGTGCTGGGGCGGATCGCGGATGTCGAACAACGGGCCGACGCACTCGACCGGCAAAAGCTGTTGGCCCAACTACGGTCGCCGCTGTCGGTGCGTGTTCCGCTGCTGGACCCCGGTCCCATCCTGTCGGCGCTGGGATGGATGGCGCGGGCGATGTATTCTGTGCCCGGCTTTGTGGTCTGGTTGGCGGTGGTCGGCCATGCGCTGGGCACGGTTGCGGTGAACTGGGACGAGCTGACGGGCAATTTTTCGGATCGGGTGTTGTCATTCGACAACCTTGTGCTGGTCTGGTTCGTCTTTCCCGTCGTCAAACTGCTGCACGAATTTGGTCACGGCCTTGCGCTGCGCCGGTGGGGCTGCACCAGCCATGAATTGGGGATCATGTTTCTGGTCTTCATGCCGGTGCCCTATATCGACGCGTCAACCAGCGCGACGCTGATCCACCCGCGCCACCGTGCCGCTGTGGGCGCTGGGGGCCTGTATGTAGAGGTGTTCATCGCCGCCGTTGCCGCGATAATCTGGGCGCAGATGGAACCGGGTTTCATCCGCGCGATCTGCTTTAACGTGATGGTCATCGGCGGCGCGTCGGCCATCCTGTTCAACGGCAACCCGCTGTTGAAGTTTGACGCCTACTACATCCTGTCCGACCTGCTGGAGATGCCGAACCTTGGCCAACGCTCGGCGCAATTCTGGATGGCGATGATCCAGAAGCGGATATTGGGGATATCCGATGTCGACTTTCCGCAAGAGGCGCGGGGAGAGATGCCTTGGCTGACCTTATACGCGCCGCTGTCGGTGTGTTACCGACTGGTGCTGCTGGTGGGCATCGCGATTTTCGTCGCCAAGCAGTTCTTCTTTCTGGGAACGGTGCTGGCCGTGCTTGCGGTGTTCAATGTGATCGTCTGGCCCATTGTGCAGGGTCTGCGCTTTTTGTTCACCAGCGCCCGACTGCGCAAGGGGCGGGCGCGCGCCATCCTGCGCAGCGGGGCGGTGGTTGCGGTGCTGCTGGCTGGGGCGGTCTATCTGCCCCTTCCATCCCGCACTGTCGCCCAAGGCGTAGTTTGGTATGGCACGGGTGCGGAACTGCGGCCCGCCGCAGGCGGCGTGGTGCAGTCCTTTCATGCGAACTCCGGCCAGACGGTTGCGGCAGGTCAGGTCATCGCCGATCTGCATGACCCGGAAACCGAGGCCGAGATTGCTGGCCTGCGCGCACGGTTGACCGCCCTGCGCGCCCAGCACAGACGCGAAATGGCGAATGACCGCGACAAGGCCGGGTTGACCGCCGAAGAAATCACCTATGTGGCCGAACGTCTGGCATCGGCACAGCGGCGACTGGCTGATCTGCAATTCACCAGCCCTGTGGCGGGTCGCCTGATCATTCCACGGCAACGCGATATCAGTGCGGCATGGATCGGACGCGGCGCGCCGATCGGGCATGTCGTGGGGGCAGAACCCATGGTCGTGCTGGCGGCCTTGCGCCAATCGGACATGGACCTTGTGTCGCAAAGCCTGCAGGGGGTTAGCGTGCGTCTGGCCACCGACGTCCAGCAAACCCACGCTGCGCGGTTGATGCGGCGGGTGCCCAAGGCGACGGACCGTCTGCCCGCCGATCTGCTGGCCACACAGGGGGGCGGGCCGTTTTCCCTGCGTCAGAACGCGCCGCAGGAAACCGATCTGCGCACGATCGAGACGATCTTTGTGCTGGAGATCGCCTTTGACAGCGACACGCCCGCCCATTTCGGAGAACGGGCTTATATCCGGTTCGATCACGGCACGGCGCCCTTGGTTGTGCAAGTTGCCCGCAGCTTGCGCCAATTGTTCCTGCGCGAATTCGAGGTGTGAACGATGGATTGGCACATGCCCTTTCCCCCGTTCGCGCTGTGGGCCGACGCTGCTTTGAACTGGCGGCCAAAGGCGGCAGGCGTACCGCGCACAGTGACGCTGCGTGGTCTGACGACGATTGCCGCACTCCACATGCCAACCGCCCCGCGCCGTTTGCAGCGCAGCACCGCGCGGGCGGCCTTTGCCATGCTGCACCGCGCGATTGTAAACATCGACGAACGCGCTCTGCGCACCGATGCCATCGTGATCGCCGCCGCAGCCGCCGCATCCGAAGGACGCCAGGTGCACGTCGTTTGCCTGTCGTCGGCAAGGGCGCGGGCGGCGCATGATCGTGCGGGCGGCACGCTTCACGCTCTGGGTCTGCAATCGGCTGTGATCGACGATGGTGCCGATTACGACCTGCGGTCAGAGGGCTATCGATGTCGGATCGTGTTTCTTTCGGTTGCGCGTCTGGCACAGGATCTTTTGCGCGATCAGGTGGAGGCCGCGAGTCAGATCGTCGGTCGTCGCGCCAGCGTCCGCCGACTGGCATCGCGGATCAACCAGACGCCACCGCTGGTGCCTGAACAGGCGCTGGCCTTGGTCGATGACGCCGATCTGGAGATGCTGGAAGCGTTGCGCCCGGTCAAATTTGCCGAAACGGCCGATCCCGTGGACGGGCGACGGTATGCCGATCAGGCCTTTGCCATCCTGTCCGCGTTGGACCCTGAAGTGCATTACCGCATCGATCCATCGACGTTGCGCATCCTGTTGACCGCCGAAGGAACCGCCCGGACCGAAACCTTTGCAATGCTGTTTGGCGGGGCGTGGGCCGATCCGGTCTGGCGGGACGAGACGATCCTTTCTGCCATCGCCATCCGTGACATGTTCCGCGACACCACCGATTACCGCATTGAAAACGGCACGATCCGTTTGAACCGTGGATTGGGCAGCGGTGGGGCCGAACCGTCCATTCCGCAACTGATCGCCGCCAAGGAACGGCTTCCTGCGGCCCCGGGTGCCGCATATCTGTCCGACACACGGCGCACATTCGCCCGCTACAAGGCGCTGGGCGGGGCGGGTGCGGGTGTGGATGCGTTGCGAAAAGAGTTCGCGTACTCGTATGGCCTGCGGGTGGTGGGCCGTGCCGGGTACGATCCGCTGCCCCCCCCTGCGATCTGTTCCAACCGGGATGCCCTGCGCCGCGCCTTGGGCGGGCTGTTGGTGCAGCCCAACGTGACGCTGATCTGGGCACCCACACGGGATGATGCGGCGGACCTGCCGCCCGCCCTTGCCGCCTGCCGCCTGTTGGTGGGCGAGGATGCCTTTGGCGTCTTCGACGATCCGGCCTGCGTCATCCAGATCGCAGCGGCGCAGGCCAACTGGGAACGACGCATCCGCCAGTCGTTTCCGCGTGCGCGTCACCATGCCTTTGTTTGCCCCGGGGATGGTGTCTTTCGACTGATCGACCCCGAGGATCGGCATCTGGCCGCCTTTGCCCGTCACCCCGATCTGCCCCGCTACCGGGCGGCACAGCAGGCCTTGGCCCGCGCCGCAAGTGAAAAGCGTTTGGCGCATCTGCGATCGGAAAGCTATTTTTCCAATGTCCTCGGCTTTCTGGGAGAAGCACCATAGCCCGCTGCATCCTGAACTTTTGTGCCGTCTTCGCCCTGACCGGCCCGGCCCTTGCCATGGACAGCACCGACTGCCTGATCCTGCCGGGCATGACCATTGACGTCGGCGGGACGATCCCCGGTCAGATTGCATCGGTCGATGTCGACATCGGCAGCGTCGTGCAAAAGGGGCAGGTGATCGCCTCCCTGCGGACCGAAGTGCAAGAGGCGGTCCTTGCGCTTGCGTCGCTGCGGGCGACGAATTCCGCGCCTATTGATGCCGCGCGGGCGCGGCTTGCCTATGAGGTGACCGAACTCGCGCGAAGTGAAAAGCTGCGTGAAAAAGGCGTCGCCACGGATGCCGATTCCGAAGAACGCCGCACTGCGCACGAAATCCGCAAGCGCGAACTGGAAGAGGCGCAGCTTGAATTTCAGCTTGCCCGGCTTGATCTGGTGCGCGCCGAAGCCGAACTTGAAATCCGCCGCATCCGCGCGCCGATTGACGGCATTGTCGCCGACCGCCACCTTGATCCCGGTGAATACCTGCGCGACGATGGCAAGGTGGTGACGATCGTGTCACTCGATCCGCTGTCGGTCGAGGTGTTCTTGCCCCAACAGGCCTACCGGACCATAACGCCCGGTCAGCAGGTGCGCATCCGCCCCGAACTGGATGACCACCCGCTGGTTGCCACGGTCAAGGCCGTGGATTCCGTTGTGGATGCGGCAAGCGCCACCTTTCGCGTCAGACTGGAACTGCCGAACCGGGATCGCAGCATCGTGTCGGGCATCCGCTGCGTGGCGACCTTCGATTGACGGGGTCGCATCATCGGCGATCACCTTCTTGACACTGGGGACCCCTGGTAGAGGGGGGGCAGCGTCGAATTTTGTGTGACCAGATGTCGCACAATTGACACATCCTCTGATTGCTTTTTTCCGCGCCTGCTATCGTCTAAGCATGGCCCGTTCCGATTGCCCTAGGGTACTGCATCGTGGTGAAACATGGGTGTGTTTGATGAGTAAGTTGTTAGGCAAAGTGGCCTTGATCGGTGTCACGTTCTGTCTGATCACCGCAACGGCCGTGCACAGTGACGGAACGGGACCAAATGGGTTGCAGCAGATGATGCTGTACCGCAGTTTCGTACAGGATGATGCTGCCTGTCAGGTCGGCATCGTGGACGGGCAGCCCGCAATCACGGGCGCGAATGCCGCATCGGCCGCTGCGACCTGCCCTGACGCCTTTGCCTGGGTGCAACTGGTCGAGGCGATCAAGGGCGAATGGTGGAATTGGGGGATCGACCAGACCATCTGGCCCGAGGCGCCGCTGCCGCTGTGTTCGGCGACTGTGACCACGAATTGCTGCGACCCCGACATGCCGGTTGATCCAATGGCACCGCCCATAACAAACTGCCCGGTGTTCCGGGCCGATTACGGCACGCCAAGCCCGCTGCCCGCGATCCCGAATGGTATGCCGGGCGGATCGGCGATCAACCACCAGGGCATGATGACCGATGACCAGATCGATCCGGGCCGTTTGCTGCGCGATCTGGAGTTGGAGCTGGTGTTCCGCAACAAGCCGATGGTCGATTACATCTACCGCAACGACCTTTACACGCGTGAGGGGTTCGGGGCCCGCAATCGGGCGCAAAACGCGGCCATTGTCGCAGGCAACATCAGCGCGGCCCACGCGCTCGAGGTGCGGTTTCCGGTGGATGCCGTCATGGTCAAGGCCGACTTCATCCATCAGGATGTGATGCTGGATCAGCAACTCATCTTTGCAAAAGACGGCACGGGTGCCCCGATCGACCCGCCCAACAACCCGGATCATCCCTATCTGACGGTCTGGATCGAAGGTGACGGCAGCGCTGGCAGTGTTCCGGGGTTTTACTACATGGTCGCGATGACCAACGCGTCCAAGGACCTGCCGATCTGGCATTGGTATGCGATGGAGCATGTCGCGAACCGGGCCGGTGCGATTACATCGGCTGCAACGACAGCTTTGGCTATCAGTCCAATGGCACGGCGCAGGCCGGGGCCGATTTCGGCGGCAGCTTCATCCCCCCGATGATCGAGCTGAACGACGACAAGACCACGGGCAACGATCCCCTGTTCCTGACCGGGCAGGTCTATGACCCGGCCATGACCGGCGAGACGATCACCCAAGGTCTGACCGACCTGTTCGCCGGGAAGGGGATCGCCACGGCATCGACGGACACCGATCTCCGGACCATTACCGCCGATGATCCGGCGTTGCGGAACTACCGGCTGAAGGGCACGCAGACCACCTTCAACACCGCAGGCGGGGTGCCCACGGGAACGGGTGCCACGGTGACCGAAGGCGGGTTTGTCAACACGGCATCCTGTGTGACCTGCCATGCACAGGCATCCGTTGATGCGAACGGGGCGGCGGGAATGCAGGGGGTTGGTGCATTCTGGCGGCCAAGCGTTCTTGGCTACGGCGAGGTAGCTATGGGTCCGCCCGTGATGGAGTGGTTCTATCAGAACGGCGGTCCGTCCATTGCGGCCACGCAGGTCGATTTCGTCTGGGGCATCCTGAACGCGCAATGCGTGACCAAGGGAACAGACGGGGCCTGCGCCAGCTATCCCGAAGCACCCACAGTGGACGCACACTGATCCGTCTGCCCGGGCCTGCGCAGGTTCGGGCAAGACACCTCATCGATTGATCCCATCCATCGGTTTTCGCGCCGACCCAAAAGGCGCTTGCCGAAAGCGTCGCCGTCGTCATGCTGTCGGTGCGTTCCATCACTGGGGGGATTGTGGTCAGGACCGGGCAAACAACGGCGGGTAATGCATGGGTGTTTCTGGCGTTGATCTGCCTTGCGGTCGTTTGTTCGCTGACGACATGGTTTTCGGCCACCGCTGTCATGCACGATCTGGTGCTGCGGTGGAACCTGTCAGGCAGTGCTGCTGCGTGGCTGACCGGCGGCGTGCAGGCGGGGTTTGTCTTCGGTGCGCTGATGTCCAGCGCGCTTGGCCTGCCGGACCGCTGGCCGCCGCGCCGGTTGATGGCCGGGTCGGCAATTTTGGCCGCGATTTCAACGGCGGCGCTGGTGGCAGAACTGGGGGTGACCGGCGCGATCCTGTGCCGGGTGGTGACCGGGATCGCGCTTGCCGGGGTCTATCCACCGGCGATGAAGCTGATGGCGACGTGGTTTCGCAAAGGGCGCGGTCTTGCGCTGGGGTTTCTGATCGGCGCGCTGACACTGGGGTCGGCCTTGCCGCATCTGGTGCGCGGATTGGGCGGTGGGCTGGACTGGCGTGTGGTGCTGCTGTCGTCCGCGATGCTGAGCGTAATGGGCGCTGCAATTTTTGGGTTGATGCTGCGCGAAGGGCCGTATCCGTTTGCCAAAGGCGCTGCGGTCGATCCGCGCCAGATCGGGGCCATCCTGCGCAACAGGCCGGTGATGGCCGCGAACCTTGGTTATTTTGGCCATATGTGGGAACTCTA
The DNA here is from genome assembly GCA_040385245.1 of Pseudomonadota bacterium. Classification (GTDB taxonomy): domain Bacteria; phylum Pseudomonadota; class Alphaproteobacteria; order Rhodobacterales; family Rhodobacteraceae; genus JAZKHT01. Next base: position 81,080 of record JAZKHT010000007.1, on the reverse strand, counting down.
CGCGATGTGGGGCTGGTTTCTGGCCTACGCCCACGCCGCCCAAGCGGCGGGGCTGCCATTGGGCAATCCATCCATCCTGACCTTTGCCGTCGTGGCGGCCGGGGTTCCCGGCTGCATCATCGGTGGCCTGTTGTCAGACCGGTTCGGTCGCTGCCGGACGACGGCACTGATGATGGCCGCCTCCGGCATGGCCGCGATCGGCATCGCGGTAACGTTTGACGGGCCGGTGTGGCTGTTCACCACAGTCGCGCTGATCTGGGGGTTGACGGTGATTGCTGACAGTGCCCAATTTTCCACCGCAGTAACGGAACTGTCGCCGCCCGAAACGGTCGGGTCGGCGCTGGCGTTCCAGATGGGCATCGGCTTTGCGCTGACCATGGTGACGATCCGGCTGATCCCCGCTGTGGCGGATGCTGTTGGCTGGCAATGGGCCTTTGCCGTGCTTGCGCCCGGTCCTTTCCTTGGTGTGATGGCAATGCTGCGCCTGCGCCGGATGCCCGAAGCCGCGCGCATGGCGGGCGGTTTGCGCTAGGCTGCGACTCGTGTGATCAAAAAAGTGCCATTCGCCCCCTGTTATGCCCGGTTCCGGATGCGTGCGGGTCATCCTGTGCCCTTTGGTCAAAGGCATGTCTTGTCTGCCGTGATGATGCGTTCCAGAACTGCGGTCAGTCGGTCGCGGATGCGGCCCGTGGACGATATCCTGCGAAAGGCGGCGTAAGCGATGTTTGATCTGGTTGTTCGGGGCGGCAGTGTGGTCACCGCATCGGATGTCACGCGCTGTGATGTGGGCATCCGCGACGGGCGCATCGTCATGCTGGGAGAAGCGCTTCCCGCAGGACGTGAAGAGGTGGACGCAACCGGGCTTTATGTGATGCCGGGCGGGATCGACAGCCATGTACACCTGTCGCAGCCGTCAGGTGACGGCATCGTCATGGCCGATGATTTCCAAAGTGGCACGCGCTCGGCGCTGTTTGGCGGCAATACGACCGTTTTGCCGTTCTGCCTGCAACAAAAGGGCCAGTCCTTGCGTCAGGCGCTGACCGACTATCACGCGCTGGCGGCGGGCAACTGTCTGACCGACATCAGCTTTCACCTGATCATTACGGACCCCACCCCCGGCGTTCTGGGCCAAGAGGTGCCTGCACTGGTCGAGGATGGCTATACCTCTCTCAAGGTGTTCATGACCTATGAGGGCATGCGCCTGCATGACAACGAAATCCTTGCCACGCTGGATGCGGCGCGGTCGTCCGGTGCGCTGGTGATGGTGCATTGCGAGAATGAGGATGCGATCCGCTTTCTGATCGGCAAGCATGAAAGGGCAGGCACGGTCGCACCCCCGGCCCATGCCACCACCCGCCCCATCGCGGCCGAGCGCGAGGCGACGCACCGCGCGCTGTCCTTGGCCGAGATTGTCGATGTGCCCATCGTCATCGTCCATGTCTCCAACCGCGAGGCGATGGAAGAGATTGACCGCGCCCGCAAACGCGGCGTCAAGGTCGTGGGCGAAACCTGTCCGCAATACCTGATGCTGACCGCCGACGATCTGGACCGCGACGGGTGGGAGGGGGCAAAGTTCGTCTGCTCTCCGCCCCCGCGCGACGAAGCCAGCAAGGTCGCCTGTTGGCAGGGATTGGAGCAGGGGATTTTCGACCTGTATTCCTCTGACCACTGCCCGTTCCGGTATGATGATCCGGCTGGCAAGCTGAACGATAAGGGCAAGACCAGTTTCCGATGGATTCCGAACGGAATACCCGGCGTGGAAACCCGCCTGCCGATCCTGTTTTCCGAAGGGGTGATGACGGGGCGCATCGATCTGTCCCGCTTTGTCGCGCTGACCGCGACGAACCATGCCAAGCTGTATGGGCTTTACCCGCAAAAGGGCACCATCGCGGTGGGATCCGATGCCGATCTGGCCCTGTGGGATCCAAAAGCGCAGCGCACCATCGCCAATGACATGCTGCACCACGGCGCGGACTACACGCCGTACGAGGGGATGCAGATCACCGGCTGGCCGGTCACGGTCATCCTGAACGGCAAGGTCGCGGTGCAGGATGGCGCGCTGAAGCTGACCCCCGGTGCCGGGCGCTATCTGCCGCGCAAACGCAGCGCGATGGTGCGTCACCCGGCGTGACGGATCACGCCCGTGGTTTGCGCCCGCGCAGGATATGGGCGATGGCCTGCAGGATGACGCCGTTGGTGTTCAGGTCGGAATAACCCGGCATCGCCAATCCGTTCTGCGCATAGACGCCCGGGCTGAAGCCGCCTTCTGCAATCGGGGCGCGGTTTCGGATATGGGCGACAAGGGCGCTGGAATAGGGGTCGGGCCGGACAGCCGACCACAGATAGGCCGCCTTGCTGTTGACCAGCATGATCGCGGCCTGAAATTCGGCCGTCTGGTGGTTCGGGTTGTCCGACATCGCGCGGGCCTCGAACCGGGTTTCGGCATCTGCGACGCGCAGGCCGTGATAGGCAAACCACGGACTGCGGTCGAGCGGCGCCTCGGACACACACCAGAGCCCGCCCTTTTCGCGGTGGGCCCGCACCTGTGCTGCGAACAGCACGTCCGTCAGGATGGCCGCCGGGGGTGATGCGCCCATCTCCAACGTCTCGAACAGCAGCGGTTCCGCGCCATAGGCACCGATGTCCGCGACACGGTACAGCAGACGCATCGCGGTATCGGTGGGGCTGCCTTCGGTTCCCACCTCGTAGGGCGAGGTGGCCGTCATTCCCCAAGCGCGAAAGGCGCGGGCGGTGTAGTGGGAACAGTGCGACCCGGACGCATCATCAAAGCTGCCGTTGGTGATGGAATGGATACGGTCGTCCCTGATGACAGCGGGCAAATCCCAACCCGCAACGATGTCCGTGGTCATGCCCTTTGTTGCGGGGTGGCCATTCACGTCGCGCAGCGCGGCAAGAAGACGGCCCGTATCGCAGGCGTTGAAATCCGCCGACAGGGTCTGTGCCGTTGTGGTGGAAATAACCGCACTGGGCAGCATCAATCCGGCGATACGCTGCCGGGGCAACGCGCGCAGGATCGCCGACATCCGGGCAGTCAGGTCGCCCGCGTCGATCAGGGCAAGGTCGTGCGCGGCAAGCAGGCCCTGAATGTGGCAGGCGATGTCCCACATCGTGAGTTCCAGATAGCTGAATTCCGATCCCGGGGTGCTTTGCAGGGTGGCCGGGCAAAGACCGGTCACAGGATCGGTTGTTGCGGCAATGTAACGCCACGCCTGGGCCGCGTCGGCCAAAAGGGCCTGTTTCTCGTCCTCTGTTTCCGGGGCGACGCCGGGGGATGGCAGGGCGCGGCGCGTTTCCTGCCACAGTGCAAGCACAGGATCGGGCGCGCGGATGGCGGCCAGATGGCCCGCCACGTCATGCAGGCCTGTGTCTGAAAGGGTCGCAATTTGGCGGATCAAGCCGATGGTTTCGTTCCGCGCCGGTTCCGTCGCCCAAGCGGACGGGGAAACGGTTATGAAAAGGTCATGGTCGCTGTCCAGCGTCGCTATCGCGTCTGGCGCTGTGGTGCCGTCGATCACCAGCCCTTCGGCCAGATACAGACGGCCCTGATCGTCAAACACAGGGGTGCCCGCTTGCCTTTGGCCAATCACAACGTCAAGACCTGTCAGCGCGCCGGTGGCACAGGCTGGAGTGCCAGAGGGGACACCTGCCAGCCAAGCGACCGCAGCGTGACCGATGGCCGGGTCTAGACAGTCCGGTTCGGATTGGGCGGGGCCTGTCACCGAATAGGGCAACCCCGCTGCATCAAGTGTTTGGCGCAAGGCTTGATAGCCTACATCATTTTCAGCGGCAGGCGACAGGCGCAGCGCGCAGGATCGACTGCGGATGTCCTCACCGAACCAACGCAGGTGCGCGCGCGGCAGGGTCAGGAAATTGCGGTCCGATTGGACCGCATCGACCAGAACCCGCAGGATGTCGGCGATGCGAAGTGCGACCCCTGCCACAGGCAGCGCCGAGATGCGGTCCAGTGACAAAGTGATCTGCACCATGTCCGGGTCAGACAGCGCCGCAGCAAATACCCCCGCTGCATCGGCCTCTGCCAGCGCGACTTGACCGCCGCCGACCAGACAAACCGAGCGCGCGGCGCAGGCATCGGACCGGACCGCCGCACGGCCGCCGGGCACAAGCACGTTCCGAAAGCCCAAGGCGCGCAGCGCGTCAAAACTGCCCACCTGATCTGCATCGGTCAGAAGTGTCAGGGGGTTTATCGTCTGACCCAAGACCCGTTCGGCCAGCGCCTGTTTTTCCGCAGCGGCGCGGCACTGGAAATAGGGGTGCATCGCCGCCAGTCCAGGTGCGCGTATCACGGGTTCCGCCAGATCAGGAAACTCCGACAGCAGGCGGCGCAAAAGTGCGGCAACGGGGTCGCTGCAGGCGTCGGGCATTACCAGCCCGAACGGGACGGCGTTTTCAAGCAAGACGTTCAGCACTTCGGTCAGGTGCAAGTCGGGTGTTTCGGGTCCAATGCCGTCGATCACCATCACGATTGCGCGGGCGTCGGCAATCTGCGCCCCGATTGTGCCGGGGCCCAAGGCGGCAAAGCCTGTGCTGGCAAGAAGTTGGAGCAGTCTGCGGCGTGTCAGGTGCATCAGCCGGGTCATTCCACATCCTGCCTGTCGGTTCCTTGGCTGCTTTGGAAAACAGGACCAAGGTGTCGCATGTGTTAGCACTTGTTGCACGTCGGGCAATGATTAAGCTTTGATGAAGCATAGACACGCGCCGGATCATCGGGCGGCACGAAAGGCTGGACGTGCGCAAGGTCGCCCCGAACTCCACCCATCCCCGACGCCCGGTGCGTCGTCAGGTGTTCTTTGATCCCGAGGGACGGCGCGGGCGGGGTCTGCGTGGCTTGGCGTTGGCCGGGGCGGTGGTGATCTTCGGCCTTTTGCTGACATTCATGGCCAGTCTTCTTTACGTGTCCAAGCTGCCGCCCCTTTCACCCGAGGGCGAGACGCAGATGCTGGCCGCCCCCAAACCAACCGGAACGCCGCCAGACTGCGCAGCAGCGGCAGCCGGACCGGTCGATGTCTGGGCCTATCTGCGGGTTTGGCCAGTTGCTGCGATCCCGTCTCTGGCACGGCACTGCGGCGCTGTGGATGCCGTGCTGGCGGAATGGGTGCAGGTCGATGTCGCGTACGGCAGCATCCAGCGGCTTGCGCCGGATCATGCGTCGGATCAGGCCCTGCGCACTGCCCTTGGCACAGGCCATGCGCGTGTGGCGGTGCATCTGGTGGCCATTCTGACGATGCCCCGCCCGCTGGATGCGGGTGCGATGCTGTTGGATGACCCGGTCGCGCGCCAGATCATTGTCGACGGCCTGACCCGAGCAGCCCATCCCTATGCCGGTCTGTGTCTGCGTCCGGAAAAGGTGGCGCCGAACCAGATCGATGGGGTCTTGTTGCTGTTATCGGATCTGCGGACGGCCATGCCCCACACCCCGTTGTGTCTGGTGGCCGAAGGGGAGGGTATCTTGTGGCGCGACCCCCGGATCGTGGCGGCGGTCGATCATGTCGTTTTTCAGGCGTTTCGCGGGGGGAATGGGCCACTTGCCCCGCAGGCATGGTTCGACGCCCTGATCGAACAGGCGGATGCGCAGCTTGGTGACAAACTGGTGGTGGCTTTGGGCGGGTTTGCCCAAGACGACGCCGCCATCCCCTTTGCCGAGGCCATGCGGCTTGCGGCACGCTTTGGCGGCACGATCAGTTTTGACGGAAGTTTTGGCAACAGCGTCGTCCGGTTGGCGGATACCACGGGCGCGCGACACGAGATTTGGCTGCTGGACGCGGCCTCGGCCAATAACCAGCGCAAGGTATTGGACCGGTTGGGGATCAGGTCTGTCGCGGTCTGGTCTGTCGGGGCAGAAGACCCGGGCGTTTGGGCCGTCTTGGCGAACAATCTGGCGGGGTCAGAACGGATCAACCTGCCGGATTATGTCGGGTACGAGGGAAGCGGCCCGTTTCGCCGTGTAACGCAATTGGCCCAACAAGGCGCGCGGCGGTTTGTGACCGACGGTGCGGGTGTCGTGACGGATGTGACCTATCAACAGGTGCCGCGTCCTGTCACCGTGCAGCGCTTCGGCGGACGGTCCGAAAAGGTGGCCGTTCTGACCTTTGACGATGGACCCGATCCGGCAGGGACGACGGCCATACTCGACTCCTTGGCCGACAAAGGGGTGCCCGCCGCGTTTTTCGTTACCGGCGCGAATGTGGTGCGCCACCCTGACCTGCTGCGCCGCATCCTGCGCGAGGGGCACGAGGTTGGGTCACATACCTTTTTGCACCCCGATGCCACGCAGACCGGCGGGCTTCGCCTTCGGTTGGAATTGAACGCCTTGCAGCGGGTGCTGGTTGGTGTCGGGGGACGTGGAACGGTTCTGTTCCGGTCACCCTACGGCCGCAGCGAGGGCCCTGTGACCGCGGACGAGGCCGCACCTTATGTGCCGGTGCAGACCGCTGGGTATCTGCAACTGGGCGCGGACGTCGTGCCGCGCGACTGGGAGGGGCAGACGGCGTCACAGATTGTTGCCGATGCCATGGGGCAGCTTGGTTCCGGCAGTCAGGTCATCGTCCTGCATGATGCCGGCGGTGACCGGGCCGCGACGGTTGCGGCGGTGCCGCTGCTGATCGACAGGCTGCGGGCGGATGGATATCGGCTGGTGTCGGTGGCGACGTTGCTGGGGACGGATCGCGATGCGCTGATGCCGGTGCAAAACGACTTTGTTTCGCGGCTGGATTGGGTGTGGTTCAATGCGATTGTCTGGGCGGGAAAGGCGCTGGTCTGGGTGCTGTGGATCACCGTCATCGCAGGCGTCGGGCGGGCAATGGTTGTTCTGACGCTTGCCCTTTTGCGGCGGCGTCATCCCGTTGCAACCGATTATATGCCAGCCGTTACCTTGCTGATCCCCGCCTATAACGAAGCAGCGCATGTCGTTGACAGCATCCGCACGTCACTGGCGTCGGACTATCCCGACCTGCGGCTGATCGTCGTCGATGACGGGTCCACCGACGGGACGGCGGCGGCGGTGGAGGCGGCGTTCGCGTCTGACCCGCGTGTCACGCTGCTGTGCCGCGCCAATGGTGGCAAGGCCGAGGCGCTGAATGCGGCCTATGCGCTTGTGCAGACCGAGGTCGTCGTTGCGCTGGACGCGGACACGCGGCTGGACCCTGATGCAATCCGGCTGCTGGCGCGTCACTTTGCGGACCCTGCGGTAGGGGCCGTGGCGGGGGTGGTGCGGGTCGGCAACCGGAGGAACGCGCTGACGTGGTTTCAGGCGCTGGAATACGTCACGGCGCAGAACGTGGACCGCCGCGCGGTCGAGGGGCTGAACGCCATGTTGGTCGTGCCCGGTGCGGTGGGGGCGTGGCGGGTGGCGGCCGTGCGCGCCGTCGGCCTTTATTCATCCGAAACGCTGGCCGAAGATGCCGACCTGACGGTGTCCCTGCTGCGTGCCGGATACCGCATCGTGTTCGAGGATCGCGCCCGCGCCACGACGGACGTGCCCGACCGCCTGCGCCCCTTTCTGGCGCAACGCCTGAGGTGGAGTTTCGGGATGATCCAGACCGCGTGGAAACATCGCCACGTAATCTTGGAACGGCGCGCGGTGGGGGTCTGGTCCATTCCCGATCTGTGGCTTGCCGGGGTTGCCCTTGGTCTGCTGGCGCCCTTTGCCGACCTTTTGTTCCTTGGGTTGGTCGCGGATGCCGCGCTGAACCTGACACTGGGACAGCCCGCCTTTTCCGCGTCTTCTGCAGGTCTGATCGCTGCCTATCTTGCCTTGCCTGCGGTCGAGATCGTGGCGGCGACGCTGGCGCTGCGCCTTGACCGGACAGAGCCGTGGTGGCTGGTCTTGCTGGTGCCGCTGCAACGGCTGTTTTACCGCCCGTTGATCTATCTGTCGATCTGGCGGGCCGTTTGGCGGGCGGTGACAGGGCGGCGCGGCGTCTGGGGCAGGATTGCGCAGGAAATGGCGCAATCGGCCAATTAGATCAGCCGAAGGTGCGGCATCCGTCCGACGCGATTTCACCCGCCGTGACGGCAAGGTTGCTGGGCGGGTTCATGATGATCGGTTGTACACCGGTGATCTGGCGGGCGCAGGCGTCTGCGGCACCGGGGTCCATTCCGCGTCCACCGATCCAGACATCCAGCCAGGGCCGTCCGCCATAGCCAGTGTGGCAAGGGCCATTCTGCGGGGTGGCACCATCGCCACAGACATCTTCGACGATGACATATTTCTGCAGGCGGGGCAGATAGAAGCGGGTGCCTTCCTTGTAGTCCAGCGTCTGGCGCCCGCCGACGATGCTGTGCCCGACGGCGATGGTGATGGGGTTGCTGTAGGTTCCCGTTCCGCCCGCCCGTTGGCGCAAGACGGGCCGTGCGATGGCGGACGATCCCGGCGGCGTGTTGTCCCAATAGGTGTAACCGGTCAGATAGGCCGAAAACCTTTGCCCCTCGCCAGTGCCGCTTGACGACAACTGAACCGAGGCGTCCATTGAGCTTGTCGTGGCATTGCGGGTGACCTGTTCCGTGCAGCCGGACAGGGCAATCAACCCGCCAAACAGGCCCGAAAGTGCGCAAGTCCGAAGATGCATGTCCTGTTCCCCTGTCAAAGGATGCTTTGCCATTGCGCCAAAAGCGTGGCGCGCCGCGGTCGGTCAAGCCACACATCTGGAATAGACATGCACATATTGCAATGCTGAAATTCGCAATTTGCGAATCTTTGCCGATCAGCCGACGGGCTTTGGCGCACCGATGGTAAAGGGGCGTTCTGACATGCCCGCAGGCGGAGCCAGGGTGAATACCGTAAAGCGTGTTCAAATCCCTTGCCGGGGCGGTCATGGCAGCGTTTGATGGGTGTGTTGGCAGCCGGACAGCGCCAACGCGCGCCGCGCCGGGCAAAGGACTGATATGATCCGCGAAATCATTGCCCTGCGGTTTCGCCCGGACGTGCCTGTCTGTGATGTGGAGATGTGAATGTTGTCAGCAGACCGCACAGTCCTGACCGGCTTGTTCACCGCCGCCGTACAGGCGGCGGACCCGAAGCTTGCCTTGCGGGCACTGTTGCCGGATCGGCCCAAAGGGCGGACGGTGGTCATTGGCGCGGGAAAGGGGGCGGCGCAACTTGCTGCTGCGTTTGAAGATCTGTGGGATGGGCCGCTGACGGGTGTTGTTGTCACGCGCTATGGTTATGCCGCGCCCTGCCGACAAATCCGTGTGCTGGAGGCGTCGCATCCCGTGCCGGATGCCGCCGGGATCGCCGCATCAGCCGCGCTGTTTGAAGCGGTGCGCGGGCTTGGCCCCGATGATCTGGTGGTGGCGCTGATCTGTGGCGGCGGGTCGGCGCTCCTGCCCTGCCCGCCGGGCGATCTGACGCTGGAAGATGAGGCGGGGCTGAACCGGGCGCTGCTGGCGTCGGGGGCGCCCATTTCAGTGATGAACGCCATTCGCAAGCAGGTGTCGGGCATCAAGGGCGGGCGGTTGGCTGCGGCCTGCGCCCCGGCACAGGTGGTGACGCTGGTCGTGTCTGACGTGCCGGGCGACGATCCGGCGCAGGTGGCATCTGGCCCAACCGTGCCCGATCTTGTAACGCGGGCCGAGGCGCGGACGCTGGTGCAGACATGGCGCATCGCGTTGCCCGAGCGGGTTGCCGACTGGATCGCGGGGGATCAGGGTCTGGCCCCGCGCCCGGACGACCCGGTATTTGTCAACCATCAGGTGCGGGTCATCGCCTCGGCCCGTCTGTCGCTTGAGGCGGCGGCAGCACAGGCCGAGGGGTTGGGGATTCCCGCCGTGATCCTGTCCGACGCGATCGAGGGCGAGGCACGCGATGTGGGGCGGGTTCACGCGGCCATCGCGCGCGAAGTGGCGGCGCGCAACCGACCCTTTGCCAGACCGGTGGTGATCTTGTCTGGCGGCGAGACGACCGTGACCCTGCGCGGGCAGGGCAAGGGCGGGCGTAATTCGGAATTCCTGCTGGCGCTGGCGCTGGCCGCCGAAGGCGTGCCCTTTGCCGCCCTGGCCGCCGATACCGACGGGATTGACGGGTCAGAATCCAACGCCGGTGCCTTTGCCGACGGGCAGTCGATGCAACGCTTGCGCCAGATGGGGGCCGATCCTGCGGCTATGCTGGCGGCCAATGACGCCTGGACCGCGTTTGACCGGTTGGGTGATCTGTTCAGCCCCGGTCCGACCGGCACCAACGTCAACGATTTCCGTGCGATCCTGATCCGTTAGCGCACCACAATAAGCAGGGTGCGCCATGGTTGGACGTGTTCGGCCCGCTGGTTCGACACCGTCACGCCAAGTCCCAACCCCTGCACACCTGCGCCGAAATCTGTCCGACGTCGTGTTGGAACTGGTTGCCACCCCGTGATCTGGCCCCAACCTGCGCCGTCAGACGGCCGCCGCCGAATACTCGACCACGGCCAACCCATCTTTCGGGTGGGCCAAGCGGATCACGGTCACGCTGCATGCCGCTTCTGCGACCACCTGACTGGACACCGATCCCAGATAGCGCCGTTTCGACGAATGGCTGCGCGCGCCCATCATGATATGATCGACGTGGGTCTTGGCTGCATAATCAATGATCGATTGCCCAGGGTCCGGTCCTTCCAGCACGGTGAAGGTCAGTCTGTCATCCGGCAGATCCAGCGTCGCTGCCCATGCCCGGAGCGCCACCAGACGCGAGACGTGCAGGTGGTCGCCGCTGTCTGTCATGGTCTGGTCGATGCCGATGCGGGCTGTCTTGATCACGTTGACGCAGGCCACACGCGCGTCGGGCAAGATTTGCAGCATCCGCTGAACCGAAATCAGCAACTGTTGACCCAGCGCCTCCATGTCGGGGGCTAGATCGACGGCAACCATCAAGACCGATGCCTTGCTGATTTGCGCGCTCATGCTGGGTGGGGCGTCAAAGCGGCGAACCTTTCGCATGATCCGCCAGCGGCGGAACACGGTCAGCCAGCTATCCCGTTGCATCTTTTGCCCGCGCTCTGTCAGCCGGACCTGCGCCGGGTGTTGCAGATCAAACAGCATCTGGGCGGCGGACTGATAGCGTTTTGCCGGGTCCACCTCTAACGCGCGCAAGATGATTTCTTGCAGCCATTCCGGTATCGCAGGCGCCAGCGCGCGCGGTGGGACGGGGTCGCGCCACAGCCGCTTGCGCACCCCGCGCAGGCTTTCCGGTTGACCGAACGGCATCTTTCCGGTCGCCAGTTCGTAGATCATCGCCCCCAGCGCAAACAAGTCGCTGCGCAGGTCGTCGCGTTGGCGCAGGTATTGTTCGGGCGCGATGTAGGGAAAGGTGCCCATCGGGATGGTGAATTCTTCGGACAGCAGGTCAGGCAAAAGGTCGTGCCGCGACAGGCCAAAGTCGATGGCAACCATTTCCCCGGTCTTGCGCTGCATGAAGTTGTCGGGCTTCAGGTCCAGGTGGATCACATGCTGCTTGTGCAGTTCATGCACCGCTTCGGTCATGCGGGCGGCAACCTCGATCACTTCGGACAGGGGCAAAGGGGCGGTGCGGAACAACGACAGCAAGGATGTGCCTTCGATCCGTTCCGTCACGATGTAGGGCATCACCGAAAAATCGCCAATCCCGATCAGGCGGGGAACATGCGGGCCGGACAGGCGCGGCATGATCATCTGCTCCACCTCGAAGCCGACAATGGTGGGGGCGTCATAGCCATCCAGGATCGTCGGCACCTTCATCACCATCGAGGTGCGGTAAAGCGGATGCGTCACCTCCCAGATCGTCGCGAACCCGCCAGAGTGCAGGCACTCGGTCAGGGTGTAGCCGTCTATCTGCATGCCCGCGCTGGGTCTTTTCATCATGGTCAGGCACCCCAATTCAGACGCATGGCCAGCGATTCCGGCAGACCCGCCTGTCGTACCTTTTGCACCGTGGTCGTCACGTCATAGGGGACCCGAAGAAATGTCAATTCGTTGCTTTCACTATCAAAAATGGCATATCCGGCTTGCGCTGCCCCGTCACGCGGCTGCCCGACCGACCCGACAACGGCCAACCATCGGCGCGACCGGATCAGGGGGATTGGCCGCCCGGTCAGAACCTTTTGTTGCTGGACGTGGCCGCCCATGTTGCAGCTGATCAATGCCGGGACGTGGACATGCCCGCAAAAGATCACGCGTGCCGTGCTGACGCGAAAAGAAGGCATCGCCCGGCTTGCATTGGTGACATAGATCCAGTCGCCCGGATCGTTTGCACTGGCGTGGACGAAAAGAACATCGTCCAGTGACAAGGTCAGGGGAAGTTCTGCCAGAAACTGCTTTTGCGCCGCCCCCAGCAGCGGACGTGTCCAGTCAATCGCGCGGCGGGCCGTGACGTTCAGCGATTCCTTCGGGTCGGCGATGGCGCTGTCGTGGTTGCCCTTGATGCACAGCGCACCGGCGGCAACCAACTCCATCGTTTTTTCCACACACCACGCGGGGTCGGGGCCATAGCCGACGATGTCGCCAAGCATGACGGTCCGGTCTACGACCCGTTCTGCCATATCTGCCAGAACAGCCGAAAACGCCTCTTGGTTGCCGTGTATGTCTGTCAGGATCGCGATCCGCATTCTGTCCCCGCAGCCTGCCTTGTTGGCAAGATTAGGCAGAACCGAGGTGACTGCCAAGCAGGCCCACCGCCGCAGCCTTGCCGCAGGGCGAATCATGGCGAATCAGTGGCGCTGAGGCGGGATCATTGCTGCCCCGGGTGCCTGCGACAGTTTGGTGGGGCACAACCGGCGTCAAAACATATCTGACGTTTGCGTGAATAGCAGTGAGAGTGGCGTGAACACAGCGCCTTGAAATTCATCGAAAAATGTAAACGTTGAAAATTTGCTTTACTGATTTCCACAGTTTCGGTCAACAAATTTACAAAAAAATCCAATGTAAAAAAAGGGTTACGAGAAAGTTATCGAATAGCGTAAGATGGCGGTGGGTTGAGGAGGCGGTTCGCGTTTTGCGGTTCGCCAAGCGATGCGGACGGACCGTTCGCAAGAAGGAGGAGCATACATGGCTGACACCGCTCATCACGTCGGGGTCCATACGGCACCGGCCGAGTTCATTGCAAAGGCGCACGTTGATGCGGCGGCATATGACAGCATGTATACCGCCTCGGTCACCGACCCGGATGCCTTCTGGGGCAAGGAAGGCAAACGGATCGACTGGATCCAGGATTACACCAAGGTCAAGAATACGACGTTTGAATACGGCAAGGTTTCCATCAAGTGGTTCGAGGATGGCAAGCTGAATGTCAGCGCCAACTGCATCGACCGCCACGTCGCCCGGCGCGGCAACCAGACCGCCATCATCTGGGAGCCGGATGATCCCAAGACCCCCGCCAAGCACATCACCTATGCCGAACTGCTGGAACAGACCTGCCGTATGGCAAACGTCCTAAAGGCGCAGGGCGTGAAAAAGGGCGACCGCGTCGTTCTGTATCTGCCGATGATCCCCGAAGCGGCCTACGCCATGCTGGCCTGCGCGCGGATCGGCGCGATCCATTCCGTCGTGTTCGGCGGCTTTTCCCCGGATGCGCTGGCGAACCGGATCAACGATTCCGAAGCGCGCATCGTCATCACCGCTGATTTTGCCCCCCGTGGCGGCAAAAAGACCGGACTGAAGTCAAATACCGATGCCGCCCTGCTGCACTGTGATGACCATGTGAAATGTCTGGTGGTCAAGCATACCGGCGATCAGACCAGCTGGGTCGAGGGGCGCGATATCGACCTTAAGGCCGAAATGGCCGCTGCTGCCCCCTATTGCGCCTATACCGAAGTGGGTGCCGAAGATCCGCTGTTCATCCTGTATACCTCTGGTTCCACCGGCAAGCCGAAGGGGGTTGTCCACACCACCGGCGGCTATCTAGTCTATGCCGCGATGACGCATCAGATCACCTTCGATTACCACGACGGCGACGTGTTCTGGTGCACTGCCGATGTGGGCTGGGTGACCGGTCACAGCTATATCGTCTATGGGCCGTTGGCCAACGGCGCGACCACGATCATGTTCGAAGGCGTGCCGACCTTCCCCGATGCCGGACGGTTCTGGGAGGTCATCGCCAAACACAAGGTATCGCAGTTCTACACCGCGCCGACCGCGATCCGCAGCCTGATGGGCATGGGGCCGGAGTGGGTTGAAAAGCACGACCTGTCCAGCCTGAAACTGCTCGGTTCGGTCGGAGAGCCGATCAACCCCGAGGCGTGGAACTGGTACAACACCCATGTCGGCAAGGGGAAATGCCCCATCGTCGATACGTTCTGGCAGACGGAAACCGGCGGTCACCTGATCACGCCGTTGCCGGGTGCCATCCCGCAAAAGCCCGGATCGGCGACAAAGCCGTTCTTCGGCGTCAAGCCGATCGTGCTGGACCCGGCTTCGGCCAAGGTGCTGGAAGAAACCGAAACCGACGGTGTACTGTGCATCGCGGACAGCTGGCCGGGGCAGATGCGCACCCTCTGGGGCGACCACGCCCGGTTTGAAGAGGCGTATTTCAGCCAGTACCGTGGTTACTATTTCACCGGCGACGGCTGCCGCCGCGATGCGGATGGCTATTACTGGATCACCGGTCGCGTGGATGACGTCATCAACGTGTCGGGCCACCGGATGGGCACGGCCGAGGTGGAATCGGCCCTTGTCGCCCACCCCAAGGTCGCAGAATCCGCGGTGGTGGGATACCCCCACGACATCAAGGGGCAGGGCATCTATGCCTATGTTACCCTGATGAAGGACGTGGAACCGACCGACGCCCTGCGCAAAGAGCTTGAGGCGTGGGTGCGCACCGAAATCGGACCCATCGCCAAACCGGACCTGATCCAGTGGGCACCCGGACTGCCGAAAACCCGGTCGGGCAAGATCATGCGCCGCATCCTGCGCAAGATCGCCGAGAACGACTTTGGCGCGCTGGGCGACACCTCGACCCTTGCCGATCCGTCGGTGGTGGAAGAGTTGATCGAAAACCGGATGAACCGCGGTTGATGGCTGGGGCTGGCATGTCTGACGTGATGACGAAACCCGCTGTTCTGATCCTGCTTGGCCCCCCCGGGGCCGGCAAGGGTACGCAGGCCCGGATGCTGGAAGAAGACTTTGGTCTGGTGCAGCTTTCCACCGGCGATCTGTTGCGTGCCGCCGTCGCCGCGGGCACGGATGCGGGCAAGAAAGCCAAGTCAGTGATGGACGCGGGCCAACTGGTCAGCGATGACATCGTGCTGGCCATCCTGAAAGAACGCATGACCCAAGGGGACGTGGCCAAGGGCGTGATCCTGGACGGCTTTCCCCGCACCGACGGGCAGGCCGCAGCCCTGGACGCTTTGCTGTCGGCCACCGGCCAGAAGGTCACCGCCGCCATCAGCCTTGAGGTGGATGACGAGGCGATGGTTGGCCGGGTTTCGGGCCGATACACCTGCGCCGCCTGCGGCGAGGGATACCACGACGAATTCAAGCAGCCCGCCGCCGCGGGTGTTTGCGACAAATGCGGCGGCACGGCGTTCAAGCGCCGCGCCGACGACAACGCCGGAACTGTGCGCGAACGCCTGAAGGCATATCACGCGCAGACGGCACCGCTGATCGCCTATTACGAAGGCCGTGGCGTGCTGGAACGGATCGACGCGATGGGACCCATCGCCGATATCCGCCAGTCGCTCGGGAAAATCGTAAGGCGCGTGTCGGCATAAACGGGGGGACGTGTCCGGGCGCCCTCGGTCACGGAAAGAAAGAAACGGAAAGCGGATCGCGCAAGCGTGACGCAAGCTGCGCCCGAACCCGGCCCCGGTCGGAAAGGACGCCCCGCCCCGGCGAAATCCGGGCCAACGGGGCCGTGCGATCAGTAAAAAGTCTGGTCCTTGAGACCTGAAACATGGAGGACGCCTAATGGCAACGACTGACATGAACGTGAGGGATCGCTCACGTCCGATGACCGGGGAAGAGAAGAAGGTTATCCTTGCTTCCTCCGCCGGCACGATCTTCGAATGGTATGACTTTTACCTGTACGGTTCGCTGGCTGCCATCATCGGCGCCCAGTATTTCACCGCATTCCCCGAAGCGACCCGCAACGTCTTTGCGTTGCTGGCGTTTGCGGCCGGTTTCATCGTGCGCCCGTTCGGCGCGCTGGTGTTTGGTGCGATGGGTGACCTGATCGGCCGGAAGTACACCTTCCTTGCCACAATCCTGATCATGGGCCTGTCGACGTTCCTGGTCGGTCTGCTGCCCGGCTATCAGTCGTGGGGCGTTGCTGCGCCAATCATCCTGATCGCGCTGCGTATGGCCCAGGGTCTTGCTCTGGGTGGTGAATACGGTGGTGCTGCGGTCTATGTGGCCGAACATGCCCCGTCCAACCAGCGCGGCTATTTTACCGCGTTCATCCAGACCACGGCCACGCTTGGTCTGTTGCTGTCGCTGATCGTTATCCTGATGGTTCAGGGATATGTGAACGGCAACTACCCGGATCAGCCCGTGCTGGACGCTGTTGGCGCTGCTGTCATGAACATCGACGGCACACCGCAGATGATGAAGGCGTTCAACGCCTGGGGCTGGCGTATCCCGTTCCTGGGTTCGATCTTCCTGCTGGCGATTTCTCTCTACATCCGCCTGCAGATGAACGAATCCCCGGCCTTCCAGAAAATGAAGAACGAAGGCGCACAGTCCAAGGCTCCGCTGCGCGAAGCGTTTGGTCAGTGGAAAAACGCCAAGATTGCCCTGATCGCCCTGCTGGGTCTGACCGCTGGTCAGGCTGTGGTGTGGTACTCGGGTCAGTTCTATGCGCTGTTCTTCATCCAGAACGTCGTCAAGGTCGACAGCTTCTCGGCCAACGTGTTCGTGGCATGGTCGCTGATCCTTGGTACGGGTGGGTTCATCTTCTTCGGCTCGCTCTCTGACCGTATCGGCCGCAAGCCGATCATCCTGGCGGGCTGCCTGATCGCGGCCATCACCTATTTCCCGGTCTTCACCTTGCTGACAAAGACCGCGAACCCGGCACTGCACGCGGCCCAGCAGACCCCGGTCGTCGTGACCGCCGATCCGGAAGACTGCTCGTTCCAGTTCAACCCGACCGGCACTGTGAAGTTCACCAACTCTTGCGACATCGCCAAGGCGCAGCTGTCGCGGACTTCGGTGAACTCGACCACCGTCGATGCTCCGGCTGGCACCGTTGCCACCGTCAAGATCGGCGAGACGGAAATCCCGTCCTATGACGCTGCGGCCAACACCGCTGCGATCGCCGAAGCAACGGCTGCGCTGGAAACCGCAAAAGCTGGCACCGATCAGGCTGCTATCGACGCGGCACAGGCAACGCTGGATGCGGCCAAAGGTGCCAAGTCCGCGTTTGAGAAAGCCGTTAACGACGCGCTGACCGCCGCGGGCTATCCGATGGTTGCTGCCGACAACACGACCGTGGCGAAAGCCGCGAACTTCTTCGACATCTTTACGGCACAGAAACTGACGATCATCGCCATTCTGACCTACCTCATCATCCTTGTGACGATGGTGTACGGCCCGATTGCCGCGATGCTGGTCGAACTGTTCCCGACGCGGATCCGCTACTCGGGTCTGTCGCTGCCCTACCACATCGGTAACGGTTGGTTCGGTGGTCTGCTGCCCGCGACCGCGTTCGCTATCTCGGCCCAATCCGGCAACATCTACGCCGGTCTGTGGTATGCGATCGTCGTCGCCCTGATGACGGTTGTCATCGGCACGATCTTCGTTCCGGGTGGCACGCACAAAAAGTCGATCTTCGCGGACGACGCGGCGAAGTAACGAAACGGATCAGGCCGGGGGCGCAAACCCCCGGCCTGTCTTTATTCCTGACGTGTAACAGTTCGCTTTTTTGCCATCCATTCTGCAAGGGGCCGTGCGCGCGCCTCTTTCAGTAACGATGATCGGGACAGTGGCAGACATGGCCGACAAATCCGCCCTTCGCTATGTGCTTGTCGTCGAAGACGAAGACAACATTGCTGCGGCGCTGGAGTATGTCATCCTGCGCGAAGGGCTGTCGCATGATCGTGTGGCCAGTGGGTCTGACGCCATTTCCCGCATTCGCCAGACGACGCCCGACCTTGTTCTTCTGGATATCATGCTGCCCGAAGTGTCGGGATATGACATCTGCCGCGACATCCGCCGCGACCCTGCGCTGAAAGGGGTCAAGGTCGTCATGATGACCGCGCGTGGATCGACCCTGCAACGCGCCAAATGTTTTGAGGTGGGGGCCGACGGTTTCATCACCAAACCGTTTGAGCTGAAGGCGCTGCGCGACGAAATTCACCGCCAGTTGGACGCCTAACTGCGCAGCCGCAGGAAGACAGCCCTTGCCGCCAGCACGATGGCCAGCAAGACGGTGTTTGACACCACACCCACGCCCGCCAGACGGACCAATGGTTCACCCATGGCACCTGCCATGGTCATGGGCAGCATCAGCGCGATGAATCCCACCCCCAACGCCAGCGGCAGAACCGTCCCGGTGACGCCGCGCGTGCGCGTCGCGGTGATGACAAGCGCCACGATCAACCCGATGCGAAACGGATCCAGCAATTGCGAGATGAACAGTTCGGTCACTTGAAAATCCCTTTCCCGGCCCGATCCCTGCTTGGCAAGTGTGGTGCCGGAAATCAAGGCAATTGATCGGCCCGCCGCGCCTGGTTCCTGCGCGGCGGACCGTCCGGGTCAGGCGTCCGTCGTCGCCGCAGTCGGCGCGTCATTCCGACTGCGCCACAGCGAATACAGCACGCCCACCGTCAGGATCGCAAAGGTGATCCCCAGCGACCAGGACGCCGGGAATTTCTGCCAGCCCACCAGATCGGCGACAAATATCTTGGACCCGATGAAGATCAGCAGGATCGCCAGCGCATATTTCAGGTAGTGGAACCGATGCAGCACTGCGGCCAATGCGAAATACAATGCGCGCAGCCCAAGGATGGCAAAGATATTCGAGGTGTAGACGATATAGGGATCGGTGGTGATTGCAAAAACGGCCGGAACGGAATCAACGGCAAAGACCAGATCCGCGATTTCGATCAGGACGAGCGCCAGAAACAGCGGCGTCATGTACCGCGCCATCCGCCCCGTCGCAGGGTCAGCCTGCGCAACAAAGAAATCAGATGCGTGCAGACGGTCTGTAACCCGGAACCGCCTGCGCATGAAGCGCAGCACGGGGTTGGCGTTCAGGTCCATTTCCTGTTCGTCGGTGACCAGCATCTTGATGCCGGTAAAGATCAGGAAGGCCGCAAAGATATATAGCACCCAGCCGTATTCCGCGACCAGCGTCGCCCCGACGCCAATCATCACACCGCGCAGCACGATGACGCCCAAGATACCCCAGAACAGCACCCGGTGCTGATAGGCGCGGGGGATGGCGAAGTAGCTGAAGATCAGTGCGATGACGAACACGTTGTCCAGCGCCAGCGTCTTTTCGACAACGAATGCCGTCATGTACTCGGCCGCCGCCTGTGCGCCCAGTTGGAACCAGACGAACCCGCCAAAAGCGACGCCAAGGGTGATGTACAACGCGGAAAGTTTCAGGCTTTCCGTTACGCCAATCTCGTGGTCGGTCTTGTTCAAAACGCCAAGATCGAAAACCAGCAACATCAGCACAACCGTCAGAAAGGTGAACCACAGCCAAAGCGGTGTTCCAAGAAATAGGGTAAACAGCAGGGTATCCATGCGCGACCTCGTCAAGACATTCCTGCGCTGTCGCCATGCACCGAACTGCGGAAACCGGGCTTGGATCGAGCGCACTCGATGCGGTCCGACATCACGACATGCGTCGTCAGAGGGGCCCGGCCCGCGTGGATTAGGTGTGGGTCGCACCTTGTCTTTTCAAGCCCGCTTCGGCGCGTATCTGGCGGTGTCTTAGGGTTCCTGACCGAAAGTTCGTCACATCGGTGCGCGCAGTGCCGGAAAATCATCCGGCGTGATCGTTTCGCGTTCCAACAGAAGGGCGGTGCCTGCATCCAGATCGGCCCGCCGGTTGGCCAGAACCTGTTTTGCGCGGTCATAGGCAACGGTCAGCATGTCGCGCACGGCAAGGTCGACCTCGCGCGCGGTGGCGTCGGCGTGGTCGCGCGGGGTGAAGGTCATGGAATCATCGCCCAGAAAGCTGCCCCGTTCCTGTTCCAGCACGGATTGGCCCAAGGCGGGATACATACCATAACGGGTGGCGATCTGCCGGGCAATGTCGGTCGCCCGCGCCAGATCGTCAGCGGCCCCGGTCGAGATTTCGCCCATCGTCAATTCTTCGGCCGCACGTCCGGCCAGCAGCAGGACAAGACGGTTGTCGAGTTCGGTTTTCGTGATCAGAAACCGGTCCTCGGTCGGGCGGGTCAGCGTGTATCCCAGCGCCCCGATGGACCGGGGAATGATTGAAACCTTTTGCACAGGGTCCGCGCCGGGCAAGGATGCTGCGGCCAGCGCGTGGCCCATCTCGTGGCAGGCGACCGCGTGGCGTTCGGTAGCGTTCAGAACCCGGCCTTTCCGCTCCATCCCAGCGACGATGCGTTCGATGGCGGCGGTGACATCCTGCATGTCGACACTTTGCGCATTGCGGCGCGTGGCGTGAATGGCGGCCTCGTTCACCAGATTGGCCAGTTCGGCCCCGGTGAACCCCGGCGTCAGAGCGGCGATTTCGTCAATATTCAATCCCTTGGCGACTTTCACCTTTTTCAGATGCACCCGCAGGATGGCGGCCCGGCCGCCACGGTCGGGGCGATCCACCACGATCTGCCGGTCAAACCGGCCCGCCCGCAGCAAGGCAGGGTCAAGGATTTCGGGCCGGTTGGTGGCGGCAAGCAGAACGATCCCCTCGCGCGGGTCGAAGCCGTCCAGTTCGGACAAAAGCTGGTTCAGCGTCTGTTCCTTTTCGTCATGCCCGCCAAACCCGCCCGTTCCGCGCCTGCGACCCAAGGCGTCCAGTTCGTCGATAAAAATGATGCAGGGGGCGGCTTTGCGCGCCTGATCGAACAGGTCGCGCACCCGTGCGGCCCCGACGCCTACGAACATTTCCACAAATTCCGAACCCGAGATGGAAAAGAACGGCACCTTCGCTTCGCCCGCCACGGCGCGGGCGAACAGGGTCTTGCCCGTGCCCGGTGGACCGACCAGCAGGATGCCTTTGGGGATATGGGCACCCAAGCGGCCATACTTCTGCGGGTCTTTCAGGAAATCGACGATCTCTTTCAACTCGGCCTTCGCCTCGTCCACGCCGGCCACATCGTCGAAGGTCACGCCGGTATCGGTTTCGACATAAACCTTGGCGTGCGATTTTCCCACGCTCATCAACCCGCCCTGCCGTTCGGCCAATCGCGGGGCCAGAAACATCCAGAAACCGATGATCAGCAGCAGCGGCGCCACCCATGACACGATCTGCGCGATAAAGGTATTTTCAATCGTGCCTTCGAATTCCACCTTGTTCCGAGCCAGCAGGTCGGACAGGTCTTTTGGAACGATGGTGGTGACAAAGAAACTGCGCCCATCCATCGGCTCGCGGTAGCGCCCGTTGATCCTATCAGTTGACACCTGCACGCTGGCGACCTGATCCGCCTGCAGCAGATCAAGGAAACGGCTGTAGGTGATCTGTTCGGTCATGGCGGTGTTGGTCCACCAGCCCTGAAACAGCAACAGCCCCATGAAGGCGAACGCGAAGTACCAGAAGTGGAACTGATGTTCCTTTTTCATTGCGCATTCCGCCCTTCTTTGACCTGCCATCGGCTATGAACGTGACAACCTGTCCTGTTACTGCCAATGATCTGCCGCAAACGGCGATCAACTGCGCGACAGCATCACAACGACGCCGTTATGCCTCCGTCTACATAAAGGACGTGGCCGTTGACAAAGGATGCGGCATCCGACGCCAGAAAGATGCAGGCACCGACCAATTCTTCAACCCGGCCCCAACGGCCCGCCGGGGTGCGCTTTTCGAGCCAGCCGGAAAACTCTGCATCCGCGACAAGGGCGGCGTTCAGTGGTGTGTCGAAATATCCCGGTGCGATTGCGTTGCAGTTCAGCCCGTGTTTCGCCCAGTCCGTCGCCATGCCCTTGGTCAGGTTTCCGACCGCCCCCTTTGTCGCCGTGTAGGGCGCGATGCCGGGCCGGGCGAGCGCGGTTTGCACGCTGGCGATGTTGATGATCTTGCCCTTTCCGCGTGCGATCATGTGGCGCGCGCAGGCCTGACCCACGTTGAACACGGTCGAGATATTGGTGCGCAGCAGGCGCTCGAACGCGTCAACGGGGAAGTCTTCCAACGGGCCGCGATGCTGCATCCCGGCGTTGTTCACCAGAATGTCGATGGGCCCGTGATCGACCTCAAACCCATCGACGGCGGCGCGCACCGCCGCGTGGTCGGTTGCGTCAAAGGACAGCGTCCGCGCGCCAGGTATGGTCTCTGCCGCTGCCGCCAGTTTCACCGCATCGCGCCCGTTCAGCACGACGCTTGCCCCCGCCTGCGACAGACCGCGCGCCAGTGCAAGGCCGATGCCTTGCGACGATCCTGTGATCAGGGCACAACGGCCCGTCAGATCGAACAGTCCCGGTGCCATTCGAATTTCCCCTGATTCTAGGCTTTTGGCCACATCTGTGATTTCCTTAGACCGGGTCCGCCCCGATTGCCGCCAACGCGGCACGCGCCACCTCTTCATCCTGTGCGCCGCTGCCTGATCCGACCCCGATCCCGCCGACCAGCACGCCGTCCAGCCGGATGGGCAATCCGCCCGGCAGGCCGGTGACAGCCCCGCCGGTCGCCGCCGCAAGGATCAGGCGTGACGCTTCGGCGATGGCACCACTTGGCTGGCCGGTCGATGCGGCGGTGCGCGCCTTGGCCGTCGCCGATTTCATCGACAGCACGCGCGATCCCCGCATCCGCAGCACGCCCAATTCAACCGCGCTTGCATCGACCACCACGATGCATTGCGGTTGACCCATCGCCGTGGCCTGCGCCTGCCCCGCCGTCAGCATCGCCAACACCGCCGCATCTGTCAGGGTTTTCGTCGCAATGGAAAAGCTCATCAGTGGCGGTCCTTTGGGTTTGAACTGAAGGGACAGGTGTCGTTACGATGCAGCGGCAAGGGAAAGGATGGCCCACATGTCCAGCGTGCAGGTGATCGACCCCCGCTTTGCCAGCTATAGCATGGGGAACGCCCCGGTAAAGCGGCTGGCCACCGGGTTTGATTGGGTCGAAGGGCCGGTCTGGTTTGGCGATGCCGATTGTCTGCTGTTCTCCGACATCCCCAACAACCGCATCCTGCGCTGGTCAGATGCGGGGCTGACCACGTTCCGCCAACCGTCGAATTATTCCAACGGTCACACCCGTGACAGGCAGGGCCGGTTGATCAGTTGCGAACACGGCACCCGCCGGGTGACGCGCACCGAATATGACGGCAGCATCACGGTCATCGCTGACCGCTATGACGGCAAGCCGTTGAATTCGCCCAACGACGTGGTGGTGAAATCGGACGGCTCTATCTGGTTCACCGATCCGCATTACGGGATCATCACCAGTTACGAAGGGTTTCAGGCCGAACAGGAATTGCCCTGCCACGTCTACCGCATTGACCCCGACGGCACCATCGAGGCGGTGCTGACCGATTTCGCCTGCCCCAATGGTCTGGCGTTCAGCCCGGACGAATCCCGCCTGTATGTATCGGACACCGGGCGAATGTTTCAGGGTGATCCGCAGCATATCCGCGTGTTCGACCTGGCCACAGGCCGCCCGCGTGGTGGTGCGGTGTTTCACGTCATCGACCCCGGGTGCGCTGATGGCCTCCGGGTGGACAGTGACGGTAACCTGTGGTCCTCTGCCCGCGATGGTGTGCACTGCCTGTCGCCCGAGGGTGATCTGCTGGGCAAGGTTCTGGTGCCCGAAACCGTGTCGAATCTCTGTTTTGGGGGGCGTGCGAAACACCGGCTGTTCATCACCGCAACGACCAGCCTTTATGCGATCACTTTGAACAGACGGGGCATGCAATGGCCGTGACACAAGCGGAAATCGGTCTGATCGGCCTTGGAACGATGGGCACCGCACTGGCGATGAATATCGCCGAAAAGGGTTTTCGCATCGCCGTCTGGAACCGCACAACCGAAGTGACGCGCCTGTTCGCCGCCGATGCCGGGCCTCTTGCAGGATACATCGTGCCGACGGAAACGCTGGCAGATCTGGTGCAGGCCATCGCGCCGCCGCGCGCCATCATCCTGATGGTGCCGGCCGGGCAGGCGGTTGATGATCAGATTGCCGCCCTGACCCCGTTTCTGGGCCCCGACGATCTGATCATTGATGCAGGCAACGCCAATTTTCACGACACCAACCGTCGGGCGCTGGCGACGGGCGGCCCGCGTTTCATGGGCATCGGCGTGTCGGGTGGCGAAGAGGGTGCGCGCCACGGCCCATCGATCATGGGGGGCGGCGACCGGGCCGACTGGGACCGCGTCGCCCCGGTTCTGACGGCAATTGCCGCGCGTCATGACGGCACCGCCTGTGCCACGTGGATGGGGCAGGCCGGGGCGGGGCATTTCGTCAAGGCGGTCCACAACGGCATCGAATATGCCGACATGCAGATGATCGCCGAAGTTTATGGCGTGATGCGCGACGGCATGGGTCTGACCGCGCCCGAAATCGCCGCCGTATTCAAGACCTGGAATGAAGGGTCGCTGCGGTCTTACCTGATCGAAATCGCGGGCGATGTCGCTGCGGCTACAGACCCCTTCACCGGTGCTCCGATGCTGGACGTCATTCTCGATCGGGCGGGGCAAAAGGGCACGGGCCGCTGGACCGCGATCGAGGCGCAACATCTGTCCGCCCCTATTCCGGTGATCGAGGCGGCGGTGATGGCGCGCAACACGTCGGCCCGTTTGACCGAACGGCAGGCGGGGCAGGCGGTGTTCGGCGCGGCCCCCGTGCGTTTGGCACCGGAAATCCTGACGCTTGCCGCGCTGGAGCAGGCGCTGATTGCGGGCAAGATCCTGTGCTATGCCCAAGGCTTCGCCATGATGACCGAGGCATCCGCCGCCTTTGGCTGGACCTTGCCCTTGCCCGACATCGCGCGGGTCTGGCGGGCCGGGTGCATCATTCGATCAACCATGCTGAACGACATGGCCAGCGCCCTGACCGAGGCGCCGGGGCGCAACCTGATGCTGGCACCGTTCTTTGCCGACCTGCTGCGCGCCGCCACGCCCGACTTGCGGCGTGTTGTTTCCACGGGCGCGTTGAACGGTTTGGCGGTTCCGGCACTGGGGGCGGGCCTTGCGTGGTTTGATTTGATGCGGACGGCCCGTTCGACCGCCAACATGATTCAGGCGCAGCGCGATTTTTTTGGTGCACACGGCTTTGATCGGCTGGACGGCGAACCCCTGCACCACGGCCCCTGGGGGCAGGGTGGGCACTGATCATGTCACCAGACGCTGGGTGCCCGCCCCTTGGCGGAGATGAAAACGCGCGCTAGCCTGCCGGGATGAAAGTTCCATTTCTTCTGTTAATCTGGTCGCTGGGTGGCGCACTTGTTGCTGTCATCCTGCCGGGGCAACTGGACTATCTGTTGCTTGCCGTTCCTTGCGTGATTGCAAGCTTGTACCTGCTTTTGGCGGCTTATCTGCGGCGCGGCAAGGCAGACGCGCCGGTCCCACCGCCCCGGCGTCGCGGGCAGGTTGTCCGAAGAAAGGACGCTCCGGCGCCGAAGTGGATCGTAGTCGACGGATCGAACGTGATGCATTGGAAGGACGGCACCCCCCAGATCGAAACGGTGCGCGAGGTGCTGCGCCACCTGACCGGCCTTGGTTACACCCCCGGCGTGGTGTTTGACGCAAACGCCGGATACCTGATTTCAGGCAAGTATCAGCATGATTTTGCCTTTGGCAGGCAGTTGGGCCTGCCCGCAGACCGGGTGATGGTGGTCGCCAAAGGCACCCCGGCGGACCCGACCGTTCTGGCCGCCGCCCGCGATCTGGGCGCGCGGATCGTCACCAACGACCGCTATCGCGACTGGACCGAAGACCACCCAGAGGTGCGCGAACCCGGGCACTTGATCCGGGGCGAATACCGCGACGGCAAGCTGTGGCTGGACCTTGATCCGGCGTAGCGGTCACCTTGGCGCGAATACGGCCATATCCACCGCCTGCCCGGTGCGCGCCGATTGTTGTGCCGCCATGCCCATGGCCACGGCCCACCAGCCATCGGTCAGCGACACCTCGACCGTCTGCTTGCCCATGACCACATCGGCAAAGCAGCGGTGTTGGTAATAGGTCGATCCGTTGTGATCCCCCGCCGCCAGAAGTGTGGGATCCACCGGCACATCCAGCACACGGGGGCCTTTGGGATGACGCGGGCTGACGATCACCTGGGGGACCGGCGGCGCACCCAGATGGGAGGGCCAGAACCGCCCCGGACCGGGAACAAGGCAGTCGATCTTTCCCAAGGGGCCGACGGCGGAAATCTCTTCCTGATAGCGCGCGCCTTCGGCGAACATGCACAACTCCAGCATCGCGCGCAGGCCGCTTTCGAATTCGACGATGACATAGGCATGGTCCCAGATATCCGGCGTCTGCCCGTCATAGCTTTCGTCCAGATGGTTCACTGCCTGCCCGCCACTGGCCATGATCTGCACCGGATCGCAGCCCGCAATCAGGCGCATCAGATCAAAGAAATGGCAGCATTTTTCGACCAGAGTTCCGCCGGTGTTGTGGTTGAACCTGTTCCAGTCGCCTACCTTTTCCAGAAAGGGAAAGCGGTGTTCGCGGATCGTCAGCATCCGCACCCCGCCGGTCGTCGCAGCGGCCTGTTGCAGCAAGTGGGCGACGGGCGGCATATAGCGGTATTCCATCGCCACCCAGATCGGCGCGGGATAAGCGGCACGCAGCGCGGCCAGACTGCCTGCGTCGGCGGGATCGGTGAACAGCGGCTTTTCACACAGGATGGGCAGCGCGCGCGTCGCGGCGATGACCTGCAACTGCGCCAGATGCATGTGGTTTGGTGACGCGATCAGCAGGCAGTTGACCGCAGACACCGCCAGAACCGCCGCGACCGAGTCGACAAAGACCGCCCCCGGCACCAGTTCGACCGCCCGTGCGCGCATCGCGGCATCGGGTTCGAAAATCGCCACCACCTCTACCTCGGGCAGCAGGGCGATGTTGCGCAGGTGTTCTTGTCCCATCATGCCGCAGCCGATGATGCCGTAGCGCACTGCTTTCATGGTCCTGTCCTATTTCAGACGCGCGACATAGCGCACGGTATTGGGGTCAAACCAGCTGAGCGACGCCTCGACCGCGGTGCCGTCGGGCGCGTAACTGATCCGGGTGATCTTTGGCAGGGGGGTGCCGGGGGGGTGGGCGAATTCAGCCGGTGCCCAGTCCGGCACGGGGCCTTGGCCGATGGAATCATCGGCGCGGGCGATCCACAGACCAAGGCGTTGCCGATAGTAAAGATACAGCGATTCCGACAATTCACCGGGGCCGATCTTGTCCACCTGATCACCGTCCAGCCAGATTTCCTCGACCGCCGCGACCACGCCGGACAGATACCGCAGCCGCCGGATGCGGTGTGCATCGTGGCTGGTGCCAAAGCGGGGCAGCGCGGAGTCTTTGGTCATCCGGTCAACCGACAGAACCCGTGCTGTGGGCAGGCCGCCGCCCGACTGCAATTCCAGTCGGAACATGGCATAGACCGATGCAGGGTTGGGTATGGCGCGCACATAGTTGCCCGAACCCTGCACCCGCGTCAGCATCCCTTTGCCGGTCAGATCGCGCAACGCCTGCCGCAGGGTACCGACCGCGATGCCCATCTGCGCCGCCATATCCCGCTCGGGCGGCAGCTTTTCCCCATCGATCAGACGGCCCGACGCGATGTCACGGATCAGCAGTTCGCTGATCTGCTGGTAAAGCGGCAGGGAACCCGTCTGTGCCATATCGACGCGCAGTGTCCAAAATTGATACAGTATTGATCTACATCATGGCGGATGCTACGCAAGGGGAAAGTGCAAGGCAGAAGGCATCCGTCGCATGACCGTCGTCCCCATCACCTCGCCCGATCTGAACGCAGCCGAAGTCAGCTGGTTTGCCGCCCTGTGTTCGGATGATTACGAATACCTTGGCGTGCCCGACGGGCGGCTGCGGTCAAGCTGGGATCACTGCTCTCGCATCGTCAAACGGGCCGAGGCGCATGGGTTTCGCAACATCCTGTGCCCGTCATCGTATCAGGTCGGGCAGGACACGCTGTCCTTCGTTGCAGGTTGTGCGCCGATCACCGACCGCATCAACTTCCTTGCCGCGCTCAGGTGCGGCGAGGTGCAGCCGATCATGCTGGCCCGAACCGTGGCCACGCTGGACCATATGTTGCAGGGGCGCCTGACGCTGAACGTCATCTCGTCCGATTTTCCGGGCGAAGTCGCCAGCAGCGCCTATCGCTACAAGCGCAGCCACGAGGTGGTGGAAATCCTGCGTCAGGCCTGGACCCGCGACATGATCGACCACGAAGGCGAGGTTTATCAGTTCAAAGGCGTGCCGACCGATCCGGCGCGGCCCTATCAGCAGAACGGTGGCCCGCTGTTATACTTTGGCGGTTATTCCCCCGACGCGCTGGAACTGTGCGGCGCGCAATGCGACGTCTATCTGATGTGGCCGGAACCAAAGAACCAACTGGCCCAGCGGATGCGCGACGTCCACGCCCGCGCGGCGGCGCATGGCCGCACGCTGGACTACGGGTTGCGCGTCCACATGATCGTCCGCGACACCGAGGCCGAGGCGCGGGACTATGCCGAACATCTGGTGTCAAAGCTGGACGACGAATACGGCAAGCTGATCCGAAACCGCGCGCATGACAGCATCAGCCTTGGCGTCGCCCATCAGGCCCGCGCGCGCGAACTGGCCGATCAGTTCGGCTATATCGAGCCGCATATGTGGACCGGCATCGGTCGCGCGCGGTCAGGTTGTGGTGCGGCGCTTGTCGGATCGGTGGATCAGGTTATGTCCGAGATCGAGGCTTATCAGAAGATGGGCATCCGCGCCTTCATCTTTTCGGGCTATCCCCATCTGGATGAGGCGGATCACTTCGGCAGCAAGGTTCTGCCGCATCTGAAAACCTGCTCGTTGCCCCATGAATATGGGCGCGTGCCTGCAACCACCCCGCCCACCCCGCTGGGCATCGGAGAACGCCGCTGATGATGATGGAACGTGTGGCCCTTGGCCCCTTGGATGTATCGCGCCTTGTCTATGGCATGTGGCGGCTGGGTGATGATCAGGACACCACCCCCGCCCATGTTCAGGCCAAGGTCGAGGCGTGTCTGGCCCAAGGCATCACGACAATCGATCAGGCCGACATTTATGGCGGCTATACCGCCGAGGCGCTGCTGGGCAACGCCTTTCGCGCCGCCCCCGGTCTGCGTGACCGCGTCGAGATCGTCACCAAATGCGACATCGTCGCCCCGGTCGGCCGCCATGCCGCCGCAAGGGTCAAGCATTACGACACATCTGCGCTGCATATCACCGCCTGCGTGGAAATCAGTCTGCGCGATCTCGCGACCGACCGGATCGACCTGTTGCTGGTCCACCGGCCTGATCCGCTGATGGATCATATGGAAACCGGGGCCTGTCTGGATGCGCTGGTCGCCAGCGGCAAAGTCCGCGCGGTGGGCGTGTCGAACTTTCGCCCGTGGGATTTCACCCTGCTGCAATCGGCGATGACGCAGCCCCTTGTGACCAATCAACTGGAACTAAGCCTGATGGCGCATGGTGCGTTCACCAATGGTGACATCGCCTTTCATCAGGAACGCGGGGTCGTGCCAATGGCATGGTCGCCCTTGGCCGGTGGCCGATTGCTGGCGGAATCAAGCGCGCCCTTGCGCGAACGACTCGCCGCCATCGCCGCCGATCACGGCACGGACTGGACTGCGGTTGCCGTCGCATGGCTGCTGCGCCACCCCGCGCGCATCCTGCCCGTTCTGGGCACAAACAGCCTGTCGCGGATTGCGGGCATATCAGACGCGCTGCGCATCGAAATGGACCGTGTGACCTGGTTCGAGCTGTATTCCATGGCCCTTGGCCGCGAGGTCGCGTGATGCCCGACGGTGCCACCCCCGAAATGCAGGGGTTCATCCCCGATACCGGAAACACCCGTGCCCTGCGCGATGCACTGGGCCGTTTTGCGACTGGGGTCGTGGTCGTGACCATCGCCACGCCGCAGGGGCCAATGGGGTTCACCGCGAACAGCTTTGCCGCCGTGTCGCTGGACCCGGCGCTTGTGCTGTGGTCGCCCGCGCGCAGTTCCAGCCGTTTTGCCCTGTTCGCCAATGCGCCCCTGTTCGGCATTCATGTGCTGGCCGAGGATCAGGCCGATCTCAGCGCGCGTTTCGTGCGCGGTGGGGCGGGGTTTGACGGCTTGCCGACGGACACCACGCCCGAAGGTATTCCGGTTCTGCCCGGTGTTCTGGCTCGTTTCGACTGTGCCCGACACGCCGCCCACGACGGGGGCGATCATCTGATCATCCTTGGTCGCGTCCTGCGCGCGGCGTTTGGCGATGGCGCGCCGCTGGTGTTTAGCCAAGGCGGCTATGGCGGCTTTCGGTCGGGCGGATGACGATGCGCGCGCTGTCCCAGCCCGGTGATGCGACCCCCAACGTGGGGTCACGCCTTGCAGGGCGCGCAAGACCCGCGTTCGATCAGGTGGCACGCCAGTTCGATCCGCCGGGCGGGCAGGGGCAGACCGGATTGCAGATCGCGCAGCAGATCGACAGCGGCCGCCCCGATGTCGCGCATGGGCATGGCGATCGCGGTCAGGGCCGGGTTGTGGAACGCGCCCTGCGGCAGGCCGTCCATCCCCATGACGGACACGCGCCCGGGCACGTCGATCCCGGACTCGGTCAGCGCCTGCATCGCGCCAAGGGCCAGCACATCGCCCGCCGCCAGAATGGCGGTGAAATCGCAGCCCTGCCGCGCCAGCCGGTCCCGGATCGCCTGTGCCGCAAGATCGGGCAGCCAGTCCGACACCTCGACCACCAGACCCGGATTGTGGTCGCGGCCGGGGAACATGCGGTCACGCCATCCCTCGAACCGCCGTTCGATCGTGCGCCGTCCGCGCCGCATCAGAAACAGGATGCGCCGATGGCCAAGGGCGCGCAGATGATCAGTCGCCAGGGCCGCCGCTGCGCGATTGCTGGGCGCGATGCTGGACAGTTGCATCAGGGGATCGTCACCGTTCACCAGTGCCACGGGTTTGGCAAACCCGCGTATGGGGGCCAGCATTTCCTCGTCGTCCAGCGTCAGGAACAAAAGGCCCGCGATGCCGGGGTCGACTTGGGCCTGTTGGAGGGCAAGGCGTTCTTCGTCGGGCGTGCCGATGGCGCGGGTCACGACATGGGCGCGCAGGAAACCGGCGCGTTCCTCAAGTCCCTGCATCACGTTCAGGGTGAACTGGCTGCGGGAATAGTCAACCATGGCTGCCGCGCTGGCGAGAACCATAATCGTCTGACCAGCAAGGGAGGACGGCATCGCATAGCTGAAGTCCTGCGCCGCGCGCTGGATGATATCGACCACTTCGGGCCGCACGCCCGCACCCCCCGACAAAGCGCGCGAGACGGTGGCGATCGACACGCCACAGCTTTGCGCCAAATCCTCCATCCTTATCCGTCTGCTGATCTTTCCGCGTTTTCCGGTCATAGCATTCCCCTGCCCCCTGCGGGCATGCAAAAAATTTACAAATTGTGCAAATCATTTTCATCCCCAATCCTGCGACACAGAAACCAAGGGGAGGGGGCCATGCAGCCCGACGCGGCCGATTTGCAGCACCGCCTGAACCAACTTGTCACCGGCATGACCGCGCTGCGCCATGACGGGACGTACAGCGAGCCGAACCTTGACGGCACGGCGGGCGACTACATCAGCTTTGACGCGTGGGAATGGCCGCAGGGCGTGGGGCTGTATGGCCTGGTGCAGTTGTGGTTGCGCCACCGTGATCCGGGTCTGCTGGCATTGATCGAGGGGTGGTATGACCACGCCCTTGCGCGCGGCCTGCCCGATGTGAACATCAACACCACGGCCCCCATGCTGGCATTGTCGATGCTGTGGGCAGAAACCCGCGATCCGCGTTGGCAGGGCGCGCTGGAAGATTGGGCCACCCGCGTGCTGCGCGACGCACCCCGCACCGAAGAGGGCGGCCTGCAGCACGACGTGTCCGACAAGGTGAATCCGGGCGAGTTGTGGGATGACACGCTGTTCATGGCCGCACTGTTCCTGGCCCGCTACGGTCAGGCGTCGGGTCGTGCCGATCTGGTGGACGAGGCGATCCGGCAATTTCTTGTTCACACGCGTTATCTGTCTGACCCGGCTACCGGGTTGTGGTTCCACGGCTGGACGTTTGCCGGGCGGCACAACTTTGCCCGTGCGCGGTGGGCACGGGGGAATGCCTGGATCACGGCCTGCATCCTTGATCTGTTCGAACTGGATATTCCTGCGTCGGTCCGGCTGTATCTGACCGGGGTTCTGACCGCACAGGTGAATGCGTTGTTGCCGCTGCAAGCGCCATCGGGTGCTTGGCGCACCCTGCTGGACGACCCCACGAGTTATGAGGAAATCAGTGCCACCGCAGGGTTCGCCTATGGCCTGCTGAAGGCCGCGCGGCAGGGCATCGGCACGCCCGACTGGGCCGCCGCCGGGTGGCGGGCGGTCGGCGCGGTTCTGGCCAACATCGACGCAACGGGCACCGTGCAGAACGTATCCTATGGCACGCGCATGGGGCATGACCTGCAATTTTACCGCGACATCCCGCTTCAGCCCACCGGCTACGGACAGGCCCTTGCCATCCTGTGTCTGGTCGAGGCCGAGGGCCAGCTTTCCCTAAGGAATACAAAATGATGGACGTCCGCTATGGCGGCAGCCCCGCCGATATCCCATCCTATGACACCGCGCGTCTGCGCGCGGAATATCTGGTCGAGGGGCATTTTGCGCCTGGCGAAATCCGTTTCACCTATACCCACATCGACCGGATGATCGTGGGCGGTGCCTGCCCCACCGACGCCGCGCTGCGCTTTGGCAAAGGCGACGCGTTGGGCACACCGCTGTTCTTTACCGCGCGGGAAATGGGCATCGCCAATCTGGGTGCGCCGGGGGCGGTCACGGTGGACGGCACGCGCCATGCCATGGGCAACCGCGATATCCTGTATATCGGGCGCGGTGCGGCGGTGGTCATTCTGGAAAGCGACGATCCGGCGAACCCTGCGTGGTTCTACATGAATTCGGTTCCCGCAGGGGCCGACCATCCGCACCGTCTGATTGCGAAATCGCAGGCCAAGGTTCTGACGATGGGCGATCCGGCCAAGGCGAACGTGCGCAGCCTTGCCATGTATATCCACCCCGAGGTGGCCCCGTCATCGCTGCTGCTGATGGGGATCACCGATCCCGCGCCCGGCAGCATCTGGAACACCATGCCCCCCCACCTGCACGAACGACGGATGGAGGCGTATTGCTATTTCGACATGGGCGCGCAGGACCGCGTGATGCACTTCATGGGTCGGCCTGACCAGACGCGCCACATGGTTGTGGCGAACGGCGATATCGTGCTGTCGCCCGCGTGGTCCATTCACATGGGGGCGGGGACGGGGCCGTATGCCTTTGTCTGGGGGATGACGGGCGAAAATCAGGCCTACACCGATTTCAACCCCGTTCCTGTGGCCGATCTGAAATGACACTGCTGTCACACCTCCTTGGCCCCGGTGCCGCGCTGACCTACTGGCAAGTGGGTGCGACGCATGAGGCGCGGTATGACCTGCCCGACCTGCCGATGAAGGGGGAAATGGATCCGTTCTTTTTCCTGACCAAGGACAAGAACTTTATCCCCCACGAATACCCCTGCCGGACGCAGTTTGCCGCCGACCATCGCGGGGTGCGGCCCGAACCGAAGGGGCAGTTCGCGCACGATCGCAATTGGCTGCCGTTCGGGTCACCGCGACTTGATCTGTCGGGGTTCTGGTTTCGCCCGACCCACATCGCGACATGGGCCGAATGTGTGATCCGTGCCGATCAGGCAGGTCCCGCAACGCTGCGCCTGCGCACCTGCGGCGGCGCGGTCCTGTATGTCAACGGGGCCGAGGCGGGCTGGATGGCCCCCTACAAGCGCAACGCAGAGAGTGCCGCTGAATTCACGGTTGCTTTGAACGCGGGTGACAACCGTCTGACCGTATTCTTTGACGATCTGGCCGAGCGTGACGCGCGCTATTACATTCAGGTGGATTATCTGTCCGGGCCGTCCGGCCAGACCGGGATTCCCCTGCCGTGCCCCGCCGATCTGGCGCAGGCGGTGGAAACTGCGCTGGCGACGATGCATTTTGACCAGCCGTCCTATACCGGGGGCGAGGTTGCGCTGACCCTGCCGCGCCCGATCCCGGCGGACACCGCCGTGACCGTCCGGGTCGAGGGCGATTTCATGT
This sequence comes from Pseudomonadota bacterium, assembly GCA_040385245.1. Classification (GTDB taxonomy): domain Bacteria; phylum Pseudomonadota; class Alphaproteobacteria; order Rhodobacterales; family Rhodobacteraceae; genus JAZKHT01. The sequence continues at coordinate 46,686 of JAZKHT010000007.1, read as the reverse complement.
CGCATCAGGGGATGACCCTGACGCGCACCTTGCCCGCAGGTGCCACGCGCCTGCCTATTGCTCAGACGGCCGATCTGCCGGGCGATTTCCGGCATTTCACCCTGACTTTGACCGTTCAGGGCTTTGTGGCAACCCGCACCTTCGGGGTCGAGGTGTGTGATCCACAGGCGCAGGGCGACGCCCCCGAAACCCTGCCCGACCGGGTGGCCGAAGCGCTGGCGTGGATGGCCGACCATGCCGAACCGGACACCGTGGCCGCACTGGCCCGGCTTGCGCTGGGGATGGGCGATGCACGGACCGAGGCGATGATCGACGCCACCCTGCCCGCGATCGAGGATTGCTGGGACTGCGCCGACTTTGCGTTGGTGCCGCTGATCTGGTCGCGGGCGCGGTTCGGGCATCTGCTGTCCGACCGGCTGCGCGCCCGGATTGATGCGGCGATGCTGGGCTATCGCTACTGGATGGACGAGCCGGGCAATGACGTGCAGTGGTATTTTTCGGAAAACCACGCGCTGCTGTTTCACACGTCGGCCTATCTGGCGGGGCATCTGCTGCCCGATGCGACGTTCCGCCGGTCCGGTCGCACGGGTGCAGAACACTCCGTCATCGGGGCCGCCCGCGTGCGCGCCTGGCTGGACCATTTCGAGGCTTGGGAAATGGCCGAATTCAATTCGGCCCCCTATTTCCCGATTGATCTGAAGGGACTGACCGCCCTGCACGCGCTGGCCCCCGATGCCGATATCCGCGACCGCGCCGGGGCAAGCATTGCTCGGCTGCTGGCCGTGGTTGCCAATTCCGCCCACCACGGGATCATCACCGCGGCGCAGGGGCGGTCTTACGAACACACCTTGCGGGCGGGCCGCACGTTGGAGTTGTCAGCGATCACCCGGATGCTGTGGCGCAAGGGGAATTTCGGCGCGCGGTTCCACGCGTTGCCCGGTCTTGCGCTGTGCCTGCGCGATCATGGGCTGCGTCTGGACGAAACCCTTGCCGCCCGCGCCAGCCTGCCGCCGGGCACGGAACAGGAGTGGGCCTTTACCCAAGGCGAGGGGAACTTTGCAGCTCTTTACCACGCAAAGACCGCTGACTGGGCGCTGGGGTCTGCCGCTGCCTATCGATGGTTCGACTGGGGCTATCAGGAAACGCTGGTGCATGGCCGCATCGGCACGAACCCGGACGCGCAGGCGTGGATCAATCATCCGGGCGAGGTGATCCATTCCGGCTATGGCCGCCCGTCCTATTGGGGCGGGTCGGCGTCGGTTCCGCGTTGCCAGCAATATCGCGGGTTGGCGGTTCTGTGGTTCGATGGTCAGCCCGAACAGCCCGATTTCACCCATGCATGGTTTCCGGTTCCGGCGTTTGATGAAACCCACATTGACGGCGACGCCGCCGTTGGCCGGTCTGGGAAAGGTGCGATGTTCATCCGCGCTTCGGCGCCGCTGACGCTGCTGACCGAAGGGCCGACGGCGAACTGCGAACTGCGTCTGCCGGGGCGGCAGGGATGGTGGCTTTTGCGGCTTGGGTCAAGCGGTGGGCTTGACGCCTTCACCACCCGGTTCACGGATTTGACCCTGCACGCAGAGGCTGGGCCAAAAGGGATCATCCGCGTGATGGACCCGGAATATGGTATGGTGACGTTCAACCCTGACGGGCAGGTGCAGGCCGAAGGCCGCCTTCTGTCGCCAAGGGATTGGACCGTCGCCGGAAACCGCACCGAACGGCCCGCAGAGGCCGGATGAACGACGAAAGACACAACAGACTTCAGAGGAGGAAACGTAAATGAAACGCATCACCACGGGGCTTGCAGCCCTTGGCCTTGGCCTGATGACCACTACCGCGATGGCGGGCGACGTCCGTATCATGTGGTATTCCGACGGTGTCGAAGGCGAGGTCATCCAAGACCTTCTGAACCGCTTTACCGCCGAAAATCCCGGCATCAACGTCATTCTGGACAACGTGGCCTACAAGGTCGTTCAGGAACAACTGCAAATCCAGCTTGAGGCGGGCGAAGGCCCCGACATCGCCCGTGTGACCAACATCAAGGCGCTGGCGAGCCATTGGCTGGACCTGACGCCCTATCTGTCGGACCCGGCCTATTGGCAGACGAATTTTGGCGAACACGCCGACTGGATGCGCGAAGACGGCTCGCAGGCGATCACCGGGTTCATGACCCAATTGACGCTGACGGGCGGTTTTGCCAACGCGACGCTGTTTGAACAGGCGGGCGTTGCGCTGCCGGGCGAGGGTGCGACCTGGGACGACTGGGTGAATGCCTCTGCCGAAGTGGCGGCAAGCCAAGGCACAGCGGCCGCGTTTGCGATTGATCGGTCGGGTCACCGCATTTCGGGGCCGAACGTGTCTTATGGCGCGAACTACATCGGTGCCGACGGCGCGCCTGCCCCGGTTGACGCGGGCACCAAGGCATTTGCCGAAAAGCTGGTCACCTGGGTCGCAGACGGCAAGATGCTGAAAGACACCTGGGTTGCGGCGTCGGGGTCCACCTACCGGGCCGCTGCCGATGATTTCATCAACGCGGCCATCCCGTTCTACTATTCCGGCAGCTGGCAGATCGCCAACCTGTCAACCAAGATCGGTGATGCGTTCGACTGGGTTGCCACCGGCTCGCCCTGCGGCACCAACGGTTGTTCCGGCCTTGCGGGTGGGGCGGCACTTGTCGCGGTGAAGTACACCAAGAACCCGGAAGAGGTTGCCAAGGTGATGGAATACCTGGCCCGTGAAGACGTGGTCAAGGAATTCTCGGAACGCACACTGTTCCTGCCGGCCCATGCCGGTGTCGTGGCCGGTGGCAACATGAACTGGGTGACCGAAGACAAGAACGTTGTCGCCGCGCTGAACAAGTTCATCGAAGCGGCGGGTCAGATCGAACCTGTCGCCGCCCAACTGCCCGCGTGGAAGTGGGGATCGGCCTACTACGGTGCGCTGACCAACCGTTTGAGCCAGGTCATGGCTGGCGAGATGTCGCTGGACGAAGCCTATTCCAAGATCGACGCCGACATCGCTGAACAAGTTGCTGCGGCCAACTGACGGGCCATGGCAAACCTGAAACATACGTTGGGGGCCGTCATCACGGCCCCCCTCGGCTGGGTGGCCGGGCTGCTTGATCCGCCGTTGCGCCTGTGGCAGCGCTGGACGGGCCAAGGGGGCATGGCCGCCTTTTTCCTGATCCCGAACATGGCGATCTTTGGCCTGTTCGTGCTGCTGCCGCTGGTGATCAACATCGCCTATTCGACTACCACGGGCGGGGCGCTGTTTCTGTCGGAACGCACCTATGTGGGGGCGGCGCAATATACGCGCCTGCTCGATTGCACCGATTACACCGACCCCGGCACCTGTGCCGAAGATCAATTCTGGACCGCGCTGACCAACACCGCGCTGTTTGTCGTGCTGCAGGTGTCCATGCTGATTGTCGTGGCCACCATTACCGCCCTGATCCTGAACCGCGAAATCCGGGCGCGGGCGTTCTGGCGGGCGGTGTTCTTTTTCCCGGTGCTGCTGTCGCCGGTCGTGGTCGGCCTGATCTGGCGCTGGATATTGCAGCGCGATGGATTGCTGAATGCGTTCCTTTTGTCGGGCGGGTTTGAACCGATCAACTGGCTGATTGAACGGAACTGGGCCTTTGCCGCCGCGATCGGCGTCACCATCTGGGCACATCTGGGGTTTTACGCGCTGATCCTGCTGGCCGGATTGCAGGCCATTCCGCGCGATCTGTACGAGGCCGCCGAAATGGACGGCACCCGCCCAGCCCGTGCCTTTTGGCGCATCACCCTGCCGCTGCTGATGCCCAATCTGCTGGTGGTGATCGTGCTGGCGCTGATCCGCGCGGTCCAGGTGTTTGACGAGGCGTTCGTTCTGACCGGCGGCGGTCCGGGCACGGCGACGCTGTTCCTGACGCAGTATATCTACGAAGTGGGCTTTGCGTCCTTGCTGAAGAACCCCGGCCTTGCCTCGGCCGCGTCGATCCTGATGGGGGGCGTGCTGGTGATCCTGACGCTGATCCAATTGGCCATCGGCAAACGCAACGAAAAGCGGGGCAAGCTGAAATGACCGGCCTGATCCCCTTTTTGACCCGGCGCCGCGGGGGTGCTTTCTGGCACTGGACCGACATCGTTACCTTTGTCTGGCTGGCCGCAGGGGTGATCCTGATGTTCGGACCGGCCCTGTGGCTGGTGCTGTCGTCGTTCAAATCGCCCGCGCAATTGTCAGAGTTTCCGCCCTCGGCGTTGCCATATGAATCGCGGATGGCTGTGGTTGAAGGGTATGACAAACCGCTGCCCCTGTTCATCGTCACCGACGACGCAGGCACCCGGACCCTGGCCGAGGTGCGGCGCGTCGGCACGGTGGCGCAGATGGTCGATCCGGCCAATCCGGGTGGCATCCAGAAGGTGAACATCGCCAACCGGAGGCCCGATCGCGCGATTGGCTTTGCGTGGTCGAACTACACCGAGCCGTTTTTGCATTTTGACTTTTTGCTGTACCTGAAAAACTCGGTCTTCGTGACGGTCATGGCGACCTTGATCACGCTGTTGACCAATTCCATGGCCGCTTTCGCCTTGTCGAAATACGATTTCAGGGGGCGAAACGCGGTGATGCTGCTGGTGCTGGCGACGCTGATGATCCCGCTGTCGGTGATCCTAGTGCCGCTGTATTCGATCATCTCGTCGGTTGGCCTGTTTAACAGCCTTTGGGGTGTGATCCTGCCCACCGTCGCCACGCCGACGGGCGTCTTTCTGTTGCGCCAGTACATGCTGACCATCCCGGATGAACTGCTTGAGGCGGCGCGGATGGATCATGCGTCGGAGTGGCAGATCTACTGGCGGATCGTGCTGCCGCTGACCGCGCCCGCGCTGGCGGTGCTGGGCATCTTTTCGGTCGTCTGGCGCTGGAATGATTTCCTGTGGCCGCTGATCGTGCTGTCGCGCAAGGAAGTTTACACGTTGCAAGTCGGCCTGAACACCTATGCGGGCGAATTGAACGTGCAGTGGCATTACATCCTGTCGATGACCGTGGTCACGATCATTCCGGTCGTTCTGGTCTTCATCTTTCTGCAGCGGTTCATCACCACCGGCATCGCCGGGTCCGGTCTGAAATAGGGGACGCACATGGGCCAGATCACCCTTGCCGGTATCACCAAAAGCTATGGCGCGGTCGAGGTGCTGAAAGGCATCGACCTGACCATTGCGGATGGCGAGCTGGTGGTTTTCGTCGGCCCTTCGGGCTGCGGCAAATCCACCTTGTTGCGTATGATTGCGGGGCTGGACAAGCCCACTGCGGGGACGATTGCGATTAACGGGGTGGACGTGACGCCCCGCAGCGCCGCCGACCGCGGGCTGGCGATGGTGTTCCAGTCCTACGCCCTTTATCCGCATATGACGGTGCGACAAAACATGGCCTTTGGTTTGCAGAACACCCGCATGCCACGGGCCGAGATTGACGCCCGCATCGCCGACGCCGCCCGTCTGCTGGAGATCGAGCCGCTGCTGACCCGCCGCCCCGGACAGTTGTCGGGCGGCCAGCGGCAGCGCGTTGCCATTGGCCGCGCGATTGTGCGCCGCCCAACCGCCTTTCTGCTGGATGAACCGCTGTCGAACCTTGATGCCGAACTGCGGGTGTCGATGCGGGCGGAACTGTCGGCGCTGCATGACCGTCTGGCCGCAACGATGATCCATGTGACCCATGATCAGGTCGAGGCGATGACGATGGCCGACCGCATCGTCGTGCTGCGGGCAGGCCGGGTTGAACAGGTGGACACCCCGCTGAACCTCTACAATCGCCCCGCAAACCTGTTTGTCGCAGGGTTCATCGGGGCACCGGGCATGAACCTGTGGGGGGCCGAGGCGCTGGGCGCAAACCGCGTCCGGCTGGATGGCGGACGAGAGCTGCACCTGCCGGGGCTGGCCCTGCCCGCATCGGGGCGCTTGACCCTTGGCCTGCGCCCGCAGCACCTGCGCCTGTCGGACGGCGACGGCGATCTGACCGCCACCGTGACGTTGATCGAGGCATTGGGGGCGGAATCCGTGGTTCACGCCGACCTGCCCGATGGGGCGGGCAAGGTGTTGGCAGTGCTTTCGGGCCAGCCTGTGCTGCACAAAGGCGATGCAATCGCGCTGACATTCGATCCGGCCAGCCTGCATGGCTTTGATGCGAGTGGCAGGCGTTTGCCGGGGTTCTAGGCCAGTGTTTCGGCGAAGAACGCCAGCACGCCCGTACGCATGGCAGGGGTTTCGACGTGCCCGCTGTGGGGTTCGCGGTGGATCACCAGCCGCCCGCCCGCCGCGCCATAGGCAGCGCGCACCTGATCCAGCGCGATGTCTGCGGCCATTGGTGGGGTCAGCGGGTCGGTATCGCCAATCCCGATGAACTGCGCGCGTGGGGCGACCAGTCCCGCGATCTGCCCATTTGACGCCACTGTCAGCAAACCGGGGATGGTCAGGTAGATGCCGTGCAGGTTATGCGCGCCACTGTCGATCAGCGCGGCGAAATCGGCCAGACAACATTCCTGCGCCAAGACCGCAACGCGCCCGTCGACCGCCGCCAGCCAATAGCCCAGGGTTGCGCCCATCGAGATGCCGAATACCCCGATGCGCGCGCTATCCACCCAGTCCTGTTCGGACAGCCAATCCAGCGCCGCCGCACATTCGCCGACCATCTGCCCGGCCAGTGACCGGCCCTGCCACAGCAACCGTTTCGCGGCGGCGGATTCGGTTTCATCCGCGCGGCTGCCGAAACACGGCATGTCGATGCAGACCGACGCGATCCCCATCGCGGCAAGGGCTGGCCCGAGGGGCGATTGCAGCGCGGGCCGCCCGTCCATCAGTTCGGCACAGCCGATGTCATAGCGGTCGCCATGGGCGTGGATGACCAGAACGACAGGCATACGACCTGCGATGTCAGGGCGGCACAGCACGCCCCTTACCGGTTGACCGATCTTGGTGCGAAAGTGCAGCAAAGGCCCGTCTGCTCCAATGGGCGTCAGCGGGTGCTGACCCACCTCAAACAGATGTCGCAATGTGTCGATCATCGCGCCAGCCAGCCGCCATCTACGTTCAGCACTGCACCATGCACATAGCGCGCGGCGGGCGAGGCGAGGAACACCGCCGCCCCGGCGATGTCTTCGGGTGCGCCCCAGCGGCCTGCGGGGATGCGGGACAGGATGGATGCCGCGCGGTCTGGATCTGCGCGCAAGGCTTCGGTATTGTTGGTTTCGATATAACCGGGGGCGATGGCGTTGACGTTGATGCCCCGACCTGCCCATTCATTTGCCAACAGCTTGGTCAGACCCGCCACCCCATGCTTTGACGCGGTATAGGACGGCACGCGGATGCCGCCCTGAAACGACAAGAGCGAGGCGATGTTGATGATCGCCCCGCCCGCCCCGCGCGCAAATGCGGCGCGGGCAAAGGATTGGCACAGAAAGAAGGTGGCCTTCAGGTTCACATCCATCACGTCATCCCAATCGGATTCGGTGAAATCGACCGCATCGGCGCGGCGGATGACGCCTGCATTGTTCACCAGAATATCGACCGGCCCCGTCGTCGCAAAGACATCCAGCGTCGAGACAGGTGCTGACAGATCCAGCATCAAGGCCCGCCCTCGCCCGCCCCGGGCAGAGATCAATCCCAGCGTCGCTCCAACGGAAGAGCGGCCTGCACAGATGACTTCTGCCCCCGCAATCGCCATCCCCACGGCAATCGCGCGACCGATTCCGGTGTTGGCCCCGGTGACCAGCGCCACGCGCCCATCGAGTGAAAACGAGTTGGGCATATCACCTCCGGGAAAACATGGTTGCAGAATGCGCAGGGCGGTGGGTGGACGCAAGCCCGGCGCTTGGTCGGGAAGATTGCCGAATGAAAGACGGCCGGGGTTTTCCCCGGCCGCCAAACAAGGTCACTGTCAGATCATTTGTCCTTGTTGTCCTGCCCACCCAGACCCGACTGGGTTCCGGATTGGCCTTGGCGGTTCTTGCGCCACGTCTCGAACTCGTCATCAAACGACTTCTGACGCTGCTGGTTGAATTCACGCCAATCATCGTCGAACTGACGGTTCTGGCGGTCACGCCAAGCGTTGAAATGCGGGTCGTGATGGTGTTCACGCGGTTGGCCCCGCCCCTCGTTCTGGACAAAGCCATAAGCCCCGCCCGATTGGCCCGGCATCTGGCCACCCATTCCGGCAGATCCACCGCCGACATGACCACCACCCCAACCGGGATTGGCTTGACCGCCCGGATAGACGCCATACCCTTGTTGGCCATCGTCCTGCTGGCCATAGCTGCCCGCAGCACCGCCCGATTGACCCGACCCATAACCGCCGCCCATGCCAGAGCCGAACTGACCGGTGCCATACTGGCCATAGCCCGCCCCTTGCGACGGCTGGCGGAAGCCCTGACCATAATCCCCTTGGCCGCGCTGGCCAAAATCACGCTGGCCAGAGTCCTCTTGACCAAAGCCGCGCTGCGAAGATTGCCCATAGCCGCTTTGGCCGCCCTGATAACCCTGGCCACGCTGATGATCGCTTTGTGACCAATCGCGCTGGTGATCGTTGCCTTGTTGGTGTTGCGGATTGCGAGTCTGGTGTTCGCCGTTCTGGTTTTCGCCGTTCTGGTTGTTGTCATGCTTGGGCATGGTTCGCTCCCTTCCTGCAAAGTTTCGGATGGCGACTGGGTCATTTCCTGCGCCGTGCAGGCAAAACGCGCCCTGTTCGGCGGCGTTCCGAACGATCCGTTTCGGCTTTGCACTGGTTTAGCCCCCGGCAAAGGACCGCCGACCCGCAAATCAGGGGTTCGGGAACTTTCGGTTACCCAGACTTGTTTGCGTATGGAATTTGCAGGGCTTTGACGGATATGCATGTGGCGCAACCAACGTTTTCCCTACGGCAGCAATCGTCTGCGGCGGCACCGTTTGGCGCGGCAGAACTGCGTCGATTGCTTGTGCCCTTGGGCAAACCCCAGCCCGCACCGCGCCACGAGGCGTTGTGCAGGGCAGGGACGCCGTCCGATATGCTCTATGTCATCCAGCACGGTTGGGCTGCCACGCGCGGACCACGCGAACAGGGGCGCAGCCCGATCCTGCGCATACATCTGCCGGGCGACATCGTCGGCTTGGGTGACGTGGGACTTGGCGCGGTCCCACAAGATGTGGTGATGCTGACCGAAGGACGGGTGCACGCGGTTCCGCGAACGGCGCTTGCCATGGTCTTGCAGCAAACGCCGCATCTGTGGCCGTTGTTGCTGTCCCTGTCGAACGCGGAACTGGTGCTGGCCCAGAACCGCGCCATCCTGTTCGATCGTGCCTGTGCCGAAGATCGGTTGATCCATCTGCTGCTGGACCTGCGCGCCCGACTGGCGGTTGAAGGTGTGGGCGACGGCAACCGGTTTCCCCTGCCGATGAACCAGCAGGAAATCGGCGAGGCCACCGGAATGACAGGCATCTATGTAAACCGATTGATGGGCAAACTGGTCCGCGAAAAACGGATCGAGGTGCAGCGCCCCTATGTCCGCTTGCTGGATCGTGCCGGGCTGGAAGTCCGGATGGGGTTCATCGAACTTGCCCCCGCCCTCAGCCTGTCCTGGATCGGCAAAGGCTGAGCGGCGCGGTCTGGTTCCGTCGCGTAATGAAGCGGAAATTCGACGGTCACGGCGGTCCGGTCGTCGCTGTCGACCGTACAGGTGCCCCCCAGTTGCGATGCAAAGGCGTTGATCAGGCGGCTGCCCATCTGCGGGCTTTTCACCGCCGTTTCGTAACCGGGACCGTCATCTTCGACCACCAGCCGCACCGTTCCCGTGCTGGGCTGTTCCAAACGCACCTCTAACTTGCCGCTGCGTCGCGGGGCAAAGGCGTGCTTAAAGGCATTCGCGACCAGTTCATTGACCAGCAGGCCCAATTGCATCGCCCTTTCGCCCGGCAGCCGCAATTCTGCGATCTCCATCGTGATTTCGACCGAATAGCCATACCCACGGGCAACGTTTTCCACCAATCGGTCCAGATAAGGCGAGACGCAGATTTCTTCGAACTGGTCCGCCCGGTACATCGCTTCGTGCACTTCGACCATTGCGTTGATGCGACCTATCAGGTTTGCCTTGGTTTCTGGCGAAAGCCGCTCTAGCCGGATCAAAGAGCCGACGGTCTGAAGATTGTTCTTCACGCGGTGATGAATCTCGCGCAGCAGGTAGCTGGACCGTTCGTTCGCGCGGGTCAGGTCGCGCTGGCGACGCTCGTCCTGCCGCATCAGGCGTGACAGGTCGTGGATCAGCCAGGCCACACCCAACAGGATCGGCAGCGCCAAGATCGCCGCTGTCCCGACCGTGCGCCAGAAACCGGCCATCGCCGCATGGCTGTCCAATCCGGCCGTTGCAACGACGGGCCAATCGGCCAGTCGCCAATAGCCGATGATCCGTTTGACGCCGTCTGGTGTCGCGGCGGTTTCGAAATACCCTTCCGGGCTGGAGCGAAGCTGATCGAACAGCGGTGTCTGCGACAGATTTGCCGGCGCGACAGACGGTGTGCGTGCGATCAACATGCCGTCGGTTCGCACCAGGGCAGTCACCGACGCCCCCGGCAGGTCCAGAGATTCGGTAAGGTCTTCAAGCATCGTCAGCGGGATCGACACCGAAGCAACCCCGCGAAAGCGGTTTCCCTGATCCAGCCGACGTGACAGGACAAAGACCCCCGCGTGGGTTTCGGTGTCATTGATCATCGGTTCGATGGCCACTTCCGCCCCATCGCGCAAGCTGATGAAATCGGCCCGGTTGGCGATGCTTCCGTTGATCGGGTCGGCCAGACTTGAATGGGTCAGGGCGCCATTGGCGTCATGCAGGGTGTACTGCAGCCCCGAAGGCAGGTCACGCGCTGCCTCGGTCAGGCTCAATATCCCCGCCTGTCCGGCTGGGGCGGAACGGACCACCGCTTCTATCCGCTGCAAGGCGTGGTCGCTTGCTTCCAGCACCCAAGTGAACTGGGTTGCCACGACATGTGCAGCCCGATGTGCGGCAATCTGCGCCTTTGTCCGTTCAGATGCATAGGTTTCGGCGATCAGGATTACGGCCATCAGCGCCAGCATCGACAAAAGGGCAATCCCCGTTGCCCGGATGGCCGTGTTCGCGTGAAAGCTTGATGCCATGCTTGCCCCCGACCGCACTGTGTCGCTACTTTTATCAAAACGAGTATAAATACCCAAAACCGACACGCGCGAACGGCACCCCCAGCACAGGCAGGCAATTTAGCCGGGTTTCATCCCACCCTGTCCTCACCGCCCGTATTCACGGCCCGATGGACAAATGCCGCCGTCTGGCGGACACGCGGCACGCTGACCCCTAAGGCACAAGGCTTACATCCTTGAAGGGGCAATTCAAATATTGTTCGCTTTCAATATGACAATTTTGATCGGCTCGGTGGAAATCCGCGCATCGGGAACGGCTTTCGGTCCGCTGCGTTATCGGGTCTGGTGCAGCACGGGGGCGACGGGAAAATCATGGACTCATTTGGTCAGGCCTTGGCCGACGAACTGGGCGGGGTCGGCCTGATCATGCCGTTGGAGGTGGTGGTCATCCGCCTGTTGGGCGCAGTGCTGCTGTGTGGTCTGATTGGATTCGAACGCGAATGGAAACAGCAATCTGCCGGACTGCGCACCCATATCCTTGTCGGTCTGGCGGCGGGTGTATACTCGATCATTGCGCTGGAAATCGTCGGTCAAAGCTATGACGAATCCGTCAAACTTGACCCTTTGCGCATCGTCGAGGCGGTGACAGGCGGTGTGGCCTTTCTTGCCGCCGGGCTGATCGTTTTTCACAACGGGCAGGTGAAGGGACTGACGACCGGTGCGGGCATGTGGCTTGCGGCGTCGGTTGGGCTGTGCGCCGGCCTTGGTCTGTGGGGCATCGCGGTGCTGGCGACGGCACTAAGTCTGATCGTGATGATCCTGCTGACAGCGATCACCGATCGGTTCTTGCGGACAAAGGATTAGGAACAACCCCTGCTGCCGGGGCGTTTGCCTGTTGTCCCGAACAGGAGAATTCAACATGCAATACGACCAATCCACCGCCGCCCCGTCCAGCCTTGTTTCGTCCCGTGACGTGACCGGAACTTCGGTCTTCAACCATCAGGGCGAACATATCGGCAGCATCGATCATGTGATGATCGACAAGACGTCGGGCAAGATCGCCTATGCGGTCATGGCATTCGGGGGCGTTCTGGGAATCGGGGAAGAGCACTATCCCATCCCGTGGGGCGCCCTGCGCTATGACGTCAGCCAAAGCGGCTACATCACCGACATCACCACGGAACAGTTGGAAAGTGCGCCGTCACGCGACACCGACTGGGCCAGCAACCGCGACTGGGAAATCCGCACGTACGATCATTATGGAATTCCGTTTTACTGGATCTGATCCAGCGGACGACAGACAAACAAAAGGCCCGGGTCATCCCGGGCCTTTCTGATGCAATTCACTTCTTTTTCGCCGTTTCGGGCAGGTCGTCATGTTTGGTCGAAGCCAGATCGTCCAGTTCTTTTTCGGTCATGGATTTGGCCATCTGGCGTGATGCACCTTTCAGGTCGCTCATCCTGGTTTTGCCGCGCTTGGCGGACAGGGCGGCCCCTGCCGCCTTTTGCTGCGCTTCGGATTTGGCGGGCATGGCGTGATCCTTGTTCTGATCAGACCCAAACGCGAAACCTGAAATCGGGGTTCCCGGCTGACGTTTCGCAGGCAAGATGGTCGGACGATCCGATCAGGCGCGGCCCTGATGCACCCTTCTCATATGTTGTTGCGCCATCGCTGCCGGGCAAAAGCGCCTGCCCGGCACGCCCATCCAGCCCGGAAATCAATGTGATCGCTCATGGCGAGGGTCCTGGAGCAGCCAGTTGGAAAAATGGTACTAATCAAAGCGATATCACCGAAATCCGCACCCCGAAAAGCGAAGCGGGCCGCGAAACTGCGCCGCAGCGGACTGGCAAATCTTCGCACAGTTTAAATTCACCAGAGAACTTTTTTGGAAGTTCCGTGTTGAACCCGGGCAGGCCCATGAGGCCATGCGGAACCTTACCGCCCCGAGTTGAAAAGGAATGTCGAGATGAAAAAGCTGCTTTTGACGACTGCGCTGATCAGTGCGATGTCGATCGCGCCGCTTGCTGCGCAAACCACCGATACGACGACAACTGCAACAACTGACACCGGCGCAACCGTGACCTTTACGCCGCCCGAAGGCTTTACCGCGTTCGATGCCGCCACCTTGACGATGGAAGATCTGCAAGGTGCGACGGTCTACGACGCCAATGGTGAATCGGTCGGCGACATCTCGGACTTTGTGTTCGACACGGAAGCTGCGGCAGCGACCGACACGATGACCACAGACACCACGGCGACCGATACGACCGCTGCGGACACCACCACGGCGACCGATACGACAGTTGCGGACACGTCGACAACGACGACCACGACCGACACGACGGTTGATACGACCGCAGACACGTCCACGGATGCGACTGCGGACACGTCCACCGATGCGACAGCCGACACCTCTGTCGAAGCGACCGAGCCTGCGGCCGACGCCGCGGCGGATGCCACGACCGATACGACCGCCACCGGCACCGCCACGGATGAAGCTGCTGACGCCACCGCCGAAACCGGCACTGGCACGGGCAACGCGACCGACACCACCGCCGGTACGGATGCCGTGACGTCGGAAACGACCACGACCACGACCGAAACGATGGAAACGACCGATCAGGAAACCGTGGACAGCACGCAGCCTGATCCGAACAACCTGACCGAAGGTGTGACCGACGGCACGCCCGAAGGCGACCCCGGCACCGAAGTTGCGGATCTGGGCACCATCAGCCATGTCATCCTTGATGTGGGCGGCTTCCTTGGGATTGGCGTGCACACCGTTGCCGTCCCGCTTGAGGCGCTGCAGGTCTTCCGCGACGGAAACAACGAAGTTCGGGTCTATCTGCCCTGGACCGAAGCTCAGCTTGAAGCGCTGCCCGAATACGAAGAGGGCAACCCTGAAACGCTGGGAACCGTCTCTACCATGAACTGACGACTGATCGCCGCGCGGGGCAGCCCGCGCGGCAATCGTTCCGATGAAAGTTTTTTCAGACGCCGGTTCGACCCCGACCCGCCGGTGGCTTTGCCGGCGGGTTTTGGGTGTCCGGGCCGCGGCGTTGCTGCCGTTCAGCAAGAAAGACCTGTCATGGACGACAAACGACACCTGTTCCTGCACCTGTCGAATGCGGTTGCCGAAGCGTCCGGCCGACCCGCTGCCTTCATCCTTGCCGCCCTGACGGTTCTGGGCTGGGCTGCCACCGGCCCGATGTTCGACTATTCGGAAACGTGGCAACTGGTCATCAACACGGGCACGACCATTGTGACGTTCCTGATGGTCTTTTTGCTGCAGAATTCGCAAAACCGCGACAGCCGGGCCATTCAGACCAAGCTGAACGAATTGATCCTGCACACCGCGTCGGACAATCGGTATATCGGCGTCGAGAAGTTGGATGACGATGAATTGCGCGCCTTGTCCGACCGTTTGATCAAGCTGGCTGCCGTTCAGCAGGGGGCACAATCTGCCGCTGTCGAAGCGGTTGAACAGGCCGTTGCGACTGCTGAAGCGGACGACGCCGTCAACGGCCAACGTCCCGCTGTGAACGGGTCGTAGATCGGCGGCGAACAACGGCCTGACCTTGTTCCAGAGCGCAAGATGGGCGGTAAGACAGGAACCAAGCCCTCGTCCCGATGATTGGGTTGTCACTGGCAAACTCCAGATGGGAGACTGAAAGATGGCGAACAACTCCAACGGCGACGACAATCCGCGCGGCGGCACTCCGTCCCAGACCGGGGCGACCAACCGGACCGGCGGCGCGTCAGAGCGCGGCTTTGCCTCGATGGACCCCCAGCGTCAGCGTGAAATCGCGTCAAAGGGCGGATCGGAATCGGGCGGCAATTTCAAGAACGATCCGGGCCGCGCCGCCGAGGCTGGCCGCAAGGGCGGCGAGATGTCGGGTGGCAATTTCAAGAACAACCCCAGCCGCGCCGCCGAAGCGGGCCGCAAGGGTGGCGAGGCGTCAGGCGGCAATTTCCGCAACGACCGCGACAAGGCGTCCGAAGCGGGCCGCAAAGGCGGTGTGTCCTCGGGCGGGTCCAGCAATTCCAACCGCTGATGCGCGATGAACTGACTGCCCCCGCCCCTGTGGCGGGGGTTTTTCCATGTCAGCTCGCAGTGTGCGGATCGGTTCGGGGGAACAGGCGGGCGCTCCAGACGTTCTGACAATGACCTTAAGGGAGAGACGTTATGGTGAACATGAAACAGGCCCTGCCGCTGCTTGCCATTGCAGGTATCGGGCTGCTGATGGTCAAGACTGTCCAGAACATGCAGACTGCCCGTGCAGCCCAAGCCGAGGCGCGCGTCCGGATCACGTCACGCAGCGACGTTCCCATCCGCCCTGCCGGCCCCGAGTCGATGGAGACGCCGCCACGTCGCTGGGACATGGTTGACGAACAGTCGGACGAATCTTTTCCCGCCAGCGATCCGCCGGGCAATTACTGAACTCGAAAAAGGGCCGGGTGTGCGCTTCCTATTGCAGCGCCAACATGATTACCACGATCAGGATCACGGCAGCGGCCCCTGCCAGGACGGCAAACCTTGTACGCCCGGAGGACGGAATTTGATGCGGCACCTCGGGTGCCAATTCGGGTGCGGCGGAAAACGGGACAGGGTGCTGTGATAGCGTTGCGGCGGTCGCACCGGGGTCTACAGCCCTTGGGACGACAGCCGCAGGGGCGGGGGGTTCCACCTTTTGAACGGTCCGCCCACGATCCATTGCGTGTCGAAGGGCGTCGGGCGTGCCGCTTTTGATGCGATACCCAAAGCTTTTGCCGGTGCGGTGTGACGGGTCGTGACCCGGTGGATTTTCAGGCATGGCAAACCCTCCGTCAGCCAGATCGGAAACGTCAATTCCAGTCAGCAGTTCCCCCGATCATGGAACGGTGCCGGTTGTCTGATCACCCCCTGAAAATCCGGGGACGTCATGGCCGTTTTGCGCCCGAAAGCGGGCCAACCTATGCCGCTGCGGCCATTTCAGTACGTTCAATCTGATCGTAGCACGTCAGGCACCCCGCCCAAACGTCGCCGCAGACGAAACGCACCGGAACCGAAAGGTCGCCCAGTTGTTCGACCTGTACTGGAAAAGGAGACCCCAGATGTCCAACCCCGAGCCCAACCTTCCCCCACGGATCGACCGCGAACGCCATATGGGTCCCATCGTCGGCATGGTGCTGGTCGTTGTATTCGCCCTTGTGCTGATTTTCTGGTGGATGATGGACGAATCAGCCAATGCGCCGGGGCCTGATACCCCTGTCGAGGTGAACAGTAGCACCACAATCAACCCGACCGAACCCGATGCCGCGGGTGACGTGGATGTTGACGTTGATGTTGCACCTGCGCCCGAACCGGAACCCGCGCCGGAGCCGGCCCCGACCGACGCGCCTGATCCAGCCGCGCCAGTTGCACCGGCGGATTGATCTGCGAACACTGGCTGCGGGCGGTTCCTGACCACAGCAGTTTGACAAATGGCCCTGCCGTTCCTTTGAATGGCAGGGCCAACTTTATTCCCAAGGTGATCAGAATGACCCCTGAAATGATCGAAGGCCGCCTGGTGGCGCAACGCAAGCTGATCGCCTTCCTGTTGGCACGAATGCCGGACGCAGGCGCGGCGCTTGGCCTGCTGGATGACCGGGAAACGTTGCAAACCGGCGAAGAAGATCCAGGTGCATTACCGGACGCGGGGTTCCAGATCGCCTCGGCCGTCACCGATGAATACCGGCTGATCCGCGAAGAAATGATGCGGTTTCTGGCCCGGACCTGACGCCACGTGCGGAAGAGGCGGAACCAAGCGGGCCGGACAGCGTTGTTTGATGCAAGGGGTGTACAGCCCTGCATCCACAACCTGAAAGGACGACCCATGTTCCGCAAGACATTTGCGCCTGCCCTGATCGCGACGCTGCTTGCCAGCGCGGCCTTTGCTGCCCCGAGCGTGAAGTCCGTCGACGTCGCCGTTGACCTCGCTGCGATCGAGAATCCAGCGGCTGCGGCCTATTGGACCAACGTGGCCGAAGATCTGGAAAACGCCATCGTTGCCCGGCTTACGGACAACATCAAGGATGACGGCGTCGACATCGACATCGACATCTCTGAGGTTGAACTGGCGAACACGTTCGAGAACGTGATGAACATCGCCGAAACCCGCATGGTTGCCCAGGTCAACGTGACAAGCGCGACCGACAACACGCAGTTCAACTCTTACGAGCTGACGGTCAAGGTCGAAGAGGCGATGCAGTTCTTCCCCGAAGGAACCGTCATCACCGCAGTCAATCTGGACGGCACAGAATACTACACCGCAATGGTCGAGGCGTTTGCGCAATCGGTCGTTGATCGCCTCGACGACTGATCTGTAAGGAAAATCCCCACAGGAAAGCCCGCCTTGGCGGGCTTTTTTGTTGCCAGATCAGAAACGTGGGCGATGCCTTGCGCATCCTTCGGCGAAAGGCTGCCGCAAAACCTGTCAATATGGCTTTTTCCCGACAAAACATGTGGGGGTTGGAAACCATTCCTGTTGTCAGGGCTTCTTACCCCGACATGACGCAGGTAGAATGATAATGCAGACGGGCACGGCCAGCCTTGAAATCGCGATACTGGACGACAATCCGCTGCTGTCTTCGGGCATCTGCGCCTTGTTGGAACGGCAACCGGGCGTTGTCGCAACGGCGCTTGGCGTGACGTCCGACCTTGAGGTGCGCGATCATCCTGGACGGGATATTGGCGTCGTCATCATGGACCCCGGCAACTTTACCACCACACCACAGGAAACCGTCCAGCGCCTGCGTGATGCGTTCGGTGAGGCGCGCTTGATCGGCTATTCAGCCATCGACAACCCCGGTCTGGCGCGCGCTTGTCTGGGGCAGGGTTTTCGCGCGTTTCTGTCCCGCACCGCCAGTTTCGCCGCGCTGACGGCCGCCATTCAGGTGGTGCAGTCCGGCGCGTTGTACCTTGATCCGCAGTATGCCGAGGCGATCTTGTCAACGCCCGGCCCGATGCCCCCCGCCCCCGCACGCGGCCTGACCGAGCGCGAAGCCTATGTGCTGAAGTCAGTCGCACGTGGAAAAAGCCTGAAGGAAATCGGCTACGAACTGGCCCTCTCGTCAAAGACGGTCGAAACTTACAAAGCGCGCGGCACCTCGAAACTGAATATCTCGGGCCGCCGCGAGATTGTGGAATACGCGATCCGCAGCGGCTGGGTGTAAGTCCGGCCCGTTGCCCTGCCTGTCAGGAAAAGGCCCACAATAAACAGGTGTTGCAAGGGGTTTGCCCGACTTTCGTAGGGCGGATGAAGCGCGCCTAATGCAAGTGCAGCAAAAAAATGCCGCGATGCGGCAATGTGAGATGGAGAGCAGAATGGCTAGTATCGCAGTATTTGGCATCGGATATGTCGGGGTGGTTTCAGCCGCATGTCTGGCCCGCGACGGCCATCGTGTCATCGCCGTGGACATCGATCCTGGCAAGGTCGCCGCGATCAATGCAGGCCTGTCCCCGATCGTTGAACCGGGGGTCGGTGACATCATCGCAATGATGGTTGCGGCGGGCCGTCTGTCGGCCACACAGGACGTGGCGCAGGCCATCGCGCAGACCGACGCATCCTTCGTTTGCGTCGGGACACCGTCAGCGGCAGATGGGTCTATCTTGCTGGATTACGTGACGGCGGTCTGTCGGGACATCGGTGCCGCCCTGCGCGACAAGGACGGGTTTCACTCGGTGATCCTGCGGTCCACCATTGTGCCGGGCACGATGGAACAGACCTGCATCCCGGTGCTGGAACAAGCCTCTGGCCTTACGGCGGGCACGGATTTTGGCGTTGGGTATTACCCCGAGTTTTTGCGCGAAAGCACCGCCGTGGCCGATTACGCCAACCCCGGCCTGATCGTCTTTGGATCAATGGACCCAAAGACAGCGGCGTTGCTGACCGACCTGAACCAAGGACTGGATTGCGCGATCCATACCGTCGATCTGCGCACCGCCGAGATGGTCAAATACACGTCGAACGCATGGCGGGCGGTCAAGGTCAGTTTTGCCAACGAGATCGGCAATATTGCCAAGGCGGCTGGTCTGGACGGGCAGCAGGTGCTGCGCATCCTGACATCCGATCTGAAGGTATCAATGAGCCCGTGGTTCATGCGCCCCGGTTTTGCGTTTGGCGGATCGTGCCTGCCAAAGGACGTCCGTGCCCTGCAATCGCTGGCGACGAACCTTGCGACGGACACGCCGATCCTGAACGCGGTTCTGGTGGCCAACGCCGATCAGATCGCGCGGGCGGAACGCATGGTGCGGGACAGCGGGGCCAACCGGATCGGCCTTGTCGGCATCAGTTTCAAGCCCGGCACGGATGACATGCGCGAAAGCCCGTTGGCAGAGCTTGCCTCGCGGTTGATCGGGCAAGGGATGGCACTGTCGATCTATGATCCCTTTGTGCATGAGGCGTGCGAGCAAGACCTTACGTCGACCGGGCGCGGCAATGATCACGGAATCGATCTGAAGCAGCGGCTGGTTTCCACGCTGGACGAACTGATCGAGCGGTCAGAGATCGTGCTGGTCGGCAACCGCTACGACGACACGCTGTCGCGTCTGGACGCGCTGGCCGGGGATCGCACGATCATCGACCTTGCCCGCATCAACCCCAACCGTCGGTCGGGTGCGGGCTATCACGGCATTTGCTGGTGATGCAGATGGCCGGTCATGTCCTTTATATCGCTGTGATGCTGGCACTTTCCGCCAGCGTTCCCGCCCATGCCTTTGGGCCTGTGGCGGGTGGTCTGGCGGTGGTTGGGCTGATCGGCGCGTGGCGCTATTTGTGGGCGGCGACCAATGCATTGCGGGCAGCGTGGTATCTGAAGATCGCCTATCCCCGGATGAAGCGGCGGGTGATGGCGGATTACGCACAGGCCGCCCATCCGGCGCATGGGTATTTTCTGGTCACCAGCTACAAGATTGATACGGAAACCACGACACGGGTTTACCAGTCCGTTTTGCGCGCTGCCGCCCGCGCGCCCGGCGGGGCGACGGTGATTGCGTCGGTGGTGGATGGGTCGGATGCGCGGCTGATCCGGCGGATATTCGCGATGATGCCCTGTGACATGAGCGGGGTGGATCTGACGGTCGATCAGATCCCAGGCACCGGCAAGCGGGACGCGCTGGCGCGGTCGCTGCGGCTGATCGCGCGGGCGGCCCCAACACGGCGCGATGTCGTGCTGTTCGTGGATGGGGACAGTTGCGTCCCCGAAACCATTGTCGAGGACACCGCCCCCTTCTTCACCGATCACCGCATCGGAGCCGTGACGACCGACGAAGAGGTGGAAGTCCGCGAGCCCGGCCTGTTCCGCGACTGGTTCGATCTGCGCTTTGCCCAGCGGCAGGTGATGATGTCGTCGATGGGGTTGTCGGGCCGTGTGCTGACGCTGACCGGCCGGATGTCGGTGTTCCGCGCCGATCTTGCGACCCGGCCCGAGTTCATCACGCAGGTGCAAAGCGACTATATCGACCATTGGCGACTTGGCCGAGTGCAGTTCCTGACCGGCGATGACAAATCGACTTGGTTCTGGCTGCTGCGCCACGGCTATCGCATGGCCTACCTGCCGGACGTCAAGGCCGTGTCGATGGAAACCCAGCCGCTGCCCGGTTTTGTCGACAGCGCGGTCGTGCTGATGATCCGCTGGTTCGGCAACATGCTGCGCACGAATGGCCGCGCGCTGGCCTTGCCGCCGGGTCAGATCGGCCTGTTCACCTGGTGGTCCATTCTGGATCAACGGATCGCCATCTGGACCACGCTGGCCGGCCCGTTGAGCGTGGCGATGGGCGCGATATTTGTCACCCCGTGGGTGTTGCCCGCCTATGCCGCCTGGGTGATGTTCACCCGTTACGCCATGTGCTGGGTGCTGGCGCTGGTGCGCGGCAAGACCTTTCCGATCACCTATCCCGGCCTGTTGTACTTTGGCCAGATCGTCGGTGCTGCGGTCAAAAGCTACGTTCTGTTCCGTCTCGACCGTCAACGGTGGACCCGCCAGCAATCGGCAGGCGGAACCCGCACGGCCGGTGCTGCGCTTGGTGTGCGTATGCGCGACTGGTCATCCCTTTATGCCCATGCACTTGCCCTTGGATGGCTCACCCTTGGTGTGCTGCTCCTGTCGGGTCTGGTGTGACTTTGCCCTGAAAGGACAACGCATGGAAACTCCTGCAGCCGATCACAAGACACCCGCCGTTCTTCCCCTTGTCCGCGGGGATCACCCGGTTCTGAACTTGCCGTTCACGGTCGGAATCGACGGTCGCAATCACACGGGCCGTGGTCTGTCCCTGGTGTCAGCCGACGTGTCGGGCCTGATTGACCCCGCGCTGGAAGGGGCGGTGCGTCTGGTCCGGCTGCTGTTTCCGTTCAACGGGTTCACGGTTGCGCTGTCTCTGCGCGCCCGGTTGCAGGGGGTGGATCAGGCGACCGGCCATGCAACGTTGGTATTTCTTGAACCTGCGGGCGAACACCTGCCGCAGCTTCGGCATATCCTGAATTCCTACATCGCGGGCGATCTGGTGTCGTTGGGAGAAACGATCGGGGTGTCGGCATCCGCCCCACTTCCCGCGTCGCGGCAGGCCCCAAACCGCCGGGGCGTGATGGGACGATTGCTTGGGGCCACCGGTATGGGGTTGGCGACGCTGGCCTTGTTGACCTTCGCAGTGGGCGCGTTTGTCACGCGCACCTACGCCACAGCGCTGGATCTGCCGGGCAGCGTCGAACGCGATGGAAGCGCGCTGACGGCCATTGCCGCAGGTCAGATCGACTATGTGAACCCGAATGCGTCGGTGGGCGAGGTGGCCTTTGCCCTGCGCGCCACCAGCGGCGAGACGTTGTCCATCGCCATGCCCTGCAATTGTGATGCGCGTCTGGCCGGGCCCGAGGCCGGGGCAACCGTTCTGGCGGGCGAGCCGGTGATGATCCTGAACAAGGACGGGGCGGGTCTGATCGTGACCACCTCTGTCACGCGCGAAGATCTTGCCCGGCTGGGGTTCGCTGACCATGTGCTTTTGACCTTCCGCGACGGGGCTACGGCGCGTGCCGCCATTGATCCGGCCAGTCTGCAGCGGCCCGCGTCCGGCACCGATGCCATCCCCTTGCGCCTGATCCCCGAGGTGCCGCTGCCCGACGACCGCGCGGGGCAGCTTGCCCGGCTGACCGTCGTTCAGCCGATGCCCGAATTCCTGAAGCCGCTGGTGCAGCTTCTTCCGTCCTTTGCCAACTGAAACGCAGGAGCTTGTCATGTCGCACCTGATCACACCTTTGGCCCTTTGCGGTGGCATGGGTTCCCGGCTTTGGCCCATGAGCCGGATCGACCAGCCCAAACAGTTCCAGCCCGTGAAGGGCGCAGGCAGCCTGTCGTTCTTTCAGGCCACGCTGCAGCGCCACCGCGGCCCCGGCTTTGCCGATCCCATAGTGGTCACATCGGCGCGGCACGGGATGATCGTGGCCCGCCAACTGCGCGAGGTGCAACTGCGTGGGCGGATCATCGCGGAACCCGTGGCGCGTAACACCGGCCCTGCCGTTCTTGCGGCGGCACTGGATGTGTTGTCCCGAAACGCGGATGCAAAGCTGCTGGTCCTGCCGTCCGACCACGTCATCACGGGCGATCTGAGCCGCACCGTGCTGGCCATGCGGTCGGCGGCAGATCAGGGGCGGATCGTCACCTTCGGCATCACGCCCGACAGTCCCGAAACAGGATTTGGATACATCACCGACGGCGGCGCGCTGGCGGATTACCCCGGCCTGCACCGGGTTGACCGGTTTGTCGAAAAGCCGACCTTTGACGTTGCCAGTGCCTTGCTGGCGGATGGAAACTCTTATTGGGCATCGGGCATCAGCCTGTTTCGCGCCGATGTGCTGGTGGCGGAATTCCAGCGTCTTGCGCCGCACACCTATCACGCGGTTCTGTCGGCATGGCAGCAGGCGCGCGAAATGGCGTTCCATCTGCTGTTGGACGAAAACACCTTTGCCAAGGCCGAGAACGAGCCGACCGAGCGGCTGATCTTTGAACGCACCGACCGGATTTCCCTGGCCCCCGTCCGGGATATCGAATGGGATGACGTGGGCGCGTGGAATGCTGTACACAAGATTTCCAAACCGGGGTCATCGGGCAACGTGACCACGGGCGACGTGATCGCCGTGGACACCCGGAATTCGTTGATCCGGGGCCGCGACAACCGGTTGATCGCGGTCGTCGGGATGCGCGACGTGATCGTGGTCGATACCCCCGACGCGTTGTTGGTGACCAATCGCGCCAATGCGCAGAACGTCAAAGGTCTGGTCGAAGAGCTGAAGAAGAACGCCCGGCCCGAGGTGCAAAGCCACCCCAGCCGCGACACGGGCTGGGGTCGGATCGAAAGGCTTGCCGACGCGCAGGATTGCAACCTTGACCTTCTGACCGTGGAACCGGGGGCGACCGTTCTGGTGAACGGCACGGGCGAGTCGCAAAGCCTTGTCACCTTTTTGACCGACGGCGGATCGTATCAGCAAAACGGGCGCTGGATCGCCGCCGCGTCGGGGCATTCGGTGCAGGTCAATTCGACAGTGGTTCTGCCGGTCAGCAACACCGGCTTGCAGGAATTGCGCTTGGTGAAGCTGGCACTGACACCGGCACGCGCGGTGCCAAGTTCGACGCGCGAGGCAGAGCTTGCCCGTTCGGTCGGCACGGTCATCTGATGCCTTGGACGGCCTTCATACCTGCGGCCCTGCTGGCGGCGCTGACGGCATTTCCGTCACTGGCCGAAGCGCCTACTTCGACGGGTGTGGATCGCCCCGCGATAGCGGCGGCCGTCAAGTCTCTGATGCAGGATGTGTCGCAAGCGTCGGATGTGTCCGCCGCACTGGGGTTGCCCCACGTCGACACCTCGTTTCCGCCCCCGACTGTCCCACCCTTTCCCGACGGGCCAGCGGCCGAGATTGCAGACGGTAAGTTGCAATTGGGGCTTTCGCAGCTTGCGATTCATGCCGGGACGAACGGGCATATCGCCGTGGTGCAGGCGCAGAAGGGCAATGATGACGCTTTGTTCCTGAAATCGGGGTTCACGTCCCTGACCGCGCTGGCGCAGGCGGCACAGGATCAGGGCCTGACTGGAATCGCGCTTGATGGCCAGACTGTCCGTCTGACCCGCCCCCTGATCGTCTGGATGGGCGCGGGCCTGCGGCTTGCCCCCGGCGACGTGCTGGAGATGGACAGCGAAAGCGGTGCCTTTGTCTTGGGCTTTGGGCAGGTGGCGGCTGAGGGCGCTACGATCGCCGCTGTGAACACCGCGGGCACGTTCCGCCCGTTTCTGTTGGTGGCAGGGCAGGGAACGCTGGTGCTGCAAGACAGCCGGATCGACGGTCTGGGGTTGAACCGCAGCGACAATTTTGGCGGGGTGTCGGTTCTGACGCGCGGTCTGTTCCGCCCGGAACATCCACCGGTCGTGACCGGCAATGTGTTTACCGACACGGGCGTGGTTTTTCTGGGGGGGTCGGAAAACGCGATTGTCGCTGACAACGCCTTTGACGCGTCCCGGTCTGGCGGACTTACACTTTCGGCAACAACCGGGGCGCAGGTTTATCGCAACACGGTGACGGGCAGCCTTGGCGCGGCGGGACTTCGCTTGCGAGACGGTGCGTTTGATACGGCAGTGGTTGGCAACACCGTGTCGGGTGGAAGAACCAACGGCATCCAGATTGAAGGCAACAGCCGGAACGTCCGTTTGGCGGGCAACACCGTTGCGGGCAACGGAGCTGTCGGGATCGTCCTGCGCCGCACGGCCTGTGCCGAACTGACGGCAAATATCGTCGCCGGGAATGACGCGGTTGGCGTCAAGTTGCAGCAATCGGGACTGGTAGAGATCGACGGGAACGCCTTCCTGCAAAACGGTGGGGCCGGAGCGTCCATCGAAGGTCAGCCCGATGCCCAACCCGTCGCCCTGTCTGGCAACCTTTTCTCGGGCAACCGCGAGGGGCTGGCCGGGTCCGACGCCGGGCAAGTCACCCTGTCGGGCGACAACTTCGGCGGACAGTTGCCGCGCCTGTTCGGCGGTGAATTCGCGCAGCATCTGCCCGGTTATCTGACGGCGCGTGACCAATTGGGTCAGACCGACTTTGCCCTGCACCCGGACGCGGTGACGCAAGTGGCCGCTGCCACCCTTTCCAACCCCTGTCAGGACCGGTGACGCCATGGTTTTTTCGTCGGAAACATTTCTCTTTCTGTTCCTGCCGCTGTTTCTTGTGCTGTATTACCTGACACCGGATCGGTTCAGGTCGATGACGATCCTTGCCGGGTCTTGGATTTTCTATGGCTGGTGGCGGTTCGATTTTCTGGGCCTTCTTATCCTGACGACGCTGTGGACCTATGGCATTGGCCTGATGATCCGCAGGCACCTTGATACCCCCCGCGCGCAGATCTGGTGTGCCATCGGGGTGGCGGGATGTCTGGCCGTGCTGGGGGTGTTCAAATATCTGAACTTCTTCGTCGACAGCCTGGCCGTGCTGATGGGAACGGATGCGGCGGGCTTGGGCCTTCACTGGCGGTTGATCCTGCCGATCGGGGTATCGTTCTATGTCTTTCAATCGATCAGCTATCTGGTCGACGTCACCCGCCGCGATGTGGATGCAACGGTCAGCTTCTTTGACTTTGCCGCGTTCATCGCGCTGTTCCCGCAACTGATCGCGGGGCCGATCCTGCGGTTCAAGGATCTGGCGGATCAGTTTACCAGCCGCACCCACAGCGCCCAGATGTTTGCGGACGGCATGGCGCTGTTCATCGTGGGACTGGGCAAAAAGGTACTGATCGCGGACAGTGTCGCACCCTTGGCCGATCTGGCCTTTGCCACGCCGGACCCGTCGATGCCTTTGGCATGGCTGGGCTCCGTCGCCTACATGATCCAGCTATACTTTGATTTCTCGGGGTATTCCGACATGGCGGTCGGACTGGGGATGATGATGGGCTTTCGCTTCATCAACAACTTCGACACGCCCTATGTCAGCCGTTCCGTGACCGAATTCTGGCGGCGCTGGCATATCAGCCTGTCCGTCTGGCTGCGCGATTATCTGTACATTCCGCTGGGTGGAAACCGCAAAGGCCCCCTCCGCACTTATGTGAACCTGATGACCGTAATGGTTTTGGGCGGCATGTGGCATGGCGCGAACTGGACGTTTCTGGTCTGGGGTGCATGGCACGGCGGTTGGCTGGCGGTGGAGCGGGCGACGGGGCTGGCGAATGACCGGCGACTGACCGGATTGGTGCGGACGCTGCTGATCGTGCTGATCGGCTGGATCGCATTCCGCGCCGCCGGCATGGGGCAAGCGTTCGATGTTTATGCCGGGCTGCTGGGCCTGAACGGTATCACCCTTGCGCCCGACATTGCCGTTCAGATCACGTCCGAGGCGTTGACGCTGCTGATACTTGGCATCGGACTGGCCGCGGCGGAGCCGTCGCTGAATACGCTGGGGCGTCAAACCTGGTTCACTCCGCTGCCGGGACCGGATGGCGCGCTGACCGCGACGCGGTCGTTGGTGCCGGCGCTGACGGTAACGGTCATCGCGGCCCTGTCGGTGATGAAGCTGGCCGAGCAAAGCTTTTCCCCCTTCCTTTACTTTCAGTTCTGACGAGGTGCCGATGCAACGCCTGTTCAAACTTTCGCGTTACCTGCTGCCGGTGGTGTTTTTTGGCTGCGCGGCCGTGGCAAACATCGGTTTGCCGGACGTGTTCCGCCACAGCCCCGGCCTGGCCGGGCTTATCCAGGGCAAGGTCACGGCCCAACTGGATACGGACTACAAGGGCAGCATGCCCCACCGCAGCCTGTCCATCGGTCTGATCGGTGCCGCGCGCTATGCGGTGACGGGCGAGGGGCGGGCGGGGGTGATTTCCGGCCCCGACGGCTGGCTGTTTACCGGCGAAGAGGCGCGGCCCGTTATGTCGTTGGGTGAAAGCCTGACCCAGATCGCACATCTGCGCGATGCGCTGGCAGCACAGGGCGTGGCTTTGGTGATGGTGCCATTGCCCGCAAAGATCGATGTGCATGCGGACCGGGCGGATATGACCGCCCTCTCGCAGGATATGTCGCAGCTTTACGGCGCGTTTCTGGACGGATTGGCCGCCAAGGGTGTGCCTGCCATCGATACGCGGCCTGCGCTGATGTCGGGGGCGGGTTTTCTGCAAACCGACACGCATTGGTCTGTTGATGGCGCGTCGCGGGTGGCGGCGGTGGTGGCGGCGTCGGGGCTGATCCCCGTTGGCGCGGAATCGCTGCGCAGGGTGGATGCACCGGTAAAGGAAATCACCGGCGATCTGGTCAGCTATGTGACCACGGATCAGCTTGCCCCCATGCTGGGCCTTGGCCGGGAACGCATCCGTCCGTTTCTGGCCGAATTCACCGGGCAGGGCGATGCGGTTGATATCTTTGCCCCGTCAACCACCGCGGTGGCACTTGTGGGCACGTCCTACAGCGCGAACCCGGACTGGAGCTTTGCCGAGGCGCTGAAACTGGCCACGCGGCAGGACATCATCAACCACGCCGACGAAGGGCGTGGCCCGGTCGCGCCGATGCGCGATTTTTTGGCGACGGTGGGCGCGGGGGCACCAACGACGGTGCTGTGGGAATTCCCGATCCGCTATTTGACGGACCCCACGCTTTGGAAAAAAGGGCCGGATCATGCATAGGTTCATTGTCCTGATACTGGCGCTGACCGTCGTTTCTGCGATGCCGGATGCTGTCGCCGCACAATCGGACCGGGGTGGTATCCGCCGCACGACCGACCTGCCCACGGCAGAATTGCGCCAACTGCGCCGCCGCATGAACGCAGGGGCAGAGCTTTCGGTTGCCGGTCTGCGGGCGCTTGCCGATGCGGGAGACAGTCTGGCGGCCTTTCGTTTCGGCAAACGGCTGGAGGAGCGGGGCGATGTCACCTTGCTGCCTGATGCCTTGCACTACTATGCCATTGCCACATTCCATGGTCGGGATTTCGCGATCCCGCGTTTGATCCGCCTGCTGGATATTTACGGCCCCGATTTGTCCAAGGGTCGGTTGGCCAACGTCCTGAACGCGCTGGAATCGCGGGCGCGTCGCGGCAACATCAAGGCGGCGTTTGCCCTGCACCGCTTGCAGACCGAAGGCAAAGTGATGCCCGCCGATCCGCAAGCGGCGCGCGACTGGTTGCAGATCGCGGCCGATCAGGGCGACGGCGACGCGGCCTTGCGACTGGGCATCGCCTGGATGACCCCAACCGAAGGGCTGCCCGCTGACCCCGTCCGCGCGCGCGCCGCGCTGGAATTGGCGCTTGGCGATGACGATCTGGCCGCGCGGGTGACGGCGGAAAATCTGCTGCGGCAGTTGGATGCCGGAACCGCCCCCAAATCGACGATGACAGAGGTAACGCAATGAACCGCCTGCACACCCTTTTTGCCCTTCTGGCCTTTGCGGCACCCTTTGCTGCCGATGCACAGGAACCGTCCGCTTATGGATGCACAGGACTGGAGTTTTCAACCGCCCTGCCCACGATCGAAGGGCGCGACGGTGTGTTCTATCGCACCTTTGCCGACCTGCGCTTGCAGCACCCGATGGATGACCGGGTCGTGGGGCTGCTGGGGCGTCTGGCTGGCGTTTTGGCTGACAATGGCACGACCCTTGTCTTTGCCACCATCCCGTCAAAAAGCGTGGCCATGCCGCAATTCTTGCCGGCGCATGCGGCGGATTACGGCTTTGACGTCACGCAGGCGGAGCAGATTTACGATGACATCATCACCCGTCTGAACGACGCGGGCGTGGTAGCACCCGATATCGCGTCTGCGCTGCAATCCAGCCCCGATACCGAACCGCCGTTCTTTGGGGCGGACTTTCACTGGACATCTGACGGTGCGCGCCGGGCGGCACAGGCCATCGGCGCGGCGATCAAGGCGCATCCCGCCTATATCGACCTGACGCCCTCCGAATTCACCAGCCAACCCGATGGGGTGAAGCCCGCGTTTTCAGGGATGCGCCGCACCTTGCAAAGCTATTGCACCGATGCCCTCCCGCCGGTGGAAACCATGGCCTATGTCACGACCAAGGTAGGTGCCGGGGCGACGGGGGAAGAGGCTGCAGCACTGGATATTTTTGCCGCATCGGAAACCGCACCCCAGTTGGTGCTGGTGGGCACTTCCTTTTCGGACTCGTCGGTGAACAATTTCGCCGGGTTTCTGGCCGAATACAGCGGTCTGGATGTGGTCAACTATGCCGTCACCGGCGGCAACCAGTTCGGTGCCATGACGTCCTACCTGACGTCCGAGGATTTCGTGCGGGAACGGCCCACGTTCATCGTCTGGGAAAATCCGATCTACAACAACCTTGCGCAATTCGGCACTCATCCACTGGAAGAGCTGATCGCCGCCGCAGGCAACAGTTGCACCCATGACCTGAAGGCCGTGCAGGACAACGATGGCAGACTTACCGCCAGCCTTGAAGGGCTTGATATCAACGCCGGGGACGCGATCTTTGCCGATTATGGCGGCGAAGGTGCGCGGACCGCTGAATTCGTCTTTCAGACGGCAGACGAAATCACACGCCGCACCACGATGGAGAGGGGCCAACGCCTGCGGGCCACGGGGAACTTTTTCCTGGGGATGAGCGCCTTTCTCCACCCCGGATTCCAATCAGTCAGCGTCCGTTTCGACCGCCCGCCGACTGACGAAAGCCGGATCTTTCTGTGTACCGACGACAAAGGAGACGCGTCATGAACACCCTTACCCCCCGTCTGTTCCGATGGACCAAAGCATCGACTGCGTTGCTGGCCCTGCCTTTTCTCGCCCTGCCCTTGCACGCGCAGGACGGCGGCCTTTACGAGGATGTGCCCGACCCCAATGCCAGCTTTGTGCGGGTCGTGGGGGCTGATCTGAACAGCGCCGTAATCAACAACACCGCGCTTGACGGGCTGGATACCGGCATCTCGCCTTATGTCGTGATCACCGATCCGGGCGATATCACCATCTCTGCGGGGACGGACGAAACGATTGAAACGATACAGCCGGGCACGTTCTACAGCCTAATCGTGGCGCAGGACGGGTCAAAATCCATGGTCACCGATACCATCACGCTGAACCCGGCGCAGGCGGATGTGACGTTCTACAACCTGTCAGACCTGCCATCGGTCGATCTGTTCGTGCCGGCCGCCAAGGCCGTCGCCATTCCCGGCGTGGCGGTGAACGCGACCGGTTCGGTCGCGCTGAAGGCACCCCTGACGCTCGATTTCGAAGTGCGCGAGGGGGACAAGACCCTGGCCACCCTTCCGGGCATCGCGCTGGAACGTCGCAAAGGCGTGGCAATCGTCTTTCGCGGATCGGGCGGAACCTACGAACTGGTTTCGGCCGAAAACAAGATCGCCAACTGACCGCGATCCAGACGGAAAGGACTTTGATCATGCGCCCCTTCGCCAGCCCTGCCTTGCTGACACTCGCCCTTCTGATGTCGCCGCATCCGGGGTTTGCGGCGGATACTGTGGATCTGGTCTTTGAACCGCCGCAGGTTGATGCGTCCGATATCTGCAAATCCCGTGTGCCCGACGATCAGCTTGCCGCCATGTGGGAACAGTGGGACGGAACAGCGCTGCCCGATCGCGACCCAGACATCCTGCAGCGCGAGTTGAAGCGGCTGCTTGAGACTGATCCAATGCGCTGGGCCAAAACGTTGGAGCGGGCGTTTGAATTGATGCCCGCCGCCGACCCCGGCTATGGCGCCGACAAGGCGCTGTTGGACCGCATCGCGCTTTTGCTGGCGACAGGCCGTGCGAACGAGGTGGCGAACCTGCGGCTGATCGACAAGCTGCGTCAGTCCGACCTTGGGTCATCGCCCCGGATGCAAAGTGCGGCGGCGCAGTACCTGCTGGATGGCATCGGCACCGAACAGGACCGAGAGGCCGGGTTGGACCTGTTGGTCAAGGCGGCCTACGGCGGCAATGCCGATGCCTTGCTGGACCTGACAGCGATGGTCATGGAAGGGCAAACCATCCCCGGTTGGGACGTGCCGCCCGATCTGGCGGTGACGATGGCCTTTGGCGCGCTGGTCGGACAACTGGACCCCGTGATCTGCGACCGCGCGGGGCGTATCGCGCGCGAATACATGAATGGCACCATCGTCACCCGCGATGTCGATCTTGCCGAACGCTGGTATCGCTTTGCCGCCGATCTGGGGGATGCGGGGGCTGCGTGGAAGGTGGCCGAACTTCACCTGCGGTCCGAAGATGTGGTCAAGGACAACGCCGTTCTTGTCACCTATCTGCAAAAGGCTGCGGATGGCGGGCTGCCTTATGCGCAGACCACCCTTGGCCGCGCGTATGAGCTGGGTACGCTGGTTCCGCGCGACATGGAGCGTGCGCTTGCCCTTCATACAACCGCGGCTTCCACCGGCGACCGAGGGGGTTTGGTTCGTCAGACGCTGTTCCTGTTCAACCTCGCCCAAAAGGACGACTCCGCCCAACCTGCCTATCGCGCGGCGCTGGAACGGCTGGCAGGCCGAAAGGACGCACCCAGTTGGGCGCTGGTGTCGCTTGCCGACGAGATGCTGCGCGACCAGGGGCGCTGGGCGGGCGAACAGGCGGCGGTTGCCTTGCTGGAGCGTGCCAAAGAGATGGGTGACAGTGATGCACTGGAACGTCTGAACGCGATCCGGTTCCGCCATGTCACGACCGAGGCCGAGTTTTATGCCACCGTCGATGACGTTATCGCCACCATTCACAACACCGGCGCGATTGACCCGATGGCGGATTTGCAGAACGCGTTCCTGTGCCGGTCGCCATCCGCGCCGCATCGAGACGAGGCCGCTTATTGGCGCGGCGTGGAAGAAGCAACCGGGTCGCGCACGGTGGAGTTCGACACGGACGAATTGAACGATCTGGCGCTTGATCCCGATCCGCTGATGTTGGCAAAGTTGCAATCGCAGGCACTGTACGGTCGGCCCACGGCCATGGCCCAATATCTGGCTGTGTTGGACAGGGCGGATGCCCCGAAGGCAGAGCGGGCGTTCTGGGCCGATTACGCCACGCGTTTCGACAAGGTTCAACTGTCTGCTGCCCGATTGGAGCAAGAATTCGCCCAAGACGCCGACGAGCGGAAGGTGGACATTGCCCCCTATCGCGCCGCCGTTGCGGCTGGCGATACGGGCGCGGGTACTGAACTGGCCATGCACCTGCTTGACGTCGCCAAACCCACCGCCGACGCGCGGGTTGAGGCGTTGATGGCGCTGTTGCCCCTTGCCCAGAATGGCAATGGAGAGGCGATGATCTTGCTGGCCAAGGCTGATCCAAATCGCTGGCCCAACTCCGCCGCAGTCTACCGCGACTTTGCCCCGGTCATCGATGCGCGGGGTGACTTCTTTGCCCTGATGCTGGCCCTGCCGCATTTGAAAGATTCGGCGCAACAGGCCGACTACCAGCGTCGTGCCGTGGCAGCCACCGATTGCAGCTTTGATCAGGCGATCACCTTTGTCGACGCATTGGGGGCGATCAAGGATGATGACGCTTTCCGCCGCTGGATCGAGATTGCAGAATACCTGGGCGAAGGCGATGGCTGGCGTTTGACCCGGCTTGGCGACAGCTTGATCCGCTACGGCTCTGCCTCAGATGCCGAACGCGCGGTGGGCTATTTCGAAGTGTCGATGAATGCTGGCAGCAATACCGCCATTCACCGTCTGCTGCGCTATTTCGCCCGCAGTGAATTGCCGTCCTTCGATCCCGAACGCTCTACCGCGCTGTACGTCGAACTGATTAAGCGGTCGCGCCCGGTTGAATTGCCCCGCACGCTGGCCCGTCTTGCCAACGAAGAGGACGAAATCCGCGAGGCAACGATGCGTGCCATTGATGTGGGGGCCCTCTATCGCGCTGCGGCCGAGGCAGGCAGCCCGGTGGGGATGCGCGAATATGCCCATATCCTTCAGGCGGCGGCGACCCGGCCCGAAGATGTGGCGCAGGCAACCGACTGGCTGCGTCAGGCCGCAGAAGGTGGCGATGTCGAAGGTATGGTGCAATACGCGCAGGCTCTGTCGCTGGGTATCGGAACCGAACCATCCCGGGAAATGGCCATCGAATGGCTGTCTCGCGCTGCTGCAAAGGGCAGCGAGGAAGCAGAGGAAACCATGAAAAACCTGAATATGTCGTCGGGGCTAAGCCAATGACGCGCTTACATACCGTCGCTGTCCTGATGTGCGCGCTGGCCCTGCCAGTACAGGCGCAGGACACGGCCCCCGCCGACCCGGGGACTGCCAAAGCCGAGGAAAAGAAACCCTTTGTCTGTTTCAAGGCGGTGGCGCCCGTGATCGAACTGGGCCACCCCAGCCGATACGCCGATGACAGCAAGAACCGGTCGGACTTTGACGAAAAAGCGAATGCGGCGGTGAATGCTGCCCTGAAGCCGATTGACCGGTTCATCACGGATTTGGCGGTGGTATCGGATATTGCCGTGCAGGGCGGCGAAGATGCGACCAAAGCCGCTGACTGTGTCGTTGACCGTATCCATGCCTGGGCCACTGGGGACGCGCTGTCGAAAATGACAACCGACAGCGCCAATCTGTCTGTGCCGTCCCGTATCGGCGGCATCGCCTTTGCCCATGCCAAGGTCAGCACGATGTTGAAAGGCGACCCGCGCCTGCCGGTCATCGACGCTTGGTTGCGGGAACGGATGCGGGCAAGCATGGCCTTCTTTGATGAAAAGGCCCCGCCGCGCGCATCGCGCAACAACCTGCGCGCCTGGGCTGCACTGGCGGCGGCGCGGGTCGGGTTGACCGTCAAGGATGCAGCTATGGTGACATGGGCCACCGAGTCCACCCGTCTGGTCGCCTGCGAGGCGGCAGCCGACGGCAGTTTGCCGAACGAGATGTGGCGTGGCAATCTTGCGCTGCATTACCAAATCCACGCGACAGGCCCGCTTGTCGTGACCGCTGCGCTGCTGGAACCAACGGGCGCGGATTTGTTCAACGCCTGTGACAAAGCCATTCCGCGCATTGTCGGCTTTGTTCTGCGCGCGCTTGAAGACGAGGCCGAGGTACAGGCGGTGTCCGGCAAGACGCAGAAATTCGGCAAGCCGGAACCCCATGAATTCGCATGGACGCAGGCCTATCTGTCGGTCATCGACGATCCTGCGGTTGCCGATCTGGCGCGTCAGTTCAAAACTACGGGCAATTCCAAACTGGGCGGTGATCAGGCCCTGATGTGGTAGACTCGATGCCATTGTCGAATTACGGTACACACAATCGGACGGCGAGTTCCTTTCGAACGTGAGCTTGTCCTGTAATTTTGTGCGTTTGAGTGGTGTCATGGTGAATTCCTATCGTCCGGTTGATCCTATGCTGGCCAGCCAGTGGCACCTTGGCACCATTGGACGGCTTGGATACGGCGACACCACCGGCCGCGCCGGGTTGGAGCGGGTTTGGGCAGACCACACTGGCAGGGGCGTGACCGTCGGCATCTGGGATACTGGGGTTGAGGCCGGCCATTGGGATCTTGCGCGCAACTATGATGCCAGCGCACATCTTACCATTTCGGGCTGGCTGAACGACGGCCAACCGATCAATGATGGGCATGGCACCTCTGTAGCGGGTCTGATTGCAGCTGCCGCCAACGGTCGCGGTGGCGTGGGCGTTGCGTTTGGCGCTGACGTCACCGGGGTGCGGATCTTTGGCGGTCAGGACGATATCAATTCTGAATGGTATCGGTACTTGGAAACGCTAGAGCATCTTGGCGATTTCGATATCACCAATCACAGCTACGGCCTTGATCCCGCAGGCTATTTCTACCGCGATGCAGACATTGACCTGTTCGAGGCGTCGTTGGTCACCGGGCGGAGTGGTCTGGGCACGATCAACGTGAAATCCGCCGGAAACGAGAGTGTGGACGGCAACGGATCATCGCTTGACGCATCGCGCGCAACAATCTCGGTCGCGGCGACGAATGAGGACGGGTCGATCGCTTTCTATTCCAACCGGGGGGCGCATATCCTGATCTCGGCCCCGGCAGGGGCAGTGACGACCGATCTGGCAGGGCTTGGCGTCGGGTATGACGGGTTGCTGAACGGCGATTACACCAACGGCTTTGGCGGCACATCGGCGGCAGGTCCGGTGACGGCGGGGGTGGTTGCCCTGATGCTGGACGCGAACGCCGGTCTGGGTTGGCGGGATGTGCAGAACATCCTTGCGCTGTCCGCAATGGGCACGGGCAGTCTGCGCACCGGATCGTCCCAAGACGAGGAAACGTCGTGGACTTTCAACGGGTCAGACAGCTGGAACGGCGGCGGTCTGCATTTCAGCGGTGATTTCGGGTATGGCATGGTCAATGCCCATGCCGCCGTTCGCATGGCCGAAGTTTGGGATATCCTTTACGCAGATGCGGCGCAATCGTCGAACGAGCAGGTTGCACGGGCCGAGTATCGGCCAAACCGCGGCATCACGGACCTTGCGACAGCGTCCTATGCCTTTTCCATCGGCCAGAATGTAAATCTGGAACATGTCGCCCTGACGCTGACCCTGTCCCACACCGATCTGACGGACCTTCGCATTTATCTTGTTTCGCCTTCAGGCACGACGTTTGCCTTGTATGACGGGTCTTCGGGGAACAGGTCCACGGCGGATTGGTCGCTGACCCATACCTTCGGCATCGAAGGGTTTCGGGGGGAAACCAGCGCCGGAACATGGCGCCTGATCATCGACGACACGGTTGCGCGGGATACGGGTGTTCTTGCATCGGTGGAATTCGAAGGATTCGGGTCCGCCGTCACGGTCAATGACGTGTTCCACTATACCGAAGAGGCGCTGGTTCGGATTCAGAACGATCCCGACCGCCTCATGTTGGCGGACGCGGATGGTGGCGTGGATTGGATCAATGCGGCGGTCATGGTGCGCGACCTGACGTTGAACCTGAACGCGGGCACCACATCAACCCTTGGCGGCGTTGCGTTTTTGACCATTGCAGCGGGAACGGTGATCGAGAATGCCTTGGGCGGTGACGTCAATGACATCATCATCGGCAATTGGGTGGGCAATGTCGTCGGCGGGGCGCGGGGCAACGACACGCTTGTGGGCGGGGAAGGCACGGATACAGCCTGCTTTATGGGTGCAAGTGTCAACTATGGCTTTGTGCTGGCGAACGGGGTGATCACGGTCACCTGCAACAGCGGTGGCTTTGGCGTCGATGTGCTGATCGGGTTCGAATTTGCCCGGTTTGATGATGTGACCATTGATCTTTATGCGAAGTTCGGTGGATTGACCTATGCCAGCTTCGCGCTCGGGTCGTCTGGGGCAAACCGTTTTACGGGCTACGACAATGCAGATTGGATGCTTGGTCTGGGTGGCAACGACACCCTGTCCGGGATGGGCGGGAATGACATGCTCGACGGTGGGTCGGGGCGCGACAGTATTCTGGGCGGCGCGGGCAACGACGTCCTGCGCGGCGGCGCTGATGATGACAAGCTGATCGGCGGAACGGGGAACGACACCTATTATGTCGGCAGCACGGGTGACCGTATCACCGAAGTCACCGGCGGTGGTTTCGATTGGGTCAAGACCAACCTGACGACATACACGGTGGCAAGTCATCTGGAACATTTGGACTACATAGGAACCGGGGCCTTTCGGGGCACTGGCAATGCCGCCAACAACGAAATCAGGGGCGACGTCGGGGCGGATGTGTTGATAGGGCTGGCCGGGAACGACACCTTGATCGGTGGGGGTGGCGCGGATCGGCTGCGTGGAGGAACCGGGATTGATCGTTTGCTGGGCGATGCCGGGGAGGACGTGTTCATTTTCGGGACAGCGGCCGAGGTGGGCACCAATGCCGCCCGCGATGTCATCGTTGGCTTTCAGCGGGGTGTGGACCGGATTGATCTGGGGATGATCGATGCGAATACGTCCGCCAGCGGGAATCAGGCGTTCAGTGCCAGCATTGTAACTACGTTCACCGGCCAACGCGGGCAATTGTCGGTGGAAGCGGTGGCGGGGGGCGTGATCCTGCGGGGCGATGTGAACGGGGATCGCCTCGCCGACTTTGCCCTGACGGTGACAGGTGTCACAACGCTGTCCGCGGGCGATTTCTGGCTGTAATCGCGGCGGCTTGCGCCCGGTGCATGGGGACTATGCTGAATCATGGGTGGCTGATTGCTGCAAAGCCGCCCATTTGATCGGTATGGCAAATGAACACGCAAAAGTCGCCCCGCCCGAACTCGCCAAGGATACAGCAGTCCTGGCACAATACCCTGAATCGCTTGGCTACTACGACATGACCCCGTCCCGCCCGAGCACACAAAAGACCCTGCCCGCCATTGAGCAGATGTTTGCGTATTTCAGCCACGCCTGATCCGTCACAGTGGTGGCCCGCGATCGACCGTGGCAGGAACTTTCCACCGCATTTGCGGTTTTGTTGATCCGGCCCCCTGCGATCAGGGGGCTTTCGCGTGGACCGTTGGCCTGCGCATCTGGAAAGGATTTCAAGATGAAAACGCGGATGACAGCGGTGGTTGTCGCGGTTGGCCTTGCCCTGATCGGCCCCGGAATCGCGGTGGCAGGTCCAAAGGGTTGCCCGCCAGGTCTGGCAAAGAAGGCCGTGCCTTGCGTGCCGCCGGGGCTGGCAAAACAGCGCGGTTGGGGCGTTGGTGACGAACTGCCCCGCGATGTGCGCTATATCATCATTGACGATTGGGATCGCTATGGCCTGCGACGGCCTGACGATGGAACACGTTATGTGCGTGTCGACAACGACGTATTGCGGGTCGCCCTGGCCACGCGCCGCATCGTGGAAAGCCTTGGTGTGATTGCTGACGTTCTGAACTGATCGCCAGCCTGTCGCAAACCCCGTCTCGCGGAACAGACGTCAGAGAAAAATTTCCGTCGACGTGGAACCGGCGCCGGGGGGGCGGTGTTTGATACCAGATCGGCATCTGCACCGTCCTGTCCGAATAGATGGTGCCGATCAGTGGCTGGTCATGTGCGTCCCCCTGTCATGACGCAGCCCCGGCGCCGGAGGGAAGGTTTCTGAACCTTTCCTCCGGCGCCGTATTTTTTTCATTCTGTCGTGGTCAGGGATGCGGTCGATGAGAAAAACATCGCCTGACTGACGGCGGAACGAACCTGCGCCTCGGAATAGGGTTTGGCGATCAGGAACGCGGGTTCCGGCTTGGTGCCGGTCAAAAGCCGTTCGGGGAATGCGGTGATGAAAATGACCGGGATATCGTCAAACTGGGCAAGGATATCGTTCACTGCATCGATGCCCGACGATTGATCTGCAAGCTGGATATCGGCAAGGATCAGGTCAGGGCGGTCACGCGCTGCCAGATCTACAGCGGCGGTGCGGGTGCGGGCGATGCCGGTGACGCGATGGCCGATTTCGGTGATGATCATCTGGATGTCCATGGCGATGATCGCCTCGTCCTCGATGATCAATACCGCACCGGCAACAGACTCGGCCATTTCCTGCTTGGCGATCTGCACCAGCGCTTCGGCGTGTCTCGCGTCGGTTGCCATGATGGCCCCGATTTCATCGTAGCGAAACCCTTCGATGGCGTGGAGCAACAGCGCCTCGCGCGTGTTCGGCGTCAAGGCTGCCATATGGTCCTGCGCGCGGCGCGAGAATTCCGTATCAGGTTGCCCCAAGGGCGCACCGGCGCTTGCCCAAACCAGATGAAAGGCGCGGAACAAGACGATCTTCGGGTGCGTTCCGGATTGCAGCATTCCCGGATCTTCAAGGATCGCTTCGAGTGTTGCCGCTGCATAGCGGTCACCGGTTTCCTGGCTACCGGTCAGTGCGCGGGCATAGCGGCGCAGATACGGCAGGTTGGCTGCAACGATGGATGCGGGATCGGCCGCTGCATCATTCATGGATTTTTCCCCTGTTTAGCTATGGCGGAACCAAACGCCTAGGTCAGCGTTTGGTTCCATGCTAGGCAACGGGGGTCGATACATGGGCATGCTGGGACAGATGAGTGACAAACGGGACAAGTCGACCCTAAAAACGACGATCGAAGAGAATCTCCGCCGCGTCTATACGGAACTGTTGGATGAAGAAGTGCCTGATCGGTTCAAGGCGCTGCTGGATCAATTGCGGGCAAAGCAGACCCCGGGCGAAACCCCGCCGGGAGATCAGAAATGAGCGCGCGGACCAAGCACCCGTCGCCGATCAGCACCAAGGCTGATCCGATGGACCCGCGCGAAGAACTGCCGCACCACCTGCCTGCCATGCGCGCCTTTGCGATCAGCCTGACGCGAAACATGGCCGCTGCGGATGATCTGGTGCAGGACAGCATCGTGAAAGCCTGGTCCAGCTTTGACAAATTCGAACCCGGCACCAACATGCGGGCGTGGTTGTTCACCATCCTGCGCAACACATTCTATTCCGGCATCCGCAAACGGCGGCGTGACGTGGCCGACCCCGAAGGCGTGCACACCGCATCCTTGTTCGAAAAGCCTGCGCATGACGGTCGGTTGGCGATGACCGACTTTCTGGTCGCCTTCAACCAGTTGTCACCGGTTCACCGCGAGGTTCTGATCCTTGTCGGCGCATCGGGCTTTTCCTATGAAGAAGCTGCTGAAATGACCGGCGTTGCTGTTGGAACGGTAAAAAGCCGGGCCAGCAGGGCACGTCTGCGTCTGGCTGAATTGCTGGGCTTGAAAGAGGGCGAAGAATTGGTCGGCACCGATGCCACCACCATCGCCGTGATGAGCAGGTCGGTCACAAGGGCGGCATGAAACCCAGAACAGAGCTGCGGCGAAAGGTTCTTGACAGCTTTGGCGTCAGGCTGGGGCTGGTCCTGACCCTTGCACTGTTGCCGGTTGGCGTCATGGCCGTGCTTCAGGCAGCGGATGTGCTTCGCGAAGCGCAGGCCCGGTCCGAGGCCGCGCTGGCCGGAGAAACCTTGCGCGCGGTGCGCCCGAAACTGAGCGTTATCAAACGCGCCCAAGGTGCTGCCGAGGCGCTGGCATCGTTTGACTTTGATGCAACTGCGGAAAACTGCGGTGTCAGTCTTTCGCGGATGGTTACCGAATCCGGGATTTACAGGTTCGCGGGGTATTACAACGTTGACGGATCACCCTTGTGCCTGTCCAACGATGCACCGCAGAATTTTGCCGGATCAGAGGTGCTGGCGACCCTGCTGACAAGCGGGGCCCCTGCGTTGATGGTGATGCGCAGTCCGCCGGATGGTGCCGTTCTTTTGGCGGTTCATCCCAATCGCGACGAAGGCGGCATGGTCACCGGGTTCATCGCAGTTTCCCCGCGCGACCCGGTGCCTGCGCCAGAAGCCACCGCGCCTGGGTTCGTGCTTTTGGTGTTCGACAACACCGGCGCAATCCTGAGCGCAAACACCGATCGGGCACTTGCCATGGGGTTTGTGCCCACCACCCGCCCGCTGGACCGGTTGACCGGTGCGGATGCGGCCACTTTCACTGAAAGCTCGGTCGAGGGGCCACAGCGTGTCTATTCCCTGGTTGGGTTGGTCGATCGCGAACTGTTCGCCCTTGGCAGTTGGCCCGTGGACCGGATGGGGCTGGATGCGTTGCGGACCTTGCCGCCGGCGGTCTTTCCAGCGCTGATGTGGGCCGTCAGCCTGATTGCGGCATGGGCGGCTGCGGAAAAGCTGATGACACGGCACATCAGGCGCCTGCGCACAGCCATCACGGAATTCGCGGGCGGCAGCCGCGTGATGCGCCCGCTGGATATGCAAGCTGCGCCACAGGAAATCCGCGAAACAGCCGAGGCATTCGAGCGGATGACAGAATCCATCGTGCATGATGAGGCAGAGCTTGAAAATTCGGTCCACCAGACCGAAGTGCTGCTGCGAGAGGTGCATCACCGGGTCAAGAACAACCTGCAACTGATCGCCTCCATCGTGAACATGCAGATCCGACGCACCCGGTCGGACGAGGCGCGGCAAGTTATGCGCAGCCTGCAAGAGCGGATGTTAAGCCTGGCGACCATCCACAACGGTTTATACCAAACCGCGAACCTGACCGAGATCGAGGTGAACACCCTGTTCCCCGGCATCGTGGATCAGGTCGTTCGCGGGGCTGCCGCGCGCGGGCGGACGGTGCGCCTGCGGACTGAGTTTGCAGCCGTAAAGCTGCCGTTGGATCAGGCGGTGCCTTTGGCGCTGTTGCTGACCGAAGCGATGTCGAGCGCGCTTAAATACGCCAGCACAGGCACGGACGAGGCATCGGAGCTTTCAGTCACGTTCCGGCTGGACTCCGCAACCGAGGCGGTGCTTGAGGTGACGAATTCCGCCGCCGGAAAGACCGGTGTTCCGGGCGACACCGGCGATGCCGGGACGGGCATCGGAACGCAACTTTTGCGCGGGTTCGCGCGGCAGTTGGGCGGTCAATTCACCCGAGAATTCGTGGATGGGGTGTGTCAGTTGAAGGTGTGGTTCTCGGTGCCTCACTCCGCCTGAGCAGCGTTTTGGTCGGCATCGTCGGGCAGAACCTTGGCGTTCTCGGGCAGGGCTGATAGATTCAGGCGGCGTTCATCCCGCAAAATCTTGATCCAGATGACCAGTGGCAGCGCGATGATGCCGCCTATCGCCCCCCACAGCCACATCCCGAAGACCAGTGCGATGAAGACAGCCAACGGATTGACCCGCATCTGACGCCCCACAAAGGCGGGGGTGACAAACTGCCCTTCGATAAAGTTCAGCGCCACGAACGACAGCGCCGGGGCCAGCGCCATGGCACCATCAAAGGCCGCAACGCCGGCCACGACCAAGGCCGTCGCAATGATTGCTGGACCAAGATAAGGGACAAAATTGACCAACCCACACAGAACGCCCCACAAGATCGCGTCGGGCAAGCCAATGGCACTCAAAGCCGCGGCAGTCGCTGCTCCCAGTCCCGCATTGACCAGCGAGACGGTCAGGAAATACCGCGCGACATGACGTTCGGCCCGGCGCAGGCGGGCGACGATCTGGATGTCGTCCACCTGCCCGGACAGGCTGTGCGCGGCGGTGGCATAGATGTCGTGGCGGGTCAGCAGGAAAAAGAACAGTACGCCCGAAAAGATCATCACCTGGCCGACGATGGCCGGGGCAAGCATCATCGCATCCGCCATGGAGGGCAGGGTGGCCGCCTCGGTTGCGGGGGGTGGTGCTGACCCTTCTGCGCCCATGGTATCGGCGACCACGTCGGCGGCGTCCTTCAATCCGCGCAGCATCACCGAGAAGCTTTCCATGGTGTCGCGCATATCGGCCAGCACCTTGGGCACCTGTGCCACAAGGCGGGCCGCGATGGGTTGCATCAGGGTCACCAGCAGGCCAACCACGGCCAAAGTCAGCACTAGGCTGGACAGGGCACCGACGACCGGAGGGAAACCCCAGCGTTCCCAAAGATCCGACAGCGGCGACAGCACGATGCCGGTGACTAGGGCGAACAGGATCGGGGACAGCACCCCCTCGGCCGCGTCTAGGGCGGCCAGCAGCGCAAGTGTAGCAAGAAGGACCAGCGCAAGCGGCGCCAAGCGGTCGATGCGGGTCATTCCAGTCTCTTTTTCTGCAAGGAAGCCATGACAAACGTCCCTGTGTCACGGGCGGTTCCGCCTCTTTTGCGGCAATGTACCAGGGAACAGGGCGCTGGGCTTCGGCGTTGATTTGGTATGACTTAATGGAAAGGACCTAAGATGAACTGGGATCAGATTGCCGGAAGCTGGAAAGAAATGATGGGTGCTGCCAAAGCCAAATGGGGCGACATCACCGACGACGAATGGACCGAGATTTCCGGGCGTCGCGACGAGATGGTTGGCACCGTTCAGCGCCGGTATGGCATCGCGCGTGAAGAAGCCGAGCGTCAGGTAGATGACTGGACACGCGGTCTGTAAATGGCCGCAGACCTGCGCAAGACGCTGTTTGAAGAACTGACACGGGTGCAGGTCGGCTTTCTGGGGGTGCAGGATCAGACGATCCTGCACCCCCAACCCATGGTGCATATGTGTTCGCAGGATCGGCGTGATATCTGGTTTCTGGCCGCCGCCGACAGCGATCTGGTGCGCATCCTTGGCGATGGCACGCGCGGAATTTATTGCCTTGCCGGATATAACCATGATTTTCATGCGACATTGTCTGGACCGTTGCGCCCCGTTCCTGACCGTCAGGGATTGGAACAGGTCTGGTCGTCACAGGCCGAACTTTTGTTTTCCGGCGGGCTGGGCGACATCGAATGGACGCCCCTGAAACTGACAATGGAAGAGGCTTCGGTCTGGCAGTCGCGCGCACAAATCGATGCGTCCATTCGCGGGTGCGTTATACAATTTGTCTGAAATGTCCGACCAATGCGAATAAGGCGCGGCAATGGCCGCGCCTTTCGCTGTTTTCACTGTCTTAAAGCAGCGTCTCTTTGTCCTCGGGGTCATCATAGGTGCCCGAGGCATTGGGGGACGGATTGCCATACGACCTGTCCGATCCGCCCGAGTTGACCATGCCGGTCGAATAGTCCGCCTGACCGGGATTGGCGCGCCCCACACCGGAACTGACTGTAGCACCCATGCCGCGACCGTCACCTGCACCCCGCCCGGCAGCGCTGCTGTGGCGCGTCGATGAGGGGTAGGAACTTCTGTAAGTCTGATCTTCGTCATCTGCGCTGCGCATCAGGGCGATGCCGGCCAGAGCACCAAGGGCCAAAGCAACCGCCCCTGTGGCCAGGGGATGTTCTTCGACCACGGCCACCGCTTCGCGCGTGCCGCCTTTGATGACCCGTTCCGCGCGCAACAGGGCTGCATAGCTTTGTTCGCGCGCGGCCATGACCTGCGCGCGGGCCTGTTCGGACAAGTGATCAAGGCCTTGGGAAATGCCGGTCTTCAGGTCGGCAGCGAAGTCCTCGATCACCTGCCCGCGTTCGGCGGCGAAATCGCGGACCTGTTCCACCTGATCGCTGATCTTCGACTTCATGGTGTCCACGGAACGGGTTGCCTCGGCCTCAAGTTTGCCAAGGGTTGCGCGGGCCTTTTCACGCAACGGAACCATCCTACGGTGCCATTCGGGATCAGGGTCGTCGTTTGTGCCGACAGCCCCGTAGCCGCTGTACGGATCGGCAGATTTGCCGCCGAACATCATCCACGCAACACCCACGCCCACCAGTGCAAAGGCCACCGGATTGGCTTTGATCGCGCTTTCCAGCGATCGCGTATAGCCCGCCGAATTGGCTTTCAGCACACCCAACGCTTCGTTCGCGATATAGTCGATCGAGGCGCGGCTGGACAATTCATCCAGATCATTGGCAAGGGCAGACCGCTTTTTTTCCAGACCGGCCTCGATCGCACCGGTGTCACTTTCGTATGTCATTTGTACGCCTCCTTCAGGGTTTCCGCATCGCGCCGGATGTTTTCAGCCGTACGGTTGGGGGTAAGGCGGGCGGGGTCCAAAGCGGCCTTTCCGGCCTTGGCCAGAATGAACGCCGCAAGCAGGAACGCGATGCCTGTGGCAAAGGCGGCCCAGCCCGGGTGTATGCCCATCTCGGCCAACCCCGCCACGATCGCTGCCGCAAAAACGTTCAGCGCCGTGATCACCATCACCAGCGCCCCGGCCATCAGGCCGACACCGGCCATCCCCGCGCGCAGAC
This sequence comes from Pseudomonadota bacterium, assembly GCA_040385245.1. Classification (GTDB taxonomy): domain Bacteria; phylum Pseudomonadota; class Alphaproteobacteria; order Rhodobacterales; family Rhodobacteraceae; genus JAZKHT01. The sequence continues at coordinate 2,035 of JAZKHT010000007.1, read as the reverse complement.
TGTCGGCGGTTTCGGCCCGTGCCAGGGCAATTTCACCCCTGATCAGGCCGTTGATGTTCTGGAACGCCGATGAAATCAGTTCCGGCGTTGATTTTGTTTCGGGGGGGATGTGGCTGGTGTCAGTCATTGCCAGACCCAAACCCTGTGCGGTCGCCACTCCGCCCCGATTGTGATGCAAGGCGGGCCAGAACCAGCCCCGCCACGGCGGCACCGGCGACAAAGATCGCGGGATTGCGACGCGCAAAAGACTGCACATCGGTCAGCAGGGCCGACACATCGCTGGACCGGATGGTATCGGACACGGCAGATACGCCCGATGCCATGGTGCCCAGAACGCGCCCCTGCATCGTGCCGTCGCCCTGCTGTTCGGCCGCACCGCGCAAGGACGAGGCGATGCGCTGGCCTTCATCGGCGATCACGCCGCGCACTTCTTCGGCCTTCGCGGCGGCCCCGGCCTTGATATCTGAAACGGCGGCACCCATGGCCGATTTTGCCCCCTCATATGCTTCTTTGCCGGTTTCCTTCAGGTCTTCGGCGGCCTTGTGGGCGGTGTCGGACAGGTCTTCGGTGGTGGTTTTTGCATTGGCCATATCTGTTCTCCTCAGGCGATAAAGTTGATGACCGCGAGCGCCACAACGACGGCTCCGATGATGTAAATCAGGCTGTACATTTCGGTTTTCCCTTGCTGGTCGGGTCCTCGGTCGTTCCGGTGACAGCGATTAAACGCAATGCAGGACGGGAATGTTCCGCTTAGGCGAAGTCGGGTCTGCGGGAACCTTCATTCATTGCAGGGCGTTGTTCGGGCAGGCTGATTTATCCAGAAGGAGTGATCGAGATGCTTGGATGGGCCCTGACTTTTCTGGTGATCGCGTTGATTGCCGGGGTGCTTGGTTTTGGGGGTATTGCCGGTGCATCGGCTGGTATCGCGCAATTCCTGTTCGTGATTTTCATCGTTCTGTTCATTGTCGCGATGATTGCCCGTGCCGTGCGCGGTCGCCCGCCGCTGTAATGCGGGCGGTGCGATTTGTTTTGAAAACAAAGGCCGTTGCCCCGTTGGGCAGCGGCCATTTTGCTTTGCAAAAGGCGAAACGGAACCAAACCCCGCGCTGCTTTGTTTGATCCGCAGCAAAAACCAAACGGAGTTTCCAGATGAACAGACTTTTGATCGCCCTGCCGTTTGCAGCCCTGCTCGCCGGCTGCGCCACTCAAGACGGAAGCACGCTGCTGGGTGCGGCGACCGGCGCAGCAATTGGCACAGCCGTGGCGGATGATGGCGACGAATTGCAGGGCGCGGTCATCGGCGGAGTTGCTGGCGCCGCCGCGGGTTCGTTGATCGGACGTAACGCGAATGGCGAGTGCGTCTATCGCCGGTCTGACGGGTCAACCTTTATCGGTCCCTGCTGAGAGCGCAGACCATACGACGGCACCGGGGCGCAGTTTGCGCCCCGTTTGCTTAGGGTGGTGCCGTCAGGACGCGCTTCTGCGCTCACCGTGGTCGCGCGGGTCGTGCTGGTTGATCTGACGCGACAATCGTCCGATCAGCGTAGACAGAGAGTCGGGCAGACTGGTGTGGACCTTCGCATGATAGGCCAACCGCAGGTTTTCCGCGATCTCGGGATCTTCGGGGAACTGGGTTTCGGACTGCATAACGGTTTCCATGCCTGTTGTTGTGGTTGTGCGGACCTAACCATCCAGGCGCCAAGTGGGTCCGTCGATGGTCCGCCGAAACCCTTGGAAATGCGGCATTTCACGTGATTGTGGGCAAAACAGCACGACTCCACGCAGATCGCGGCCGTTCGGATCGCCTGAAAACTGCCCATCCAACAGGCAGAGCGAAAGTTTTTTCGACCAGTCGCGAAAAAAGTCCTTGCGGACTCGGGCAGACGCCTCTAAATGCCGTCTCCCGGGATGCAGAAACGCGAAAGCGCAGACGGCGGACTGGAAAGATCTGGTGGTGATGATCGGGCGGAGACGCTGGGAAACTGGCGATCTGTACCGTTTGTGCTTTCGGGTTGCGCTCTTTGACATTGATAAT
>JAZKHT010000006.1:0-180068 GCA_040385245.1 Pseudomonadota bacterium | reverse complement strand
AGCAAAATCAGGCGATCTTGAAGTCAAGCGGCAGGCCACTTGGGGAATGTCGGCTCAAGACCCCCATCCCCACCTTGCACTAACCCCCGCTGCGGTCTAAGGGGCGGCATCCCTGTGCCGCGAAAGGTCTGCCATGATCCCCCGCTATTCCCGCCCCGAGATGGTCGCCCTCTGGTCCCCCGAAACCAAATTCCGCATCTGGTTCGAGATCGAGGCCCACGCCTGCGACGCCATGGCCGCCCTTGGCACCATCCCCAAGGCGAATGCCGAAGCGATCTGGAAGGCCAAGGATACCGAATTCAACGTCGCCCGCATCGACGAGATCGAGGCCGTGACGAAACATGACGTCATCGCCTTCCTGACCCATCTGGCCGAAATCATCGGCAGCGACGAGGCGCGGTTCGTCCATCAGGGCATGACCAGTTCTGACGTGCTGGACACCACGCTGAACATCCAGCTTGCCCGCGCGTCGGATCTTCTGCTGGCTGGGGTTGACCGGGTTCTGGCCGCACTGAAGGCGCGCGCCTTTGAACACAAGGATACCGTCCGCATCGGGCGCAGCCACGGTATCCACGCCGAACCCACCACGATGGGGCTGACATTCGCCCGGTTTTACGCCGAAATGGCGCGCAACCGGGCGCGTTTGGTCAATGCGCGCGCGGAAATCGCCACCGGGGCCATCTCGGGCGCCGTCGGCACCTTTGCCAACATTGATCCCCGTGTCGAAGAACACGTCTGCGCCCAGCTTGGCCTGACCCCCGAACCGATCAGCACCCAGGTCATCCCGCGCGACCGGCACGCCATGTTCTTTGCCACCCTTGGCGTCATCGCCAGCGGCATCGAAAACATCGCCATCGAAATCCGCCACATGCAGCGGACCGAGGTGTTGGAGGCCGAGGAATTCTTTTCCCCCGGCCAAAAGGGCAGCAGCGCCATGCCTCACAAGCGCAACCCGGTGCTGACCGAAAACCTGACCGGCCTTGCGCGCCTTGTGCGCATGGCCGTCGTGCCCGCACTGGAAAACGTGGCGCTTTGGCATGAACGCGACATCAGCCATTCGTCGGTTGAACGCGCCATCGGCCCCGACACCACGATCACGCTGGATTTCGCGCTGCACCGTTTGGCGGGCGTCATCGAAAAGCTGGTCGTCTACCCGGAAAACATGCTGAAAAACATGAACAAGTTCCGTGGCCTGGTGATGAGCCAGCGCGTCCTTTTGGCCCTGACCCAGGCAGGCGTCAGCCGCGAGGATGCTTACAGGCTGGTCCAGCGCAACGCGATGAAGGTCTGGGAACACGGGGCCGACTTCAAGACCGAACTGCTGGCCGATGCCGATGTGACCCGCGCCCTGACACCCGCTCAGATCGAAGAGAAATTCGACCTTGGTTATCACACCAAGCATGTCGATACGATCTTTGCCCGCGTTTTCGGGGCCTGATCTGACACATCCGTGAATGCAGGGGCGGAAATTCCGCCCTTTCCTTTCGCAATCCCGTGCTATCCTTTGTTGCATCTGCGGCGGGGGTTTCATGCGGTTTGCGTTTTCACTCTGTCTGGTGATGCTGCCTCTCCCTGCGCTGGCCGTGGGCGATGAAAGCGCGTCAGCTCCCGCCGTCACCGAAACCACCACACTGTGCAGCGGAGGTCTGATCTGGGATGTCACGGCCACGTCCTGTGCCGATCCGCAGGACGATGGCATCGACAACGATGCCCGCTTTGCCGCCGTGCGCGAACTTGCCTATGCAGGCAAGGCAGAGGACGCGCTGCGCGTGCTGTCCGCCATGACCGAAGGCGAAACCGACCGCGTTCTGACTTACAAGGGCTTTGTCCTGCGCAAGGCGGGGCGACTGGAAGACAGCCTTGCCGCCTATGACGCCGCCCTGACCCAGAACCCCAACAACCTGCTGGCCCGCGCCTATCTTGGCATGGCTTACGTCGCCATGAACGAACTGGCGCTGGCATCCGCCCAGCTTGACGAAATCCGCGCCCGGAATGGGGCCGGTACCCGCGCAGAGGCCGCCCTTGCCGCTGCCATCACCACCGGAGAGACGTTGACCTACTGAAAAAGGATATAGACCGATGACCATCAAGACAGCCCTTGCCGTGATCGCCCTTGCCCTTTCCCCCACCCTTGCCCTTGCCGAAGGCGGATGCTCGCACGGGAAAACCGATGTGCAAGCGTCAAGCTGCATGGAAGGCACGATGTATGACGCAGGCAAAGGCGCCTGTGTGCCGGTCATAAACAGCTGACCTTCAGCACCGGTTAACCCCGCCTTGTCACCCTGCCCAAAGACCGACTCATGGGGGCACGGGATGCAGGACAAGCAGATAGCGCTGGCGCGGACCATTCCCGTGCCGGGACCGGTCGGGGACCGCGTCCTGACCGCCCGGGAAAAGGCGGCGATCATCGTCCGGCTTTTGCTGGCCGAAGGATCGCCCCTGCCGCTGTCGTCGCTGCCCGAGCACATGCAGGCGTCCCTGACCGAACAGATGGCGCAGATGCGGCTGGTCAAGCGTACCACCCTCAGCGCCGTCGTGGATGAATTTCTGGAACAACTGGACGAGGCGGGCCTTGCCTTTCCCGGCGGCATCGAAGGCGCGCTCGGGCTGATGGACGGCCATATCTCTGCCACTGCCGCCAGCCGGTTGCGGCGTCTTGCCGGGGCCTCGGCCAAGGCTGATCCGTGGGACCGGCTGAACGCTGTGCCGATCGAACGGCTAATGCCCGTGCTGGAGGAAGAAAGCACCGAAGTGGCCGCCGTCATGCTGTCCAAGCTGCCGGTGCCAAAGGCCGCACAACTGCTGGGCAAACTGCCCGGCGAAAAGGCCCGCCGCGTGGCCTATGCCGTGTCGATGACGGGCAATGTCGATCCCGAAACCGTGCGGCGCATCGGCCTGTCGCTGGCGGCCCAACTCGACGCGCAACCCGCCCGCGCGTTCGAGGTGGGGCCCGTCGAACGGGTCGGCGCGATCCTGAACGTATCCACCGCAGGCACACGCGAGGATGTGCTGGCCGGCCTTGATGAAACCGACGCTGATTTTGCCGAACAGGTGCGCAAGGCGATCTTTACTTTTGGCCATATCTCGACCCGTGTCGCCGCCCGCGACATCCCGAAAATCGTGCGGATGGTGGACGAAGGATCGCTTATCGCGGCCTTTACCGCCGCTGCCAGCAGCCCCAGCCTTGCCTCGGTGGCCGAATTCTTCTTTGCCAACATGTCCCAGCGCATGGCCCAATCCTTGCGCGAAGAGGTGGCCACCCGTGGCAAGGTCAAGGACAAAGAGGCGGAAGAGGCGATGACCGTGATCGTCAATGCCATTCGCCAATTGGAAGGGGCTGGCGAATTGATCCTGATGCGGGACGAGGAATAGCGACCGCCCCTTGCCCCCGTTGCGGCCCCCGCCTAGGGTCGCGCCGACGCAAGGAACCCCAAAATGACCCTTCCGACCGAGGCCGCAACCCGCAAGGGCATCCTGCTGATGCTGGCGGCGATCCTGCTGTTCACCACCATGGATGCGCTGGCCAAGGGGCTGATCCAGCGCTATCCCGCCCCACAGGTCATCTGGGCGCGCTTTGCCGGGCAGTTCGTTCTTGTCCTGCTGATCCTGAACCAAAAGGTCGGGCCGGTCCTGCGCACCCGCTATCCCGTCCTGCATCTGATCCGGTCTGCGTTCCAGTTCGGCGCGACCGCGCTGTTCTTCACCAGCCTTGGCTATATCGGGCTGGCCGAAGCGACCGCACTGACCGACATAAACCCCGTTCTGATAACCTTGGGGGCGGCGGTCTTTCTGGGCGAAAGGCTTGGTCCCCGCCGCATCGCGGGCGTGCTGTTTGCCATGATCGGCGCGATGATCGTGATCCGCCCCGGCCTGTCGGTGTTCACCCCCGCCGCCCTGCTGCCGCTGGCCTGTGCCGTCTGCTACGCCGGAAACGCGCTGATCACCCGCAAAGTGGGGCCGACCGAAAGCCCGTGGACATCGATGATCTACGCCTCGGCCTTTGGCACGGCCCTGACGACCCTTGCCCTGCCGACAGTCTGGCAACCCATCGCCCCCGCCGATTGGGCGCTGTTCGCTGCGGTCGGATGCCTTGGCACGGCGGCGCAACTGTGTCTGATCCGGTCATTCTCGATGGCCGAGGCATCAGTCGTGGCCCCATTCGGATATATCGGGCTGGTCACGGCCACCTGTTGGGGCATCGTTCTTTATGGCGAATACCCCGACGCGCTGACGATTCTGGGCGCGTCGATCATCGTGGGTGCGGGCCTTTACATCTGGCACCGCGAAACGCAGGCGAAATCAGTCCAGCCGGGCCGCGGCCAGGATCTCTGACGGTCCGTCGCGCTGAACGATCACCACCACGGGGTCATCCCCCGGCGCATCGGCCAGCAGTTCCAGCGGGCTTTGCCCCGGCCATTCGCCAACCACCTCCCACGAGGTGACGACGTTGCTGTAAACAACCGTCCGCCCGGCATTCTCGCCCCGTTCGATCGTCACCGTGGCGCTTGGCAGATAGCGCACCAGTTGCACCCGGGTGCCGTAATCCAAGGGCGGGTTCGCCTCGGCCCGGATCACCACGGTGTCGCCGTCCCGCGTGATCGACAGCCGCACCGGGCTGATCCGGTTCATGTGCTTGCCGATCTTGCGGACCACCGTTTCAGGGGTGTGCCCTTCCACCCGGTCGGTGCCGCCGACGATCATCTGCGGCGTATAGATCATCCGGCTGCCACTGGCGCGGGCATAGGCCTTTTGCCGGTCGGTGAACCGGCCTTGGGCAAAGCTGTCTTCCCAGCCGATGTAATCCCAGTAATCGACATGCAGCGACAGCGCGATCACCCCTTCGGCCTGCGCAAGTTCGGCCATGAATTCATCCGCAGGCGGACAAGACGAACACCCTTGCGAGGTAAACAGTTCGACCACCACGCCCGGCTTTCCTTGCGCAAGGACCGACCCGGCCAAACAAAGCCACAGGCCGCAGGCGGCGCTGACGATATGTCGCATCTGTCTGTTCCGATCCCCAAACTCTGTCCCCGGTGTATCAAAGACCCAATGCCCCCCGCCAATCAAGGTTTTGCGAGTGTTGGCATTGTGCTTTTCACGCCGCAGCGCGCACCGCGTGATCATCGCCAAAGGGGCTGGATTTTTGGCATACAATTGCATACAAAGCCGTCGATTCCCTTGCGCCGTTCGCTTTTCTAGGGCATGACGACGCAACGGACGACCCCGCACGGGCCGCTACTCAGGCCCCCCAGCCAGATCGCGAAAGCGCAGCATTCCTTAGGAGGCCCGAATGACCGTCACCGTCGGACACGACAGCGCAAAGACCCGCAAGACCCTTTTTGCGGGCGGCAAGACCGTCGCCTACTACTCGATCCCCGCCGCCGAAGCGGCAGGACTTGGCACCTTTGCCAAGCTGCCCGCCGCCCTGAAGGTGGTTCTGGAAAACATGCTGCGGTTCGAAGATGACAAGACCGTCAGCCTTGACGACATCCGCGCCTTTTCCGAATGGGCCACCCTTGGCGGCAAGAACCCGCGCGAGATCGCCTATCGCCCCGCCCGCGTTCTGATGCAGGATTTCACCGGCGTTCCCGCCGTCGTTGACCTGGCCGCCATGCGCGACGGCATCCTTGGACTTGGCGGCAACGCCCAGAAGATTAACCCGCTGGCACCCGTCGATCTGGTCATCGACCATTCCGTGATGATCGACGAATTCGGCACACCGCGCGCGTTCCAGAACAACGTCGACCGCGAATACGAACGGAACATGGAACGCTACACCTTTCTGAAATGGGGTCAGAAGGCGTTCAACAACTTCCGCGTCGTCCCGCCGGGCACCGGCATCTGCCATCAGGTCAACCTTGAATATCTGGCCCAGACCGTCTGGACCGACACCGACCAGAACGGCGTCGAAGTGGCCTACCCCGACACGCTGGTCGGCACCGACAGCCACACCACCATGGTCAACGGTCTGGCCGTTCTTGGCTGGGGCGTCGGCGGGATCGAGGCCGAGGCCGCGATGCTGGGTCAACCTGTGTCGATGCTGATCCCCGAAGTGGTCGGCTTCAAACTGACCGGCACGATGATGGAAGGCACCACCGCCACCGATCTGGTGCTGAAGGTCGTGCAGATGCTGCGCAAGCACGGCGTGGTCGGCAAGTTCGTCGAATTCTATGGCGACGGTCTGGATCACCTGCCGCTGGCCGACCGCGCCACCATCGCCAACATGGCCCCCGAATATGGCGCGACCTGCGGTTTCTTCCCGATTGACGGCGAAACCCTGCGTTACCTGCGCGGCACCGGCCGGGACGAGGCCCGCGTGGCTTTGGTCGAGGCTTATGCAAAGGCCAACGGCATGTGGCGCGATGCGTCCTATGATCCGGTTTACACGTCGACACTGCACCTTGACATGGGCGAGATCGTCCCCGCCATCTCGGGGCCCAAGCGCCCGCAGGATTACCTGCCGCTGACCGACTCCAAGACCGGTTTCGCCAAGGAAATGGCTGCCAGCTTCAAACGCCCGATGGGTGTCGAAGTGCCGGTGAAGGGCGAAACCTACACCCTGCATTCCGGCCATGTCGTCATCGCCTCGATCACCTCCTGCACCAACACATCGAACCCTTACGTGATGATCGGCGCCGGGCTTGTCGCCCGCAAGGCGCGCGAGCTGGGCCTGACGCGCAAGCCGTGGGTGAAAACCTCGCTCGCCCCCGGAAGCCAGGTCGTGTCGGAATACCTTGAGGCGGCAGGTCTGCAAGACGACCTTGACGCCATCGGCTTCAACCTTGTCGGCTACGGCTGCACCACCTGCATCGGCAACTCTGGCCCCTTGCAGCAGGAAATCTCGGATGCGATCCATTCGGGCGATCTGGTCGCCACGTCCGTGCTGTCGGGCAACCGCAACTTTGAAGGTCGCATCAGCCCCGACGTGCGCGCGAACTACCTCGCCTCGCCGCCCTTGGTTGTGGCTTATGCGCTGGCAGGCGACATGAACATCGACCTGACCACCGAACCCCTTGGCACATCCAAAGATGGCAAGCCGGTGTTCCTGAAAGATATCTGGCCGACGAACAAGGAAATCGCCGATCTGGTCCACGCCACCGTCACGCGCGAGGCGTTCCAGAAGAAATACGCCGACGTGTTCAAGGGCGATGAAAAGTGGCAGGCGGTGGCGATCACCGACAGCGAAACCTACGACTGGCCCGCGTCATCGACCTATATCCAGAACCCGCCCTATTTCCGCGGCATGTCGAAAACACCGGGCGTCATCTCCGACATCAAGGATGCCCGCATCCTTGCCCTGCTGGGCGACATGATCACCACCGACCACATCAGCCCGGCCGGATCGTTCAAGGACACGACACCCGCAGGCAAATACCTGATCGAACGTCAGGTGCCGCAGCGCGAGTTCAACTCCTACGGGGCGCGTCGTGGCAACCACGAGGTGATGATGCGCGGCACCTTCGCCAACATCCGCATCAAGAACGAGATGCTGGACGGCGTTGAAGGCGGCTACACCACCGGCCCCGATGGCGCGCAAACCTCAATCTACGACGCCGCCATGGCGTACGAGGCGCAGGGAACCCCCACGGTGATCTTTGGCGGCATCGAATACGGTGCAGGCTCCAGCCGCGATTGGGCGGCCAAGGGCACAGCATTGTTGGGCGTCAAGGCGGTCATCGCCGAATCGTTTGAGCGCATCCACCGGTCGAACCTTGTCGGCATGGGCGTGATCCCATTCGAATTCACCGGCGGCGACACCCGCAAATCGCTGGGGTTGAAGGGTGATGAAACCGTGTCGATCAGCGGCCTGTCGGGCGATCTGAAACCGCTGTCCGAGGTTCCTTGCACCATCACATATGGGGACGGATCGACCAAGACCATCCAGATCAAGTGCCGCATCGACACCGAGATCGAGATTGAATACGTCGAACACGGCGGCGTGCTGCACTACGTTCTGCGCGATCTGGCCGCGACTGCATAACTTACGGAAACCCATTGTTTCCAAGAAAAAGGCCCGGGTTAACCGGGCCTTTTGCTATTCTACGCAAGTGTGTGCGAGTGGCGGCCCCCTGAACCCGGAACAGCACATGACACGCACCCCCGCCAAAGGCACGACCGCCCCTGCGCGCAGTCAAACGCTGCCCGCCCTGCCATGGGGCGAAGGGCTGGTGCTGTGCACAATCCTAATGCTGGTGGTTATCGGCAGCTGACCAAAGGTCAGTTCGCGGCCTCTGCCGCCTGCGCCTCGGCCAGTTTCGGCATGAACCGCTGCTCCAGATCGTCGCCCACCAAAGGGCCCACGAATTTGAAGAACACCGTCCCGTCACCCATCACGATAAAGGTTTCGGGCGGGGCCGTGACGCCCCAATCCACCCGGTGCCGCCCCTGCGGGTCGAACCCCACGGCTATGAACGGGTTGCCCTCATCCGCCAGATAGGCAATCGCCTTGTTGGCGTCGTCCATCATGTTGATCCCCGCCACGCGCACCCCGTCGCCGGCCAGTTTTAACAGGGTCGGATGTTCGGCCCGGCAGGGCGGGCACCACGTCGCCCAAAAGTTGACCACCGTCACCTCGCCCGTCCGCAGATCGGCATCGGTCAGAACGGGTATCCCCGTCAGCCCCACATCCGGCACGGCGGGGGCCGGCTTGCCGATGAACACAGATGGCAGATCGTCGGGGTTATCCCTGCTCATCCCTGCATAGAACATGGCCGCCAATCCAGCGAAAAACACCGGCGGCAGCACCATCAACCATTTAGCCATTGTCTTTCCCCGACTGCGCGCCCGCCCCCTGCCGCGCCTCGACCTGCGCCAAGGCCCGCTTGATCCGCGCACCCTGCCACAGGCTGACCGCCACCAGAACCGCGATCAAGGCCACCGATGCCGCATAAGACCCCAGCACCGCTCCTGCATATTTTCCCAATTCGGGCATCATGCCAACCTTTCCCGTGCCAGCAACGCCTGCAACCGCCGCGCCCGGATTTCGGTCCGGGTCCGCAGCAAGACCAGCGTCAGGAACAACAGAACGAACCCGGCGATGCAGATCACAAGGGGCTGCCAGAACACGTCCGACACGTTTTCTTCGGTGTCCAGCGACAGCGACGCCCCCTGATGCAGCCCCTGATTCCAGAACAGCACCGCATAGCGCGACAGCAGCGCAAAGACCGATCCCACCAGACACAGCACCGCCGTCAGATCGGCGGCGGTATCGGGATTTTCAACCGCCTGCCACAGCGCGATATACCCCAGATAGAACAGCGCCAGGATCAGGAACGACGTCAGGCGCGGATCCCAGGCCCACCAGGTGCCCCACATCGGCTGCCCCCACAGCGCACCCGTCACCAGCGCTATCACCGTGAACACCAGCCCGACCGGGGCCGCCGCCTTGGCCGCCAGCGCGCTGACATGATGCCGCCGGACCAGCCAGATCAGACTGGTGACCAGCATCATCACCCACGCGTTGATCGCCATCATGGCACTTGGGACATGCAGATAGATGATCTTGACGGTGGAACCCTGGCGGTAATCATCGGGCGTGAAGAAGAACCCCCAGACCAGACCGACCAATAGACAAACCGCCGTCAGCCCCGCCACCCAAGGCAGCAGAACGGCAGAGGTCTGCATGAACCTCTTTGGATTGGCATATTCCCAGATCGACATGGCGCTTTGCATAAATCCTCTGATCATCGCTCGCAAATCACTAACACGTCTGCGTCAGCGCAGATTGACGCGGATTGCCGCAGCCGCCGCAAACGGCAACATCGCCGCCGCCCCGGCCGTGATCCCCGCCAACAACAGCAGCGGCGTTGTGGCATCCAGTCCGGCCGCCCCCCGCTTGACCGCTTCGGCCCCGAAGATCAGCGTCGGCACATAAAGCGGCAGCACCAGCAACGACAACAGCAGCCCGCCCCGCTTCAGCCCCACCGTCAGTGCCGCGCCGAATGCCCCGATCACCGACAGCGCCGGTGTGCCCAGCATCAGCGACGCGACAAGCCAGCCATAGCCAGCCCCCGGCAGGTTCAGCAACACCCCCAGCACCGGGGCGGCAACCGTCAGCGGCAACCCCGTCACCAGCCAATGCGCCAGCGCCTTGACGGCGACCATCCCCTCCAGTGGCATGGGCGATGTCGCCAGCAGATCAAGCGACCCATCCTCGAAATCCAGCGCAAAAATCCGGTCCAACGACAAAAGGCAGGCCAGCAACGCCCCCACCCACAGGATACCCGGCGCGATCTTTGCCAGAACCGCGCCCTCGGGCCCGACCCCCAGCGGCACCAGCACCGCCACCAGCAGAAAGAACGCAAGGCCAAGGCCGAACCCGCCGCCCGCCCGCACCGCCAGCCGCATGTCGCGCAGCAACAGGGCAATCATCCGAACGCCTCGTCAAACGCGCCCCTGACGCCTGCGCCGACGATCGCCCGATAGGGTGTCAGGTCCAGCACGTCCGCCTCGGCCAAGCCCAGATCAATGTGGGTCGCAATCAGCGCCGACCCGCCCCCCGCAAGATGCCGCCGCACCACGCCTGCAAACAGTGCCACGGATGCCGCGTCCAGCGACACCGTCGGTTCGTCCAGCATCCAGATCGGCCGCCCGGTGACCAGCAACCGCGCCAGACCCAGACGCCGTTTCTGTCCCGCAGACAGGTTGGCGGCACGTCTGTCACGCAACTCCCACAGGTTCATCGCAGCAAGGGCCGCATCGACATCCCCCGTGCCATGCACCGCCGCCCAGAACGTCAGATTTTCCGCCACCGTCAACACCGCCTTGGTGCCATCCGCATGGGCGGCATAGGTCAGGCTTTCCGGTGGCACCGATACCGAACCGGCCAGCGGCGGCTGCAAACCGGCCAGCGTGCGCAGCAATGTGGTCTTGCCGATGCCATTCGGACCGCGCAGCACCAACGCCCGGCCCTGCGGCAAATGAAACGAAACCCCCTCCAGCACGGCGATGCCGCCGCGCGCGACGGCCAGACCGGTGGCGATCATGTCCACGCGCCGCCCGCAGAGAACAAACCGGTCGCCCCGGTCATGTCGCACCCACCGGCAACAGGGCGGCGGCGATGCGGCGACCCTCGCTCAGCAGGACGTTATAGGTCCGGCAGGCAGCAGGCGACGACATCACCTCCAGCCCGATCCCGGCAGCCTCGACCGCATCACGAAAGGCGCGGGGGGCGTGGGCGATCTCGCTGCCCATGCCCAGAAACAGCACGTCGATCTTTCCCGCCAGCGCCAGCGGCGTGGCGGTATCCATCACCCCGCCCCAAGGCCCCGCATCCCAGGGCGTGATCAGACAGGCACCACGCAGCACATGACCACCGACGCGAAAAAAGCCGGGGCCATAGCCGTCAATCGGCTGCGCCTGCCCATAGCTGATTTCGGTCAGTCGCATCCCGCCCTCATGCGTCGATATTGGCAAACTCGTTGTCGCCCTTGCCGGCCTTTGGCTTGTCGCTACGGTCCAGACCCAAGAACAGCACGATGTTCTTGGCGACATACAGCGTTGAATAGGTGCCGATAATCACCCCGAACAGCATCGCAAAGACAAAGCCCCGGATCACGTCGCCACCAAAGATGAACAGCACCGTCAGCGCGATCAGCGTTGTCGTGGCCGTCATCACGGTGCGGCTCAGCGTTTCGTTCGCGGTCAGGTTCATCATGTCGCGCAACGGCATCTGCTTGTACTTCACCAGATTCTCGCGCAACCGGTCAAAGATCACCACCGTGTCGTTGATCGAATAGCCCAGAATCGTCAGCAGCGCCGCCACGATGGTCAGATCGAACTTGATCTGGAACAGCGAGAAGACCCCCACCGTCACCACCACATCATGCACAAGCGCCGCAACTGATCCGACGGCAAACTGCCATTCGAACCGCGCCCAGACATAAATCAGAATCCCCGCAGCGCCGGCAAAGACCGACAGCAGGGCCGACCAGATCAGTTCTTCCGAAACCTTCGGCCCGACCGATTCCACCGCTGGAAAGGTGATGGCCGGATCAACCGCCTTCATCGCCGTCTCGACCTCGGCGATGATTTCGGGGGTCACCGCCTCTTCGCCCTCGCGCGCGGAAATGCGGACCATGGCGACATGCTGATCGTCGCGGAACGCAGGGTCAAACACCTCGCTGATGGACACATCGCCAAGGTTCAACCCCGCCAACGCCTCGCGGTAGACGCCGACATCCACCGGAGCCGTCGATTCCGTGCGGATCGTCGTGCCGCCCTTGAAGTCGATGCCAAAGTTCAGACCCATGGTCGCGACAAGGATCAGACTGACCACCACCGCCAGCGCCGACGCGCCAAAGGTTGCGACCTGAAGTTTGAAAAAGTCGATGTTGGTCGTTTCGGGAACCAGCCGCAGACGAAAGGCCATGACCGTTCTCCTTACACCAAAATGGTTTTGGGACGGCGCCAGGCCATCCAGGTCACGATGATCAGCCGCGTCACATAGACAGCCGTGAACATCGACGTCACGATCCCAAGGCCCAGCGTCACCGCAAAGCCGCGCACCGGACCGGACCCGATCCAGAACATGATGACCGCCGTCAGCAGGCCCGTCACGTTGGAATCCATGATCGCCGAAAACGCCCGCTCAAACCCGGCCTCGACGGCCCGCGCCGGGCCTGCTCCGGCGCGCAATTCCTCGCGGATGCGTTCGAAGATCAGAACGTTGGCATCGACCGCCATGCCCATGGTCAGCACGATCCCCGCGATGCCCGGCAGCGTCAACGTGGCCCCGATCATCGACAGCACCGCCATCAGCAGCACGATGTTCACCGCCAGTGCGATATTGGCCATCATGCCGAACCAGCCATAGCTGGCGACCATGTAAAGGATCACGAACACCATCCCCAGAACCGCAGCGCGCTTGCCCGCCTCGATCGAATCGGCGCCCAGTTCGGGGCCGATGGTGCGTTCTTCCAGAAACGTCATCTTGGCTGGCAGGGCACCGGCCCGCAGCAGGACCGCGAGTTCGGTGCTTTCCTCGACCGTGAAGCTGCCGGTGATGATGCCCGACCCGCCGGGGATATGGCTTTGGATAACAGGCGCCGAGATCACCTCTTCATCCAGCACGATGGCGAATGGGGCACCGATATTGGCCGCCGTATAGTCGCCAAATGCCCGCGCACCAGCCGGATCAAAGCGGAAATTCACCGCAGGCCGGTTGTTCTGATCAAAGGCGGGCTGGGCGTCGGTCAGTTCTTCGCCTGTGACGACAGGCGTGTCTTCGACGATGTACCAGACCCCTTCTTCATTCATCGACGGCAACACCCGGTTGCGCGGATCGGTTTGCGCGTCCGCACTGGTGGCGCGCCCGACAACGGCGTTGAATGTCAACTTCGCCGTGGTGCCGATCAGCGCCTTCAACTCGGACGCAGACCCGATGCCCGGCACCTGGATCAGGATGCGGTCCGACCCCTGCCGCTGGATCGTGGGTTCGCGCGTGCCAACCTCGTCCACACGACGGCGAATGATTTCAAGGCTTTGCGTAATGGTCCGCTTGTCTGTTTCCAGCCGCTCTGCTTCGGACAACTGAATGGTGATGACATCGCCGTTGGCCGCCACCTCGATGTCGTTCTGGCCGATGCCGGTCAACGACACCACCGGCGTGGCCAGCGCCTGCACGGCGGCGACGGCGGCGGGAACACCAGCGGCGTTCGAAATCGCCACGCGCAGCACGCCGGGTTCGGACGGTTGACGCCGGACATTGCCGACCTCATCGCGCAGATCGCGCAGGGCGTCGCGCACCTCGGGCCACAGCGCATCCATCCGCGCCTTGTAGACGTCCTCGACCTGCACTTCGGCCAGAAGATGCGCGCCCCCCCGCAGATCAAGGCCAAGGTTCACCAACCCCGACGGCAGCCATTCCGGCCACAGCGCCAGCGCCGCCGCCTGACCTGCGGTGGGCTGGCCGTCACCGACCGCCTTGATTGCGTCATTGTGCTGCTCCACCCGGTCATAGAACAGGTTCGGCGTGGCCATAAGGATGCCAAGGGCGCAGACGCCCAAGATCAGCAGCCGTTTCCACAAGGGGATGTGCAGCATGTCTGGATCAGACCGCAGCGGGTTCGGTCTTGGACAAGACCTGAACGATGGTCGACCGCATGACCTTCACCTTCACGTTGTCCGCGATTTCGACATCCAGCATGCCGTCTTCGTGCACTTTCAGCACCTTGCCGACGATGCCACCTTGGGTCAGCACCTGATCGCCGCGCCGCAGCGCCTCGACCATGGCGCGGTGATCCTTCAGCTTTTTCTGCTGCGGACGGATCAACAGGAAGTACATGATGGCAAAGATCAGGATCAGCGGCACAAAGGACGCGAAGGCGGAACCTGCACCGGCACCGGCGGCCTGGGCAAAAGCGGGGGTTGCGAACATGAATACCTCGAGCTGTCAGAGGGGCTTGGCCCCGAATGGGTCTGTCTTGTCGGCGGGCACCCTATAAGCGGGCTATGGGGAAGGCAAGGCGCGCCACCTTCGGGCGCATATGGGGACTTGGGGGCAAAAAACCAGTGCCGCCTGTCACCAAACCTTGGCACTTTGACCTGCGCCTTGCCCGTGCCGCCCCCTCTTGCTCTGCTTCCTCTTTCCCCAAATATCCCACGGGGGTGTGTGGGTGTGAAACCCCCACGGCCCGGCCCGCGACACGCGCCACGGTTTCCGATGCATGACAACCGCTTGCCCCACCCCCTTTCCCTTTGCCCCCCTTTGCGGCATATCTTCCCCGTTCCCTGTGACCCGAAAGGCCGATCCATGCACGACATCCGCGCCATCCGCGAGAATCCCGCCGCTTTCGATGCGGCCCTCTCCCGCCGGGGTCTGGCACCGATGTCGCGGGAAATCCTGTCGATCGACGAATCCCGTCGCGCGAAAATCCTGGCCGCCGAAACCGCTCAAGCCGCGCAGAACGCAGCGTCAAAAGACGTGGGTGCCGCCAAGGCCGCCGGCAATGATGCCGAATTCAACCGCCTGCGTGCGCTTGTTGCCGACAAAAAGGCCGAAGTCGCCAGCCTGACCGAACAGGCCGCCGCGGAAGACACGCGCCTGCGCGATCTGTTGATGACCATCCCCAACCTGCCCCACCCCGACGCCCCCGATGGCCGGGACGAGGACGACAATGTCGAGCTTTACCGCTGGGGCGCACCGCGCAATTTCGACTTCACCCCGCGCGAACATTTCGACATTCCGTCCGTCAAACCCGGCATGGATTTCGAGACTGCCGCGAAACTGTCGGGCGCGCGCTTTGTTGTGCTGAAGGGGGCCGTCATCCGCCTGCACCGCGCGCTCGCGCAGTTCATGCTGGACACCCACATCACCGACCACGGCCTGACAGAGATGTGGACCCCCGTTCTGGTCAAGCCCGAGGCGATGTATGGCACCAACCAACTGCCCAAATTCGCCGAAGACAGCTATCAGACCACCAACGGCTGGTGGCTGATCCCCACCGCCGAGGTGACCCTGACCAACAGCGTGGCGGGTGACATTCTGGACGAAACCGCCCTGCCCATCCGCATGACCGCCCACACCCAATGCTTCCGGTCCGAGGCGGGGTCGTCCGGCAAGGACACGACAGGCATGCTGCGCCAGCACCAGTTCGAAAAGGTGGAAATGGTGTCGATCACCACCCCCGACACCAGCATGGCCGAACACGACCGCATGACGAAATGCGCCGAAGCGATCCTTGAAAAGCTGGGCCTGCCCTACCGGACAATCGTGCTTTGCACCGGCGACATGGGGTTCGGCGCGATCAAGACCCATGACCTTGAGGTGTGGCTGCCCGGTCAGAACCGCTACCGCGAGATCAGTTCCGTCTCGGTCTGCGGCGACTTTCAGGCCCGCCGCATGAACGCCCGCTTCCGCACACCCGGCGGCAAGCCCGAATTCGTCCACACCCTGAACGGATCGGGCCTCGCCGTGGGCCGCTGCCTGATCGCCGTGCTGGAAAACGGCCAGCAGGCGGATGGATCGGTCGACCTTCCCGCCGTCCTGCACCCCTATCTGGGCGGCAAGACCCGCATCAGCGCAGACGGAACGCTGGCATGACCGCCCGCGCGGTTCTGCTGCTGCTGGTCACGCTGGCCTTTGGCGTGGCCCCATTCATCACGCCGCCCTTCACCGGCTATCCGCCAGGGCAATTCCCGGTAGAGATCGCCCGCCCCGCCATCCAGCCGGCAGGGTATGCCTTCGGAATCTGGAGCGTGATCTACCTGTGGCTGATCGCCCATGCGGCCTATGGTCTGTGGAAGCGACGCGAAGACCCTGCGTGGGATCGCATCCGCCCCGCGCTGACGGCGTCGATTGCCATCGGTGCGGTCTGGCTGAACATCGCCAACGCCTCGCCCATCTGGGCGACGGTGACGATCTGGCTGATGGTCGCAACCGCGCTGCTGGCGTTCCTGCGCGCCGATCCGGTGCAAGACCGCTGGATGCTGGCCGCGCCGACGGCGATCTACGCAGGCTGGCTGTCTGCAGCGTCTGCCGTGTCGCTCGGGGTGCTGCTGGCGGGATATGGCTGGCTGTCAAACACCGCGTCCGCCGCCGCCATGTTGGCGCTGGTGCTGGTCATCGCCGTGACGGTGCAGTTGCGCCGCCCGACGATGCCCGTCTACGGCCTGACCGTGATCTGGGCGCTGATCGGGGTGGTGGTGGTCAACGCGGGCGACAACATCACCGTCGCGCTGATTGCAGGGTCGGGCGTGGTGATCATGGCGCTTACGTTGATTGCCGCTCGCCGCAGTTGACCCCCTGCGCCTGAACGAACGGCGCAAAGGGCTGTGACACTACCGAAATCACCGCTTGGGGCTTTTCTGGTCCATATGCTTGCGCAGTCGTGACGGCGTGTGGAATTTCTGATCCTTGAACGGGTTCTTGTCGCCTTGCGACCGGAACGTGATACGGATCGGCGTGCCAGGCATGTCGAAATGTTCGCGCAAACCGTTGACCAGATAGCGGCGATAGCTGTCGGGCATATCCTCGGGGTGCGAACACATCACGATGAACCCCGGCGGACGGGTCTTTACCTGCGTCATGTAGCGCAGCTTGATCCGGCGTCCGCCCGGTGCGGGCGGCGGGTGCGCCTCGGTCATGGCACCCAGCCAGCTGTTCAGACGCGCCGTGGTGATGCGGCGGTTCCAGACGTCATGCGCCTTGACGATGGCATCATGCAGCCGGTCCAGCCCCCGGCCCGTCTTGGCCGACACGGTGACAAGGGGCGCGCCGCGCAACTGAGGCAGCAGCCGTTCGAACATCTCTTTCAGTTCGGCCAGCTTTTCCTGCTTTTCGCCTTCAAGATCCCATTTGTTGACAGCCACAACCACAGCACGGCCTTCGCTTTCGGCGTAATCTGCGATGCGCAGATCCTGCACCTCGAACGGGATATCGACGTCCAGCAACACGACCACGACTTCGGCAAAGCGCACGGCGCGCAGGCCATCGGACACCGACATCTTTTCCAGCTTGTCGTTGATCTTAGATTTGCGCCGCATCCCGGCGGTGTCAAAGATGCGGATCGGCGTGTCCATCCAGTCGGCCCGCACCGAAATGGCGTCGCGCGTGATCCCGGCCTCTGGCCCGGTCAACATGCGGTCAAAGCCAAGGATCTTGTTGATCAGCGTCGATTTGCCCGCATTGGGCCGCCCGATCACGGCAATTTGCAGGGGGTGGTTTGCTGTTGGCTTGTGGGCATCTGGGTCAGCCTCAAGATCAGCCTCGGCTTCATCCACGTCCAGATCGACCAGCGGCGCATCGGCCTTGGCGCGTTCTTCGAATTCAGCCGCGATGGGGCGCAGGATGTGATAAAGATCATCCATGCCCTCGCCGTGTTCGGCAGACAGTCGCACGGGTTCGCCCAGACCCAGGCTCCACGCCTCGATCGCGCCGCCGTCACCGGCCTTGCCCTCGGCCTTGTTCACGCCAAGGATCACGCGGGCGCTTTTCTTGCGCAGGATGTCGGCGAACACCTCGTCCGACGGGGTCACGCCCACGCGCCCGTCCATCAGGAACAGGCAGACATCGGACATTTCCACCGCGCGTTCCGTCAGACGCCGCATCCGGCCCTGAAGACTGTCATCGGTGACCTCTTCCAGACCGGCAGTGTCGATGACGGTAAAGCGCATGTCGAACAGCTTGGCATCGCCTTCGCGCAGGTCGCGCGTGACCCCGGGTTGGTCGTCAACCAGCGCCAGCTTGCGCCCGACAAGCCGGTTGAAAAGAGTCGATTTGCCGACGTTGGGACGGCCCACGATGGCGAGGGTAAAGGTCATCTTGCGCTCCGAAGCGTGCAGAAGGGGGTTCCTTACACCCGCCAACCGTCAACGGAAAGCGTGAAGTTGCCCGTTGCCACCCACGACATAGAGCACGCCCCCGGCCAGCGCCGGTGCCGTTGCCGCCCCGCCGGGGATTTCCGCACCGCCGACCAATGCGCCATCCGCCGGGTTGAACAGCCGCAATTGCCCATCCGACGACACCACGACCAGCCGCCCCCCCGCCAGCACCGGGCCGAAATGCGCGGTGATCGCCTTGCGGCGTTTCGGTTTTTCCTTGTCGAAATAGGGCATCTCGACCGACCAGATCACATCGCCGGTCGCCGCATCCAGCCGCACCAGGCGCGCCTCGTCATTGACCACGAACGCCGATCCGCCCACCACCAGCGGTGCGCCAAGCGCGCCTTCGGTGGCCGTCCATATCCGCTTGCCAGAAGACGCCGCGACAGCCGCCGTGCGCCCGCCTGCGGTGCCCGCATAGATGACCGGCCCCTGCACCACCGGATCGCCGGTGATATCCACGATGCCGGTATAGCCGCGCCCCAGACGCTGCCCGGTGACAGGCGCATCCCAGACGCGGACACCGGTGTTCTTCAGCACCGCCGTCATCCCGCCGCTGGCAAAGGGAAAGACCACCGTCGTCGCCCCGACCGCAGGCGCGGCAGAGCCGACCATGGCGGTGTTTGCGGGCAGACCCGGCACCGTCCACAGCACCTTGCCATCCTTGGCGCGCACGGCCCAGGCGGACCCGTCACGCCCGACGACATAGACAATCCCCGCCTCGACCGCAGGGGCACCCGTCACGGGGCTGTCCAGCCGCTGACGCCACTGCACGCCCCCCGTTGCGGCATCCAGCGCCACCAACTCGCCAAAGCCCGTGGCCGCAAAGACCTGCCCGCCACCGGCCGCGATCCCGCCGCCCGACACATCACCACCCCGGTCGAACGCCGCCGTCAGATCGGCGCGCCAAAGCGCGGCCCCGGCGGGCGACGTCGCCTGAACACCTGCCTTGCTGTCCATTGTAAAGATGCGCCCACCGTCAACCACCGGTGCTGCGGAAATGCGGTTCTTGCGGCTGCTGCCCGCGCCTATTGCCGCCGACCACAGCCGTTGCGGGGCCGCCGACAGCACGCCATGCGGTGCGTCGTGCCGCGCATTGCCGCCGCGATGCGTCCAGTCCGCATTGGCAACGGCACCGGGCAGGGAAATCGCCACGCTTTGGTTTTCGGGCCGGTCTGCGGGGGCCACCGGGGCCGCCTCGCCCTCGACCGGGATGGACGCGGCCAGATCGGTGCGGACGGAAAACCGCTCTCCGGGCAGGATCAGTTCGCGTTCGCAGGCCCCAAGCAGCGTCACGAGCGCCAGCCCTGTCATCGCACCATACAGCCTGTGGTTCACCTGAAAGGCCCCCTTGTTCGCCTGTTCCCTGACCCTTGCGGGCGTCGTTCCGGCCTGCCTCAGCCTGTTGTCAACCGTCGGTCGTCGTTCCGTCCGCTGCGGCGTTGGATACCGGGGCCTCGCCCCCCAGCGCCACAATCATCTGCGCCGCGCGGCCACGCAGGCCAGCCGGCGCTTCCTGATCCTGCGCCAGTTGCGTCAGCGCGGCAATCGCCTCGTCGGCCTTACCCTCTTCAACCAGCAGATAGGCAAGCTGTTCCAGAGCCAGCGTGCGGAACGGCCGCCCCGGTGCAGCAATCGGATCAAGCGCAGCGCGCCGATCGGCAACGGGCATTTCGGCCCCTGCCACGATCACCCGGCGCAAGGTTGCCAGATCGCGGTAGCTTTGCGGCTGCGAGCTATCGGCGATCAGCGCATCCAGTGCCGTCAGGGCACCTGCGCGGTCCTGTTCAGGGTCTGACGCCAGCAACAGCTTCAGGATCGCCGTCTGCGCCCCGTCCGCCGGAACCGCATCAAGGGCGGCACTGCGCTCTTCGGGCGCGCCCATGTCCAGCGCCTCAAGGATGGCATCGCCAAAGCCCTGCGCGCGCGCAGCGGCCTGCGCCTTTTGCCATTCGTTCCAGGCGGCCCCGGCCACGATCAGGACGACGATCAGCACCCCGATCCAGCCGTATTTGCGGAACAGCCCGAACAGGCGGTCGCGGCGGACCTCTTCGGTGACTTCGTCGATGAAGCTGTCAGGGTTGCTCAAGCGGGCTCTCCAGTCCTTTTGCCCGTTCTTACACTTAAGCGGGAAGGCTTGCCAAGCCCTGCCCCCACTGCATCGCCCCCGATGGGCGACGCACAGCGGACAGTGTGGCGTGTCATTCCGCCGCCAACGGCTCCTCCTCCTCGGCGGATTGGCGCGCCCACATCGCGGAATAACGCCCACCGGTTTCAAGCAAGTCCTCGTGACGACCCTGTTCGACGATGCGCCCGTCTTCCAGCACAACGATATTGTCGGCATCGGCAATGGTGGACAGGCGGTGCGCGATGGTGATGACCGTGCGCCCCTGCCCCATTTCCAGCAGACTGTCCTGAATGTCCCGCTCTGTCTGGGTATCCAGCGCGGATGTCGCCTCGTCCAGGATCAGGATCGGCGGGTTCTTCAACAGGGTGCGGGCGATGCCGACGCGCTGCTTTTCGCCACCCGACAGCTTCAGGCCCCGCTCGCCCACCTTTGTCTCGTACCCTTCGGGCAGGGACGCGATGAAATCGTGGATCTTGGCCGCGCGTGCCGCCCCTTCGACCTGTTCGCGCGACGCTTCCGGGTTGCCATAGGCGATGTTGTAATAAACCGTGTCGTTGAACAACACGGTGTCCTGCGGCACCACCCCGATGCGCGCATGCAGAGACGTCTGCGCCACGTCCCGCAGATCCTGGCCGTCGATGCGGATCGCCCCGCCGGTCACGTCATAGAACCGGAACAGCAACCGCCCGATGGTCGACTTGCCAGACCCGGACGGCCCCACCAGCGCCACACGGCTGCCGGGGGCGACGGTCAGCGATATTCCCTTCAGGATCGGGCGCGCGTCGTCATAGCCAAAGAACACGTTGTCAAACACAACCTCGCCACCACCGACCCGGATATCGGGCGCGCCAGGTTTGTCCACGACCTCGGCGGGCTGGCCCAAAAGGCCGAACATCTCGCCCATATCGACCAGCGCCTGCCGGATTTCGCGGTAAACCGTGCCCAGAAAGTTCAGCGGCATGGTGATCTGGATCATGTAGGCGTTGACCATGACGAAATCGCCTACCGTCAGCGTGCCCGCCTCAACCCCCTTTGCCGCCATGACCATGACGATCACAAGGCCACAGGTGATCAGAAACGCCTGACCTGCGTTCAGAAAGCTAAGGGATTGGCCCGTCTTGACCGCCGCCACTTCGTACCGGCCCATCGCCACGTCATAGCGCTGCGCCTCGCGCGCTTCGGCGTTGAAATACTTGACGGTCTCAAAGTTCAGCAGGCTGTCCACCGCCTTTTGGTTGGCGTCGGTGTCCTGTTCGTTCATCTCGCGCCGGATTTTGACCCGCCATTCGGTGACCTTGAAGGTGAACAGCACATACAGCGTGACCACCACGACGACGACCGCCATGTATTGCCAGCCGAAATACAGCGCAAAGATTGTCGCAACCATCGAGAATTCAAGGATCAGCGGCCCGATGGAGAACAGCATGAACCGCAACAGGAAATCGACGCCCTTCACCCCACGTTCGATGATCCGCGACAGGCCGCCCGTCTTGCGCGTGATGTGATAGCGCATCGACAGGCGGTGAATATGGGTAAATGTCTCAAGTGCCAGTTTGCGCAGGGCGCGCTGGCCGACCCTGACGAAAATCGCGTCACGCAACTCGTTGAAGGCAACTGTGCCCAGACGCGCGATGCCATAGGCCAGCGTCAACCCGCCCGCCGTCAGCCCGACCACAGCAGCAACCGTCGGCGTCTCACCGCCCAAGGCATCGACGGCCCATTTGTACAGAAACGGCGTCAACGCCGAAACGATCTTGGCCATCACCAGCATCATCAGCGCCAGCACGACGCGCCGCTTCACCCATGTCTCTCCGGGCGGCCAAAGATAGGGCAGAACGCGGCGGATGGTCTGCAGGCCACCGGACGGTTTTTCGGATACGGATTTTTTTGGGGTCGTGGGCATGGGGCACCTCTTCGGGCACCTTACCTAAGCCCGGTCTGCGCAAATGGCCAGACCCCGGAACGTTTCCCTTGCGTGCAGCACCGCACCGTTCTGGTCATCGGCGCGAAATCCGTGCCGGAAGACGGCACGACCCCCCCCAAAGGCACGCAGCGGGTGTCAGTCTGCCTGTGGGATCGTGAACACCTGACCGGGATAGATCAGATCGGGGTCGCGGATCTGCGTCTTGTTCGCCTCGAACACCTGCACATACATGACGCCCTTGCCCAAACGTTCCTGCGCGATGCGCCACAGGGTAAAGCCGGGCTGGACCGTCACTGTCACGGGGGCAGCGGGGGCCGCCGTGACACTTGGCGCAACGGTTTGCGTCGGTTCCACGGGTGTCGTTCCAGCTGTTGCATCCGTCGTCGATACCGGTTCTTCCTGCGGCGCGGCCAGACCGGACACGGCGGCCAGCGCCTCGACCGTTTCGCGTTTGAACGGCGTTTCGAACCGCGACGTGACCTTGCCTGTCGCGTCTACCTGATCGGCGCGCAGGGTATAGACGCCGGGGGCGACCTCGGGCAGCGTCAGCGCCCACGACCCGTCCTGCCCGACCGTCGTTTCCGTCAGCGGCGCGTTGTCCAGATAAAGGCGCAAAGCCGCCCCCGCCGCACCGCGCCCGGACAGGTGCACCGCCCCGTCGGCATTATAGGAAATGGTGTCGATGGTGACGTTGAAGCGCAGCGCAGGCGACAGGCTGTCGGCCGATTGCAGCACCTTTGCCCCCTCTTCGGTGACCAGCAGCGCGGCCGGGGCCTGTGGCTCCGCAGCGGGTTCGGTCTGAGGTTCGGTCTGGGGTTCGGTTTGCGGTTCCGTCTGCGGTTCCGCTTCGGGTGCGTCTTGTGCATCGGTGCCTGTGGCACCCGCGTCCGGATCCGTTGCGTCATCCGCAGCGTCGGGGGCCGATGCAACCACCAAGGGGGCCACGGTCGGCGCAATCGCAACGGTGCCAAGGGCGGGCACGTCCGTGCCATCCGGGCCACGCATGATCAGGGACAACAGACGCGCGCCCTCGTTCGGGGCCAAAGCGAACATGGCCACGAACTTGCCATCCGCATCGGCGGGCAGCTCCGCGATGGTAACACCGTCGATCTGCAACACCACCGTCGCACCCGGCGCTGCGGTGCCCGCAACCAGTGCCGATCCGTCCCGTTCAACGCGCACCAGATCAAAGGCCGGGGCTGTGGGGCCATCAGGCACTGCGGCCGGGTCAGACGCACCCTCAGCCGCAGTTTGCTGTTCAGCCGCACCCCCTGGCGTAACCTCTGCCTCTGACGCGATCTCCGCCTCAACCTCAGCCTCTGGCGCTACTTCGGGCTCAGCCTCGACCGCAACCTCACCTTCACCTTCTGGTGCGTCTTCCGCCTCTGCGTCTGGCGCAAGCGCCACTCCGGCCGAAGGGTCGTCCGCGGCAGCGGGGTCACCAGCAGCTTCGCCAGTGGCATCGGCGGCCTGCGCTTCGACCTGTGCGGACGGTTCCGCCGTGACCTGTTGCTGTGCGGTGGGTTCGGCCACCGGCGTGGCGTCCGAGGTGCCCCCCTCTGTCGCGGGTTGGGTCAGGGCGGCGTCGACCGTGGCATCGGGGGCGGGGCGGTTTGTGGACCACAGACCGTATCCAAGAACTGCCAGAACCGCCGCGATCCCCGCCGCCGTCGCGGTCCGCGCGCCCACCGTCATCTGTGCCCAAGGCGTCATCGTATTCCCCCTGCGGGGCCTGTTTCCGGCCCCTGCTTTCCTTCGCATAAGAACCCCGATATCACCGCCCAAGGCAACATGTTTCGAGGAACCGGCCGGAATGACCCAAACCCTCCGCTC
Organism: Pseudomonadota bacterium; assembly: GCA_040385245.1. Lineage (GTDB taxonomy): Bacteria > Pseudomonadota > Alphaproteobacteria > Rhodobacterales > Rhodobacteraceae > JAZKHT01. The sequence continues at coordinate 155,862 of JAZKHT010000006.1, read as the reverse complement.
TGTCTGCGTCTTTTGCGGCGCGCGCCCCGGAACCGATCCCGCCTATGCCGCCGCCGCCAGATCGGTGGGCGAGGTGATCGCCCGCAACGGCTGGCGGCTGGTTTACGGTGCGGGCGATGTCGGTCTGATGGGCGAGGTGGCGCGCGCCGCGATGGCCCATGGCGCGCGGACCATGGGCGTGATCCCCGTGCATCTGATGGGCCGCGAACAGGGCAAGCGCGATCTGGGGCAACTTGTCATCACCGAAGACATGCATGAACGCAAAAAGGTGATGTTCATGAATTCCGACGCCATCGTCGTGCTGCCGGGCGGGGCCGGGTCGCTGGACGAGTTCTTCGAGGTGCTGACCTGGCGCCAGATCGGCCTGCACGCCAAACCGATCTTTCTGCTGGACACCAATGGCTATTGGCGGCCCCTGCTGGCCCTGCTGGACCACGTCATCGCACAGGGCTTTGCCGAGGCGACGATGAAGACCTATTTCTCCGCCCTTCCCGACGTGGCAGCGCTGGAAGCACAGCTTGCGACGACGCTGGCCTGAGCCAAGTATCCGCGAACCCCCGTCCAAGAAATGAAAAAAGCCTACCGGAACGTATCCCGGCAGGCTTTTCCGTATCAAGTTACGCGCGCTTACAGGCGTGCAGCGACGGCTTCCCAGTTGACCAACTTGTCAAGGAAGTTGGTCAGATAGGCCGGGCGCTTGTTGCGGAAATCGATGTAGTAGGAATGTTCCCACACATCGCAGCCCAGCAGTGCTGTCTGGCCAAAGCACAGCGGGTTCACGCCGTTTTCGGTCTTGGTCACCTTCAGGCTGCCGTCCTTGTCCTTGACCAGCCAGGCCCAGCCCGACCCGAACTGACCGGCACCGGCGGCGGAGAAATCGTCCTTGAACTTCTGCACCGAACCGAACGCCTCGGTCAGCGCCGTTTCCAGCGCGCCGGGCATCTTTTTGCCTTCGCCCGGACCCATCACATCCCAGAACAGGGCGTGGTTCCAATGCTGGCTGGCATTGTTGAAAATGCCGTTCTGCGCCACGGCCCCGGCCTGATAGGTGCCGCGCACGATATCTTCGACCGACTTGCCCTCCCACTCGGTGCCGGCAATCAGCTTGTTGCCGTTGTCGACATAGGCCTTGTGGTGGATGTCGTGGTGATACTCCATCGTCTCTTTCGACATGCCAAGGGCGGCCAGCGCGTCATGGGCATAGGGAAGATCGGGAAGGGTGAAAGCCATGGGATTTCCTCTCTGTCGGCAGGGAATGATATGCGGCAGATAAGGTGCCTGCCGCGCACAAGGTCAAGTCAGAAAGACCTGAAACCGGCAAATAGCACGATCCAACCCCAATGATCACTTAACCGTGCAGGTTCCCCGCGCATCGAAATTGTTTGCATACCCCGGCGGGATCGCCGTGACGGTCATGGTTTTCGGGCCTTTGAACCATGCAGCGCGATACTGCATGGCAAAGAGATTTCCCCTGTCGTCCTTGGCCTGAACCGTCCAGGAAAACACAAGTTTCCTGGACGTGTCGTCGGACACCTTGCCTGCAAGCGGCTTTTTCAAAAAATACCGGATCACATCGTCGACAACGCTGACGCTGTTCGCGGTGCTGTCATGATCAAAAACATAGTCTTTGCTGATCCAGCCCTGATCACCGGAATCAGCGTTGATCTTGCAGTCATATACCGTGGCATGCGCAGGTGCAGCAAAGGACAGGGCGGCTAACAGGGTTGCAACTCGGAACATCAGAACACTCGCCAAAGGATCATTGGTGCGAATGTTTCAACTTTTGGCAGAGTTGGCAAGGGCACTGTCGCGCCCCTGCCCACGCGTTCAGTCGATCTGCGAGCCTTCCATCGCGGAGTGCGTCAACAGGCCCATCACATACTCCGCGACCGATCGGAAGCAGACAACGGTATAGCCCTTGTTGTCCTTCCAGAAGGCGGCGGCCACCTGTGCGGTGCGGCTGCGGCGCAACTCTCCTTCGGGCAAGGTGGCCAGATCGACGGGGGCCAGTTTCATCAGCACCTGATACGCGGTGTCGCCTTCGATGCGGAAGACCGCACGGGCGTCCGACACATCGACCGCCAGATGGTGCTGGCCCTTCAACGCGTCCGACAGGCTGGCCAGTGCCGCCCCGACCCCGGCATAGGGCAGGATCAGCAGGTATTCATCCGGGCTCATCCAGCCCGCTGCTGCATCCCCCTTGGTCAGGATGCGGCGGCGGTCGGGCACGGCGGTGCCGGTGACGGCCTTGATCGCTGCGCCCAGCCCCGGCACGTCCGGTTTGGCGCGCAGGGAAATCATCCCCAGGGGGCCGATTTCACGGATGGCTGCAAAGCCCTGATAGCTTGCCCCGCCAAGGGCGCTGATGGCCTCAGACATTCTGCTTTTCCCCATCCTTGTCAAAGAACACCGGATCGACGATCCGCGCCTTGACCGTGTCACCACCGATCCTTGTAAACTCTACCGTTTCGCCCATCCGGTCGGGGCCCCGATGGATCAGACCCATCGCAATCCCGCGCTTCAAAGTGGGCGAATAGTAGGTCGAGGTGACGCGCCCTTCGGTGTTGCGCTGGCCGTTGGCGTTGCTGCCCGGTGCTACCGCATAGGCTCCGTCGGGGATCACCGACCCATCCAGCGTTTCCAGCCCCACCAGTTTCCACCGTTCGGGGTTGGCAAGATAGCTGCGTTCCTGACCGCGTTTGCCCAGGAAATCGGCCTTTTTCTTCGACACCGCCCAGGACAGACCCAGATCCTGCGGGATCACCGTGCCGTCGGTTTCGTCCCCGATCATGATGAACCCCTTTTCGGCCCGCATGATATGCAGCGCCTCGGTGCCATAGGGCATCGCGCCCAATTCCGCCCCCGCCGCGTGGCATGCCGCCCAAAAGGCCGCACCATGGCTGGCGGGCACGGCGATTTCATAGGACAACTCGCCCGAAAAGCTGATGCGATAGACCCGCACCGGGAACCCGGCCAGCGTGCCGTCGGCCCATTGCATGAAGGGCAGCGTCTCTTTGGACACGTCCATCCCGCCCAGCTTTTCCAGCAGTTTCCGCGCGTTGGGGCCGACGACCGCCACTTGCGCGTATTGTTCGGTCACGTTGGCAACATAGACCTGCCAATCCCACCATTCGCATTGCAGCCAGTCTTCCATATGGGCGTGGATGCGGTCTGCCCCGCCGGATGTGGTGTGGCACAGCCACGTATCCTCGTTGATGCGGGCGACCACGCCGTCGTCGGACAGAAAACCATTCTCGTTGCACATCAGGCCATAGCGGCATTTGCCCACCGGCAGGGTCGACAGGACGCCGGTATACATCATGTCAAGGAAACGCCCCGCGTCCGGGCCCTTGACGATCAGCTTGCCCAGCGTGGACGCATCGAGCAGGCCGACATTGGCGCGGGTGTTCAGCACCTCGCGCGCGACGGCCTGATCATGGCTTTCCCCGCCGCGGGGGAAGCAATAGGGACGCCGCCACAGGCCGACCGGTTCGAAATAGGCCCCGTTCGCCTGATGCCAGCCGTGCATCGGCGTGCGGCGCAAGGGTTGGAAAATCTCGCCCCGGGCCTCGCCCGCCAGCGCGCCCAGGGTGACGGGCGTGTAGGGCGGGCGGAAGGTGGTGGTGCCGACCTGCGGGATATCTTCATTCAACGCGTTAGCAAGCACCGCCAGACCGTTGATATTGCTAAGTTTTCCCTGATCCGTCGCCATGCCGAGCGTGGTGTAGCGTTTGGTATGTTCGACCGATTCATACCCCTCGCGCGCGGCAAGCTGCACGTCGGACACTTTGACATCGTTCTGGTAGTCCAGCCACATCTTGGCCTTCAGCGGGATCGGCGCGCCTTGCGGCATGATCCACACCGCTTCCATCGCGCTTTCCGTCACGGTGGCGGCCACGGGGGCTGCGGCCTTTTTCGCCTTGCGGCCAAGGGCCGAGACCGCCACATGCCCCTGGGCATCGGCATCGGCCAGTGCTGCATCGGCGCGTAGCGCGCCATTGGCGGCCCCTGCCACGATCACCATCGCGGTGCCGTCATGGTTCAACGGCGGGCGGGTCGCGTCGGGGCGAAAATGGGCATAATCGGTATCCCAGACCAGCTTGCCACCACAGTGGGACCACAGATGCACCACCGGCGACCAACCGCCCGACATGGCGACGGCATCGCAGGCGATGTCTTCCAGCACCGCCCCTTCGCCCGCTTGCAGGCACAGGGACACGCCTGTGACACGCTTGCCACCCTTGACCTTGGCCACGCCACGCCCTTCGGCAATGCGGATGCCGAGCGCCCGGGCGCGGGCAGGCAGTTCGCCCGTAACGCTGCTGCGCGCGTCGATGATGCAGGGCACCTCAAGCCCCGCCTCTTTCAGCGCGATGGCGGTGCGATAGGCGTCGTCGTTGTTGGTGACAACCACCGTGCGGTCGCCGGAGGATACGGCATGGTTTACCACGTAATCCCGCACCGAAGCGGCCAGCATGACACCAGGGATGTCGTTGCCCGCAAAAGACAGCGGGCGTTCGATTGCCCCAGTCGCGGTCAGGATCTTGCCCGCGCGAATGCGCCACAGGCGGTGCTTGGGCCGCCCGTCGCCGGGGGTATGGTCCGCCACACGTTCATCCGCCAGCACATAGCCGTGGTCGTAGACCCCTGCCCCCACCGTGCGGACGCGCATCGTGACATTGTCAAGTGCGGCAAGGGTTTGGACGGCGTCGTTCACCCATTGATCGGCAGGTTTGCCGTCGATCACATCACCATCGACAGGCGCGCGCCCGCCCCAGTGGGCGTTCTGTTCAACAATGATCACACGCGCGCCGGAGCGGGCGGCAACCAGTGCGGCATGAAGCCCGGCAATCCCGCCACCGACGACGAGCAGGTCACAAAAGGCATAGACCTGTTCATAGCGATCCGCATCCCGCTCTTTCGGGGCTTTGCCCAGACCGGCGGAATGTCGGATGATCGGCTCGAACACATGTTTCCAGAACGGGCGCGGGTGGATGAAGGTCTTGTAGTAGAACCCCGCAGGCAGAACGCGGGCGGCATAGTTGTTCAGCACCCCCACATCGAATTCCAGCGACGGCCAGTGGTTCTGGCTGGTGGCTTCCAACCCGTCGAACAGTTCCGTCACCGTGGCGCGCTGGTTCGGTTCCAGTCGCGCGCCGGACCCAAGGTTGACCAGCGCGTTCGGCTCTTCCGGGCCCGCGGCGACGATGCCGCGCGGGCGGTGGTACTTGAACGACCGCCCGACCATCATCTGATCGTTGGCCAACAGGGCCGAGGCCAGCGTGTCGCCCGCAAACCCGCGCAAACGCTTGCCGTTAAATGTGAATTCGGTGGCGGCGGACCTGTCGATTAGACGGCCGCCCTTGGCCAGACGCGTGCTCATGAATAGCCCTTCCAGTCGGGACGTTTCGCCTTGATCTTTTCGATCAGATCGGCGGGCGGTTCGGAGGATTGCGCGGGGTACGTCCCGAACACCTCTAGCGTGGCGGTGCAGCGCGCGGCCAGAAACCACTTGCCGCAACCATAGGCATGGCGCCAGCGTTCGAAATGCACGCCCTTGGGGTTCTTGCGCGCGAACATATAGGCCTCGAACTCATCATCAGACGATCCGGGGCCATAGCGTTTCAGATGCGCCTCGTAGCCGGGAGAAAGCTCGGTTTCCTCGGCCTTTACGCCGCAATAGGGGCATTCAAACAGCAGCATTTTCGCATCCCTTTCCGGTCAGAAACATTTTCTTCCGAAAATTTCCAGTCATACCCGCGCGCATCAATGGGCCACCCCGGCGGCGACGGATTCATCAATGAACCGCCCCTCTTTGAAGCGCCACATGTCGAAGGCCTGCGCCAGCGGCCCCGGTTCGCCCTTGGCCATCAGGTCGGCCATCGCCCAACCCGATCCGGGGATCGCCTTGAACCCGCCCGTACCCCAGCCGCAGTTGATGAACGTATTGCCCAGCGGAGTTTTCGAGATGATGGGCGAACGGTCGCCCGTCATGTCGACGATCCCGCCCCATTGGCGCAGCATCTTCAGCCGTGACAGCATCGGGAAGGTTTCGATCAGTGCGCGCAGCGTTTCCTCGATGTGCTGGAACGACCCGCGCTGGGTATAATTGTTGAAGCCGTCGGTGCCGCCGCCGATGACCATCTCGCCTTTGTCGGACTGACTCATGTAGCCATGCACCGTGTTGGCCATCACGACCACATCCATCGCAGGCTTGATCGGTTCGGACACCAGTGCCTGCAGGGCCACAGCCTCGACCGGCAGACGGAAGCCTGCCATTTCGGCCACCTGTCCCGAATGGCCCGCCACGACGATGCCCAGCTTTTTCGTGCCGATGTAGCCCTTGGTGGTTTCGACGCCCACGACCTGCCCGCCTTCGGACCGGACACCCTTGACCTCGCATTGCTGGATGATGTGCATCCCCATGGCCGAACAGGCCCGCGCATAGGCCCAAGCGACCGCATCATGCCGCCCGGTGCCACCGCGCGCCTGCCACAGCGCGCCCAGCACCGGATAGCGCGGTCCGTCGATGTTCATGATTGGGCACAATTCCTTGACCCGCTGGGGCGTGATGAATTCGGTCACCACCCCTTGCAGGCTGTTGGCATGGGCGGTGCGCAGATAGCCCCGCACCTCGTGGTGGGTTTGCGCCAGCATCATCACGCCACGCGGCGAGAACATGACGTTGTAGTTCAGATCCTGCGACATCGTCTCGTACAGACTGCGGGCCTTTTCGTAGATTGCCGCCGACGGGTCCTGCAAATAGTTCGACCGGATGATCGTGGTGTTGCGGCCGGTATTGCCGCCGCCAAGCCAGCCCTTTTCGATGATGGCGACATTGGTGATGCCGTGGTTCTTGCCCAGATAATAGGCCGTCGCCAAACCATGCCCCCCCGCCCCGATGATGATGGCGTCATAGACCGCCTTCGGGCTGGGCGAGGCCCAGGCCCGCTCCCACCCCTGATGATAGTTCAGCGCCTCTCGGGCGATGGCAAAGACCGAATAGCGTTTCATGGCGAAACTCCCGTGGCGCGCGGCATAGCGTTCTTCTGGATCAGGTGTGGCCTATATCGGCACCCCCAAGCGGCACAATCGGTAAAAATGCGACATGGCCAAATTCGGCCCCTGTACCACCCCCTGCGACCCGTTGCCCAAGTCACGCCTGCGTTAAAGGCTTTTGCCCGGACGCCTGACGCATTACATGGGGCAAACACGACGCAAGGGGCAAGGCGCATGGAAAACTGGCAGTTCTGGCTTGCCGCGGGCACGATGGGGGCGGCGGTGGCCGCAATCTTTGTGCAGACGCTGCGCCGGGCGCGGGGCGATGTGCGGTCAGCGGCGGAATTCGACATGCGGGTCTACCGCGACCAATTGTCGGAAATCGACCGGGATGTCGCGCGCGGCACCCTTGGCCCGGACGAGGCGGGACGCCTGCGCACCGAAATCTCGCGCCGTTTGCTGGAGGCGGACCGTGCGGCACAGGCGGGCACCGGTGCCGCCTGGCGGGGCGGTCTTGGGCTGGCGGCGGCGCTGATCCTTGTGCTGCTGGCCGGGGCTTTCTGGGGCTATTTGCGCCTTGGTGCGCCGGGATATCCCGACCTGCCGCTGAAAGCGCGTCTTGCCGCCGCCGAAGACCGCCGCGCCAACCGCCCCGATCAGGCGCAGGCCGAGGCGCTGGTGCCCCCCGCCCCCGCCCTGACAGGCGTCGATCCTGCCTTTGCCGATCTTATGGACAAGCTGCGCGCCACCGTTGCCCAGCGCCCCGACGATCTGCGCGGGTTGGAACTGCTGGCCCGGAACGAGGCGGCACTTGGCAACCTGCCCGCCGCCCGTGCCGCGCAAGACGGGGTGATCCGCGTCAAGGGCGATGCGGCCACCGCCGAAGATTTCGCCACGCTAGCCGAACTGATGATCATGGCGGCAGGCGGCTACGTCTCTCCGCAGGCCGAAGAGGCGCTGGTCCGCGCGTTGGAGCGTGACCCCGCAAACGCGGCAGCCCGGTTCTACTCGGGCGAGATGTTCGCCCAGAACGACCGGTTCGACCGCACCTTTGCGCTGTGGGCACCGCTGCTGGACGAAGGGCCCGCCGATGCGCCGTGGATCGCCCCGATCCGCGACCGGATCGAAGAGGTCGCCCAGCGCGCCGGGATCAACTATACGTTGCCCGACGCGGCGAAAACGGCCCCCGGTCCCGGCGCCGATGACATTGCCGCTGCGGCCGACATGTCGGATGCCGACCGTCAGGCGATGATCGAAGGCATGGTCGCGCAACTGTCCGACCGCCTTGCCACCGAAGGCGGCGAGGTTGAAGATTGGGCCCGGCTGATTTCGTCGCTGTCCGTCCTGAACCGCAAGGACGAGGCAAAGACCATTTACGCCGAGGCGCAGACCCGCTTTGCCGGGCAAGCCTCGGCCTTGGGGTTCCTGAAAGAAGCGGCGCTTGCCGCCGGGGTGGCGGAATGATCGTCGATACCGTCGAAGATTTTGTTCCCCTGCTGCCACCGGGGCGGGCGATTGTGGGCCTCGACTTTGGCGAAAAGACCATCGGCGTCGCCGTTTCCGACCTGCGCCGGGGGGTGGCGACCCCGATAGAAGTGATCCGCCGCATCAAGTTCACCGATGACGCCAACCGCCTGCTGGCCCTTTGCAAGGACCGTGCGATTGCCGGCATCATCCTTGGCCTGCCCCGCAACATGGACGGCTCCGAAGGCCCGCGCGCACAGGCCACCCGCGCCTTTGCCCGCAACCTGTTGCGGCTGACCGACCTGCCGATCACCTTCTGGGACGAACGTCTGTCCACCGTTGCGGCAGAAAGGGCACTGATCGAGGCGGATACGTCGCGAAAACGTCGCAAAGAGGTGATTGATCAGGTCGCGGCGGGTTATATCTTGCAGGGGGCCCTCGACCGGATGGGCCATATGGCAAGGAATGCGTGACGTGAAAGACGACATCTGGCAACGCGACGAGGTTCAGTCGCCTTGCGTCAAGCTGTGCGTCGTCCACCCCGAAGAACGCATCTGCGTCGGCTGCTTTCGCACGATCGAGGAAATCTCGGGCTGGTCGCGGATGACGCACGAGGACCGGGCCTCCATCATGGCAGACCTGCCCGCCCGCGCCCCGCGCCTGATAAAGCGCCGGGGCGGCCGGATGGGACGTCTGGATCGCTAGGGCTGCTGCGTCACAGTGCGCGGCTTACCACCACCTCGCCTGATCTCGGTTCGGTCACGCCAATGTCGGGACCAAGCACTTCCAGACTGTCGCGGAACTGATCCAGCGTCGCGATCATCGCGGGCCGTGCGGCGGCAAGCGCGTCCATGCTGGTCCATTCGCCGACAAAGACGTATTCGTTCGCGCCGGTCTTGACGATGCGCAATGCGGTCAGGCCCGCCATGTCGGACAGGGGCCTGTTGCGATGCAGGTCGAGATAGGCCTGCTCGTGGCCGGGTTTCGTGCGCATACGGACGATGTTCATCGCAGTCATGCCTTCCTCCCCTTGGCAAAGCGGACACAGGATTGGCGCAAGTTGGCCTTGCGCGGTATTGCATATCAGCAGACCTGATCGACTCAAATCTTATAGCACCATCCGGGCCTGATTTCATCTGTGTTGCCGGGGTGCTTTTCCTTCGACTAAATACTCGATCCGACCTGCCAACCGGCGATGCAAGGGATCAGACACCCTGACTTTTCGCAGAAAAGTCGTGTCAGGGGGCCAGCAGCCAGTCCGCGACAGAGGCCATCACCGGGCGGAAATAGGCGATCATCCGGCCCGGAGCGGGGGCATGCGCGCGGGACGCCCACGGGGCCACGCCGTGCAGCGTCAGGCGGTGCAGCAGCACCGCCTCGCCGGGGGTGGCGGGCAGTTCCACCCTGCGGCAGGTGTCAAACACGCTGCGTCGGGCGGCAATGTAGGCGTCGGTGATGTCGACATTTCCCCAATCGCCGGGGGCGTGCTGCGACAGAACCGACAACAGCGCCGCGCGCATCACCGCGTGGCTTCCCTCCCACACAACCAAGGGGGCGGCGTCTGCCGTGCAGACATTCAGCGGCAGGCCAAGGATCCAGGCATGCGGCTCTTTCACCATGCGGCGGCGGTCGGGTCCCACGGGCAACAGCCCGTCCAGATGCGCGGCATCCCGGTTCAAGCGATAGCCGAAGGCGGCTGACGTCTCGTCCGCCGATGGCTGCGGATAGCCCGGACGCACCACAGACACCTGCGCCCGGTGCAACGACATGGGGGCAATCCCCAGATGCGCGCCCAGCACATCCCACGGCAGAGGCACCCCTGCCACCGATCCATAGTCCGCGTTGGGCAGGGCATCAAGCCCCACGCACCACGTCCCCCCGCAGCGCCAGTCTTGCCCGGCGATTCCCACCGTCGCAGGTTCCTGCGCCGCAGCGGCCCAAGCGGCGATGGCGGGATGCGACAGACGGGCCCAGCCTGCGCTGTCGGATGTCATCGATGCGGACTGGTGGTCGGGCATAACCTGTTTCCTTGCGCGGTCCGCAACCGATACCCCGGCTTTTGCCGATGGACCAGACCGCCACTGGTGTCCGACCCGTCAAAGCGATATGTGATCCGCATCATTTGACACATTCGTTGCACAAGGTTTCTGCCATGACTGACCGCATCCTGCGCCCCGCCCTTGTGCTGGGGCTATTGTCCTGCATCGGCCCCTTTGCCATCGACATGTATCTGCCCGCCATGCCCGACATCGGTGCCGACCTTGGCACGACCGTGCAGGGGATGCAGGGCACGATCACCGCCTATTTCATCGCCTTCGGCCTTGCGCAACTGATCTATGGCCCCTGGGCCGATCAGGCGGGCCGCAAGCCGCCGCTGTATGCCGGAATCGCCGTGTTCCTGATCGGGTCGGTGATCTGCACCTTTGCGCCTTCGGTCGGCTGGCTGACGGTGGGCCGCGCGGTGCAGGGCCTGGGCGGCGCTGCGCTGATGGTGGTGCCGCGCGCGATCATCCGCGACATGTACACCGGCCATGCGGCCACGCGGTTGATGGCGGCGATGATGCTGGTGATCTCTGTCTCGCCTATGCTGGCGCCACTGGCCGGATCGGGGCTGATGGCCGTCGCCTCGTGGCGCTGGATCTTTGGCGCATTGCTGGTGGCAAGCCTGTTCAGCCTTGCCATGCTGACCTTTGCCCAGCCCGAAACCCTTGCACCCCAGAACCGCCAGCCCTTTGATCTGGCGGCCATGCGGCAGGGGGCGGCGCGGCTTCTGACCGACCGGGTCTTCATGGGGCTGACATTTCTGGGCGGCTTTGGCATGGCCAGCTTTTTCGTCTTCATCGCCTCGGCCAGCTTTGTCTACACGCAAAGCTTCGGCCTGTCGCCGACCGGGTTTTCGCTGGCCTTCGCGGTGAATGCGATCGGGTTCTTTGCCGCCAGCCAGATGGCGGGCGGGTTGGGGCAACGGTTCGGCGCGCGCCGGGTGATGGCCGTGGCCGCCACCGGGTTTGCGATCACCACGGTCGCGCTGTTCGCGCTGTCGCTGGCGGGACTGGTGGGATTGTTCACCTGCATCGCGGGGCTGTTCGTGGCAAACGCGTTTCTTGGCCTTGTCATCCCCACGACGATGGTGATGGCGTTGGATGAACACGGCGATATCGCTGGGCTTGCCTCGTCGCTTGGCGGCACGATGCAGATGCTGGCGGGGGGTGCGATGATCGCAGCCGCGGGCCCGTTCTTTGACGGCAGCGCCACGCCGATGCTGGGGGCAATCGCGATGTGCGGCGTCTTGGCCTTCACCCTGAGCCGCGTCGCCCTGCCCGGACCGCGCAGCGCCCGCGGTCTGGCCTGACCCTTCAGGCGGCGGCCTGCTGCACCTCGGCCAGCGCCGCATCGAGCAGCGCCAGACCTGCGCCGGGGCGGGACGCGCCTTCGGACAGCACCCGCCGCCAGCCCCGCGCACCGGGGCGACCGTGGAACAGACCCAGCATGTGGCGACTGATCTGGTGCAGCCGCCCGCCGCTGGCCAGATGGGCGGCGATGTAGGGCTTCATCGCCTCGACCACCGCAAAGGCATCGCGCCCGGGCGGATCGCCCCACAGCGCATCGGCCCCGATCAGCGCAGTGCCCGGATCGTGATACGCGGCACGCCCCAACATCACCCCGTCCAGACCCGCCGCCAGAAAGCCGCGCGCCTGTTCAAGGCTGGTGATCCCGCCATTGATACAGATGGTCAACTGCGGATAGGCCGCCTTGATCCGCACCACCAGATCGTGGTCAAGCGGCGGCACCTCGCGGTTTTCCTTGGGGGACAGGCCCTGCAACCATGCCTTGCGCGCGTGGATGATGAAATGCGTAACCCCGGCGGCGGCGACCTTTTCGATGAAATCGGGCAGCGCCACCTGCGGGTCTTGGTCATCGACCCCGATGCGGCATTTGACGGTGACCGGCACCGGCGACGCCTCCATCATCGCGGCCACGCAATCGGCCACCAGGGTGGGGCGCTCCATCAGCACCGCGCCGAAACAGCCTGACTGTACCCGGTCTGACGGGCAGCCGACGTTCAGGTTGATCTCGTCATAGCCAAAAGGGGCCGCCTTGCGCACGGCGGTGCGCAAGGCGGCCGGGTCCGATCCGCCGAGCTGCAGGGCAACGGGATGTTCCACGTCCGAATAGGCAAGCAAGCGTTCAAAGGGGCCATGCACGATGGCGGGGGCGGTCACCATCTCGGTATACAGCATCGCGCGCCGCGTCATCAGCCGGTGAAAGACACGGCAATGCCGGTCGGTCCAGTCCATCATCGGGGCGACGGACAGGCGGGCGGCGGCGCGGACGAGGGAATGTCCTTGTCTTTCCGGGTTTTCCATCAGGTCCATTCCGCCAGTTTCCTGCAAGGTGTCTGCCGTCTTTAACAACTCTGGCCGCGTCTTTCCACTGCCCCCCGCGAACAGGCTTGCATTGCGCCGCAGAAGAATTCACCCATAGGCACATGATCCGAAAGGGCTGACATGGCCATCGACATCAGGTCCTCCCTTGGGCGCATCGCCCAGACTGCGGCGGGTGCTGTGCTGACGGGCATCGCCCATGCCGTTGCGGCCCCGCGCGTGGTGCGGTTGTGTCCGCCCTTGGGCGCGACCCCGCGCATCTATATCGCGAACCATACCAGCAACGCTGACACCGTTCTGATCTGGGCCTGCCTGTCGCGCCGGGAGCGTCGGCGGGTGCGGCCCGTGGCTGCGGCGGATTACTGGCTGAAATCCCCGTTGCGCCGGTTCATCGGCAAGGGCGTGTTCAACGCAGTCCTGATCGAACGAAATCCCGAAGACCGCACCGAAGACCCGGTGGCGCAGATGACGGCGGCAATTGATGCAGGCTTTTCGTTGATCCTGTTCCCCGAAGGCCGGCGCAACGAAGGCGAGGTGCCGCTTTTACCGCTGAAATCGGGCATCTATCACCTGGCCCGGTCCCGCCCCGATCTGGAAATCGTGCCGGTCTGGATCGAAAACCTGAACGGCGTCCTGCCGCGGGGCGAGGTGATCCCCGTGCCGCTGATCTGCACCTTGACCTTTGGCCCGCCGATCAGCCCGGACCTGCGCGGCGCTGAGGGTGAAAAGGCCAGGTTTCTGGCCGGTCTGGCCGAACGGATGCTGGCCCTGTCCCCCGCCGGTCATGACCGGGCGACGCCTGCGGTCGGTGATCCGCCCGCACCCGCTGATCCGCAAGGGGGCGCTCAGCCATGACCGAACTTGCGGCCCTGTTCGTCCTTGTCGCGCTGACGCTGGGGGCGGCCAGTCTGGCGGCGCACCTGATCCGCAACCGCGTTGGTCCGACGGCCTTTGTTGAAAACCTGACACAGCGGATTGATGCGTGGTGGGTGATGTGCATCGTGCTGGGGGTGGCCTTTGCGTTGGGGCCGGGGGCGACGATCCTGCTGTTTGCCTTCCTCAGCTTTGCGGTGCTGCGCGAGTTTCTGACGCTGACACGTCGCAGCCGTGCCGACCACTACGCGCTGATCTTCGCGTTTTTCGTGGCCCTGCCCGTGCAATACCTTGCCATATGGCAGGATTGGTACGGCTTTTTCACCGTCTTCATCCCGGTCTGGACCTTCATGATCCTGCCGACCCTGTCCGTTCTGCGCGGCCAGACCGAAGGGTTTCTGACCCGCATGGCCGAAACGCAATGGGCGCTGATGGTGTCGGTGTTCTGCGTCAGCCATGTGCCTGCGCTGCTGTTTCTGGACATTCCGGGATTTGACAAAAGCGGGGTGCTGCTGGTCGCGTTTCTGGTGATCGTTGTGCAGGGCAGCGATGTGCTGCAATACATCTGGGGCAAGATGCTGGGCCGCACCAAGGTGGCCCCCCGCACATCCCCCTCAAAGACGTGGGAGGGGCTGATCGGCGGCACGTTGAGTGCGGCGCTGCTGGGGGCGGCCTTGTTCTGGCTGACGCCCTTTCCGCCGCTGACGGCAGGGCTGCTGGCCTTTGTCTGCGCCATCGTTGGCTTTTTCGGCGGGCTGGTGCTGTCTGCCGTCAAGCGCGACCGGGGGGTCAAGGATTGGGGGACCACCATCGAAGGGCATGGCGGCTTTCTTGACCGGCTGGATGGCGTGGTGTTCGCGGCACTGATCTTCTTTCACCTGCTGCGGTTCTTTTGGGTAACCAATCCCGAAACCTTCAACATCGTTTTCTGAAAGGGATGACATGACCGATCCCGACATTGCCCTGCGCGAGATTTTCCAGACCGAGGCGGACAAGACCGCCCCGCCCGCCGATCCCGGCCCCCGCCGCCCCATCGCCAGCCGCAAAGCCGCGTGGGCGAAAAAGCTGGCGGCGGAATGTCTGCGGCGCGGCTATACGCCCAACCAGATTTCGCAAGCATCCATCGGGTTTGCGGCTGTCGCGTGCCTTGCGTTCTGTCTGTCGCTGGTGGGCAGTGCCGCGTTTTTCTACATCCTGGCCGCGCTGGCCATTCAGGGGCGGCTGATCTGCAATCTGATCGACGGAATGGTCGCGGTCGAAGGCGGTCAGGCCACCCCGGACGGCGCGTTCTGGAACGAGGTGCCGGATCGCCCCTCGGACATCCTGATCCTTGTCGGCGCGGGAATTGGCGCAGGCTATCCCGTCTTGGGCCTGATCGCCGCCCTTGCCGCCTTGGGGACGGCTTATATCCGCGCGCTGGGGGTCGGCCTGCGCCAGCCCGAGGATTTTTCCGGCCCGATGGCAAAGCAGCACCGGATGGCCGTGATCACCGCCGCCTGTGCCCTTGGCGCGGTCGAATCGCTGGTTTGGGGCACGGCATGGGTGCTGCTGGCGGGGCTGGTCGTCGTGACGGTCGGGTCTGCGCTAACCGCGTGGTTGCGGGGGGCCAGACTGCTGGCGGCCCTGTCGACCAGATGATTGCAGACTGCGATGATGACCCCTGCCGAATTGGTCTGGCAGCGGTCGTATTTGTCGGCCCATAAGGGGCGCGGTATCGTTAAGGTGTATTCGCATTTCCCGCGCCAGGCATCCCCAATTGCCGCCGCCCCAGATCCAGACTGACCCTTCCGAAAGGCCTTTCACATGAATTTCCCCGCGCAAGCCCATGCCATTCTTGCCAGTTTCGGCGTGCCCGAAGGTGCCTATACCGGCGGCGCGATGACCAGCTTTACCCCCATCACCGGCCAGGCTGTGGGTCATCTTTCCCCCCACAGCCCTGCGGATGCGGAAACCATGATCGCCCGCGCCAAGGCGGCCTTCACCCAATGGCGTCTGGTGCCCGCACCGCGGCGGGGCGAGTTGGTGCGCCTTTTGGGAGAAGAGCTGCGCACGGCCAAGACCGATCTGGGTCGGCTGGTGTCGATCGAGGCGGGCAAAAGCCCGTCCGAAGGCTTGGGCGAAGTGCAAGAGATGATCGACATCTGTGACTTTGCGGTGGGGCTGTCGCGGCAGTTGTACGGCCTGACCATCGCGACCGAACGCCCCGGCCACCGGATGATGGAAACGTGGCACCCGCTGGGCGTGGTCGGCGTGATTTCCGCGTTCAACTTTCCGGTCGCCGTGTGGTCGTGGAACACCGCGCTGGCCCTTGTCTGCGGCAATAGTGTGATCTGGAAGCCGTCCGAAAAGACGCCGCTGACCGCCCTTGCCTGTCAGGCCATCCTGAACCGCGCGCTGGCGCGCTTTGGCGATGCGCCAGACGCCTTGGGTCAGGTGCTGATCGGTGGCGCGGACGTCGGTGCCGCACTGGTGGCGCACCCCGATGTGGCGCTGATTTCGGCCACAGGGTCCACCCGGATGGGCCGGGCCGTCGGGCCGGTGGTGGCCGCCCGCTTTGGCCGCACGATCCTGGAGCTGGGCGGCAACAACGCAGGCATCGTCTGCCCGTCGGCGGATCTGGACATGGCGTTGCGCGCCATCGCCTTTGGCGCGATGGGAACGGCGGGGCAGCGCTGCACGACGATGCGGCGGTTGTTCGTGCATGACAGCATCTATGATGCCTTTGTGCCCGGGCTGAAAAAGGCATATGCCTCCGTTTCGGTGGGCAACCCGTTGGAAACGCAGGCGCTTGTCGGGCCGCTGATCGACGGCGCGGCCTTTGACGGCATGCAGGCCGCCCTGACCGCCGCACGCGCCGCTGGCGGGCAGGTGCAGGGCGGCGACCGGGTCGCCATCGGCCCCGACACCGCCTATTACGTCCACCCCGCAGTGGTCGAGATGCCCGCACAGACCGGCCCGGTGCTGGAGGAAACCTTTGCCCCGATCCTGTATGTGATGCGCTGGACCGATTTTGCCGATGTGCTGACCCAGCACAATGCGGTGGGGGCGGGCCTGTCATCGTCGATCTTCACGCTGGACCTGCGCGAAGCGGAAACCTTCCTGTCCGCCGCCGGGTCCGATTGCGGCATCGCCAATGTCAACATCGGCACATCCGGGGCCGAGATCGGCGGCGCGTTCGGCGGCGAAAAGGAAACCGGTGGCGGGCGGGAAAGCGGGTCTGATGCGTGGCGCGCCTATATGCGGCGCGCGACCAACACCATCAACTATTCCCGCGCGCTGCCACTTGCGCAGGGCGTGGTGTTCGACATCGACTGAACGTCTTTCGGGGGGCGGGCAACGGGCCTGCCCCCCATGGATTACATCAACACGTCGCGCAGATCGCGCAAGGGTTCGGGCGCCTCGTTCTGGTCAGGTTCGCCACAAACGGATTCCCCCACCAGGCCAAGCCAGCCGCCCGCAGTCACGTCAAAGCTGATGTCGTCGACGGCGCGCAGGAATTGCCTGCCCCTGCGTTCGACCACCCGGTTCAGCCACGCGGAAGACACATCAAACACCCGCGTCGTGCGCGGACAATCGGGGCAGGACGGGTCATACCACACGTCCATGGGCAAGCCAGCTTGCATTGGAACCGGGTACGGCGGGCAGCAAGTCGGGACGGTCGCGCCCGTGCCGCGAAACAGAACAGGCCGCGCCAGGTTTCCCCGCGCGGCCTGCTTTCGATGAAACGACGCGTGACCGCGTTACTTTTCCTTGGCCGCTTCGGCGCGGGCCGCTGCGGCCGCTTTCATGCGGGCCAGCAGTTCAGCCTTGGTTTCAGCCTTGCCAAAGGGGTTGCGGTCGGTGCCCTTGGCGTTGTGTTCTTTGTGGCGCGGGGTGTTCTTGCCCGTCTTGGGCGACCCCGATTGCGAATAGTCCATGATCAAAGCCCTTTTGTCTGGCGCTTGTCCCCGCGCTATTGCCCCAAAACCACCCGCGCCACAAGGCCGGGGCAGCGCTGTGTCAGCCGGAGGCAGCGCGGCGTGCCTTGCTGATGGTGTCCGCCTCGGGTCCGTATACCTCTTCGTAGTGGTCAAAGCGGGTTTCGATCCAGGCGGTGCCTTCGGTCGCGGCGGCCAGCGCCTGTAGGAAATCTTCGGTGGCGGCGGCAGGCAGCATGGCGCGGAACACATCCCAGCCCCGGAACGCAGGGTCGCGGTCAAAACCCAGCACCTGCCCCTTCAGCCCGGCCACCAGCGACACCAGCGCCCCGGAAAACACCGACGGCACATGGATATCCACCCGGTCGATCCCTTTCAGCAGCAATGGCCCCGCCAGCGGCAGACCATCGCGCAGCGCCATCCGGGCGGCGGTGCGAAAGGCGTGGTCGGAACTGTCAACGGCATGGTGCTTGCCATCCGTCAGCGTCACGCCCACGTCGATGACGGCAAAGCCCATCGGCCCTGCCACCATCGCATCCTGCGCGCCCGCCTTGATCGCGGGGATATAGTTGCGCGGCACGGCCCCGCCTTTCACCACCTCGTCAAAGGCAAAGCCGTCGCCGCGCGCGCGCGGGGTCAGCACCAGCGACACATCGGCGAACTGCCCCGCCCCGCCCGATTGCTTGCGGTGGCGATACTGCACCTCGGCCCGGCGCGAGATGGTTTCGCGCCACACGGGCTGCGGGACAGTCGCCTCGACCGGCACGCCGAAGTCATCGGTCAGGGTCGACAGCACCCGGCGCAGATGCAGCGGGCCCTGCACACACAGGATGGTCTTGCCGGTTTCATCATCGGCGCGCACCGTCAGCATCGGGTCGGTTTCCTGCAACCGGCCAAGGGCGGCGGAGAGGCGCACCTCGTCCCGTTCGGTCTTTGGGGTGATGACACGGGCCAGCATCGGTGCCTGCGCATTTGCCCAACTGGGGCGCGGCAGCACGGCGGTCGCGGTCAGCGGATGGCCCGCTGCCAGTTGATCGGATTTCACCGCCAGTGCCACCTCGCCCGCGCCAAGCGCAGCCGTGGTGCCGCCGCCGGGCAGATGAAGCCCGCCAAGATTGCCCCCTCCAAGGGGCGATCCGACGGAAATCCCCGCATCCAGTGCGCGGATCATCACCACCTTGCCCAGATGTTTGCGGATCTGCGCGTGAAAGGCCACAGCGCAGGCATCCCCGCCCAGCCTGTCGCGCAGGGCAGAAGCGGCGGGAACCTCGTGACGCAAGGCCTTCATCAGGCGCAACATGCCGTTGTGATGGTCGGTGGCCCCCAGAAAGGTGGGCACCACAACCCGGTCGCGCAGTTCCCGGCTGGCGATGCCGAACAGCACATCCGTGGCGGGGCTGCGATCTTCGACCAACTCTTCCAGCAGCGAATCGTCGTAATCCGACAACTGCTCCAACATCTCGCCCCGCGCCTGCGTCTCTCGGTCGGCCACGGTGGGCGGCAAGGCGATCAGGGTGGAACTTTGCCCCTCGCGGTAGCGCCAGGCGCGTTCGGAAATCAGATCGACCGCCCCCACCACCTGCCCGTCTTCGCGGATCGGAATCTGACGCAGCACGATGGCCGCGTGGCTGTAGGCTTGCAGGGCAGCGACGATGTCATGCACCCGGCCCTGTGCTGCATCCATCTTGTTGATCAGGATCAGGCAGGGGGTGTTCGACGCCTCGACCGCGCGCAGATAGGGGGCGGCCAGCACCGCCGCCGCCGGATCGGGCGGCACCACCAGCACCGCCGCATCCGACGCCATCAGCGCGCCCCGTGACAGGGCGGCATATTCCGCGCCCCCCGGCAGATCCAGCGCACACCACGCCTCATCCAGAAAGCGAAAGCTGGTCAGCGTCAGATGCCCGCAGTTTTCAGACGCCGCAGCGCCGGATTCCAGCCCGGCAAGCTGGCGCACCAGCGTGGTCTTGCCTGATTGCGATGGTCCCAGAATGGTGACGACACGCATGTTCCCCTCCCGACCCTATGGGTTTCCGGCGGATCGCCGGTGCCGGTTCGGAAAAGGCAACACCACAGTCCGTCCCGACTGCACAGGACGCCGGAGCCATGGCCCAGCCGGGGCTCGCGCCGCCTGCCTCCATGTTGACGCGGGCAAGGTGGGTCCGTCAATGGGCAAGCCCCAAGGGGTGGGCAAGCCGCTGATCGCGCTTTATGTCGGGTAGGGCCAGTTGCCCATGCTGAACGCGCCACCATCCACCCACAGCGTCTGCCCGGTCACAAAGCTGGCGGCGTCAGAGCAAAAGAACAGGACCGGGCCTGCGATGTCTTGCGGTATGCCGACGCGGCGCAGGGGCGTGACCTTGGACCACGTGCCCGCGTAATCGCCCGCCTCGGCTGCCGTGCGTTCGGTGGCGATGGCACCGGGGGCCACGCAGTTGACGCGGATGCCGTAGGGGCCAAGCTCGACGGCGGCGACCTTGGTGAACTGCTCGATCCCGCCCTTGGATGCGGTGTAGTCAACCAGTTTGGGAAAGGCGACCTTGTTGCAGCCCGAGCCGAGGTTGATGATCGACCCGCCCTGCCCGGCAGATACCATCATCCGGGCGGCGACTTGGGTGTTCAGGAACGTGCCGCGCAGGTTGGTGCGCATCACCGCGTCCCAATCGGCGGCCTTGAGGTCCAGCAGGCTGGACCACGTCTGTATCCCTGCGTTGTTCACCAGCACATCCGGGGCGCGCCCGGCCCAGGCCGCGGCCTGGGTGTGAAAGGCGGTCACCTCTTCCTCGTCGCCTGCGTCAACCTCGGCGGCCCAGGCGCGGGCCCCTGTCGCCACGATCCGGGACAGCAACCTGTCGGCGTCGTCGGCGCTGTTCAGGTGGGTAAAGGCCACGTCATGGCCCGCACCCGCCAGCGCCGCCACAAGATGCCGCCCGATGGCAGATGTTCCTGCCGTCACAATCGCCAGTTTGCGCATGTCATTCCCCCGCCCTGTATGAGAGGTGCCATGGCGGTGATCGGCTGTCCAGCCTGTCGGCCAGTGCAGCAAGTGCACGGGTTTGCATTTGCGCCCGACAGGACAGGCGCGGCGCTTGCCGCCCCCGCCCGTGTCGACTAATCAGGGGGGCAAGCGAAAGGCGACCCATGCGCATCCTGATTACCAACGACGACGGCATCAACGCACCGGGGCTGGAAGTCCTGACCCAGATCGCGGGCGAAATCGCGGGCCCCACGGGCGAGGTTTGGACCGTGGCACCGGCGTTTGAACAGTCCGGGGTCGGACATTGCATCAGCTATACCCACCCGATGATGATCGCAAAGCTCGACACTCGCCGCTATGCCGCCGAAGGCAGTCCGGCCGATTGCGTGCTGGCCGGGCTTTATGACGTGCTGGAAGGCGCGCGCCCGGATCTGGTGCTGTCGGGCGTGAACCGGGGCAACAACGCCGCTGAAAACGTGCTGTATTCCGGCACCATCGGCGGCGCGATGGAAGCGGCACTGCAAGGCATCCCCGCCATCGCCATGTCGCAGTTCTTTGGCCCCGCGATGGACGGCCTTGCCGACCCGTTCGAGGCGGCCCGCCTGCACGGCACCGGCGTCGTGCGCGCGCTGCTGGACAAGGGGTTGTGGACGCAGGACGATTACCGCGTGTTTTACAACGTCAACTTCCCGCCCGTGCCAGCCGCCCGCGTCAAGGGTATGAAGGTCGCGGCCCAAGGCTTTCGCCGCGACACCGCCTTTGGGGTAGAGCCACACCATTCCCCGTCAGGGCGCAAGTTCCTGTGGATCAAGGGCGGGCCGCAACAGACGCCCACCCTGCCCGGAACGGATGCGGCGGTGAATCTGGAAGGGTGGATTTCCGTCACCCCGATGCGCGCCGATCTGACCGCGCATGATCTGCTATCCGATCTTGAGGCACGGCTGGCATGACCGAGGGGGCAGACGACCCGCACGGGACCTCTGCCGAACGCAAGATGCGCTTTCTGTATTCACTCCGCTCGCGCGGGGTCACCGATGCCCGCGTGCTGACAGCCATGGAAAAGATCGACCGTGGCCATTTCGTGCGCGGCATCTTTTCCGACCGCGCCTATGAAGACATGCCACTGCCCATCGCCTGCGGCCAGACCATCAGCCAGCCGTCGGTGGTGGGACTGATGACGCAGGCCCTGTCGGTGCAACCCCGCGACAAGGTGCTGGAGGTGGGAACAGGGTCGGGCTATCAGGCGGCCGTGCTGTCCCAGCTTGCCCGGCGCATCTATACCGTCGACCGCCACCGCCGCCTGGTGCGCGAGGCGCAGGACCTGTTCACCGCGCTGAACCTGACCAACATCACCGCCTTTACCGGCGACGGCAGTTTCGGGCTGCCCGATCAGGCGCCGTTTGATCGCATCATCGTTACGGCGGCCGCCGAAGACCCGCCCGGCCCTCTCTTGGCGCAGCTCAAGATCGGCGGTATCATGGTTGTGCCTGTCGGGCAGTCAGATACCGTGCAAAGCCTGATCAAGGTGACCCGCCACGACAGCGGGTTTGACTACGAAGAACTTCGCCCTGTGCGCTTTGTGCCGCTGGTCGAAGGTCTGGGGGCAGAATAGGCCCCGGATGTGCAGGACGGAAATGACGCCGGGATCAACCCGGGTCCATGACACGAGGCAGAGAATGACCCCTACCCCCACCGCAATGCGTGCCGCCCTGACCTTGCGTTTCGGACCAACCCTGCGGGTGATGGCGTTCACCTCGGCCGCGGCGCTGGCGGCCTGCACGACAGGCGGCCCGGCGCAGTTGGGCAATCTCGACTGGGACTTGCGGTCCGGGCTGGATACCAGCGGGGCGGCGCAACAGGCGATGGCGGCCCGGCCCGGCGCGGATGCG
The DNA here is from genome assembly GCA_040385245.1 of Pseudomonadota bacterium. Classification (GTDB taxonomy): domain Bacteria; phylum Pseudomonadota; class Alphaproteobacteria; order Rhodobacterales; family Rhodobacteraceae; genus JAZKHT01. The sequence goes on along the minus strand of JAZKHT010000006.1, from coordinate 133,358 downwards.
CGCGGGGTGATCTCGTATCCTGGCTATCAGGTGGCGGTGGCCCGTCGCGGCGACACGGTAGACTCGGTCGCCGCGCGCGTGGGTCTGAGTGCGCCCGAACTGGCCAGCTACAACGCGCTGCAACCGGGCGACATGCTGCGCGACGGAGAAATCCTTGCCCTGCCGCGCCGCGTGGCCGAAGCAGGCGGCATGGCGACACCGGGCGCAGGTGCGGTGATCGGCAGTGGCACGGTGGCCCCTGTCGATGTGTCAGTAATCGCCACAACCGCGCTGAACCGCGTTGAAACGGCCCCGACTGCCGCCCCTGCCCAAACAGCGGCCCCGGCCACCCCTTCGGGCACAGCCCCGGCCCGCCATCAGGTCAAGCGTGGCGAAACCGCGTTTTCAATCGCGCGGACCTACAACGTGTCCGCCCGCGCGCTGGCCGACTGGAACGGGCTTGGCCCCGATCTGGCCGTGCGCGAGGGGCAGTATCTGATGATCCCCACCGCCAGCGGCACAGCCCCCACCCCGACCGAGGTGGTCACCGCCCCCGGCACCGGATCGCCGACCCCGACGCCGCCATCCGCCGCCAAGCCCCTGCCGGACGAAAAGCCCAGCCCCGCCGCCGAAGTGGCAAAAGCGACACCCCCGTCGCCCGACATGGGCGCAGACCGGACGGCGGCGACAGCGGCACAGTTTGCCATGCCGGTCAGCGGCGACATCATTCGCGGCTATCAAAAGAAAAAGAACGAAGGCATCGACATCGCCGCCCCCGCAGGCACCGCCGTCAAGGCGGCAGCCGATGGCACGGTCGCGGCGATCACCATGGACACCGAACAAACGCCCATTCTGGTGCTGCGCCACGCTGACAACCTGCTGACGGTTTATGCCGGTGTCGCAGGGATCACGGTGAAAAAGGGCGACAAGGTCCGTCGCGGCCAGACGGTTGCCAATGTGCGGTCCGGCAATCCGGCCTTCCTGCATTTCGAAGTGCGGCGCGGGGTGGAAAGCACCGATCCGATGCCGTTCTTGCGGTGAACGTGGACCAGCGGTAACGGATCAGGCTGGCCGTCAGGCCAGCCGCTGCCAAACCTCGACGATCAGCGCGATCCACAATACCGACCCCAGCAAGGCCAGGGGGAAAATCCACCATCCGTGACGGAATTTGCGTGAAGACATGATTGGCCCTGCAGAGAACTGGTGACAAAACGAAACTGGTGAACGCGGCAGCGCACAGCAAAAAGCTACACAGCTTTTATGGCTCCGTCGATGGAAACCATTGGCCAGCGGTGGAAATTGGCCGAACGTGGCAGACCCGCACGGGTCAGCTTTGTAATTCGGACACGGTCACACCCTTGCGGGCAGCCAGATCGCAGAAATATTGCCATGCAACGCGCCCCGATCGCGCGCCCCGTGTCGCCTGCCATTCAATGGCTTCGGCGTGCAGCGTGTCGGGGTCGATGCTGACACCGTGGGCGGCGCAATAGCCACGGATCATGTCAAGGTAGTCGTCCTGCGAACAGGGATGAAAGCCCAGCCACAGACCGAACCTGTCTGACAAGGATACCTTTTCCTCGACCGCTTCGGATGGGTTGATGGCCGAAGATCGCTCGTTCTCGATCATGTCACGCGGCATCAGGTGGCGGCGGTTCGATGTTGCGTAGAACACCACATTCTCGGGCCGTCCCTCGATGCCGCCGTCCAGCACTGCCTTCAGGCTTTTGTAATGCTGATCATCATGGCTGAACGACAGATCGTCGCAAAACAGGATGAACCGCGCATCCGTCCGCCGCAGATGCGCCAGCAGACGCCCCACCGACGGCAGATCTTCGCGGCTGAGTTCGACAATCTTCAGCGCCGGCCCCTCGGCCCGGATGGTGGCGTGGACGGCCTTGACCAGACTGGATTTTCCCATCCCGCGCGCGCCCCACAGCAGGGCATTGTTGGCAGGCAGGCCATGGGCAAAGTGCCGGGTGTTTTCCAGCAGCGTGTCGCGCGCCCGGTTCACCCCGATCAGCAGCGACAGATCGACCCGCGCCACACGCGTGACGGGTTCCAGCCGGTCCGGGTCGGTGTGCCAGGCAAAGGCATCCGCTGCCCCGAAATCCGGTGCAGGGCTGGGGGCCGGAGCGAGCCGTTCAAGGGCGGCGGCAATGCGGGCAAGGGTGTCGTCGGTCATGCCGCACTGTCGTCCTTGTCGTCATCCTCGTCCCACAGCCCTTCGGCGCGCAACTGCGCCTCGCGCTGCTTTTCGATGCGGCGGATAAGGAAGATCGACACTTCATACAGCGGGTAGATCGCGGCAAACAGGATCAGTTGCGACATCATGTCAGGCGGCGTCACAAGGGCTGCGACGATCAGGATCAGCACCACCGCATATTTGCGCATCCCCGCCAGACCGGCCGATGTGATCAACCCGGCCTTGCCCATCAGCGTCAGCAGCACGGGCAGCTGAAAACACAGCCCGAACGCCATCACGAAGCTTGAGGTCAGCGACAGATACTGTTCCATCGAGCCTTGGAACAACACCCCCGCCGGGACGTCGGTTAAGATCTCGGTCCCGTCGGTGTCGCTGGGGGCAAAGGTCTGCTGAAAGCCCAGAAAGAACGAAAATGCGATGGGCAGCACGACGTAAAACGCAAAGGCCGCGCCAAGGAAAAACATGATCGGGGATGCGGCAAGAAAGGGCAGAAACGCATTCTTTTCCGACTTGTACAGGCCCGGCGCCACGAACCGCCAAAGCTGATAGCCGATCACCGGAAAGGACAGCGCAAAGCCGCCCATGACCGAGATGCGGATGGCGACGAAGAACCCCTCTTGCAGCTTGATCAGCACCAGACCGCAGTCCTGATTGCGTTCGGCCAACGCCTCGCAGATGGGCTGGGTCAGAAAGTTGAAGATCGGGTTCCAGACGGTAAAGCAGGCCAGCATCGCCAAGATGAACGCGGCCAGCGAATACAGGATGCGGTTGCGCAGTTCTGTCAGATGTTCGATCAGCGGGGCAGAGCTGTCTTCGATATCGTCGGCCTTGGTCATGCGTCACCCTTGCTGGCGGCTGGTTTGCGCGGCGCGCGGGGTTTGGGTGGGGCGGCGGCACCGCCTGCATCGGCCTTTGGCGCGCGCGGCTTGCGGGCGGGCTTTGGCGCTTCGGCGGGCACGGATTCGGCAACCGACCCGGCAGAGGCTGCGCGAAGCTTGTCCGCCGCCTCTTGCACGATGGCCTTTTTCGCGGCCTGCTTGTCGGCCAATGCCTGCGTGGCCGGGCCCATCGGGGCAGCAGCGGGCGGCACGATATCAGCGGCCGCAACGGGCGGTGTGCGGGGCGGCGGCGGTGCTGTCGGCTTGGCCGCGTTTTTCAGCGGGTCCCACTTTTCAAACTTGGTTGCCGCATCCTTGACCGCGTCCAGCCCCAGACTTTTGGCCGAGGTGACGTTCTTCAAGTCCTTGGCGATGTCCTTGACGCCCGCCTCGTTCGCTGCCGTTTCCATCGCGCGCTGAAACTCGCGCGCCATGCCCCGCGCCTTGGCGGTGAAACGTCCCAATGTGCGAAACATTTCGGGCAGGTCTTTGGGGCCGATCACGATCAGCGCGACCACCCCGATCACCATCAATTCGGTCCAGCCGATATCCAACATGGCCTATGCGCCCCTGTGTTCGGCGATCAGACCTTGTCCTTTTCCGCAGCCGGGGTCACGTCGCGGGCGGCGTCCAGCGCCTCGCGGTCCATTTCTTCGGTGCTGTCCTTCACGCCCTTCTTGAAAGCGGTGATGCCTTTGCCGACTTCGCCCATCAGGGACGAAACCTTGCCCTTGCCGAACAGGACAAGAACGATGACGGCGATCAGAAGAAGGCCGGGAAGACCGATGTTGTTGAGCATGTCACTTCTCCATAAGGCGGGCAGACGCTGTCTGCGGTGTCTTTCCAAGTCATTTATGCCCATCCGGTGGGGGGATCAAAGGCAGATTGGGGCCCCGGCCCAGTTAACTGACAGTAAATTGTCAGTTGCCCTGATTGACCGCTGGCCGGTTTTGGCCGCAGGGTCGGGCCATGAAACGCGATGACCGCCTGTTCGACCTGATCCAGATGATGCGTGATGGCCGCCTGCATACGGCGGCGGAACTGGCGCAGGCCTTGGGCGTCTCGACCCGGACGATCTGGCGGGATGCGGCGATGCTGGCGAAATCGGGCCTGCCGGTCGAAGGCGAACGCGGGGTGGGCTATATCCTGCGCGCGCCGCTTGTCCTGCCGCCCACGATCATGACGCCGGACGAGTTGGAGGCGCTGGTCGAGGGATTGAAATCCGTGGCCGAAAACGACGCAAACCCCCTTGCGCGCGCGGCACGGTCAATGCTGGCCAAGGTGGCGACGCTGCTGCCACAGGCGGGGATCGACGACGTGGAATAGCGACACAGAAGCCCTGCGCTATCGCCCGACCGGAAAGACGAAACAGCGGTCGCGGCGGATCATCAGCCACAACGCCGTTCCGGGCTTTGGCAGGAACACGCCGGGAACCGAGGCGGTCAGGCGCAGATCGTCAAAATCCATTGCGAATTCGACCAGACTTTCGCGCCCCAGATAGCGGGCGCGGGTGACAGTGCCGCGCGCGGCGGTGCCGTCTTGCGGCGTGGGGTTGGGGCCGCGACCGGCGCGGTCAAAATCGATCTTCAGGTGCTGCGGGCGGATGACGATATCGACCTGCGCGCCGTCGGCATGACCGGGCGTCAGGAACGCACCAAAGGGTGTGTCGGTCAGCGCCCCGCGCGATGTGCCACGGATCACGTTGATATCACTGAAGAACGCCGCCGCGGCCTTGTCCACCGGGGCGTTGTAGACGTTGTAGGGCGCGCCCTGCTGCACGATCCGCCCGCCGCGCATCAGGGCAATCTCGTCGGCCATGCGCATCGCCTCGTCCGGCTCGTGCGTGACCAATAGGACGGCGGTGCCTTCTTCTTTCAACACCTCAAGCGTTTCATCCCGAATGCCGTCGCGCAGACGGTTGTCCAGACCGCTGAACGGCTCGTCCATCAGCATGACGCGCGGACGCGGGGCCAGTGCGCGGGCCAGTGCCACGCGCTGCTGCTCGCCCCCAGACAGTTCGTGCGGGTGTTTGGGGCCGTAGCCTGTCAGGGTCACACGGTCGAGCAATTCGTCCACCCGGCGTGTTTTGGCGCTCCGCTCGCCCGTCAGGCCAAAGGCCACGTTCTGGGCGACGGTCAGATGCGGAAACAGGGCGAAATCCTGAAACATCAACCCCACTGACCGCGCCTCGGGCGGCAGGTTGATGGCGTCGGAATAGACCGGACGCCCGTCGATCAGCACGGTGCCCGCATCGGGACGTTCAACCCCGGCGATCATCCGCAGCGTGGTGGATTTGCCGCAGCCTGACGGGCCGAGCAGACAGGTTACCTGCCCCGCCGCCACCGTCAGCGACACATCATCGACCACCGGCCTGCCCCCGAAGGTGCGGGTCAGGTGCCGGACCTCCAGTCGCGGGATGTCTGTGACAGGCATGGTATCCCTAGTGAATTGATCGGGAATGTCCCTAGCAGGACAGGTGCCGGGGGGCAAGGCTTTGCCGGGTCAAAGGGGTGGCTGCCTGCCCCCCACAGCGCAAAGCGCCTAACCCCCGAGGATATTCCCAGCCAGGGTGAGCAGGCCTCAGATCGTGGCGTTGGTTGCCCCGCCGTCGGCAAGGATGTTCTGCCCGACGATAAAGCCCGCATGGGTGGAACAGAGGAACGCGCAGGCCGCACCGAATTCGGCGGCTTGCCCATAGCGGCGGACGGGGATGGTGGCCATCCGTTTGGCGCGGGCCTGATCCAGCGTGATGCCTTCGGCCTTGACCACCCCCGCATCCAGCGCATCGGCGCGATCGGTGGCATGGATGCCGGGCAGCAGGTTGTTGATGGTCACGCCATGCTGCGCCACCTGCCGCGAGGTGCCCGCGACATAGCCCGTCAGCCCCGTGCGCGCGGCGTTCGACAGGCCAAGCGCCGGGATCGGGGCCTTGACCGACTGCGAGGTGATGTTGACCACCCGGCCCCATTTGCGCGCGATCATGCCGGGCAGCAGCGCCGTCATCAGTGCGATGGGGGTCAGCATGTTGGCATCCAGCGCGCGGATGAAATCATCGCGCGTCCAGTCGGACCAGATTCCGGGCGGCGGGCCGCCCGCGTTGGTCACCAGAATGTCGATATTCCCCGCGGCGGCAAGCACCTGCGCGCGCCCGTCTTCGGTGGTGATGTCGGCGGCGACCGTGATGATCTGCACCTGATAGCGGCTGCGCAGGGCGGCAGCGGTTTCCTCAAGCGCCGGTGCGCCGCGCGCGTTCAAAACCAGATCGACGCCCGCCTCGGCCAAAGCCTCGGCGCAGCCGCGCCCCAGACCCTTTGACCCGGCGCAGACCAATGCGCGCTTGCCACGAATTCCCAGATCCATCGTGCTGTCCTTTCATTGTGTTGCCCAATGGCTAGCAGGGTGCGGCGGGATGGGAAAGCCGTCTGCCGCACCAGTGGACGCGGGCGCGGCTTTCCGGTAATCCCCGCCCCATGTTGGACAACCGCCCCCCCCTTCCGCCCGAAATCGCCCGCCGCCGGACCTTTGCGATCATTTCGCACCCCGACGCAGGCAAGACCACGCTGACCGAGAAGTTCCTGCTGTTCGGCGGGGCAATCCAGATGGCAGGCCAGGTGCGTGCCAAGGGCGAGGCGCGGCGCACCCGGTCAGACTATATGAAGATGGAGCAGGAGCGGGGGATATCCGTATCTGCATCCGCCATGTCGTTCGATTTCGGCAGGTTCCGCTTCAATCTGGTCGACACCCCCGGACACTCGGACTTTTCCGAAGACACCTATCGCACCCTGACCGCCGTCGACTGCGCCGTGATGGTGATCGACGGGGCCAAGGGCGTGGAAAGCCAGACGCGCAAGCTGTTCGAAGTCTGTCGCCTTCGCGATCTGCCGATCCTGACGTTTTGTAACAAGATGGACCGGGAAAGCCGCGACACCTTTGAGATCATTGACGAGATTCAAGAGAATCTGGCGATTGACGTGACGCCTGCCAGCTGGCCCATCGGTGTGGGGCGCGACTTCATCGGTGCCTATGACCTGCTGCACGACCGGTTGGAAATCATGGACCGCGCCGACCGCAACAAGGTGGCGGAATCGGTCAAGATCACCGGGCTGGACGACCCGAAACTGGCCGACCATGTACCCGCCGACCTGCTGGCGAAACTGCGCGAAGAGATCGACATGGCGCGCGGCCTGCTGCCCGCCTTTGACCGGGCGGCGGTGCTGAACGGCTCGATGACGCCGATATGGTTCGGCTCGGCGATCAATTCGTTCGGGGTCAAGGAATTGATGGACGGCATCGGTGAATTCGGGCCGGAACCGCAGATCCAGACCGCGGCAGAGCGCAAGATATTGCCGGAAGAGGAAACCGTGACCGGCTTTGTCTTCAAGGTACAGGCCAACATGGACCCGAAACACCGCGACCGCGTGGCCTTTGTGCGACTTGCCTCGGGGCATTTCGAACGCGGGATGAAAGTGCTGCATGTGCGGTCGAAAAAGACGATGGCCGTGACCAACCCGGTGCTGTTTCTGGCCGCCGACCGCGAATTGGCCGAAGAAGCATGGGCCGGCGACATCATCGGCATCCCGAACCACGGCCAGTTGCGGATCGGCGATGCGTTGACCGAAGGCGAATCGTTGCGGTTCACCGGCATTCCGTCCTTTGCGCCCGAACTGTTGCAGGGCGTGCGCGCGGGCGATCCGATGAAGGCCAAGCATCTGGAAAAGGCGCTGATGCAATTCGCCGAAGAAGGCGCCGCCAAGGTGTTCAAGCCGATGATCGGGTCTGGCTATATCGTCGGCGTCGTCGGCCAGTTGCAGTTCGAGGTGCTGGCAAGCCGGATCGAGCAGGAATATTCCCTGCCCGTGCGGTTTGAACCCAGCGCCTTTACCTCTGCCCGCTGGGTGTCTGGCCCCAAGGTCGAGGTGGAAAAGTTCATCAACGTGAACAAGGGCCACATCGCGCAGGACAGCGACGGCGACACAGTCTATCTGACGCGGCTGAAATGGGACATCGACCGGATCGAACGGGACTATCCGCAGATCAAGCTGACGGCGACGAAAGAGATGATGGTTCAGGGCGGCTGACCGCCGGCCAGTTTGCGACCCGAACAGGTTGACTTGCCGTTGGACATCATCAATCTTTGACACGGCTTGGACCCGTGCGGCGCGCGGGTCCAAAACCACGGTGTATAAACAGTTGGGTATTTGTGGTGACGATCTATATTTCTGGTGGGTCCAACTGTGTTCTGAAAACCGGTTGGGCACCGTTATTCATTGAAATCTTGGCAAAACGCGGCGTTGTAGCAAAGAACATATCGGTCGCCGCCTCCAATTCCCTGATGGGATTTTACCGCCTGAACCGCGCCGCCGATCTGACGGCGGATGACGTCGTGATTTGGGGTTATTCTACCGGTGACGAAACCTGCTTTACCAAGTTTCGACACAAACTGAATGATCTGCTGCGCGCGGTTGAACGGAATATCATCTTTTGTCGGGACAAGGGCGCGCGATTTGTTCCCCTGATCGTCAAAACGGCTGAGAGCGAGCGGTCGAGCAGTCCCTATTTCGATGCCGTGACGCGGCTTTTATCCCACTACAATCTCAAGACCTATGATATCTCCGCCGAGTTCTGTCGGGCGCACAACCTTGCGTTTCTGGATGCGTCGCATTTTCACGACGGATATCACTATAATCCGCACGGCGAGGTGGTGACCTTTGTCGCCCAAACCCTTGGCACGTTCATTGATACGGTCGGGCCGGTTCCCGATGTCGCGCCGTTATATGCCAAAACAGGCAAGCTGGTGGTCCGGTCCGATTTCACCGGTGCGCGGCGCGAGGATTTTACCAACAGCGTCCTTTCGGTTCCTGTATATTCGCCGGACGACGTTTGGATGTCCCTGCCACCGTTCGAAAACTCGGGCCGGGTTGCGGCCATCATCGTCAAGGCCATGGAAACCGGGGGGGGCATGTTGCTGCGCCTTGGCCCGCAGGAATTGAAGATGTCGCTGAGCGATCATCTGATCGGCCATCGCCCGGCGCTGCGGTCATTCTCGCTTGCCCCGTTCAGCAAGGATTCGTTCGTTTACAAGGCGGGGGATGTCTTGCAGATGCGGTTTCTGACCAAACCCAGCGGGATGCAGTGGGATTACCATTTTTCAAGTCAGGCACCGGACGGGTCGCGCGACGGCCGGGTGGTCAGTGTCCTGTGCGAAGATGACCTGCCACGGCGCATGTGGGGGCTGTTCAACTGGCTGCGTCCTTGACCCCCCCTGCGTTTTCGGATAAGCGCGACGCAGGCCAGACTTGGCCAAGACGCCGGGGCGCCCGGACATTGCAGCGTCCCAATCTTTCATGCGGTCCGACACCGCATCCCTTAGGACGCTGATGACAAAATTCTCTGATCTCGCGCTGGACCCCCGCGTGTTGCAAGCCGTGGCCGAAGCCGGCTACGAAACCCCCACCCCCATTCAGGCCGAGGCGATCCCGCACGCCCTGCAAGGGCGCGACGTGCTGGGCATTGCCCAGACCGGCACCGGCAAGACCGCCAGCTTTACGCTGCCGATGATCACGCTACTGGGCCAGGGTCGGGCCCGTGCGCGGATGCCGCGCAGCCTTGTTCTGGCGCCCACGCGCGAACTGGCCGCACAGGTTGCCGAAAACTTCGAAACCTATGCCAAGCACACCAAGCTGACCAAGGCGCTGCTGATCGGCGGGGTTTCCTTTGGCGAACAGGACAAGCTGATCGACCGCGGCGTTGACGTGCTGATCGCGACGCCCGGTCGTCTGCTGGATCATTTCGAACGCGGCAAGCTGTTGCTGACCGGCGTTCAGATCATGGTCGTGGACGAGGCGGACCGCATGCTGGACATGGGGTTCATCCCCGATATCGAACGCATCTTCCAACTGACGCCGTTCACGCGCCAGACGCTGTTCTTCAGCGCCACCATGGCCCCCGAGATCGAGCGGATCACCAACACCTTCCTGACCAACCCCGCCAAGATCGAGGTGGCGCGTCAGGCGACGGCATCGCTGACCATCGAACAAAAGCTGTTCCAGTTCACCCCCAGCCGCAAGGACCGCAGCTTTGCCGAAAAGCGCGCCGTGTTGCGGGCCTTGATCCGGGCCGAGGGCGAAAGCTGCACCAACGCCATCGTGTTCTGCAACCGCAAGATGGATGTGGACGTGGTGGCCAAGTCCCTGAAACAGCATGGTTTCAACGCGTCCCCCATTCACGGCGATCTGGATCAGTCGGTGCGTACCCGCACGCTGGACGGGTTCCGCGACGGGTCGGTTCATTTGCTGATCGCGTCGGACGTGGCGGCGCGCGGTCTGGACATTCCGGCTGTCAGCCATGTGTTCAACTTTGACGTGCCGAGCCACCCCGAGGATTACGTTCACCGCATCGGCCGCACGGGCCGCGCGGGCCGTTTGGGCAAGGCGTTCACCATCGCTGTGCCGTCGGACGAAAAATACCTGTCCGCCATCCAGAACCTTGTGAAGATGCCGATCCCTGCAGGCACGATGCCCGAAGGGCTGGACCTTGCTGCCGGGGCCGATGACGCGCCTGCGCGCGGGTCTGACCGCGCGTCCGACCGGGGCGAGAAATCAGGCCGCTCGCGCAGCCGTGGCGGGCGTGATCGTGAAGATCGCGCACCCCGTGCCCCGCGCGAAGAGGTTGCGGTGGTCGAGGTTGCCGAAGCTGTGGCAGCCCCCGCCCCCGCAGCGCGCGCCCCGCGCGAAGATCGCCCCGCCCGTGAGGATCGGCCCTCTCGTGAGGATCGGTCGGTCCGCGAGGATCGGCCAGTGCGCGAGGATCGGCCCGTTCGTGAAGATCGCCCGCGTCGCGACGAACCGCGCGACCCGTTGCGGGATACCGCGCGCGATGCACCCCGCGACGCGACCCGCGATGCACCCCGCCGTGATGACCGGCGCGATGACCGCCGGGATCGCAACGACCGCCGCGACGGTCAGGTTGTCGGCATGGGCGACCATGTGCCCGATTTCATTCTGCGCAGCTTCCGCCTCGCCGCCCCCACCCCGGACGAGCCCGAGGAAGAGGTTGCGAACGGCACCGAAGGCTGATCACCACCAGCCCGCGCCAAAGACAAAGGCCCCGCAGTTTGCGGGGCCTTTTTGCTGTTACGCCTGAAAGGCTGCGTTATTCCTGCTGCAACCGGCTGACAACAACCGTCACTTCGGGCTTTTTGCCGATCTCTTCCATCGACACTTGCCGCACGATGCGGCGCAGCGCCTCGTCCAGCTTGTCGTCATCGCGCAGGATCTTTTTGCCAACGCCGGACAGGAATTCCGACAGCTCGGTTTCCAGCGTTTCGGCCAGAACCCCGGTGCGGCCCTTTTCGGGCAGGCCCATCACCTCGACCCAAGCCTCACCCAGCGGTTCGTCGCTTTCGTCCAGGATCACGGTCACCATACAATGCCCGTTCAGCGCCATGCGGATTCGGTCGCGCACCACGCCATCCATCGACCCGATGATGGCCGACCCGTCCAGATAGAGACGCCCGGTTTCGATCCGGTCCACCACCTTGGGCGATTCGTTGGTCAGGTCGATCATGGTGCCGTTGGTGACCACCTCGGCGATGATTCCGGCCTCGGTGCCGATGCGGGCGTGTTCGCGCAGGTGACGGTGTTCGCCATGCATCGGGATCAGCATGTCGGGCAGCAACAGACGGTGGACATGTTCCAGATCGGGCCGGTTGGCGTGGCCCGAGACATGGTATTTCCCCCCGGCGTCGTCCATCAGATCGACACCCATTTCCGAGAAATTGTTCATGATGCGCAAGACATCACGTTCATTGCCCGGAATGGTCTTGGACGAGAAAAGGAACATGTCGCCCTTTTTCATCTCAAGCCCCAGATACTTGCCCCGCGACAGTTGCGCCGATGCGGCGCGGCGCTCGCCCTGGCTGCCGGTGACGATCAGCATCAGGTTGCGGCGCGGAATATCCTGCGCCTCTTCCGGGGAAACAGTCTGCGGGAAATCGGGCAACACACCCGATTGCTGTGCCGCCGACACCATACGCTTCATCGCGCGGCCCAAAAGGCAGACCGACCGGTCGGCGGCACGCGCAGCCTCGGCCAGCGTTTTCAGGCGCGCCACGTTGGACGCGAAGGTCGTCGCCACAACCATCCCGTTCTGCGAAAGGATCAGATCGCGGATCGGTTCTTTCAGCGTCGCTTCGGACCGGCCCGCGTGCAGCGAAAACACGTTGGTGCTGTCGCACATCAGCGCCTTGACGGGCCGTTCGGCGGCAATCCCGGCAAAGCGGGCATCGTCCCAGCCTTCGCCCACAACCGGCGTGGCATCCAGCTTGAAGTCGCCGGAATGCACGATCCGTCCGGCGGGCGTGTCGATGACAAGCGCCGCACTTTCAGGGATCGAGTGGCTGACCGGCACGAACTGCACCTTGAACGGCCCGACCTCGACCGTTTCGGGGCGCGACATTACGGTGGTGATCATGTCCACCGGCAGGCCGGCCTCTTCGAATTTCAACCGCCCGATGGTCGCGGTAAAGCGGCGGGCATAGACGCGCTTTTGCAGGCGCGGCCACAGATGGCCAAGCGCGCCGATGTGGTCCTCGTGCGCGTGGGTGATGAATATCCCGTCAAGGCGATCAAGCCGCGCCTCAAGCCACGAGATGTCGGGCAGGATCAGATCCACCCCCGGTGTGCCGTCCATGTCGGGGAAGGTGACGCCCAGATCGACAAGGATCAGACGTTCCTTTCCGGCAGGGCCATAGCCGTAGACATAGCAGTTCATGCCGATCTCCCCGGCACCGCCGAGGGGAAGGTAGATCAGCCGGTTGACGCTCATTCCGTTTCCAGTTCCTTGTTATAGCGATGGATCAGCACCAGACCATGCATGGTCAGGTCATCTTCAACGCTGTCAAATAGCGCGGTATCTTGGGCGAACAGGGAGGCAAGGCCCCCAGTCGCGATAACTTTCATCGGGCGGTCACGCTCTTTGCGGACCTCGCGGACGATGCCCTCCACAAGCCCGATATAGCCCCAATACACGCCTGATTGCATACAGGCCACCGTATTCGTGCCAATCGCCCGTGCGGGGCGGCTGATGTCGATGTGAGGCAATGCCGCTGCTGCCATATGCAGCGCCTCTAGCGACAGGTTGACGCCGGGGGCAATCACCCCGCCGACATAGGCCCCATCGACATCAACCACGTCAAACGTCGTGGCGGTGCCGAAATCGACCACAATCAGATCGCCGCCGTGGCGGTCAAATCCGGCGACCGTGTTCACCAGACGGTCGGGACCGACGGTCGTGCCCTGATCCACGCGCGGGTTCACAGGCAGATGGCATTCCGGCTTGCCCACCACAAGGGGGCGGCATTCATAATAGCGGTTGCACAGCACACGCAGGTTGAACACAACACGCGGCACGGTTGACGAGATGATCGCCTCGGATATCGGGGCGTCGATCCGGGTCAGCAGCATCAGGCTGGACAGCCAGGTGTAATATTCGTCCGCCGTGCGCTTGTGATCGGTGGCGATGCGCCATGTCGCGACAAAGGCGGTGCCGTTCCAGATCGAAAAGACCGTGTTGGTATTGCCGCAGTCGATCGCAAGAAGCATGGGGCGCGGGCCTTCTAAAAGAACACCTCCGCCGCCGGTATGGCGACGGGGCCGGTGGATTGGCGCAGGATCAGCGCCCCGGTGGCGTCGATGGTTTCAAAGATGCCGGTGCGGGTGTCGGTGCCTGTGCGGGCGCGGATTTCCTGCCCCAAGCGCGCCGCATGGGTCAGCCATGCCGCGCGCAAGGGGGCAAATCCTTGGGTTAGGAACGTCCCATCCCACGCCGCATAGGCGGGGGCGAGGGTGTTCAAAAACGCCTCGGGCGTCACGCGCAGGCCGGTTTCGCCCAGCAGGCTGACGGCGGGCAGCGCGCCCGGTTCCATCAGGGTCGCATCGGGGGCGGCGATCAAGTTGACGCCGATGCCGATGCACAGGTGCTGGACCCCGGACCCTGACCCCGCACTTTCCAGCAGGATGCCCGCGACCTTGCCGCCGTTCAGCAAAACATCATTGGGCCATTTCAGGCGGAACGCATCGGGCAGCCCCGTTACTGCAACGAACGCATCGCGCAGGGCAAGGGCGGCGGCAAAGCTGCGCAGGGCGACCTGTGCTGCGGCCTCGGTCGGACGCAGAACAAGGGTTGCGTGAAAGTTGCCACGCGGGCTGGCCCAGACCCGCGCCCGCCGCCCCCGGCCTGCGGTTTGTTCCAGCGCCAGAACCCAGGCTGGCCCCGACAGGGTCGGGGCCAGACGGGCCGCTTCGGCATTGGTGCTGTCGATGGTCGCAAGGACGTGGCGCGCCACGCCCGCAGGCCATTCTGTCGCGTCAGCGGACAAGCGCTTCGGCCGCGACGGCGGCGATGGGGTCGATCCCGAACAGGTTCACGATCCCCAGCACCATCGCCAAGGACACCGCCATCAGCATCGCCCATTGCGCCGGGGCCATGCGGCTGTCCAGCACATCGGTCTCCTTGCCGAAATACATGTAGAACACGATGCGCAGGTAATAGAATGCCCCGATCACCGACGCGACCGCCCCCAGCAGCGCAAGCCACGCCATGTCGGCATCGACAGCCGCCTTCAGCACATAGAACTTGCCGAAGAAGCCGACCATCGGCGGCACGCCCGCAAGGCTGAACATCAGCACAAGCATCGCCAGCGCCTTGAGCGGCTCGCGCTTCGAGAACAGGTTCAGGCTGTCGATGCTGGTGACGGGGCGGCCGTCCCGTTCCATCGACATGATGAAGGCGAATGTGCCGACGTTCATGGTGACATATATCGCCATATAGACCAGCATCGCCTGCACGCCTTCGGCAGTGCCGGATGCCAGACCGACCAGCGCATAGCCCATGTGCGCGATGGACGAATAGGCCATCAGACGCTTGATGTCGCGCTGCCCGATGGCCGCGACCGCGCCAAGGAACATCGACACAACCGCCAACGCCGCCAGAACCTGGGTCCAGTCGCCGGGGATCGATCCAAAGGCGTCATGCACCAACCGCGCCAGCAGCGCCATCGCCGCCACCTTTGGGGCGGTGGCAAAGAAGGCGGTGACGGGGGTGGGCGAGCCTTCGTAAACATCGGGCGTCCACATATGGAACGGCGCGGCGGATATCTTGAACGCCAAGCCTGCCAGCATGAACACCAGACCGAACAGCAGCCCCAGCGGAACCTCGGCCCCAAGGGTGGACAGGATGCCCGAAAACAGTGTCGTGCCCGCATAGCCATAGGTCAGCGATGCGCCATAGAGCAGCAACCCCGACGACAGCGCGCCAAGGACAAAGTACTTCAACCCAGCCTCGGTCGATTTCACGCTGTCGCGGCGGAGGGCGGCGATGACATAGAGCGCCAGCGATTGCAGCTCCAACCCCATATACAGCGCCATCAGGTCGCCCGCCGAAACCATCATCATCATGCCGACGACCGACAGCACCAGCAGGATCGGGTATTCAAAGCGCAACAGGTCACGCCGGATCATGTAATCCTGGCTGATGACCAGCACCGCCGCCGCCGAAATCAGGATGGTGACCTTGGCAAAGCGGGCAAAGGGATCGTCGATGAACATGCCGCCAAAGGCCGCGCGCTCACCCTCGCCGCCCAGACCGATGAACAGCGCCATCGCCAGAAACAGCCCGGCCGTGGCCCAACTGATCAGGGGTGCGGTCTTGTCCTTGCCGCCGTAGGCCCCGAACATCAGCGCCGCCATCGCGAACAGCGACAAAAGCACCTCGGGCAGGACGGTGGAGAAATCTTGTGGCGTCATCTCAATCGTCCTTCAGTGCAGGGCCAGTTGCGTTGCCCCATCAGCGGGGATCGCGGCCTGATAGTCAGAAACAAGGGCACCCACCGACGGGCCGATGATGTCGGTCACAAGGCTGGGGTAGACGCCGAGCAGCAAGGTCATGGCAATCAGCGGCGCAAAGATCGCCCGTTCACGCGCCGACATGTCGGTGATGGTTTTCAGTGCCTCTTTGATCAGGTCACCAAAAACCACCCGGCGATACAGCCACAGCGCATAGGCCGCCGACAGGATCACGCCGCTGGTCGCAACCGCCGCCACCCAGGTGTTGACCTGGAATATCCCCATCAGCACCAGAAATTCGCCCACGAACCCGGACGTGCCCGGCAGGCCGACGTTGGCCATGGTGAAGAACATGAAGACCAAGGCATAGGCGGGCATCCGGTTCACAAGGCCGCCATAGGCGTCGATGTCGCGGGTGTGCATCCGGTCGTAGATCACACCCACGCACAGGAACAACGCACCCGAGATGAAGCCGTGGCTGATCATCTGGAAAATCGCGCCATCCACACCCTGTTGATTGGCGGTAAAGATGCCCATCGTCACATACCCCATATGGGCCACCGACGAATAGGCGATCAGCTTTTTCATGTCCTGCTGCGCCAGTGCGACCAACGAGGTGTAGACGATGGCGATGGCCGACATCCAGAACACCAAGGGTGCCAGCAGATCGGACGCTATCGGGAACATCGGCAGGCTGAACCGCAGGAAGCCGTAGCCCCCCATCTTCAGCAGGATCGCCGCCAGAACCACCGATCCGGCGGTCGGGGCCTGAACGTGGGCATCGGGCAACCATGTGTGCACCGGCCACATCGGCATCTTGACCGCAAAGCTGGCAAAGAACGCCAGCCACAGCAGGGTTTGCAGACCGCCGACGATGTGAAAGCCCAGCACAAAGAAATCGTCCGACGCAAAGGAATGGGCGAGCAGCGCGGGAATATCCGTGGTGCCCGCATCCATATACATCGCGATCATCGCGACCAGCATCAGCACCGACCCAAGGAAGGTATAGAGAAAGAACTTGAACGCCGCGTAGATGCGTTCCTTGCCGCCCCAGATGCCGATGATCAGGAACATCGGGATCAGGCCCGCCTCGAAGAACAGGTAGAACAGCACAAGGTCCAGCGCGCAGAACACGCCCAGCATCAGGCTTTCCAGCACAAGAAAGGCGATCATGTATTCCTTGACGCGCGTCTCCACCTCCCAGCAGGCGGCGATGGTGATCGGCATCAGGAAGGTGGTCAGCAGCACGAACAGGATCGAAATCCCGTCGACGCCCATCTTGTACTTCAGGCCCAAGATCCAGTCGTATTCCTCGACGAACTGAAAGCCGGTGTCGGCGGCGTCGAAACCGGCCAGCAGGAACAGCGACACAAGAAAGGTAGCACTGGTGGCCAGCAGCGCCAGCCATTTCGCATTCTTTTGCGCCGCCGCATCCGATCCGCGCAGGAACAGCGCAAGGATCGCCGCCGCCACCAGCGGAATGAAGGTGATGATCGAGAGGAGGTTATCCATCAGTTCGCCCCCCCCGAGAGCGTCATCCATGTGATCAGGACCGCAATCCCCAAAACCATGGCAAAGGCATAGTGGAACAGATAGCCGGACTGGGCGCGCCCAGCCAGACGGGTGAAGAAGGGGATGATCCCCATGGCCACGCCATTGATCGACCCGTCGATCACATCGCCATCGCCCCGCTTCCACAGGAACCGGCCAAGCCATTTGGCCGGGCGCACGAAGATCCAGTCATAAAGCTCGTCAAAGTACCATTTGTTCAGCAGGAACAAGTACAGCGGGCGCTGTTGGGCGGCCAGACGGCCCGGCAGCGACGGCTGACGGATATACATCTGGAAGGCCAGCAGCAGGCCCAGCACCATCGCGACAAACGGCGACACCTTGACCCATGTCGGTGCCTCGTGCGCGGCGTGGATCACGTGGTTGTCCGGTCCCATGAAGATGGCACCTTTCGGTGCCGCACCATGGGCGGCGGGTGCCGCGTGGCCTTCGGTCGCCTCGGCTGCAACGACGCCTTCAGTCGCTGCGGGTTCGGTGACAGCCGGTTCGGTTGCGGTCACAGCCCCCTCAACCACAGGTTCGGCGGCGTGTTCGGTTGCGGCCTCGGTCCCGTGATCGGCGGCCGCTTCCATGCCGAACCAGGACCGCACCTTGGCCTCGTCGCCAAAGAAACTGTTGTACCAGACCATGCCGCTGAACACCGCACCGATGGCTAGCACGCCCAAGGGCACCAGCATCACAGACGGGCTTTCGTGGGCGTGGTCATGCGTGTGATGATCGCCGCGCGGTGTGCCGTAGAACGTCAGGAACATCAGACGCCAGCTGTAGAAACTGGTCATGAAGGCCGCGACGACCAGCAGGACAAAGGCATAGTTCGACCCGACCCACGCGCTTTCGATCACGGCGTCCTTGGACAGGAACCCGGCAAAGCCGAAATGCGTCAGCGGGATGCCGACCCCGGTGATGGCCAGCGTGCCGATCATCATCGCGGCAAAGGTATAGGGGATCTTCTTGCGCAAACCACCGTAGTTCCGCATGTCCTGTTCGTGGTGCATGGCGTGGATGACCGAGCCTGCGCCAAGAAACAGCATCGCCTTGAAGAAGGCGTGCGTGAACAGGTGGAACATGGCCACCGAATAGACGCCCACCCCTGCAGCCACGAACATATAACCAAGCTGAGAACAGGTCGAATAGGCGATCACGCGCTTGATATCGTTCTGCACCAGACCGACTGTGGCGGCAAAGAACGCGGTCGTGGCACCGACGACGACGATCATCGTCTTGGCATCTGGCGCGAATTCATAAAGCGGCGACATGCGGCAAACTAGGAACACCCCCGCCGTCACCATGGTGGCGGCATGGATCAGCGCCGACACCGGGGTCGGGCCTTCCATCGCGTCGGGCAACCAGGTGTGCAGGCCAAGCTGCGCCGATTTCCCCATCGCCCCGATGAACAGCAGCACGCCGATCAGGTTCGCCGCATTCCATTCCGTCCACAGAAACGTCAGGTTCGTCTGCGCCAGTTCAGGGGCGGCGGCGAACACGTCGTCAAAACGGATGCTGTCGGTCAGGAAGAACAGCGCGAAAATCCCAAGCGCAAACCCGAAATCACCCACCCGGTTGACGACAAAGGCCTTGATCGCGGCGGCATTCGCGCTTGGCTTTTTGTAATAGAACCCGATCAGCAGATAGGACGCGACGCCCACCCCTTCCCAGCCAAAGAACATCTGCACCAGGTTGTCGGACGTGACCAGCATCAGCATGGCAAAGGTGAAGAACGACAGATAGGCGAAGAACCGCGCCCTGTAATGTTCGTGGTGGGTCCAGTTGTCGTCATGCGCCATATAGCCAAAGCTGTACAGGTGCACCAACGCCGACACCGACGTGACCACCACCAGCATGATCGCGGTCAACCGGTCCAGCCGGATCGCCCATTCGGTGGACAGTGACCCGCTTTCGATCCAGCGCATCAGCACCACCTGGGTCATCTGGCCGTCATGGGTCAGAAAGATGATCCAGGACAGCAGCGCCGCAAGGAACAGCAGGCCGGTCGTGATGACCTGCCCCGCATATTCCCCGATAAAGCGCCAGCCGAAGCCGCAGATCAGCGCGCCGATCAGCGGCGCGAAAAGGATGATCGTTGCCATTGCCTCAGCCCTTCATCACGTTGACGTCTTCGACGTCGATGGTGCCCCGGGTGCGGAAGAACACGACCAGGATCGCAAGGCCGATGGCGGCCTCGGCCGCGGCAACGGTCAGGACGAACATCGTGAACACCTGGCCCACCAGATCGCCAAGATGGCTGGAAAAGGCCACAAGGTTGATGTTCACGGCCAGCAGCATCAACTCGATCGACATCAGGATCACGATGACGTTCTTCCGGTTCAGAAAGATGCCAAAGATGCCGATGACGAACAGCGCCGCCGCAACCGTCAGGTAATGTTCAAGTCCCACCATTTTCGTCCCTCCGGGCATTTGCCCGTTATCGTTCAGCGTCTGCCGCACCCCTTGGGGTGCGGCCTTAAATCAAAGCCCCTGCCCCGGCTTTACGTCTTTCAGTTCCATCGCGATGGCCGGGTCGCGCCACATCTGGTGCAGCACGTTCTGGCGTTTCACATCGCGGCGGTGGCGCAGGGTCAACAGGATCGCGCCGATCATGGCAACCAGCAGGATCAGCGACGACGCCATGAACAGGTAGACGTATTTGTCGTAGATCAGCAGGCCAAGGGCGCGCGTATTCTCCATCTCGTCGATGGCGGGGGCCACGGCCTGACGCAGGCCCATTGCCCCTTCGGCCTGCACCCAGGCACCGACACCCACGGCCATCTGCATCAGGATCACCACCCCGATCAACAGCGCGAGCGGCATGTATTTCGCCATTTCGCCCTTCAACTCGGCAAAGTCGATGTCCAGCATCATCACGACGAACAGGAACAGCACCGCAACCGCGCCGACATAGACGATGATCAGCAGCATGGCGACGAATTCCGCCCCCAGCAGCACGAACAGCCCCGCCGACGACAAAAAGGCAAGGATCAGCCACAGCACCGAATGAACCGGGTTCCGGCTGACCGTCACCAGCAAACCCGCCGTCACCGTGACGATGGCAAAGGCATAAAAGGCCAGATCCGCAACGCTCATGCGTCATTCTCCCCAGTTTCGGCAAAGACGGTCTGGGCAAGTTCCAGCGCCTTTTGCATGGCGGGCAGGCCGCCGAACATGCTCATCTGCCAGATCACCTCGGCGACCTCGCGTTTCGTGGCCCCGGCCTCTAGCGCGTGGCGGATCGTCAGTTTCAACTGCGCCTCGGCCTGTGCGCCCAGCACGGTCAGGGCGGCGACAGTGACCAGAAGCCGGGTCTTGGCATCCAGCCCTTCGCGGTTGAAGGTCTTTCCAAACCACATTTCCAGCATGTCCTTGGACATGGTTGGAAACAGGCTTTCAAAGCCCTTCATGCTCATCGTTTCTAGCGCGGGATTGAAGGCGCGTACCATTTCTGTGCCACTCTCTAACATCGCCTTGTACCACTTGGCGAAATCGTCCGTCATGGGCCTCGGTTTCCTGACCGGGCGGCAACACGCCGCCGCGGAGTTTCATCTGTAGGGCGCATCCATTTCCAGGTTGCGTGCAATCTCGGCTTCCCACCGCGCGCCGTTTTCCAGCAGGCGGTCCTTGTTGTAGAACAGCTCTTCCCGCGTCTCGGTCGAAAATTCGAAGTTCGGGCCTTCGACGATGGCATCGACCGGGCACGCCTCTTGGCAGAAACCGCAGTAGATGCATTTCGTCATGTCGATGTCATAGCGCGTGGTGCGGCGGCTGCCGTCGTCGCGGGGTTCGGCATCGATGGTGATCGCCTGCGCAGGGCAGATCGCCTCGCACAGTTTGCAGGCGATGCAGCGTTCTTCGCCATTGGGATAGCGGCGCAGCGCATGTTCCCCACGAAAGCGCGGCGACAGCGGCCCCTTTTCATGCGGATAGTTCAGCGTCACCTTGGGCGCGAAGAAATACTTCATCCCAAGACCGAAGCCCTTGATGAAATCGAACAGGAAGAAATACTTCGTCGCCCGGGTCCAGTCGATGTTGGCCATTTCAGTTTCCCTCCGGGTCGAACACATCAACCGATTCTACTGCCCAATTCTGCAAATCCGACGCGGCTGACCGCACCTCGTCCGAAAAAGTGTCGCGATCAGCCAAGCGCTTGACCGCGTTC
The DNA here is from genome assembly GCA_040385245.1 of Pseudomonadota bacterium. Classification (GTDB taxonomy): domain Bacteria; phylum Pseudomonadota; class Alphaproteobacteria; order Rhodobacterales; family Rhodobacteraceae; genus JAZKHT01. The sequence goes on along the minus strand of JAZKHT010000006.1, from coordinate 111,737 downwards.
CGATGCGCGGCACGAAAACCGGCAAAAGGCGCCTCATAGTCGCCATCAATGATGACAGAGTAATTTTCCTCGTCGATCGGGAAAAGCTCCAGCTTATGGCCTCGAACGGTCAGGCAATAGCGAGAGACAAGTGTTCCAGCCATCATCATCCCCCAATCGCCCAGCGGGCCCAAAAGCCGCCGAATACTTCGAATTTCGCAAGGAATGCTACAATCACGACCCACCCCAGCGACAGGGGCAGGAACACCTTCCAGCCGATCCGCATCAGTTGGTCATAGCGGTAGCGCGGCACGATCGCCTTCACCATGGCGAAGAGGAAGAAGAAGAACGCCATCTTGCCCACCATCCACAGCGCGCCATCGGGCAGGCCGGGAATGGGCGACAGCCAGCCGCCAAAGAACAGCAACGACATGAAGGCGCACATCAGGAAGATCGCGATGTATTCGCCCGCCATGAACAACAGATAGGGCGTGGACGAATATTCGACCATGAAGCCCGCCACCAGTTCGGATTCAGCCTCGGGCAGGTCGAACGGCGGGCGGTTGGTTTCGGCCAAGGCGCTGATGAAGAACAGGAACACCATCGGGAAATGCGGGATCCAGTACCAGTTCAGCAGGCCGTAATCGCCATCCTGTGCGGCCACGATTGCCGAAAAGTTCATCGACCCGGTCGACAGGATGATGCCGATGATGATCAGGCCAAGCGACACCTCATAGCTGATCATCTGCGCGGCAGACCGCAGCGATCCAAGGAACGGGTATTTTGAGTTGGACGCCCACCCCCCCATGATCACGCCGTACACCTCTAGTGACGAGACGGCAAAGACGAACAGGATCGCCACGTTGATGTTGGCCAGAACCCAGCCATCGGCAAAGGGGATCACCGCCCAGCCCAGCATGGCAAGGATGAACGACAGCATCGGCGCCAGAAAGAACACCGGACGGTCGGCCCCGGCGGGAACGACGATTTCCTTGACGACGTATTTCAGCGCGTCAGCCACCGATTGCAGCAGGCCAAAGGCCCCCACCACGTTCGGTCCGCGTCGCATCTGCACCGCCGCCCAGATCTTGCGGTCGCCATAGACAAGAAACAAAAGGCTGATCATCACGAAACCGATGATCAGCAGGCTCTGCGCGGCGATCAGCACCGCCGTCCCCAGACCTGTTGTAAAGAATTCAGCCATGTTTCCTCACGTCCCTCAGACCGGTCGTCATACAGTTGGTATCCGCTGCGCACCGCAATCGCGCACCGTCACTTCGGCGTCGATCGTTTTCAGCCCGCGCGGCAATGCCGCCGAGATGGTGTAAACCGCATCCCCGCGCCAAATATCATCGTCTTGTGCCACTGTCGTGCGCACATGCCGGGCGAAACCGAACCCGCGGATCAGCGCATATTGCGCCGCCGCACACCGGCCATACGCCTCGACATCCAATTCGTCCCGCGCGCCGGTCATGGCGACACGAAAGTTGACCAGATCGCCGTCCAGCAGGATCGTCTCGATCCCCTGATACTGCGCCGCCCCGCTGGTGGCGAGGGTGTCTTGCGATGTCACCTCTGGCCCCGCAGCGCAAGCCGTCAGAACCGCCGGGGCGGCCATCAGGCAGACGATCAGGGACAGGGGCGCCCGCATCGCTTATTCCGCCGCCAGCGCCGCATTGGCGCGGGTTGCGGCCAGCGCCGACAACTCGCCCATCAAGGCCGACGCACGGGCGATGGCGTTGGTCAGGTAGAAATCGCGGATCGCTGTGCGGAAGTCGGCCTTGGCCGGATCGCGCAAGGCCAGCGGTTGCCAGTCGTTCACCGCAACCTCGTCGATGCGGCCCAGATGCGGGTGCGCCTTGACCAGTGCCGCGCGCAGACCAGCCAGACTGTCCCACGGCAGGGTCGCGCCCAGTTCGGCAGACAGCGCGCGCAGGATTGCCCAGTTTTCCTTGGCCTCACCGGGCGCGAAACCGGCGCGTTGGGCCAGCTGCGGGCGCCCTTCAGTGTTGACGAACAGGCCGTTTTCTTCTGTATAGGCGGCCCCCGGCAGGATGATGTCGGCGCGGTGCGCGCCGCGGTCGCCGTGGCTGCCCTGATAGATCACATACGGACCGGCGGCGATTTCCACCTCGTCTGCGCCAAGGTTGTAAACCACCTCGGCCCCGTCAAGGGCCGCAGACAGGCCGCCATCGGTGACCGCCCCTACGTCCAGCGCGCCCACGCGGGCAGCGGCGGTGTGCAGCACCAGCAGTTTCGCGCCCAGCTTTTCGGTCAGCGCCATGGCCTGCGCCAGAACCGCCTCGCCGTCCGCCTCGTTCAGGGCGCCCTGGCCCACGATCACCACGGCGGGCTTGCCGAACGCCTGCGCGTCACTGGCGGCCTTGACCAGTGCCGCGCGGTCTGTGCCCGCATGGGTATAGGCATAGGTCAGGTCGGCAGCCGGCCCGATCAGCGTCACCTCGGCCCCCAACTGCCACGCCTTGCGGATGCGCGCGTTCAGAACAGCAGCCTCGTCGCGCGGGTTGGACCCGATGATCCAGATGCCCCTGGCCGCGTCGATATCTTCGATCCGGGCGGTGCCGACATAGGCGCTGCGGTTTCCGGCAGGCAGGCGCGCGCCATCGGTGCGGGATTCCACGGTGCCGCCAAACCCTTGGATCAGCGTCTTAAGGCTGTAAACCGCCTCGACCGGGGCCAGATCACCGACGATGCCTGCAACCCTTTTGCCCTTCATCGCAGCGGCGACGGCGACCAGCGCCTCGTCCCAGCCGGCTTTGCGCAGACGGCCATTCTCGCGGATATAGGGCGTGTCCAGCCGCTGGCGGCGCAGACCGTCCCAGACAAAGCGGGTCTTGTCGGAAATCCATTCCTCGTTCACGCCATCATGGTTGCGCGGCAGGATGCGCATGACTTCGCGGCCCTTGGTATCGACGCGGATGTTCGATCCCAACGCGTCCATCACGTCGATGGATTCGGTCTTGGTCAGTTCCCACGGCCGCGCGGTAAAAGCGTAAGGCTTTGACGTCAGTGCGCCCACCGGGCACAGGTCGATGACGTTGCCCTGAAGGTTGCTGTCCAGCATCATCGACAGATAGGTCGTGATCTCGGAATCTTCGCCCCGCCCCGTCTGGCCCATCTGGGCGATGCCCGCCACTTCGGTGGTGAACCGCACGCAGCGGGTGCAGGAAATGCAGCGCGTCATCTTGGTCGCAACCAGCGGGCCAAGGTTCAGGTCATCGCTGGCGCGTTTCGGTTCGCGGTAACGCGAGAAATCGACGCCGTAGGCCATCGCCTGATCCTGAAGATCACACTCGCCGCCCTGATCGCAAATCGGGCAATCCAGCGGGTGGTTGATCAGCAGAAACTCCATCACCCCTTCGCGGGCGCGCTTGACCATCGGGCTGTTCGTTTTCACCACGGCGGGTTCGCCATTGGGGCCGGGGCGCAGATCGCGCACCTGCATCGCGCAGGATGCGGCAGGCTTTGGCGGGCCACCCACCACCTCAACCAGACACATCCGGCAGTTGCCCGCGATGGTCAGCCGTTCATGATAGCAAAAGCGCGGGATTTCGACCCCGGCGATTTCAGCCGCCTGAATGATCGTCAGGGCGGGGTCACATTCGACCTCGATGCCGTCGATGATCAGTTTCTTAAGGTTTGACATCCGCTTACTCCGCCGCCGTCCGGGTGCATGCGTGGAAGGTCCACACCTGCGTTTTGTGCCATTGCGACCCGCGCGAGGCGGGATCGTCCGAATATCTGTGCGCCAACCGGGCAAGTGCGCTGTGCAACGCCATTATGCGCAGCCCCCCACGAACACCCACGCGCCGCCGTCAAAGCGGTCGCGGATGGTGCTGTTGACCGCCCCGCCGCAGATCGCATTCGCCGTGCGCTTCGCCTCGGCCCCGTCGGCATAGCCAAAGGGCACACCGTTGCGCATCACGGCCAGCCCGGCCCCACGCGCCTGCGCGGTGTAGCCATCGACGGTCTGCATCCGTGCCACCTGCGGCACGGGTGCGGCACAGCCCGCAAGGGCCAGTGCGCCGCCGATCAGGGGAAGGGCTGCCCGCATCTGCCTATTCCGCCGCCATCGCGCCCATGCGCCCGGTGCGCTTGGCCTTGATGCGGTCTTCGATTTCTTCGCGGAAGTGCCGGATCAGCCCCTGAACAGGCCAGGCCGCCGCATCGCCAAGCGCGCAGATGGTGTGGCCTTCGACCTGCTTGGTCACCGACAGCAGCATGTCGATCTCTTCAACCTCGGCCTCGCCGCGCACCAGACGGTCCATCACGCGCATCATCCAGCCAGTGCCTTCGCGGCAGGGGGTGCATTGGCCGCAGGATTCGTGCTTGTAGAATTTGGACAGCCGCCAGATCGCCTTGATCACGTCCGTGCTTTGATCCATCACGATCACCGCCGCAGTGCCCAGACCGGAGCGCTGTTCGCGCAGCCAGTCGAAATCCATGATCGCATCGTCGCATTGCGCGGCATTCAGCATCGGCACAGACGATCCGCCGGGGATCACGGCCTTGATGTTCTTCCACCCGCCACGCACCCCCCCGCAATGACGGTCCAGCAGTTCGCGCAGGGTGATCGACATCGCCTCTTCGACGACGCAGGGGTTGTTGACGTGGCCCGAGATGCCAAACAGCTTGGTCCCCGCATTGTTCGGGCGGCCAAAGCTGGCGAACCACTCTGACCCGCGCCGCAGGATGGTGGGGACGACGGCGATGGATTCGACGTTGTTCACCGTGGTCGGGCAGCCATACAGGCCCGACCCTGCCGGGAACGGCGGTTTCATCCGGGGCATGCCCTTTTTGCCTTCTAGGCTTTCCAGCAAGGCGGTTTCTTCGCCGCAGATATAGGCGCCCGCGCCGTGGTGCAGGTAGAGATCGAAATCCCAGCCCGATTTCGCGGCGTTCTTGCCCAAAAGCCCTGCGTCATAACATTCGTCGATGGCCGCCTGCAGCGCCTCGCGCTCGCGGATGTATTCGCCACGGATGTAGATGTAGCAGGTATTGGCCTGCATGGCGAAAGACGCGATCAGGCAGCCTTCGATCAATGTGTGCGGATCGTGGCGCATGATCTCGCGGTCTTTGCAGGTGCCGGGTTCGGATTCGTCGGCATTGACCACCAGATAGGATGGGCGACCGTCCGACTGTTTGGGCATGAAAGACCACTTCAACCCGGTTGGGAACCCTGCCCCGCCGCGGCCACGCAGACCGGATGCCTTGACCTGCTCGATCAGGGTATCCCGGCCACGGGCGATGATTTCCGCCGTGCCGTTCCAATGCCCACGCTTCTTCGCCCCCGCAAGGGAGCGGTCGTGCATCCCGTACAGGTTGGTGAAGATACGGTCCTGATCCTTGAGCATGTCTTGCCCCTCAATTGTTCTGACGTTTCCGCCAGATCCGATACGTTGCGACCAGCGCCCAAAAGAACGCGGCCAAGGCGGCAAGGTCGAACAGAAAGACGAAACGGGTTTGCCAGCCCATCTGCCCGCCCAGCCACTGCGCGCCCATCCACAGGATCATGGTTCCGGCGATCACAAAGGCGATCAATCGCGCCTGTGCTGCCGAGGCCATGTCCTTGGGGTCGGGGCGCATGTCGGTCCCCTAGTAGTCGTTGATCTTGGCGCGGCGCAGGAATTCGGGGATTCCCACCTCGCCGATCAGTTTTGCCTGTGCCACCCATCTGTCGCGGGTGACGCGGCCCTTGAACCCTTTCAGGTTCCCATCCATCCAGGCGATCTCGGCAGGCCCCCAGCCAGCAATCTGGTCAAAGTGATAGATGCCAAGATCGTGGCACAGCTTTTCCAACGCAGGGCCAATGCCTTCGATGGTTTGCAGCGGGTCCGCCGTGCCATTGCGCGGGCCGGTCAGGGCGGTGGGCTGCGTGCCTGCGTCGCCCTTGGTCGCGGCGGCGACGGCGGCCCCTGCTGCCACGGCCACGGCAGCGGCGGCAACGAACGGGACCGCGACCTTGGCCGCCGCTTTCACTTTGCCCAGCCACGGCATCAGGATCGGTACCTCGGTGCCGTCGATGCGCTTGACGGTGTCGCCGATATCAACGGCGGCCTGGGCCGAGGCGTTGTATTGCTGACGGCCCGTTTCAAAATCCTTCAGGCTGGTCAGACCCGACAGCGGTTCGGCGGCATAACGGCCGTTCTGCGGGCCGGGCACTGGCACCTCGCCCTTGGAAAAGCGGGCGATCAGGTCGCGCAGCTTTTCCGGCGTCAGGTCTTCATAATAGTCCTTGCCGATCTGGGCCATCGGCGCATTGGCGCAGGCGCCCATGCATTCTACCTCTTCCCAGGAAAACTTGCCGTCGGCCGACACCTGATGGGCGCCGGGCGCGATCATTTCCTTGCAGACCTTGATCAACTCTTCTGCGCCGCAGATCATGCAGGACGTAGTGCCGCAAATCTGAACATGGGCAATGGAACCAACGGGTTGCAACTGGAACATGAAGTAGAACGTCGCCACCTCAAGCCCGCGGATATAGGCCAGACCCAGCATGTCGCAGACATGTTCGATCGCGGGCCGGGACAACCAGCCCTCTTGTTCCTGCGCGCGCCACAGCAGCGGTATGATGGCCGAGGCCTGACGGCCCTCGGGGTATTTCGAGATCTGGCCCCGCGCCCATTCAAGGTTCGCCGGGGTAAAGGCGAAGGACGCAGGTTGGTCTTTGTGAAGACGGCGAAGCATTAGCGGTCGACCTCCCCGAACACGATGTCCATCGTGCCGATGATGGCAGAGACGTCAGCAAGCTGATGCCCCTTGCATATGTAATCCATGGCTTGCAGGTGCAGATATCCCGGCGCGCGGATCTTGGCGCGGTAGGGTTTGTTGGTGCCGTCGGCAACCAGATAGACGCCGAATTCACCCTTGGGTGCCTCGACCGCGGCATAAACCTCGCCCGCGGGGACGTGGAAGCCTTCGGTGTACAACTTGAAGTGATGGATCAACGCCTCCATCGAGGTTTTCATGTCGCCGCGCGACGGCGGCGTGATCTTGCCGCGCGCAAGAATATCGCCCTTTTCGACGCGCAGCTTGGCGATGGCCTGCTTGATGATCTTGATCGACTCGCGCATTTCCTGCATCCGGCACAGGTAGCGGTCATAGCAATCGCCGTTCTTGCCAATCGGGATCATGAAGTCGAATTCGTCATAGCATTCATAGGGTTGGCTACGGCGCAAATCCCATGCCAGACCAGACCCGCGCACCATGACGCCCGAAAAGCCCCATTTCTGGATGTCGTCTTCGGTCACAACGCCGATGTCGGCATTGCGCTGTTTAAAGATGCGGTTTTCGGTCAGCAGCCCATCGATATCGTCCAGAACGGGCATGAACTCATCGGCCCAGACGTCGATATCGTCGATCAGCGCGGGCGTCAGGTCCTGATGCACGCCACCGGGGCGGAAATAGGCGGCGTGCAGACGCGCTCCGGATGCGCGTTCATAGAACACCATCAGCTTTTCACGCTCTTCAAACCCCCAAAGCGGCGGGGTCAACGCGCCGACGTCCATCGCCTGCGTGGTGACGTTCAGAAGGTGGTTCAGGATGCGGCCGATCTCGCAGAACAGCACCCGGATCAGGCTGGCGCGGCGCGGCACGACCGTGCCGGTCAGCCGTTCGATGGCCAGACACCAGGCATGTTCCTGGTTCATCGGGGCCACATAATCCAGCCGGTCGAAATAGGGCAGGTTTTGCAGGTAGGTCCGGCTTTCCATCAGCTTTTCGGTGCCACGGTGCAGCAGGCCGATATGCGGATCGCAGCGTTCGACGATCTCGCCGTCCAGTTCCAGCACAAGGCGCAAAACACCATGGGCCGCAGGGTGCTGCGGGCCGAAGTTGATGTTGAAGTTGCGGATCTTCTGTTCGCCTGTCAGCGCGTCGTCAAAGCTGCCGTCCATCATCGTCTAAACCCCCTTCAAGGGTGGGGCGCGGGGATGCCGCGCCGCGCGCCCTCAGGCCTTTTTCTCGTCACCGGGAAGGATGTAGTCGGCACCTTCCCAGGGACTCATAAAATCAAATTGCCGGTATTCCTGCACCAGCCGGACGGGTTCATAGACGACACGCTTTTGCACCTCGTCGTACCGCACTTCGGTGTAGCCGGTCGTCGGGAAATCCTTGCGCAGCGGATGGCCGCGAAAGCCGTAGTCGGTCAGGATGCGGCGCAGGTCCGGGTGGCCCGAGAACAGGATGCCAAACATATCGAACACCTCACGCTCGAACCAGTTGGCCGAGGGGTGGATTTCGATGATCGAGGGCACCATTTCATCTTCGTCGATGGCCAGTTTCAACCGGATGCGGTGGTTCTGATACATCGACAGGAAGTGATAGACGACATCGAACCGCTTGGGCCGTTCGGGGTGGTCGATGGCGGTGATGTCCACCAGCGACGAAAACCGGCAGGCCGATTCCGTGCGCAGGAATTCGACAAAGGACGTGATCTGGTCAGGCGTCACTTCGATGGTCAACTCGCCAAAGGCGACGCTGCTGGCGATGACCGCCTCGGGGCGTTTCATCGCGATATGTGCGGCCAGTTCGTGCAGGGCTTCGGACATGGCGCGCTCCTATCGGGTGATGGTGCCGGTGCGGCGGATTTTCCGCTGCAACTGCAAGATACCGTACAGCAACGCCTCGGCCGTGGGGGGGCAGCCCGGAACATAGATGTCCACCGGAACGATCCGGTCACAGCCGCGCACGACGGAATAGCTGTAGTGGTAATAGCCGCCGCCATTGGCACAAGACCCCATGCTGATCACATAGCGGGGTTCGGGCATCTGGTCATAGACCTTGCGCAGCGCGGGCGCCATCTTGTTGGTCAGCGTACCCGCCACGATCATCAGATCCGACTGGCGCGGCGATGCGCGCGGGGCGGTGCCAAAGCGTTCCAGATCATAGCGCGGCATCGAGGTGTGCATCATCTCGACCGCGCAGCAGGCCAGACCAAAGGTCATCCAGTGCAGCGATCCGATGCGCGCCCAGTTGATGATGTCCTCGGTCGAGGTAAGCAGAAACCCCTTGTCCTGCAATTCGCGGTTCAGCGCCTGGGTCGCAACCTCGTGGTCGCCGCCCGCCTGATTGACGGATGTGCTCACGCCCATTCCAGCGCTCCTTTTTTCCACTCGTAGGCGAAGCCGATGGTCAGAACGGCCAGAAAGATCATCATCGACCAGAAACCGACCATGCTGATGCCGCCGAACGCCACCGCCCAGGGGAACAGGAACGCCACCTCAAGGTCGAAGATTATGAACAGGATCGACACGAGGTAAAAGCGCACGTCGAATTTCATCCGGGCGTCATCAAAGGCGTTGAACCCGCATTCATAGGCCGAAACCTTTTCGGGGTCCGGGTTGCGCACCGCGATCACGGCAGCGGCAAGGATCAGGACAAGGCCCAAGCCCGTGGCCAGCGCCAGAAGGATGAGTATGGGAAGATACTCTCGAAGAAGTTCGTCCACGAGGTGCTCCTATCGCTGGCATCGGGCGAGCGTGCGACCACGTGCAAGCCGCGTCTTTCACTTGGTGCCCCGTTTACTCTGCCCCCCGGTCGCGGTCAACCGAAGGCCATCCGAAAAAACGGGGCTGCGACACTGGAAATGGTTAATCATTTCGCACAGAACGGTACGGACGCCGCAGTGCGGCATCGCGGCAGGCGTCGGGCGGGGGCAATGGCAGGAAATCATGCTCGATGCCGGGTGCGAAAACCGTTGGCGCGCGTTAGGCTGGGGAAAGAAACGGGGGTTCCGATGCGACATGCGATACTTTTTGCGGCAGCGATGGCTGCCGCGTCCCCGACCTGGGCCGAGCAGGTCGGACAGGTCGGCGTCGACTGGATCGGCAATGACATCCTGATTGAGGCGCTGCCCGATCCGGGTGTGCCGGGCGTCACCTGCCACATTGCCTATTTTGATCGGTCCATGCTTGACCGGCTGTCGCAGGGCAACTGGTTCGAAGACCCGTCGAATTCATCCATCGCCTGCCGCCAGACCGGGCCGATCACGCTGGGCGACATCGAAAAAGGCCCGGAAGGCGAAGAGATCTTCCGTGAAAGCCGATCCTTGCTGCTGAAATCGCTGCGTGTCACGCGGATGTACGATGAAGCACACCAGACGCTGATCTATCTGACCCACGCCCGCGAATTGACCGAAGGGTCGGCAAAGATGTCGCTGTCGACGGTGCCTTTGTGGAATGCGGGCGCGGATTAGGGAAGCAGCGCACTCAGTCCGCCACGGGGACCGGGCTGTCTAAGTCCAACGGGTTTTGCTGTGCCGACAAAACCTCGGCCCGGATGATGCGGGCGATCTGGGCGGCATCCTGTGGCGTAAAGGTCAGCGGCAGGCGCATGTCGATCAGGCCAGCCAGAATGCGATCGGTCTGCGGCAGGGGTTGCGGGTCGGCATAGCGCCAATGGGCGTAACGAGAGGTGAAGGCCACGGGGTCCGGCGCGCCGAACCACTTCAATTCCACCCCGCGCGCGCCGCAGCGGGCGATCACGGCGCGGATGCGGGCGGCGGGACAATCGGGCAGCAGGAATTGGAAGGACGATCCGACGAAATCCTCGTGGTCGGGCCGCGGGATCAGGGTCAGGCCGGGGGTATCGGTCAGGCCCGCATGCAGCCCACGATACAGCACCCGCCAGCGCGCGCGCCGGTCGGCCAACAGGGGCAGTTGCGGGCGCAGGATCGCCGCGCGCAGATTGTCCATCCGGCCCGAGATATTGGGAATATCCAGCGTGATCCCGGCAAAGGCCTGTTCTGGCGGGGCGGCGCTGTGGCGGGAATAAAGCATGTAGGACCCCGACAGCAGCACCGCCCGCGCCATGGCGTCGGCATCATCAGAGATCAGAAAGCCGCCCTCGCCACTGTTGATGTGCTTGTAGGTCTGCATGGAATAGCAGCCAATCACCCCATGCCGCCCGCTGGGGATGCCGCGCCATGCGGCCCCCATGGTGTGGGCGCAATCCTCGATCACCGCGACGCCAAGGCGGTTGCACAGCGCCATCAGCGCCTCCAGGTCGCCTACATGCCCGCGCATGTGGGACAACAGCAACAGACGCGCGCCGCTGGCCTTGGCCTGCGATTCCAGATGCGACAGGTCGATGGTCAGATCGGGCGTCACCTCGACAAACACCGGCCTGCCGCCAACAGCGGCGATGGCACCCGGCACCGGGGCAAGCGTGAAGGCGTTCGACAGTACCGGCTCGCCCGGTGTCAATTGCAAGGCGCGCAGGGCGGTTGCCATGGCATAGCCGCCCGAGGCCACGGCAAGGCAATAGCGCGCACCGGTCAGCGCCGCGAATTCCTGTTCCAGCAGGGCGGTTTCGGCCACCTCACCCGGGGCGGTGTTATAGCGGTGCAGACGGCCGTGGCGCAGAACGGCCAAGGCCGCCTCGATCCCCGCTTCGGGGATGGGTTCCTGCTGGGTAAAGCTGCCGGTAAAACGCTCTTGCATCAGTGATCCTCGCGCCGGGTCAGGGCGACAAACGCAATCAGGGTCAGGGCCAGGCACCCGGCCGCCATATAGAATGCCATGTCGGGCGATTGCCATGCGGCACCATCCCGCATGAACCATCCGAACACCTGCGAAAAGAACACGGTGCCCGCCAGCATGGCGACATTCATGATCGCCGACAGCCCGCCCTGCAATTCGCCTTGGGCATTTTCGGGAACGATTTTCGACAACATCGCGGTGATCATCGGATGCACGAACCCTTCGGGGCCATGGATGACCATCAGCACGATCACGATGGGCAAGCTGCCCGCCAGCCCATAGCCGGTGGCGGCAATCACCGCCGAACATAGCCCGATCAGCGCCACGCGGTGGGTGCCAAAGCGGGCGACGGCGGGGCCGGTCAGCCCGCCCTGAAACCCGGCCATCACCAATCCAAACACCGCCAGCGTCGCCCCCACCATCGCCTCGGACCAGCCGAACTTCGCGATCCCCCAGAACGGCCAGATCGCCGGATAGACGCTGGAGGCGAAGAAGAACCCGAACAGCACGCCGCACAGGGGCAGCACGCCCGGATAACTGCGAAAGACAGCAAAGGCGCCGAACGGATTTGCGCGCCGCCACTCGAACGCGCGCCGGTTGGCCGGGGTCAGCGTTTCGGGCAGCACGACCCAACCATAGGCAAAGTTCAAAAGGCTGATGGCGGCGGCGGCATAGAAAGGCACGCGCGGGCCGAACTCGCCCAACAGGCCACCGATGGCGGGACCGATGACAAAACCCACACCAAAGGCCGCCCCCATGATGCCGAACGCCTTGGCGCGCCCCTCGGGCGGGGTGACATCGGCAATATAGGCGTTGGCGATGATCCAGCTTGATCCGCAAAGCCCTGCGATGGCGCGGCCCACAAACAGCCAGAACAGCGACGGGGCAAAGGCGGAAAACAGGTAATCCACCCCCAATCCGAACACCGCCAGCAACAGCAGCGGCCTGCGGCCAAAGCGGTCAGACAGGTTGCCCATCAGCGGGCTGAACGCGAACTGGGTGATGGAAAAGGCAAAGAACATCCACCCGCCCACGATGGACGCCTGTGCCAGCGTGACGCCCCCCACCTCGCCGATCAGGGCGGGCAGGACTGGGATGATCAGTCCAAAGCCGACCATGTCCAACAGGACGGTGATCAGCACAAAGGTTACGGCATGGCGCGAAGGGGGGTGCATGGGATGTCCTGTTGCGGGCGGCGGACGGTAGCCAAGGGCCGACATTTCGTCAAACGGGGTCGCGCGGGATGGGCTTTTTCTTCGCAAAAATACTCAACCCCGGCCCGCGCAGCTAAGCACCGTCAGAATAGACTGCCCTGCCCCGGCGTATCGGTGCCCTTGCGCGCCTTGGTCCGGGCCGCAAGGGGCAGGCGGCCATCATGAAATTCAAGTTCCAGCGCGCCTGCCCTTTCGGCGGCGGTCCTTGAGGTGACAACCGCGCCGTCGCCCCAGACAACCGCATAGCCCCGCCGCAGCGTTTCGGCATAGCCCAGCGTCTGGCGGGTGCGGTCCAGCGACCCCAGCCGTTGCGCCAGACGGTCGAACCGCGCGACAGGGGCCGCGTCAAGGCGGGCGGCAAGCTGCGCCAGCCGCACAGTTCCATCCTGCGTCTGGCGGTCGGCAGCAGCGATCATGCGGGTCAAGGCGGGGGACAGACGGCCTGACCACATCTCCAGCCGGTCCGCTGCGCGTTCACGCAGTCGGGCGAACAGCGTGTCCAGGGTGCGGCCTCGTTCGCCCAAACGCTCGGCCCGGCTGGTGATCAGCCGGGTCAGCGTGTCGGGCCGGATCAACCCGGCCCGCGCCTCAAACGCGGCACGCTTGCGACCAGCGGCCATCCCAAGAGCTGCCCCCAACCGCCCCGCCCACAGATCAAGCCGCTGCGCCGCCTGCCCGGTCAGGGCGTCCAGCCGGGGCAGCGCGCGGGCCAGATCGCGCAGGCGCTGGCCACGCTGCCCGACCCCGGTGGCCACGCCGCGCGACAGGCGCGCGCCAAAGCCGTCCACAGCCGCCAGCAGGTCCAGCCGCACCGGCACCGCCAGTTCCGCCGCCGCCGTCGGGGTGGGCGCGCGCAGGTCGGCCGCAAAGTCGATCAGCGTCGTGTCCGTCTCGTGCCCCACGGCGGAAATCAGCGGGATACGGCTGGCCGCCGCCGCCCGGACCACGATTTCTTCGTTAAAGCCCCAAAGATCCTCAAGCGAGCCACCGCCACGCGCCACGATGATCAGATCCGGACGCGGGATCGGGCCGCCCGGCTCGATGGCGTTGAAGCCGCGGATCGCCGCCGCAACCTCGGCCGCACAGGATTGCCCCTGCACCGCCACCGGCCAGATCAGCACATGGCGCGGAAAGCGGTCGCGCAGGCGGTGCAGGATATCGCGGATCACCGCACCCGAAGGCGACGTGACAACCCCGATCACGCGCGGCAGATAGGGGATGGGCTTTTTGCGCGCCGGATCAAACAGCCCTTCGGCCCCCAGTGCCGCCTTGCGCTTTTCCAGCATCGCCATCAGCGCGCCCGCCCCGGCGGGGGCCACGTCTTCGACGATCAACTGATACTTCGATTGCCCCGGAAAGGTGGTCATCCGCCCCGTGGCGATCACCTCCATCCCCTCTTCGGGGCGGACCTGCATCTTGGCGACCTGGCCTTTCCAACTGACGGCATCAAGGCTCGCGCGGTCGTCCTTCAGCGCAAAATAAAGATGCCCCGAGGCCGGGCGGGACACGCGCCCCACCTCGCCCCGCACCCGGACAAGGCCGAACTCGCCCTCGATCACCCGTTTCACCGCGCCGGACAGTTCTGACACGGTGTATTCGGGTTGGTTCGATGCGGGCATCGCGTCTTCAAGCAGGTCGGACATGGGTTGCCTTGTGATCTGTGCAGCCAGACCTTAGAACGCCCCAAACCAAAGGCCAAGCGGGGGCGCGCGCATGAACATCCTGATCCTTGGAAGCGGCGGGCGTGAACATGCGCTGGCATGGGCCTTCAAGCAGAACCCCAAGACGGATCGTCTGATCGTGGCACCGGGCAACGCGGGCATCGCGCAGCTTGCCGAATGTGCCGACATCGACATCCTGAGCGGGTCAACAGTCGTCACCTTTTGCGAAGAAAACGCCATCGACTTTGTCGTGGTCGGGCCCGAGGCGCCGCTGGCCGCAGGCGTGGCCGATGCGATCCGCGCCGCCGGCATCCTGACCTTTGGCCCATCGGCGCAGGCGGCAAGGTTAGAGGCGTCAAAGGCCTTTACCAAGGAAATCTGCGACGCCTGCGCCGCCCCCACCGCCGCCTATGCCCGCTTTACCGCAGCAGACCCCGCCCGCGCCTATGTCACCGAAAAAGGTGCGCCGATCGTGGTCAAGGCCGATGGTCTGGCCGCGGGCAAAGGTGTCATCGTCGCCATGTCTTTGGCCGAGGCGCTGGCCGCTATCGACGACATGTTCGGCGGCGAATTTGGCGAGGCCGGGGCCGAAGTGGTGATCGAAGAATTCATGACCGGCGAAGAGGCGTCGTTCTTCATCCTGACCGATGGCACCAACGCCCTGCCCATTGGTACCGCACAGGACCACAAGCGCGTGGGCGACGGCGACACCGGCCCGAACACCGGCGGCATGGGGGCCTATTCCCCTGCCCCGGTGCTGACCGACGCGATACAGGCGCAGGCGATGGAGCGGATCGTTCTGCCCACCATCCGCGAAATGGCCCGGCGCGGCACGCCCTATCAGGGGGTGCTTTATGCCGGTCTGATGATCGAAAACGGGCAGGCGCGGCTGGTGGAATACAACGCGCGCTTTGGCGACCCGGAATGTCAGGTGCTGATGATGCGTCTTGGCGCGCAGGCGCTGGATCTGTTGCTGGCCTGCGCCGAGGGGCGGCTGGCAGAGGCGCAGGTGAACTGGGCCGACGACCACGCGCTGACCGTAGTAATGGCGGCGAACGGCTACCCCGGCCCCTATGCCAAGGGCAGCGCGATCGGTGGGCTGGATGTACTGCCCGAAACCAGCTTTCAGATGGTGTTCCACGCAGGCACCACCGCACGGGACGGCCAGATCATGGCCAACGGCGGGCGCGTTCTGAATGTCACCGCCAGGGGGGCCACGCTGGCAGAGGCGCGGACCCGTGCCTATGCCATGGTCGATGCGGTCGACTGGCCGGGCGGATTCTGCCGCCGCGACATCGGCTGGCGCGCGCTGTGATGTGCGGTCAAGCGGGCCGATCCGCCCTTGCGCCCCGCGCATCCCGCGCATAAAGAAGCGCCCGACTTCAGGCCGTGCGGGGGAACGATCCATGCCGCTTCTCGTGATGAAATTCGGCGGCACCTCGGTGGCCGATCTGGCGCGGATCAAGAACGCCGCCGCCAAGGTTAAGCGCGAGGTGGAGCGCGGTTATGACGTCATCGTCATCGTCAGCGCCATGTCAGGCAAGACCAACGAACTGGTGGGCTGGGTCGAAGGCACCTCGCCCCTGTTTGACGCGCGCGAATACGATGCCGTCGTGTCGTCGGGCGAGAATGTGACCGCCGGGCTGATGGCGCTGACCTTGCAGCAAATGGATGTGCCGGCGCGGTCGTGGCAGGGCTGGCAAGTGCCGATCCTGACGACATCGGCCCATTCCTCGGCCCGCTTCATCGACATTCCGCGTGCCAACATCGACGCGAAGTTCGCCGAAGGCTTCAAGGTTGCGGTCGTGGCGGGCTTTCAGGGCGTGTCCGCCGAAGGACGCATCACCACCCTTGGCCGGGGCGGTTCGGACACCACCGCCGTCGCCTTTGCCGCCGCCTTTGGCGCGGAACGCTGCGACATCTATACGGATGTGGACGGCGTCTATACCACCGACCCGCGCATCACCGACAAGGCCCGCAAACTGCCCCGCATCGCGTTCGAGGAAATGCTGGAACTGGCATCCCTTGGCGCAAAGGTGCTGCAAACCCGTTCGGTCGAACTGGCAATGCGCTACAAGGTGCGACTGCGGGTGCTGTCCTCGTTCGAGGATACCGACGAAAACTCTGGAACCCTGGTCTGCGACGAGGATGAAATCATGGAATCGAAAGTCGTCTCTGGCGTCGCCTATTCGCGGGATGAGGCCAAAATGACCCTTGTGACGGTCGAGGATCGCCCCGGTGTCGCCTCGGCCATCTTCGGCCCCTTGGCCGAGGCCGGGGTGAATGTGGACATGATTGTTCAGAACATCAGCGAAAAGAACTATGGCAGCCACACCGGTGCCGTCACCGACATGACGTTCTCCTGCCCGATCAATCAGGTCGCCCGCGCCAAAAAGGCGATGGAAGATGCACAGTCCGCCGGTCTGATCAAATACGACGATCTGGTGGTGGATACGGATGTAGCCAAGGTGTCGGTCGTGGGCATCGGGATGCGGTCCCACGCAGGGGTCGCTGCCACCATGTTCAAGGCGCTGGCGGCAGAGAACATCAACATCAAGGTCATCGCCACGTCCGAGATCAAGATTTCCGTTCTGATCGACCGCAAATACATGGAACTGGCCGTGCAGGCGCTGCACGACGCCTTTGCCTTGGACAAAGCCGCCTGATTTCGCCGCACCAGCCACGATTTTCCTGCGAAAAATCCAGACAGCCCGACCGAATGCGCTGATTATTCGTGCGCGGGCGGGGATTGGGTCGGCAGGGTGTAAGGGACGTTCCGTTTCCCGTTCGTCTATGATCTAACACGAACGATAAAGACCACCTTATTGGGGATGACATGCCCGAACGCACCGAAAGCGAAAGCCGCAAGCTTCTGCGCCGGTTGCGCGACACGTTGGCGACCCCGGGTCAGGGGCAGGAACGGCTGGACAGCATCACCCATCTGATCGCGGATTCGATGGGAACCGAGGTGTGCTCGATCTACCTGTTCCGCGACCCTGAAACGCTGGAACTGTGCGCGACCGAAGGGCTGAAAAAGGAATCCGTCCACAAGACCCGCCTGAAACTGGGCGAAGGTCTGGTGGGCCGCGTCGCCCGCACCGGCCTGCCGGTCAACACCGGCAACGCGCCCGCCGAAAAGGGCTTTCGCTATATGCCGGAAACCGGGGAAGAGATTTTCTCGGCCTTTCTGGGCGTGCCGATCCAGCGGGTCGGGGAAAAGCTGGGCGTATTGATCGTGCAGTCGAAAACCGCGCGCCAATATTCCGACGACGAGGTTTACGCGCTGGAAGTCGTGGCCATGGTGCTGGCCGAAATGACCGAGCTTGGCGCCTTCAACGGCGAAGGCGAGGCGATGAAGGCGCTGCACAAGCAGCCCGTGATGATCCGGGGGGGCACCGGTCAGGAAGGTGCCGCCGAAGGGCGCGTGTGGCTGCACGAACCCCGCGTCGTCGTCACCAACCCCGTCGCCGACGATCCGCTGACCGAGATTGACCGCATCCGCGAGGCGGTGGGAAAGCTGCGCGTGTCGGTCGATGACCTCTTGTCGGTCGAAAGTCTGGACAAGGACCAGAAACAGGTGCTTGAGGCGTACCGCATGTTCGCCCATTCGCGCGGCTGGCTGAAACGGATGGAAGATGACATCGCGCGCGGCCTGTCGGCCGAGGCGGCGGTGGAAAAGGAACAATCCGCCACCCGAGCGCGGCTGGAACAGGTGCCCGACGCCTATTTGCGCGAACGGCTGCACGATCTGGACGATCTGTCGAACCGTCTTTTGCGCATCCTGACCGGACAGGGGGCCGACACGGGGGCCGAGATGCCCGAGAACCCGGTGCTCGTCGCGCGCAACATCGGCCCCGGCGAATTGCTGGAATACGGGCGCAAGCTGAAGGGCGTGGTGCTGGAAGAAGGCTCGGTCGGGTCACACGCGGCCATTGTGGCCCGCGCGCTGGCCATTCCTTTGGTGATCAACGCCGAACGCATCACGACCGAGGCGCTGAACGGTGATTCGATACTGGTCGACGGGGATCAGGGGATCGTGCATCTGCGCCCCGAAGAAACCGTCGCCCGCGCCTTCCGCGACAAGATCGCCATGCAGGCCGAGGCGCAGCAGCGCTATGCATCCCTGCGCGGCCTGCCTGCGGTGTCGAAATGCGGCACGGTCACGACTTTGCAGATGAATGCCGGACTGATGGCCGACCTGCCCAGCCTTGATGGCTCGGGTGCCGAAGGCGTGGGCCTGTTCCGCACCGAGTTGCAGTTTCTGGTGCGCAACAAGATGCCGCAACGGGCCGAACTGGCGGCACTGTATTCCCGCGTGATGGATGCGGCCCACGGCAAGCGCGTGGCCTTCCGCACGCTGGATATCGGGTCGGACAAGGTGCTGCCCTACATGAAACCGCAGGACGAGCCGAACCCCGCGATGGGGTGGCGCGCGATCCGCGTGGGGCTGGACAAGCCGGGTGTCCTGCGCATGCAGTTGCAGGCGCTGATCCGCGCGGCCAAGGGGCGGCCCCTGACGGTGATGTTCCCCTTCATCACCGAATTGTCGGAATTCACCGCCGCCCGCGAGGCCGTGCTGAATGAGTTGGAGCGCGAGGCCGCCATGGGCCACCCAGCCCCCGCCAGCGTCGAGATCGGCGCGATGCTGGAAACGCCCAGCCTTGCCTATGCCCCGAAGGCGTTCTTTGACCTGACCGATTTCGTGTCCATTGGCGGCAACGATCTGAAACAGTTCTTCTTTGCCGCCGACCGCGAAAACGAACGGGTGCGGCGGCGGTATGACACGCTGAACGTGTCGTTCCTGACGTTTCTGGAACATATTATCAACCGCTGTGCCGAGTCCGGCACGCCCCTGTCGTTCTGCGGCGAGGATGCGGGCCGTCCCATCGAAGCACTGGCCTTTGCGGCCATGGGCCTGCGCAGCCTGTCGATGCGCCCCGCCTCTATCGGGCCGGTCAAGGCGTTGCTGCGGCGGGTGGACCTTGCAGAGGCCCGCGCGGTCATAGATGCCGCGCGCACGAACGGCGAGGTGTCGGTGCGCCGGGCGCTGATCGACTGGCTGGTGACACAGACGGACTGACCATCCGCCCGACACTTCGGCCAAGATGAAAGCGCGAGGTCAGGCCTTGGCGATCCGGGCGGGTTCGATGGCGTCGCGAAAGGCGGTCAGCACGGGTTCGGCCCCGTGCTGTTCTGCCAGACGCAGCAGGGCAAAGCGGATTTCGGCCATTTCGCGGTAATAGGTCAGGAAGGCAGCGTTCAGCCCGGCACCTGCCACCGCGCCAAGGATCGGCACCGCCTGTGCCACCAGCTTTTGCCCCAAGGCCGCAGCAAGGCGGGGGGCGACCGTCGCCACGATCCTTTGGATGGCGGGGCCGGTCACGGTCAGCCTTGCGGACAGAAAGCTGGTGTTGATGCCGTCATCGGTGGCAAGCGGCCCCCCTGCGCCAAAGACCCGCAGACATTCGGCCCGGATCGCGGGATCGTCGGGGTCATAGCCTGCGTCCACCGCGGCACGGCGGATGGCGTGCAGGATCACGGTGATCGTGAACGGCAGTTCGGCGATTGATGTGGCAATGCCGCCCGCCCCGCCCGCAGCCCCTGTCAGCATGGCAGCGGCCAAGGGACCGGACCGGCCCATGTCCGGCGCGCGCGACCCTTGCGCCGCAAGGCCGTGTGCTGCCAGCAGCGCGCGTTCGGTCACCGCCTCGATCTGCAGGCGGATGCCGGGGGGGATGGCGGACAGCTTACCCTCCATCGCGCCGCCCAGACGGTTGACCAAGGACATCACCGGGCCGTTGGCACGGCGATACCGGCGGGCCAGCGCCTTGATTTCAGGGGTGCGGTCGGGGGCGGCAATCGCGGGCAAGGTTTCCATGCCCCCATTGTGGGGCGACGGCATCCTTTGCGCAATGCCTGTCAGGTGGCCTTGGTCACAAGGCCCGTCACCCCGTCCCATGCACCGCGTTTCAGCGCCAGACCAAGGATGCGGTCGGGGTTTGTGGGCGGCGGCATGTCGACGCCGGTCAGTTTGTGAAACCCGAACCGCGAGTAATACGGTGCGTCGCCGACCAGCAGCACCCGTTCCCAGCCCATACGGCGGGCCTCGGCCAACGATTCGTTGATCAACAGTCCCCCCAGCCCTTCGCCTTGCCGGGTGGGGTGAACGGCGACGGGGCCCAGCAGCAGAACGTCCTGGCCCCCCACCTCGGCAGGCCAATAGCGGATCGCGGCGGCCAGCGTGCCATCGTCATCGCGCAGGATCAGGCACAGCGCCGCCACCGTCGGCACACCGTCGCGCAAGCGGTAGGACGACAGCGCCGTGCGCCCCGGCGCAAAGCACAGATCATACAGCGCCTCGACCTCCCACCAGTCGTCTTCGGTTTCCTCTTCCAGCCGATACATGCCTTGCGCGGTTCCTTCGCCTTGAGAGGTCGTCCGAATCTTCTGGAAACGCGGGTAGCATGCGACTACGTCAGGTTCAAACCACCGTTCGGAGGCCAGATGTTCTATCGCCCCGCCGAAGGCCACGGCCTGCCGCACAATCCGTTCAACGCGCTGGTGACACCGCGCCCGATCGGCTGGATTTCCAGCCGGGGGTCGATGGGTGACAATCTGGCCCCCTATTCGTTTTTCAATGCGGTGGCCTATGTGCCGCCGCAGGTGATGTTCGCCTCGACCGGGGTGAAGGACAGCCTTACCAACATCCGCGACACCCGCGTATTTGCCGTCAATGTGGTGGGTGAGGCACATCGGGACGCGATGAGCGAATCCTCGGCCATGGTCGCGCGCGGGGTGGATGAATTTGTGCTGACCGGCGTGGCAAAGGCGGACTGCGCCACGATCCCCTGCCCGCGCGTCGCAGATGCGCCCGCGACGCTGGAATGTGTGGTGACAGACATCATCGCGCTGAAGGGAAAGGACAATTTCCTGATCCTGGGCGAAGTGACGGGGATACATGTGCGCGATGACTGCCTGATCGACGGCAAGTTTGACGCCACCCGCTACCAGCCCGTCGCCCGTATGGGCTATCGCGATTATACCATCGTGCGCGATGTGTTCGAAATGCCCCGACCGGGAGAGCGATGATCATCGCCCGACGATCCGCGACTTTGCCGCCAGATCGCCCCCCCGCCACAGATAAAGCGCCAGCACCCCCTGCCCCGTGGTCGTGGTGGCGTGTGGCACCCACGGCGCGTGCAGGATCGCGCGTCCTGGTGGGACGGCGGTGAAATCCGCCCCGCCCTGCTGCCACAGGGCGGTGCCGGCAAGCGGCAGATAGAGTTCGGATGCCTCGTGCGCGTGGGGCGGATAGGCGATGCCGGGGCCAAGCAGCAGAAACCCCATCGCCAGCGTGGTGCCGGGTATCGGGCCGCGCAGACCGATCAGTTCCGTCCAGCCATAGCCTTGCAAGAAGGCGGGGCCAAAGTCATCGGGGCCATAGGTCTGCCGCCATTCCAGCATCGGGGCGGCATCGATGACGGCGGCGACAAGGGCGGCGGTTTGCGGTGCCGCATGGTCGGCCAAAGTGGGCAGAACAGCGCAGACCGGCAATTGGCCCGGCACCTGCGGGCGGGTCGCGCGCAGATCAGGCCAGCCGCTGCGAAAGGCGTCTGCCTCTGGTACATCCGCCAGCAGATCCTGCACCGCCGCTGCCAACCGTTCCGCCACCTGCATCGCGTTTCCCCCCGCCGTTGCCCACAGTCGCACAAGGCGCGCGCGTCCGCATCTGCATTTGCCAAGCCCCTTTCGCCGTGCCGCAGCGCCGCATAAGCTGCCACCGGACCGAGTGGACAGGGGATACGATCATGCAAACCAAATCCGGGCACACCATGATCGGGGTGATCGGCGGGTCGGGGGTCTATCAGATCGACGGGCTGGAGGGTGCGTCCTGGGTCAAGGTGAAAACACCCTGGGGCAAGCCATCGGATGACATTCTGGTGGGCCGACTGGGTGGAATGCCCATGGCGTTTCTGCCGCGTCACGGGCGGGGGCATGTGCTGTCCCCGTCGGATGTGAACTATCGCGCCAATATTGACGCGTTGAAACGGCTGGGCTGCACCGATGTGGTGGCGGTGTCAGCGGTGGGCAGTCTGCGGCAGGATTACCGGCCCGGCGATTTTGTGCTGGTCGATCAGTACATCGACCGGACCTTTGCGCGCGAAAAATCGTTCTTCGGCACGGGCTGCGTGGCGCATGTCGGCTTTTCCCACCCGACCTGCCCGCGTCTGTCGGCGGCTTGCGCCGATGCCGCCGCCGATATCGGCGTTCGGGTGCATCAGGGCGCGACCTATCTGGCGATGGAGGGGCCGCAGTTTTCCACCCTTGCCGAATCGCGCTTGTACCGGTCGTGGGGGGCGGATGTGATCGGCATGACCGGCATGCCCGAGGCAAAGTTGGCGCGCGAGGCTGAACTTTGCTACGCCTGCGTCGCCATGGTCACCGATTACGATTGCTGGCACGACAGCCATGGAGCTGTGGATGTGGCAATGGTGATCCGCACACTGACCGAAAACGCAGGCCATGCACGCGGATTGATCGCGCGTCTTCCCGGATTGCTGCAAACCGTCCGCGCGCCCTGCCCGCAGGCCTGCGACCACAGCCTGACCCATGCGCTGATGACGGCACCCGCCATGCGCAATGCTGATCTGCTGGCAAAACTCGATGCGGTCGCGGGCCGCGTGCTGAAGGGATAGATGATGAAAAAGACCGTCAAGGATTACATCCGCACCATCGTGGACTTTCCGCACGAAGGCATCCTGTTCCGCGATGTGACAACGCTGTTCGCCGATCCGCGCGGGTTTCGCATGTGTGTGGACCAGTTGCTGTCACCCTATGCCGGGATGCGGATCGACAAGGTGGCGGGGCTTGAGGCGCGGGGCTTTATCCTTGGCGGCGCGGTGGCGCATCAGTTGTCCACCGGCTTTGTGCCGATCCGCAAAAAGGGCAAACTGCCCGGCCAGACCATTTCCCAGTCCTACACGCTGGAATACGGCGAAGCAGTGGTCGAGGTGCATGACGACGCCATGCAACCCGGCGAAAAGGTGCTGCTGGTCGATGATTTGCTGGCGACGGGCGGCACCGCCGAGGCAGGGATCAAGCTGATCGAACGGCTGGGCGCCGAGGTGGTGGGCTGCGCTTTTGTCGTCGATCTGCCCGATCTGGGGGGCCGTAAAAAGCTGGAAGCCATGGGGATGGAGGTGCATGCCCTGTGCGCCTTCGACGGTCTTTAGGGTTCTTCGAAAATTTTCGACTTATTATTCCAAAAAACGTGCAATTCCGAATTTCGTTAACCTTTCGTCAACACTTCGACCTTAGACCTGCATGTGTCGGGGCAACCCGACGTTGCTTGCAAAGTCACCTACCCCACCCAGCCCCGCCGGTTCACCCCGGCGGGGCACCCATTTCGGGGCCGCGCTTTTGATGCCCCGGCTTGACCGCAGGGGCTGGATTTCCTAGAAAAAGGCACGGGGTCCGCGAACACCCCGTGAGGCGTCAGCCCAAGCGTCGCATCCACAGCCCCCGGCCAAAGGATGCAGTCATGCCCCACCCCAACCAGATCACGCCCGCGCAATTGATGCGCCTGATCGGCACCCCCGACGCACCCGACCTGATCGATGTGCGCCTGCCCGAAGATGTGGCGGACCTGCCCCGACTGATCCCCGGCGCACGGCTTGTGCCGCATGACCGCGTGGTTGCAGGTCCGCGCCGCGTGGTGGTGATCTGCCACAGGGGGCGCAAACTGTCCGAAGGGGTGGCGGCCCTGCTGCGGGCCGACGGCACCCCGGCCGAGGTGCTGGAAGGTGGAATGGTCGCCTGGCAACAGGCACAGCTGCCCATGCTGCCCGTCGATCTGTGGCCGCAGACAGCGCTGTGGGTGACGCGCCATCGGCCAAAGATCGACCGCATCGCCTGCCCGTGGCTGATCCGCCGCTTTGTGAACCCCGCCGCCCGGTTCCTGTTCGTCGCCCCGTCCGAGGTGCTGGCGGTGGCGGACCGCTTTGGCGCGACGCCCTTTGACATCGATGGCGTATCGTTTTCGCACCGTGGCGAACAGTGCAGCTTTGACGCCATGCTGGATGATTTTGCCCTGCATTCCCCGGCGCTTGACCGTCTTGCCGCTGTCATCCGCGCCGCCGACACAGACCGGCATGAGGCATCACCGCAGGCGGCGGGTTTACTGGCGATATCTGTCGGCCTGTCGCGCCTGTACCGCGACGATCTGGAACAGTTGGAGGCAGGGATGACGCTTTATGACGCGCTCTATCGCTGGGCGCGCGACGGGTTTGACGAAGGGCACGACTGGCCCGCAGGCAACGCCTGATGGTTCCCCTGTCCGACCTGACCCGCACCTTTCTGCGCATCGGCCTGATGTCCTTTGGCGGGCCCGCCGCACAGATTGCGCTGATGCATCGCACATTGGTCGATGAAAAGGGCTGGCTGTCCGAGCGCGAGTATCTATCCGCCCTGTCGTTCTGCATGTTGCTTCCGGGGCCAGAGGCGATGCAACTGGCCACATGGTCGGGCTGGCGGCTGCACGGCACCTTGGGCGGTCTGATCGCGGGGCTGTTGTTCGTGCTGCCGGGTGCCTGCGTCGTGCTGGCGCTGTCGATCACCTATGCTGCCTTTGGCGAGGTGCCCTTGATCCGCGCGCTGTTCGTCGGCGTGCAGGCCGCCGTCGCCGTCATCGTGATCGAGGCGTTGATCCGCGTGTCGAAGCGCGCGCTGAAGGGGCGGGCGGCCTATGTCGTGGCGTTGTTGGCATTTCTGGGTCTGTTCTTCCTGAATCTGCCCTTTCCTCTGATCATCCTTGCCGCCGGTGCCTATGGCTACGTCACGGCGCGGGGGCCGGTCACAGACCTTCCCCCCGCCCCGAAAGCCGCCCATACCTTGCGCACCATAGTGATCTGGGGTGCGATCTGGCTGCTGCCGCTGGCCGCCTTGTGGGCCTTTGAAGGCGGGCTTTTGACCGACATCGGCGTGTTCTTTTCCAAGCTTGCCATGCTGACCTTTGGCGGGGCCTACGCCGTTCTTGCGTGGATGGCGCAGGCCGTGGTTGACGACAAGGGCTGGCTGACCCTGCCGCAGATGATTGCGGGCCTTGGTCTGGCCGAAACCACACCCGGTCCGCTGATCCTTGTCACCGAATTCGTGGGCTATATCGCCGCTCACCGGCAGGGTGGCATGGCCTATGGCATCGCGGGGGCGGCGGTGACGCTGTGGATGACCTTTGCGCCGTGTTTCCTGTGGATCTTTGCCGGCGCGCCCTGGATCGACCGGATCACCGCCGCCCCCCGCCTGTCGGGCGCGCTGGCGGCGATCATGGCGGCGGTGGTGGGGGTGATTGCCAACCTGTCGGTGTGGTTCGCGGTGCATGTCCTGTTCCGCAACGTCGGTTGGGTTGAATTGGGGCCCCTGCGCCTGCTGTCCCCCGACTGGTCCAGCCTGAACCCGGTGGCCCTGGCCTTCGGGCTGGTTTCGGGATGGCTGCTGCTGCACCGGCACTGGCCGTTGGCGGCCGTGCTGGCCTTGGCGGGGATCGGGTCGGCGGCGGTGTCGCTGATCCTGACCCTGTGATTGCGGCACCTGTCCCCCTTTCCTTCGGGGGCGAATCCCTTATGCTGGCCGCAACTGTGAAAGGACATCGCATGGCGCGCTCCATCGACTATGGCAACCTCATGCACCGGGCGATGCGGGGACTGATCCAGTCCGTCCTAAAGGACGTGGCCGACAACGGCCTGCCGGGTGCGCATCATTTCTTCATCACCTTCGACACCACCCATCCCAACGTCGCCATCGCCGACTGGCTGCATGCGCGCTATCCGTCGGAAATGACCGTGGTGATCCAGCACTGGTTCGAAAACCTTGAGGTGACGGACGAAGGCTTTTCGATCACGCTGAACTTCGGCAATCAGCCCGAACCCCTGATCATCCCGTTCGACGCCGTGCGCACCTTTGTCGACCCTTCCGTCGAATTCGGCCTGCGGTTTGAAACCCATTCCGACGATGACGAAGACGGCGACGAAGACGGCGACGGGGATGATGACGACGACGGCGACGACGAGCCGCCCCACCACGACGCCGAGGTGGTGTCGCTGGACAAATTCCGCAAACAATGACCCTGCGTCGCGGTATGCGACGGTATGCCAATTGATTTCGGCGAGTCCCGGCCCTAAGACGGCAGCGTATCTTGCAGGAGGCTTGCCCGATGACCGCAACCCGCACCGAAACCGACAGCTTTGGCCCGCTGGAGGTTCCCGCCGATAAATACTGGGGCGCGCAGACCCAGCGTTCGATCATCAATTTTCCCATCGGCTGGGAAAAGCAGCCCACGGCCATCGTCCGCGCGCTGGGGGTGATCAAGAAGGCCTGTGCACTGGTCAACATCGATCAGGGCGACATCCCGGCCGAACTGGGCAACGCCATCGCGGCGGCGGCGACCGAGGTCATCGACGGCAAGTTTGACGACAACTTTCCGCTGGTCGTCTGGCAGACCGGGTCGGGCACGCAAAGCAACATGAACGCAAACGAGGTGATCTCGAACCGCGCGATCGAAATGCTGGGCGGCGTCAAGGGCAGCAAGAAACCGGTTCACCCGAACGACCATGTGAACATGGGTCAATCGTCGAACGACACCTTTCCCACCGCGATGCACGTCGCCATCGGCATGATGGCCCGCGACGTGCTGCTGCCGGGTCTGGAAAAGCTGCATGCAGCCCTTGCCGCAAAATCCGACGATTTCAAGGACATCATCAAGATCGGCCGCACCCATACGCAGGACGCAACGCCCCTGACGCTGGGTCAGGAATTCGGCGGCTATGCCCATCAAGTGGCCCAAGGCATCATGCGGATCAACAAGATCCTGCCCGAAATTTACGAACTGGCACAAGGCGGCACCGCTGTCGGCACAGGGCTGAACACACGGGTCGGTTGGGACGTACGGGTGGCGGCAAAGATTGCCGATATCACCGCCTTGCCCTTTGTTACCGCCCCCAACAAGTTCGAGGCGCTGGCCGCCCATGACGCGATGGTGATGCTGTCGGGCGCGCTGAAAACGGTGGCGGTGTCGCTGTTCAAGATCGCCAACGACCTGCGCCTGCTCGGGTCTGGTCCCCGGTCGGGTCTGGGTGAGCTGATCCTGCCGGAAAACGAGCCGGGCTCGTCCATCATGCCGGGCAAGGTGAACCCCACACAGGCCGAGGCGCTGACCATGGTTTGTGCGCAAGTGATGGGCAATGACGCCGCGGTGGGCTTTGCTGGGTCGCAAGGGCATTTCGAACTGAACGTCTACAACCCGATGATGTCCTATAACGTGTTGCAATCCATGCAGCTTTTGGGCGATGCGGCGGGCAGTTTCACCGACAACATGGTGATCGGCACGCAGGCCAACGTCGCGCGGATCGACAAGTTGATGAAGGAAAGCCTGATGCTGGTGACGGCGCTTGCCCCCACCATCGGCTATGATAACGCCACGAAGGTCGCCAAGACCGCCCACAAGAACGGCACCACCTTGCGCGAAGAGGCGATTGCCCTTGGCTTTGTCGATGGCGAGACCTTTGACCGCGTGGTCCGCCCCGAAGACATGATCGGCCCCAAGGGCTGACATGGCGCAGATCGTCAACCTTGGTCGCGTGCGCAAGGCGAAAGCCAAGGACAGCGCGCGCGCCAAGGCAGACGCGAACGCGGTGAAATTCGGTCGCACCAAGGCCGCGCGTGATCTGGAAGAGGCGCAGGCGGCAAAGGCCGCCCGCGATCTGGACGGGCATCAGCGTGACCCGGATCAGCGTGACCCGGAATGACAGGCCGCCCTGTCAAACATTCGCTGACGTTGCGCGGACATCGCACCTCCGTCTCGCTTGAGGCCGCGTTCTGGGACGCCTTTCGCGACATCGCGACACAACGCGGCGTGGCCCTGAACGTGCTTGCCGCCGAAATCGACGAAGGCCGGGCAAGCGACATCGGTCTGGCGTCGGCGATCCGGGTGTTCGTGCTGGCGCAGTATCGCGGTTAAGGGCACGTCAACTGCTATCGGTCAGGTTGTGCGGTGGAGGTGCCGCGATGAAAGACCTGCCCGATGTTATTTCCCCTGACCGCTGGATCGTCCAATTGTTCAGCGCGAAGGCCGCCGCCGAAGGGGGCATCCTGCGCCGCAAGGTTGCGGTTGTGGAACGGCTGGTGGGCAGACAGCGGTTTTTGTTCGAGGTGAAGCGACGCGGCTATCATGCCGTGGAAAACGCCGGGCAGTTCGTGATCTTCTGCAAAACGGAACCGGTCACCCAACTGAGTGACACGAAAATTTCTTCGAAGACATTTGCAAAAATTTTCGAAAGTTTTTGCGCGGCCTACCGCCGCACGACCCGCAACCGAATGCCATCGCGCGCGCGCACCGTCAGATGCGCCACGGGCACCGGCACGTCGGTCGGCGCGAACCTAAAGGCGCGGACCAGCAGGGCCAGCAGCAACACCCCCTCGGCCATCGCAAACCCGGCGCCCGTGCAGACGCGGGGACCTGCCGAAAATGGCATATAGCCGGCCCGCGCACTGTCGCGCCCCGCGTCGGTCTGCCACCGGCCCGGATCAAAGGCATCGGGTGCATCCCACAGTCGTTCGTGTCGTTGCAGATGCCACGGGCTGAGCACCACCTGCGCGCCGGGGCGCACCTTGCGCCCGCGCATATCCTCGGGGCAGCGGTTTTCGCGCACCATCATCGGCACGGGGGGATACAGCCGCAGCGTTTCGCGGAATACATCGCGCGTCAGGCGCAACCGTGACAGCGCCGCCAGATCGGGCGCATCGGGCAAACCCGCCGCCTCTGCCGCCACGGCGTCCTGCACCCCGGGGTGCGTTGCCAGCAGATACAGCGCCCAAGCCAGGGCCGAGGCGCTGGTTTCATGCCCGGCCAGAAAGAAGATCGCGACCTGATCGACCATCTCTTCGGTGCCAAAGCGTTCGCCGGTGACCGGGTCGGCCATGACCATGATCTTGGTCGCCAGATCGTCAGGCGCGGTGCCTGCCGCAATTTCGGCGGCCCGCGCTTCGGTCAGGGCGCGGATCAGGCTGCGGATCACGGCTGCGGCGCGACGGGTGGCGCGGGAATGCCAACGCGGCAGCCAGCGCGGCAACGGCAGAAGCGCGGCAAGGTTCAGGATCGGCTGGGTCCGCTGATAGGCACGGAATTCGGTAAACACACGCGCGGCCACAGCGTGGTCGATGGGGATGGAGAACAGGGTGCGAAAGATCACATCCGCGGCGGCGTGGCTGGTTTCCTCTTCGATCTCGACCACACCTTCGGGCAAGCGCGCGACGGCGGCCTTCCCGGCGGCGACCATTGCGGGAAAGGCATCGCGCAGACGCCCGCCTTCGAACGCGGGGTCGATGATGCGGCGCTGACGCTTCCACAGATCGCCATTGGTCACAAACACCGAATGGCCCAACAGCGGGGCCAGCCCTTCGCGCACCCGGTCGGATTTCGGAAAATCATCGGGGCGTTCGCACAGCACGCGGTTCACCAGCGTGGGATCATTGCACAGGTAGCTGCGAAAGAACGGCGTGCGGAATTCGGCCATCCATGCTGCATACAGCCGCGCCGGTTGCGCCGACAGGATATCGGCGCGGAACAGCCGCGCGTAGTGCCACAACGACACCTTGTCGGGGCGCGAGGCTGGCTTTGGCGGGGTCATGCCACGCTCCTGTGACCCGAGGCGGGGCGCTCGATCCGGCTTTTGGATGCAGGGCGATGGCCCAGCCTGTCGGCAAGGGTCAATGGCCCCGCCGTGATGCGGAAATAGTCGTAGTCGTCCACCGCCCCAGCCAGATTGTCAAAGGCGCACAGATACTGGAAATGCATCCGAAAGAACCGCAGGTGCAACTGTTTCCACCGCTTGGCCGACAGCGTCTGCCGGAACGCGCAAGACAGCACCAGCGGCCAGCGCTTGCCATCTGGTGCGACCCCTGTCACCGACACCGGGTCGCACAGCGCAAAGGCGCAGCCATCACCGGGTGCTGTGACATCAATCCATGCCACCTCGTCCCGCGCCGACAGATAGCGCAGATCGCCGCGCAGGCGCGCAGCGGTGGGCAGGAACGACACCATCGGCACCACCTGCCCCAAGGACAGGAACGACAGCGCAGGCCCACCCGCAGGCACCCCTTCGCGGATCAGATCGGACAGGATCGACACCGCCAGATGCGCGCCGGACGAATGGCCCACCACCAGCACCTCGTCATAGCTTTGGCCCAGGGCCGCGCGCAGGGTCATGCGAAAGGCGGACATCCGCGCCTCCAGTTCCGGCGGGTTGGCCCCCCAGTGCTGCGCGGTATAGGCGTAATCATGCATCAGGTAATGCGCATAGATCCGGTTGTCGATTCGGCGGAACCAGCGCAGCACCAGTGCCACGCCGACCAGCGCCGCAGGCACCGCCCCCCACCATCCAGCGACCTTACCGGCCAGCAGCCCCAAACCCCACCCAACCAGCAGTGCCACCACCAGTTGCAGCACCAGCAGCACCACGGGATACAGGGCCGCCACCGTCGGCCCTTTGCGCAGCCAGATCAGCCGGATCAGCGCGCCGGACCACAGATACACCCAAGCGGTATGGAGCAGTTGCAGGTAGGTCGCCAGAATCCCCTGCGACATCGAATCACGGACGATGTCGGACCAGACCAGCACCTCGAAATCCGCCTCGACCGCCGCCCCTTCGATGCACGAGGACACATGCCAGCCATAGGGGCCTGCCACGCGCTTGGGGCGCAGCGTCAGGTCATAGCCGATCATGCGCGCCTGATCGGCGCCTTCCTTGCGGTAAATCTCGCGGTAGCGGCGGGGGGGGACGGGATCATAGCCCGGAATGTAGAACACGCGGCGACGGGCGACCCGCGCCGGTTCTGCTGATCGATCCTGAGACACTCGCACCATTCCCCAACCCTATACGGTGCCAGTCTGCCCCGCCATCTTGGCAGAAATATGGGCGCGGACTATCCCAGCAGCGGAATGCCCAGACTGTCGAAAATCTCAAGCAGCCACCAGCTGAAATCCGTAAAGGCCCCGGTCACCAGCGCAAGACCAACCACCAGCAGCAGCACGCCCATGGCCCGCTCGATCATCTTCATATGCGGCTTCAGCCGGGTCATCAGGCCCATCGCCCGTTCGATGAACAGCGCGGCCAGCAGGAACGGCATCCCCAACCCCAGCGCATAGACCGCAAGCAGGGTCGTGCCGCGCGTCAGGCTGGCCTCTTGCGCCGCCAGCGACAGGATCGCGCCCAGTTGCGGGCCGATGCAGGGTGTCCAGCCGAACGCGAATGCCAGCCCCAGCACATAGGCCCCGAAGGCCGAACCGCCCCTGTCGCCCGCATCCAGCCGCACATCGCGGTCCAGCATCGGGATACGGAACAGCCCCAGAAAGTGCAGGCCGAACACGATCACGACAAGGCCGGATATGCGCGAGAACAGCACCTGATTTTGCAGAAAAAAGCTGCCAAACGCCGAAGCGGTGAACCCGAGCAGCAGGAACACCGTGGACAGCCCCATGACAAAGAACAGCGCGGGCACCAGCACCCGGCGGCGGGCTGCGACGTCACCCTTCATCTCGCCCATGCTGATCCCGCCCATATAGGCCAGATAGGGTGGCACGATGGGCAGCACGCAGGGCGACAGGAACGACAGCACCCCAGCCACCAACGCCACCAGCATGGCGGGCAGCAATCCTGCGTCAATGATGTCAATTCCAACCATGCCTGTCCCCTTTTGTCCCCACATAGCGGCTTCGCGCCCTTGCGTCACCCCGGCGCGGTGTCACATTGGCGTGGCAGTCAGGCGGAGGCGGGAATGAACTGGGACGAAGATTTGGATTGCGAAGGGTTGCTGTGCCCCCTGCCCGTCTTGCGCGCCCGAAAGCGGTTGATGGCGATGCAGGCGGGACAAGTGCTGCGCGTGCGCGCGACCGACCGGATGGCGGCCATTGACCTGCCGCATTTCTGCGCCGAAACCGGCCATGCGTTTCTTGGGTCGCACGTCGATGGGACTGTGACCGCCTATTTGATCCGGCGCGGCTGACGGCCAGATCCAACCCTCTGCCGCCCATCGTGAACCGGGCAAAAGAAAAGGGCGGCAAGGTTTCCCCCGCCGCCCCCGATCAGACTCGAACGCCTCAACGGCCCAGCGACCACCAGCCCTTGCGGCGCGGCTTCGACGGATCCTCGGCCTCGGGTGCCTGTGTTTCGGGTGCCGGTGCCTCGGGTACCCGTGCTTCGGGCACCTGTTCCACGGCCACGTCTTGGGGGTCTGCGATCAGCGCCTCTTGGCGGACGGGCGTTTCGCCGGGGTCCACCGGGAAGGTCGCCAGTGC
Organism: Pseudomonadota bacterium; assembly: GCA_040385245.1. Classification (GTDB taxonomy): domain Bacteria; phylum Pseudomonadota; class Alphaproteobacteria; order Rhodobacterales; family Rhodobacteraceae; genus JAZKHT01. The sequence goes on along the minus strand of JAZKHT010000006.1, from coordinate 79,036 downwards.
TGCCGCCACCTCTGCCGGGGCGGTCACGACAGGCGTATCCGCGACCTTGGCCCTTGGCGCGCGCGGGGTGCGCGGCTTTTTCGGCTTTGCCGCAGGTTCCGCATCGGCGGCAACGGGTTCGGCCGCTGGCGCTTTGACGGGGGCTGCCTTGGTTGCCGCAGTCTTTGCCTTGACCGACTTTGACGCGGTGGACCGGGCGCGGGTGCGGGTGGGTTTCTTTGCAGGCTCCGCCTCGGTCGCTTCCACTTCAGCCACCGAAGCCTCGGCCACGGCCACCTCGGTTACCGCAACAGCGGACGCATCGCCGTCATCGCCCGTATCGTCGCCGCCCTCGTCGTCGCCGTCTTCGTCGTCCTCGTCGTCGGCACCCGCATCAGACGGACCGGCCTGTGCGCCGTTCGCCCCATTGGTGCCCTTGCGCCGCCGCCGCCGACGACGCTTTTTCTTGGCCGGACCGGTGCCATCGCCCTTGTCGCCAGCTTCGGCCTTTTCGGCCTTCTCGGCGGGGGCAGCATCCACCACTTCCGCCTCTTCGACATCGTCGATGATGTCGTCTTCGACGATATCCTCGTCCTCTTCCTCGACAGGCGCACCCATCAGGGCGGCGTTGCCGGAAATCACCGGGGCCTCGGGCACGACGCGCAGCGCCGTCTTGAACTTTTCGATGGAATAGTCGGGGCTGACCAGCGACGGATCACATTCGATCCGCACCGACATGCCATAGCGCGCCTCGATCAAGGCGACGTGTTCCCGCTTTTGGTTGATCAGGAAGTTCACGATGCCGATCGGGGCCTTCAGCAGCACCTCTTTCGACCGCTTGCGCGTGCCTTCCTCTTCCAACGCGCGCAGCACTTGCAGGCCAAGGCTGTCGTCCGACCGGATCAGGCCGGTGCCGTGGCAATGCGAACAGGGCTGCGTCGTGGATTCCAGCATGCCTGGACGCAGGCGCTGACGGCTCATCTCCATCAGACCAAAGCCGGAAATGCGGCCCACCTGGATGCGCGCGCGGTCAGTCTTCAGCTTGTCCTTCAGCTTTTTCTCGACGGTCGCGTTGTTCTTGCGCTCTTCCATGTCGATGAAGTCGATGACGATCAGACCGGCAAGGTCGCGCAGACGCAACTGCCGCGCGATTTCCTCGGCCGCCTCGACGTTGGTCTTGAGCGCGGTTTCCTCGATCGAGCCTTCCTTGGTCGCCCGGCCCGAGTTCACGTCGATGGCCACCAGTGCCTCGGTGATGCCGATGACGATATAGCCGCCGGATTTCAACTGCACCACCGGGTTGAACATGCCCGCCAGATAGCTTTCCACCTGATAGCGCGCGAACAGCGGCATCGATTCATCGTACCGCTGCACGACTTTGGCGTGCGACGGCATGATCATCTTCATAAAGTCTTTTGCGGTGCGATACCCTGCCTCGCCCTCGACCAGAATTTCCTCGATCTCGCGGTTGTATAGATCGCGGATCGACCGTTTGATCAGATTGCCCTCTTCATAGATCGGGGCGGGGGCGATGGATTTCAGCGTCAACTCGCGGATCTGTTCCCACAGGCGCATCAGGTATTCATAGTCGCGCTTGATCTCGGCCTTGGTGCGCTTGGCACCCGCCGTGCGGATGATCAGGCCGGCACCTTCGGGCACCTCTATCTCGCCCGCGATTTCCTTCAGTTTCTTGCGGTCGGCGGCTTGGGTGATCTTGCGGGAAATCCCGCCGCCCCGCGCCGTGTTCGGCATCAGCACGCAATAGCGCCCGGCCAGAGACAGATAGGTGGTCAGCGCAGCACCCTTGTTGCCACGTTCTTCCTTGACGACCTGCACCAGCAGGATCTGGCGGACCTTGACCACTTCCTGGATCTTGTATTTCCGGGGGCGCGGCTTGCGTGAATGGCTGATTTCCTCGGCCACGTCCTCTTCCGCGATGGATTCGATCTCGTCGTCGGTTTCGCTGGCGTGATCCATGGCGCGGTAAGGCGCATCGCCGTTGTCCGATTGCGCGGGCGAATGATCGTGGTCGTGATCATGGCTGTGCACGTCCGGGACTGCGGCGCGATCGTCCAGCAACGCATCCGCGCCGGTTTCTTCGCCCAGATCGACCACGTCCATCCCGGCGATGTCGCCGCTGGTCACAGCGTCGTCACGGCGGGCGGTTTGCGCCTTGGGCGCGGGGCGCGGCTTGCGGCGGTTGCGACCGCTGTCTTCGTCGTCCTGCGCGCGGTTATAGGCCCGCTCTTCGTCCAGCAGGGCTTTGCGGTCGGCAACCGGGATCTGGTAGTAATCGGGGTGGATTTCGGCAAAGGCCAGAAATCCATGGCGATTTCCGCCGTAATCCACAAAGGCCGCCTGCAACGACGGTTCCACCCGCGTGACCTTGGCAAGGTAGATGTTCCCGGCGAGCTGCCGCTTGTTTACTGTTTCAAAGTCAAATTCTTCGACCTTGTTTCCGTCCACCACCACAACGCGGGTCTCTTCCGCGTGGGTGGCGTCTATCAGCATTTTCTTGACCATGGGGTTCCAATGCGCCCGGCCTGACACCAAGGCCGAAGCATGCTTCGACCGGTGGGCCATCAGGGATAAGGCGGCTTGTTCGGGCGAGGGCGCGCGACGCGAACGGCAGGGCCCTACCCTTTGGGCAGCCCTCGCCTGTCGCTGTCAATATCGCGCGTCTCATCGCGGTTCTCTTTCGGGCACCTTGCGGGCCCACCTGAAAAAGCCCGCTTTTGTCAATGACTTGGCGGGCAATATGACGATCTTTCGACCGATCCGACTGTCCATCCCACGGCACACAACGCGCGCCAGCAAGACGGGCAGAGAATTTCACAGCGCGGCAAAGCCCCGCGTGGGGCAACCCTACCGGGAAAGCAGTCGCAATGACAATGGGTGATTTGGGGATGATTTGGGGATGATCCGGGACTGCGGGCGCGCAGACACCCCAAGGCCCCTGTTCCTCTTTGTAAAAATATCCTCGGGGGGACGGGCGCGCGGCACGCGTGACCGGTGGGGGGCAGACAGCCCCCCTGCCCGGCATCCGGCACGCGCCGCGCCTAGACGTAGTCCCCCCGGCTAAGCCCGTACTTCGCCATCTTTTCGTTCAACGTCCGCCGGGGCAGGCACAATTCGTCCATCACGGCGACGATGCTGCCCTTGTGGCGGCGCATGGTATTGTCGATCAGCATCCGCTCGAACGCCTCGACATATTCCTTCAGCGGCTTGCCCTCTGTCGTCATGGCGGGGCCGGTCGCCTCGTTGTCGGCCATCAGCAGGCTGGCGATGGACCCTGACCCGCGCCGGTTCTGCAACACGGCGCGTTCGGCGATGTTCACCAGTTGGCGCACATTTCCGGGCCAGGGGGCCTGCAACAGTTGCGCCGCCTCTTGTGCGGTCACTTGCGGGGCCTCGCAGCCGTATTCTTCGGCGAACTGTTCGGACATGCGGGTGAACAGCGTCAGGATATCTTCGCCCCGCACGCGCAGGGGCGGCAGCACGATGGTCATGGCCCCAAGGCGGTAGAACAGGTCCGACCGCAGCACATCTTCAAGCGTCTTGTCGGGCGCATGTTCGTTGCAGATGGCGATGATGCGAGTTTCGGGCGGGGTGCCCTGTTCGTTGATCATCGTCAGCAGACGCGATTGCAGCGGGTGGCTGAGTGCTTCGACGTCCTCAAGGCACAGGGTGCCGCCGCGCGCCTCTTCCACCAGCGGGATCGCGCCGTCTTCGGCAGGGCCGAACAGTTTCGACACCAGTTGATCCTCGGACCAGGCCGCACAAGAGATGGTCACGAATTTGCGTCCCGCACGGGGACCGACCGCATGCAGCGCGTGTGCCACCAGCGTCTTGCCGGTGCCGGTTTCGCCATCGATCAGGACGTGGCTGTCGGCCTGCCCCAGATCAAGGATGTCTTCGCGCAGCCGTTCCATCACGGCGCTGGAGCCGATCAGCTTTTTCATCAGCACCGACCCGTCCGACAACTCCTTGCGCAGCGCCCTGTTGTCCAGCGTCAGCCGCCGGGTTTGCGTCGCCCGTTTGGCAAGTTCGGTCATCCGGTCGGGATTGAACGGCTTTTCCAGAAAATCATAGGCCCCGACGCGCATCGCCTCGACCGCCATCGGCACATCGCCGTGACCGGTGATCATGATCACCGGCAGGCCGCTGTCCATGCTCATCAGCCGTTTCAGAAAGGCCATGCCGTCCATGCCAGGCATTTTTATGTCGCTGACCACCACGCCCGGAAACTCGGGGCCGATGCCTTTCAACGCCTCTTCGGCGCTGGCGTATGTCTCGGTGTCAAAGCCTGACAGGGCCAGCCATTGGCTGATCGACTGCCGCATATCGGCCTCGTCATCGACGATCGCCACCTTCATTGCGCGCGCCATATCGTCCTCATTCTGCTGCTTCAACTTCTTTGCCCAAGATGGGCAGTTGCATCTCGAACACCGCGCCTACGCCTTCGGCATTGCGCGCGGTCAGCCGACCGCCAAGGTCGGTCACGATCCCGGACGAGATGGCAAGCCCAAGGCCCACCCCTTCACCGGGTTTTTTGGTGGTGTAGAACGGCTCGAACAGGTTATCGAGATCGGTGATCCCGTGCCCGTTGTCGCGCACCGTCAGGGTCGCGGTTTCGCCTGCCGACAGGATCAGGTCGATCTGCGGCTGGTTGGTGTCCTTGGTCGCATCCAATGCGTTGCGCAGCAGGTTGATGATGACCTGTTCCAGCCGCAGCCGGTCGGCCATGACCATCACCGGCTGACGCGGCAGGGTGCGGGTGATCTTGACGACGCGCAGTTTCAACTGCGGCTCCATCATCGACAGGGCTGACGAAAGCGCGGCACGGACATCCACGGGTTCGAACGCCTCGCCACCCTTGCGGGCATAGGATTTCAGTTGCCGCGTGATGGCGCCCATGCGTTCGATCAGATCATCAATGCGCTGAAACGACGACAGCGCCTCTTCGGGGCGCTTGCGTTGCAGCAACAGACGCGCACCGGCCAGATAGGTTTTCATCGCCGCAAGGGGCTGGTTCAACTCGTGGCTGACAGCGGCGGACATCTCGCCCAAGGCGGCCAGCTTGGACGATTGCGCCAGCGTAAGTTCCGCCACCTCAAGGTCTTTCTGGACCTTTTCGCGTTCGGCAATCTCGCGCTGCAGCCGGGCATTCAGCAGCCGCAGTTCGGCGGATTCGCGTTGGAACGACATGGTCTGCGACCACGCTCGGCGCGACAGAAGATAAAAGGTCAGGGCCATCAGAATGGCAAAGCCCATGATCTCCAGCGCCAGAACACCGTTCACCCGTTCGCGCACGGAATCGTAGGCGGTAAAGGTGACCATGCGCCAGCCCCGGAACGGAACCCGCGCTTCGGCGCGAAGCACCGCCTCGCCGCGCACATAGGCATCGGGCGGATTTTGCGCCCAGTCGGCGGTCGCCTGCAGCGCCCGTCCCAGTGCCGATGGCGCGTTGCGCACGGCCAGTGCCTCGGTCAGCGGCAGCCCGCGCCAGCGCGGTTCGGTCGCAAGGATCACGGTGCCTTCGCTGTCCGTCACCAGAACCGCATCCTGCAACCCGGACCAGGCGCGTTCGTATTTCATCAGATCGACGGCAACGACGATCACCCCTGCCGCCCGCCCGTCTACTACGACCGCGCGCGAGTAGGTGAAATCATAACCGCCGCCTTCGCGCGCCTGCGCCGAAAAGATCGTGTCCTTGGTGCGCTGCGCCTCGACGAAATAACCGGATGCGCGGTGGCTGGTGCCCAGAAGGTTGCGGTTCGTCGCCCCCACCGTGCGCCCGCCCCGGTCCAGAAGCAGGATCGACGCCACGCCGATTTCCTTTTGCACCGTGATCAGCTTTTGCGATGTACCGGAAAAATCCCCGCCCCGCAGCGCATCGACCACCGCAGGATCGCCCGACAACAACAACGGCACGACGGATGTGCGCTGCAACTCTGACACGATGTTGCCCGAATATAACGCAAGCCGCAGTTCCGCCCGGTTGCGCGTGGTTTCGGTGAACCGCTCGCTCAGCCAGCGGTTGGTGACCAGAACCACGCCCACCGCCAGCAGAACCAACAGGGCGACGACCAGTTTCACACGCCAGGAAATCCCCTGCGAGGCGTCTGATGTGGGGTTGGGAAGGTCCGTGTCCTGCATGGCGGCAATCTAGGCCCCCGGTTCGGCAGCCTCAAGCATGGCCGCCGTGGCGGGTTTCAGGCAAGCGCCATCCCGCCCATGGCGCAGGTGAACAGGGCCGCACCGTCGGTTCCGCCCAGTGCCGGGTCGGCTGCGCGTTCGGGGTGGGGCATCATGCCCAGCACGCGGCGGTTGGCCGACAGGATGCCCGCGATCCCCGCCATGGAGCCGTTGACGTCCTGCGCATAGGTAAAGGCGATGCGGTCCTCGGCGGTCAGTTGGGCAAGGCCTTCGGCGTCAATGGTATAGTTGCCATCATGGTGCGCGACGGGCAGGGCAATTTCCTGACCCCGGCCATAGCCGGCGGTAAAGGCGCTGTCGGTGGTGGCCACACGCAAGGACACGGTCTTGCAGACGAACTTCAGCCCTGCATTGCGCATCAACGCACCGGGCAGCAGACCCATTTCTGTCAGCACCTGAAAGCCGTTGCAGATGCCAAGCACATAGCCGCCCCGCACCGCATGGGCCTTGATCGCGGCGCTGATCGGGGATTGTGCGGCAATCGCCCCGCAGCGCAGGTAATCGCCAAAGGAAAATCCGCCCGGAACCCCCACGACATCAACACCGACCGGCAGGGCCGTATCCTTGTGCCAGACGCGCGCGACCTGGAAACCGGCAGCCTCGAACGCTGTGGCAAGATCGCGGTCGCAGTTCGAACCGGGAAAGGTGACGACGGCGGCTTTCATGGGCGGACCCTTCGGACAATATCTGGATGCGCAGGGCCATAGCGCACTGGCGCGAAAGGGTCTAGGCTGAAACGAGGAACCCGCGCCCCGAATGCGCAGCCTAAGCCAAAGGGGCGCACAGATGACGCTGATCCGGCTGACCTATGCCTCGCGTCCCTTCGGCTTTGACGCCGCCGCTTTGGCGGGCATCCTGATGGACGCGCGCCGCTGCAATGCCCGTGACGGCATCACCGGCGCGCTGATCTGCCGGGATGATCTTTATCTGCAATGGCTGGAGGGGCCCGAGGCATTGGTCGAGGCGACCTACGCACGCATCCGAAAAGACGACCGTCATCTGGAGGTGCGCCAACTGTCCCGCAGCACCATCGCCCCAGAGGATCGGCTGTTCGGTGCCTGGGCCATGCGCGACGATCCGGTGCAAAGCTGGATGTGGAGCAGGGAAGACGTGGCGAACGGTGCCCCCGACCGCAGCACCGAGGCAGAGATCACCGCGATTTTCACCCGCCTTGCCGCCGGGATCGCCTGACGGGCAGGCCGCGTTGGACGGCTGACCCCACGCGGCAGAAAGGCGGGCTGTCTGCCCCCCTTTGCTGCCGCGCCGCATCCACCCCTGGGGATGTTTCCGCCAAGCTGAACAACTTAAAGCCGGGGGTGTCGGGAACCGTGACGGCGACCCGCGCATTGCGAAGGCGAAAGGGGGGCGACATGCCGCCACGCAGCTATTGGAAGGGCTATCTGAAGCTTTCGCTGGTGACCTGCCCAATCGAGTTGGTGCCCGCGACAACCGATGCGGACCGCATCAAATTCCGCACCCTGAACCGGGCGACAGGCAATCCTGTGGAAAGCCGCTACGTCGATGCCGTCACGCATGAGCCGGTCGAGGATGACGAACAGGCCAAGGGCTATCCGCGCGGCGAAGGCGAGTTCGTCCTGCTGGAAGACGACGAGTTGGAGGCGGTCGCCCTGGACAGCACCCGCACCATCGACATCCAGACCTTTGTGCCCAACGCTGACATCGGCTGGATCTGGTATGACAGCGCCTATTACCTGCGCCCCGCCGATCCCGTGGGCGAAGAGGCCTTTGCCGTTATCCGATCAGCGATGGAGGCGACGGACAAGGTCGGCATCTCGCGTCTGGTGATGGGGGGGCGCGAGCGGGCGGTGATGCTGCGCGCGCAGGCTGGCGGGATCGTGATGTGGACGCTGCGCTTTGGCGACGAGGTGCGGGCGGCGGATGCGGTCTTTGCCGGTCTGGATGATGCGAAGCCCGATGCAAAGCTGGCTGGAATGCTGGCCACGCTGATCACGTCGATGACCGCGCCATGGGATGCCGAACTGGTCCATGACCCGGTGCAGGCCAGCCTTCGCAAGATCATCGCCGCCAAGAAGAAGGGCAAGAAACTTGCGCCCGCCCGCGACAAGCCCGTGGAAAAGGGTAATGTCATCAGCATCATGGACGCGTTGCGCAAAAGCATCGATGCGGGCAAGCGGTAGCCGCCGTTATGACTTGCGCCGACCTGTGCGTAACGGGGCGGCGCTGCTGCGGAAATCCTGCCACGGATCGGACCCGAGTGCAGCCAGCCGTGTCGGCATGTTGGGCAGGGTGAACTGATCGCCTGCGCGCAGATCCGGCACCTCGTCCCACGACAGGGGGGCGGACACACCCGCTCCGGGGCGGGCGCGCGTGGAATAGGCGGCGACGGCGGTGGCACCGTACTGGTTGCGCAGATAATCAACCAATATGCGCCCCTTGCGGGCCGATTTGGCGATGGTCGCGACATAGCGGTCGGGGGCATCGGCGGCCATCGCCTGGGCCAGCCCCTTGGTGAAGGCCTTGACGGCTGTCCAATCGGCCGATGGTTTCAGCGGGGCCACCACATGCAACCCCTTGCCGCCCGAGGTTTTCACGAAGGTGGCAAGACCCGCGTCGTCCAATCGCTGGCGCACCTCGCCTGCGGCGTCGATCATGGCCTGCCACCCGACCCCTTCGCCGGGATCGAGGTCCATGGTGATCTGGTCGGGGTGGGCCAGATCGCCACCGGACGCCCCCCAAGGATGGATTTCCAGCGCCGCGCCCTGCACCAGCGCCATCAGCCCGTCCAGATCGTTGACGCCGACAAAGTCATCCCCGCCTTTCGGATCGCGGATACGGGTGATCGCCTTGCCCGCCCCTTTCCACAGGTGTTTCTGAAAGAACTGCTGCCCCGTGATGCCGGTCGGACAGCGCAACAGCGCCAACGGCCGACCGACGATATGGGGGGCGATGTGGCGCCACACCTCGGCGTAGTAGTCCGCCAACCCTTCCTTGGTGATGCCCTGATCCGGCCAATAGACCCGGTCGGGGTGGGTCAGCGCCACGCGGCGGCGGGCGGCAGGTTCGGGGGTGGTCTTGGCGGGCGCATCTTCGCGCACAACCGAGGTCGCATCCTTGTCTTCGCGCAGGCCGCGAAAGGCGGCGTGGCGCACCAACCCGCCCGCCGTCCAGGCGCGATAATCCACTTCGGCCACCAGCTCAGGGCGGACAAAGCGCACTTCGTTGCCCACATCGGTGCCCTTTGGGAACGGGGATGCGTCCTGTTCGATCCCGTGCAGCCGCCGGTACAGATCCGCCGCCACGGATTGGGTGAACCCGGTGCCGACGCGGCCCACATGGCGCAGATCGCCCTCACCTCCCCCGTCGTAAAGCCCCAGGACCAGCGACCCGACCGCGCCTTTTGTGGTGGTGGACGGGACATAGCCCGCCACGACAAATTCCTGCCGGGCCGAGCATTTGGATTTCACCCACCCCCCCGTCCGGCCCGACCGGTAGGGCGTGTCCTTTTTCTTGGACACGATCCCCTCAAGGCTCAGCCGGCAGGCATGTTCCAGCACCAGCCCGCCCGGATCGTCAAAATGTGCGCTGAACCGCAAAGGCCCGTCAGCGGGCAAGACATTGCCAAGGGCGGCCCGGCGGTCGACCAACGGCAAAGGCGTCATGTCCTGCCCGTTCAGGTGCAGCAGATCAAAGCCGTAGAAGGTGAACCGATCCGTGCGATCCGCCGACAGATCGGCCTGCAGCGCCGAAAAATCCGACGCGCCGCCCGCCCCTTCGACCACCAGTTCGCCGTCGATCAGGGCGGTCTGCACCGGCAAGGCCGCAAAGGCGGCGGCGATCCTTGCGCCAAAACGCGTGGTCCAGTCGTGGCCATTGCGGGTCAGCAACCGCACGCCGCCATGATCCAGCCGCGCCTGAAGACGGTAGCCGTCGAATTTGATCTCGTGCAGCCACGCGTCGCCCAAGGGTGGTTTCGGTTTCAGCGTGGCAAGGGCGGGCGGAACGAAATCGGGCAAGGCTGCGGTCTTGGCCTTGCGCGTGCGGGCGGGTTTCGGGTCGGGGTTCTGCCTGGCCAAAGCGTCCAGCGACTGGCCCGACTTTACGGACTCTGGCCGCTCGGTCAGGATATCGGGCGCATCGGGGCCGCGCGCGGCGTCATCCTCGGATTTGATCAGCAGCCAGTTTTTGCGCTTTTCGCCGGGTTTCCCCTTGAGCCGCACCAGATGCCAGCGCCCGCCCAACTTTTCCCCCGCCAGATCGAATTCCAGATGCCCCTTGGCAAGACCTTTGGCGGGGTCGCCTTCTGGGGTCCATGTGCCGCGATCCCAGACGATCACGCTGCCCGCGCCATATTGACCCTTTGGGATGTGGCCTTCGAAATCGCCATAATCCAACGGGTGATCCTCGACCTGCACGGCAAGGCGCTTTTCGCCGGGCACAAGACTTGGTCCCCGCGTCACGGCCCAGCTTTTCAGCACCCCGTCCAGTTCCAGACGCAGGTCGTAATGCAGGCGCGTCGCCGCGTGTTTCTGGATGACAAAACTGTTGCCGCCTGCGGCGGTCTGCTTGCCTGCCGGTTCAGGCGTGGCGGTGAAATCCCGCTTGGCGCGATAATCCTCCAGTGCCATCAGCCTGCCTTTCGTTTCGGCGCAGGCTTGGCCGTCTTTGCGCTTTCGCGCAGGGCCGCCAGCAGATCGGTGGACTTCGCGACTTTGGGTGCTGCGCGCGGCTTGATCTTGCGGCCCGCCATCTTCGCCTTCACCAGATCGGCAAGGGCGGCGTCATAGCGGTCGTCAAAGGTTTCCGGGTCAAACTTGCCGGTTTTCGTGACGATGATATGTTTCGCCAGATCAAGCATTTCGCCGGTGATCTTGATCTTTTTCATATCCGCAAACACCTCTGTCGCGGCGCGCACCTCGTAATCAAAATGCAGCGTCGTGCCGATCAGGCCCGTGCCATGCGGACGGATCAACAGGGTGCGCAGACGGCGGAACAGAACGGTCTGCGCCAGTGCTGCGACCTCTGCGCTCCGCATCCCGTCGCGCAACAGCACGAAAGCCTCGGCGCTGTCGGCATCCTGCGGGGCCAGAAAATACGGCTTGTCGAAATAGACCCCGTCCACCGCCCCGCAGGCAATGAAGCTGCGTACATTCAGCGTCTTGTCGCTGTCGGGAACCGCGGCGGCAAGTTCGTCTGGTTCCAGCACCACGAACGTGTCGGGCGCCACCTCATAGCCCTTGGCCTGATCGTCGCGTGCGACGGGCTTGCCGGTTTCGCTGTCGATGAAGTCGCGCTGCACGCGATTGCCGGTGGCCCGGTTGATGGTGTGAAAGGTAACCCTGTCCGACGTTGACGCTGCCGCATACAGCGCCACGGGGCAGATCACCTGCGCCACCTTGAGGTGGCCCTTCCATATGGATCGTTGTGTCATCGCGGTCCCTTTGCCATGACAGCGATCAGCGCGGCGCTTGGTTCCTTTGCGCCGCGTTCAGCAGGGTTTGCACCGCGTCATCCGCGATCTGCGGGAAGTCGTGGTAATGCGCGCCGACCGCGTAAAAGGGGATCGGGCGCAGCAGGCAAACAACTTCGTCCGCAATCATTTCCAGCGCCGTCAACGCCTCGGCGGATGCGACGGGCAGCGCCACCACGATGCGCTTTGGCCCCATCGTGCGCAGCGCATCAACAGCCGCCCGCATTGTGGCACCGGTGGCGGCACCGTCATCGACAAGGATCACCGTTTGCCCCGCAACGGCGGGCGGCGGACGGTTCGCCGTCCACAGCGCGCGCCGCCGTTCCAGTTCCGCCCGCGCGGTATCGGCAAGCCGGTCGATCTGGGCAGGGGTCAGCCCCGCCATCCGCGCCACCGCGTCGTTGATCACCAGCCGGTCGCCCCGGGGCCCGGCCACGGCCCCCACCGCCAGTTCCGGCTGCCCCGGCACCCCCACCTTGCGCACCAGCAGCAGATCGAGCGGCCCTTTCACCGCCACCGCAATGGGCACGGCCACCGGCACCCCGCCGCGCGGCAAGGCCAGAACGACCGCCCCCCGGTGGTGTCGCAACAGGGCGGCCAGTGCCTGCCCTGCCTGATCGCGGTTCTGGAACATCGCATCCTCCACAGTCGAGACTGTTTCAGGGTCCGCGCCCTGTCCTTGACCTTGCGCAATGCAAAGGGGCGGACAGCTTTTTCTTCGCTCAAATACTCATGTCACTGCAGCGAACCCGCGTCGCGGATCATCCCCGCGCGGGGTCTTTCAGGCCAAAGGTTGCGGCGGCGGATACGCCCCGTGCCAGCGATGCCGTCCATTCCGCCTCGCGCGACAGTTTCGCCTCGGCGGCGTCTATCAGGCCGCGCACAGAGGCGGGTGACAGGCACACCAGACCATCATCATCGCCAATGACCAGATCGCCCGCACTGACCAGACGCCCGCCCACAACGACCGCCCGATTGACCGCGCCACGGTCGGCCGAGGTCGGGCCGCGCGGGGTGATCCAGCGGGAAAACACCGGGAAATCATCCCACCCCGCCAATGTGCCCACATCACGCACCGCCCCGTCGCAGACGATGCCCGCCGCCCCGATGCCGCGCAGATGTCCGCCCAGCACATCGCCGATCATCGCCGTCTCGCGGTGGCCTGCGGCGGCGATCACCAGCACCTCGCCGGGTCGGATCACATCCAGCGCATGCACCACAGCCCCAAAATCGGGCGGGCCGACCAGCGCCGTCACCGCGCGGCCAAAGAGCCGCGTTTGCCGCCCCGGTGGACACAGGGGCCGGATCGCCGGATCGATCTGCGCCAACGGGTCCAGATCGACGGCCACCGCCACGGGAATGGCACGCCAGCGGGCAACCTCGTCGTCCGTCAGGGTGGCAAGAGCGGGATACACGGTCACGGTCATTCACATCACCCCTTTCAATGCCAGACCAAGGGCGGCAATCCCCGCCTCGATCCGGTCCACCGGTTGGTTGGAATAGCACAGCCGCGCGTGGTTGGCGCGTTCGGTGACCGGAAAGAACGTGGCCCCCGGCACATAGGCAACCTTTGCCTTTGGCAAGGCGTGGTCGCGCATGAAGGCGGTCGCGTCAAAGCCTTCGGGAAAGGTCAGCCAGGTGAACATGCCGCCCTCGGGGTCGGTCGCCTGCACCTGTTGCGGCAAATGCCTGCGGATGGCGTCCAGCATGACGTCCTTCTTGCGCCCGTAGGCAATTTGCAGCGCCGCGACATGGGCAGGCAGATCGAACCGTTCCAGATAAAGGCTGGCCACCGCCATGTTCAGCGTGCTGGTCATGGTGTCGGCGGCCACCTTCAGCAGGCCCAGCCGGTCGATGATGTCGGGTGCCGCCACCGCCCAGCCCAGCCGCAACGCGGGGGCCAGCACCTTGGAAAAGCTGCCAAGGTGGATCACCCGGCCTTCCGTATCCATGCTTTTCAGCGTCGGGATATCGCTGCCGGTAAAGCGGATGCGGCGATAGGGCGTGTCCTCCAGCACAATCACGTCATGAAGATTTGCAAGCGCGATCAACTGCTTGCGCCGCGCCAGCGACATGGTGATGCCGGTCGGGTTCTGGAAATCGGGCACCGTATAGATCATCCGCACGCGCGGGGTGGAGGTCAGCACCGTTTCCAGCACGTCCATCCGCATGCCCTGATCATCCATCGGGATGGCGGCATAGGCTGGCCCGCAGGGGTTGAACGCGATCAGCGCGCCCAGAAACGTCGGGTCTTCGGTCACGATCACGTCGCCCGGATCGACCAGCATCCTTGCCACCAGATCAAGGCCTTGTTGCGACCCTTGCAGGATCAGCACGTCCTGCGGCTGACAGTCCACCCCATCAGCGCGCATCAGGGCCGCCACATCCGCGCGCAGGCGCGGGCTGCCGTCCGACAGGGTGTATTGGAGCGCCGCCCCGCCCGGTTCGGCCAACGCCATCCGGTAGGCCTGTTCCAGATTGGCCACCGGAAACATGCTGGCATCGGGATAGCCCCCGCCAAACGAGATGATCGACGGGTCCGCCCCCAGTTCCAGCAATTCGCGGATGGCAGAGGGCTGGACGCGCTGCATCCGGTCGGCAAATCGAGTCATGGGTCACTCCGGGCTTATGGCCCGTTGTGCCATCCGGGTGCCGCCATGCGCAAGCCTGCGCCCGATGCCGCCGCACGCGCGACCGGCCCCGCCAGCAGCGCCGCCGCAGCCACCCCGTCGATCAGCACAAGGCCACTGGTACGGGCCAGATCATCCAGCAAAGGCGCCATGCCCGCACAGCCCAGAACTGCCGCCGTCACCCCGTCCTGCGCCTCGGCAAAGGCCAGTTCCTGCCGCAGACGCGCCATGGTGGCGGGGGATGCGGCCTCGACCTCCAAAACCCCAAGGTTCGATGCCCGCACTCGCGCGCACACAGCTTCAAACCCGTAGGCAGCGATATTGTCCTCGATCACCGGGATCGACACCGGCAGGGTTGTCACCACCGAAAATCGGTGCCCCAGCAGCGCTGCCATATGGAACGCCGCCTGCCCGATGCCCAGCACCGGGCAATGGGCGGCGCTGCGCACCTGATCCAGACCGGTGTCATCGAAACAGGCGATGACGATGGCATCGACCCCGGCCGCCTTGGCGCGGGGCAGCAGCGCCAGCACCCCCGACACGGCCAGCGCGCCATCTGCCGCGCCCTGAATGGCGGGCGGGCCGTCGATGTTGGTCCAACCCAGCACCTCGGCCCCCGGCAGCGCCTTGCGCGCCACGGCCACGATCCCGTCGGTCATCGCGGCGGTCGAGTTGGGGTTGATATACAGAAGCCGCACCTAAACCCCCTTGCCCGCGTCAGATCCGGCCCGCGCGCGGCGGCGGTCCATCACGCGCACCGCCAACAGGAAGGACGCGATCACGATCAGCGAAAACACAGTTGTCAGGGTGCCCAGCGCAAAGATCACCGGCGTCGTCACGTTGGTGGTCATGCCGTAGATTTCCAGCGGTAGGGTGTTGTAGCTGCCCGCCGTCAGCAAGGTGCGCGCGAATTCGTCGTAAGACAGGGTGAAGCCGAACAGCGCCACCCCGATCAGTGACGGCGCGATGATTGGCAGCACCACATGCCGGATCGTCTGCCAGGGGGACGCGCCCTGATCGCGCGCCGCCTCTTCGAAGGCGGGGTCAAAGCGGTTGAAGACGGCGAACATGATCAGCAGGCCAAAGGGCAGCGTCCACGTCAGTTGCGCCCCAAAGCCCGAGGTGGCCCAATGCACCCCCAGGCCGCCCTGACTGAACATCAGCCCCACGCCCAAGGACACAAGGATCGACGGGATCACCAGACTGGCGATGACCAGTTGGAACAGCACGCCTGCGCCGACGAACCGCTTGCGAAACGCAAGGCCCCCCATCACCGACACGACGACGGTCGTGACCATGACCATCAGCCCCAGCAAGATCGACCGCCGGAACCCGCCCCAGATGTCACCCACCGCCTGTTCCTGAAACAGGTCGCGGAACCAGTGCAGCGACACCCCCCGCATCGGAAAGGTCAGCCCGCCGTTCGGCCCCTGAAACGACAGGATGGCGATGGTCAGGGTCGGGCCATACAGGAACAAAAGAAACAGCCCGAACAGGGTGGCAAGCACGTAGAATGATCGCGGGCGCGGGTCCATCACAGCTCTTTCCTGATGTCGACAAGGCGCAGCAGCACGCCGATGGTGATCAGCACCGTCGCCAGCAGCACCACCGCCGTGGCCGCAGCCGACGGGTATTGCAGCAGGGCGATGTCATTGGAAATCAGACGGCCCACGTTGGCGGACTGACTGCCGCTCATGAAGCGCACGGTGATGAAGTCCCCCATCACCAGCGTGACGACAAAGATCGACCCGATCATGATCCCCGATTTGGTCAAGGGCAGGATCACGTTGACCAGCGTCTGAAATCCCGATGCCCCGGCGTCATTCGCCGCCTCAAGCAGGCTGCGGTCGATCCGCATCATGGTGTTGAAGATCGGCACCACCATGAACAGCGTGTAAAGGTGCACAAAGGCCAGGATCACCGAAAAGTCGGAAAACAGCAGCCATTCAAGCGGGGCATCGATCACCCCCCAACTGATCAGCGTTGAATTGGCAATGCCGTTGCGGCCCAGAAACGGGATCCAACTGATCATGCGGATGATGTTCGATGTCCAGAACGGGATGGTGCACAGCAGGAACAGCGCCGTCTGCCAGCCCTGACTGCGGACGTGGAACGCCAGAAAATAGGCAATGGTAAAGCCCAGACCCAAGGTGATGGCCCAGGTGATGACCGCATATTTGAAGGTGTTCAGAAAGACCGACCAGGTAACGGCGGACCCGAACAGAAATCGGTAATTCTCAAACGAAAAGGCGGGGACGATGGAAAACTCTGTCGCCGTCCAGAAACTGACAATGACGATCAGGATGATCGGCAGGATCAGGAACACCGCCAACACGACGGACAAGGGGGCCGCCAGCAGCCAGCCCGTGACATTGGGGGATTTCAGGAACCGGTCCATGGATGATCCGTGCGTCGGGAAAGGGGTTGGGGGGCCGCAGTCGGCCCCCCGTCTGCCATCAAGCGGCGATGAACTCGTTCCACTTGCGGACCATGTACTGGTTTTCGTCCATGACGGCATTCCAGCAGGCGACCTTGCCCATCCGGTCGCCAAAGGCACCGCCGTCGCGCAGATCGCCCGCCCCGGCCAGCTTTTGCCCCGTGGGCGACAGGATATCGCCCGCCGCCGGTTTGCCTTCGAACCAATAGCCCCACTCGTCCGCCGACATGAACTCTTTCGAGGTTTCCGGCACGGCCGAGTAATACCCCTGCCGCATCAGGAAGCCGCCGACCCAGCCCGACAGATACCAGTTGATGTATTCATAGGCGGCATCCAGCGCGATGCCCGACAGGTTCTTGGACAGGCCGATCCCGCCACCCCAGCTGCGATACCCCTCTTTCAGCGGCTGATACACACACGGAATGCCTTGCGACTTGACGGCGGTGATGGCGGGCGACCACATCGACTGGATCACCACTTCGCCGCTGGCCATCAGGTTCACGGATTCATCGAAGGTCTTCCAGAAGGCGCGGAACTGGCCTGCCTTTTTCGCCTCGGTGAAGATGGCGAAGGTCTTGTCGATCTCTTCGGTGGTCATGTTGCCCTTGTCGCCATAGGCAATCTCGCCCATCGCTTCGCAGACCATCGCCATGTCCATGATCCCGATGGACGAGATATCAAGGATCGACGCCTTGCCCTTGAATTCCGGGTTCAGCAGTTCGGCCCATGTGTCGATCGGACGGCCGATCAGATCGGGGCGGATGCCAAGGGTGTCGGCGTTGTAGATCGTGGGGATCAGGGTCATCCAGCCCGATTCCTCGGCCACGAAATCGGTGCCGCCGGGGCCAGAGGTGAAGCCTACGGAATGCGGTGCCGTGCCTTGGGCGATCACGCTGTCCGGTGTCAGCTTGCCATTGCGGAAGATGCCGACGATCTTGTCGTAATTGAGGATCTTGCTGGTATCCATCGCCTGAAGGTTGCCGGTCGGCCAGACCTTCTTGCATATCCAGTATTCGATGTCGGCGATGTCAAAGCTGTCGGGCTGTGTCGCTGCGCGCTGGGTCACGGCGTCACTGTCCAGCGCCGTCATTTCCAGTGTGAAACCAAGGTCTTCCTTCACCTTTTGGGCGACCTCGTTCAGGTTCGACACGCCGGTGCCGAACTGGCGCAGGGTGACGTCCTTGATCTCTTGCGCCCAGATCATCGGCGCGGGAAGGGCGCTGGCGGCAAAGGCGGCAGCGCCGCCTTTCAAAAGGGAACGGCGGCTGTAACGCATCTTGCTCATCGTGGGATACCTTTACGGTTGAAGGGTCAGGACTGAAGGCGGTGCAGGTGGTCTTGGTCCCATGACAGCCGCACGACATCGCCGGGGGCTGCGGGGGTGGCGAAGAACGCGGCCTCGGGGACAAGGGCAAGGATTTCCTGGTCCCCGGCAGCGCGGGCGGTCAGGGCGACATGTGCGCCCTGATATTCGACGCCAGTGACGATGGCCTCAGTCCCTTCGGGACCAAGGCGCACCGCGTCGGCGCGCAGCGCAAAGCGCCCCTGTGGCAGGGACAGAACGTTGTGCCCGCCCATGAATCGGGCGACGAATTCGGTGGCAGGCGCATTGAACACCTGCCGCGCCGGTCCCGCCTGTTCAATGCGGGCGGCGTTCATCACCACCACCTCGTCAGCCAGTGCCAGCGCCTCGTCCTGGCCATGGGTGACGTGGATAAAGGTGATGCCCACCTCGCGTTGCAGGCGCTTCAGTTCGGCCCGCATCCGCACCCGCAGGAACGGGTCCAGCGCGCTTAGGGGTTCATCCAGCAACAAGACCTGCGGGTCGGTGATCAGCGCCCGCGCCAATGCCACGCGCTGCTGTTGGCCGCCCGACAGCTGCGCGGGCAGACGATCCGCAAAGGCGTTCATGTCCACCAGTTCCAGCATGGCCCCCGCACGCTTGCGCCGGGTGCCTGTGTCCACGCCCTTCATCTTCAGGCTGAAGGCGACGTTGTCGGTCACCGACAGATGGGGAAACAGCGCATAGTTTTGGAACATCATCGCCGTACCGCGCCGGGCCGGTGGCAGGGCCGTCACATCCTTGCCCGCCAGCAGGATCGACCCTTCGGTCACGCCTTCGTGCCCCGCGATCATCCGCAGGGTCGATGATTTGCCACAGCCCGACGGGCCCAACATGCAGACATAGGTGCCCGCGCGGAACAGGTGGCTGACGTCGGACACGGCCACAGCCCCGCCCGCATAGCGTTTGGTCACATGGACAAGTTCAAGGTCGTGTCCGCTCCGCATCGCATCATCCCCGTATCGCGCCTTTCATGGCTGAAGCGGTTTTTGCGCAGCGGGCAGAAAAATCCGCATGTCAGATATGCCGAAACCGGCCCTGCCTGAAAAAGTGGCAGACAGACGGGTGGCGCGGTGAAATCGTGAACTGAATTGTATACAATAAGCGATCCGGGCCGACCCGGCGCTTGCCAGCACCTGCCGCCGCTTGCCGCCGGACGCGTGACGCCGCAGAATCGGCGCAAGAAGGGATGGGTTTGCGATGATGGACGATGCCCGCCACGCGATGGACGGCTCCAGCGATACGGTCGCGGGGCGTCTGGCGCTGGCGATCCACGAACACCGCCTGCTTCCCGGCACCAAGCTGGTCGAGGACGAGGTGGCCGAGATTTTCGGCGTCAGCCGCACCGTGGTGCGCGCAGGCCTGCAACGGCTGGCGCATGACCGGCTGGTGACGCTGCAACGCAACCGGGGCGCCCATGTCGCCCAACCCACCATCCGCGAAGCGCGCGAGGTGTTCGAGGCCCGCGCCCTGCTGGAACCGCGCACCGCGCGGTCCGCCGCCGAACGCACCACCCCCGCCGACGTCGCGCGCCTGCAAGCCCATATAGACGAGGAACACACGGCCCTGCACGCGGGCGATCCGGGGCGGGCGCTGCGCCTGTCGGGGCTGTTTCACATCGAAATCGCCCGCATCGCCGATCAGGACACGATCTGCGCCTTCATCACCCAACTGGTCGCGCGATCGTCCCTGATCATCGCGCTGTATTGGGCGCGGCGGAATGCGCTGTGCGAAAGCCACGCCCACGACGCCCTGCTGCGCGCCTTGGCCGACCGGGACGGGGCGCGGGCCGAGGATTTGATGAAGGGGCACCTGCTTGACCTTGTGTCGTCGCTGGATCTGCGGGCGTTGCCGTCAACGTCGCGGTCCCTGCGCGAGGCGTTGGGTCGCGAATGATCCGCCGCATGACACGGCAGGATCTGGACACCGTCCTGTCCTGGGCTGCCGCCGAGGGGTGGAATCCCGGGCAGGAGGATGCGTCCGCCTTTCTGGCCGCTGACCCGGACGGGTTTTTCGTGGATGACCGCGATGGCCAGCCTGTCGCCGCGATTTCGGTGGTGAACCACAATGACCGCTTTGCCTTTCTGGGGCTTTACCTGTGCCTGCCCGCATGGCGGGGCAATGGGATCGGTCTGGCGTTGTGGCAAGCGGCCTTGCACCACGCGGGCGGGCGCTGCGTCGGCCTTGATGGCGTCGCAGCACAACAGGCGAATTACGCAAAGTCGGGCTTTGTTGCCGCGGGCAGCACCCTGCGCCTGCAAGGCCCGGCTCTGGCGTCCCCTGGCAACAGTCGCGCCGTGACGTCTGAGGATGTGCAAAGGCTGCAAACGCGGGACCAGCGCGCGAACGGCTATGGCCGCCCCCGTTTCCTGACTGCTTGGCTGACCGACACCGCCACACGCCGCAGCGTGACCGACGGCACTGGCTTTGCCACCGCGCGGCTGTGCCGGACCGGCTGCAAGATAGGTCCGGTCACGGCCCCCGACAGTGGCCGCGCCCTGACGCTGATCGCGGACGCCGCGGCGACGCTGGCCGCGGATACGGTGATCATCGATGTGCCGCAGACGAACACCGCCCTGATCGCGGCCCTGTCAGGTTTGGGCTTTACCGAAACCTTCCGCACCGCGCGGATGTTTCGCGGCGCGGCCCCTGTCGCGGGGCCGGACTTGCACGCGGTGGGCACGCTGGAACTGGGCTGATCAGCCCTGCATGGGCGCAGGCAAGGCCACGCCAAGCCGTGCGGCAGGGCCTGCCAGACTGTCGATGATGCCGGGATAGAGCACCACGCCATCGGCCAGCGCCGCGCGCAGACGGGCCTGCGCCGCCTCGCCCGGCAGACGCACCGGCATGCCACCGGGGCGGGGCGGGCTTGCGTGACAAGCATCAGCCAGCCAATCGGTCTGGCGCAGAAACGCATCGCGGCCCCCGAACGCCTCTGGGTCATGGACCTGCACGGTAAAGGCGCAGTTCGTGCCCACCAGCGCATCGGCCCGGCCCAGACCGGACAGCCCTTGGGTCAGCGCCTCGACGTGCAGGGCCATGCCATAGCCCTTTTGGCCATGATCCAGCCCCCCCGTCAGCAGCAGCGTGCCGCCGTCATTCAGCACGGCAGGATCGCGGGTGGTTTGCCCTTGCGCATCCATCAGCCAGTCGCCCGAAAGCTGCCGCCCTTCGCGGATCAGCCGCTGGCTCATGTTATAGGTGGTGATCGAGGCCGAGATGTCGATCAGGATCGGCTCTCCGCCCGTGGGGATACCATGCGCCACGGGGTTAGGGGTCAGCGTGCCCTTCAGCCCGCCGAACGGGGCCACATGCGCGCCCGAGGGGCTGGAACTGGCGATGGTGGCCATCAGCCCCCGGTCGGTGGCGATGGTCAGATAGGCGGCCAGCGCCCCGATGTGATGCGCGTCCCCGACGGCGACGGTGCAGGTGCCCAAATCCACCGCACGGTCGCAGGCCAGGTGCATCGCCCGTTCCGCCAGATAGGCCCCTGGCAGGCGATGTCCGCGCCACGCAACGGCGGCCCCCCGATCCGACAGCACCTCGGGGACGCCGCTGCACAGGATGGTGCCATCGGCGATGTGGCCCAGATACCACGACGCCAACGCCAGACCGTGGGTGTCGTGTCCCATCAGATCGCCCATCACCAGATAATGCGCGACGGGCGTGGCAAGGTCGGGGTCAAGCCCGGCTGCGGTGAACAGTGACGTGGCAAAGTGTTCCAGATCAGCGGCGGCGTATCGTGTGGTCATGCTGTGGTCTTTCCGGTGCCGAACACCTGACGGTTGACGGTGCGTGTGGGGTGGCCGCCCGCGATCAGCGTGGCGATGTCATCAAGGATCATGCCGCCTGTCCGGATGATCGACCCGGTGGTGTCGGCCCCGCTGTGTGGGCTGAAGATCACGGCAGGCTGGCGAAAGATCGGATGGCTGCGGTCGGGTGGTTCCACCGTATAGGCATCAATCGCCGCCCCGCCAAGCGCACCTGCATCCAATGCCGCCACCAGCGCGTCCAGATCGACCACCTCGCCACGCGCAAAGTTCAACAGCGTGGCATGGGGTTGCATAAGCGCCAGTTCCGCCGCGCCAATCAGGGCAGCGGTGCCCGGTCCGCCAAAGACGTGCAACGACACATGGTCGGCCCGTGCCAGCAGATCGGCGAGCGGCAGCAGCGTCACGCCCAAGGCCGCCGCTGCGGCCGCGTCGGGATGGGGGTCGCTGGCAAGAACGGTCATGCCACAGGCGCGCGCCTTGGCGGCAAGGATGCGCCCGATGGTGCCAAATCCGACGATGCCAAGGCTGGCGCCCTCTACCTCAGCCCCGATGCGGCGGTCCCAGCCGCCGGTGATGATACCGTGATGGCCCGCAATCAGGTTGCGCGACAGCGCGAAAATCGCCGTCAGGGCCAGTTCCGCCACCGCGACCGCATTCGCGCCGGGCGTGGTCAGCACCGCAATGCCGCGCGCGGTGCAGGCGTCAACGGCGATGCTGTCCAGCCCCACCCCATGCTTGATGACCGCCCGCAAACGCGGGGCCGCGTTCAGCGTTTCCGCCGTGACGGCAGGCAGGCCTGCGACCAGAAAATCCGCCTCTTCCAGATGGTCGCAGACAGTTCCTTCATCACACCGGATCAGCGTCCAGCCGGTCGCCGCCAGCCGTTCGGGCAAATCGCCCGCCCGCCCGAACCCGGGCGAGGTGGTGATGATCACGGTCACGCAGCATCCTTCAACACCGCCGCAATGCGGGCGGTTTGACCGGGTGACAGCGGCCACGCCGCAGGGGGGCGGGCATGACCACAATCAAGTCCCTGCAACGCCAGCGCCGCCTTGACGCCGGGCACATTGGCCCCGCCCATCTCTTCGGCGCGCACATCTTCAAAGGCGCGCATGCCTGCGATCAGGCGACGGGCAGTGGCGTAATCCTGCGCCTCAAGCGCTGCATGGATGGCGACCGACCGTTCGGGCCAGACGTTGATCAGACCCGAGGTGAACCCGCGCGCACCCACCGCACACAGTGCCGGTGCCCACACCTCGGCCAGACCGCCGACCCAGATCAGACGCGGATCAGAGGCGGCCATCGCCTCGGCCAGTTTGATCGGGTTCGGGGTGGCCCACTTTACCCCCACGACCGACGGGATTTCCGACAGCGCGGCAAAGGCGGCAGGCCCGATCGCATCGTTGCGGATATACAGCACCACCGGCAGACCGTCGGCGGCGTCCGCGACGCGGCGGGCATAGTCCACCGTGCCGCGCGGCGACACGAACGGATCGGGCGGCTGGTGCATCATCACTGCCGCACAGCCCGCCTTGGCGGATGCGGCGGCCAAACGGCACGCCTCGGCCACAGACCGCCCGGCCCCGCCGACAAGCGGCGCGCGCCCGGCGACCAGATCGGCGGTGGCTGCCACCATGTCCAACGCCTCGTCCAGCGTCAGGCTGTAGAATTCGCCGGTGTTGCCGTTTGACACAAGGATATGCACCCCCGCCCCCACCGCCCGGTCGATGATCGGGGCCAGACGCTGCGGCGCGATCCGGTCGCTGTCATCGAACGGCGTCACAAGGATGCCCGAAATCCCGGTCAGTGCGGACAGGAATGGCTTGGATTGGGTCACGGCGTCTCTCCCATTGTCGTGCTTGGCTTACGGGGTTCGCGGCACGCCCGTCCAATTCAAAGACTGACCGAGTTGATTGCCAAAAGGTATCACTCTGCGCAGCGGTTCGGTATCACTCGGCCAAGATCTCGGTGATCAGGGCGGCAAAACGGGTGACCAAGGGCGCAGGCGTTTTCGGCCCCATCGCCATATAGAGATCGGACCGAAACGTATCGGGCAATTCGATCTCGCGGATCAGTGTGTTGCTTTGCGCGATCAGCCCGTTCGATCGTGGCACCAGACCGACGCCCAGACCCGTATCGACCAGCGCCATGATCGTCCGCCCCTGCGACACGGCAAAGATCGTGCGGGGCGTCACGCCGACCGTGTTCAGATAGCCCTGAACCACCTCGTACAGGAAACCGCCGCGTTCCGTGGAAAAGCCGATGAAATTGACCCCGTTCAGGTCGTGGATGGTCAGGTCGGGCTTGGTGGCAAGCGGATGGTCGCGCGGGATCGCCAACACAAAGGGTTCGGACCAGACCTTTTTCATCGTCAGTTGCGGGGTGCGGCGCAAAAGTCGGGTCAGCCCGATTTCCAGACTGCCCGCAAGCAACCCTTCGACGACCTCAAAGCTCATCATTTCGCGCAAGGTCAGGTTTAGGCCGGGCATCCGTTCTTTGGCCCGCAACGCGATGGTGGGGATCACCTCCAGCGTGGCGGATGGGACGAACCCCAGGACCAGCGCGCCGCCTTCGCCCCGTTCGGTCTGGCGGGCGAACAGCGACGCACTTTCCGCCCGTTTCAGAATGTCGATGGCATCGAACAGGAACCGCTCTCCCGCCGCAGTCAGACGCACCGACCGGTTGGTGCGGTCAAACAGCCGGACGCCAAGCGCATGTTCCAGCAGGTTGATATGCCGCGACAGGGGTGGCTGGGTGATGTTCAGCCGCCGCGCGGCACGGCGAAAATTCAGCTCTTCGGCGACGGCGACGAAGTAGCGAAGCTGGTTCAGTTCGAACAGCGTGGAAGACATGCGCGACCTTCGGTAGACCCGCTTCACTGTTGTAATAATTATGATTAAATGTAAAGTTGTCCAAAGCAAAATATGCTTGAAATCAAAAGGTGTGAAATTGCTTTGTGAACAACTGATGTTGTCAGGCCGATCATGCTGAAACTGGTGATCATCGCCGATGATCTGACCGGCACGCTGGATGCGGGCGCCCCCTTTGCCGATGCCGGTTTGCGGGTGCGGGTGGCGACCCATCCGGGTGCCTTGGCCGCCGCGATGACGGGGGCAGAGGTGTTGGCCGTGTCCACCCGGTCGCGCGAGATTGCCCCCGACCTTGCGGCGGCAGCGGTGCGCGGCGTGCTGGCGGCCCTGCCTGCGGGGGTACGGCTGTTCAAAAAGGTGGATTCGCGGCTGAAGGGGAATGTGGCGGCGGAATTGGCGGCGATGCCGCCGGGGCTGACACTGGCCGTGCCGGGCCTGCCCGAATTCGGGCGCGTGGTGCGGGATGGCTGCGTCAGCGGCTTTGGCGTGGCACAGCCGATCCCGGTGATCCTGGGCCGGGTGGCGACGGTGCCCGACACCCTGACAGTGCAGGATATGGCCAGCGCGGTCGATGACCACCCAAACGCGCTGATCGTTGGCGCGCGCGGGGCGGCGGTTGCATTGGCGGCGCGGATGGGCAACGGGCGGGGCGGGGAAAAGTCAGTGGCGCTGCCCATGGTGATTGCCGTCGGCAGCACCGATCCCATCACGCTGGAACAGGTGGCGGCCTTGCGGGCGGCCTGCCCCGGTCTGGGCTGGACCCCGGCCCCGGACGGGATCGCGCATCCGACACCGGGCGCGGATATAGCGCTGGTACAGGCGGTGTCGGGACGCGGTGCCAGCGGACCACAGGTTGCGGCGGCGTTGGGTGTCAGTCTTGCCCCGCTGATGGCGGATGCTAGAACATTGATCGTGACGGGTGGTGCCACGGCCGAGGCGGTGTTGGACGCATTGGGCATCGACGTGCTGGATCTGGACGGCGATGTGCTGCCCGGTCTGCCGCTAAGCCGGGCAAAGGGGCTGATGGTGGTGACGAAATCCGGGGGGTTTGGCGATGCGCGCACCTTTGTCGCGCTGGCTGAAAGGGCAGAGGCAAGATGAACATCGTATCCGAGCGTGCAAGTGACGGTCCGGGGCAAAGGCGTTCGTTGGGGGAACAGGTCTTTGACCGGATGTTCCGCGCCATCAAATCGGGGGCCTACAGCCCGGATGAACGCCTGCCGACTGAACATGATCTGGCGGCCGAATTTCAGGTGTCGCGTCCCATCGTGCGCGAGGCGCTGCGCAAACTGCGCGAACAGGGCCTGATTTATTCCCGGCAGGGTGCGGGCAGCTTTGTGCGGCAATTGGGCATCCGGCAGCCGCTGGGGTTCGGTCAGGTTGAAAACATCACCGGGCTGCACCGTTGCTATGAATTCCGCCTGATGCTGGAACCCGCCGCCGCCGCCTGTGCCGCCGAACGGCACCGTCCTGAGACGCTTGCCACGATCACCGCCGCACTGGTCGCGATGCGCGACGCGACTGCCCGCCAGCGCCACCGCGAGGATGCGGATTTCGCCTTTCACCTTGCCATCGCGCGGGCCAGCGAAAACCAGTACGTCGCCATCGCGATGGAGGCGCTGGAAAGCCACATCGCCGTGGGCATGCAGTTCCACGGCCAATCGCTGAAGCAGACGGCAGGCGGGCTGGAAGGCGTCTATGCCGAACACGCAGCCATCCATGACGCCATCCGCGACCGCGACGGGGCACAAGCCAGCGCCCTGATGCAGCGTCACCTGCAAGGATCGCGCGACCGCCTGTTCGAAGGGCAGCGCTGACCGTGACGGAACGGAAACCGCGCGGTCAAAACGCCGCGCGGTAGATCCCTTCGACTTGCGCCACCGACAGGTCACGGGGGTTGTTGTCCATCAGACGGCGGATGGCATGCGCCTCGGCCGCCCATTGGCCCAGATCGTCGGCCTTTGCGCCATGCGCCGACAGCCGCATCTCGACCCCGAGTGACCGGCAGAAGCCTGCGGCCTGTTCCAGCACGACGCCGGGTTCAGTGGACGTCGTCAGACCAAGTGCCGCCATGACTTCGGCGGTTTTCTCGGGCCGGACGGGGGCGTTGAAGGCCAGAACATGCGGAAAGATGATGGCATTCGCCAGCCCGTGCGGCAGGCCCAGCCGCGTGCCCAAGGGATAGGCAAGCGCATGGCCCGCAGCCGTGTTGACGGGACCAAGACACAGGCCGCCATAATAGCTGGCCAGCATCATGCCGCCTCGCGCCTCGGCGTCGGTGCCGTTCGCGACGCAGCGCGCCAGATAGCGGCCCACCAGACCAAACCCAAGCCGGGCATAGCCATCGATCAGATCATGCGCGCGGATGTTGGTGAACGCCTCGACACAATGGGCCATGGCGTCGATGCCGGTCGCCGCCGTGACGGCAGCGGGCACGGTGAACGTCAGCTCCGGGTCAAGAATGGCCAGATCGGCCAGCATCAGCGGGCTTTCCACCGCCATCTTGGCCTTGGTCGCGGAATTGGTGACCAGCGCGCGGATGCCCGCCTCGGACCCCGTG
Source organism: Pseudomonadota bacterium (assembly GCA_040385245.1). GTDB lineage: Bacteria > Pseudomonadota > Alphaproteobacteria > Rhodobacterales > Rhodobacteraceae > JAZKHT01. Next base: position 51,777 of record JAZKHT010000006.1, on the reverse strand, counting down.
CCTGCGGTGGTGGCGACCTGCACCAGCGCCGAAAGGCGTTGCGCCAACTTGTTAGGGCCGATCACATCGGCCAGCGTTTGCGCGCCATCCCACAGGACGGCCACCAGTTTTGCCACGTCCATCACCGAGCCGCCACCCAGACCCACGACCAGATCGGGCCGCACCGCGCGCGCCACCGTCAGCGCATGGTCCAACGCCACGTCATCGGGTTCGGGCGGCACATCGGTGAACACCGTCACATCGGCAGGCAGGCCAAGGCGGGACACAAGCCCCGCCGTATGGGGCGTGGCCAGCACAAGGATGCGGGCATAGGGTTGGGCAAACTCGCCCAGGCGGGCGGCGGCACCCGCGCCGAATTCCAGCCGCTTGGGCTGATGCAGGGTGATGGCGCGGGCAACCGTGCTGGTCATGGTCATCCCCCCAAACGGGCCATTTCGGCCCAGACGGTGTCAACCTCTGCCTGCGTCAACTCAACCAGCGGCGCGCGCAGGCGCAGCCAGCCGCGATCACCGCGCGACCGGGCCAGCATCGCCTTGACGGTGGGAAGCTGGACATAGGCGTTGGTCAGGGTGCGCCAGCCATTGATGCTGTCCTGCGCCTTTGCCACATCGCCCGCGCGGTCCAGGTTTTGCCAGTTGTCCCAGATCACCCGCAAATCCATCGACCGCAGGTTCGACGTGGCCGTAATGCACCCGGCCCCGCCCATCTGCAACAACGGCAGCAGCAACGGGTCCGCCCCGGCCAGCACGCCAAGCGCCGGGAACATCTCGACCATGGCGCGCATGTTGTCCTTGTCGCCGGAACTGTCCTTGATGCCGACGACGATGCCGGGGAAATCGGCCAGCAGGCGCGCAATCAGGTCATGCGTGATCGGGATCTGTGTCACCTGCGGGATGTGATACAGGATCACCCGCAGCCGGTCATCCGCCACCCCTTCGATCACCGAGGCGTAAAAGCGGTACAGCCCTTCGGTGCTGACGCCCTTGTAGTAAAACGGCGGCAGCAGCACACAGCCCTTGGCCCCATGATCGACCGCATGTTTCGTCAGGGCGATGGTTTCGGTGATGTTGCACGCCGATGTGCCGGGAAGAAGCTGGTCCCCGCGCACGCCCGCCCCAAGCGCCGCCTCAAGCAGGGCCTTGCGTTCGGACACGGCGAAACTGTTCGCCTCGCCCGTCGTGCCAAGAATGGCAAGGCCATGACAGCCTTCGTCCAGCAGAGCGCGGCAATGGGCGGTGAACAGCGCCAGATCCGGTGCGCCATCCGCGCCGACGGGGGTGGCTGCGGCGCAATTCACGCCGCCAATCTGATGGGTCATGTCCGGTCTCCGGCCACCAGCCTGCGGGCATAGGCGATGGCGCATTGCATGTTGATATGTTTGGCAATTCCCTTGCCGGCGATGTCGAACGCGGTGCCGTGGTCCACTGAAGTGCGATCAATGGGCAAGCCGACGGACACGTTCACCGCCGTGTCAAAGGCGATCAGCTTCATCGGGATGTGACCCTGATCGTGGTAATTCGCGACCACAAGGTCAAAGGCCCCGTTGTAGGCGCGGTAAAACAGCGTGTCGGCGGAAATCGGGCCATGCACGTCGATGCCTTCGGCCTGAGCGCGGGCGACGCCCGGGGCGATCATCAGCGTATCTTCTTCCCCGAACAAACCCCCTTCGCCGCAATGCGGGTTAAGCCCCGCGACAGCGATGCGCGGGGCCTTGATCCCGATGCGTTTCAGATGGTCATTGCCGACGCGGATGGTTTCCAGAATGCGGTCCGGCGTGATGCGGGAAATCGCGTCCTTCAGGCTGACATGGGTGGTGGCGTGGATCACCTTCAGCCGGTCCGATGCCAGCAGCATGAAGGCCTTGCCGCCCGTCAGCGCCGACAGCATCCCGGTGTGGCCATCGTAATGGTGCCCGGCCGCGTTCAGCGCCTCTTTGCTGATGGGGGCGGTGACAATGCAGCCGATCTGCCCGGCCTGGGCCGCGCGCACCGCCGATTCGATGAACCGGAACGACGCATCCCCGGCGCGTGGATCAACCTTGCCAACGGGCAGCGGCCCGCCCTCGATCGGCAGGTCGGTCACAGCCACGTCGATGCCTGGGCGCAACGACAGGCCCAGCGTCTGCGCCGCGATCTGCAACGTTTCAAGATTGCCGAAGATGCGGGTCTGCGCCCGGTCTTCTGCCGCCATTTCGGCCACGGCTTTCAGCGTGACTTCGGGGCCGACGCCGGCGGGGTCGCCAAGGGTGATGCCGATCATTGCGTTTCCTTGAAGTGGTCAGGCGAAAGCCGGACGTGTTTTATGGCGCGGCGGTGCAGCGTATAGGCAAGGTCGAGCGTGCCGTCGGCGGCCTGATGCAGGAAGGGATAGGACAGCTCCTTGTTGCGCCCGTCCAGACTGTCGTTGGTCAGGCAGGTGCCGGGGCCATCCTGCACCACGATGCGATGGGGAAAGCTGCGCCCTTCATCGGACGACAGCGCCAGCACCATCGGCGCGCGCGGAACACCCCAGATCGGGGCACAGCCGCCGTCCGCCTCGGGGCGGTCATCGGGGCCAAGTTCGTCATAGAGGGACACGCGGCGATCCGCACTCATGTCGGCATTGACCGGATTGCAGGCCATGGCAAGGCGACCATCCACCAGACGGATCACCGAGATGGATGAATTGTTGTTGGGCACATCCGTCGCCACCGGCACAGACCAGCTTTCGCCCCCATCGCTGCTGTCGGTGCGGTAAACCGCGTCGGCCTGACGGCGGCGGAAAAAGGCGGCCAGCCGCTTTTGCCCCAGATCGACCAGCGTCATATGCACGCAACCGGTGGAACCGGGAACACCCACCAACCGCCAGGTCACACCTCCGTCCTGCGTGACGGCGACCGATGCCGTATCATGCCGCCCCGTCCAGCGCGCGCCGGGTTTCGGGACGCAGTGAAACAGCGGCAACAGCCACGCGCCATCGGCCCGGACATGGACCTGCCCGCGCACGAAACTGCCGCGCGGCAGGGGCAGATCGACGGGGGCCCGACCGTCCTGACGCATCCGCACCAAACACTCATCCTGATTGCCGCCAGGTTGTGCGGTGTGAAACAGCAGCGCCCGCCCGTCAGGCGCATGAAAGCGGACCGGGTTCTGTTCAGACCGGGCCGGATCGTCGGTCAACTGTTCGGCTTCGGTCCACCCGTCGGCCAAAAGACGCGACCGGTAGATGCAGATGTCGGACTTGCCCTCCAACGCGCCACCGAACCACAGGCATTCCAGAACGCCTGCACCGTCCCGCGACAGGAACGCCGCATGATTCTGCACACACGGCGAGGGCAGCACCGCTTCAACCCGGCCGGGGGCGACGGTTGTCAGACGCCCGGTCATGGCGGCGGCAATACCGGCAGGCGAAAGGTCGGCGGTCACGGATGAATCGGGGGTCATCTGGCATCCTCATCTCACGCAGGGGCATCACAGAAGACACCCATCGCGGCTGGCAACGGGGAAAAGGTCGCGTCAAACTGAGTAGTTGTCAAGTTGGAAAAGTAACCGCCAAGGTAAACTTTGCGCATCAAGCAAGTTTATATATATGTTTTTACAGTGTTTTTTATTTTCATCCCGGTTCGCCCCCAATACAACAACCAATACAGTTGACAATAAGTCCGAATTTGCGCGATGGTCTTGGCATCGGGGGCCGCGTGGCCCGACAGGGGGTGGAATGGGCCAGGCAGATCACAACGGCGATGACCGCGCCCGCGACCGGGCCGCGCTGATCGGCGTGGTGCTGATGCTGGGTGTGGCCTTCATCAATGCTGCCGACGCCGTCATTGTGCGCCTTTTGGCGCGCGAAGTGCATCCTTTTGTTATCGGGCTGACCCGCACCACCTTTGGTTTGATGGCGATGCTGCCTTGGATTCTGAAGCGTCCGGCGATGCTGAAGACCGAATACCGGCTGATGCACGTTCTGCGCGCTGCGCTGAAACTGGGGTCCTTGGTCGCGGTTTTCGCGGCGCTTGGGGCGGCACCTTTGGCGGATGTCACCTCGATCGGATTTGCCGCGCCGCTGTTCGTCACGCTGGGTGCCTGGGCCCTATTGGGCGAATCGCTGCGCCCGGTTCGGATGCTCGCGGCAGCCTTGGGATTTATCGGGGTGATAGTCGTGCTGCGGCCCGACTGGACGCAGGGCATGGCCCTTATCTCGCCCGCGCTGGCCTTGGCGTTGCTGGGGGCGCTGCTGACGGCGGTCATCCAGTTGATGCTGAAAGTGATGGCGAGACGCGACAGCACCGACACGCTGGTGGCGTGGAACCTGATCGTCTCGGTACCTCTGGCACTGCTGCCGGCGCTGTATTTCTGGACGACGCCGACCCCGACGCAATGGGGGCTGCTGGCGCTGCAAGGGGCGCTTGGCGCGCTGAACCAGACCGCCGTCACCCGCGCCTTTCAATTGGCCGATGCGTCGCTGGTGGCCCCGATCGACTTTCTGCGCCTGCCGCTGGTCGCGCTGCTGGCCTTTTCCTTCTTTGGCGAAATGGCCGGAATATCGACCGGGATCGGCGCGGCCTTCATCTTTGTCTCAACCCTGCTGATGGCCGCCTCGCGCAAGACCGTGCGGCCAGACCGTAGCGAAACACCCCCGGTTTGATAGCCGGGACAGTGCGACTGATAGCGAAATTGTATCACTGTGCATCAAGTGTCTGTGTTACCTATGGATCAAATGCACTAATATATCAGTAATGCCTGATGCTGCCCGGGGAGGAGACCACCGGACAGCAGACAGGGGGACCGGGCGCAACAGCACGTCCGGTCAATGAAAACACCGCTGTGAACAAGGAGGATACCAATGCGCACCACTGCACGACTGTTGGGGGGAATTGCACTTGCTGCTTTCGCCGCCCCGGCCTTTGCCGCCGACACCGATATCACCATCGTCCTCAACGAAGAGCTTGAGGTCGTCGAACCTTGCATGTCCTCGCAGTCGAACATCGGCCGCGTGCTTTTGCAAAACATCTCGGAAACGCTGACCGAACTCGATACAGCGGGCGGCGGGCTGAAGCCGCGTCTGGCTGACAGTTGGGAATCGGTCGATGCCGACACCTGGCGGTTCAAGCTGCACCCCGGCGTCACGTTCTCGGACGGGTCGGCCTTTGGTGCCGACGATGTCAAACACTCGATCGAGCGGACGCTGTCCGACAAGCTGACCTGCGAAATCGGGGCCAAGTTCTTTGGCGGCATGAAGATCACCGCCGAAGTGGTGGATGACACCACCATCGACATCTCGTCAGACCCGGCCCAGCCGATCCTGCCGTTGCTGATGTCAACGCTGACCATCGTTCCGGCCGAAACCCCGCTGGAATTCACCCGCACCCCCGTCGGCACCGGACCTTATGTCCTGTCCGAATGGAATGCGGGCCAGTCCATCGTGCTGGACCGCCGTGACGGCTATTGGGGTGAACAGCCCGCTGTGACCAAAGCCACCTACATCTTCCGCTCGGACGATGCTGTGCGCGCGGCCATGGTGCAGACGGGCGAGGCGGACATCGTGCCGCTGATCAATCAGAACGATGCGACCAACCCGGCGACTGACTTCTCGTATCCGAACTCGGAAACCACTTATCTGCGCGTCGATCAGGGCGTGGCCCCGCTGGACGACATCCGCATCCGCAAGGCGATGAACATGGCGGTGGACCGTGATGCCTTCCTTGGCACCCTGATCCCGGCCGATGCGATCAAGGCCACCCACATGGTGCCCCCGTCGACCCTTGGGTTCAACGGCGACCTGGCCCCCCTGCCCTTCGATCCCGAAGGTGCCAAGGCCCTGGTCGAAGAAGCCAAAGCCGCAGGCGTTTCGGTCGACACCGAGATCGAAATGGTCTGCCGCACCGGCAACTTTGCCAACGTGACCGAGGTGTGCGAGGCGTTGCAGCAGATGTTCGCCGATGTCGGCCTGAACGTGAAGCTGACGATGATGGAAGTCGCGGAATGGATTCAGGTCTATTCCAAGCCCTTCGCCGAAGATCGCGGCCCGCGCATGGTCATGGCCATGCACGACAACAACCGCGGCGACCCCGTGTTCTCGATGTACTTCAAGTACGCTTGCGAAGGTCTGCAGTCGGGCATTTGCGACGCCGATCTGGACAAGATGATCGCCGAGGCGACGGCCGCCACCGGCGAGGATCGCGGCCCGAAGTGGAGCGCGGTGTTCGCCAAGGTTCACAATGACCTGGTGGCCGATGTCTTCCTGTTCCACATGGTCGGCTTCAGCCGCGTGTCGGAACGGCTGGACTTCAAGCCGTCGATCGCCACGAATTCGGAACTGCAACTTTCGCAGATCAAGTTCAAGTAATCTGGCATGATGGGGACGGCGGCGTGAAAATCGCCGCCGTCCTGTTCCTTTTGGGAAAGGGGATGCGATGAAAACCTTCATCGGCAAACGCGCTGTCGCCAGCGCCATATCGCTGCTGGCGCTGATCGTGCTGGTCTTCTTTCTGTCCCGGCTGACCGGGGACCCGACATCGCTGTACCTGCCTGTCGATGCCAGCCTTGAGGCCCGCGAACAGTTCCGCGTGATCCACGGCCTGAACGACCCGCTGATGGTGCAGTTCTTCAATTACGTCGTCGATCTGGCGCGGCTGGATTTCGGCGACAGCATTCGAAAATCGCGCCCTGCGCTGGAAGTGGTGCTGGAGGCGTTCAAATGGACGCTGGCCCTTGCGCTGATCACCATGACGCTTGTCACCGCCGCCGCCATCCTGATCGGGTCGCTGGCCGCGTTCCGTGTCGGCGGGCTGTTTGACCGGGTTGCCACGTTCTTTTCGCTGATCGGGGCATCGGCCCCCGACTTCTGGATCGCCATCGTCGGGATCGTGCTGTTTTCGGTGCATCTTGGCTGGTTGCCCACATCGGGCACCGGATCGGTCTGGCACTGGGTCATGCCGATATCGGTGCTGTTCATCCGTCCCTTCGGCCTGATCCTGCAGGTCGTGCGCGGGTCGATGATCGCTGCGCTGTCGTCGGCTTATGTCAAGACCGCCCGCGCCAAGGGGGTTCGCCCGCGCCCGGTGATCTTTGTCCATGCCCTGCGCAACGGGATGTTGCCGGTGGTCACAGTCATCGGCGATCAGGCGGCGGGGATGCTGAACGGGGCTGTGGTCGTCGAGTCCATCTTTGGCTTTCCGGGCGTCGGCAAACTGATGATCGACAGCATTCTGCAACGCGATTTTACCGTGGTGCTGGCCGCAATCATGGTGACGGCGCTTGCGATCTTTTTGATGAACCTGCTGATCGACCTGGCTTATGCGGTGCTTGATCCGCGCATCCGGTACTGAGATGACAATGACCGAAATCCTTCCCCCACCCGCCGTTACCCCCAAGGCCGAAGTTTCCGGTCCGCGTGCGGTGCTGCGGATGCTGCTGGCCGACCGTTTCGCCACCGTGGCGGCGCTGTTTCTGCTGTTGGTGCTGATCTGCGCGCTGATCGGCCCGTGGCTGCTGGACACTGTTGCCAACAAACAGAACCTGCGCGGGCGCAACAGTGTGCCGTTCGATCTGTCGAAGGGCTGGCTTTATGTGCTGGGCGGCGATGCGCTGGGGCGGCCCCTGCTGGCGCGCATCATCGTTGCCGCGCAAAACACGATGATGGTGGCCGCCGGGGCCGTGGCCTGTTCGATGGTGATCGGCTCGTCACTGGGGCTGGTCGCCGGCTATTCGCGGGGACGCGCGTCGCAGGCCATCCCGCGCCTTGCCGATGTGATCATGTCGTTCCCGTCACTGCTGCTGGCGGTGATCGTGCTGTATATGCTGGAGCCGTCTGTCGCCAACATCATCCTCGTGCTGGCGATCACCCGCATCCCCGTCTATCTGCGCACCACCCGCGCCGAGGTGCTTGAAGTGCGCGAGAGGATGTTCGTGCAAGCCGCCCGCGTCATGGGTGCGTCCGACCTGCGGATCGTGTTCCGCCACATCCTGCCCGTGGTTCTGCCGACCCTTCTGACCATCGCCACGCTGGATTTCGCCTTTGTCATGCTGGCGGAAAGCTCGCTCTCCTTCCTTGGGATCGGGATTCAGGCGCCGGAGATCACCTGGGGTCTGATGGTCAGCCAAGGGCGCAGCTATCTGACCAATGCGTGGTGGCTGTCGTTCTGGCCCGGCCTTGCGATCATCCTGACCACCCTTAGCCTGAACCTGTTGTCGAACTGGCTGCGCGTGGCCCTTGACCCGCAGCAACGCTGGCGGCTGGAAATCGGAGGCAAAAAGAATGGCTGATCACCTGCTTGAGGTGCAGAACCTGTCTGTCACCTTCCACACCGTGCGCGGTCCGGTCCATGCGGTCAAAAACGTAAGCTGGCATCTTGACCGGGGCGAAGTGCTGGCCATTCTGGGCGAAAGCGGATCGGGAAAGTCCGTTTCCGCCAGTGCCATCATGGACCTGATCGACTGCCCCCCCGGCGAGATCACCAGTGGTGCCTTGCTGTTCGAAGGGCGCGACCTGCTGAAGATGACCACGGAAGAGCGGCTGAAGATCAACGGGCGGCGCATTGCCATGATCTTTCAAGACCCTCTCAGCCATCTGAACCCGGTCTATTCGGTGGGCTGGCAGATCGAAGAGACGATGGTGATCCACGGCACCGCGCGGGCGCAGGCGCAGCGGGAAACCATTGCCCTGCTGGAAAAGGTGGGCATCCCGAACCCCGCCGCGTCGGCCAGGAAATATCCGCACCAGTTTTCAGGCGGGCAACGGCAGCGCCTGATGATCGCCATGGCGCTGGCCTTGCGGCCCGATATCCTGATTGCGGACGAACCGACGACTGCCCTTGATGTGACGGTGCAGGCGCAGATCCTGACCCTGCTGGAGCAGTTGCAGGCCGAAACCGGCATGGGGCTGTTGCTGATCACCCACGATCTGGGCGTCGTGGCCGAAGTGGCAGACCGCGTCGTGGTGATGAACGGCGGCGAGATCGTCGAACAAGGCACCGCCGCAGAGGTTTATGCAAACCCCCAGCACCCCTATACAAAACGTCTGATCGGGGCTGCCCCCGGCAAGGGCGCCATGGCCGAACCCCGGCCCGGTGCTGCGGAACCCCTGTTGCGCGTGACCGGGTTGTCAAAGACCTATGGTGCCTTTGACGCGCTGGTGGGGGCCGATTTCACGCTGGAAGAAGGCGAGACGCTGGCCATCGTCGGCGAAAGCGGGTCTGGCAAATCAACGCTGGCCAAAACGCTGTTGCGGCTGGAAGAACCGACCGCGGGTCGCGCCATCTACAAAGGGCGCGATCTCTTTGCCCTGTCGCCGCGCGAGTTGTTCAAGATGCGCCGCGACATCCAGATGGTGTTTCAGGACCCGACGCAAAGCCTGAACCCGCGCATGTCGGTTTATGACCTGATATCAGAGGCTTGGGTGATCCACCCCGATATCCTGCCCCGCGCGAAATGGCGCGACCGGGTGGCCGAACTGCTGGCGCAGGTCGGACTGTCGCCCGAACACGCGCACCGCTATGCCCACCAGTTCTCCGGTGGTCAGCGTCAGCGCATCGCCATTGCCCGCGCCCTTGCGCTGGAACCCCGCGTTATCGTCTGCGACGAGGCAGTGTCAGCGCTCGATGTGTCCATTCAGGCGCAGGTGATCCAGTTGCTGGACGATCTGCGCAAGCGGTTGGGTCTCAGCTATATCTTCATCGCCCACGATCTGCCGGTGGTGCGTGATTTTGCCGACCGTGTCATCGTGATGCAGGGCGGGCATATCGTGGAACAGGGATCGGTGCGGCAGGTCTTTGACGCGCCCCGCGAAACCTATACACGCAACCTGCTGGCCGCGTCGCTTGATCCCGATCCTGCGGTGCAAGCCGCCCGTCGCGCCACCCGCCATTTGGAAAGCCTGCCTGCATGAAGCCTGACGTTCTGGTTCTTTACCCCACCCGCCCCGCGCAGATGCAGGCGCTTGCGGCCGCCTATACCCTGCACCGCTATGACCTTGCCGCTGACAAGGCGGCCCTTCTGGCGGATGTGGGGCAAAACGTGCAGGCCATCGTGACCAACGGCCACGCCAGCCTTGACCGCGCGCTGATCAGCGCCCTGCCCGCCCTGAAGGTGGTCGCCTGCGCGTCGGCGGGGTACGAGACAATCGACGTTACCGCCCTGACCGAACGCGGGATCAAACTGACCAACACGTCGGATGCGCTGTATGACGACGTGGCCGACACGGCGCTGATGCTGACGTTGGCCGCGCGGCGCAACCTGATCCGGGGGCACGATTATGTGCGCAGCGGCGATTGGGCAAAGAACGGCATGTTCCCGCTGCAATCGGCCGTCCGGGGCAAGCGGTTGGGGATTGTCGGCATGGGCCGCATCGGGCAGGCGATCATCGCCCGCGCGCAGGCGGTGGGGCTGGACATCGCCTATTTCAGCCGCACGCCCAAGGCCGATGTCGCCTTGCCGTTCCAGCCCGATCTGCTGGCACTGGCCGCTTGGGCGGATATCCTGATTGTCATCGTCGCGGGTGGGGCCGGCACCAAGGGGCTGATCAGTGATGCGGTAATCCGCGCGCTGGGTCCGCAGGGCACGCTGGTCAACGTCGCGCGCGGGTCTGTGGTGGACGAAGCCGCACTGATCGCCGCGCTGACCGATGGCGGGCTGGGGTCGGCCGCGCTGGACGTCTTTGCCACCGAACCCGACGCGAACCTCGCGCTGACGCATCTGCCGAATGTCACCCTGTATCCCCACCACGCCAGCGGCACCGAAGAAACCCGCGCAGCGATGGCGCAACTGGTCGTGGACAATCTGGCCGCGCATTTCGCCGGACGCCCGTTGCTGACAGCCGTCAACTGACGCGATGCGACAATCCTTGCTGGCCATCGCGCTGCTGGGGGTGATGCTGGCGGGGCTCGGCCTGCTGATGCAGCCATCGGGCGTGCTTCGCTTTGCCGCCTGGGGGTTTGTCGTCGTCGTCGTCGGGGCGGCCATTTCGTTGCGCAGATTGGGTCTGCGCGAGACGTATCTGCTGGGTCTTGTCGCGGCGCTTAGTGGTTTGGTGATGCTTTGGCATGGCGACCGCGCTGAGGTTGTGCTGGCCGGGGCGATGGATCAGGCGGCGTACCTGATGTGCTTTATCATCGCACTTGGGCTGCTGAACGAGGCGGCGGCGCGTTCGCCATCCGTCGCGACCTGCGGGATATATCTGACGCGCCAGCCGCCGGGGCGGCGGTATTGGGCGCTGAACGTGGGCACAGCGGTGCTGGCTGTGATGTTCAACATCGGCACTGTCAGCTTTCTGGTGCCCTTGATACAGCGCGGCATCAGCGATGGCCCGGATGACGGGCTGAACCCGGTGCGGCAGCGTCGGCAGGTGTCGGCGCTGCTGCGCGGCTTTGGCTGGTCGGTGATCTGGTCGCCGACCGCCATTGCGCCCCTTGTGGTGGCAAGTCTGATCCCCGGCACGGACCGCACCCGCTGGCTGGTGATCGGCCTTGTGGTGTTCGTGCTGATCCTGATCGTCGGTGCGGCCGAAGACTGGCTGCGGTTTCGCCACCTGCGCCCGCGCCGCCCGCGCGTCGCGGCCCCGGTGCCATGGGCAGCTGTGGGGCGGTTCGCGCTGGCCTGCGGCTGGCTGTTCGGGATGAGCGTTGTGTTTTCCCGTCTGACGGGCGGCAGCATCGTGACGGGCCTTTTGATCAGTTGCCCGCTGATGCTGCTGGGCTGGCACGCGGCACAGGTGGGCTGGGCCGGGCGGCATCGTATTGGCGGGCGTCTGACCGCTGTGATGGTCAACCTGCCCGGATCGGCCCCGGTGGCGGTGACGCTGGCCTGTTCGGGCTATGTGGGCCGGGTGGCTGCCGATCTGGTACCTGCGGCACAGCTTGCATCCGCGCTGCGGCTGGATGCGATGCCGGATTATCTGCTGCTGTGGTCGATCCCGCTGGCGCTGTCGGGGCTTAGCCTGTTTGCGCTAAGTCCGATCATGATGGCGGTGTTCTTTGGCAGTCTTTTCGGTGCCTTGCCTGTTTTGCCCGCCGACCCGACGCTGATCGCCTTTGCGATATCCTGCGGTTGGGCGCTGTCGATCACGTTTTCGCCCTTTGCCACGCCCGTCCTGCTGATCGACCGGGTGACGGGCATAGCGCCGCGCCAACTGACTTGGGGGTGGAACCTTGGCTTTTCGGCACTGGCCGCTGTCAGCCTGTTGCCAGTGTTCGTAGTACTGACAGGCGGGCAATAAGAGGCCGGCGGGCGATAGACTGCGGGCGTCAGGCGCGGAAATAGGTGGGATGCAACGTGCGCAGTTCATCAAGACGGCTGACGGTCTGGCTCAGGTGATCGCGGATCGCACTTTGGGCGGCGTCGGGGTCGTGGGCGGCAAGGGCCGCGATAATGTCGCGGTGCCCTTGCAGGATGCGCCTGATCTTGCCTTCGCCCGGCAGATCAAGCCTGCGCACTCGGTTCAGGTGGCCCGACCGCGCGCGAAGCAGCGTGTGCAGTCCGGGCTGACCGACGGCGGCCATCAGGGTTTGATGGAACACCTCGTCCAGTTCCTGAAACGCGGGCAGTTCGGCGGGGTTCGTGGCCAGCGTTTCCTGCAGGCTGACGATCATCTTCAGCCGGGCAAGGGTCGCGTCATCACAGCTTTGCGCCAGCCGACGCAACACTTCGGTTTCGACGGCGATGCGCAGGAAATGCGCCTCGTGGATCTGGTCGGTGTCGATGCGCGTCACCACGGTGCGCGACTGGGGGTAGATGTCCACCAGCCCCTCGGCCTCAAGCCGCTGCAACGCTTCGCGCAGGGGGGTCTGGCTGATGTCATATTCGCGGGCCAGATCGTTGCGCGACAACACCGTATCGGGCGGCAACTCCAGCGCGATGATGCGGCGGCGCAGCGATTCCAACGTGCGGGCCGCCGCCGATTGTGCAGCCCCCGGCCCACCGATGGCCGCAAAGCGGTGCAGACTGTCCACCAAAGCGCCGTTGTCCATAGGTCCCCTCGCATACCACGCCGCAATCACATCACGGCGGAATCCGGGTTGCAACCACTGTTCAACTAATATATTAGTGGATATGAAGTCAAGGCCACAGCGCCCAGCCGCACCAGTTCGGGGACAATCATGAAAGACTACAAAGACTTACGCTCTGCCCGCTGGATGGCACCGGATGATCTGCGCAGCTTTGGGCATCGGTCCCGCACCATGCAAATGGGATATGACCCGGTCGATTGGGAAGGCCGCCCGATCGTCGCCATCCTCAACACCTGGTCCGAAGCGCAGCCCTGCCACATGCATTTCAAGGACCGGGTGGAATGGGTAAAGCGCGGCATCCTGCAAGCGGGCGGCTTTCCGATGGAACTGCCCGCGCTGTCGCTGTCGGAAAACTACGTCAAGCCGACGACAATGTTGTATCGCAACATGCTGGCGATGGAGACGGAAGAACTGCTGCGGTCCCACCCGGTTGACGGGGCGGTGCTGATGGGCGGCTGCGACAAGACCACGCCGGGGCTGGTGATGGGGGCGCTGTCGATGGGCGTGCCGTTCATCTTTCTACCCGCAGGCCCGATGCTGCGCGGCAATTACGCGGGCAAGACGCTGGGATCGGGCACGGACGGGTTCAAGTTCTGGGACGAACGCCGCGCCGGAACGATCACCAAGGACCAGTGGACCGGGATCGAGGGCGGCATTGCCCGGTCCTACGGCCATTGCATGACGATGGGCACCGCCAGCACCATGACCGCGATAGCCGAGGCGATGGGCCTGACCCTGCCCGGTGCATCCTCGATCCCCGCCCCGGATGCCAACCATCAGCGCATGTCCACGCAATGCGGACGGCGGATCGTCGATATGGTCTGGGAAGACCTGACCCCGGACAAGATCCTGAACGCGGCGGCAGTGCAGAACGCCGTGACGGTGGCCATGGCCACGGGCTGTTCCACCAATGCCATCATCCACCTGATCGCCATGTCGCGGCGCGCTGGCATCCCGCTGGAGCTGGACGATTTGGACCGGATCGGTCGCACGACGCCCGTTCTGGCCAATGTCCGCCCGTCCGGCACAGGCTATCTGATGGAGGATTTCTATTACGCCGGTGGCCTGCGCGCGCTGATGCGCGAACTGGGTGACAAGCTGGACACATCCGCCATCACCGTCACGGGCCGCCCGCTGGTCGAAGGGTTGGAGTCGGCACAGAACTACAACACCGACGTGATCCGCCCGCTGTCGAACCCGGTCTATCACGAAGGATCGCTTGCCGTGCTGAAGGGCAATCTCTGCCCCGACGGTGCCGTGATCAAACCCGCCGCCTGCGATCCGAAATTCCATATCCACACCGGCCCTGCGCTGGTCGCCGACAGCTATCCCGAGTTGAAGAAGATCATCGATGACCCCGAATATCCGATGACCCCTGATACTGTTCTGGTCCTGCGCAACGCAGGCCCGCAGGGCGGACCGGGGATGCCGGAATGGGGCATGATCCCGATGCCCAAGGCGCTGCTGAAGCTGGGCCTGCGCGATATGGTGCGGCTGTCGGATGCGCGGATGTCGGGCACATCCTTCGGGGCCTGCGTGCTGCATGTGGCCCCTGAATCCTGGGTCGGCGGGCCGCTGGCGCTGCTGCAGACCGGCGACATGGTGGCCCTGAACATCCCCGAGCGCAGCCTGAACATGCTGGTCCCCGAAGACGAGCTTGCCACCCGTCGCGCCGCATGGGTCGCGCCGCAACCGCATTACGAACGCGGCTATGGGTTCATCTTCAACAAACATATCGAGCAGGCCGACAAGGGCTGCGATTTCGACTTTCTGCGCGCCGATTTCGGCGGCCCCACCCCAGAACCGGTAATCAACTGATGACGCTTGATCTGTCCCGACGCCTGATCCCTGCCCGTCCGCCGCTGGCCGGTGCCCCCCGTGGGGCCGCCAGTCAGGACGCAATTGCGGGCATGACCATCAGCCACATCGTCATCCCGCTGCAAAACCCGCTGTCGGACGCCAAGGTTCTGACGGGGCGGCAATCGCCGCTGGCCGCTGTCGATATCCTTGCCGTCGAAATGGTCAGCGAGGCGGGACATACCGGCCTGGGCTTTTCCTACACGCTGCGGGCGGGGGGTGCGGGGATGTTCGCTCTTGCCCACGAAATCGCCCCGCGCATTCTGGGACAAGACCCCAACGACATCGGCCGGTTGTGGGAATTGCTGCGCTGGCAGACCAATTCGCTGGGCCGGGGCGGCATGTCGTATCAGACCATCGCCGCCTTTGATGTGGCGCTGTGGGACATGAAGGCCCGTCGCGCCAACCTGCCGCTGGCCAAATTGCTGGGCGCGCACCGCGACACGCTGCGGATCTACAATTCCGAAGGGCAGTATCTTCAGGCCTCGATCCCCGAAATCAAGGCCGCCGCCGACCGGTCGCTGGCGCTTGGCATTGGCGGCATCAAGATGAAGGTCGGCCAGCCGGACGGGCAGGAAGACCTGCGCCGGATCAGTGCAATGCGCGACCATCTGGCCGACGATGTGGCCCTGATGATCGACGCTAACCAGCAATGGGACCGCACTTACGCGCTGCAATTCGGTCGCATCGTCGATGACATGGGCCTTGCCTTCATCGAAGAACCGCTGGATGCGCTGGATTTTGCAGGCCACGCCGCCCTTGCCCGCGATCTGGCAACACCCATCGCCACCGGCGAGATGCTGACCTCGCCGGCCGAGGCGATCGGACTGGTGCAGGCGGGTGGCTGCGACATCAGTCAGGTCGATGCGCTGCGGATCGGAGGGATCACACCGTTCCTGAAGGCGATGGCTGCCGCCGAAGAACACCGCGTCGCCATCGCCCCGCATTGGGTGATGGAGATCCACGTCCATCTGGCGGCTGCCTTCCCCGAGGAACCGTGGATCGAACATTTTCACTGGCTGGAGGTGCTGTTCAACGAACGGCTTGAAATCGCGGATGGCCGCGTCGCCGTGCCCGGTCGCCCCGGCATGGGCTGGACGCTGTCTGGTCAGGCGCGCGACTGGACCCGCGCCACCCAGACCATCGGCACCCCCATTCCCGCCTGAGGAGGCACCCATGACCCCCGAATCCCATGACAAGTTGATGGGCGTGTCCGTCGCGACACTTGCCACGGCCTTGTACAAACGCGGCCTGCGCAATCAGGTCATTCAGGACGTCCGTCCCGTGGCGCGCAAAGGGCGCAACATGGTGGGGCCTGCCTTTACCCTGCGCTACATGCCCGCGCGTGAAGACCGCAACACGCTGGCCGTCTTTCGCAACCCCGACCATCCCCAGCGGCAGGCGGTCGAACAATGCCCGCCCGGATCGGTTCTGGTGATGGACAGCCGCAAGGACGCCCGCGCGGCATCATCTGGCGATATCCTGATCACCCGGCTGATGGTGCGGGGCGGCGCGGGTGTTGTCACCGATGGCGGCTTTCGCGACAGCATGGTGATCGGCGAACTGGACATCCCGGCCTATCACCACCGCTCGGCCAGCCCCACGAACCTGACCCTGCACGAGGCGATCGACATCAACGTGCCAGTCGGCTGCGGCGATGTCGCGGTGTTTCCGGGTGATATCGTGGTGGGCGACGATGACAGCGTGATCATCATTCCCGCCGACATCGCAGACGACATCGCCGCCGAGGCGTTCGAAATGACCGCCTACGAGGATTTCGTGGTCGAACAGGTCAAGGCCGGTGCCTCGATCATCGGGCTGTATCCGGCCACAGACGAATCCAACCTGACCAAATTTGCCGCATGGCGCAAAACCAACAACCGCTGACGGACTGGAGACTGACATGATTGCCCCGAATGAACTGAAAGAACTGATCCGTAACGGTCTTTTGTCCTTTCCCGTCACCTCTTTCGATGCCGAAGACCGGTTCGACCCGGCGGCCTTTGCCGCGCATCTGGAATGGCTGTCCAGCTATCCGGTCGCGGGTCTGATCGTCGCAGGCGGCACGGGAGAGTTGTTCTCGCTGACCCCAGCCGAGGTGTGCGACGTCGTCCGCGTCGCCAAGGCGGCACAGCCGGACAGCCCCATCATCTCGGGCTGCGGCTATGGCACGCGAATGGCGTGCGAACTGGCCCAAGGGATCGAGGCTGCAGGCGGCGACGGCATCCTGTTGTTGCCGCACTATCTGATCACCGCCCCGCAGGACGGGATCGAGGCGCATATCCGCGCTGTCTGCCGGTCCACCAACATGGCGGTCATCGTCTACAACCGGGGTCAAAGCCAGGTGAAGGCCGACACGCTGGAACGGCTGGCCGCCGATTGCCCGAACCTGATCGGATTCAAGGATGGCACCGGCGATATCGACACCGTGCGCCGTGTCACCCTGCGTCTGGGCGACCGGTTGTCCTATATCGGCGGGATGCCCACGCACGAATTGTTTGCGCAGGCCTATCGCGGGGCAGGTATGCCCACCTATTCGTCGGCGGTGTTCAACTTTGTGCCCGAAACAGCCCTGACCTTTCACCGCGCCTTCAGTGCCGGCGACGATGCGACCTGTGAGGCGTTGTTGCGCGACTTCTACTATCCCTTTGCTGCGATCCGCGACCGCAAGACCGGCTATGCGGTGTCTGCCGTCAAGGCGGGCGTGCGGTTGCGCGGCTTTGCGGCGGGTCCGGTGCGCAGCCCGCTGACTGACCTGACCGAAGAAGAAGATGCGATGATGGCCACGCTGATCAAAGGCCGGGGCTGACCCATGTCGACGGGCGTTTTGCCCGTTGTCGCCGTGCTGGAAGCGTTTGATGGCCCGATGCAGGCCACCATCCGCGCCCATGCCGGTGACGGGGTGACGCTGGTCTTTGCGGCCAGCAACACGGATGCCGACCGGGTGGCCGCACTGGCCGACGCCGATTATGCGGTGGTGCGCGGGGTGCGGATGGCCCCTGCCCTGCTGGATCATGCGCCAAGGCTGAGGCTGCTGCATCAATGGGGCACCGGCACCGATTTTCTGCCGGTGGCGCAAGCGCTGGCGCGGGGGGTGGTCGTCGCCCGCAGTCCGGGGCGCAATGCGCCAACCATCGCCGATCTGACCATGGGGCTGATGCTGGCCTGTCTGCGCGGGATACCGCGTTCCGACACCCGCGTGCGCGCAGGTCAGTGGGCGGACGAGGGGCAATGGGTGACGGGGCGCGATCTGACCGGCGCAAGGGTCGGGCTTGTCGGCTATGGCGCCATCGCGCAAGGCGTGGCGCGGCGTTTGTCCGGGTTTGACTGCGCCGTGGTCTATACCCGCCAAAGCGGCCCGATGGATGGCGCGCCCGGCCATCTGCCGCTGGCGGCGCTGTTGGCATCCGTCGATGTTCTTAGCCTGCATGTACCGCTGACACCCGCCACGCGCAGCATGATCGGGGCGGCCGAACTGGCCCTGATGCAGCGGGGCGCTGTCCTGATCAACACCGCGCGCGGCGGCATCGTGGACGAGGCGGCGCTGGCCGCAGCCCTGACCAGCGGCCAGATCGGTGCCGCCGGGATCGACGCCTTTGACACCGAACCGATGACGGCGGACAACCCGTTGCTGTCTGCCCCGAACACGGTTTTGTCCCCTCATGTCGCGGGCCGCACCCGCGACAACCTGCGCCGGATGGTGCAGCACTGGGCCGCCAACATCCGCGCCCATGCTGCCGGTCAGGCACTTGATCCGGGCGATCTGGTGACCTGACCGCGCGATGGTTGACGGGGCGGCGAAAGCGACCGAACCTGTGCCACCTGCAACGCGAAAGGGGGCGTTCGTGCCGCTGCTGGATGACGACCGCCTGTTTCCGGTAGACCCCACCACCCGCAATGTGGCGCGGGCGCTGTATGACACCGTCAGGGTGCTGCCGCTGATCTGCCCGCACGGTCACACCGATCCGCGCTGGTATGCGACGGATGCGGCCTTCCCTGATCCGGCGCAGTTGTTCGTGACACCTGATCATTATGTGTTTCGGATGCTGTGTTCGCAGGGTATCCCCTTGCAATCGCTGGGGGTTCCGCGTGTCGATGGCGGTTGGACCCAGACCGACGGGCGCGACATCTGGCGGTTGTTCGCGCAGAACTATCACCTTTTCCGGGGCACGCCGTCGCGCCTGTGGCTGGATCACGCCTTTGCCACGTTGTTCGGCATTGACGCGCCCCTGTCGGCGCAAACAGCCGACAGCACCTATGACCGCATAGCCCATGCGCTGACGACCCCCGCCTTTCGCCCGCGCGCCTTGTATGACCGGTTCAGGATCGAGGTGATCGCCACCACCGACAGCGCGCTGGACGATCTGCATTGGCATGCGATGATCCGCGACAGCGGCTGGCATGGCCGCGTCATCCCGACCTATCGCCCCGATGCCGTAGTGGACCCCGACACGCCGGGCTTTGCGGAAAACGTGGCGCGGCTTGGCGCATTGACCGGCGAAGACACAGGAACTTGGTCCGGCTATCTGCGCGCCCATCGCGCGCGGCGGGCGTTCTTCCAATCGCTCGGCTGCACGGCATCCGATCACGGCCACCCCTCTGCCCGGACCGAGGATTTGCCACAGGCCGACGCCGCCGCCCTGTTTGCCAAGGCGCGCAGCGGCACCTGCACAGCGGCCGAGGCGGATGCCTTTCGCGGCCAGATGCTGACGGAAATGGCAAGGATGAGTGTGGACGACGGCCTTGTCCTGCAAATCCACCCCGGCAGCCGCCGCAACCATTCTGGCGACGTTCTGGCGACGTTCGGTCGCGACAAGGGCTTTGATATCCCCGGTCGCACCGATTACGTGACGGCCCTGCATCCCATGCTGAACGCGGTGGGGATGAACCCAGCGCTGTCGGTGATCCTGTTCACGCTGGACGAATCCGCCTATGCGCGCGAACTGGCCCCACTGGCGGGGGCCTATCCGGCGTTAAAGCTGGGTCCGGCATGGTGGTTCCATGACAGCCCCGACGGCATGCGCCGCTTTCGCGAGATGACGACCGAGACGGCGGGGTTCTACAACACGGTGGGGTTCAACGACGACACCCGCGCTTATCTGTCCATCCCCGCCCGCCACGACGTCGCGCGCCGCGTCGATTGCGCCTATCTGGCGACATTGGTGACAACCGGCAGAATGAAAGAGGACGAGGCGTTCGAGGTTGCGCACGACCTGTCCTATAGGCTGGCCAAACAGGCGTACCGGCTGTGACGGAACAGGAGGCGCCCCGGATGATGCGGCAGACCCCGCCCCGCGCTGTGGAAATCGTCCATCTGGGGTTGGGCGCGTTCTTTCGCGCGCATGGGGCGATCTATATTGAAGATGCGGCCCCAACCGGTTGGGGCATTCTTGGCGTCAGCCTGCAGTCCCCCGCCATGCACGACCGTCTGGCCCCACAGGGTGGGGCCTATACGGCGCTGGAAATTGGCCCCGATGGCGAAACGGCACGGCGGGTCGAGGTGGTGCAGCGCGTGCTGGTCGCGCGGCATGACCCCATGGCCGTGCTGACCGCGATGGCCGGCCCTGCGGTCAAGATCGTCACACTGACCGTCACCGAAAAGGGCTATTGCCACGACCCTGCCACCGGGCGGCTGAACCCCCTGCATCCCGACATCCTGCATGATCTGGGCGCGGACCTGCCCCTCTCGGCCCCCGGATACCTTGTGCGCGCACTCAGCCTGCGGCGGGCGGCGGGGACGGCGCCCTTTACCGTGCTGAGTTGCGACAACCTGCCGGGCAATGGGCGGCTGGTGCGGCGTGTCGTGCTGGACCTTGCCGCGCGGATCGATCCCGCACTTGCCGACTGGATTGCCGACACGGCGCGCTTTCCGTCCTGCATGGTGGACCGGATCGTTCCCGCGACGAACGAAGGCGACATCGCCCGTGTCACCGCCCTGACCGGATTTCACGATGCGGCCCCGGTGGTGCATGAACCCTTTCGCCAATGGGTGATCGAGGATGATTTCGTCGGCAGCACCCGCCCAGATCTGGCACGCGCAGGCGTGCAGATGGTGCGGGACGTGACCCCGTTCGAAGAGATGAAGCTGCGGATGCTGAACGGCACCCATTCCGCGCTGGCCTATGTCGGGTACTTGGCCGGGTTCGAAACCGTGGCGGACGCCGCCACCACCCCGGTGATGGCCGCCTATCTGCGCCACCTGTGGCGGCACGAGATCATTCCCACCCTGACCGCCCCGCCCGGCGTGGACCTGCACGCCTATGCCGACGCCCTGTTCGCGCGCTATGCCAACCCGAGCATTCGCCACCGGACATGGCAGATTGCGATGGATGGCAGCCAGAAACTGCCGCAGCGCCTCCTTGGCACCATTGCCGCGAACATCAACGCACGCCGCCCCTGCCCCGGACTGATGCTCGCCGTGGCTGCGTGGATGATCTATGCCTCTGGCACCGGGCTGGACGGCGCGGCGATTGATGTGCGCGATCCGATGGCGTCGCAATTGCGGGCCTGCGCGACCACGTCCGATCCGGTGGCGGCGGTGCTGGGGCTGGGGGCGGTGTTTCCTGAGGCGCTGGCCGTGCGGATCGCGCCGGGGGTGCAGGCGGCCTATGCCGCGTTGAAATCGAAAGGCGCGCTTGGCGCGGTGCGGGGGATGGCATGATCGAAAGCTGGCGCTGGTATGGCCCCCTGGACAAGATCACCCTGCCCGAAATCGCCCAGACGGGCGCGCGGGGCATCGTGACAGCGCTGCACGAAATCCCCTATGGCGAGGTGTGGCCGCAGGCCACCATCGCCGCGCGGAATGCGCAGATCAGGGCAGCGGGCTTCGACTGGGTGGTGGTAGAAAGCCTGCCCATCCACGAACGGATCAAACGCGGCGACGGTGATCTTGCCCCTCTGTTCGCCAATTACCGCCAGTCGATGGCCAATCTGGCCGCCGAAGGGATGACGACGATCTGCTACAACTTCATGCCGCTGCTGGATTGGACGCGCACCGATCTGGCGGCCCCCGTCGCGCGGGGTGGCACCTGCCTGCGCTTTTCCGCGCCCCGGATGGCGGCGTTTGAACTGTATATGCTGAACCGGCCCGAGGCGGCGGCGGATTATCCGCCGGATGCCTTGCAAGCTGCCGCAATCTGGCACCAGCAAGCGACCGAGGGCGACCGTCAGGCGCTGCTGCATGCGATTATGTCCGGTCTGCCGGGGGCCTATGACCGCTATGACGTGGCGGGACTGCGCGTGGCATTAAGGGGATACGACGGCATTGGTCGCAATGAATTGCGCAGCCATTACAAACGCTTTTTGGACGAAGTTATACCAGCGTGTGAAGATCTGGGGATGCGGCTCTGCGTGCATCCCGACGATCCGCCGCGCGACATTCTGGGCCTGCCGCGCATCGTGTCGGACGGTGCTGATATCGCCTGGATCATGGCGGCGGCGGACAGTCCGGCGAACGGGTTGACGTTATGTACCGGATCGCTTGGCGCGAACCCGGTCAACGATCTGCCCGCCATCGCCACCGCCCACGCCCCGCGCATCCATTTCGCCCATCTGCGCAACGTGCGCAAAGACCCGGACGGCAGCTTTGAAGAGGCCGCCCATCTGGACGGTGACACCGACATGGTCGCCGTCATTGACGTGCTGCTGGCCGAAGAGATGCGGCGCAGACGGGATGGCGGCGCGGCGATCCCCTTTCGCCCCGATCACGGGCACGAATTGCTGGATGATGCGCAGCGTGGCACTCATCCCGGCTATCCGCTGGTGGGCCGTCTGCGCGGTCTTGCCGAATTGCGCGGCGTGATCGCGGGCCTGTCACATCGGTCCCGCGCCGACTGACCTAGTGATTGTGCCGTGGCAAGCGGCGTGCGGTCTGGCGAAACGCGGGGGCGCCCTCGATCACGGCACCTTCGGCCAGTTGGCCCACTGTGGCGCGATAGATCATTTCCCACGGGGTTTGCGCGTCGGGGATGGCGGGCGGCGGCAGGGCGCGGCGGGTTGCCAGCGTTCCTTCGTCCAGCAGCACATCGCAGCGCCCGGCGTTCAGGTCAATTCGGATGATATCGCCGGTTTGCAGGAGGGACAGACCACCCCCCACCGCCGATTCCGGCGAGGCGTTCAGGATCGACGGGCTGTCAGACGTGCCCGATTGCCGCCCGTCGCCCAGTGTCGGCAGACTGCGCACACCCCGTTTCAGCAGGGCATCGGGCGGCTGCATGTTCACCACCTCGGCCGAGCCGGGCCAGCCGACCGGGCCCGCCCCGCGCATGACCAGGATACAGTCCTCGTCAATCGCCAAAGTGGGGTCGTTGATCCGCGCCAGATAATCGTCAGACCCGTCAAAGACCACGGCGCGCGCATCGAACACGCCTTCTCGTCCCGGCACTTGCAGATAGCGGCGGGCGAAATCGTCCGAGATGACAGAGGTCTTCATGATCGCAAAGTCGAACAGGTTGCCGGTCAGCACCAGAAACCCCGCCCGTTCCTTCAGCGGGGCCGATACCGGCAGGATCACATCGCCGTCAGGTTCCGCGACCGCCGCCAGCGCCTGCGCCAGTGTGACGCCCGCCACGGTGCGGCAGGTGCCGTCGATCAACCCGTGGCGCAGTAGATCGGCCATCACCACCGGAACCCCGCCCGCACGGTGGAATCGTTCCCCCAGATAGGCCCCGGCGGGCTGAACGTTGGCCAACAAGGGGATCGCTTGCCCTGCCGCCCAATCAGCGGCCGTCAGCGTAACCCCGGCATGGGCCGCCATCGCCACCAGATGTGGCTGTGCGTTGCTGGACCCGCCGATGGCCGCGTTGACCCGGATCGCGTTCAGAAACGCGGCCCGCGTCAGGACATCAGACGGGCGCAAGCCTTCCGTCACCAGGTCGACCGCGCGCCGCCCCGTGCGATAGGCCATTTGCCCCCGTTCGCGGTAGGGGGCCGGAATGGCGGCACAGCCCGACAGGGACATGCCCAATGCTTCGGCCATGCTGTTCATCGTCAGGGCCGTGCCCATGGTATTGCAATGCCCGGCGGATGGTGCTGAATCGAGGGCGATGTCCAGGAATTCATCGCGCGAAATCTCGCCCGCCGAAAGCCTGCGGCGCGCGGCCCAGATCACCGCACCGGACCCGGCCAGCTTGCCCTCGTGCCAGCCATCCAGCATCGGGCCACCCGATAGAACGATGGCCGGAATATCCACCGTCGCCGCAGCCATCAGCGCCGAAGGCGTGGTCTTGTCGCAGCCCGTGGTCAGCACGACGCCGTCCAAAGGGTAGCCGTTCAAAATCTCGACCAGCCCCAGATAGGCCAGATTGCGGTCAAGCGCTGCCGTAGGCCTGCGACAGTTTTCAAAGATCGGATGGGTGGGGAATTCGATCGGGATGCCGCCCGCGTCGCGGATGCCATCGCGCACGCGGGCCGCCAGTTCGACATGGATGCGGTTGCAGGGCGACAGGTCGCTGCCGCTTTGCGCGATGCCGATGATCGGCCTGCCAGCGCGCAGCTCTTCCGGGGTCAGGCCGTAGTTCATGAACCGCTCCAGATACAGGGCGGTCAGGTCGGCGTGATCGGGGTTGTCGAACCAGTCTTGCGACCGCAGGCGCGGTTTTGACGGCGGGGTGCTGGTCATCGGATATCCTTTGGTCTGCGGCGTGCAACAGGGATGTCAGGTGGCGGCCTGTTCGTCAAACGCTGACCGGGCAGGGACGGCCTCCCTTGTGTCGTCAGGCCAAGGGCAGTTGCGGGGCACGCGCCGGATCACGCGGTTTGATTGTTTCCTTTTGTCGTTTGGCGTCGTCGGGCTTTACTTTTGTCAAGGTCACAATCTATGGGTGACCGTGGCCGCGCGCCAATCCTGTCCCGCAGAAAACCGGAGTCGCCCTGATGGAAATCTTTACTGCGGAGGGATTTTCCGCGCTGCTTGCCGTGATCGGCATCGACCTTGTTCTTGCTGGCGACAATGCCATCGTCATCGGTCTGGCGGCGGCGGGTTTGCCAAAGGACCTGCGCGCCCGCGCCATTCTGGTCGGGATCATCGCGGCCACCGTGATGCGCATCGGCTTTGCCCTGATGACCACCCAACTGCTGCAGATCGTCGGCCTGCTGCTGGCCGGGGGCATCCTGCTGCTGTGGGTGTGCTGGAAGATGTGGCGCGAACTGCACCACGATACCGCCGCTGACATGGCCGCAGAAGAGGCGCTGACCGGCGAAGATCTGGATGCCGACGGCCAGATTGCCGCAGGCGTGCCGCGCAAGACCTTTGCCCAGGCCGCGTGGCAGATCGTCATCGCCGACGTGTCCATGAGCCTTGACAACGTGCTGGCCGTGGCAGGGGCCGCGCGTGAACACACGTCGGTTCTGATCATCGGCCTTGTGCTGTCGATTGCGCTGATGGGTCTGGCAGCCAGCTTCATCGCGCGTCTGCTGAACCGGCATCGCTGGATCGCCTATGTCGGCCTGCTGATCATCGTCATTGTTGCGCTGAAGATGATTTTTGAAGGCTTTCACGAGGTAGAGCCGTTCCTGATGGGCGCGCTTGGGTATTAAGACGGCCCCCTGCCCCCCTTGGCCCGGTCAGGCCGGGTCAAAGGGGGCGGTGTTGCCTGTTGCGGTGCCGGTCGTGTCACGCTTGGCCCTGACACCACGGCGGATCAGCGATCCGATCCGCAGGGCAAAGCCGCCCGTCACCCTGCATCCCTTCGCATCAACCGTTTCCAAGAGGAAAACCATGACGCAAAAGGTCTGTCTGATCACCGGCGGCGGGCGGGGCATAGGTGCTGCCGTCGCGCGCGAAATGCACGCGCGTGGCTATGCGCTGGCATTGATGTCGCCATCGGAAAACTGCGAAACGCTGGCGGCCGAACTGGGCGGCGTGGCCTGTCGCGGTGTTGCGCAGACCGAAGCTGATCTGAATGGCGTCGTCGATCTGGCCATGGCCACTTATGGCCGGATTGATGCCGTGCTGAACCACACAGGTCACCCGCCCAAGGGCGATCTGCTTGATATTACAGATGAAAACTGGGATCTGGCGCATGACATGATCGTGAAGTCGGTGATCCGCATGTCGCGCCTTGTCACGCCGATCATGGTGGCGCAGGGGGCGGGGTCCATCGTCAACGTCACAACCTACGCCGCGTTCGAGCCGTCGCCGTGGTTCCCTGCATCCTGCACCTATCGCGCGGCGGTATCGACATTCACCAAGCTTTATGCCGACCGCTATGGCCCGCAGAACATCCGCATGAACTGCCTTGCGCCGGGGTTCACCGACAGCCTGGACGTCGCGAAATACGGCGATCTGGCCGCGTTGAAGCGCATCGCACGGGTCGAGGAACAGGCCAAGGCCGCGGCGTTTCTGCTGACCGACGATGCAAGCTATGTCACCGGCCAGACCCTGCGCGTTGATGGGGGCCTGACGCGGCACGTCTAGGCCGGGATCAACCGCCGGAGTCATCGGCGCGACGTCGACGCTGTCTTGCGCGCCGGTATTGCCTTTGGCGCAATGACACGGGCCACCAATCGGCGGCCTGTGTGATGGACCGGGCCTTGGCCTTCGAACCGGCGGGCGGGGGCTGCCCCGGATGTCACCCAAGGGCAGCCGTTGGGTGTCATTCCACCGTGCCGATGGACCAGAACAGCGTCTCGCCAGAGCTGTCATCGACGCCGTCATTGTCGGTGACAACCCAGCCGATGCCGCCTGAGTCGATGGCAAAGCCTTCGATCTTTTCGGAGGCATAACCGTTCAGCACCGCCAGATCGGGCAGGAAATCGTGGACCAGTTCCTTGGGGACCACCGGCAAGGGGTAGCCCAGTTCGGCGGGCTGCATCGCGGATGCGGGCACACGGTACAGCCGCTTGACCGCCGCCGCCTGCCCGACCTGATTGTCGCGTTCAACGACATAAACCCAATCGCCCACAGCCGTGATTTCCGACAGGCCCATCCATGCGCCGTCGGCAACCGCCTCAAGCGGGTAGTGCACGGCACCCCAGGTGTCCTTCACGGTGTCATAGGCCAGCAACTTGACCATGCCTGCCGGGTCGTCCTTCCATTCACGCTGGACGGCCATCCACAACACGTCGCCCGCAACGGTGATCCCTTCCAGCCCGTAGCGGATTTCCTGTGTCAACAGGGCCTCGGGCAGGGCGATTTCAGCATCGATGGCCCCTTCGGCGTCGACGTGCAGAACCGCATGGGGGTAAAGTCGGTCGCTGCGCCCTTCGCTTGCCAGCCAAAAGCCACCCGCCCCGTCCAGCGCCACACCTTCAAGGTCCAGCTTCTGGGCCGGGAACCCGCCACGGGTGACGACGGTGCGGTTCACGATCCGCGCCGGGGTCTGGGTCGCGTCGATTTCATAGATCGCGGGCATCATGCCATAGACCGAGTCCGACACGGCATAAAGCGTGCCCGCTTTTGCCGCATCGGCCGCAAGGCCCGACAACGCCCCCCAGCCGATTGCCGGGTCCGCCCCGGCGGCGGTCAGCATCGGATAGGCGGGCACCCCTTCGGCCAGTTCATAGAGCATGACATGCGCGCGCACGCCACCGTCTTCGACCAGATCGACCTCGTTCGCGGTGGCAAAAAGGTTGCGCGCGGGAAGGGCGACCATGCCTTCGGGGCTGATGCCCGAAGGCAAAAGCTGCGTCAGCACCGGTGCCGCGGGATCGGTCAGATCGTAGACCCCGATGACCGAGGCCCGCTCGGACGCGACAAAAGCCATTGGTGTGGTGCCAAAGGTGGCAATCTCGACGGATTCAAGTTCCGCGCCTTTTGACCCGCTGCGGTGTTCGGGATAGTGGCCGATCTCGGCAATCGCCTGTTCCAGCGACGCACCGCTTTCGTAAACAACCGTGCCGTCCTTGGCGAATATGGTCCAACTGCGAGAGCCGCCTTCGTAATCGCCTTCGTTCGCGACGGCGAAATGGGTGTCATCGATCCACTTCACCGCATCGGGTTCGCGCAAGGCCGTCCTGGTGCCGGTGGCAGCAAGTGTGCCGTCCCGCGCGGTGTCGACCCCGGTCAGATCGACCGATCCTGCGGAAAAATGCGACGTCACCGCGCCGTCGGCACCGATGACGACGATGTGGTTGTTTTCCTGCAAGGTGACGACAATTTCGCCTGCCGCGTTGATGTCAAGGTATTCGGGTTCCGGGTCATCAGCGCCAACCTCAGCCAGACCGGTCATTTCAATGACCTGCTTTGCCGCGCAATCCACCTCACCCGCCGAAAGGGGCAGTTTCACCACAAAGCCTGCGGGCATCTGCGGCAGCGCGCCATCGTTCAGGTCTTCGTCACGCTCGTTTTCAATAGCGACGGCAATGAAACTGCCGTCCTGTGCCTTTGCCACTGCGTCGGGTTGGCCGCCAAGGTCACACTCGGCCACCACGCTGCGACTGTCCATGTCGAGCGTCACCAGCTTGCCCGAGGGTGTGGCAAAGCTGTCCGAGGTGTTGACGCCGATAAACGCGCGGTTCGCGATGATCTGCGCTGTTGTCGGCTCTCCTCCCATCACGACATTGCCCAAGGGTTTCGGGGCTTTGGGGTCGGTAATGTCGATCAGGCCGATCACGCCCAGCGGGCTGTCGGTATAGACCAGCGTCATCCCGTCTTCGGATGCCGATATGATCTCGGCGCTGGACGGCCGGGCAAGGACTTCGCCCGCCGCCATGTTCGCGGTGGTCGGAAAGGTCGCGATGCGGTTGAAGGTCATCTCGGCCAAAACGGGATGCGCTGTGCACAGCGCCAGCACAGAGGCGGCGGTGAGGGAACGAAAGGCCATGGGGTATCCTCGGTCAGGGTCAATCACCGCTGTCCTAGTCACCCTGTGTGAAGGCTGCATGACGGATGCCTACCGTGACCGGCCCCGCGCAGGGCGACCGGTCACGGCAAGGGTATCGATTGATCCGGATGCGCGGTTAACGCCCCAACGCCTCGAACAATCGGGCGACGGCTTCGGCCCCTGGGTCGGCGTGACCGCCCAGTTTGTCCGCGCTGACATAGGACGCCCGGCCCGCCTTGGCGATGAGCATGGTGGCGGTCAGGTCCGCGCCCTTTCGCGCCGCCGCTGTGGCGGCACGCAGGCCACCGTCCAGCGCCAGAAGGGCGGGGTGCAGCGCGTCCACCATGGTGCGGTCGCCCAGTCTTGCGCCGCCGATTTCCTGCATCCGTTCCAGTCCGGCCAACAGCGCGTCGCGCATCGTCAACCCGCTGGACGCGGCATCCCCCGCAGCGGCGAAGAAGATCGCCAGCAGCACCCCGGACGATCCGCCCATAGTCTGGCTGAGTTC
The DNA here is from genome assembly GCA_040385245.1 of Pseudomonadota bacterium. Lineage (GTDB taxonomy): Bacteria > Pseudomonadota > Alphaproteobacteria > Rhodobacterales > Rhodobacteraceae > JAZKHT01. Next base: position 22,670 of record JAZKHT010000006.1, on the reverse strand, counting down.
CAGGCCGATCGCCCGGTAAAGCTGGGTGTGATCGGCAAGGGGCAACCTGTCCAACGCCCCCACAAGCGCACGCGCCGCGCCGGCAAGGGTTGACCCGGTGTCGCCATCGCCGGATTTGGCATCCAGCGCGTTCAGATCCGACTCCATTGCCATCATGATTTCGCAGCAATGGGCAAGAAAGGCGCGGGTGGCCGCGTGATGCGACGGGATGGGGCGGATGGGGGTCAACCCATCCGGCAGGGCAACCGAAACCGGGGCAGCAACACGGGCGCATCCGGGCCAGGCCGACAGGGCCACATCCGCGCGCAAGGCCACCTCGTCCGGCGGGGTCAGGGGCAGGACCGACACCGACACACCGCGCATGTCAAGCGAGGTCATCATCGCCGCCGGGCCGACGATGCAGGTGATCTTCTTGCCCATGTCCGACCGAAGCAATTCGTACGCAAGCACCGACATTTCCAGCACCGACGCCCCGCCCAGATTGTTCAACAGGGCGACGTGGGGACCGTCGCCCATCGTGGCGGACAGCTTGTCGATCATTGCGGCCATCGCCTGTTCGGCGCTGGAAAAATCGATCTGCTCTACCCCCGGCTCTCCGTGGATGCCAAGGCCGAGTTCGGCCTTTCCGGCGGCGATCCGGCTTTCCTTGGCCGATCCGGGGACGGTGCAGGTGTCAAGCGACATGCCGATGGATCTGGTGCCTGCAATCACTCGCTCTGCCGCGGCCGCCACGGTTGCCAGATTGGCCCCCTGTTCCGCCAGATGGCCTGCGATCTTGTGCACAAAAAGCGTGCCTGCCAGACCGCGCGATTGCGGCAGGTTGGGCAGGGCGATGTCGTCATCCACGATCACCATGCTGACCTTCAGGCCGAAAGCCCGCGCCCGTTCTGCGGCCAGACCAAAGTTCAGCCTGTCACCGGTGTAATTCTTGACCACCAGCAGGCATCCGGCAGGCCCGGTCACCGCCAGAATCCCCGCCAGCACCGCATCGACAGAGGGCGAGGCAAAGACATCGCCGCAGACCGCCGCCGTCAGCATCCCCGCCCCGACAAAGCCGACATGCGCAGGTTCGTGGCCGGACCCGCCGCCCGACACCAGCGCGACCCGCGACTTGTCCCAATCGGCGCGCAGAACCACACGGATATGCGGGAAACCATCCAGCCGCACCAATCGCCCCCCCGACGCCATCAGCGCGCCGTCAATCGCCTCGGTGACAATGTTTTCGCGCTTGTTCATGAATTGCGTCATGGTCATTTCCCTCAAACGATACGGATGCCGGCGGCGTCAAAGTAGAACGGGCGCAGCGGTTGGATTTTCACGATGTCGCCCGATTTCAGCGACGTATGAGCGTCGGTGACAGTGGTCAGATCGTGATACTTGAACGACAGGTGCAGGCGCGTCTGGTCCCCCAGATGCTCGACCCGCTTGACCAGACTGTCCTGCCCCGCGCCCTGTTCGATCTGCTCGGGGCGCAGGCCGATATGCGCGGCACCGTGCGGGGCCGCACCGAACAGACCGGCGGGCAGAATGTTGATGTGGGGCTGACCCAGTCGCCCGGCGGCATAGATGCTGACAGGCCGTTCATAAATCTCGCGCGGCGGGCCGAACTGCACCAAGCACCCCTGATCCAGAACGCCGACGTGCGTCGCCATCGTCATCGCCTCGATCTGGTCATGCGTCACATAAAGGAACGTCGCCCCCAGATTGGCCTGAATGCTCTTCAACTCTACCCGCAGGTCGGCGCGCAGTTTGGCATCCAGTGACGACAGCGGTTCGTCCATCAGATAGACCGCCGGATCGCGCACCAGCGCCCGCCCGATCGACACGCGCTGCATCTCTCCACCCGACAGGGCAGTCGCCTTGTTGTCCAGCTTGTGCGAGATTTGCAGGATTTCCGCCACCTCGGCCACCTTGCGGGTGATTTCGACCCTTGGGGTTTTCAGCAGGGGGGATTTCAGCGGGAATTCCATGTTTTCCCGCACCGTCAGATGGGGGTAAAGCGAATATTGCTGGAACACCATCGCCACATTGCGCTGCGCGGGCGTCAAACCGTTCATCGACTGGCCGCCGATGAACACCTCGCCCGCGCTGGCCCTGTCCAGACCCGACACCAGCCGCAGCATCGTGGTCTTGCCCGCGCCCGTCGGCCCCAGCAGCACCACAAAGGCCCCGTCCGGCACCGTCATTGACACATCCCGCAGCGCAGCCTGCGCCCCGAAAGATTTCGAGATGTCGTGAAGCCGCACCTCAGCCATGTTGCAGAACCTTCTGATTTGCCACGGAAAGCAGCGCATGCCCATTGTCCGCAAACAGCGTGATCGACCGGGGATCAAAGCCAAGACCGGTCGTGTCGCCGATCCGCACGGCGATCTGCGATCCGCAGCGGGCCTTGACCGGCCCAAGCGGCGTATCCAGCGTCACGATCTGCGTTGTGCCCAGATATTCGGTCGCCGTGATGCGCCCGCGAAACCCCGCCGCATCGTCCAGCCGCACATGTTCGGGCCGCACGCCAAAGGTGAGCGTGCCACTTGCGCCGCTGATCATCCGGGGAATCTGCACGCGCGTGTCCGCCAGCGAAACATGGTCCGTTCCGTTGCCAACCATGCCGTCAAAATCCAGCAGGTTCATCGCCGGTGATCCGATGAACCGCGCCACAAAGGTTGTGGCAGGCCAGTCGTAGATCTGTTGCGGTTTGCCGAACTGTTCGACGACCCCGTGGTTCATCACTACGATTTTGTCGCCCATCTGCATCGCCTCAAGCTGGTCATGGGTGACGTAGACGGTCGTGGCCCCGATGCGGTCGTGCAGCGCGCGCAACTCCAGCGCCATGCGTTCGCGGAATTCGGCGTCCAGTGCGCCAAGGGGTTCGTCCATTAGAAAGCAGGCCGGATCGCGCACGATGGCGCGGCCCAGGGCGACACGCTGCCGGTCACCCCCCGACAGCCCCCCCACCGGCTTGTCCAAAAGCCTGGTGATCCCCAGAATTCCCGCCACCTCGTCCACCTTGGCGCGCACCTGATCGCGCGGCATCCCCTGACTGACCAGGGGATACGAGATGTTCTTGCGCACGTTCATATGCGGATACAGCGCGAACATCTGGAAAACAAAGGCGATATCGCGTTTCGATGCGGGCTTTTGGCTGACCTCTTCGCCATTGATGTAAATCTCGCCCGAGGTGGGCAGTTCCAGCCCCGCGATCATCCGCAGGGTTGTGGTCTTGCCGCAGCCGGACGGGCCAAGCAGCATGAAAAACTCGCCGTCTTCAATGGTGAAGCTGGACGATTGCACGGCGGTGAAGGCACCAAATTCCTTGCGGACGTTCTTGATCACGATTTGTGCCATCGGCTACTCCGGGAAATGGCTGACGATGATGAACATGACCGTCCCCACCAGCGTCACGACAAAGGAATAGGTGAACAGCACCAGCGCAAAGGGCTGCATCAGCATCACCACGCCCGCAGCGATCAGGACGGTCGCGACCATTTCCCAAGCAGAGCGGCGAAACCGGATCAGACCGTTGAAAAAGCTTCTCATTTCCGCACCGCCCCGAATGTGATGCCCCGCAGCAGGTGCTTGCGCAGCAGAATGGTGAACACCATGATCGGCATCAGGAACAGCGTGGCCCCGGCGGCGACGGCGGGCCAGTCCTTGCCCCCTGCCCCGATGATGGTCGGAATGAAGGGCGGCGCTGTCTGCGCGGTGCCGCTGGTCAGCAGAACGGCAAAGGCGTATTCGTTCCAGGCAAAGATCAGGCAGAAGATCGCTGTCGAGGCGATGCCGGTTGCGGCCTGCGGCAAGACGACCTTGTAGAACGCCTGAAACCTGGTGTAGCCGTCGATCAGGGCCGCCTCTTCGTATTCGACCGGAATCTCGTCGATAAAGCCTTTCAGCAACCAGACCGACAGCGACAGGTTCACCGCCGTATAAAGCAGGATCATGCCCAGATGCGTGTCGCTTAACCCCAATTGGCGATACATCAGGAAGATCGGGATGGCGACGGCGATGGGCGGCATCATCCGCGTCGACAGGATGAAGAACAGCAGATCGTCCTTGAGCGGCACCTTGAACCGGCTGAAGGCATAGGCGGCGATGGTGCCCAGAAACACCGACAGAAATGTCGATCCGAACCCGATGATGATCGAATTCATAAAGCGTTCGCCATAGCGCGACGGGCCGGTGATCACCATGTCATACTGGCGCACAATGGCATCATACCAGGTGGCAGGGGCACCCAGGGCGGCCAGATCCTCGGGCGTGACGCGGCTGCGCGTGGTGAACAGGTTCACATACCCTTCCAGCGACGGGGCGAACACCACCTTGGGCGGATAGGCGATGGCATCTGCGGGCGTCTTGAACCCGGTCGCGATGATCCAGATCAGCGGGATCAGGGTCAGCACCGCGTAGACAACGACCAAGGTCGCGGCGATCCATTTCTGACGGCTCGTGGCTTCGGTGATGGAATAGCTGCTCATCTGTCTTTGACCTTGTTCAATGCCTTGACGTAGATCGAGGCCAGCCCGAACACGGTGACAAACAGGATGACGGCATAGGCCGACGCATAGCCCGTGCGCCATTTTTCGAACGCCTCGCGCTTCAGGTCGATGGACACAAGCTGCGTCGTGGAGCCTGGCCCGCCCCCGGTCAGTTGCACGACCAGATCGAACATCTTGAAATTCTCGATCCCGCGGAACAGCACCGCCAGCATCAGGAACGGCAGCGCCATCGGGATGGTGATCGTCCAGAATTGCCGCCACTTGCTGGCACGGTCACATTCGGCCGCCTCGTAGATGCTTGCGGGGATGGACCGCAAACCGGCAAGGCAGATCAGCATGACAAAGGGTGTCCACATCCAGGTGTCCACGATCACGATGGCCCAGGGGGCCAGCGCAACCTCGCCGATCATCGAGAAACTGGCAGGATCAGCGCCGGACAGGAAGGCGATGAAATAGTTGAACAATCCGATCTGCGGTTGATAAAGGAACGTCCAGAAATTCCCGACCACCGCCGGGGACAGCATCATCGGCAACACGATCAGCGTGGTCCACAGGTCGCTGCCACGGAATTTCTTGTTGATCAGATAGGCCAGGGCAAACCCGATCAGAACCTGCAAGACGATGGTCCAGACCAGAAAATGCGCGGTTGCCTGCAAGGATGCCCAGGTGTCGGGGTCGGTCAGGATCTTGCGATAGTTTTCGATCCCCACGAATTCGACTGCGTTGTTGGGTCGGTTGGTGCGGAAATTGGTCAGGCTAAGCCGGACGGTCCAGATCAGCGGAAAGATGTTCACCGCCAGCAGGAGCAGGATCGTCGGCGCCACAAACAGCCACGCAATGGCGCGGTCCGACAATCCCCGGATACGGTGTGCAAGGTTAGGGGGCGTTGCAAGTGCGACGCGCCTGGACAATGGATCGGACATGGATCGGGCTTTCCCTGAGGGCGGCGAAAGGGGGCATGATGCGCGAGGCCTGTTTGGCCCTCAAGGGCCTCGCGCAGGACTGCCCGCCGCTTGCGAGAGCGGGCAGTCGATGGGCAGCGGCGTCAGTACTTGCCTTCTTCCTCGAATGTGGCCTGCCAATCGGCGACCAGACCGTCAAGCGCCTCTTTCGCGGTGCCATTGCCGGCCACCACATAATCGTGGAACCATTTCTGCGACGATTGCAGCAGGGTCGCATAGCTGGGTTCAGCCCAGAAATCCTTGACGATGGCCATGCTGTCCAGAAAGGTTTGCGCATAGGGCTGGCTGGTGGCAAAGCCGGGATCTTCGACCACGGCGCGCAAGGCGGAATAGCCGCCCAGTTTCCACCACTTGGCCTGCACTTCGGGCTGGGCGAACCACTTGATGTACGTCAGCGCCGCATCCTGCTTGCTCGATGCCGCCACGACCGAAATCCCCTGCCCGCCCAATTGCGCGAACTTGTCGCCGTTCGGGCCAGCCGGGTTGGCAAAATAACCGGTCTTGTCGCCACCCACGTTCGCGTCGGTGTGAAAGCCGGGCCAAGTGAAGGCAAAGTTCATCTGCAACGCGACCTGACCCGATTTGAACGCGTCCACCCCTTCACCCATATAGCTGTTGGACGATCCCGGCGGCACGCAGCAATCATAAAGCGCCTTGTAATATTCCAGCCCGGCGACCGCGCCTTCGGAATTCACAAACCCTTCCATGTCATAGGGTTTTTCCGGGTTGTCGTATTTGAAGCCGAACCCGTACAGCGTGTTCATCACGCCCATGGTGATGCCTTCCGATCCCCGCTCGGTATAGATCGAGGCACCGTAGACGGTCTTGCCGTCGATATCGCGGTTCTGGAAGAACTGGGCGATGTCCATCAACTCGGCGTAGGTGGCGGGGACGGCAAGATCGCGGCCGTACTTTTCCTTGAACGCGGCCTGAATGTCCGGGCGCGCGAACCAATCCTTGCGGTAGGTCCAGCCAACCACATCCCCAAAGGCGGGCAGCGACCAATAGTTGGGGGTGTTCTTGGGCCATTCGGAATAGCCTGTCACCGTCGCCGGGATGAACGCATCCATGGAAATACCGTTGGCATCAAAGAAATCGTTCAGCTTCACATATTGTCCGTTTTCCGCAGCGCCGCCGATCCACTGGCTGTCACCGATCATCAGATCGCACAACTGCCCGCCAGAGTTCAGCTCGTTCAACATCCGGTCGGCAAAGTTGGTCCACGGCACGAACTCGAATTTCATCGTGTTGCCGGACTGCGCCTCGTATTCCTTGCTGAGTTCGATCAGCGCGTTTGCGGGGTCCCATGCGGCCCAGCACAGCGTCAGATCCTCGGCCTGCGCCGAACCGATACCTGCAACGATCGCCACAGACGCCGACGTCAACAAAAGTTTCGCGTTCATTTTGCTTTTCCTCCCGGTTGCAGGCCACGGCCCCCTCGCCACGACTCTTTGCTGTTGTGACCGTATTTGAGGTGCGCACCTCAAATCAAGCAATTTCTGAGGTACGCACCTCAAACGGGTTGCAAGGCGCGGAAGTTTCAGTGAAAGAATGTGCAATCGGGGGGAATGATGCGGCCGACAACCAAAGATCTGGCTTTAGCTGCGGGCGTCAGCCTTGCGACGGTGGACCGTGTCCTGAACGACCGGGCCGGGGTGCGCAAGGGCACGGTTGAAAAGGTCAATCAAGCCATTGAAAAGCTGGGGTTTACCCGCAACCTGGCAGCGGCCAGTCTGGCGCGCGGCAAGGACTATCGGTTCTTGTTTCTGTTGCCGCGCACGGGCGATCAGTTCCTGGCCGGGTTGATCGACCGCATCGCCGAGGCGAACCTGGCCTTTGCTGCGGAAATGATCCGTGCCGATGTGGTGCGCATCCACGAAAGCGACCCGCACCAGATCGCCAATGTGCTGGGATCACTTGATCCTGACACCATTGACGGGGTCGCGATCATGGCCCCGGAATCGCCACAAGTGCGCGACGCCAAGGCGCGTCTGGCCCAACGCGGCGTCGAAACCGTCAGCTTTATCGCCGGGCAGACCGCATCCGGCAGCGACGACTTTGTCGGCATCGACAACCACGCCGCAGGGGCAACTGCCGGGCGTCTGATGGGGCGCTTTTCGGGGGACAGGCAGGGCAAGATTCTGGTCATCGCCGAAACGATGTATGCCCGCGACAGCCTTGAACGCCGCCTGGGCTTTGACGAGGTGATAAACGCCGACTACCCGCATCTGTCCGTGCTGCCGTCGCTGGAAACCTATGGCGATGCCGACCGCACGGCCCGCATCATCCGCAGCAGTTTCGCCAGTCATGGCACCATCACCGGCATCTATATCCTAAGCGCCGAGGCCCGCCTGCCGCTGGAAATCGTGATGCAGATCCCCGATCCCGGCCAGCCCGTCATCATCGCGCATGAACGCACCCCCTTTACCGAGGCGGCCCTGCTGTCCAGCCAGATCGACGCGCTGATCACCCAAGACCCCGGTCACCTTGTGCGCAGCGCGATCCGCATCCTGCGCGCCCGCATCGACCGCAGGGAAATCCTTGCCTCGCAAGAAAAGATCCGGATCGAGGTTCTGATCAAGGAAAACCTTTAGGTGTAAAAAATCGCGACCAGAAATTTGCGCGCACAGGCGTCAGTCGCAAATTGCACCGGGTGGAATTTGGTCTTGATCCTGCCTGTGCTGCCTGATATTAACACCTTTGCGATGCGCCGATTTGATATGCAGATTGCGGGCGCAAAAGAAATGCAGCTAAAGCGAAGAAGACGCCCCGTTTTCTTCATTACCGCCATATTGGCACATGAAGGAGATTGGCGTGGACAGCACCTGTACATCGGCAAAACTTGCCTGCTCTATCCCACGAGATCAGATCGCGGCCACACGATCCTGTTTTCCGCAGGCAGACCTGTTCTATGAGGTTCAGCTTGAGGTGACAGCGCCATGGCAGGGTTTAAGCCAGTGTTTTCAGGATTTTGAAAGATCGAATTTGCAATGCATGTCATTGCGTTACGCAAAGGGCGGCGCGGTTTTTGTTTGCCTTCGGGATACCGGTCAAAGTGATCTGGGGGTTCTGGATCACGCCCTGCGGCACCATAGTGGTGTCACCTTGCAGTCTTGGACGACGGTTATCTGCTGAAAGCCGCGTCGGCAAGGGTGATCAAATCAAGCGGTGTTTATCGGCAAAGCCATTTGACCAACGGGATGCCCTTTTCCCATGAGCTACAAACAGGGTTTTAATCTGCGGCAGACCTTTTCACGCCACCGATACGGCAGAAATTCCGGTTAGCCCTACCGCTTTAAAATAAGAACGGGTCAGGCACGTTGCAATCGCGCCTGACCCCACTGATCAATCCTGCATCACCGCCATATTCGCGGCATCCCAGCCGATCCAGACCGGATCAGACCCGGTTTTCTGTGCCAGATCGGTATCGACATAGGCCTTCAGAACAGCTCCTTTTGCGTCGTCGATCTGCATGTCGATGGCCGTTCTGCTTCCCATGAAGGTGCGGTTGATCACCCGGCCATGGACGGCGTTGCCATCTGCGGGACGTGCGTCCAGGAAGGCGATCTTTTCCAGCCGGACCGCCCCCGTGACCTTTTGCCCCTGCCGCAGATGTCCCGTTCCCGACGCACGGCCACGCAGGGGCAGACCGAACCAATCCATCATCACCTGATCGTTGTCCGTGGCCTGCACCTCGCCGGACAACAGGTTTGTCTCGCCGATGAACCCGGCGACAAATCGGCTGGCGGGGCGGAAGTACAGCTCTTCGGGGGTGCCGTCCTGTTCGACGCGGCCCTTGTTCATCACCACGATCCGGTCGGACATGGTCAACGCCTCGTCCTGATCGTGGGTGACAAAGAAAAAGGTCTTGCCCGTGCGGCGCTGGATGCTTTTCAGTTCCTGCTGCACCTGACCGCGCAGTTTCGCGTCCAGCGCGCCCAGGGGTTCGTCCAGCAACAGCAATGCCGGGTCCGGGGCCAGTGCGCGGGCCAGCGCCACCCGCTGACGCTGACCACCCGACAGTTGATCCGGCCTGCGGTCCCCCAGATGGCCAAGTTCAAGGAACGACATCAACTCGTCCAGCCGGGCGTCGATGGCGGCGCGGCTAAGGCCCTTCAACTCCAGCCCAAAGGCGATGTTGCGGCGCACGTTCATATGCGGGAACAGCGCATAGTCCTGAAACACCATGTTGACCTTGCGCTTGTTCGGCGGCTGGGTGGTGACATCGACCCCGTCCAGAATGATGCGGCCCTTGTCCGGCGATTCAAACCCGCCAAGGATGCGCAGCGTTGTCGATTTCCCACAGCCCGACGGCCCAAGGAAGGTGACGAATTCGCCCGCCCGGATCTTCATGTCCAGATGTTCGATTGCGGTCGTTGCGCCGAAGCGTTTCGAGATGCCGTCGATGTGGACGACCGTATTGTCCGTGTTCACCATGGCTTTAGGCGCCTTTCTTCAACTGGCGGCTGGATCGTTCGGCCCATATGCCGAGGATCGCAGTCACGATCAGGATGACGGTAGAGATTGCGTTGATTTCCGGCGACATGCCCGAGCGCAGCTTGGAAAAGATCAGAACCGGGATGGTGGGTTCATAGCCACCAAGGAAGAACGACCGCACGAAGTCATCAAAGCTGAGCAGCATGCAGAACACTCCTGCCCCGATGAGCGCGGGCCGCAGGTAGGGCATGGTGATGCGCAGGAAGGTGACCATCGGGTCGGCCCCCAGATCGCGCGCCGCCTCGCCATAGCTTTTCGGCAGGGTGCTGAGGCGGGCCATGACGACCAGCGCCACGAAGGGCACGTTGTGCACGGCATGGGCCCAAATGATGGCCCCCATCCCCGGCTCGATCCCCAGCAGGCGCGCATAGATGCGGAACGAGATGGCCGAGATGATACCCGGAATCACCGCAGGCAGGATGGTCAGGCCCAGGACGATGGCGCGCCCCATGAACTGGCGTTCCGCCAGCAGCACCGCAAGCCAGGTGCCGACAAACAGCGATATGGCGGTGCTGGCCAGACCGATGGTGGTTGAATAGATGAATACATTCATCAGTTCGGTGTCGGTCAACACCTGCGTGTACCAGTCCAGCGTCCAGGACTTGATCGGAAAACCGATGAACTTGGAATCCTTGAAGCCCATCACGACCATCAGAACCAGGGGCACGAACAGATAGACGATGAAGCCCCAATAGATGACCGACATCAGGATGCGAGTGCTGCGGGTCATTTCTTTGCTCCCTTGCTCAGCCGGGTCATGATCCGCATGAACGCGCCGGTCAGCAGCAGTGACGTGATCAGCATGATGCAGGAAAAGGCGGCCCCGGACGGCCATTCATCGCCCGCCGCGTGGAAGAACCCGGCGACGGTTTCCGAAAACAGCGTGGTGCTAGGGCCACCCAGCAGCACCGGCGTGGCGTAGTAGCCGGTCGAGATCAGGAACACGAGCGTCGCCCCCGACGATATACCTTCCAGCGACAGGGGCAGCGTGATCCGGCGAAAACGGGTCCAGGCCCCTGCCCCCAGATCGGCGGCCGCCTCGGTATAGGTGGGCGGGATCTTTTCCAATGCGGAATAGAGCGGCATCAGCATGTAGAGCGATGTCAGATAGACGATGCCGACGCTTAAGGAAAAGCCCGTGTACATGAACGGGATTGGCGCATCGATCAGTCCCAGCCATTTCAGCAGCAGGTTCAGCGCACCGTTGTTGCCCAGAAGGATCATGATCGCATAGGTGCGCACGATCTCTCCGACCCAGAACGGGATCAGCAGCAGCAACAGCAGTGCCATCTGATTGTCACGCTTGACGTGGCGGGCCAGATAATAGGCGACCGGATAAGTGATGACCAAGGTGGCAAAGGTCAGAACGCTGGCAAAGCCAAGCGTCCGAAAGAACGGCATCAGAAAGATCGGTTCCTGTAAAAAGCGTCGGTAGTTGTCGAGCGTCACGGTCTGCGTATTGTTCACCGACGGCGGATAGGATTCCAACATGCTGACCCAGAACATCTGCAGGATCGGTCCCAGATGCGCGAACAGCACCCAGGCGATGGGCAACCCAGCCAGCAGCCAGAACTGCCGTCGTGGCGAGTGAAAAATGAAATCCACCAATGTCCTGTACAGGCCCCAACCGGCCAGCCGTCCCCAGAACGTGGGCCGTCCCGCATCTGGCTGGGTCGGCACCACGGGGGCGCGGACCTCTGTTGTTGTGTTCGCGACCATGCAAATCCCCTTGTCCCGGCGCTGGCGTGTTCAATGGAATGGGCCTGCCGTTGCCGACAGGCCCGCCCGTTGCGCGATTACGCGGCCTTGATTTCTTCGACCGCCGGATCAACGAGGCCGTATTTCATATCGTTCGCCTCGGCGCGGAAGAATTGCAGACCGGCCAGTTCCTCTTCGGTGAAGGACGACGATTTCTTTTCAACGTCGGTCAGGTGTTGCGCCGCATCCTTGAAGGTCGAGATGAAGCCTGTCGCCCGCGTCATGCCTGCGCCCACTTCGGCGTTGGCCAGCAGCGCATCGAGGAACTTGTAGGCGTTGTCGGCATTCGGCGCGTTGTTCGCGACGTTCAGCGTGTACACAAAGCCATAGCTGCCCTCTTTCGGGATGGTCACCGCGACAGGGAAGCCGTCGTTGATCAGCGTTGCGATCGGCCCGTTCCAGGCGTGGGCGACGGCGATGTCCTGATTGATGAACATCTGCTGCACTTCAGCGCCCGAATCGTAGTATTTGCGGACCAGCGGCTTTTTCTCGATCAGGAAATCGCGCGCTTCTTTCACGATGGCGGCGGCCTTTTCCGGGTCGTTGATGTATTCCACCATGTTGCCGTCATAGCCTTTGTACAGCATCACGATCGACATGATGTCGTTCAGGATATAGGCGGTCTGGCCCTTGTATTTTTCCGAGAACAGCAGATCCCAGCTTTGCGCTTCTTCCGGGCTGACCAGCTCGGTGTTGTAGGCCAGCGTTTCGGCGCCCGACAGGATCGGCACGCCCCACTTCTGATCCTTGATCGTGGCCCAATCGCTTTCGGAATAGACCGGGTTGATGTTGCCCCAATTGGTCAGACGCCCCGTGTCCATCGGGGCCAGCAGTTCGGAATCAATGAATTGCAGGAAGCGGTGGCCTGCAACGGTCAGGATATCCACGGTCGGGTTCGGCGCTTCGGCCGCCAGAAGGTTGAACTGTTTGCCTTGGTCATCGACCAGACGGATGTTCACCTTGATCCCGGTATCCTTTTCGAACTGGGCCTTGAACTCGTCGGTGACGAAGCTGTCATAGGTCCAGATGTTCACCTCGTTCGACGATTGCGCCGCCGACGACCGCAGATAGGCGGGCGAGGCCAGCAAAGCACCGGACGCGGCAGCGGTGCCCAGAAAGCGGCGGCGGCTGTAGATGAGTTTCGTCATGGCAGTTTCCCTTGTTGGAGTGAAGGATGTGGTTTCTTGGACGTGTCGATTACCGTCATGCACACTGCGCCGCCGGGGCGGGGTGGGGCAAAAGCCCCGTCTTTGCGGCCTGTTGCAGGTCGCGCAGGCTGTATCGGTCCAGCCCGATTGCGTTCAGCAGCGTGTTTTCAGCCGTGAAATCACGGCCATACATCGCCGAAAAAATTGCGATGCCCGCCTTGTGCAGAACCGCAGGGCAACCAACCAGATCGCCAAGCTGTGCCGTCAGCACAAGGCCATAGGGCACATCTTCGGTGACATAGCGGGTGTCTGCCGTCGCAGGCCCGATGCCGCCATTGCCCAGGCGGTGCATTTCCTGATTCATCGCGGAAATGGTGTCGACAGGCACATGGAACGACAGATGAAAGTGTTCAAAGATCGTCCGCACGGACAGACCGAGCGTTTTGGCGATGGCCAGCCGTTCCCGGTCCAGTTCTTCCAGCAGGCGGCCCACAAGGGGGGTGACGTTCTGGCCCTGGCTCCAGACCTCGCCACGCTCCATCCGGGTGATGTTGCCCAAGGCGATGCCCAGATGGTTCTGCGGGTTCAGGTTGCTGAGAGAGATTGCCAGCAGCCCGTCGCGCTGCATGAACCGGTCACCGAACAGGGTTTCGCACAGCGCCAGACCGTCAGCAGCCCGCGTATCGGGCACGGTGCACAGGTCGATCAGGGACCGGACCGTGTTCACCTTGACCTCGGTCGGGCTGGTGCGGCGGCCGGTGGTGACGGTGGTGCCCCAGGCGATGACCGGCACCGTGATGCCGCGCGCGGCAAGCAACCCCGTCAGATACAGCGCTCCCAGCGATGCGTGCGAACTGATGATGACAGCCTGATCCGGCCGGATATGCGGGGCCAGCGCGTCCATCACCGCCTTGTGGCCATAGCCCGGCAGCGCCAGCAGCAGCACGTCGCTTTGGCCCACCAGATCGGCGGCACTGGTGGCAACCGACGGGGCAAACTGCCCGTCAATCGCGCCGGTGGCCACCAAGGGCGCACCGGCGGCAAGGTCGGTCGTACTTTTGCCTGACGGCGACCACAGGGCCGCGTGGTGCCCGTTCTGCATCAGCAGCGCCGCCGTGCCAAAGGCCACGCCCCCTGCCCCGGCGATTCCAACCCGCAATGCCTGTTTATCCGTCATCATTCACCCCGTCTTGCGCACTGGTTCGCCCAGCACATGCATCAATCTGTTGGCCCAGCCGAAAAGAGCTGCTGACAGGACAAGGTCCACCACCTCGTCATCCGTCAGGCCCGCCGCGCGCAGGGCGGCGATGTCATCCGGCCCCGCCTCGCTGGGCGCGCGCGACAGCCGGATCGAGAAATCAAGGATGGCCTGATTGCGGGGGTCCAGCTTCACCGTCTCACCCGCGGCCAGAATGGCGTCAGTCACAACATCGCTTTTTTCCAACTGCGCGTGGCGGCTGGCATGGACGGCGGCGCAATAGACACAGCGATTGACGATCGAGGCACCGATGGCCCCCAGTTCCCGCTCGGCCCGGCTAAGGCCGCCCCTGTCATACATGATGGCGTTGAACAGCGGCGACCGGACGGCCAGCGTTTCCACATCATGCGCCAGCACCAGCACGTAATCAGAGACCTTGGTGTTTGACGGGGTAACCTGCAAAGCCGCCAGTTGTTCCGGCGTTGCCTCGGACAGGACAACGGGTGTGACGCGGGGCCGCCAGTGCGGAACGGTCTTGGTGAATTTATGGATCACGTCGGTCATCGCGCGGCCCCCTGCAACAGGGACAGCCCGTCGATCAGGCGCAGCTGATAGGCCAGAAAGGCGTTCAGTTCGGCCAGCCGGACGATATCGGCATCCGACACACCCGCTGCTTTCAGCGCGTCGATATCCTTGGTGCCTGCGTCTTTGGGGCGGGCGGCCACGCGGTCGGTAAAGGACAAAACGGCGATGTCGTGGGGCGTATCTCCGGTATAATCCGGATCAGAGCAGGCATCCGCCGCAGGATCGGTGATCTTGGCCCGGTAATAGGCAGCCAAGTCTTCTTTGCGGTTGATCCGCGCTATCCGGCAGGCAAGGGCGGCCCGCAGATCGTGCGACCAGCCGCCGAAATCTTTGGGCGTAATCACCGCAACTTCCGCGCTTTGGGTCAGCGCCATGACCTTGGCCCGCCGCTGCACCGCGTCGCCCAGATCGCTGCCGGGGCGGACCCCGGCCTGCATCACGACGGTGTTCTGCCACAGGGCAGGATCGGATGTGTCCAGCATCATGCGCGCACCTTTTCCGCAGCGAGTTGGGCGTTGGGCAAGGGGCTTTCGCGCCACTCATCGCCCAGCAGTTCCGGCGTTTGGTAATCAAGAAAGCGCTGCCAATGCGTCTCGACATCTTCGGCAAACAGACGCGCCGCCATGGATTGGGCAAGTGTCGCGGCCCCTTCGGATATGCCCGGAATATCGCCGCTGACCTTGCCCAGACTGGCCGCCGCGCCATAGTTGAAGCAATAGACGTTCGACAGCCACGGGGCAGCGCCCGGATCGCGTTCGCGAAAGGTGAAATCCGGGTTCAGATAGGGAAAGGCCGCCAGATCGCGGTTCTCTTCGCCCACGGGCGGGGTAAAGACATCGTGCCACAACTGGATCTGGCCCGCCGCCGCGCCAAACTCGGTCCGCGCCAGCGGATCGGTCGTAAAGCCGGTGCCAAGGATCAGGAAATCCGTCGCCAACGACTGACCCGAGGCCAGGTCGATCTGCAACCCCGCCCCCGACGCCCTGACCCGCGTGACTGCCTGTCCAAAGTGGAAATGCGCGTTCGGATGCCGGCTGACGCGCAGGGTCGACCCACGCGGCGGTGGCGTCTGCGTGACAAACGAATAGCGCATGAACCGCCAGCGCCATTCGTCCGAAAGGCGCGCGTAGCCGCTGGTAAAGCCAAAGCTGCCGATGCCCATCATCTTGTTGATCGTCGGCATCCGCTCACGCCGGATCAGGTGGCGGACTTCGGCCGCGCCCGCCTCCAGCGCCTCGGCGGCGTTGTCGATGGCGGATGCCCCGACCCCGACCACCGCCACGCGCTTGCCCTTCAGGCCGGCGAAATCAATGGGATCGGCGGAATGTGCCCACAGGCCGCGCGGAACGCCGTACATGAACCCAGGGATATTCGGTTGACCGGTGCCGTCGCGCCCCGTTGCCATCACCAGCTTGCGCGTCAGGATGCTGCCCGACGCCGCGCCTGACAGGTGCAGGCGCAGATAGGGGCCGTCGGGTTCGACCCGGTCGACACGCACCCCATTTTCCACCGGGATGCGCAGGACGTGGCGATACCAGCGCAGGTAGTCCATCCACATCGGACGCGGGATCTTGTCCAGCTTTTCCCACGCGGCGGCACCAAAGCGGGCGCGATACCATGCCCGGAACGTCAGCGAGGCGTAGCCCAGCGCCGGGCCGGTCAGATGTTTGGGCGACCGCAGCGTTTCCATCCGGGCATAGGTGACCCAAGGCCCTTCGTTGCCTGCGGCACTTTGATCTAAAATTCGCATGTTGCGAATTCCACCGGAATTCAGCGCGTGCCAGGCAACCAGGCCGCACATGCCCCCCCCGACGATCACCACGTCGTTTACCGCGTCAGTGCCATGCGTCGTTTCCGGAACCCAATTGACGGGTGGCACGCAAAGATCGCGCATATCCTGATGAACCCGCGCTTCCAGCGCAGCAAGTTCGGGGTCAAGATGCAGGTCAGCAGTCATGGCAGCCTTTCAGGACGGGCGTCAGACAAGGGCAAGACGACTGCCAAGGTCCACGCTGATATGGTTACGGGATGTTCGATAAAATGGAAGCACAATTTTTTAATAGACCCATTTTGACACTTTTCCGCTTCGCACAAAAGATGACAGAACCGGGTTTTCCCAGAAAGATCAGCGCGCAACGACACCTTCGGCGGATGCGGTGCCAGTGGCAGGTCTGACCGAAAACCGGGCGTTTGACGTGTCGATGTCGTAGTCGGACGCGAATCGCATGGCGTCTTTTGCCAATTGGTCCAGCCCGTGGATGATCTGCTGCGTCTTGGCGTCGGCGTTCAGATAGGACAGGTTCAACCGCACCCAACCGGGTCTTTGCGTTTCCAGCCCGGCGGTCAGGGCGGCCAGAACCTGATCCGACGCGGCGCGGTCCAGCGCCAGCAGTCGATGCGCGTAAGATCCCGCGCAGGCACAGCCCCCGCGCGCCTGAATGCCCGTCACATCGCTGAGCATTCGGGTGAACAACTGGTGATGGACAATGCCCCCCTGGGGATCGCGCACACGAAAGGCAAAGATCGGCAAAACCTGCGCGGCGTTCGGGTTGCCCAACAATTCCAACGCCGGGTTGGCCTGCCACACCCGCAGCGCGTGCGCCCGCAGGTCACGGTTGCGCGCGGCGATGCGGTCGGTGCCCACCGCCTCTTTGATCAGCAGGACCAAGGCGGCGCGAATGTCGCCGATCACGTTCGGCGTGCCCGCCTCTTCGCGCGCGGTGACGCTTGGAGAATACAGGTGATCCCATGGGGTGACGTAGCTGACTGTGCCGCCACCCGAAATCGTCGGGGTGGACCTGCGCACGATCGTATCCCGGCAGATCAGCACGCCCGATGCGGCAGGGCCGCCCGGAAACTTGTGGGCTGAAAACACGATGGCGTCCTTGGCAGCGTCAGGGGCCGTCTGCATCAACATCGGCAGATAGGGCGCGCCGCCCGCATAATCCCAGACCGCCAGTGCCCCATACCGCTTCAGCAGCCGGGTGACGGCATCGGTGTCGGTGACAATGCCGGTGACATTCGAGGCCGCAGAAAACGCACCAACCACCAGTGCGGCCCCCTTGGCATCCTGCAAGGCCAGTTCCAGCGCGGCCAGATCGGGGCCACCCGTGGCAGCCTCTGGCATCTCGTGCACGGTGGCCCCGCTTTCCCGCCACGGCAACAGGTTGGAGTGGTGTTCATACGGGCCGACCAGAACCACCACACGGTCTCCGCGACGGACCGCCGCCGGGATATCCAGCAGGTTCACGATCCGGTTCACCCCCGCCGTGGCCCCTGCCCCGGCAAAGATCACGCTGCAATCGGCCCCGGCGTGCACGATGCGGGCGATATGCGCGCGCCCCGCCTCGCGCAGGCGGGTGATGTAGCCGCCGCAATAAGACGCCTGTGTGTGGCTGTTGGCATAAAAGGGCAGGATGTGGTCTGCCACGAACTGCTCAACCTGCCGCAGGGCACGGCCCGACGCGACATGGTCGGCATAGATCAATGGCCTTGGGCCATAGGGACCGTCGATCATCACACCGTCCCCGATCAGGCCGCTGCGCAACCTGTCGACAAGGTCGGCCCCTTGCAGGCTGGCGATGAAATCATCCAGCGGACGGCAGGCGGGGGCTGATGCGGCAGGATTGGTATTTTTTATCATATGTAGAATTTGACAGTAATCTTTTGCAACTTCATCACATGTTTTCTCGTTTATTATTCTCATATTGGGTCATATGATCGGGATATGAGCCAAACCTTCGATCATATCGACATGATGATCCTGACCGAGTTGCAGCGCGACTCGGCGCAATCGCAGCGCACATTGGGCGACCGGATCGGCCTGTCGCAGAACGCCTGCTGGCGCAGATTGCGCGCGCTGGAAGAAAGCGGCGTGATCAAGGGGCGCACCGTGGTGCTGGACCGGGCACGGTTGGGTGCGGGGCTGGTCGTGTTCGTGATGGTGCGCACCCGCCACCATTCGACCGAGTGGCTGCAGGATTTCCGTACCCATGTCGCGGCCATTGCCGAAGTGGTGGATTTCTTTCGGATCGGTGGGGATTACGACTATCTGCTGAAGGTCATCACCCGCGACATGGCCAGCTATGACGCCGTCTATCAACGCCTGATCGCCAAGGTCGAACTTGAAACGGTCACATCCTATTTCGCGATGGAGGCGATTGCCGAACAGCGCCCCATCCCGCTGGGCTAGGGGTCAGGTCACGAACATCACGACCAATATCGCCTCGGCCGGGGTGTCGGACACCGCGCGGATGGAATGGTCAATGTCAGCGGCATAATGCACCGTTTCCCCCGCTTCGGCCACCAGCGTCGCCTGACCGCTGGTGACAGACACGCTGCCCGACAGCACGGTCAGATCCTCGACCGTGCCCCGCGCATGAGGAGAGCTTTCCAGAACCCCGCCGGGTTTAAGCGCAAGGCGATAGAGTTCCACCTTCCCCGCCAGTTCGGGGCGGTTCAGGATGTGCAGGCGGTACCCCTCGCTTGCATTTTCCATCACCGGGACCTGCACGCGCAGCACCTTTTCGTCCTGCCGCGTCGAATAGACCCGTGCATCCGCGCCATTGCCAAGCAGGCTGAGCGGATCAAGACCCAGCGCATTCGATATCGCCCACAGGGTCGACAGCGTGGGGTTGGTTGACCCCCGTTCGACCTGCGACAGAACCGATTTCGACAGACCCGCCCGTTTAGCAAGTTCTTCCAGCGTCATACCCGCGTTGACCCGCGCGTTGCGCACGGACAGGCCCAACTCTCGCAGATCGGCACCTTCGTTGCGGTCTTTCATGTGCGGGCCATAGGTTGGGGACAGAAGGTAAAAGCCACGTTTCAAAGGGGCCAGACAGTCGTGCATCCAGCCCGTTACCACAAGACCCATGTCGCACCAGACACGATCCTGCATCATCCAACCGGACGTGTTGCATTCATGCTCTGCAACCACCCGTGAACGTGCCGCTATCGAGACGCAGGAACGGCGCCTTGGCAACCGCTTTTTCAAGATCGACCCCGCCAGTGCGCCAATTTATGGCGCTTGCCGATGTGTTTTTCCCGTGCTTTGCGCCCGCCTGTGGGCCGCGGTTGGGACTGATGAACAGCCAAGGGGCAGGTTCAGTCACGACCTACTCTATAGCTTCAGCCCTTGCCGACCGAATGTCTAAGATTCAGGCACGCAACGATCGCGTTGGTGGGATAGGGCTTGATGATCACCTGCAAAATAGCGGGATTGACGGTGTCGAGATCGGCCAGCCCCCTGAATGCGGTGGCGATGATGATCGGAATATGCGGAACGTGATCACGCATCCAGCGTGCAAGTCCCATGCCATCGACCGTGCCGGGCATTCCGATATCGGTCACCACTGTCGCAATGTCGGTGCGGCTTTCAATCAAGCAGATGGCGTCATCCGCGTCTTTCGCCTCGATTACCCGGAAACCCGCGTCTTCAAGATCATAGACCAACGACAGGCGGATCGAGGCCTCGTCTTCGACCACAAGAACCGTGATATCTGGCATTTCAGAACCATTCCTTTTCATGTCAGCAGAGCGTTATCACAACGCGGGTGCCTGACCCCGGGGACGTGAACAACGCGAGTTGTGCCGATGCCTGCTCTGCCAGCGCTTGGGAAAACCTGCCGTCCATTCCGTGTTCGACATCCCCTTCCACAAATCCCACGCCGTCATCGGCGATGATGATCTCGTGGCCGCTGCCGACCTTTGTGATCTCGATCGTCAGCGTGCCGGGCGACCTGTCGACCCAGGCATACTTCATCGCGCTCAATATGACTTCGTAACAGACAAGGCTCAGCGCCATGGAGCGCGCGACATCAAGCACCAGAGGAACCGCCGCAGGCATGACCAAGGATGCCTGGCCGCCGTGGTAGATCTTGATCAGCGATGCGGCGATATCCGCCAATGTTGCCGTGAAATCAACTTCGTTCAGATGGATCGATTCATAGATGTGGGACTGTACGGCCGCCAACCCGTCCATCCGTCCGGTTATTTCGTCAAGCTGGCCGCGCGTTGACGCGTCGGCATTTCTTCTGCCCATCTGAAGCAGACTGGACACGGTCTGAAGGTTGTTCTTTACGCGATGGTGCAATTCGCTGACGGCGATCTGCTGCTGTGCCAACGCGCGCGTCAAAAGCGCTTCGCGACCGCGCAAGTCATGCAGGACACGAAGCCGGTCGACGGCTGCGGCGAGCAAGTTGGCGTATCCGCGCAGAAAGGACACGTCCTCTTCGGAAAAGTAGCGGGGCGTCCGGCTGTCTATTTGCAGGATGCCGAACGCCGGTCGATCCTTGCCCCCAATGATGATCACGTTCGCAACGGCCTGAGCACCGTTATCAATCAGAAAATCAGGGTACTTGAAGCGTGTTTCCTTGGCGACATCCGGTGAGATCATCGGTTCGCCCGACCGGAGGGCATAGGCCTCGGACGTATTTTCTTCCAAGTTTATGGTGGCGACGCCCACGACGCCGTCTTTCCAACCCACGCCAGCCCGGACCAGCAACGTTTTGCCATCGGACTGGAGTTCGACGACCTTCGCCAAATCGGTGCCAAGCGCCTGCCCCACAAGCCGGCAGGCTTCGGTCAGGATTTCGTCCAGATCCTCGGACTGAAGCGCAAGCTCACCGAACTTGGCAAGGATGGTCTGCTGACGAAGCCGCTGCGGATGATCTGGGTCCAACTCTGGAACTCCTCGTAGGCTGATACAGGGATTGACACGTAACCACACTGTGTCAGTGCCATAGGGCGCCCTCGCCCTTCATTTTCCCATTCTCGAAAGGCAGACGAAGTTCGCAACAGAACCCAGTAAGGCCGACCATCTCTGTCACCGTCCCGCCGCGTCTTTTCAGGGCGCTTTTGATCAGGGTGTGGCCCACGTCGTCGTCCGGTGAAAAATCGGGGTCGCCTCCACCGTCTTCGCGCCAATCAATAACGATTTCCTCGCGGGGACAGTCAGCGCGCCATGTGATTGCAAGGGTTCCCGTGGGCGACAAAAGCGCTCCTGCCTTTCTTGCATGTGCAGCAAGACCGTGAAGATAAAGGGCAACTTCAACCGCTGCATCCGGTTTCAACGATATGTCCGGACCTGAGAAATCGATCCTCTGATCCTCATTGACCTGCTCGCTCACAAGATCGACCAGACGCAAATCGGTCGCATTGTCATCAACAAGCAGATTGACCAACAAATCATGGGCACGCGCCAATGCCGTGACCTGTCCGTTGATTGACTCGGCAAACTCCTTGATCGACGGCGAGGTGCGAATGGAAAGATTTGCCAGCGACTGCATGATCATCAGCGTGTTCTTCACCCTGTGATCCAGATCCTTGAAAAGAAGTTTGTGCAATTCAGCGACGCGCTTTCGGTTTGTCACCACCCGTGCAATTTTCGAAGCACCGAAAATCCGGCCCAAATGATCGCGCAAAGGCGACACCGTCACCGCAAGCGAGACACGCGATCCGTCTTTGCAAAGACGTTCCGTGTCAAAGGCTTCGACCCTTTCCCCGCGCAGCACCGCTGCCATGATCTCTGTTTCTTCTGAATGCAGCTCTGGGGGAATGATTTCCAAAATCGGCTTGCCGATCATTTCTGATTCCTGAAAGCCCAATATCCGCGTCGCGCTGGCGTTCCAGGACGTCACGATCCCATCCAGTGTCTTGCTGATGATGATCTCATCAGAGGACGAGACAATCGAAGCCAGTCGATCATCTTCGGAAGGGTCTATCGTAAAGACGTCGGGCAATTCACGTACAAGAATCTCGTCAAGACGGGATGCAAGGTCGTCAATATTGATATTCGTGAATGCGCCTGTAGGCATTAAATATGTCCTGAAGCATGAAACTTAGCCCAGCGATAAGGGCGGTAAGTCAGCCAAGTCGTCAAAATGGAATGTGTCCGTCAAAATGGACCCGGTCCACGGACTTTGGCATGAACAGAACATTTCCGAACGCACGACGTTCCCTGATGTAGTTTTACTTAGGGTCAGGACTCGTTCTTGTTTCATAGCCAGAACATGACGATTGCGGCGAG
>JAZKHT010000005.1:0-94561 GCA_040385245.1 Pseudomonadota bacterium | reverse complement strand
CTCGCCGCAATCGTCATGTTCTGGCTATGAAACAAGAACGAGTCCTGACCCTAAGGGCCGATTGGGTCAACTGCGTCGGGGAATGGTCTGGACGAGGGTAGCAAGCCTGCCGCCGACCTGCCGCAGTGAGGCCACGGTTGTGGGTTTTGCTTCGATCAGCGAGGCCAAATGCCGGCGTGCCACTAAGACCTCCCGGTCCGCCACGACAATCGCAGAGGCATGGATCAGAAGCTCCATTGCGTCACGAAGGGTTGAGACTTCCCCGTATCCATCCAGAAGCTCCCAAACCTGCATGACGTCATCCGCCAAGCGGCTGTCGAGCCAAGTGCCCAAGTCCCTGGGCATGTTCTGAGCTGTTTCTCTCAATCGGAACTGACGCTCCAGCACTATACTCAGTCGCCGGCTGCAGGCCTTCACGAGGGCTCGGCTCAGGCACTCTGCCGCCTCCATGACCGACGCATGCCAAGGATTACGGATAGCACGATCGAGCAGTCCGTGAAGTTGACCGGTCCCGAAGAGCGCCGCGATGCCTATTGCAGGACCAAGCACTAGAGCACCCGCGGGGCCGATCACCAGCAAGCCCACAAAAGCACCGCTGGTTTGTCCAACGGACGACAGACCTCCTCGGATTGCAAGATCAAGTACAAGCCATGCCGGCAGGTCTTCGACGGGAATCTGACCTGTCCAGGCCTTGCTCGCGGCGCGAACGCCGCCAACGATCATGGCATAAAACGGCACCGCGCTCTCACCCAACGCTTCGGCAGCCCCAAGCGACCTCTCAAGGATGCTTTGCACGTATTCGAGGTCGAAGGCCTCGACCGAACTCACCAGTTGCGCCCATGGCTCGCCCGACGCCTCGGCCATTCTGGCAAGGTCTGCGTTGGCAATCACCGGAATGTCAGGGTACTTCGAGAAGTGTTCGCGCAGTAGGGACAGGCTTGCCCCGCATTTAACTTGAACGGGGTTTCCGTCTACAAGCAAATCATAGCCCGGCATCGTGCTGCTAGCGGCGAGTTCAACCACGTGCCCTTGGTCTACCAGGCTGGCCATTACCAGTTGTTCGGCGGTATAGCCCCGGACCGCAATCTGTGCGCCCCCCGAGGCAAAAGATGCCAGGTGAGCCGCCAGCTCCAGCGAGCTGTCGAGATCGAGTGCCCGAGAGAAATCAGCCGCCTTCAATACGGCAGGGTCAATTGCTGCAGCATGGTAAAGCATGTCGCCCGCGGTCAGCCCTGCAACAACGGCAGTGTCGGCGCCTGCAGACCAGGCCTCGCGTTTTGGCGACAACCCCCAGGCTCCCGGAGCGGTAGATACGCCAGGTGGAATCTCGCCAGAAAGCCGGATGTCGATCTGGCGCCCGCGCGAAAGCAGCCTTTCACGCGCCTTGTCGCTCAAATGGCTCAGCTCGGCCTCGGTAAGCCGGTGGCCGCGGCGAAGCACGGTCGCCAAGGCCGCGATACCGGCACCCTGATCCTGCAAACCCCTCACCGCCAGCAGAATTGCGACCCGGGAAGCCGCTGTCTCCCTCGCCGACACGCTCTGCCCTTTGATAGCCCAATAGCCCAAAGCAGCAGCTCCGGCGACGACTGTCACTGGGTTGGTCATGACGGCAAGGAACGAAACCAGAGCGGGCCCACTGACGAAGGGAATAACCGCCGAAAGCTGCGCTGCAGCTATATAGGGCGCAAAGCCGGCAGTTCCCACGGCCGTGGCGAAAGCGGCCCAGCCGCCGCCGGCGACGGCCGCAGTGGATATCGCTGTTTGGCCTCGCCGAATAGCGGCGGCTACATCCGGGTCGACAGTGCCGGTCAGATCAACCTGGCTAAACCCGTTGAACAGCGACTCGAGTTCAAAGGCGACGACATCTGGAAAGCTCACCTCATGACCAGAATTTCGCCGACGCTTGGGAAGCACCTTCATGAGCCCTCGTCCAACTTTTTTGGCAGTACTGGAACCTGCGTCAGCAGTGCTCGTACGCGCTGCCAGAACGGACGGTTTCAGTATTTCGGCGGCTCGCACCCCCATTGCCGCCGCGGCAGATTGAATGCCCCGCATCGAAAGGGGAATACGATCCGGAAGCCCCAGAATCTGTGAAACCTCGAACCAAAGCTTGAGCCGAAGCGCGTCCGTCGAACTCGTTCCATTCAGAAACGATTCACCGATCAGCGCCATCCGGTCACCGGCAGCAGCTTCCGTCTTCATCAGTTTGTTCTGAGCCGAAAACGCTAACCCCTTCAGGATCTCAGCGGTTCCTGAAATTTCGAGAAGTGCCAACAGACCGCAGATCTCGCGGCGTTCAGCGAGCCCGACCCCAGCGGCAATGTTTGCAGGAGAGATCTTCGCAGTCTCCGTAGGGCTTTCCATAAATTCTCCAGACGGCCCAGTTTCAGCATTCAGCGGAACATGCAGGCAGTAGAACCAACTCTGGCGCGGCTGTGATCGCCCATCCCAAGGTGGGACTATAGGCTACCGTAGCAAGCCAAATTATGGCCGAGGCAGGATGGCACACTTGCCATAGGTACCATCAATGAACCTTTCTGATAGGCTTGCGATCGCTCGATTGTCGGGTTGATCGACCCCACGTCGCTGTAGAAATATCTGAAAACACTTACTTATTCATCTAATCGGGGCTGAGGAGACATGAAGCTTCTCATCGATCGCTTCCTCCTACCAAGCCGGCGCCACTATTAGGTTCATTGCCACAATGCAGTCCATCCTACTGCTAGAGCGAGTAAGCAGACGTTGGATTCAGCCTTCATTGGACGCCATCTTTCCTCGTAACGCGTTGCCTATGCTCAAGCTCTTGGGCAAACTGCCGCCACAAAGAACTGCTCTGACGTCGGGCATCGGTCCAAGTAAATGGAGAGCGTGTGCCCAGCTACCTACATTTGCCGATTTCAGAGTTTGGCGCGAAATCCGATGACGAACTGCTCGGAGTCCTTGCGTCGCGCCACCACCATGCGCTGGAACATGAGCAGCGCGGCGCCTGGCTCGAGGAAATCAGGATCCTTAAGACAGAACTCTTGGGCCTCTCCGGTAATGTCTTCCTGGAGTATGCCATCCCACGAATGGGCAAGCGCGCCGATGTGCTGATTTTCAGCTCCGGTTTGATTTTTGTCGTTGAATTCAAGGTACATGCGCGCACATTCGACCGAGCAGCGATCGATCAGGTGCACGACTACGCACTCGATCTGAAGAACTTCCATAGGGGCAGTCACGATCGGCCGATCGTTCCTATCTTGGTTTCGACCAGAGCGTTTAGCGGGGGTGAACAGATCGAAATGGCTGCCGATTTGGTGGCAGCGCCCATCTGTGTCGGAGAGTCGGGACTTAGGAGTGCAATCGACAACGCTCTCTCGCTACTGCCACACTCAGACTCCGATGCAGCTTCCTGGGATGCGAGCGGCTATGCGCCAACGCCTACCATCGTAGAGGCAGCGCAGGTGCTCTACAGTCGGCACGATGTGAGAGAGATCTCGCGGTCTGATGCCGGCGCAATCAATCTGGCGGCCACTTCTGACCGTATTGCCGCAGTCATTGAAAGATCCAAGGCGCTCGGCCGAAAATCGATCTGCTTCGTAACCGGGGTACCCGGGGCGGGAAAGACCCTTGCCGGGCTTAACATTGCGGCAAAACGCCAGGCTGGTCATGAGGATGAACATGCGGTGTTCTTGTCTGGCAACGGGCCACTCGTCGACGTTTTGCGCGAGGCTCTTGCGCGCGATCAAGCCGACCGTGAAGGGATTTCCAAATCTGAGGCGTCGCGGCGCGTCCGTTCCTTCGTCCAGAACATCCACCATTTCCGAGACGCATACTTGGACCCAGTTCAGGTGCCGATCGAGAGGGTCGTTGTTTTTGATGAAGCGCAGCGCGCATGGACGCGCGAACAAGCCTCAAAATTCATGCAGCAAAAACGGGGGCTCGCTGGCTTCTCCCAGTCGGAACCGGAGTTCCTCATAAGTGTCATGGACCGAGTCCAGACCTGGTGCGTTATCGTCTGTTTGATCGGGGGCGGACAGGAGATTAACACCGGCGAAGCGGGAATCCTGGAGTGGCTGGAGGCCTTATGTGCGCACTTTCCGGCCCGGGACATCTACGCATCAGCAACGCTGCAGGATCGTAGCTACTCAGTCGAGCCTCGCGCTCTTGACCTGCTGGGACGTCCTGAAGTTCGGCAGGTCCCCGAGCTCCACCTCGCAACCTCGATGCGCTCCTTCCGGTCCGAAACAGTCTCAGAACTTGTGGCAGCAATTTTGGAGGGGAATGCGTCGACGGCGCGAGAAATGTTCACCAGTGTCTCCGAGCGATACCCAATTCACGTCACACGCGATCTTTCCGAGGCGAGGCAATGGCTTCGAACCAAAGCGCGTGGAAGGGAACGTTTTGGTCTACTTGCTTCGTCCGGAGCACATCGCTTGCGTGCCGAGGGCATCTACGTCAAGGCAGCCGTCGATCCACCCACTTGGTTCTTGAACGACCACACCGACGTGCGATCGTCCTACTATTTGGAAGAGGTGGCGACCGAGTTCGACGTACAGGGACTTGAACTCGACTGGACATGTACCTGTTGGGATGCTGACTTGCGCCACGATGGGTCCCAATGGACCCATCACTCGTTCCGGGGAACGAGCTGGCAGAAGGTAAACGCCGAGACGCGCCAGTCTTATCTGATCAATGCCTACCGAGTCCTGCTGACGCGGGCGCGACAGGGCCTAGTGATTTTTGTTCCGAGAGGCAATCCAAACGATCCCACCCGCCCGCCAGCCTACTATGATGACACTTTTGCCTATCTTCTGGCCTGTGGCCTTCAACCCTTGCAAGAATCGTAAGTCCAACAATTGGCTTGCGATTCAACTTTTGCGCAGGTCAATCTTCCGGAAGTTGACGAGGCATTTGCTGAATGACCTCACGTATTCCAGACCACCTTCGCTACTGGCGTACAAGACGACCCGCGCCGCCGCTCTCGCAGAGTGGCGCGCCCTTTTCGCGGCCTAAGACCAAGCTGGGGTAGGGGCAACGGAGACTACTGGTTCGCATTCGTCTGACAGCACCACCGGCAGCTATGGGCCGAACACGTCGACCTAGCTCTTCCCGGGCCTAAATGAACCTATGCTGCGCTGCCGCATGACCGCTTCGAGCTCTTTGCGGACGTCGCGCGTCAAGATCCCAATCTTGGCCGGCATTTCGTTGCAAGGTCACCGTCCAAGATTTCGCAAATCGGATAGCCTCGTCTTTACGGGCCTTCTACTTTTGTGATCGAGTGGCGCCAATGACGAATGGCAGCGTGGTCCAAGAAGGTAAGTGGCATCATCCAGACATTCTTGACGACAGGGACAGTCGTCAAGTTGCAAGTAGTGACCTTGAGCGGTGGTTTGGTGGCCGCGAGTCGGGCTTGGATGGGACAGGGGAAAGCGATAAGTTTCGCAGACGCCCAAAAAAGTAGTAGAAGGAACGGGGACAGAATGAGTGTCACATCTGCCCCTGATCAGCCCATGTGGCTGCGCGTCGTTCATCCGCTGATCCGCCTGATCGTTCTGGGCGGAGCGTTGCTGCAATTCATGATCTGGGCCGAAGGGCGCCTTGCTCAGTTTGATGACCGGCCCTTCGTAAGCATCGCGGTCCAGCTCGGCCTCGCTCTGGCTGCGATCATGCTCTACTTTGCCTATGGAAGATTCATCGAACGCCGCGACGTGACCGAGCTTTCGACGGCGGGCATCGGCCGCGAATGGGCCATTGGCGCTCTGATCGGTGTTGGGCTCTACACGGCCTGCGCGGTGGCCCTGATGCTACTTGGATACTACAAGGTCGAGGGGCTCAACCCTGTGGCGTTCGTTCTTCCCGCAGTGGCGCTGGCGATCAAGTCGGGCGTTTTCGAAGAACTGATCTTTCGCGGCGTGCTGCACCAGTCGGTCGAGTCCCTCTTTGGCAGCTGGGCCGGGATCTTAGCCTCTTCCTTCGTATTCGGCTTCCTGCATCTGTTGAACCCTGCAGCCACGATGACCGGAGCGATCTACATCAGCATCGAGGCCGGGCTGCTGCTGTCGGCCGCCTATATGGTCACCCGCCGCCTCTGGCTCTGTACGGGCTTTCACATGGGCTGGAACTTTGTCCAGGAGGGTATCTATTCTGGCGTTGTCTCTGGTGGACCTGCCGAACCGGGTCTGCTCAAGGCCACGATCGACGGGCCGACCCTGCTGACTGGGGGAGCATTCGGGATGGAACAGTCGATCTTTGCGCTGATCTTCTGCACCACGACAGGTGTGATCTTGCTCATTATCGCGATCCGCCGAGGGCACCTCTTGCCACCTATTTGGAAACGTTGAGGAACGGCTGCCGTTCCCAGGGCACGCTAACTGTTTTGCAGGTCCAGGTTCCCGTGCATAGGCGTCAGGCTGATCGGCAAGAAGGGGCAAGCCGCGCTGCGCTTGCAAATGTCTTTTTTGGTCCGCATAGCAGACATTGGCCCTCTGAAAATGCTGCGGCGCGCAGGGACAACTTGTCCCGGGAAGCATAACATCCTGCTGTCGGGAGCCGAAACAACTGCAGTGGGCCGCCCGATGCATTTCACGCCGGGCGGGGATTTGTCAGAGATCAATGCCTTCCGACAGCGACAGGGCATCGTCAAGGTCGACACCTAAGTATCTGACGGTGCTGTCCATTTTTGTATGACCTAAGAGCAGCTGAACTGCCCTTAGATTTCCCGTCTTCTTGTATATCTCTGCTACCTTGGTTCTCCGCATCGAATGGGTGCCAGAGGCACTTGGCTCAAGGCCAATTGAGGTCACCCATTCCCGCATGATCCGAGCATATTGCCTGGTTGAAAGGTGGGGACTCGAATGCAACCGGCTCGGCCAAAGAAATTCTGAACCTGTCATTTCTGGATCGGCGATCCATCTATCCACGGATTGACGGGTCGTGTCGGTGATCTCGAAGCGAACCGGTTTGCCGGTCTTGCTCTGGGTCACAGAAGCGCGATCCTTCACTTGGCCTGCTGCGAAGACATCGCGTACTTTCAGGCCGACGAGATCACAGCCCCGAAGCTTGCTGTCGATTGCTGTGTTGAACAGGGCTAGATCGCGCTTATTGTCGGCCATCTCAAGCCGGACCCTGATCGACCAGACATCCTTGGGTGCCAAGGGACGTTTCTGTCCGACGATCCGACCTTTGTTCCACGCAGGGCGTCGCGGGATCGCGATCGGTAGTGTTTAGGAAGGCATAGGTTTTCCTCCTGTCCCCCAGTCCCACCCTGGCTCCGGTCTATCCGGCAATCATCGCATATCACATTTTCATCCGGCATAGCTGCAGGGGGCGGGAAGCAGCCATTCGGACTCAATGTCGATGCTGCGGACACTGTTCATTCGAGCTTCCAGTTTCCTTGCTTCTAAGACGAGGTCTCTGGGAACGCATCCTGCTGGGGCGCAGTTAGGCGGGTCGGGCGAGCAGAGGCCTGGCCCGCCCAGACTGCGCCAACAACAATTAAGGCGCCGAGAAGTTGGAGTGCGGTCAGGGCTTGTTCAAGCCAAAGCCACCCAAGTAGCACGGCGGTGACCGGGCTCAGCATCCCCAGAACCGCAACCGGACCTGGACCAAGGCGCGCTATTCCGCGCAGCCAGAACCAGTAAGTCGCGGAGGCTCCGATCAGACCAAGCCAGGCAAGGCCGAGCAGATTGGTTCCGGTGAGGGGCGGCAAGGGCGGTTCGGCGATGATTGCGACGGGCAAGAGGATCAGCCCGCCTGCGGTCAATTGCCAGGCGGTGAAGGTCAGCACCGGCACGTTCGGTTGCCATTTGCGGCTGAGGACGGTGCCGGCAGCCATTGAAAGCGTGCCGCCAATGGCTGCCAGGATGCCAATCAGGTCGTAACTACTGTCGGACCCTGACAGGAGCAAAGCCACGCCGGCCACGCCAGAGGTCGCCGCAAGCACCGAAACGCCTTGGATCGGCGTCCCAAGGAACCAGCGGGCAAAACCGATTACCATCAGAGCCTGCAAAGCCCCCAGGGTGGCAGCGGCCCCACCCGGAAGTCGGTAGGCCGCCACGAACAGGAGCGCCCAGAAGATGGCGAAGTTCAGCGCCCCCAGAACGAACAAGCGGCCGAACCAGGCGCGGGGTGGCAGTGACCAGGTGATTGCCAGCAACAGAAGCCCCGCCGGAAGCGCACGAAGGGCGGCGACGGTCAGCGGATAGCCCTGTGGCAGGGCTTCGGTCGTGACGAGGTAGGTGCTGCCCCAGACAACCGGGGCAAGCGCGGTCATGGCGATGTCGATTGTGCGAGACATGTCTTCGGCTCCGGCTCAGAACGGATGGGGGAACTGAACAAACCGTGGTGTCTCTGCCAGCTCAATCCCGATGTCCCGGGCAAGATGGGGGCCGAGCCGCCTTGCCAAGACGGTCATCTCGGCCTTGTGGCAATTGGTGCGCCAGGTGCACAGAAGTGACGTCAGCATGGTATCAACCCTTTTCGCGTCAGGCCGCCTTAAGGCGCGCCACACCGGCTGCAAGCTGCGCTGCAGTGCTGGCCACGCGTGCGCCCAGAAAGCGCGCCCCGGCAAGTTCGGTCGGATTCGGGGTAAAGTCTCCGTCGGCCCCTGCGATCATTCCGGCGCCATAGGGTGCACCGCCGATGATGTGCTCGCCCGAAGTCTGGCCGGCGAAACTGTAGGGCAGCCCGGCGATCAGCATCCCGAAGTGCTGCAGCGCGATCTGGGTCGAAAGCATGGTCGCTTCATGCCCGCCATGCTGAGAGCCGGTCGAAACAAAGACCCCGGCGACCTTGCCCACCAGCGCGTTGCGGGCCCAAAGGCCGCCCGCCTGGTCCAAGAACTGCTTCATCTGACCTGCCATCAGGCCAAAGCGTGTCGGCGTGCCGAAAAGGATGCCGTCGTAGTCGGCCAGATCGGCCGGAGCGGTGGTCAATGTGTCATCCTCAACGAAGCCTGCGCTTATGCGGACATTCTCGGGGACGGTCTCGGGAACGCGGCGGACTTCGACGGTTGCCCCCGGCACGCTGCGGGCACCTTCGGCGACGGCCGAGGCAAGCGTGCGGACATGGCCGTAACTGGAATAGTAGAGCACGAGTATGCGGGTCATTTGATCCTCATGTGGCTGCGGGTTTCGGTGCCGTGAAGATCAGGGATTAAGGTGGTTTCAGTAACCGGGCCGGACGCAAATCAGACTTTACGCAGGCTGAAGAATGTCAGGCCGTCAGCGCGGCTTTCAGATGGTCGAGAAAGACCGAAACACGCGCATCCATGCCCAGCCTTGCAGCGGTGACAGCGCAGATGTCGCGCGGCGTAAAGCTGTAATCAGGCAGAAGGCGCACAAGCTCTCCCCTCGCGACGGGGCCATCCGAGACAAAGCTTGGCAACGTGCCGATCCCGGCCCCGGCAACCAGAAGGTCACGAAGGACGATGCTGCTGCCGACCCTGACCGCCGGGTCGACTGCAAGTGTGCAGGGGCCGTCAGGGCCAACCATCTCCCAGATCGTGAGATGGTCAGACAACATGAAGCCAAGGACCTTGTGACGCGGGATATCCTCGGGCCTTAACGGCAAGCCGGTTGCTTCGATGTAGTCTGGGGCGGCAAAGATGCCTTGCCGGACGCTGCCGACCTTGCGGGCGATCAACGTGGAATCCCGCATTGCCGACCGGATGCGGATCGAGACGTCGAAGCCGCCCTCGACCATGTCGATGACCCTGTCGTCCAGTGAAAGGGTTATGCGAAGCTCGGGAAAGGCCTTGGCGAAGGCGGGAAGGAAAGGCGCGATGACCAGCTGGCCGAAGGAGCTGGAGGCATTGATCTTAAGATGGCCGCGCATGGCACCGGCACCGTCGCGGATGTGATCCTCGACCCGGTTCACGGCATCAAGGATACCCAAAGCCTCCTGGTAGTAGAGGCGGCCTGCGTCCGTCAGCGACATCCTTCGGGTGGTGCGGGTGATCAACGTAGTCCCGAGGCTGTCTTCCAGAAGGCGGACCTCGCGACTGAGAAGGGCTGGTGATACGCCAAGATCCTCTGCCGCCCGGGCAAAGTTGCCGCGATCGACTATCCGGCAAAAGGCTTGCATGGTGGATAGCTTGTCCATGGCAAAGCAGTGTTATTTGTCCAAACTGAACACAGGATCATTCGGAGAAGCCGGCAAGTAAAGCGGGAAGATGGTCGCCTGCCCCAGCTGGGCGAGGGCAGGGATCGCTCCGCCCACGGGCACGTCGGACGCCGCGGCTTGGCCGCGAACCAAGGCGAGAGCAGCCACTGCTGCAATGCCCGCAACCACGGCCGCGCCAAGGAAGGCCATCTGATAGTCGGAAAGCAAGGCGTCAGCATCGCCGCCCATCCAGGCCGCCAGCGACACCATGCCCGCAAGCCCAAGCGCCGAGCCAACCTGATAGGTGGTGTTGATCAGGCCCGAGGCCAGTCCCATGTCCTGAGGAGCGGCGCCGCCCATCCCGGTCATCGTCACTGGGATATAGGCCAGCGACATCCCGACGGCCGCCAGAAGCGAGATCGGAAGGACGTTGCCAAGGAAGGTGCCATCTGTCGGCAGTCCCGAGAGCAAAGCCAGCGACAGGGCTGTCAATCGGCACGCAAAACTGACCCCCTATTGGAGTGAACCCCTTGGACTGGGCCACGGGGGGCTGAAGATCTGATACGCTGCACGGGCCTTGCATGGAGAAAGCACCATGACGTCCCGAGGTCCCTACCGTCGACATTCGACGCCGTTCAAATTGCAGCTCTGCCAGGACATCAGGTCTGGCGTCATCGGGCGGCGCGATGTGCAGCGCAGCTACAATATATCGGCCAACCTCATCCAGCTTTGGCTGACCCAGTTCGACCGTGGCGAGTTGACGGGCGAAGAGGCCGAAGCCAGCGTCGTCGCCGAATACGAAGCCCGCATCGCCGCGCTGGAGCGCAAGGTCGGTCAGCTGACTATGGAGCTGGATCTTGTCAAAAAAACACCGCGAATGCCGACCGCCAACGCCAGCGGGACGTCCTTCGTGGTCAGCGGCCCCGCGCCTGCTCCATCCGGCGGGGGTGCAAAGCCATGAGCCTGCCACGCAGCACCTATTACTATCGCGCGGCCGCCAAACCCGAAGGGCTGTCGGATGCCGAACTGACGTCGATCATCGAAGACATCCAGGATGACCTGCCCTGTTACGGCTACCGGCGCGTGACACACGAACTCCGGCATCACGGATTGATCATCAATCACAAGAGGGTAGCACGCGTCATGCGGCTTGCCGGACTTGGCATAAAGCCCCGCAGGCGCTTTGTGCGGACAACCGACAGCCAGCACGACTCGCCGATCTTCCCGAACCTCTACCGCAATACCATCCCCGACCAGCCGGACAGGGTATGGGTCGCCGACTTCACCTAGATCCGGGTGTCGACTGGCTTCTGCTTCCTCGCGGCCATTCTGGATGCCTGCAGCCGCAAGGTTGTCGGATATGCCCTGTCACAGCGTCTCGACACGCCTCTGGCGCTCGCGGCCTTGCGCGCGGCGGTGGCGAACAGGGCTCCGCCCGTGGGCTGCATCCATCATACCGACCGCGGTTGCCAATACGCCTCCCAAACCTACCGCGACGCTCTCGAGGCTGCGGGGCTAAAAGGGTCCATGAGCGGCGTCGGGAACCCCTATCACAACGCGCAGGCGGAGAGCTTCATGAAGACGCTGAAGGTCGAAGAGGTCTACCCGTCCGGAGATCTTGCAGGCATCTCGGCGGACGCATGGACCTCGGGCAGCTAGGTCTGTGCGCTGTTGCGGCGGAACTGAATGCGCGGGGGATGAGGACACGCCGCGTTAGAGTATTGGGGTGTCGAATGTGAAGAACCTGATTGACCGGGCATGACACTGACTGGGCGGTCCAAGGCGATCTCTTGTGCCATCCCTTAGCTTTGCCCGAAAGACTGCGCTAGAAGGCCGAGAGAAGCAACGAGGCCACCATCATGAAGCATGTCGCAGTTTCTCTACTAACCTTTGCCTTCCTTGTAGGCTGCAACAGTGTGGCGGGCAGCCGAACAGTCGTTGAACGCGCTGGTCCAGAAGAGCTCCTCAAACTCAGGGCGGGTCCCGGTCTTGGATACGAGGTGCGCCTTGGCCTGCCCGACGGTACAGAACTTATCCGACGCGACTGCGTGACTGAGGTGGGCCAGCTCTGGTGCCGCGTCTCCCTAGTCGATGCGCCCGGCGTAACCGGCTTCGTTTCCGCCGACTATCTATCTGATCGCTGATAGCGGGATGGGCGAGCAGTCCGGAGACGAGACTGCAGCACCAGGTGAAGTTCAAAAGGCCGGTAACGTCTGAGTCTGAGACCGGAAAGGCGTAAGAATTCCCCTAGCAATGGAACCGGTGGTCACAGCAGGTGATGTCCAGCGTTCAGGACGCGCCCATTCGATCTGGCAGACTGACCAGGGGAGCGCCTGACCAGAGCTTTCATCGGCACCAGCACTGTCGGTACAATCCACTTAGCTGGGTGACCGTGACGGTCGATCCGATGGTTACGAGGGGAATGCTCCAGTGAAGATGATAATCAGCGGTACTGGCGAGACCGCCAGCGCAACCGCTGCAACAAAGCCACCAAAGGAATATATGCGGCTGAAGCCCGCCGTCATCGCTATACCGCCTCCTCCACCGAGAACGGCATTTCCGGGCATGTTGAACAGCAGCACCATCGCAAGATACCTGAACTTGAGAAGCAGCGGGGCAAGGCGGCCGGGTGCATTGCGCAGTAGCCATTGCAGACGGATCTGATGATCGAGGGATTGCAACTCTGCAAGCAGACGCGCCAAGCGGTTCAGCTGGAAGGATTCGAGGGAAGAAATGATCGCCGATTGCGGCACGAGTCTCCCCAAAAGGAAGCTTAGCGATAATGCGAGAACTGTTGCCCCGTAGACGAGCGGCACGATCGGAGGACCAAACACGACCATGAGTGCCAGACCGATTTCCATGCCGGGGACAAACGGCAGCATCATGCAGACCATGTAGACGAGCACGGCGAGCATGATCATTCGGTGTACGAAAGGCTCGGTACTGGGCGTCAGATGTGGAACGAACCGGGACGTCAACCAATCACTTGCCAGACTGCCCGCATAGATCAACAAAATCAGAGCCGCAAACTTGGCTAGAAGCCCGATAAGCCGACCAAGTGGCATTCGGGCAAGACGTTGCATGTCAGTCAATGCCGGCCGGTTGTGATGGCTGTGACTCAAGTTCGCCAAAAATCTGGTGTTCTGCCTCGATGGTCCAGTACCACCGTTCTCGCGTCCAGCGCATCGTTCCAACCAGCTTGCCGTCCTTCACCGTACCCTTCCAATCCATGACGCCGTCAGTCGGACTGTGCAGTACCGCTGAGAATTCGATCGCGTCCTCAGTTCCGCGAACCCAGTAAGCACCGGGTACAAATCCATAGCGCTCACAAATCTTCGACGAGAACATGCCGTCCGCAAAGAACAGACGGTCCAGCAAGGGTTCGGAAGGCGCGGAACTGTCATCCTGGCGCAAAATTCCAGCGGAAAACTCTTGCCCGTCCAGCGGTGCGAAGGTCACCAACTCTGCAGTCTCAGCCAAGTCCTGAGCGGAGACGGACCCAGCCAATCCCGCAATAATAGCCGAGCAGACGAAAGCCAGCGAAACTCGAGCAGCGATGCGCATCGGCCTACCACCAGCAGAGGGGCACTCTCCTGTCCAGCAAGCCACCCCTCGGTCAAAATATCAAGGGGCTCAGTGGGCGGCATTAGGGATCGACACAGGATGGAAATCGCGGACGCCCTGCCCATCACCGGCGCAGTTTTCCGTCCTTTGCGTAATGGCCCCAGGTGGGGGCTGAACCCGAGGGGAGAACTTTCCGCAACTACGCACCCTTCCACATGTCTACTGGCACAATCCGTTATTGTCCTCGCGAACGGCTGCGCCATGCGAAGCGCAGAGTTTCCGAGCTTGCTACAGACCATCAACGGTGACCGGACCTCTCTGACGAAAACGCAGAGTCGCACCGACAGTGACCGGCCTCAGCTCCTGCCGAGAGGTTGAGAAAGTGCGACGGCAGATCCGTCCCCACCTGCGTTGCCTAATACACACTTCAAGCGGCAACTGTGCTGCCCTGTTTTCCAGTAGCGGTCATTCAGCAGGCTTGTTCGACTGTCTGCTTAGGGCCGATCTCGCTATGCTGCGCCTACGAGAGATCGGTCCTGCCGCACACCATCCTACCGCCGCTTTGGGCTCATTGCGCTGGCAGTTCGGGACAAAACCCAAGCCTTTCTGTCGGTGACAAAAAAAACCGTATTTGACCCCTTATTATGACCAGAGGTTTCTGTCTCTGAGGAACTGTAATAACGGGCTTGTCTGGCGATCGCTCCATGTGTGTGGAAGTACTTCGCGGTTGGGCATCATCGACGTGGGGGTCGGAGAGCAGACGCTCGTGCAATCGAAACGAACCTGAAGCAGGTTCACATCGACACGACCAACGCTCCAGGCTTGTGCATCGTCTCAGCAAGCGCGTGTGCAGCACGCAACTGGGCAAAGGGAAAAACCGTCACCGGGATCGGCGGCAAAGCGCCTGTCGCCACGAGATCTAGAAACCGCGCGAGCGAGGCTCGGTCATCGCGGTTCGTCCCGGCGACCCGGCGATGCGTGCCGACGTTCGGGCGCAGTGCTGCAGCCCAGGAGTCAGCCAAGGTTGCGGTAACGGCCACATGTCGCGCGTCTGGCGCAAGCAAAGGCCTCGCGACAGAAAAAGGCGCGTTCCCGAACACATCCACCACCACGTCGAAAAGCCCAGTAGGCAGCCCCGCACTGTATGGGTGGAAGTGATGCGCGCCCAGTTCCGCCGCTAGTTCAGCTCGAGCGGCAGAAGCGGTCGCCGTGACTTCGGCACCCAAATGTCGTGCCAGCCGCACTGCAGCCGCCCCGACCCCCCCGGTCGCCCCGTTGATCCATACCCTGTCTCCGCGTCGAACCTTCGCCCTATCCAGCAGGAAATGTGCCGCCGTCAGTCCGCCGAACAGCGTCCCCGCGACCCGAACAGGATCCAGACCCGGCGGCAGCGGCAGGATAGGCCCCTTGGTTGGCGCGCGCAGATATTCCGCGTGTGCTCCCCCCTTGAACCCGGCCAATCCCGCGACGATTGTGCCCGAAGCGAGCCCCTCCCCTGCGACTACCTCACCGACATAGCCCCAACCCGGCACCGGATTGCGCGGACCGTTCCAGCCGATGGCCAAACGCAGCAACATCTGCATACCGCGCGGCACCTTGCCAGACCGCATGCGCATGTCGCCGCTCGTCACCGGCGCGGCGATGACGCGCACGAGCACCTCACCCGCCCGCGGCACGGGTCGAGGAATCTCGACAAACTCGATCACATCAGGCCCGCCATAGGCGGTCACACGCGCGGCACGCATCATGGTCATCGGTAGCCTCGCTTTAATGGTTGATATCGTCGAATTTACCACAGGATAATACACGGATGTCTTGTGCGTAATCATTGGCGAAGATTAGCACCAACTCCGACAGCGCCCCCGTCGCCAACGTCCGGTCGAAGCCTTGCCCCAGAACGAACGGTCTGACAGAACATCAGAGGGGTCAAAATTGGACGCCGATACCCCGCCTCAGGGGGCCAAAATTGCCGCCGAAACACAGCTATAATGATGAACGGTTATGGTATGGGCTTCGGAATGGGTTTTGGCTGAATCTGGATGATTGCCATCCTTGTGCTGGTCGGCCTCGCGATTGCGGCGCTGGTCAAATACTTGCGCAAATGAAGAAAAGGGAAACCCCATGGACTATACGATCAACCGGCTGATCACAGGCGCGGATTTTGACGCTGTTGATGCACGGACCCGTGCCGCGCTGGCCGCGCAGGGTTTCGGCGTGCTGACTGAGATCGACGTTAGAACGACGA
This sequence comes from Pseudomonadota bacterium, assembly GCA_040385245.1. GTDB lineage: Bacteria > Pseudomonadota > Alphaproteobacteria > Rhodobacterales > Rhodobacteraceae > JAZKHT01. The sequence continues at coordinate 78,669 of JAZKHT010000005.1, read as the reverse complement.
TGAAGAAAAAGCTGGACGTGGATATGCCAGACTATCGCATTCTGGGCGCTTGCAACCCGAAGATGGCGCTGGAAGCCATCGGAATGGAGCCGCGCGTCGGGGCGATGCTTCCTTGCAACGTGATCCTGCGCGCGGTCGAAGGCGGGGTGGAGGTAAGTGCGATTGATCCGGTGGCCTCGATGCAAGCCATCGAAAATTCCGCGTTGCACAGCGTGGCGGGGCAGGTGCGCGACATGTTGGCCAAAGCCGTTGCAGATATCTGAGCTGGCCCGCGGCGCAATCCGCACTTGACCTTCCAGCACTGGGAAGGTGCACCTTGCTATCAGAGGGCCATGCATCGGTCTTCACGCGGCACAGAGCGCGAAAAGGAGAATGCCATGTCCACGACAGATCCACACGCAGGCCATTCCCATGCAGACCACGAGATGACTGAGGGCCACGCTGGGACAACTGCTTCTGACGGGACAACCGCCACCGATCCCGTCTGCGGCATGACCGTGAGCCTGAAGCCAACTACGCGGACCGAGAGCTTTGGTCACGAGAAATTCCATTTCTGCTCCGAGAAGTGCCAGGCCAAATTCAGGGCCGACCCTTGGTTCTATGCATCCGGGCGCGCAACAGGGCGCAAGAAGGCTGCGCCAGCCAACGCCCAGTACACTTGCCCGATGCACCCGGAGATCATCCGCGACGCACCGGGCGCCTGCCCGATCTGCGGAATGGCACTTGAACCGATGCTCCCTTCGGATGAGCCCAGCCATGAGCTGAAAGACTTCACACGTCGCATGTGGATTTCAGCAGCGGCGGCGGTGCCGCTGATCATTCTGACCATGGGCGAGTTCGTCGCCCTGCCGGTACGTGACTGGATCGGGCACCAGACTGCAAGCTATCTGGAATTTGCGCTGGCTACACCGATCATCCTCTGGGCGGCCCTGCCGTTCTTCAAGCGCGGGTGGGACTCTCTTGTGAACCGGTCCCCCAATATGTGGACGTTGATCAGCCTCGGCGTGGCGGCGGCCTATGTCTATTCGATCGTCGCAACTTTCCTGCCTGGCATATTCCCTGAACAGTACCGCATGGGCCATGGCGTCGGCACCTATTTCGAAGCGGCTGTGGTGATTGTAGCGCTGGTATTCGTGGGTCAGGTTCTGGAACTGCGCGCCCGCGAACGCACCGGCGATGCGATCCGGGCGCTGCTGGATCTCGCCCCCAAAACGGCGCGGCGCATCCTGCCAGATGGGTCGGAATACGACGCACCGTTGGAAAATATCATGGAAGGCGACCGGCTGCGGGTGCGCCCCGGCGATGCCGTGCCTGTGGATGGAGTGGTGATCGAAGGGCGGTCATCCTTGGACGAAAGCATGCTGACCGGCGAGTCGATGCCAGTGGAGAAGGGCCCGGGCGACACTGTGACCGGGGCCACGATCAACAAGAACGGCAGCCTTGTGATCGAGGCGGGCAAGGTCGGGTCCGATACCGTGCTGGCGCAGATCGTGGCGATGGTGTCGAACGCGCGGCGGTCCCGTGCGCCGATCCAGGGGCTGGCGGACCGGGTATCAGCGATTTTTGTGCCGACCGTGGTGGGCATCGCGATCTTCGCGTTTGGGGTCTGGATGATTTTTGGCCCCGAACCGGCACTGGTCTTTGCAATTGCCTCGGCCGTTTCTGTGCTGATCATCGCCTGTCCCTGCGCGCTTGGCCTCGCCACGCCGATTTCGATCACCACGGCGGCGGGGCGCGGTGCGCAGGCAGGGGTGCTGATCAAGGACGCCGAGGCGCTGGAGCGGATGGCTGGGGTGGATACGTTGATCGTGGACAAGACCGGCACTCTGACCATGGGAAAGCCCAAACTGACGGATACCGTGGTGCTGGGGGATATGCCGGAAGCGGACTTGCTATCTGTGGCGGCAGCGCTCGAGCGCGGCTCGGAACACCCGCTGGCTGAAGCGATCGTCGAGGGAGCCGAGGCGCAAGGTGCACCGCGCCAGGAGGCTGCGGACTTCGAAGCCGTCACCGGTAAGGGCGTGCGCGGCAGAGTTGGCGGACGCGCGGTGGCCCTCGGCAATGCAGCGATGATGACGGAGATGGGGTTGGACACCGCCACCGCCGAAGCGAAGGCCGACACTCTTCGCGCTGACGGAAAAACGGCGATGTTCATTGCCGTCGATAGCGTGCTCGTCGGCATCGTCGCCGTGGCCGACCCGATCAAGGACAGCACCGCGCAGGCCATCCGGGAACTGCACGCGCAAGGGCTGCGGGTGATCATGGCCACGGGCGACAACGAACGCACGGCGCAGGCAGTGGCGAACAAGCTCGGGATCGATGAGGTGCGGGCAGGCGTCATGCCAGAAGCCAAAAAGGACCTGATCGACCAGTTGCGCCGTGAGGGTCATAAGATTGCCATGGCTGGCGACGGCGTGAACGACGCCCCCGCATTGGCCGCGGCAGATGTCGGTATCGCGATGGGCACCGGGGCGGATGTCGCAATGGAGAGTGCGGGCATCACCTTATTGGGTGGTGATCTGATGGGCATCGTGCGTGCGCGCAAGCTGGCGCGCGCCACCCTGCGCAACATCAAGCAGAACTTGTTCTTCGCCTTTGCCTACAACGCGCTTGGCGTGCCGATCGCGGCTGGTCTGCTGTACCCCGTCACCGGTCTTCTGCTGTCACCGATGATAGCCGCAGCGGCGATGAGCCTATCGTCGGTATCCGTCATCTCCAACGCGCTGCGACTGCGGCGTGTCGCGCTGTGACCGACATCTTCCACAAGAGGCATTCGTCATTGCGACGGCCAAACCTTGTCAACGGAAGGGTCGCCCTAACCCTTAAGGACCAACATATGTCTTTCTCGTCGCCAACCCTCAACCGACCCAGAGCGTTACTGCAGCGTCCATGGCGCGCCCTGTCAGGTTATGCGGTCGTCGCTCTCCTGTTCGTTCCAGCCTCGGTTCTGGCGCAAGCATCCGACGAGTCTGGGTTTGTTTTCACAGCAGGTGAGCGCGGCAGTTCGATCAGTCGTGCCGATCTGGCTACCGGGATTGTTACAACAGTTGCGGTCACTGTTGCTCCACACAATGTTCAGATCAGCGCCGATGGACGGCGGTTGCTGGTTGTTGGTGCGCCGGCAGATCCCGCCCACGGGGCGGGCCACGGTCACGCAGGCGGCGCTGGTCGGTTGCTGGTCCTCGACCCGCGGGCTCTGAATGAACCTGCGGCACAGATCGAGGTCGGCGATCACCCTGCACATGTGGTGACCGACCTGCAGGGGCTGCGGGCCTTCGTTTCCAATGCCGGTGACGATACGTTATCAGTGGTCGATCTGGATGCGGGCAGCGTGGTCGCAACCATTTCGACCGGCGACTATCCGCACGGGCTGCGGCTTTCGCCGGACAGCCGCTATCTAATGGTGGCAAACGTCGAAAGTGGCTCCGTTTCCCTTATTGACGTTCAATCCCTTGCCGAGGTTGAGCGTGTCGCGGTTGGTGCAGCGCCAGTACAAGTTGCCTTTCTTCCTGACGGAAGTCGCGCATATGTGTCGTTGCGAGACGACGACGCCGTTGCCGTGATCGACATGGCATCTTTGAAAGTCATCGGTCGCATCCCTGTCGGCGACGGTCCAATTCAGCTTCATGCAACGCCAGACGGAACCAAGATCTTCGTGGCCAATCAGGGATCAGAAACCGCGCCGAGTAGCGAGGTATCGGTGATCGACGTGGCAAGTAGTTCCGTCGTCGCAACGATCACCGCCGGATTAGGCGCCCATGGAGTGTCGATCAGTACAGATGGCTCTTTGGTGTTCGTGACCAATGTTGAGGATGGAAGTCTTACGGTGATCGACGCGGCAACCTACGAAGTCTTGGCGACCCATATTGTCGGGTCTGGTCCCAACGGTGTCACCTACCTCGATCGGTAAGGCGGCCGATATATGGACATCGTAGAAGGGGCCGCGCGCTAGCACCGCGCGGCCCCGTTCATCTCACTTAGCGTTTTCAGCAAGCCACGTTGTCATCTCTTCAATCTCGCCAACCTGTGCTGCGATGATGTCTTCCGCAAGCTTCCGCATCTGCGGGTTCTCGCCATGTTCGAGCAGCACTTCGGCCATGTCGATGGCGCCCTGATGGTGGGCGATCATGCCACAGGCAAAGGCCACGTCCGCGTCTTCATTCATCATGCCCTCGTGCATAGCCGGCATAGTGGTCATCATCTTGGCCATGTTTTCTTGGACATGCTCCGGCTTGGACGCAAGATCAATCCCGCCCATGCCCATCATCTCCATCATACCGGAATCCGGTGTGCCCTGCATGGTGCCATGATCCATGGTTGAATGATCCATGCTCCCGGTCATGGTGCACTGCTCTGGCAGTGTGAAGGCCGGATCTTGGGCCAAAACAGGCATCGCGAATGCCGTTGCGGCGACTGCGACCGCGAAAATAGTCTTGCCGACGTTCATAGTGAGTTCTCCTGAGGTGTGGATACTGGATGAGGGTTCATCTGTTAATTCCGGGGCGGAGGAAGGGGTTCCTCCAAGCTCGATGCCCGACCAATACGTAAGCGTTGAAACGGTCATCGCGTAGTCGTCACACCGAAATCGATTGCAGGAAGGTGGGTCTCAGTTGCGGGATGACAAGGCATCGGTGTCTGACCACATCAGCCAAGGAAACCGTGGTCAAAGAAGATCGATGCCAATGTCACGCGCGAGGTGGCGGCCGAGTCGACCGGCAAGGTACGCGAAGCATGACCGATGGCTTCTGTTGTTGCGCCAAATCTGGGACAGGGACTGTATCATGAGAGCAATTCCTCATTTTTTGATTTCTTCGTCAGACCGGGGCCGGGGCAATGCTTCCGTTGATGGAAGCATTGCCCGCTTTCAGTCAGCCGACGGGAACGTCCGTTGCCATCTGCCCGCGGATCAGCACCAGCGATGCCAGCGCCGCGATGGCCGCCAGAACTGCCGCACCGAGGAAAGCGGCCTGGTAGCCGGCAAGAAGCGACGCCACGCCCTCACCCCCGACGCTGCCTGTCGAGGCGGCCAGAGACACCATGACAGCGAGTCCAACGGCCGAACCGACCTGATACGTCGTATTGATCAGGCCGGATGCAAGGCCGGTGTCCTGCGGTGCAGCGCCCCCCATACCTGTCATTGTTGCCGGGATGTAGGCCAGCGACATCCCAACTGCCGCGAGCAGTGACACGGGCAAGACATTAGCAAGGAAAGTGCCATCCGCCGGAAGGCCGGCAAACAGGACCAGGGATGCCGAGAGTGTGCCAAGTCCGGTCACCAAGACGGGCTTGACACCGAAACGGCCGATGAGGGGCCCGGTGAAACGCACGATCATCAGCATGATCATCAGTGTCATCGGCAACAGGGCAAGGCCCGAGCCGAATGCTGACAGGTCCAGCACGGTCTGCAAATACAGGTTCAAGAAGAACCACAAAGGAATCCAGGCAGCCCCGAGCAGGGCCATCACGAGATTACCCGCCGCGAGACCCGGCGATCCAAAGATGCGCAGAGGCAAAAGCGGGGCTTTCGACATGGCCTGGAGGATCAAGAAGGCGACCAGGAGTGCCGCTGATAGCCCAAGCAGACCAAGCGTCTGTGGCACGACCCAGCCGACAACTTCGCCCGTCACAATGGCATAGACGACCGCCACGACAGCGCCGGTGATGAGCGCTGAATCGATGAGGCCGATCTTGCCTCGAGTGCCCGGGATCGCGCGCAGTACGCTAGGGCCGATGATCAGCACCGCAAGACCAAGCGGCAGGTTGATCAGGAAAGTCCAGGACCAGCTCATCCATTCGGTGATGACACCACCAAGAAAGACCCCGGCGGTGCCCCCTGCGGCTGCTGACGCCCCCCAGAACCCAAAGGCCTTGCCAAGCTCTGCTGGCTGCCCTCCAAAGAGCCGCATCAAAATGGTTAGAGCGGCCGGTGCGATAAGGGCTGCACCGACGCCTTGAATGGCGCGCCCGACGAGCAGCACGGTCTGGCTCTCGGCCAGACCGGCGACAGCCGAAGCCGCAGTCAGGATCGCGAAACCGGACAGGAAGATGCGGCGCGCGCCGAACACGTCGGCCAGCTTGCCGCCAAGGAGAAGCAGACCGCCAAAAGCGATCACATAGGCGTTGAAAATCCAGCTCAACCCCTCGTCGGAAAATCCGAGGTCGGACTGTATGGCGGGCAGGGCCACGCCGATGATGGAAGTGTCGAGAATCACGATGAATTGGGCTGCGCACAAGAGTGCCAGCGCCTTCCACCGCTTTGGATCGGGAGTTGGGAGTGCCATGCAAATGGTCCTTCAGACAGGGTTGTGCCGAGGCGATTCGCCCGGTCCTTTTCGTCGTCAGGCTTCCAAGGCTGTGAGGGTCAAGCAGCAAATTCGCAAATTTCTGCGGAGGTCCCACTTGACCTTGTCATGCTGGCAAACCCCACATCCGGAAAACGGCACTTTTGCCGCCCCTTTTTGAGAGGACCTGAAAATGATCGAACTAACTCTTCCCGGCATGACCTGTGGCGGTTGCGCCCGAGGCGTAACGGCCGCCATCAAGGCAATCGACCCGACGGCCGAGGTCGTGCCCGACGTGGCGTCTCGCAAGGTGCATGTGACGACGACAGCAGACATCAAGGCGATCAAGGACGCTGTGGCGAATGCGGGTTATACGTCCGCCTAGGGCAAAGTTCCCATTAGCAGCTCTGACAAGGCCGGGGGGTAACCTCCGGCCTTTCGCATGTCGCTGTCGCTACGGCTTTCGCTGGCACCGCTAAAACACGCTTGACCCTGACATCGTTGTAACCCCGACAAGATGATTCGAAGCGCAATGCACATGAAGGGAATAACGTCATGAAGGACTTCTCCGCCCCGCCACCCGACGGCGCCATCGACAGCATCTCCATACTGGGCATGACCTGCGCCTCCTGCGTCGGCCGCGTCGAGCGGGCCATCGAAAAAGTTCCGGGGGTCTTCTCAGCTTCCGTCAATCTTGCCACCGAACGCGCCGATGTCCGCTATGCCGCCGAGCCTGTCCGCGAGGCTGTTATCGCAGCCATTCGCGAAACGGGGTACGAGGTCGAAGCCGCGACGATGGAAGTCGGCATCGAAGGCATGACCTGCGCCTCGTGTGTCGGTCGGGTCGAAAAGGCCATCGCCGCGGTTCCAGGGGTGCTGTCTGCATCGGTAAACCTTGCGACCGAACGTGCGACAGTCAAAGTTCTCGACGCTGGTCCCAAGATGATGGCGGCAATAGAATCGGCGATCCGAGGCGCTGGTTATGTACCCCATGCTGCGCGGGTTGATGCACCTGACAAGGCTGTCGCACGGGAAGAGGAACAGGGGCGTCTGAAGCGTGACCTGCTGATTGCGGGCGGATTGACCCTGCCGATCTTTCTTCTGGAAATGGGCGGGCACCTGATCCCGGCCTTGCATCATTGGCTGGCGATGACGATCGGGCAGACGCCGCTCTATATCGCCTACTTCGTGCTGGCTACGATCGTTCAGTTCGGGCCGGGCCTTCGGTTCTATAAAAAGGGCGGGCCTGCACTGGCGCGGCTGGCGCCCGACATGAACTCCCTTGTCGTTCTGGGATCGTCGGCGGCGTGGGCCTATTCGGTGGTCGCGACGTTTGCGCCCGGATTGCTGCCGCAAGGTACGGCAAATGTGTACTTCGAGGCGTCCGCCGTCATCGTGACCTTGATCCTGCTCGGACGGTTCCTTGAGGCCAAGGCAAAAGGGCGCACGTCCGAGGCAATCAGTCGTCTAATGGGCTTGCAAGCCAAGACCGCCCGAGTCTTGCGCGGCGCCGATTTTGTGGAAGTAGCGTTGGACACTGTCGAGCCGGGAGATGTGGTGCAGGTCCGCCCTGGCGACCGCATTCCGGTCGATGGCAGCGTACTAACCGGCTCATCCTTTGTGGACGAGGCCATGATTACGGGTGAGCCTGTACCGGTAGCCAAGTCGGAAGGCTCCAGCGTGACCGGCGGCACGATCAACAAGACCGGGTCCTTCACCTATCGGGCTGAAAAGGTTGGCGCGGATATGATGCTGTCGCAAATCATCCGTATGGTCGAAAGCGCGCAAGGGGCGAAGCTGCCAATTCAGGCGCTGGTGGACCGGGTAACAGCCTGGTTCGTGCCCGCCGTCATGGCCGCGGCCGCGCTGACCTTTGGCGTCTGGTGGATCTGGGGGCCCGATCCGGCGGTGACCTTCGCGCTCGTCAATGCCGTCGCCGTCCTGATCATCGCTTGCCCCTGTGCCATGGGATTGGCCACGCCCACCTCGATAATGGTCGGCACCGGGCGGGCGGCAGAGCTTGGAGTGCTGTTCCGCAATGGTGAAGCCTTGCAAAGCCTGACGTCAGTCGGTGTGGTCGCGCTCGACAAGACGGGCACCTTGACCGAAGGGCGTCCGTTGCTGACCGATCTAGTAGTGTCGGCTGATTTCACGCGGTCGGATATTCTCGCGTTGGTTGCTGCTGCTGAAGCCTCGTCCGAGCACCCCGTGGCGACCGCGATTGTTGAAGCCGCACGGTCTGAAGGCCTTGTCATTCCAGAGGTCAGCGCGTTCGAGGCGATCCCCGGCTACGGCATCCGAGCCAGGGTCAATGATCGGCGCATCGAGGTCGGGGCCGACCGGTTCATGGCGAGCCTTGGTCTGGAAATCGCGCAGTTTGCCGATATGGCCGCTGATCTCGGCTCCAAGGCGCGCACCCCGCTCTATGTCGCAATTGAAGGCCAGTTGGCAGCCCTGATCGCCGTTGCCGATCCGATCAAGGCATCAACGCCATCGGCCATTGCCGCGCTGCATCACCTTGGTTTGAGGGTTGCCATGATCACCGGCGACAATTGGCGAACCGCCGAAGCCATTGCTGCCGAATTGGGCATTGATGAGATCGTGGCCGAGGTGCTGCCCGAGGGCAAGGTTGCCGCCATCAAGGCACTGCGGGCGGGGGGCCGTTCCGTCGCCTTCGTCGGTGATGGTATCAACGATGCCCCGGCACTCGCCGAGGCTGATGTCGGGCTGGCTGTCGGCACGGGAACGGACGTGGCTATCGAAAGCGCAGATGTGGTATTGATGGGCGGTGACCTGACCGGGGTTTCCAAAGCCATCGGACTGTCGCGCGCCACCATGCGCAACATCCGGCAGAACCTGTTCTGGGCCTTTGCCTATAATGCTGCCCTGATCCCGGTGGCGGCGGGTGTTTTGTATCCGGTCAGTGGGATTCTGCTCTCGCCGATGCTGGCCGCCGGTGCCATGGCCCTGTCATCGGTGTTCGTCTTGGGCAATGCGCTTCGATTGAAGCGTTTTTGCCCTGCCGTCGGCTCCTTCACGCCTGCCGCGATCAGGCTTCCAGCAGCACCGCGCACGTCAGCAACTGTCTGAGAAAGGAACTTGCATCATGTCGCACAACCACATTGAACTGTTCACGACTCCGACGTGCCCGACTGCGCCGTTCTCAAGCGGTGGCTGGAGACGGAGGGGCTCATATACATCGAGCGGGACCTTCGCAATCCGCGGATCGCCGACGAGGCCCGCCGCCGAACCGGCCTGCGCATCGCACCGATCACGATCATTGACGGAAAGGCGTTGTGGGGGTCGGTGGCAAATCAGATCGCCCGTCTGCGCCCGATGATCGGCGTGTCGCACGCCCACTGAAATCGACTTGCAAAAGGATGCTTGACCTTCCAACGATGGAAAGGTTCAGGATTTCTTCAAGCTGGTCACCTCGTCCAGACTCAGGGGAGAACACCATGAACATCGGTGACGTTGCCAAGGCCACAGGCATCTCGGCCAAGATGATCCGCTATTATGAAGACACCGGTCTGATCCGTGCCGCCTTGCGCAGCTATTCGGGTTATCGGGTCTATAGCGAAAATGACATCCAGACGCTGCGCTTTGTCCGGCGTGCCCGTGACCTGGGCTTTACCGTCAAGCAGATCGACGACCTTCTAACCCTATGGCGTGATCGCGGCCGTGCTAGTGCCGACGTCAAGCAGATCGCCATGGGCCACGTCGCCGAACTTGAAAAGAAGATGCAGGAACTGAAGGAGATGACGGAAACCCTGCGGCACCTGGCATCAAACTGTCAGGGCGACGGCAGGCCGGATTGCCCGATCCTGATGTCGCTCGGCGATGCAGCACCCGATATGCCCGTTCACCCGCAGCGTGACCTCAAGAAGACCCGCGGTTTCGAGCGGGTGTGACAGACCACTTGGTTCGCCCGCAGCGCAGATGCCCTCTCGGGGGTGTCAACAGCTTCCAAAATTCCACAGGAGTTTTTCACATGACCCATGTGACACGTCGCCATTTTCTTGCCGCAGCCGCGGTCCTTGCCACCTCCCCCACTTTGATCGGAACCGGGTTCGCGCAAGGCACCAAAGGAATGACTTTGCGCGCTACTTCCAGAACGCTCGATATCAACGGTCGCGCGGCGAGCGTTTACGGGCTCGAGAACGCTGCAGGTGGACAGGGACTTGTCCTTGATCCGGGCCAACGGTTCACCGTGGATCTGACCAACGATCTCGACGTGGAGTCGATCATCCACTGGCACGGCCAGATCCCTCCCAATGCGCAGGACGGGGTGCCGGGCCTGCCGATGCCGCTGCTAACTTCCGGCGAACGGCGGTCGTATGACTTCGCGCCAATGCCGGGGACGCACTGGATGCACAGCCATGTGCCGGAGCAAGAGATGCAGCTGCTGGCCGCGCCTCTGATCGTGCGGAGCGCCGCCAATCTGTCCGCCGACCGGCAGGAGGTGGTGATGCTCCTGCATGACTTCTCGTTCAAACCTGCCGAGGACGTGCTGGCAGAGGTCACCGGCGGCGCTGGACACGACATGGCGGGGATGGATCATGGCACCCCCGCAACCACCGGAGCGATGGATGACATGGCGGGCATGGACCATGGCAGCATGGGCGGCATGGCGATGGACCTGAACGATTACAATTTCGACGCCTATCTCGCCAATGACCGCACCCTGAACGACCCCGATGTGATCCGCACCGAAGCAGGCGGCCGAGTGCATCTGCGCATCATCAATGCGGCGGCCGCGACTGTGTTCTGGATCGATACCGGCGCCGTTCAGGGGCGGCTGGTTTCGGTTGACGGCCATGACGTTCTGCCCGTCACCGGCACCCGCTTTGGCATCGCGATGGCACAGCGGCTGGATATCGAGATCGACCTTCCCGCCGGTTCAGGCACCTTTCCGATCCTCGCTCTGCGCGAAGGCGCACGCGAGCAGACCGGGATCGTGCTGGCCACGGCGGGCGCAGAAGTGCCGCGCATCCCCGATCTGGCGGAAGCCGCGGCCCCGGCCTTTGACACCGGGCTGGCGCAGGAGCTGTCATTGCTGGCGGCCAATCCGCTGGCAGCACGCGCGGCGTCGACAGCCCACATGATGATGCTGGGGGGATCGATGCAGCCTTATCTCTGGACCATCGACGGCAAGACCTGGGGCGATCACGTCCCGGTGTCGGCGACCAGCGGTGAACGGGTGGAGATCACCTTCCACAACATGTCTATGATGGGCCACCCCATGCATTTGCACGGCCATGCGTTTCAGGTGGTGGGCATCGGTAATCAGCGCTTTGCCGGGGCGGTGCGCGACACGGTTTATGTACCGCCGATGGCTACGGTAACGATCGCCATTGATGCAGGCGAGGCCGCGCGATGGATGCTACATTGCCACCACATGCCACATCTTTCGACAGGTATGATGACCGAGTTTGCCATTTCGGCATGATTTGGTGCCGGGTAAAGAGCAGCTCTTTGGTAGCAGCAGCCTAAGCTTTTCCCGGCGCCGACTCCGTCTCTTTTGGAGAGACTCCCTCGGCATTCTCGACCAGTGACATGAAGTGCCGCAGAACTTTCTGGGTGGTGCGTTCGGCCTTTTCTCCGTCGATGCCCCATTGTGCGAAGTGTCCGTCGATGTACATCCGCGCCAGCCCGTAGACGAGCGCCCTGCCTGCGATCTGAGTGTCGACCAGATTGCTGGATCGCAGCATGCCGCGCCGCTGCGCTTCAATCAACGCGCTTTCCATCATCACGCGGACCGCTTCGTTGTCGCGGCGCAGGGACTCGGACGCCTGCCAGTCGATCAGGCTTCTGGTCGAGATGATCTGGAAATAGGTAGGGTTCTGGATCGCCCAATGCAGATAGCCCACGCCCACCGCCGCGAAGCGCCCGACCGGATCATCAGCAGCAACACTGTCGGCAGCCTTGGTGATCTCGGCGCGGAACTTAGTCATGGCCTGCTCGGCTACGGCGGTCATGAGAGCGGTCTTGTTACTGAAATGTCTGAATGGGGCTCCAGGAGAAACGCCCGCCCGTTTGGCGACTTCGCGGACGCTGACATGTTCAAGCCCGACTTCCTCGACCAGTTGCACGGCAGCCTGGATCAAGACCTCGCGCAGGTTGCCGTGGTGATAGGTGGTCGTCTTGGGTGCAGCTACGTCCGTCATCGTCTTACCTGTTTCGCTTTGGCGCTATTCGCCAGTCGTAACACGGTTCCACTAGCCATGTAATCACTGTTTACAGAATCGCAATCGCAATGTAATCAGCGATTACAGATAGGATCGGACAAGGCGCGCGGTCCTCGCCGCTACCCGAATCCCAGATGGGGAAATCAACCATGTCAGTTAGAAATGCCGAGCCGGACGGTTCGGAACTGTTCCGCTTCATTCAGGTCGCGGAACACGGAACGTCGGTCGCGCGTCCCGCCGCAATAAAGGCGAGTGTTCCGGATGCGACGCTCTACAAACTGTCGGCCATCGCCGGTTTTGGCAGTGGTCTTGTCCTGCTGGTGAATGCGGCCAAGCGCAGCGGGATCATCGCGTCCACCGACTTGACGCAGTTGCTTGCACCATTGGCAGAAATCATGGCGCTCGGCCTTGTTGTCGGCCTGTTCCTGGCTTTCGGACGGCGCGCCGGTCTGTTTGGTTTGATCGCGTTCGTCGCCCACTTCATCGCCTTGTCCAGCCTTGAGGGCGTGGAGGTGCTGATCAACCTTGTGTTCACGAAGCTGCCGATCGAGACGATTACGGAATTGCGCACCGGGCCGCTTGGGTTGGTGCTGACGGTGACGTCCCTGCTGTTCCTGTTCAGCGCCGTGGCCTTCGTCATTGCGCTCTTCATGGGCAAAGCAGTGCCGCGCGGGCCGCTTGCGCTCTATGTGGCCGGAGTGGTGCCGATTGCGCTGCGGACCTTCGTGCCGGAATGGGCGCTCGACCTTGGTTTGGTCAGCCTTGCTGCGGCGATCTTTTGGCTGTCCGGCGCGCTGTGGAACCACGCACAAAACGAGCGCGGTACAAATCGTCTAACGTGATTGAAACGCGCCACTGCCAAACTCTGATGGTGGTGGCATCACTTGAAGCTGAACTTGGCGGCGCGAAGGATCATCAGATCAGGTCTAACCTGAAGGAAAGGCTCATGCCCCTCATCCTTCGGTACGCCTTGAATGCTGATCCTTGGCACCGCCGCTTTCCGCTTTGGACTTGCGGACCGCGCGCAGGCCGATGACGTCCTTGCAGTCACCCACACCATGCTGAATGGCACCAGAATCTCAAGGCACCACGTCTTCGATAACTCGGTCCGAAGCCGCAGCCAATGAAGTGATTGATGCCGACTGCCGCTAAAAGCAGAGCCACATATCGCTCAGTCAGACGACGCTTTGCCTGAACCAGAGCCACCGTGTTGATGAAGACCTTGGCTCTGTATGCCGCGACCGCCGCCTCAATCAGGAACGGGCCGCGATTGGAAGCCGGCGGGTCGTTCGTCCCGGCTGACCAGATCGACTATGATCCGGGCCGGGGCAGGGCGCTGTCTGCGCTCAGCAGGCCGCCAAGCAAGTGGCAAAGTAGCTCTGCGTCATCGTCATTTTTAATCTTGTCCCCGACATGGCGCTGAATCGCGGCCCGGTAATCCGGCCACATCGCGTCAAGTAGCCCGAGGCCCGTGTCCGTAATGGCGATCCGTTGCCCGCGGCCGTCTTCATTGGCGGGTCTGCGGACGATCAGCCTGTTCAGCTCCAGTCGATCCAACAGTCGCGAGACGTTGTGCTGGGCCAGAAGAAGCTTCTCTTCCATCTCGAAGGGGCGAAGGCCCGGCTCGCCCGCTCGTTTTATCTCCAGCAGAACGTCGTACCACGCAAGAGGCGGATGCCCCGCAGCCTTCAAATCCCGTTCCACCGCGGAAAGCGCCGTGTTTGCGGCACGGATGAGCCTGGCCCAGGTTTTGATCACGTTGTCGGAGGGTACATCTTTTGTCATTCGACGATGATACCTGATTGATGCAGATGCATCAACCTTGACTCTGGATGCACCTGCATATATCTCAATGCGATTGCATCCATATGGAGAATGACCATGTCGCCCAAGCTGAAACTCGTATCGTTCGACCTCTGCCCCTATGTACAGCGCGCTTCCATATTGCTCGCCGAAAAGGGCGTGCCCTTCGACCGGATCACCGTCGATCTTGCCAATAAGCCCGAATGGTTCAAGGCCATCTCTCCTTTGGGGAAGGTGCCGCTGCTACAGGTTGGCAGTTTCACGCTGTTCGAAAGTGCCGTGATCGTCGAGTATCTCGAAGAGACCAGCCCCAACCCGTTGCATTCCGCCGACCCCCTCGAAAAGGCGCAACACCGCGCCTGGATGGAGTTTGGTTCGTCCATATTGGCCGATATCTGGGTGGTTGAGACGACCAAAGACCGGGCCATCTTCAATGCCAAACTGTCGGTGCTCCGCGAGAAGTTCGCGCGCTTGGAAGACGCACTTGGCGAGGGACCCTATTTCGCAGGTACACGCTTCTCGGTCGTCGATGCGGTCTTCGCCCCAGTCTTCCGGTATTTCGACGTGTTCGACACAATCACCGACCTAGCCGTGTTCGACGGGCTGCCCAAGGTCCGGTCTTGGCGCAAGGCGCTGGCCGTGCGGCCGTCCGTGATCGGCGCCGTCGTGAGCGACTACGCTGATCGGCTGCACGCTTTCCTGCGCAAGCACGGGGGCTTACTGAGCCAGATGGCGATGGCGGCGTGACGGGATTTCCCTCGCGATGATCTTTCCTTAGAGTTCGATTTCTGTGTGTCAGATCAGGCTTCGCATCTGGCTTCGGTCAAGGGAAGGCTGGCCAAGACATGGCACCACCCTTGACCTTACAGCCATGGGATACACAGCGGCGAGAAAATGACGCCGATTAGACGCGTGCTATGATCGGCCCCGCCGAAAGCTGAGGGACGCCGCAAGTTGAACCAGTGTGCGCACGCTTCAGACTTATGCATTGCGCCACTCTGGCGATCGGCCTTCCTGCCACGCAGATAAACCCTCACGTAGATCCATCGTGTAGGTCATAAGAGGACGAAGCGCTGCAAGATCAGCACTTGACCGAGGCGATTAGAGAACGCCCTGGGACACGATCGGGATCGTAGCTTCCGTCACTGTCCGATTTTCGGGGGGGTAGCTCAAAGATTGAGATAGAACGCGACGATTAACGCCCACAATAAATGGGAACTGTATCGACACTATTCAGGCTTTTTTGATCATTGGGATGACATTGGCGGTACCAGCGCCGCCCAAATGGGCTGCAAGAATACCTCCAACTTGGTCCGCAGCTGCCTTCAATGGATCGGTGGCTAAGTGGGCATATCGCGCCGTAGTCTTGGCGTCTCGATGCCCAAGCAGCGCGCCGATCACGGGAAGCGATGCCCCACCCGAGACCATCACTGACGCGAAGGAGTGACGAAGGTCGTGAGGGCGCACATCGGGTAGCCCAGCAGCTTTGCGGATCATTCCCCAAGGGTCTTTCAAGTTGACCAAGGGCTTTTCCGGATCGCTGTAGTCACCGCCTCGGATGACAAAGCCTTTGCCTGACTTCGGTCGCTCCAAACTCTCCAACACAGCAAGTGCTCCAGGGGGCAGCATAAGAGGCTTACGGCCTGTCTTGCTGTCAGGGAGGTTTGCTCGCCCGGCTTGTTGATCGATCCATTCCCATCGCAGCCCAAGAATTTCGCCTCGACGCGCCCCCGTGAAGATCAACAGGCGAATGGCCGCTACCGCCCATTTGCTGACGCGCACCGGCTTTGATTTGCCACCGTCTGTTACGACAAGTTCACCACGGTCAGCGGAGCTCAGTGCTTCGCCCAGAGCTGCGAACTCTGCGGCCGAAAGGAAGCGCTCGCGAGATTTCTCACGATACTTCTGGACGCCGTTACATGGGTTGGAATTTCGTTCTCGGTATCCCCAAGTTTCAGCAAGCGAAAATGCCTTCGACAGCGCCGAACGTGCTCGATTTGCCGTAGTCGGGGTTTTCCCCAAGCGGCTTAGAAAGTTGGAAACGTCTGCATCCGACACATCGGGGACCTTAAGTTTTGCAATCGGGTCCTTGCAGATGATCCTCTTGACGAGATCGGTGACATAGGTCGCTGTGCTCGGCTTGTTTTGCACCTTTACGTGGTTCTTTAGGTAGTCAGCCATCAGCTCAGCGACCGTGAGCGATTTGCGCTTAGCAATCTTTTCTCCGGCTGGATCGCCACCTGCTGCCACTTCTGCTGCCCAGCCTTGCGCGATGTCTCTAGCTTGATCCGGCGTCAGAGCACCATGCTGCCCGAGGACTCCCCAGCGCACTCTACCGGCGCGGCCGCCACCAACCCGGTATTTCAAGATGTAGGTCTTCCCGCCTGTCGCTCCTACGCGGACACCAAAGCCAGAGAGCTCAGTGTCCCAGACGACATATCGAACGCCTGTCGCTTTAAGCGCGTCGACTGACCGCTTCATGACTTTGATGCTCTCGGTCATCTGTACTTCCTCTGGCTACCACCTGGCTACCACCATAGGTGAAACCATACGAAACTTCACGCAGATGGGACAGAGTAAAATTCATTGTTTTTCGGCTACTAACGCAAGTTCACGCAGCTTGGCGAAAGCTCATGAAACATGCCACCTCCAGATTGTGGATCTGGGGGTCGCCCGTTCGAGCCGGGCAAGCTGTACCATTTTCCCCATTTCGCCCCATTCCTGCCAAGACAGCACCGCGTTCGAAGTGCCAGTATCCGCACGCGGTCGCCGGTTCTTGCGGACCTATTCCAGACCGCGCATGATTTTGATCAGGTGGTGCAGGGGGTTCCATGACAGGGCGCGTCGCGGTCTTTGTGGATGGCGAAAATATCAGCGCAGACCACGCTGACACAATCCGGGTCCGGGCAGAACGCCATGGGCAGGTGGATGTTCTGCGTGTCTATGGCAATGCGGCGTCGATGGTGCGCTGGCACGATGCGCCGGGCTATCGGTTGTTGCATTCGGGAACGGGAAAGAACGCGACCGACATCCTGCTGGTCGTCGATGCGATGGAACTGGCGCTGTCGGGTGAATTTTCGACAGTCGTCATCGCAAGTTCGGACAAGGATTTCCTGCACCTTGTGTTGCGCCTGCGGGAAAAGGGCCTGACCGTGATCGGGATTGGCGAGGGCAAGGCACCCCCTTTGCTGCGCGCCGGCTGCGCCGAGTTCCAGCAGCTAGAGCCGCAGTTGCAGGTGGTGGCGGAAAAATGCCCGACGCCGGTGGCCGCGTTGCCTGCGAAGCTGACCGTGCCCACCGTGGCTGTCCCCGCAGTGCCCGTGCCAGCGGTGAAAGTCCCAAAGGCAAGCGTGCCGACGATGTTGCAGGGGCCAGCACTTGACCGGAGCATCCGCGATGTGATTGCCGTGAACAGCAAGAATGGGCAGGGTATGCGGATTGTCGACCTTTCGCGGATCATACACGCCCAGCACGGCGTTTTGATCAGCAAGCAGCCCGAACGCAATTGGCGGAGTTACTTAGCAGCCCGCCCCGCGCTTTTCGACCTTGACCCCCGCGGACCCGAGGCGAAGGTCCGCTTCAAACCGGGCGGATTTTCGCAATTGACCTGATCCGTGAGGCGGCATCGTTGCCGGGTGGGTCTTGGCGGTCTATTCTTGGCCCAGTCATTCGGGCGGCATAAGGGGGCGGTCATGCGGTTTGCGGGATTTGCGATGCGTCTGGGTGGCGCCCTGATCGCCTTGGTGGTGCTGGTGCTGCCCGCGCAGGCGACGCAGGAATACACACTTCCCACCTTGTTTGACGTCACGGGCGTTGCGCGCAACGATGTGCTGAACGTTCGTGCACAGCCGCGCGCAGGGGCGGCCATCATCGGCACGCTGCCACGCGATGCCAAGCGGATCGAGGTGGTCGCCCACGACACCACAGGGCGTTGGGGCCGGGTCAATCTGGCGGGGCAAAGCGGTTGGGTCTCGATGCGGTTTCTGGCCTACCGCACAGATGTCTGGAACGATGGTGCCTTGCCCCGCACCCTGCGCTGTTTCGGGACAGAGCCGTTCTGGTCCTTTGTCCCCGCGCGCAAGGGCATCGTCTTTTCCACCCCGGACCGCCCGGACAAGGCGATAGCCGCGCGGGTCCTGTCGCGTGGCGTCTTCCGCGAACCGCGCCGCGTGGTGACGGGGTCTGGACTGACGGCGGTGATCGTGCCTTTGGCCTGTTCGGATGGAATGTCGGATATGGTCTTTGGTCTGGATGTCACCGTGGTGCGGGATGGGGCGGTGCTGACCGGGTGCTGTTCGCTTGCGCCCTAATACCCGGTCATCTCAAGATATCCGCGCCCTGTGTGCGATCCGGTGATGTGAATCGGCCCTTCCCAATAGGGGACAAGTGTTTGCATATAGGCCTGCGGGTTCAGCGCGGTAACGGTCACGTCCAGCGATTTGCCGGGCAGTTGCACGCGCCATTCGGTGGGGATGTCGCGCCCGGCCACGGGGGTGGTGTCCAGCGGTGTCACCGTCAGCGCGCCAGGGGGCATCGGCGTCGCCGTGCCGTCTGCATCGATCCATGTGGCCGAGGTGTAGCCGGCCCCCGCATCGCGCAGCCGGAATCCCATCATCCGCGCCCCGTCATCAAACATCAGGGAAAACCAGTCCCACCCGGTCTGATCAGGTGCCAGCGGTTGGCTTGACCATTCGCGGTCCAGCCACGCCTGACCTGTCACGGGAATATTGCGGCCGTCCAGCGTGATCTGGCCCGTGACGGCGTAGAAGGGTTGCGAATAGTAATGGCTGGCCTGACCACTGGCGGATTTGACCGAATAGCCGTTGTCGCCCTGTGCAACCAATGGGCCGGTGGCATCCAATGCCAGCGCATAGGCGAAATCGGGGCCAGCGGCTTGCAGATCAAGTGCTGACAGGGCGTCGGCACCGGGGCTAGCACGACTGATCATGTGCCAGTCGTCGATCCAGGCGGCAAAGGGCTGTGCTGTCACGCCCGCCTGTCCCACACCGCCCCGGCCAAGACGTTGGGCAAAGCGGTGGCTGTCCGCAGATGTGACTGCGGCATGACCCATCCACAGGTTCGGATCGGACCAGCCCGTTCCGCCGCCGGGGGCAAGGGCGGTGCGAAACAGCGTCCATTGCGCGCCATAGTCGGTCCCATCCGGCCCGGTCAGGGTGGCGGTCAGATACCACCATTCGATCCGGTACTCGGGATGCGCGCCATGGTCGGCCGGAAAGTCAAAGGGTCGGCCCGGTTCGGGCAGGGCAAAGCCCGCCGTCGCCTCACCCAATCCGGCAAAGCCTTGGGGCAGGGCAGGGGTCGCGCACAAAAGGGCGATCAGAAGGGCCTTAGCGTTCATGGGCGAACACCCGCAACAGATCGGTGGGGGCCATGCGGGCAAGGCGGCGCACCGGGATCACCGCGGCCATTGCGGCGGCCAACAGCGACAGCCCTGCCAGATGCAGCCAGTCGCCTGGAAAGACGTGCATCGGCAGGCGCCAGCCGAAGGCTGCGACATTGACCACCGCCAGCAAGACCCAGGCAAGGCCAAGGCCCAGCGGCAGCGCCGCCAGCATGGTCAGCGCGGCCAGCAGCAGGGTGCGCGCAAACTCCAGCCCAGCAAGCTGGCGGCGGGTCAGGCCCATCGCCCAGACCGGGGCCAGTTGCGGCAGGCGCATCCCCGACAGCGTCAGCAAACTGGCGAACATCGCCAAGCCCGCCACCCCCAGCGTCAGCACATTCAGCGCTGCCGTCACCGCAAAGGTGCGTTCAAAGATGCGCAGCGACAGGGCCTTGATGCTGGCGTTGTCAACCACCGCATCGACGGGCAGATCGAACGTCGCCCGCAGGTCGGCGGCAAGCTTTGCCGCCTTGTCCGGGGTCACGCGCAGGCCATAGCGCAGGCGTGGCACGTCTGGAAAACGCACGATCAGTTGGTCCGTCGAGATCAACACCTGCGGGTTGGGGTTGCCGTAGTCGGAATAGACCCCAACGATCGGCAGCGCGCCGCCGGGCAGAGTGACCGTATCGCCAAGCCGCAACCCCGCGCGGCGGTAAAGCTGTTCGTTCGCCAGCACGCCCTGACCTGCGGCAACGGCGTCCCATACGCCGGGAAGCGCGTCGATCATCGGCCAGTTGTCGCGATAGGTCGGATGGTCAGCGACGCCATAAACTTCGGCCCTTTGGCCCAGCAACGGGGTGTCGGCCTGCCAGATCGGCAGAACGGCGTCGGTGCGCGGGGCCAGCCACATAACGATGCGGGCGGCTTGGGCCTCGTCCTGCGCGGTCAGATACAGCTCGGATGCAAGACGCTGATCCAGCCAGCCTGTAAAAGTCAGCCGAAAGCTGGCGACCATGGTTCCGACCCCGACATTCGCCGCCAGCGCCAACAGCAGCGCCATCAGTGCCAGCGACAGGCCGGGCAATTGCTGACGGGTGTCGGCCCAGAACCACTGCGGCAGAACGCCCGCTGCACGGCCCTGCGCAAAGGCCGTGATGGCCGTCAGCAGCACCGGCAGCAGAAGGGCCGCGCCCATCAACAGGCTGGCCAGCATGGCGAACCCGGCAAACAGTCCGGTGCCGCCAAGGCCAAGAATCACCGTCGCCATCATCAGCGCAACACCCAAGCCCGCCTGCCAGCGCAAACTGCGGGCCGAGGCGCGCGCCCAGGCCCTTGGCTGTGCCGGGGCCAGCAGCGGCATCGTCCAGACTCGCCACAGGCTTTGCCCTGCCGCGACCAGTGTGCCTGCAACCGCAATGCCCATCCCTGCCGCCCACCAGCCGGGGCGAAAGGCGAGGGTGCCCGGAACCTCGGCCCCGTAAAGACCGCGCAAGGTGGCTGCGACATCGGGCAGCAGGGCGGCGGCAACGCCATATCCCATCGCCGTTCCCGCCAGCCCGCCGATGATCGCCAGCGCCAGCAGTTCGGCCAGCAACACCCCCGTCAGCGCCCGCGCCGACAGGCCAAGCGCGCGCAGGGTGCGAAACACCGCGCGGCGTTGTTCAAAGGCAAGCCCGATGGCCGAATGAACGATGAACAGCCCCACCGCAAAAGCCAGCAGGCCAAAGGCTGTCAGGTTCAGGTGAAAGCTGTCGGTCAGACGGGCAATATCTGTGCCGTTTTGGGCTGTCTGCACCACCAGCGTGTCGGGCAGGGCAGGGCGCGCGGCGTCGGGATCAAGGACAAGGTGCGAAATCCCTGCCCCCCCCCGCAAACGCTGTGCCACGGCGATATCGGTGACGGCGATCCCCGTCGGCAGGTCTGCGGGTTGCAGGGTCAGACCATCGGGCACTGCCGTGCCTTCGGCGGCAAAGACCGTGTCGGTGCCGATCACATCGCCAAGATTGCCCACATCGACCGGGCGGCCCTGTTCGGGCAGGGTCACCGGGTCGATGCCGATCAGTCGCAACCCGGAATACGTGCCTTCGATCACGGGCGACGCCTGCCACCCCGCGCGGCGCAGTTCGGCATAGGTCGCAATCGGAATCGGTGCCCCGTCGCGGCGAACCAGCCGGTCCAGCCGGTCCTGACCCAGTGCGTTGGCGGCGCGGTCATAGCTGGCCCGCGCCTCGGCGTTGATGGCCTGCACCCCGGACCACAGGGCGGTGGCCAGCGACAGCCCCAGCAGCAGCATGGCAAGCTGCACCGGATGCCTGCGCCAATGCGACAGCAGCGCCAGAAGCCCGGTCATGCGATGCGACCGGCGGTCAGGTGAACGCGCGCGTCCAGCCTGTCGGCCAGACGCGGTGAATGGGTGACCATCAGCAACCCCGCCCCCGTCTGCGCGACCAACCGCAGCATCAGCGCCAGCACCGCATCGCCCGTCGCCTCGTCCAGGTTTCCGGTAGGTTCATCGGCCAGCACCAGACGGGGCTTGGGTGCCAGCGTGCGCCCGATGGCGACACGCTGTTGCTGGCCGCCGGACAACTGTTCGGGATAGCGCGTCAGCAAGGCGGACAGCCCCAGTGCGTCGGCCAATTCCTGTGTCCACGCCGGATCGTGCCGCCCGGCAAGGCGGGCCTGAAACGACAGGTTCGCCGCGACATCCAGCGACGGGATCAGGTTGAACTGCTGAAACACAAGGCCGACCGTCCCGCGTCGCAACCGGGCGCGCACCGCATCAGAGGCCTGCGCCACGTCCTGCCCGGCCACGGCCACCGACCCCGCATCCGCCGTGTCCAGCCCCGCCGCCAGATGCAGCAGCGTGCTTTTCCCCGACCCGGATTCGCCCGTCAGCGCAAGGGTTTGGCCGGGTTCCAGCGTCAGGCCCACGCCGTCCAGCACCTTCAGCGGGCCTTCGCTGGTGGGATAAGTCTTGGTCACAGATCGCAGGGTCAACAACATGCGCGCATCCTTGTTCCCCGGCAATCTAGCGCGAAGGCGTGCGTGGGGAACACCGCGGTTTCCGGTCCCGTCGCAGGCCAGTCGGGCGCGACACTGTCCCAGTTTAAGAACCGCGATCAAGGCCCGGAACAAAGCGCAGGCCACCCCATTGAATCGCTATCGGCAACACAGTTGGGAGGGCATGACGATGGCAAACGACAAGGACAAGGACAAGGACAAGTCAAAGGGCGGCAGTGCCAATACCGCGTCGTCCAAGGACGGCGGTTCGGGCAGCAAATCGCAGGGCGGCAAATCGTCGTCCTCGGGGGCTGCAAAGTCGTCGGGCGGCAAGGACAAGCGCTGACGCGCGGTTAAAAAGGAAAGGAAGCCCCGCAAGCCCTGCTTGCGGGGCTTCCCGTTTGGTCCGGCTATTCGGCGGCCAACAGCAGACGGCGCATCGCGTCGGCCAGCATCGCCTCGGATTCGGCGTGGTTGCCTGCTTCGTGCAGGGCCATGCCTTCGTCGCGCAGGGTCTGAATTTCGGCTTTTGCCGCGTCGTCCAAAGTGGTTACCGTCAGCGCATGGTCGATGGCTGCGGCATCCTGTGGGCAATGGCTGGCCAGACTGGACGTCGCGGCAAAGGCAAAGGCGGCGGCAAGCAGTGTCGTGCGAAACATGTCTTCCTCCCGATTTTGCTGATCCGGTCCGATGAGCCGGACCGGACCCATCATAGCGCAAAACGGAGGTAATTGATCCCCGCCGATCTGATCGGAAGGCCATGCCCGGCCGGGGTTCACGATGTTATGATGTGGGCCAACGCCACGCGCGGATGCCTGAAATTACGGCATTGAGTCTTTTTCGTCGGCCAGAAGCCACGCTTTTGCAGGTCAGAGTGGCGTGGCACGGCATTTGCTGCCAGTGCTGGGGGATATGCAGGAACCTTTCCACATGGCGGGCCTTTCCGTTGCAACGCGCCCGCGCCTTGTGCGCGCATTACCCCCGAAGGACCCTGAATGCTGATACGTTATGGCCACGAAATCACCGTCTCCTGCGATCAGCCGACCCCGATGGTCTGCCTCGTCGCGCCGCATGTCGAACGGTCGGGCGATCTGGTGTTCCCCGAGGTTGTGACCACCTCGCCGCAGGTGCCGATGCACAGTTACTATGATCTGTTCGGCAATCTGTGCCGCCGGTTCGTGGCACCTTCGGGCAGCTTTACCTTTACCTCTGACGGCACGCTGCGCGACAGCGGCAAGCCCGATCCGGTGCAGCACGACGCAGGCGAAGTGCCGATCGCGGCCCTGCCAGATGACACGCTCGTGTACCTGATGGGCAGCCGCTATTGCGAAACGGACAGGCTGTCACAAACCGCGTGGGATCTGTTCGGCAGCACACCGCAGGGGTGGGCGCGGGTGCAGGCGATCTGCGACTTTGTGCACAACCACATCCGGTTCGATTACATGCAGGCCAGTTCCACCCGGTCGGCCTTTGACGGCTTTCACGCGCGCACGGGCGTCTGCCGCGACTTTGCGCATCTGGCGATCACCTTTACCCGCGCGATGAACATCCCCGCGCGCTACGTCAACGGCTATCTGGGCGACATCGGGGTGCCCGTCACCGGGCCGATGGATTTCGCCGCTTGGATGGAGGTGTTTCTGGGCGGCCGCTGGTGGACGTTCGACGCCCGCAACAACGTGCCGCGTGTCGGGCGCATCGTCGTGGCGCGGGGGCGGGATGCAGCGGACGTGCCGCTGATCAACTCGTTCGGGCCGCATATCCTGACCGGGTTCACCGTCTGGGCGGATGAAGTCAAGGCATAGGCCGCCGTCCCACCGGAACCGGCGACAGGCCGCGCGGTTGTTTCGGCATGCCGCATCCCGCACCCACACCGTCGATCCGCCCGGACGGGCTGCAACTGGAGGAAAACCGGTCGGCCCAATACGTCACTTGGGTCGTGCAGCGCATTGGCTGGGGCCTGTTCGCGCTGATCGTGGCTACCGCGATTGCGGGGCTGACCGGGCGCGGCGGTCTGTTCGGGCAACAGGTCGTGCAGGTTGATGCGGGCCAGATCGAGGCGCCGCGGGTGGCACGGCGGGGCAACGCGACGGTGCTGACCATCCGCTTTGCCGCGCAGTCGGGTCGCCACACGCTGCATATGTCCCTGCCCGCACAGGTGGCGATGATCGGCGCGGTGCAGCCCACCCCCGTTACAGCCGTTGCGACACCGCAGGGGATCGCCCGGACCTTTGCCGCACAGGGGCCTGCGCCGCATGAGGTGGCGATACGCCTGGTCCCGCAGACGGCGGGATGGCTGAACCTGCCCCTGACGCTGGACGGCGTGCCTGCCGATCTGTCGATGTTCGTGTGGCCATAGGGGGCGGGAATGGACAGTGTCATCCGCGCCCTTGCCATTTACGCCGCCCTTCTGGTTGTCACCCGCCTGTCGGGACGACGGACCTTGGCGCAGGTGTCGGCGTTTCACTTTGTGCTGTTGCTGATCTTGGCGGAAACCGCAAGTCAGGGGCTGTTGGGGGATGACAGTTCGATCACCAATTCCATTCTTGTCTTTGTCACTCTGGCGCTGACAGACGTGGTGCTGGCCTATCTGAAATCGTTTTCGCCACGCCTGGGCGTGTTGATCGACGGCACGCAGACGGTGCTGATCAGCGGCGGCCGCCTGGATGAAAAAGCCCTGTCGCGCGCACGAGTCGGGATCGACGAGATCCTGGAAAGCGCGCGTGCGTCGCACGGGTTGGCGCGGCTGGATCAGATCGACTGCGCCGTGCTGGAGATCAGCGGCGGGATCAGCATCATCCCCAAGCGGCCCTAGATTTCGCCTTCGGGGATCATGTCCACCGATTGGGTGCTGCTCTGGCCGCCCGCGATGCGCAGGATGCCGGCCACCGGGGCGACATCGCCGTAATCGCGGCCAAGGGCCACCGTCACATGGTCCTGCCCGGCGGCACAGGCATTGGTGGGATCATACTCCACCCACCCCATATCCGCACCGCACCACGCCCTGACCCAGGCGTGCATCGCATCGGCCCCCTCCAGCCGGGCCTTGCCGGGCGGGGGAATTGTCCGCAAAAACCCCGAGACATAGCCCGCCGGTATGCCCAAACCGCGCAGACCCGCGATCATCACCTGGGCAAAGTCCTGACACACCCCTTCGCGCTGGCGAAAGGCATCAAGCAGCGGGGTATCAACCGTCGTCGCCTTGGCGTCAAAGCGCATGTCCCGGTACAGCGTCTGTCCAAAGGTGCGCACGATATCCAGCACCGTCGCGCCTTTCGCCGTGGCGGCGCGGGCGTAATCGGAGATCTCGGCCGCAAGGACGACACGCGGGGACGGACCCAGATAATGATGCGGGGCCAGCGGCCCCAGATCCCAGACATCGGCAATCTCTCCCCTCAGGGCGGGCAGGGGGGAAGACAGATCAAGGCCAAGGTCCAGATCGGCCCGTTCGACACGGGATATCGCCTC
Source organism: Pseudomonadota bacterium (assembly GCA_040385245.1). Lineage (GTDB taxonomy): Bacteria > Pseudomonadota > Alphaproteobacteria > Rhodobacterales > Rhodobacteraceae > JAZKHT01. The sequence goes on along the minus strand of JAZKHT010000005.1, from coordinate 52,591 downwards.
GAATGTGACGGAGTCATGGCCTGCGGGCAGGGTGACGGCGACCACCGAATTGCCAAAGAAATCGGTGTATTCAAGGCGTTCAACCGGTTTCGGCACCACCTTGATCTGGCTGCGGATCACCCGTTGCAGACCGGGCAGCACCATCGGCGCAAGGTGCAGCAGATGCCGCCCCTCGGCGGCGGGGCGGGCATAGTCGTATTCGATGACAAGGCGGATGTCGTAGATCATCACCGCAGCCATGTCTGCGTGACAAGGTCCGACAGCCCGGCAATCCGGCCATGCAAGGCCCACAGGTTTTCGGTCGTCAGCGTGTCCGGCTGTTCGGTGGCAAGGCCGGTGTGCGCCTGCAACACCGCCCGCGCCAGCGCCGAAATCGGCGTCGTGGTCAACGCCCCCTCCGGCAGGAGCGCCACCTGATCGCGGATGCCGTCGATCTGAAACCGGATAGAGCGCGGGTTCATCCCGTCCAGCGCCAAAAGGTCGATCACGGTTTCGCGGCTGGTGGTCAGGGCAAAGCGGCGGCGGTGGGTCATCACGCTGTCGCCCACCTCGACCGCCAGATCGAGCGCGCCATCGGGCGCGTCACCATCCGCCAGCGTTGCCAGCAGGGCGGCAAGACCCATCGCGCGTTCATGGTGCAGGCCCAGTTCCAGAAACCGCCAGCCCAGAAAGCGGTACATGTTTTCATGCACAAGGCCCGAAAACCCCGAAAGTTTCCGCAACAGTTTGCCGATCGCGCGGGCGGCATCGTCGCCGGGCAGCACCCGGTCGGCCATGCGGCGCATCGTCTTGTCCAGATCGGTCAGCGCCGACCACCCATCGGGGGAAAAGCGGTCGCGCACCGCACCGGCACTGGCAATCGCGCCGCCCAAAGTGTGGATCAGGCCCTGCGGAATGCCTTCGTCGGGATCGATGCCAAGCGCTGCAAACAGCGGGTCCATCGCGATCAGTAACGGCGTGTCGGCGGTGCCGCTTTCGGCCAGACGGGCGTTGCGCGCGCGCAAAAGGCGCAGGATGCCTTCGGTGCGTTCGACATAACGGCCCAGCCAGAACAGGTTGTCAGCCGCGCGCGAGGGCAACACACCGGGCTGTGGGCGGCGGTAGGGATCGTTCGCCCCCGGCAGCATGGTCACGGTATCGACCGGGCCTGCGCTGACGATCCAGACATCCGCCGCCGCCCCGCCGCGCTGCATCGCCACGGCACCGGGATCTTCGGTCTGGCCGATGCGCGCGAACCCACCGGGCATCACCTCCCATCCTGTCGGGGTGCGGAGTAGGAACACGCGCAGGCTCATCGGGCGGGGCTGAAAGCGGCCATCGATATGGGCGGGCGTCGTGGACAGGGTGACTGCCTCTTGCCCGACCAAGCCTGCGCCGTCGCGGTTCAGCCATGCGGTCAGATCATCGCCGGGGGCGGCGCGAAGGGCTGCATCGTCAAAGGGCTGGCGGGTGGACAGGGCGGGGCTGATCACCATCTTGCCCGCGTTTGCCGCGACGTGGGCGCGTTCCTTTGCCTGCCCGCACCACCATGTCGCGACATTGGGCAGGATCAGGTCTTGCCGAGTCAACGCCCGGCTGATGCGCGGCAGAAAGGCCAGCAGCGCCCGCGTTTCCAGAATGCCGGACCCCAGCGCGTTGACCATGCTGACCGACCCCGCCCGCAGCGCCGCCACCATCCCCGGTGTGCCAAGGCGCGATGCGGGGTCCAGTTCCAGCGGGTCGGCATAGGCCGCATCCAGCCTGCGCCACAGCACGGACACCGGCGACAGCCCCGCCACGGTGCGGATCATCACCCGTCCGCCCTGCACGGTCAGGTCTTCACCCTGCACGAGCAGAAACCCCAGATAGCGGGCGATGTAGGCGTGCTCAAAGAACGTGTCGTTCAGCGGGCCGGGGGTCAGGATCGCCACACGGCTGTCGGGTTCGGCGCGCAGGGACATCAGCGTGTCGCGGAACGACCGGAAAAACCCGGCAAGGCGATGCACATGCGCACCGGGGTAGAAATCCGAAAAGACCCGCGTCGCCGCCACCCGGTTTTCCAGCGCGAACCCCGCACCCGACGGGGCCTGCGTCCGGTCGCCCAAGACCCACCACTGCCCGTCCGGGCCGCGCCCGATTTCAAAGGCGACGAAATGAAGATGATGCCCGCTGCGGGGGGCGACACCCACCATCGGGCGCAGCCATTCAGGGTTCCCTGCCACCAACGCCGCGGGCAGGTGACCATCCGCCACCAGCCGACCGGGGCCGTAAAGATCGGCCATGACCTGTTCCAGCAGATTGGCGCGCTGGATCAGCCCCGTGCTGATGCCCTGCCATTCGCTGTCTTCGATCAGGACGGGAATATGGCTTAGCGGCCATTCCCGTTCGGTCGGCACCCCGTCGCCGTAGTGGCGCAGAAAGACGCCCTGATCGCGCAGATACTGATCCCCGCGCGCAAACCGGGCGGCAAGGGTTTCCGCCGACATGCCGCCCACATGGCGCATGAAATCACGCCAGACGGGGCGGACATTTCCCTGTCGGTCCAGCAGTTCGTCCGAAACGCCGGGCAGCGGGGAATAATCCGCCAAGGCGGGCAAGTCGGCAAGATCGGCAAGGGCAGCGGCGTTCGGGTCCATTGCGCCGTTACAGACCGGTCGGCCTGCGCAGGTCAAGCGTCATCGGGAATTCGGGGTGCGACACCTCGGGCGCGGGGGCAAATCCGCCCGGGGTGTGGCCGTTTGGGGTGAACCGCGCCAGACGCCGCGCCTCGGCCTCGTTGCCGTTGACGGGGAAGGTGTCATAGTTGCGCCCACCCGGATGGGCGACGTGATAGACGCAACCCGCCAGCGCCCGCGCCGACCAGGTGTCATAGATGTCAAAGGTCAGGGGGGCATCGACCTTCAGCACCGGATGCAAGGCTGACGCAGGTTGCCATGCCTTGTAGCGTACGCCAGCCACTGCCACGCCAACGCCGCCCGCAGGGGCCATTGGCAACCGCCGACCATTGCAGGTGACAGTGTAGCGCGCAGGGTCGGGCGCGGTCAGCTTCACCTGCAACCGCTCGGTCGAGCTGTCGGTATAGCGCACTGTCCCGCCAATCGCGCCGGTTTCGCCCAGCACATGCCACGGCTCCAGCGCCTGACGCAGTTCCAGATGCACGCCTTCGGCGGCAATCTCGCCGCAAAAGGGGAACCGGAATTCGGCCTGCGCCGTAAACCATTCGGGTCGCAGGGCAAAGCCGTGCTGCGCCAGATCGGCCAGCACGTCGGTGAAATCCTGCCAAAGATAATGCGGCAGCATGAACCGGTCGTGCAGCGCGGTGCCCCAGCGGGTCAGCGTGCCGGTGGCGGGTGCGGCCCAGAACCGCGCGATCAGGGCGCGGATCAGCAGTTGTTGCGCAAGGCTCATTCTTGCATCTGGGGGCATCTCAAAGCCGCGGAACTCGACCAGACCCAGCCGCCCGGTGGGGCCATCGGGGGAAAACATCTTGTCGATGCAGATTTCGGCCCGGTGGGTGTTGCCGGTGACATCGGTCAGGATGTTGCGCAACAGGCGGTCGGTCAGCCACGGCACGGGCTGTGCGCCCTGACCGGGATCGGCGATTTGCGCCAGCGCGATTTCCAGCTCGTACAGGCTGTCATGCCGCGCCTCGTCGATGCGGGGGGCCTGACTGGTGGGCCCGATGAACAGGCCGGAAAACAGATAGGACAGACTGGGATGCCGGTTCCAGTGCAGGATCAGGCTTTTCAGCAGATCGGGGCGGCGGAGGAACGGGCTGTCGTTCGGGGTGCGGCCGCCGACAACGACATGGTTGCCGCCCCCTGTGCCGCAATGCTTGCCGTCGATCATGAACTTGTCGGCCCCAAGGCGGCACTGGCGCGCCTCTTCATACACGGCTTGGGTGATCGACACGCAGTCGGGCCAGTTGGCGGCGGGGTGGACGTTCACCTCGATCACGCCGGGATCGGGGGCGACGCGGATCACGTTCAGGCGTGGGTCGTGGGGTGGGGCATAGCCTTCGATATGCACCTTCAGGCCCAGCTTTTGCGCCGCCGCTTCTGCCGCGCGCAGCAGGTCAAGGTAATCCTCGACCGACACCACGGGTGGCATGAACACGCACAACCGCCCGTCGCGCGGTTCGACCGACAGGGCGGTGCGGATATGGCCGTCGACCTCTTTCAACGGGCTGCCCTGGGCGATCCGTTCTCCCTGCGGGGTGCTGGCGACAAAACTGGCGCGCGCCTGTTCGGGGGCCAATTCCGCTGCTGTTTCAGCCACATCCGGCAGGGGCGGGCGGTCCACGGTGGAATCCGTGGGGTTGATGTAGGGGTATTGCGACGCAGGCACCCACGGCAGCGCCTCAAGCGGCAGGCGATAGCCGACCGGGCTGTCGCCGGGCACGAGGAACATATGCCCCCGCCGCAACGACCATTTTTCCGACCGCCAGCGCTTCCCGACAGCCTGCCCCTGCCAGCTTTGCACCGGCAGCACAAAGCCCGAAGGTTCCGTCAGACCCCGGTTGAACACGGTGGCAAGGCGGTGGCGCTCTTCGGGGTCTTTCAGGCGCGAATTCGCAGGGGTGACATTTTCCGGCAGGTTCGCCTCGCGCACCAGCCATTGGGCCGGGTCTTCGAACGCGGGCAGGATGCAATCGGCGGGCAGGGACAGCTCGTCCGCGATCCCCGCCAGCAACGCCTGCGCCTGATCCTTGCCGACGCCGGTATCGGCCCCTTCTTCGGCGATCAGGTCAGGGTTGGCCCAGATCGGCTGGCCATCGGTGCGCCAATACAGCGAAAAGGTCCAGCGCGGCAGGCTTTCGCCGGGATACCACTTGCCCTGCCCATAGTGCAGAAACCCCCCCGGCGCGAAACGACTGCGCAGGCGGCGGATCAACTGATCGGCCAGCGTGCGTTTGGTCGGGCCGACGGCATCGGTGTTCCATTCGCCCGCCTCGAAATCGTCGATCGAGACAAAGGTCGGCTCTCCACCCATGGTCAGGCGCACATCGCCTGCGGTCAGTGCGGCATCGACCTTGTGGCCAAGCGCATCAAGGGCGGCCCAGCTTTCATCGGAATAGGGTTTGGTGATGCGTGGATGTTCGGCCACGCGGGTGACGGTCATGTCAAAGGCGAAATCCACCTCGGCATAGCTGGCAGCGCCGCTGATTGGGGCGGCGCTGCGGTAATGCGGGGTGGCGGCCAGCGGAATGTGGCTTTCGCCCGTCAACAGGCCGGATGTGGGATCAAGCCCGATCCAGCCCGCACCGGGCAGATACACCTCGACCCAGGCGTGCAGGTCGGTGAAATCCACGTCCGTCCCGGATGGGCCATCCAGCGCCTTCAGGTCCGGTTTCAACTGGATCAGGTAGCCCGACACAAAGCGCGCGGCCAATCCCAAATGCCGCAGAGTCTGCACCAGCAGCCAACTTGAATCGCGGCAGGACGCGCGGGCGAGGTCCAGCGTTTCATCGGGCGTCTGCACGCCGGGTTCCATGCGGATGACATAGCCGATCTGGTTTGCGATCCGCGCGTTCAGGCCGACGACAAAATCCACCGTCCGCATCGGTGTGCGCGGGATGCTGTCGACAAAGGCCTGCAACAGCGGCCCCGCCGGTTCGGGCGTGGTATAGATCACCAGATCGCGCGCAAGGTCATCAGGATAGGCAAAGGGCCAAACCTCGGACGCCTCTTCGACAAAGAAATCAAAGGGGTTGTAGACAGTCATGTCGGCGACCAGATCGACCTCGATCTTCAACTCGGTCACCGGCTCGGGAAAGACAAAGCGCGCCAGCCAGTTGCCGTAGGGGTCTTGTTGGTGGTTCACGAAATGACCGCCCGGCGACACTTTCAGCGAATGGGAAATCACATGCGTTCGGCTGTGCGGGGCGGGCCGCAGTCGAATGACCTGCGGGCCCAGCAGAACGGGGCGGTCATAGCGGTAATGGGTCAGGTGGTGGATGGCGGCCTTGATCGACATGGGGTTCCGTCTGCGCTGGATCGGTTGCCTGACGGTTTCACATCCCCCTGCAACGCGCCACGCTGAAACGGGGGGGTGACCGGGTGCAGCGGCGCGATTGGCGCGAAATGCGGGCAGGGATGCCCAAGAATTGGGCAGACCGCATCCGTTCCCGAATCGTCGCCGCCACTTAAGCCGCCCCTAAGCGCGGCCAGCGGGGCTGCTGGTGGCGGACCGGGGGCAGATCAGTTTGCCGCGTCCGGTTCCACGGACATCAGCGACCGTGCGATCAGGATTGGCATCAGGCCAAAAACGATGATCCATGCCGATTGCCACAACATCGGCAGATGCGGCCCCATATCGTGCAGGCCGTGCAGACCCGGCGATAGCCCGGCGTCCACGACGTGCCAAAGGCCAAAGCCCATCAGACCGGCCCCGGTCAGAACGCGGCGCGACACATCCCCGATCTTCGACACCCACAGACCGGTCAGGCCCGACAGCAGCAGCACAATCGCCGCAGCATCAAGCATTCCCTGCGAGATCACCCCGGAAGACCGATCGAGGCCCAACTGCCAGCGCAGCAGCCGGTGCATCACCAGCGCATCAAACGCAGCGCCAATGCCCACCCCGGTGATAAGGGCCCAAATCCTGCAATCTTCTGGTCTTGGCATCCATCTCTCATCCGTGACGACGCGCGGTGCGCCTGCCCGTTGAAAAAACCCGGTGTGCTGCGCTGCGGTTCCCGTGCCGTTGCGTCACAAGCGCCGGACGCTGAACCCTTGGCCCCGGGGCGGGGCAGGGGTATGGTCGCGCCTCTGATCCTTGCCAGCAGGTTTGCCAAATGACCCCCGATACCGCCCGCCGCATCGCCATTGCCATCGCCTCCGAGATCGGCGCGCAGGTGAGGCAGGTCGCATCCGCCGTGCAATTGCTGGACGATGGGGCCACCGTCCCCTTCATCGCGCGCTACCGCAAAGAAGTGACCGGGGGACTGGACGACACGCAACTGCGCACACTGGCCGAACGCCTGTCCTACCTGCGCGAGATGGAGACGCGGCGCGCGGCCATCCTGTCGTCGATCAAGGATCAGGGAAAGCTGACCGATGCGTTGGAAACCAGTCTGCTGAAGGCGACGACCAAGGCCGAACTGGAAGACATCTATCTGCCTTTCAAACCCAAACGCCGCACCCGCGCGATGATCGCGCGCGAAAACGGACTGGGCCCGCTGGCCGACGCGATTCTGGCCGACCGCGCCGCCGATCCCGCTGCACTGGCCACAGCCTACGTGACCCACGCGGTGCCGGATGTGAAATCCGCACTGGAGGGCGCGCGCGATATCATCGCCGAGGCGCTTTCTGAAAACGCCGATCTGCTGGGGCGTTTGCGCAGCCACATGAAGACGGCGGCACGTCTGGTGTCGAAAGGGGTGGAAGGGAAAGAGGGAGAGGGCGCCAAATTCTCGGACTACTTTTCCCATTCCGAGCCGTGGCATAGCGCACCGTCGCACCGGGTGCTGGCAATGCTGCGCGGGCGCAACGAAGGCGCCTTGTCGCTGGACCTTGAGGTGGACCCGGATGCACCCAAAGGCGACAGCCCCGCCGAACGTGCCTGCGGGGCGGCGCTGGGGACGGGATCGCGCGGGCCTGGCGATGCCTGGCTGCGCGACGCGGCAAGCTGGGCGTGGCGGGTGAAACTGCGCACCAGCCTGACGCTTGACCTGATGGCCGAAATGCGCGACCGGGCCGAGGCCGAGGCGATCCGCGTCTTTGCCCGCAACCTGAAAGACCTGCTGCTGGCGGCCCCTGCGGGCGGCAAGGCGACGATGGGCCTTGATCCGGGCATCCGCACCGGCGTGAAGGTGGCGGTGATCGATGCGACGGGCAAGGTGCTGGCGACATCGACCGTCTATCCGTTCCAACCCAAGAACGATCTGCGCGGCGCGCAGGTGGAACTGGCGCAGATGATCGGCAAACACGGGGTCAAGCTGATCGCCATCGGCAATGGCACCGCCAGCCGCGAGACGGAAAAGATGGTGGCCGACATGCTGGCCGTGCTGCCGGGAAGCGATAAGCCGGTCAAGGTGATCGTGTCCGAAGCCGGGGCATCGGTCTATTCCGCGTCGGAACTGGCTGCGAAAGAGTTTCCGGGGCTCGACGTGTCGCTGCGCGGGGCGGTGTCCATCGCGCGCCGCCTGCAGGACCCTCTGGCCGAACTGGTCAAGATCGAACCCAAAAGCATCGGCGTGGGTCAGTATCAGCATGACGTCGACCAACACCGTCTGGGCCGCAGCCTTGAGGCGGTGGTGGAAGATGCGGTGAACGCGGTGGGTGTCGATCTGAACACCGCATCGGCCCCGCTGCTGGCGCGGGTGTCGGGCGTTGGGCCGGGGCTGGCCGAGGCGATCGTGGCGCACCGCGATGCGAACGGCCCGTTCCAGTCGCGCCGTGACCTGCTCAAGGTCGCGCGGCTGGGACCCAAGGCGTTTGAACAGGCGGCGGGGTTCCTGCGGATCGCAGGCGGGAAAGAGCCGCTCGATGCGTCATCGGTTCACCCCGAGGCGTATGATGTGGCCCGCAAAATCGTCAAGGCCTGCGGGCGCGACATCCGTGCGCTGATGGCCGATCCGGTTGCGTTGCGCACGCTCGATCCGCGCGCATTTGTAGAGGAACGCTTTGGCCTGCCCACCGTCAAGGACATCTTTGCCGAGTTGGAAAAGCCCGGCCGCGACCCGCGTCCCAGCTTTCGCACGGCGACCTTTACGGATGGCGTGACCGAAATCCGCGACCTGAAACCGGGGATGATGCTGGAAGGCACTGTCACAAACGTCGCGGCGTTCGGGGCCTTTGTCGACATCGGCGTGCATCAGGACGGGCTGGTGCATGTCAGCCAATTGGCCGACCGCTTTGTCAAGGACCCGCACGAGGTCGTCAAGGCAGGCGATGTCGTCAAGGTCCGCGTGGTCGAGGTGGACGCACCCCGCAAACGCATCGCCCTGACGATGAAATCTGACAGTGCCGAGGCGCGCGAAGGCTTGCGCGAACGGGGTGCCCCCGCCCCGGTGCAGAAAGGCAAACCCGGACCGTCTGCCGCGTCGCCCGCCGCGCCTGCGGGCGGGAACGCCTTTGCCGATGCGCTGAAGGGCAAGTTCGGGCGTTAAACCGGTTGCGCCGCGCCTGGCGCGCGTCGCCCGGACAGGGGGCATTCTGCCCCCTCTTGGCCTGCGGCCAATTCACCCCCTGAGGATATTTTCAGGAAGAGGAAGACGATTAGAGGTTCGTTTACTTTCGTCTGAAAGATTGGTGTGGCGGTACAGGCGGGGACGCCGATGACCGTGGAAGGGGAAGGCGCCTGCTGCCAGACCGTGATCTGCAGCGGGCGTCAGACCCTTGGCCTTCCTCTTTCCAAAAATATCCTCGGGGGGAGCCGCCCTTGGGCGGCGTGGGGGGCAGACAGCCCCCCGTGCAACGGATGCCGCGCGCGGGCCATTCGAATGGTCAGGCGGCACTTCCCCCCACCGTCAGACCGCCGATCAGCAGCGTCGGCTGGCCCACCCCCACGGGCACCCACTGGCCTGCCTTGCCGCAGTTGCCGATGCCGGGGTCAAGGTGCAGGTCGTTGCCGATGGCGCGGATCTGTTTCAGCGCCGTCGCCCCATCGCCGATCAGTGTGGCACCCTTGACCGGCGCGCCGATCTTGCCGTTTTGCACGCGGTAGGCCTCGGTGCAGCTGAAGACGAACTTGCCGTTGGTGATGTCGACCTGTCCGCCGCCAAAGCCCACAGCATAGATGCCGTCCTTCAGGCTGGCGACGATGCCTGCGGGGTCGGCCTGTCCGGCCAGCATGTAGGTGTTGGTCATGCGCGGCATCGGAATATGGGCAAAGCTTTCGCGCCTCCCGTTGCCGGTGGGGGCCACGCCCATCAGCCGCGCGTTCTGGCGGTCCTGCATGTAACCGACCAGGATGCCATCCTCGATCAGCACATTCTTGCCCGACGGCGTGCCTTCATCATCGACCGAGATCGACCCGCGCCGGTCCGGCATCGTGCCATCGTCCAGCACGGTGACACCGGGGGCGGCGATGCGCTGGCCCATCAGCCCGCAAAAGGCCGAGGTCTGCTTGCGGTTGAAATCGCCTTCCAGCCCGTGGCCGATCGCCTCGTGCAGCAGAATTCCGGGCCAGCCGGGGCCAAGGACGACATCCATCACACCTGCTGGCGCGGGGACGGCATCGAGGTTGACCAGCGCGATGCGCAGGGCTTCCCTGACCAGGGGTTGCCAGTAGTCCTGCCCCATCAGTCGGGCCAGACCAAAGCGGCCACCGCCGCCCATGCCGCCCTGTTCGCGCCGCCCGTTCTGTTCGACGATCACCGAGACGTTCAGGCGCGCCATCGGGCGGATATCGGCAAGGCGCAGGCCTTCGGGGCGCAAAATCTCCACCTCTTGCAGACCGGCGGACAGCGTGGCTGACACCTGCACCACCCGCGGATCGAGCGCGCGCGCCCAGCCGTCGATTTCGCGCAGCAGGTCGATCTTGACGGCGAATGTCGCGTCCGCCATCGGGTCGGCGTCGCCATAGAGCCGCGCGTTGGTGCCTTTGGGCGCGTCGGCCAGAATGCCACCGCCATCGCCCACGGCAAGACGCGCGGTTTCTGCGGCACGGCGCAGGGATTTTTCCGAAATCTCGGTCGAATGGGCATAGCCTGCAACATCGCCGCGCACGGCACGCAAACCGAATCCTTCGGAGGCGTCATAGGCCGCGTTGCGGATGCGGCCATCGTCCAGCACGATCGCCTCGGACCGTTTGCGTTCAAGGAAAAGTTCGCCATCCTCGGCCCCGGCGGTGGCCGCGCGCAGGATCGACAGGGCCGTGCCTTCGTCAAGATGCGTCTCAAAAGGCCGAAAGGGGGCGTCGGTCATGGGGGGCTGTCCTTGATATGGGTCAAACGGCGCTACTTTGCCGCAACTGTTTTGCTTGTAGCACCTGCCCTAATATGGTTTCACCACAAGCAGAAACAACGGGATTCTGCGCCTAAGTCGGGCAGGCCCGAACACGCAGCGGCCAAGCCGCGCAGACGAACGGGATAAGAACATGCGTCTTCTGACCTCTCTCAACGGTTTGGCCACGGGTGTTGCGGCGTCGGTCCTTGGCGGGGCCGCCTTTGCGCAGGGCCTTGAAGTGGTGGGCAAGCCGGAACCGGAACTGATGGGCTTTCAGCCGCCGGCCACCGAACTGGCCCGCGATTTGCAGGGTCTGGATCACATGATCCTGATCATCATCACGGTCATCACGGTGTTTGTGACCGCGCTGCTGATCTATGTGATGATCCGCTACAACGCCAAGACCAACAAGACGCCCGCGACCTTCACCCACAATTCCCCGCTCGAGGTCGCATGGACCGTCGTGCCGATCGTGATCCTTGTGTTCATCGGTGCCTTTTCGCTGCCGGTGCTGTTCAAGCAGCAGGAAATCCCCGAGGCCGAGGTTCTGATCAAGGTGACCGGCAACCAGTGGTACTGGAGCTATGATTACGTCAACGACGGCGTGGCGTTCGACAGCTTCATGCTGCCGAAAGAAGACCTTGCCGCCGCGGGCTATGACGAATCGCTTTATCTGCTGGCAACCGACACCGCTGTTGTCGTGCCGATCGGAAAGACGGTTGTCATGCAGGTCACCGGTGCGGACGTGATCCATTCCTGGACGATCCCCGCCTTTGGCGTGAAGCAGGACGCGGTCCCCGGTCGTCTGGCGCAACTGTGGTTCAGCGCCGAGCGTGAGGGCGTTTATTTCGGCCAGTGTTCCGAATTGTGCGGCAAGGACCACGCCTATATGCCGATCACGGTCAAGGTCGTGTCCGAGGCGGCTTATGCGGCATGGCTGGAAAAGGCCAAGACCGGCGATGTGATGCTGTCAGCGGCTGATCTGGCAGCACCTGTGGCTGTCGCCTCGAACTGAGGCGGATGAAGTGACGGCAGGGCGGGCCCCGGTTCCGGGGCCTTTTCCCAACCAAAAGTCAGGAACCGATCGATGACAGAAATCCACGCCTTCGAGCAGCCGAAAGAGGCGGGCTTTGGCGATTATGTGCAGCTTTTGAAGCCGCGCGTGATGTCGCTTGTGGTGTTCACGGCGCTGGTCGGCCTGCTGGTGGCACCGGTGTCCGTGCATCCGGTCGTGGCCTTTTCCGCGATCCTGTTCATCGCATTGGGGGCAGGGGCCAGTGGTGCGCTGAACATGTGGTGGGATGCGGATATCGACGCTGTCATGCGCCGCACAAAGGGCCGTCCCGTGCCCGCAGGCAAGGTTCAACCCGGCGAGGCGCTGGGTCTGGGCATGGCGCTGTCGGGCATCGCGGTGGTGATGCTGGGATTGGCGTCGAACCTGCTGGCGGCCGGGTTGCTGGCCTTTACGATCTTCTTTTACGCCGTGGTCTATTCCATGTGGCTGAAGCGCCTGACACCGCAGAACATCGTGATCGGCGGCGCGGCCGGGGCCTTTCCGCCGATGATCGGCTGGGCGGTGGCGACGGGGTCGGTGTCGATTGAATCGGTGCTGATGTTCGCGCTGATCTTCATGTGGACGCCGCCGCATTTCTGGGCGCTGGCCCTGTTCATGAAGGACGACTATTCCAACGCCGGTGTGCCGATGCTGACGGTGACGCATGGGCGCAAATCGACGCGGGCGCATGTGCTGGTCTACACCATCCTGCTGGCACCCGTGGCCATCGGGGCGGCCTTCACCTCGATTGGCGGGCCGATCTACCTGACGGCGGCAGTCCTGTTGAACGCGTGGTTCCTGATCGGCGCGTGGCGCATCTGGCGTCGCGACGAAGTGATGGCCGAGGCGGACAAATACGCAATCGAAAAGGCTGTGTTCCGCTTTTCGCTGTATTATCTGTTCCTGCACTTCGGGGCGTTTCTGGCCGAGGCCGCGCTTCGTCCCTATGGATATGGAGGCTGGTAATATGGCGCTGCAACCGCTGCACGAGATTCACACCCGTCGGTTCGGCCGCAATCTGGGCGTGGCACTGACGCTGGGGTTCTTCATCCTGATCGTCTTTGCGCTGACGGTGGTCAAGGTGACGCAAGGCGATCCGATGCAGGCGTTCGACCATTCGGTGCGGATCGAGATGACGGCCCCTGCTGCCGGGGCCGACCAATGACACCCGTGCGCAAGACCGGCCTGATGCTGGGGGGCGTGGCGGCGCTGATGGTCTCGTTGTCCTTTGCCGCCGTGCCGTTTTACGACTGGTTTTGCCGCACCACGGGGTTCGCGGGGACAGTGTCGACGGCGGATGCCGGATCGTCGGTCATTCTGGACGACACGGTGAAGGTGTTCTTTGACGCCTCGGTCGAACGTGGCATGCCGTGGGAATTCAAACCCCAGCAGCGGACGATGGAAATCCGTCTTGGCGAAACCGGGCTTGCCTTTTACGAGGCGTACAACCCGACCGACCGCGTGGTGGCAGGCACCGCCAGCTATAACGTCACGCCCGATGCGGCGGGGGGCTATTTCACCAAGATCGAATGTTTCTGCTTTACCGAACAGGTTCTGCAACCGGGCGAGCGTGTGGTGATGCCGGTCAGCTTTTACGTCGATCCCGAAATCCTGACCGACCGCGAGGGCAAGTTTGTCCACGAGATCACGCTAAGCTACACTTTCCACGAAACACCCCTGACCGACGAGCAGGCAGCCCTTGCAGCCCCGTCGGACGAAGCGGTAAACTGAAAAAAACACGAGGGAACCCAGAGCCATGGCCCACGCCAAGAACCACGATTACCACATCCTTCCGCCGTCGATCTGGCCCTTCCTCGGGGCTGTCGGTGCGTTCACGATGCTGTTTGGTGCAGTGCTGTGGATGCACGGTTCCGGCCCGTGGCTGGGGCTGATCGGCCTTGCGGTCGTGCTGTATGTGATGTTCGCCTGGTGGTCCGAAGTGGTGCATGAAAGCCAGGTCGGCGATCATACACCGGTCGTGCGGATCGGGCTGCGCTACGGCTTCATCATGTTCATCATGTCCGAAGTGATGTTCTTTTCAGCCTGGTTCTGGACGTTCTTCAAGCACGCGCTGTATCCGATGGGCCCCGAAAGCCCGCTGGTCGATGGCACCTGGCCGCCGGTTGGCATCGAAACCTTTGATCCCTGGCACCTGCCGCTGATCAACACGCTGATCCTGCTGTGTTCAGGGGCTGCCGCCACTTGGGCGCACCACGCGCTGGTGCATGAAAACAACCGCAAGGATCTGGTCAACGGTCTGATCCTGTCGATCCTGCTGGGCGTGCTGTTCACCTTCTTTCAGGCCTATGAATACAGCCACGCGGCCTTTGGCTTTGCCGGCAACATCTATGGCGCGTCGTTCTTCATGGCGACGGGCTTCCACGGCTTTCACGTCGTCATCGGCACAATCTTTCTGACCGTTTGCCTGATCCGCGCGCTGAAGGGCCACTTCACCCCCGAAAAGCACATCGGGTTCGAAGCGGCGGCGTGGTACTGGCACTTTGTGGACGTGGTCTGGCTGTTTCTCTTCGCCTCGATCTACGTCTGGGGCCGCTGATTGCCTTGCGCCGGGGCGACCCGGCGCACATTCCTTTGGGCGGGCGCGGGCCATCGGGTGCCGCGCCCTTTCCTTTCAAGAGGGTTCCAATGCTGCGCCGCATGATTTTCCCGCTGCTGCTGGGCCTGATCGGGGCCGGGGTGCTGATCTCGCTGGGGGTCTGGCAGGTCGGGCGGTTGCAGTGGAAGCAAGCGATCCTGTCCGACATCGACGCGCGGATCGTGGCGGCCCCGGTGGCGCTGCCCGATGCCCCGAATCCCAAGGATCACCCCTATCTGCCCGTCACCGCCACCGGGCGTTTCACGGGCGAGCATGTCGATGTGCTGGTCAGCCGCAAGCAGATCGGTGCCGGTGTCCGCGTGGTCGAGGTGTTCGAGACGGATGGCCGCCGCGTGCTGGTCGACCGTGGTTTTGTGCGCGACGAAGACCGCGCGCTGCCGCGTGAGGGTGGCACGGTCGTGGTGGGAAACCTGCACTGGCCGGATGAAACCGACAGCTACACCCCGCCCCCCGATGCCAAGACGGGCCTGTGGTTTGCCCGCGACGTGCCCGCCATGGCCACTGCCCTGACCGCAGAGCCCACATTTATTGTCGCGCGCGAACCGACCGGTGGCGGGATCGAGCCGATGCCCGTGGACACTTCGGCTATTCCCAATGACCATATGAATTATGCGATCACCTGGTTTTCGCTGGCAGTCGTGTGGCTGGGGATGACAGCCTATCTTCTGTGGCGTATCAGGCGTCGGACGGTTTGAAGGCGATCAGATGAACTATATCTCTACCCGTGGCACGGCCCCCATCCTGACCTTTGGCCAGGCGATGATGACCGGTCTTGCCCGTGACGGCGGGCTGTATGTGCCGCAGACGGTGCCGACCATGTCGCACGACGATATCGTCGCGATGGCGGGCCTGTCGTATGAGGAAATCGCCTTCCGGGTGATGCGCCCCTTTCTGGGGGACACCTTTGACGATGAAGAATTTCGCGGCCTGCTGACGGCGGCCTATGCAGGCTTTGGCCATGCCGCGCGCGCGCCGTTGGTGCAGCTTGGCGCGAACCATTTCCTGCTGGAGTTGTTTCACGGCCCGACGCTGGCGTTCAAAGACTTTGCCATGCAGTTGATCGGTCAGATGATGCAGGCCGCACTGGCCAAATCGGGCGAGCGGATCACCATCGTCGGTGCCACCAGCGGCGACACAGGCTCTGCCGCGATGGAGGCGTTCCGCGGGCTGCCCAACGTCGATCTGTTCATCCTGTATCCGCACGGGCGCGTGTCCGAGGTGCAGCGCCGCCAGATGACGACGCCGGTCGAGGCGAACGTCCACGCGCTGGCGATGGATGGCGATTTCGACGACTGTCAGGCCCGCGTCAAAGATATGTTCAACGACTTTGCCTTTCGCGACGGCGTGCGGCTGGCTGGGGTCAACAGCATCAACTGGGCGCGGGTTCTGGCGCAGGTGGTCTATTACTTCTCCAGCGCGGTATGCTTGGGCGCGTCGCACCGGGCAGTGTCTTTCACCGTGCCGACCGGCAATTTCGGTGACATCTTCGCGGGCTATATCGCGCGGTCGATGGGGTTGCCGATCGAGCGACTGGTGATCGCGACCAACCAGAACGACATTCTGCACCGGGCACTGACGTCGGGCGATTACGTCACTGACGGGGTAAAGCCGTCGATCAGCCCGTCGATGGACATTCAGGTGTCGTCGAATTTTGAACGCGCGCTGTTTGATGCCTATGGCCGCGACGGGGCGGCGGTATCGGCCCTGATGGCAGAACTGAAAAACGGCGGGTTTCACATCAGTCAGGGTGCCTTGCAGATGTTGCGTGACACCTTCGCCTCGGGCCGCTGTTCCGAGGATGAAACGTCTGCCACCATCCGCGCGACCTATGCCGCCACGGCCGAGGTGCTGTGTCCCCATTCTGCCGTGGGCGTCAAAGTCGCGGGCGAACATCTGGGGTCCACCCCGATGATCACACTTGCCACAGCGCATCCGGCAAAGTTCCCGGATGCGGTGCAGGCGGCGATGGGCACGCGTCCTGCGTTGCCTGCCCGCATGGCCGATCTGTTTGACCGCCCCGAACGCCTGACGCGCGTTCCCAACGATCTTTCCGCGATCCAGACCCTTATCCGCGAAAGGACCGGGCATTGACGCTTCGTATCACCACGCTGTCGAACGGCTTCCGCATCGTCACCGAATCCATGCCGGGGCTGTTGTCCGCCTCGGCCGGGGTATGGGTGACGGCGGGCGGGCGGCATGAACGGGCCGAACAGAACGGCATCGCGCATTTTCTGGAACACATGGCCTTCAAGGGCACCAAGCGGCGCAGCGCCCTGCGCATCGCCGAAGAGATCGAGGATGTGGGCGGCTATATCAACGCCTATACCAGCCGCGAAATGACCGCCTATTACGCCCGTGTCCTGTCGCCCGATGTGGGCATGGCACTGGATGTGATTGCCGACATCGTGCTGAACCCCGTGTTCAACACCGCTGACATCGAAACCGAACGCCATGTGATCTTGCAGGAAATCGGTCAGGCGCTGGACACCCCCGACGACATCATCTTTGACTGGCTGCAAGAGGTGTCCTACCCCGACCAGCCCTTTGGCCGCACCATCCTTGGCCCGGCGGAACGGGTGTCGTCGTTTTCCAAGGCTGATCTCAAGGGATTCGTGAAGGAACACTATGGCCCCGACCAGATGATCCTTGCCGCTGCGGGCGGCGTCGATCACGACAGCATCGTCGAACAGGCAACCGCCCTGTTCGGCCACCTGAAGCGTGTTGGCGACTGGACGATCCAGCCCGCCCGCTTTTCCGGGGGCGAGCGGCGCGAGGTCAAGGATCTGGAGCAGGTCCACTTCGCCCTTGCCTTCGAAGGGCCGGGCTATCGTTCCGAAGACGTCTATGCCGCACAGGTCTATGCCACCGCGATGGGGGGCGGCATGTCGTCCCGCCTGTTCCAGAAGATCCGCGAAGAACGCGGCCTGTGCTATTCGATTTTTGCCCAAAGCGGTGCCTATGAAGACACCGGTCAGATCACCGTCTATGCGGGCACCTCGCAGGCGGAAATCGGTGATCTGGTGTCGCTGACGGTGGACGAGTTGAAGCGCGCCGCCGACGACATGTCGATGGCCGAAGTGAACCGCGCCCGCGCGCAGTTGAAGGCCGGAATGCTGATGGGGCTGGAAAGCCCATCCAGCCGTGCCGAACGCAACGCGCGGCTGCTCGCGATCTGGGGCAGGGTGCCGACCGTGGCGGAAACCGTGGCCAGGATCGACGCCGTGTCGGTCGAGGATGTCCGCCGCTATGGCGCGGGCATGACACTGGCCCCGGCGGCACTGGCGCTGTATGGCCCGGTCAGTGGTGCACCCGATCTGGAGGCGATCCGCGCAAGGCTCGCTGACTGATGCTGACCTTTCGCCGCAAGGTACGCATCGAGACCGAGCGGATGTCCCTGCGCCTGCCGGTGCATGGTGATTGGCGCGCATGGTCGGGCCTTCGGCAGGACAGTGCGGCGTTTCTGGTGCCGTGGGAACCTGTCTGGTCCCCCGATCACCTCAGCCGGCGCGCCTTTACCAACCGGGTCTACTGGGCCGCTCGGGCCGAAAATCAGGGAACGGCGCTGCCCCTGCTGCTGATCCGGCGCGACGATCAGGCCCTGCTTGGGGCAATCACACTGGACAACATCCGTCGTGGCCCGTCGCAATCGGGGACGCTTGGCTATTGGATGGGCGCCCCCCACGCCCGGCAAGGCTACATGCGCGAGGCGATCCTGGCCGTCGTGCATCACGCCTTTACCTCGATGGACCTGAGCCGGGTCGAGGCCGCCTGCCTGCCCGAAAACGCCGCGTCGCGCGGTGTGTTGGAGAAATGCGGCTTCAAATATGAAGGGGTGGCGCAAAGCTATCTGCAAATCGCGGGACGCTGGCGCAACCACGTGCTGTATGCCAACCTGCGCGGCGACCGGCGCGGTCGCACGGATGTTGGCTGACCGTCAAAATCCCCCGCTCCCGCATCCGTGAACGGACGCGCGCCCCGCTTTGCGGCATGCTGTGCCCGTTCGTAAAACGGAGCCGCGCCGATGAATCGCCTTTTGCCCGTTCTGATGCTGCTTGCCGCGCCCGCGCTGGCGCAGGACCGAATCCCGTCGCACTGCTTTGCCGTGGCGCAGGGGCAAGACTCGGTGCAGCGCGCTGCCTTTGGCGACACGCTGGCCCCGGATCGCGTCCGCATCCATTATCTGGGTCACGCCAGTTTCGCCATCGAAACGCCCGGTGGGCGGCTGGCCGTCACCGATTACACCGGTTATCTGGGCAACCCCGATGTCGTGCCGGACGTGGTCACGATGAACAATGCCCACGACACGCATTGGACCGCCGCCCCCGATCCGCGCATCCCGCACGTTCTGGAAGGCTGGGCGAACGAGGGCGGCCCCCGCCTGCACGAACTGGACCTGGGCGAAATGCTGGTGCGCAACGTGCACACCGATGTACGGTCACGCTATGGCGATGGGGTGCGGGCCGAAGGCAACTCTATCTTTGTGTTCGAAGTGGCGGGCCTGTGCATCGGCCATCTGGGCCACCTGCACCACCTGCCGTCGGACGAGCAATACGCCTCGATCGGGCGGCTGGATGTGGTGATGGTGCCAGTGGACGGCGGATATACGATGGCGGTGGCCGACATGGCGCAGGTAGTGCGGCGGTTGCGGTCATCGGTGGTGATCCCGATGCACTGGTTTTCGGGCGCGTCCTTGCAGGTTTTCCTGACCGACATGGCGACCGAGCTTGAGGTCGTCGAAACCGGCGGCCCCGCCATTGACCTGTCTTTGCGCGATCTGCCCGGCCGCCCGACCATTCTGGTGCTGGAACCTGCCCTGATCCCCTGATCGGCAGGCTTGGGGTTTTCCAATGCCCCGCCAGCAGCTAAGCAGGCGAGGACAGGAGCATGCCATGCTGAACCCCGCCGATCCCGCCTTTGCCGCCACCCTTGCCGCCAGCCTGCCCGATGGCACGATCCGTCTGCCCGACGCGCGCCACTTGCAGGAACCGCGCGGGCGGTGGCAGGGCGTGGGAGGAGTGCTGGCCCTGCCGCGCACCACCGATGATGTGGCGTCCGTGGTGCGGGCCTGTGCGGCAGCGCGCGTCGGCATCGTGCCATGGGGCGGCGGCACCGGACTTGTCGGTGGGCAGATACAGCCGAACGGCCCCGAACCTGTGATCCTGTCGCTGGAACGGATGACAGCGCGGCGTGGCATCTGGCCTGAGGAAAACGTGCTGGCAGTCGATGCGGGCATGATCCTGGCCGACGTGCAGGCCGAAGCGGAGCGTGTGGGGCGGTTGTTCCCGCTGTCGCTTGCGTCCGAAGGCACGGCGCGGATCGGCGGCAACCTTGCATCCAACGCGGGCGGCCTGAACGTGCTGCGCTACGGCAACGCGCGCGACCTCTGTCTGGGGGTCGAGGCGGTCTTGCCCGACGGAACCGTCTACCACGGCCTGAAACGCCTGCGAAAAGACAACACCGGCTATGACCTGCGCCACCTGCTGATCGGTGCCGAGGGCACGCTAGGGGTGATCACGGCGGCATCCTTGCGGTTGTTCCCGGTGCCGGGGGCGGTGGGCACGGCGCTGCTGGTGGTGGACAGCCCAAAGGCAGCCCTGAACCTGCTGTCGCTGGCCGAGGGGCGGCTGCCCGGCATGATTTCCGCGTTCGAGCTGATCCATGGCATGGGGCTGGCCTTTCTGGCCGAAACGCTGCCAGATGTGACGATCCCCTTTGCCTCCCGGCCCGAATGGATGGTGCTGATCGACCTGGGCCTTGCCCCCGGAATGGACCCGAACGCCGCACTCGAGGCGATCTTTGCCGACGGGCTGACTGCAGGTCTGGTCAGCGACGGCATTGTGGCCGCATCACAGGCCCAACGGGCCGCCCTCTGGCGCATCCGGGAAACGATCCCCGAGGCGAACCGCCGGATCGGTGCCGTGTCCAGCCATGACATCAGCCTGCCTCTGGGGGGAATTGCGGATTTCATCACCGCCGCTGGCCCGGCCTTGGCGAAACTGGGGGATTGGCGCATCAACGCCTTTGGTCATCTGGGCGACGGCAATCTGCATTACAACGTCTTCCCGATGCCGGGTCGCCGCCGGGCCGACCATGAAAACCAGCGCGACGCGGTCAAGGCCTGCGTGCATGACCTTGTTCACGCGATGGGCGGATCTGTCAGCGCCGAACATGGCATCGGGCGGCTCAAGGTCGGGGATCTGGAAAAATACGGCGATCCGGCCAAGCTGGCCGCAATGCGGGCGATCAAGACCGCGCTCGATCCGGCAGGCATCATGAACCCCGGTGCGGTGCTGCGGGGCTGACGACCGCCTGTTCCTCTCTGCTGAAATATCCCGGGGGTGTGCGGGGGCTGGCCCCCGCAGGCTTGCAACAGGCGACCGGTTGGCCATGAAAAATTTTCGGATGAGAATTCTTCCAACCGAACAGAGGCGACGGGAAACTCTTGTCGCGCGCGTCACACATGCAGGGAAAAGTGCAGGTTTCTGTTGCCAGGTACCTGCGAACCCCGCCTTACGCGGCTAAGCGCAAGGGCTTAAGTTTCGATAACTCGAACTGCTTACGCAGCCAGAGCCATCGGAGCACGGTTGTCGTTGGCAACTGTACTTGCGGACCGATAACGGTGGTACCTCACCGAGCAAAAGCTGGCCCCTTTAGACGTTCGTCGATCCTATTTCGGCCCCTTACCCCCGCAACGTCGGGTGATCTGGTGGAGCCGCCGGGTACCGCCCCCGGGTCCGAGCCGTTTATTACGGGTGCGTTTATCGCCATAGTCCCGGGCGAACCCGGAACACGATGAATATAGGCGGGCGACGCGCCCGCTTCAAGCGGCATCGGCAAATGGGCGCGGGTGCACCCCGTCGCACCGACCCTGCAAGGAAAAAGGCCCAAGGGAATACCATTCCCCCGCACCTTGCTCTGCGGTGCGGTTGATCAGAACCCGGCTTTGATCTGCTCGAACTCTTCCAGCATGCGGTCGCGCATGGCGGTGTCGATCGGGGTCTGCGCCAGCAGGGTGCCGTTGATCGGGTTCACGTCTGCCGCGACCAGTTCCTCTGACGGGATCGCAGCCATGGCCGCGTCATTGGAATGGGCATAGCCAAAGTTGGCCAGCAGCCCCTTGGCCGAACCCTGATCCAGCCAGGCGTTGATGAAGTCATAGGCCTTGTCTTCTGATCCGGGCGCGTCCTTGAAGTTCACATAGCCGCAGAACCAGCTTGATGCGCCTTCCTTGGCCTCGCGCTGAAAGCCGACGGGAAAGCCTTCGGCCCGCATCAGGGCGATGGAATCGTTCCACGACCAGGCCACCTGAACCTCGCCCGTGGCCATCAGTTGCGCCAGTTCCGACGGATCGGCCCAATAGGCGCGGACGTTCTGATGCGCGGTCCGCAACCAGGCGGCGGCGGCCTGATACTGTTCCTCGGTAACGTTGGTCCAATCGGTGACACCGGTGGCCAGCAGCGCCAGCGACCAGACGTCATCGGTGTTGTCGGGCAGGGAAATCCGGCCCTGATATTTTGGATCGTGGAACACGGCCAACGAGGCGACATCCTCGGCCGGAACGGTTTCGGTGTTATAGGCCACGGCGGTGTAGGCATAGTCGGTCGGGATGTACCAAACCCCGCCGTCATCCTTGAAGATCGTAGAATCAACGAAGCGCGGCGCGATATTGGCGAATTCCGGGATGCGGCTGACGTCCCACGGCTCGATGAGGCCGGCGTCGCGATATTTCGACACCATCTGCGAGCAGGGGTGCGCCACATCGGCCTTGAAGCCGGACGACACCTTTTGAAACGCTTCGTCGTCGTCGCCAAAGAAGGCATAGGTCGGCCCGTCGCCATGCTTGGCGAAATACCCCTCGATCAATGAGCGCTCTTCAAAGCCCGCCCAGTCGAAAACGGTCAGTTCCGGGTCTGCCGCCTGTGCGGCAAAGGCAACGGCAAACAGGGCTGCCGTGGAGGCAAGCAGGGTTTTGGTGCGGATCATGGATGCTCCTCTTTCTCTTAGTGGATGAACGGATCGTTTCCCCAACGCGGACCCGTTGACGCTGCGCATGGCAGAATGTCTCTGGCGTCTTGTCAAGCACTTGTAGCACATTGGCGCAGCGGTATCGGACGGCAAGGGAAAACTTTCCCCTTTTCCGCAAGGCTGACAGGGAATGCCTGCGCGTCGGGCAGAAAGAGGGTGGGATGTTCACGGCACTGGTGGTGGAAAAAGACGACAGCGGCGCGACAGCGGCATCGGTTCAACGCCTGGACGATGATCGTTTGCCCGCGGGCGATGTCACGGTTGCGGTTGAATATTCCACGTTGAACTACAAGGACGGCCTGTGCCTTGGGTCCGGCGGCGGGCTGGTGCGCACTTATCCGCATGTTCCGGGCATCGACTTTGCCGGTGTGGTCGAGGCGTCGGACGATCCCCGCTATGCCCCCGGCGACAGGGTCGTACTGACCGGCTGGCGTGTGGGCGAGGCGCATTGGGGCGGCTACGCCACCCGCGCCCGGGTCAAGGCCGACTGGCTGGTGCCGCTGCCGCAGGGGCTGACCACGCGTCAGGCGATGGCGGTGGGCACGGCGGGCCTGACGGCGATGCTGGCGATCATTGCGCTGGAAGACCACGGCCTGACCCCGGAACAGGGAGAGGTATTGGTGACGGGGGCCGCAGGCGGCGTGGGGTCGGTTGCAACGGCGGTGTTGGCGCATCTCGGCTACCGCGTGGCCGCCGTCACCGGGCGCCCCGAAACCGAAGGGTATCTGCGCGATCTGGGGGCCGCGCGCATCGTGCCGCGTGCCGATCTGGCCGAAACGGTGAAACGGCCCTTGGAAACGGAAACCTGGGCCGGATGCATCGACGCTGTCGGGGGCGCAATGCTGGCGCGTGTGCTGGGCCAGATGAAATACGGGGCGTCCGTTGCCGCCGTCGGTCTGGCCGGGGGGGCGTCGCTGCCCGCGACGGTAATCCCCTTCATCCTGCGCAACGTCAGCCTGCTGGGCATCGATTCCGTCATGCGCCCCTATCCCGCCCGCCTGCGCGCCTGGGACCGCATCTCCCGCGACCTGCCGATGGCCAAGCTGGAGGCGATGGTGCATCCCGCCGCGCTGGCCGATCTGCCCGCGCTGGGTGCGGCGATCCTGACCGGGGCTGTGCAAGGGCGGGTGGTCGTCGACGTCACTGCCTGACCGCGCCACGATTTTTCTGCGAAAAATCCGGGATTTCCGGGACAGGTCGCGTGTTTGGCAAAGGCTGGATGAGTATTTGGGCGAAGAAAAAGCGGGAACGCAATGTCCGAGCCGACTGGGGCGACATGGCCTGTCGTGGGTTCGGCGCGCGGATCTTTCGCAGAAAAATCGGGGCAGGGGTGGCTTTACCTCGCACAGGGCGACGGCTAGGGTCGCGGCGATCCCTGCACGTTTGGGGTCTGCCGGCCCCTTTTCGTGGTGCGCGGCTCGGCTGGAAGACCCGCCACGGATCGGGATAGGTCCTGACGGCTGCGGTCTTTTCCCGGGACGATGACATGAAACGCAAACAGGGTTTGTCTGATGACGCAACTTGATCTGAACTTCGTCCGCGCGCAGTTTCCGGCGTTTTCCTCGCCGGTGCTGTCCAGCCACGCCTTTTT
This sequence comes from Pseudomonadota bacterium, assembly GCA_040385245.1. Classification (GTDB taxonomy): domain Bacteria; phylum Pseudomonadota; class Alphaproteobacteria; order Rhodobacterales; family Rhodobacteraceae; genus JAZKHT01. The sequence goes on along the minus strand of JAZKHT010000005.1, from coordinate 28,433 downwards.
TGAAAATGCCGGGGGGTCGTATCCCTGCAAACAGGTGGTGGACCGGCTGCACCGCTTTTATCTGGACCGCAAGGTGCAGCCCTATGGCCCCTATCCGGGCGCCGAGGCGGGCGGGGCCGAGATGGACGAGGCGCGCACGCGCCTTGCCGCGATGATGGGCGTGGCGGGTCACGAGGTGTCATTTGGCCCCTCTACCTCGGCCAATACCTATGTGTTGTCGCAGGCCGTTCGCACATGGCTGTCGGGCACCAACGGCGCTGTGGTGGTGACCAATCAGGACCACGAGGCGAACTCGGGCTGCTGGCGGCGTCTGGCCGATGCGGGGATCGAGGTGCGCGAGTGGCGGGTTGATCCGCAGACCGGGTTGCTGGACCTGACCGATCTGGATGCGCTGCTGGCGGACGGTCGGGTGCGGCTGGTGTGTTTTCCGCATTGCTCCAACGTGGTGGCAGCAATCAACCCGGTGGCCGAGGTCTGCGCCATGGCGCGTGCGGCCGGTGCGCGCACCTGCGTTGACGGCGTCAGCTATGCGCCGCATGGGTTTCCCGATGTGCCTGCGCTTGGCTGCGATGTTTACCTGTTCTCGGCCTACAAGACCTATGGGCCGCATCAGGGCATCATGGTGATCCGCGAGGCGTGGGGGATGGAGCTGCCCGCGCAGGGGCATTGCTTCAACGCAGGTACCCTGTACAAACGGTTCACCCCGGCGGGGCCTGATCATGCCCAGATCGCCGCCTGCGCCGGTATGGCCGATTACATCGATGCGTTGCACGATCATCATTTCGGCGCGAACCCCGACCCTGTGGCCCGCAACCGGGCCGTCCACGATCTGATGCGCGCGCAAGAGGTGTCGGTGGTGGCCCCCTTGCTGGACTATCTGGCCGCCCGCAACGATCTGCGACTGATCGGCCCGCGCCGGGCAGAGGACCGTGCGCCGACGGTGGCGGTGGCGCTAGACCGCCCGGCGGAACCGGTGTCGGAGGCGCTGGGCCGCGATGGCATCGCGTGCTGGGCGGGCGATTTCTATGCCGTGCGCCCGTTGCAGGCGATGGGGATCGATCTGGACAAGGGTGTGCTGCGTCTGAGCCTTGTCCACTACACTTCGGCGGATGAGGTGGCGCGGCTGATCACGGCACTGGACCGGGTTCTGTAGGCGCAAGGGGGGCAACCTGCCCCCCCCCCGACCTGTGCCGGGGCTTACCCGGTCTTGGGGCGTTTTTGCAGATTGGAAAGTGATCCGCTGACCCGTGGCCGCCGTAACCTATCCACAATGCAAAGATTTTCCCTGACATGACCGATGCACCCCTGATCCTGTGGTTCCGCCGCGATTTGCGGCTGGAGGATCACCCGATGGTGGCCGCCGCCGTGGCGACGGGACGGCCGCTGATCCCGTTGTTTGTTCTGGACCCCGAGACGGACGCAATCGGCGCTGCACCGCGCTGGCGGCTGGGGCTGGGCGTGGCAGAGTTTGCGCGCACACTGACCGCCGTTGGCAGCAAGCTGATCCTGCGGCGCGGGCCCGCGCTGGCGGTGCTGGACGATCTTTTGCGCGAAACGGGTGCGGCCGGGGTGATGTGGTCGCGTCTTTACGATCCGGCGGCCAAGGCCCGTGATGCGCAAGTGAAGGCGGCGCTGAAGGCGCGCGGTCTGATCGCGGACAGCCACCCCGGTCATTTGCTATTCGAACCCTGGACGGTTGAAACCGGGCAGGGCGGGTTCTACCGCGTCTACACCCCATTCTGGCGTGCGGTGCGCGGGCGCGATGTGCCTGTGCCGAACGCGGCCCCTGTTGCCATGCGCGGGCCTGACGTCTGGCCCGCCTCTGATACGCTTGAGGACTGGCGACTGGGGGCCGCGATGAACCGGGGGGCCGCCGTCGTGCTGCCCCATACCCGCGTGGGTGCTGCGGCGGCGCAGACCCGGCTGGACGATTTCCTTGCCGGTCCGGTCAACGCATACGTCGATGCGCGCAATCTGCCGGCCGAGGCGGGCACATCGGGCCTGTCCGAAAACCTGACATACGGCGAGATCGGGCCACGCCGCATCTGGCACGCCGGATTGCGCGCGTTGCACCAAGGGGCGGCGGGGGCCGAGACGTTTCTGAAAGAGGTCGTGTGGCGGGAATTTTCCTACCATCTGATCCACCACACCCCGCATATCGCCAGCCGTAACTGGAAGCCCGAATGGGACACGTTTCCATGGCGCGGCGACAACCCTGACGCCCTGCGCTGGAAGCAAGGCATGACGGGCGAGCCCTTTGTGGATGCCGCGATGCGCCAGATGTATGTCACGGGCACCATGCACAACCGCGCCCGGATGATTGCCGCATCTTATCTGACCAAGCACCTGATGACCGATTGGCGGGTGGGGGCCGATTGGTTCGCCAATTGCCTGATCGATTGGGACCCGGCGGCCAATGCGATGGGCTGGCAATGGGCGGCGGGGTCCGGGCCAGATGCTGCCCCCTATTTCCGTATCTTCAACCCGGCGACACAGGTCGAAAAGTTCGATCCCAAGGCCGCCTATCGTCGCCGCTTCATCGCGGAACTTGGCCCAAGGCCCGGACCCGATGCGCTTGCGTTCTTCGCCGCCGCGCCGCGCCGCTGGGCCCTTGATCCCGCACGGCCCTATCCGGCCCCGTTGATCGGTCTGGCCGACGGGCGGGACCGGGCGCTGAAGGCATACAGTGAACGAAACTCTTGAGTGCGCGACCCGTATCTGTGACGATCACCACAAGAAAAGACCCGCTGGGGGGGACATGGACGTTCTGACGACCACGAAAGGCCAGACTGGCCTGCCAAGATACTTTGCTTCGGTGTTCGAGGTGATTGGCCGTTTGCAGCACGGGCGACTTGATTTCGTCCTGCCCGACGGGCGACGGTTTCGCGTGACCGGCCCTAAACCCGGCCCGGTGGCCGAGGTGATGGTTCACAACCCCGACATCTTTTCCCGCCTGATCCGCGAAGGCGATCTGGGGTTTTGCGATGCCTATCTGGATGGTCATTGGTCCACCCCGGACCTGCAGGCCTTCATGGATCTGGTGCATGAGCGCAACGAAGGCGTCTATGACGGCTTTCCCGGCATGACCTTGCTGCGCGCCTATGAACGGCTGCGGTTCTGGCTGAACTCCAACTCCAAGCGGCAGGCGCAAAAGAACATCAGCTATCACTACGATCTGGGGAATGATTTCTACCGGTTGTGGCTGGATGACACGATGACCTATTCGTCGGCCCTGTTCCGGTCGGGGCAGGAAGGGCTGGAAAACGCCCAGACCGAAAAATACAGAAGCATGGTCGATCTGATGGGGGCCAATCCCGGCGATCATGTGCTGGAAATCGGCTGCGGTTGGGGTGGCTTTGCCGAATATGCCGCGAAAGAGCGCGGGCTGAAGGTGACCGGTCTTACCATCAGCAAGGCCCAATACGATTATGCCGTGGCGCGGATGGCAAAGGCGGGCCTGTCCGACCGGGTCGAGATCAAGTTGCAGGATTACCGCGACGAAACCGGCACCTATGACGGCATCGCCAGCATCGAGATGTTCGAGGCGGTGGGCGAAAAATACTGGCCCGTCTATTTCGACACCGTGCGCGAACGGCTGAAGCCCGGCAAGAACGCCACGTTGCAGATCATCACGGTCGAGGACGCCCGCTTTGACGCCTATCGCAAGGGCGTTGATTTCATACAGAAATACATCTTTCCCGGCGGCATGTTGCCCAGCCCGTCGGCCCTGCGCGCCGAGGTGTCAAAGGCGGGGCTGCTGGTCAAAGGATCGATCGAGTTTGGCGAAAGCTACAGCCAGACCCTGCGGCGCTGGCACGACACCTTCAACGCGCGCTGGGATGATGTGGCCCGTCTTGGATTTGATGACCGGTTCCGGCGGATGTGGAACTTTTACCTTACCTCTTGCGCCGGGGCGTTTCAGGGCGGCAACTGTGATGTGACACAGATTACAGTCACCCGCCCGAACTGAGGCCCGAAATCAGGGACAGACATGCCCACCGCCGCCAAACTTTTTGCCGCCCTGTTCTTTGCCATCGTGGGGTTTGTCACTGCCCAGTTGTACCATCCAGGCCTGCCCGAAGGCACGCCCCTCGGGCTGTTGCGCGAAACATGCGCGGGCATCGGGGTGGTCTGCGGCTGGCGCATATCGGGGGCGCTGGCCGGGCGCGGCACGGCCGAGGCGATAGCAACCGGGGTGCGGACCACCGTGACGATGGCGGTGGTGGCCTTGTTCGTCTTTGCGTCGTGGAAGATGCTGAAACAATCCACACGCCTGCGCTATGACGGCCCGATGGAGGCGGTTCTGGCGGTGTTTCAGGAATTCCTCGATTATGGCCGCCTGATGCTGGTGCCCGAGGTGATCGGAGCGCTGGCCATCGGCGGTCTGATCGGCGGTCTGCTGACCGAGGCGGTCGGCAGACGTTGGCAGTGATCATGGCGGATTTCTTCTTTTACGGCACGCTGTGTCATCTGCCCCTGCTGGACACCGTTCTGGGCCGCTCGGTTGCCACTGAACCCGCACATCTGCCCGACCACGCGGTGCATTGGGCACGGGATCACGCCTTTCCGGTGATCGTCGCGCGGACAGGCGCTGCGGCGCAGGGTCTTCTGGTGCGCGATCTGAACTATGCCGATGTCGGACGGCTGGATTTCTACGAAGCGGGGTTTGCCTGCCACACCCACGATCTGACGGTTCAGACGGGCACCGGGCCATCGGTGGCGCGGATCTATTTTCCGGCCCCCGGTCACTGGCAGCCCGGTGCGGATTGGTCGTTGGTACAGTGGCAGGCGCGCTATGCCGATACGGCAGTGGCCACAGCGGGCGACTTCATGGCGCTTTACGGTGTCAAATCCCCGCAAGAGGTGCTGGCACGCTATCCGCAAATGTTGGTGCGCGGGGCCAGTCGCGTGCGCGCTGCCGCACCCGCCCCGGCCACGCTGCGCCATACCCCGGCGGCGGGCGATGTCGATGTCGTGGCGCGGCACTATCCTTACGCCAATTACTTCGCGGTCGAAGAATACGATCTGCGTTATCGGCGGTTTGACGGCAGCTATAGCCCGCAGATCAACCGGGCCGCGTTCATTTCGGGCGATGCGGTGACGGTGTTGCCCTATGATCCGATGCGCGACCGGGTGCTGCTGGTCGAACAATTCCGCACCGGGCCTTATGCACGTGGCGACGTGCAGCCGTGGCAGATCGAGGCGGTTGCCGGACGCATCGACCCCGGCGAAGGCCCCGAAGACGCTGCCCGCCGCGAGGCGGTGGAAGAGGCGGGCCTGACGCTGGGCGCGCTGGAATATGTGGCCGGATATTACCCCACGCCGGGGGCCAAGACCGAATTCCTGTATTCCTACGTCGCCTTGTGCGACCTGCCCGACGGTGCCGCAGGTGTCTTTGGCGTCGATGGCGAGGCAGAGGATATCCGTGGCCACCTTGTCAGCTTTGACGCGCTGATGGCGCTTGTCACCAGCGGCGAGGCATCGAATGCCCCGCTAATCCTGTCGGCGTGGTGGCTGGCGCGCGAACGTGACCGTTTGCGCGCCAAGGGCGGTTCCAGCCACCCCGTGGATTAAAGCGCCAGCGACACCCACGCCCCGTTGCGCCTGGATGACCGCACGCAGGCATCGACAAAGGCCACGCCTTCCAACCCCTCTTTCAGGCCGGGGAAGGTGACCGACGGGTCCACGGTCACCCCGTCACGCCGGGCCAATATGGCGCGGGCCGCTTCGGCGTAGATATTGGCAAAGCCTTCCAGATACCCTTCGGGATGGCCCGGCGGGATGCGCGACACGCGCGCCGCCGCCTCGCCCGATCCGGCCCCGCCGCGTGTAATGCGATAACGCGGCGCGCCCAAGGGGGTGACCCACAGGTAATTGGGGTCTTCCTGCGCCCACTCGATCCCGGCCTTTGTGCCAAAGACCCGCAGACGCAACCCATTTTCGCAGCCTGATGCCACCTGCGAGCACCACAGCATCCCCCGCGCGCCGGAGGTGTAGCGCAACAGGACATGGGCGTTGTCATCGACCCTGCGCCCCGGAACAAAGCTTTGCAGATCGGCGGCCAGCGTCTCCAGCGTCAGACCGCTGACAAAATTGGCAAGGTTGAAGGCATGGGTGCCGATATCCCCCGTGGACCCACCGGCCCCCGACCGCGCGGGATCGGTGCGCCAGTCGGCCTGTTTCTGGCCTGTCGCCTCGATCGGTTCGGCAAGCCAATCCTGCGCATATTCGACCTGCACCAGCCGGATCTCGCCAAGCGTGCCGTCATCGACCATCGCTTTGGCCTGCCGGATCATCGGATAGCCCGTGTAGTTGTGCGTTAGCGCGAACACCACGCCTGACGCTGCCGCCGCCTTTGCCAGACGCTTCGCTTCGGGCAGGGTGGCGGTCAGGGGCTTGTCGCAGATCACATGGATGCCGCGTTTCAGGAATTGCATCGCCACAGGGGCGTGCATGTGGTTCGGGGTGACAATGGCGACAGCCTCGATCCCGTCCTTTCGGCGCGACTCGCGCGTGGCCATCTCGGCAAAGCTGGCATAGGTGCGGCGCGGGTCCACCCCCAGATCGGCACCCGAGGCAAAGGATTTCTCGGCATTGGACGAAAAGCATCCGGCCACCAGTTCGTACTGATCGTCGATGCGGGCGGCAATGCGGTGAACGGCCCCGATAAAGGCATCGCGCCCGCCCCCCACCATGCCAAGACGGATGCGCGGTGCCCGCGCGACATGTGCTGCTGTTATGGCCATCAGGAAACCTTTCCCATTCATCTGGTCCCAACTATCCCGGGGGTGCGGGGGCTGGCCCCCGCTTCCGGTGGTTCAATCCAAGCCCAGCATCCGCCGGTTCGCGGCCCGGTCGGCCCCGCTGCCCGCAAAATCGTCAAAGGCTTTTTCAGTGACGCGGATCATGTGGGCGCGCACAAAATCCGACCCTTCCCGCGCGCCGTCTTCGGGGTGTTTCAGGCAGCATTCCCATTCCACCACCGCCCAGCCGTCAAAGCCGTATTGCGTCAGCTTGGAGAAGATGCCGCCGAAATCGACCTGACCGTCGCCCAGACTGCGGAAGCGGCCCGCGCGGTTCACCCAAGACTGGAACCCGCCGTACACCCCTTGGCGGCCCGTCGGGTTCAACTCGGCGTCCTTGACGTGGAACATGCGGATGCGGTCGTGGTAGATGTCGATGTTTTCCAGATAATCAAGGTGTTGCAGAACGTAATGGCTGGGGTCGTACAGCATGTTCGCGCGGGCATGATTGCCAACGCGGTCCAGAAACATCTCATAGCTGATGCCGTCGTGCAGGTCTTCGCCGGGGTGGATTTCATAGCACAGATCGACGCCGCACTCTTCGGCGTGGTTCAGGATGGGCAGCCAACGGCGCGCCAGTTCATCGAACGCCTCTTCCACCAGCCCTGCAGGGCGCTGCGGCCACGGATAGACAAAGGGCCAGGCCAGCGCGCCCGAAAACGTGGCCTGCGCCGTCAGGCCAAGATTTTTTGACGCGGTCAGCGCCTTTTTCACCTGATCCACCGCCCATTCGGCGCGCGCCTTCGGGTTGCCATGTACCGACGGTGCGGCAAAGCCATCAAACGCGGTGTCATAGGCCGGATGCACAGCGACCAACTGGCCCTGCAAATGGGTGGACAGTTCGGTGATCTGAACCCCAGCCTCCGCCGCGACGCCCTTAACCTCGTCGCAATAGGTCTTCGAGGTGGCGGCCTTTTCCAGATCGAAAAGACGGCCATCCCAGCTTGGCACCTGCACGCCGACATAGCCGCAATCTGCGGCCCATCTGGTGATCGACGCCCAGGAATTGAACGGGGCGGTGTCACCTGCGAATTGCGCCAGAAACAACGCCGGACCTTTCATTGTCTTCATCACACCTCTCCTGTTCTGATTCACTCTTTTGCGGCACCCGTTGGCACGTCAATGCATTGCCCCTGTTCGGGTGCCCGCCGTTCAATCGCGGCCATGACAGCACGGGCCAGAAACTCGCCCGCGCGGTTCACGTTTTCATGCAGCACGATGATGTCACGGCGGAAATGGTGCAGAAAGCGGATCGCTTCCTTTGCCGCAACGTCAAAGTCGCGCCCGATTGCCAGCCCTGCTGCCTCGGCCCCGGCCACGGTCGCCATCGCAGCTGTGGTCGATCCGACGACGATGCCATCGGGGGCCTGCGGGGCGGACAGGCGTTTCTGAACGGCGGCCTGAATGGCGGTAAAGCCGGAATCGCTGTTGGCTGTATCCAGCACCTCGAACGTCAGCCCCTGTAGTGCCGCCTCGTTGGCGAAGCCGGTGATCATGTGGCGGGCATAGTTGTGCGCCCGCGGCGGCGCGACCAGCAACAGCCGCTTGCGCCCGCGCGCCTGCAGTTCGCGCACCGCGACGCGGCCGAATTCTTCGTTGTCAAAATCGAAATAGGGATGGTCGATGCCCATCGTGGTGCGGCCATGTGTGGCAAAGGGAAAACCCCGTTCCGCCATATACCGCACGCGCGGGTCGTCGGGCATGGTCTGGTTCATGATCACCCCGTCCGCCGACCCGGTTTCGACAATATACCGGATGGGGGTCATCGGGTCTTCGGACGGAAAGTAGGGCATTACGACCAGATGGTAGGGCGTCCCCTTCAGCGCGGCCGCGATGGAATAGATCAGTTGCGACGTGTGGTTCATCATGTCGGATTCGGTCGACAGGACCAGTGCGATCACATTGGTCTTGCCGGTGCGCAGGCGGACCCCCGCCCGGTTTGGACGATAGCCCAGCCGTTCGGCGGTTTCGCGGACCCGGCGCTTGGTTTCCTCGCCGATGTCGGGGGCGTCCTTCAAGGCGCGGCTGACGGTGGCGATGGCAAGGCCGGTTTCGGCGGCGATGGTCTTCAGCGTCGGGCGTTCGGCGTCATGCAGGGTGGTAGGGGGCGACTCAGTCATCGCTGCTGTCCTTTTTGCGGCAGCGCGGCATTGGTCAGCGCCTGCCACTTGCCCAACCGCCATAGCACCAAGCCGGGGCGGGGTCCAAGGCGCATCGCTGTTTCCCGCAGGACCAAGGGGCAGGCTTTGGTCGTTTGGTCGATGCAGCCCGAAAATGCCAGTCCGGCAAGGATTTGCACGGCGTTGTTGCGGCATTCGGGGCGGGAGATGCGCATCGGAGAACGGGGCCTTTAAGGGGTACGATTCGCGCCCATTCAACCTTTCGCGCCCTGCGTCGACAAGCGAAATGATTACTTGATCGGCAAAACTATAACGTTATAGATGATTCCTATAACGTTTTAGAAACCGGGAGGAACACATGAATTCGCTGAAATTGGCCGCGGGGCTATTTGCCTCGGTGGCTCTGCCTGCGACTGCCTTTGCGACCGATCTTGAAGTGACGCATTGGTGGACGTCGGGGGGTGAAGCCGCCGCCGTGACCGAGATGGCCAAGGCCTTTGACGCCAGCGGTGACAAGTGGATCGACGGCGCCATCGCCGGGTCCGGCGGCACCGCCCGCCCGATCATCATCAGCCGCATCCTTGGCGGCGATCCGATGGGTGCGACCCAGTTGAACCATGGCCTTCAGGCGCAGGAACTGATCGAGGCGGGCCTGCTGCAAGACCTGACCGACGTGGCCGAGGCCGAGGGTTGGAAAGACATCATCAAGCCGATCAGCCTGCTGGATGCCTGCACCTACGAGGGCAAGATCTACTGCGCGCCGGTGAACATCCATTCCTGGCAGTGGCTGTGGCTGTCGAACGCAGCCTATGCCAAGGCAGGCGTGCCGGTCCCGACCAATTGGGATGAATTCGTCGCCGCAGCCCCCGCGCTTGAGGCGGCAGGGATCATCCCGCTGGCAATGGGCCAACAGCCCTGGCAGTCGGCCGGTGCGTTCGGTGTGATGGCTGTGGCTATCGGCGGGCAAGAGCTGTGGACCAAAATCAACGTCGAAAAGGACGAAGCCGCCGCTGCTGGCCCGGAAATGGCCAAGGTCTTCGAGGCAGCGGTTGCCGCGCGCTCTATGGCCGCGAAATCGAATGTGCAGGACTGGAACCAGGCCACGAACCTTGTGATCACCGGTGCCGCCGGTGGCCAGATCATGGGTGACTGGGCGCAGGGCGAATTCCAGGTTGCGGGACAGGTTGCCGGCACCGATTACACCTGTCTGCCGGGCCTTGGCGTGAACAAGATCATCTCGACCGGTGGCGACGCCTTCTACTTCCCGGTCAATGACGATGCCGAAGTGACCGCCGCGCAGAAACGCCTTGCCTCTCTGCTGGTCAGCAAAGAGCTGCAAGTCGCGTTCAACCTGAAAAAGGGTTCGCTCCCCGTGCGGGGCGACATCGATCTGGCTGCGGCCAACGACTGCATGAAGCAGGGTCTGGAAATCCTTGCCGCTGGCAACATCCTGCCTGATGGCAACATGGTTCTGACCCCAGACACGTCGGGTCAGATCGAAGACCTGATGGTGGAATTCTGGAACTCCACCACCATGACCGCCGCCGAGGCGCAGGCGAAATACGCAGCCATCATCGCGGCTGCCGAATAAGACTTTGCCCGATCATGACCCGGCCGGAAACGGCCGGGTCTTTTCCGTACCTGTCACAGCCTAAAAGGGCCATGTCGGCCATCACCGTCAAAGACCATGGAAAGCGCACAATGGCCGAGACCGGACTGCCGAATACTGTCGCCCTTCCCATCACCGCCCCAAGGGCCGAGGTCGCAAAACGGCCCAACCGGTTGCTGCGCAATCTGAACTCCAAGATCGCGTCCATCCCGATGATCGCCACCGTTCTGGTCATCTTTGTCGGCTGCACGATCTGGACGGTTGTCTATTCCTTTACGGATTCAAAGCTGCTGCCCCGCGAACGTTTTGTGGGGCTTGACCAATACGCCCGCCTGTGGGGCACAGATCGTTGGGTTGTGTCGATCAAGAATCTGGCGATTTTCGGCGTCTGCTCGATGGTGTTCAGCCTTGTCATCGGCTTTTTGCTGGCCGCGATGCTGGACCGCAAGATCCGGTTTGAAAACACCTTCCGCACCATCTTTCTTTATCCCTTCGCGTTGTCGTTCATCGTGACGGGCCTTGTGTGGCAATGGATATTGAACCCCGATTTCGGCGTGCAAAAGGTGGTACGCGATCTGGGGTGGGAAAGCTTTGTCTTTGACCCGCTTTATACCGAAAGCATCGTGATCTACGGCATTCTGATCGCCGCACTGTGGCAGGGCACGGGTCTGGTGATGTGCCTGATGCTGGCCGGTATCCGGGGCATCGACGAAGACATCTGGAAGGCCGCGCGGGTGGACGGCATTTCGATCTGGAAAACCTATGCCGTCATCATCATTCCGATGATCCGCCCGGTTCTGGTGACGGCGGTCGTCATCATCGCGTCGGGTATTGTCAAGGTTTACGACCTTGTCGTTGCGCAAACCAGCGGCGGGCCGGGTGTCGCAAGCCAGATGCCCGCGCTTTACGTCATGGACAAGATGTTCAAGGATCAGAACCTTGCGCAGGGGTTCGCGGCATCCACCATGATGCTGGCCACCGTCGCCATCATCCTGATCCCATGGGCCTATCTCGAATTCGGGAGCAAGAAACGTGGCTGATACCCGCATCATGGCAGGCCCGCGCGGGGCAAAACCGCGTCGCATCCTCGCCCCGGCCAATATCATGCTGTACGGCACGTTGATTGTCGCTGCGATGTATTACGCGCTGCCGCTTTACGTGATGATCGTCACGTCGCTGAAGGGGATGCCGGAAATCCGGTTGGGCAACGTCTTTGCCCCGCCTTTGGAAGTGACGTTCGAGCCGTGGGTAAAAGCATGGTCCACCGCCTGCACCGGCATCAACTGTGACGGGCTGTCGCGCGGGTTCTGGAACTCGGTGCAAATCCTGATCCCGTCGGTGATCCTGTCCATCGCCATCGCATCCGTGAACGGCTACGCGCTGTCCTACTGGAAGTTCAAAGGGTCTGAATTGTTCTTTGCCATCCTGATGATCGGGGCCTTCATCCCCTATCAGGTGATGCTGTATCCCATCGTTCTGGTGCTGAAGAACGTGGGCGACTTTTTCGGGTTTCAGCTTTACGGCACATTGGGCGGGCTGGTGATCGTGCATACGATCTTTGGCATGCCGATCCTGACGCTGCTGTTTCGCAACTATTTCGCCGCCCTGCCGGAAGAGTTGTTCAAGGCCGCCCGCGTCGATGGCGCGCGGTTCTGGGGCATATTCTTCAAGATCATGCTGCCGATGGCGCTGCCGATCTTTGTCGTCGCGATGATCCTGCAAGTCACCGGAATCTGGAACGATTTCCTGTTCGGCGTGATCTACACCAAGCCTGATATCTATCCGATGACGGTGCAGTTGAACAACATTGTCAACTCGGTCCAGGGGGTAAAGGAATACAACGTCAACATGGCGGCCACGCTGCTGACGGGTCTGGTTCCCCTGACCATCTACTTCATCTCCGGCAAACTTTTCGTCCGTGGCATCGCCGCTGGCGCTGTCAAAGGCTGATCCCATGAACACCATGTCTGGCACCCACACCCACTCCATCTCTGTGCGCGATCTGACGCTGAACTTTGGCGCGGTGTCGGTGCTGAAGAACCTGAACCTTGATGTGGCCGAGGGCGAATTCATCGTGCTTCTGGGGCCATCGGGGTGCGGAAAATCGACCCTGCTGAATTGCCTTGCTGGGCTTTTGGATGTCAGCGACGGGCAGATTTTCATCAAGGACCGGAATGTCACCTGGGCAGAGCCGTCCGATCGCGGCATCGGCATGGTGTTCCAGTCCTATGCGCTTTATCCGCAGATGACGGTGCGGGGGAACCTGTCCTTTGGCCTGAAGAACGCCAAGATGCCCCAGCCCGAGATTGACAAGCGCGTGGCCCGTGCGGCGGAAATCCTGCAGATCGAACCGCTGCTGGATCGCAAGCCGGGTGCCCTGTCGGGTGGCCAACGCCAGCGCGTCGCCATTGGCCGTGCGCTGGTGCGCGATGTCGATGTGTTCCTGTTCGACGAGCCGCTGTCGAACCTGGATGCCAAACTGCGATCCGAGCTGCGGGTGGAAATAAAGCGTCTGCACAGCCGCCTGAACAACACGATGGTCTACGTCACCCATGACCAGATCGAAGCGCTGACACTGGCGGACCGCATCGCCGTCATGCGCGGCGGGCTGATCCAGCAACTGGACGCGCCGCAGGTGATCTACAACCGCCCCGCCAACCTGTTTGTGGCCGGTTTCATCGGCAGCCCGTCGATGAACTTTCTGCACGGCGAAACCATCGATGGGGGCCGCGCCTTTCAGTTCGGTCCGACGCGGATTGACCTTTCGGATTATGACGGCGGCGCTGTCGGGGCGCGGCCAAAGGCCATTCTGGGCCTGCGTCCCGAACATCTGGACATCCAGGAGCACGAAGAACCGGGCAGCACCATCCCGGCAGTGGTCGAGATTGACGAACCGATGGGGGCCGACAGTCTGGTCTGGCTCAAGGCGAACGGCACGCACATGTCTGTCCGGGTCGAGGTGGAACGTCGGATGAAACCCGGAACGCCCGTGTTCCTGAAGGTCGATATCGCCAAAGCGTCGATCTTTGATGCCGGCACCGAGCAACGGATCTGACACATGGCCGATCTTGCGGGACTTTGGACGCTTTCGGATGAAAGCGGCGAACATTCTGTGCCCTTCGCCATCCCCGGCGACGGCATCACCGCCCTGCACGCGGCAGGGGCGATCCCTGATCCTTACCATGGTCGCAACGAATACGATCTGCGCTGGATCAGCGAACGCGATTGGGTGGCGCGGCGCGCGTTTGACCATGATGGCGGCCCCTGCGATCTGGTGATCGACGGGCTGGACACTGTGGCGCAGGTGTCACTGAACGGCACCACCGTCCTGCAGGCCGCCAACGCGTTTCGTCGCTGGCGGGTGCCTGCGACGGGCCTGGTGCGCAAGGGTCGGAACGAGATTGCGATCACCTTTCGGTCGCCCGTGCAGCAAGGGGCGGCGTTGCAAGCGGCGCAGCCCTTTTATGTGCCCTATGCGGTGCAGAACTGCCCGATCCCCAATGGCAACATGCTGCGCAAACCGGCCTGTGATTTCGGCTGGGATTGGAACATCGCCTTGGCCCCCTTTGGCCTTACGGGCGCGATCCGGCTCGAACCGCAAGGCCCGCGCATTCAGGATATCGTCATCGCGCAGACCCATGCGGACGGCGTGGCACATGTGACCGTGCAGGTTCATGCACTGGGCGAGGAATTCACCGCAACCCTTTGCGGAGTCACCAAAACGGCTCCTTTGACAGGTGGCACGGGGCAGGTCGTTCTGACCATCGAAAACGCGGCGCTGTGGTGGCCTGCGGGTCTGGGTGCGCAGACCTTGCATGATCTGACCGTGACGATGGGGCCTGCCATTGCCACACGGCGGATCGGGTTGCGGTCGCTTGAATTGGTCAGCGCGCCGGATGCGGCGGGGCGGTCGTTCGGCTTTCGCGTCAACGGGCATGACACCTTTGCGCGCGGGGCGAACTGGATCCCCGCCGATGCACTGGCTGGTCGGATCACGGTCGATGCCACGCGCGATCTGCTGCAATCAGCCGTCGATGCCAACATGAACATGATCCGTATCTGGGGCGGCGGGCGGTATGAACCAGACTGGTTCTATGACCTGTGCGACGAGATCGGGCTGATGGTCTGGCAGGATTTCATGTTCGCCTGCAACCTCTATCCCTCCACCCCCGCCTTTCTGGCCGAAGTCGACGCCGAGGTGCGCGACGTCGTGGCGCGCATCAATCATCACCCCTGCATCGCAGTTTGGTGTGGCGACAACGAGTTGATCGGCGCACTGACCTGGTTCGAGGAAAGCCGCAAGGATCGCGACCGCTATCTGGTCAGCTACGACCGGCTGAACCGCACCGTTGAATCCGCGTTGCAGGCGGTGCTGCCGGGTGCGAACTGGTGGCCGTCCAGCCCGTCGCCGGGGCCGATGGCCTTTGGCGACGCCTGGCACGACGATACATCCGGCGACATGCATTTCTGGAGCGTGTGGCACGAAGGGCGCGATTTCGACCACTATCGCGACGTAAGCCCACGGTTCTGTTCGGAATTCGGCTTTCAATCCTATCCGTCGATGGATGTGATCCGCCGCTTTGCCGATCCGGCGGATTTCAACATCGCAGCCCCGGTCATGGAAAGCCACCAAAAGAACGCAGGTGGCAACGCGCGCATTGCTGAAACCATGTTCCGCTATTTCCGCTTTCCGGTGGATTTCCCGAACTTTGTCTATCTGAGCCAGATCCAGCAGGGGCTGGCGATCAAGACCGCCGTCACCCATTGGCGCAGCCTGAAGCCGCATTGCATGGGCACGCTGTATTGGCAGTTGAACGACACCTGGCCTGTCTGTTCGTGGTCCAGTCTGGATCACGGTGGCGGGTGGAAGCTGATGCACCACATGGCGCGGGAATTCTTTGCGCCCGTGACGGTTGTTGCGGTTCCCGCAGGTGACGTGATCACGCTGAAGGCGGTGAACGATACCCGCGCGGGCGTCTCGCTGACGGTGCAGGCCCATGCGGCGGCGATGGATGGCACGACGCGGGCCCTTGGCACGGCGACGATGGACATCCCGACAGACGCGGCCGTTCCGCTGTTGCAGATCAACGCCACGGATATTCAGGTGGGCGAGGTGCTGGCCTTTACCTGGCAGGCATCGGACAGCACGTCATCGGGCGATGTCTTTGCGCCAAAGCCGTGGAAATCCTACGATCTGCGCCCAGCCGGATTGACCCACACGGTTGCGCAAGCGGCCGGGCGCTATGACCTGACGCTGACCGCACAGGCCCTTGCCCCCTTTGTCGCGGTCGAGGCGGATCAGCCGGGGCGGTTCAGCGCGAATGCCTTTGCCCTGTTCCCCGGCCACCCGGCCACCATCTCCTTCACCCCCGCAGGACCGGGGCCAGCCCCGGTGTTCACCCTGCGCGACCTTTACTCCGCCACCGGCGGACCGCTTTGAAAGGATCAGACCGATGTTCTCGTACCAGCTGTATTCCTCGCGCAATTTTCCGCCCTTGTCTGACACGCTGGCGATGCTGGCCCGCGACGGCTATGCCGCTGTCGAAGGGTATGGCGCGCTTTATGCCGATGCTGGGTTGGTGACCGAACTGGGGGCCGCGCTGAAGGCCACTGGATTGGCGATGCCCACGGGTCACTTCTCGCTTGCCATGATCGAGGAAACCCCCGACCGGGTGATCGACATCGCGCGCACCTTGGGCATTTCCCGCGTCTATTGCCCGCATATCACCGCCGATCAGCGCCCGACCGACGGCGCGGGCTGGCGCGCGTTTGGCGCGCGCTTGCAGGCGGCGGGCGCACCGATCCGTGCGGCGGGGTTGGGCTTTGGCTGGCACAACCACGACTTTGAATTCGTTCCCACATCGGATGGCGTCATTCCTCAGACGGCGATTTTCGAGGGCGGCCCCGATCTGGAATGGGAGATGGACGTGGCCTGGGTGGTGCGCGGCGGCGGCGATCCGCTGGCGTGGATTGAAAAATACGCAAACCGCATCACGGCAGCGCACGTCAAGGACATCGCCCCAAGGGACGAAAATCTGGCCGAGGATGGCTGGGCCGATGTCGGCCATGGCACCATCGACTGGCAGTCGATCATGGCTGCCCTGCGCGCCGTCGGCTGCACGCATTTCGTGATGGAACACGACAACCCGGCTGACCACGCGCGCTTTGCCGCACGGTCCATCGCCGCCGCACGCACATTCTGAGGGGATCATGAACACACTTGGCATCGGCATCATCGGCTGCGGCAATATCTCGACCACCTATCTGCGTCTGGCCCCCCTGTTCAAAGGGTTGCAGGTGCGGGCGGTGGCCGATCTGAACATGGATGCAGCCACCGTCCGCGCGGCGGAATATGGCGTGGCGGCACAATCGGTGGACGGGTTGCTGTCGAACCCCGACATCGACGTTGTGATCAACCTGACCATCCCGGACGCGCATTTCGGGGTGTCAAAGAGGATCCTTGAGGCGGGAAAGCACGTCTATTCCGAAAAGCCGCTGACCCTGTCGTTGCAGGACGGGCTGGCCTTGCGCGATCTGGCGCGGGCCAAGGGTCTGTCGGTCGGCTGTGCGCCCGACACGTTTCTGGGCGGCGCGCATCAACAGGCGCGCGCCCTGCTGGACGAAGGGCGCATCGGCGCTGTCACGGCGGGCGGGGCGGCGGTGATGAACCACGGGATGGAAGGCTGGCATCCCAACCCCGACTTCTTTTTCCTGCCCGGCGGCGGGCCGATGCTGGACCTTGGCCCCTATTACATCGCCAATCTGGTCAACCTGCTGGGCCCTGTGCGGCGAGTCGGGGCGCTGACGTCCTCGGCCTCAAACACGCGGACCATCGGGTCTGATGCGCGCAAGGGCGAGGTGATCCCCGTCAAGACCCCCACCAACATCCACGCCCTGCTGGAATTCGCTACTGGCGCGACCGTGACCCTGTCCACAAGCTGGGACGTCTGGAGCCATAAGCGCGCCCATATGGAAATTTACGGCACCGAAGGCACGTTGTACCTGCCCGACCCGAACTTTTTCGGCGGCACGGTCGAGGTGGCAGGAACCGACGGCGAGGTGCACAGTGTCGCCCCCTGGGACCACCCCTTTGGCAGGCCCAATCAGGATCACCCCAAGCATGGCGCGCTTGCCAACTATCGCACGGCGGGTCTGGCCGACATGGCGCAGGCAGTGTTGCAGGGGCGCGACGCGCGCTGTGCCATCGACCGGGCCTTGCACGGGGTCGAGGTGATGACCGCCTGCCTGCTGTCGGGTGAAACGGGGCAGTTCGTGACGCTGCAAACCACCTGCACCCGACCCGCAGCATTGGGTCCGGACGAGGCGCAGGCCCTGTTGGTCTGATGCGCGGGGATTGAATTTTCTGCGAAAAATCAGGGCATCGTTTGGGGCAAGCTTGGATTTTTCGCAGAAAAAATCGTGGGTGAAAGGGTGACATGATCGAAAATCCAATCCTGCGCGGGTTCAATCCCGATCCGTCGATCTGTCGGGTCGGGGGGGATTACTACATCGCCACCTCGACCTTTGAATGGTATCCGGGGGTGCAGATTCACCACTCGACCGATCTTGTGAACTGGCGGCTGGTGGCGCGGCCCTTGCGGCGCAAAAGCCAGCTGGACATGCGCGGCAATCCCGACAGCGCGGGGGTCTGGGCACCTTGCCTGTCTTATGCCGACGGGCGGTTCTGGCTGGTCTATACAGATGTCAAACGGCTGGATGGCGCGTTCAAGGACGCGCACAACTACATCGTCACCGGCGAGACGGTGACCGGCGATTGGTCCGATCCGGTCTATGTGAATTCGTCGGGCTTTGATCCGTCGCTGTTTCACGATGACGACGGGCGCAAGTGGTTTCTGAACATGCGCTGGAACCATCGCGGGCAGGGCACGGGACTGAACCCGGCGCACGATGCCTTTGACGGGATCGAGTTGCAGGAATGGCACCCCACACGCGGGCTGATCGGGCCGGTGCGCACGATCTTTGCCGGATCACCCCTTGGCCTGACCGAGGCGCCGCATCTGTTCAAGCGCAATGACTGGTATTACCTGACCACCGCCGAAGGGGGGACGGGCTACGAACATGCGGTGACCATGGCACGGTCGCGCGTCATCGCCGGGCCTTACGAATTGCACCCCGACACCCATCTGATGACGGTGCGCGACGCGGCCAGCCCGCTGCAACGCACGGGGCATGGGCAATATGTCGAAACGCCGGACGGGGTGCCGTATCACACCTTTCTGTGCGGCAGGCCCTTGCCCGAGGGGCGCTTCTGTCCCTTGGGCCGCGAGACGGGGATTGCCCGCTGCGTGTGGCGCGACGATTGGCTGTATCTGGAAGGCGGTGGCATGATCCCGCCCCTGACCGTGCCGATGGATGCGGTGCGCGCACCGGATCAGGCAGTTCTCCGGGTGTTTGACACGGATGAACTGCCACCCGAATTCCAGTGGCTGCGCACCCCGGAACCGGGCCGCATCTTTGCGCTGACCGGGGCCGCGCTGCGGCTGACGGGGCGAGAAAGTCTGGGCAGCTGGTTTGAACAGGCGCTGGTCGCCCGCAGGCAGGAACACCACGCCTATCATGCGGAAACCGACATGCTGGCCGATCCGCCGAACTGGCAGCGCATGGCCGGGCTGATCACCTATTACAACCGGCACAAGTTCCACGCGGCCTTGGTCACGCACGAAGGCGATGCCCGTGTCTTGCGGCTGGTGTCCTGTCTTGGCGACTGGCCGGGTGAACGGTTGACGACCCACGCGGTTCTGCCTGTGCCGGATGGACTTGTGACCCTGTCGGTGCAGGTGACGGGCGCGCGGCAACGCTTTGCGCTGAACGGCCTGCCTGTCGGGCCTGAACTGGACGCCAGCCTGATTTCCGACGAAGGTGGGCGCGGCGAACATGCAAGTTTTACCGGGGCCTTTGTGGGCATGGTGGCGGTCGATCTGACCGGGCAGGGCTGGACGGCGGACTTTACCCGGTTTGACTATTCGCCCGGTTAAGACTTGATCAAATCCGCCCGCACGGCGTAACCATGGCGCGTATCAGTGGGACAGGGCCGGATGGACGACGACACGCGCAAGATACCCTCGCACGAGGTGACCTATGGCCGCCTGCGCGACATGATCCTGTTTGGCAAGCTGGAGCCGGGTCAGCCCGTCACCATTCAGGGCCTGATCCGCGATCTGGACGCCGGCATGACCCCGGTGCGCGAGGCGATCCGCCGTCTGACCGCCGAAGGGGCATTGCTGCCGCAGGGCAACCGTCGCGTCGCCGTGCCGCAACTGCGTCCCGTCGATCTGGATCAGGTCGCCTTTGCCCGCCTGACCATCGAACCGAAACTGGCCGAACTGGCTGCCGCGACAATGACCCCCGCGCTGATCGACCGGCTTGAGGCGATTGATGACGACGTGGACCGTGCGATCCGGGCCGGGGCGGTGTCGGCCTATCTTGAATCCAACCACGCCTTTCACTTTGCCTTGTACGAGGCGTCCGAGGCGGCCATCCTGATCGACATGGCGCGGTCGCTGTGGCTGCGCTTTGGACCGTCGTTGCGGGTGGTTTGTGCGCGCTTTGGCGCATCAGCGCTGCCCGACCGGCATGAAGAGGCGTTGGCGGCGATGCGCGCGGGCGACGCGGCGGGGCTGGCCCGCGCCATCGAAAATGACATCCAGCAGGGCATCGACCAGATCCGGTTGGCACAGGCGCAGGACGGCACGGCGGGGTAACTGCCAATTTTCTTCGAAGAAGATTGCAAAATCCTGCGAAGGATTTTGGGGGTCCCGCCCTAGCCAAAATAATTTGATCAAATTCCTTGAACGCCTGCAGATTTGATCATAAACTGCCCCCATCGCACCCCGGACCGGCCGGCGCGTGCCGTTTTCCGACAAGGGGTTTGCCCATGACGATCATCACCAACCACCTGCCCACGGCCGAATTGCAAGCGCTGGACGCAGCCCACCACATGCACCCCTTCACCGATGCGGCGGGTCTTGCGAAAAAGGGCGCGCGGGTGATCACGCGGGCCAAGGGCGTCTGGCTGACCGACAGCGACGGCGAAAAGATCATCGACGGCATGGCGGGCCTTTGGTGCGTCAACATCGGCTATGGGCGCAAGGAACTGGCCGAAGTGGCCGCGCGCCAGATGGAAGAGCTGAGCTATTACAACACCTTCTTTCAGACAACGCATGTACCGGCCATCGCCCTTGCCGCCAAGATCGCCGAACTGGCGCCGGGGGATCTTAACCATGTGTTCTTTGCCGGGTCGGGGTCCGAGGCGAATGACACCAACATCCGCCTTGTGCGGCGCTATTGGGACGTCAAAGGCCAGCCGGAAAAGCGCATCATCATTGCGCGCAAGAACGGCTATCACGGATCGACCATGGGCGGCGGCAGCCTTGGCGGGATGTCGGGCATCCACAAGCATGGCGGCATGATCGCGGGCATCGTCCACATCGGCCAGCCGCATTGGTATGCCGAAGGCGGCGACATGACCCCCGAGGATTTCGGCCTTGCCCGCGCGCAGGAACTGGAATCGATGATCCTGCAACTGGGGGTGGAAAACGTCGCGGCCTTTATCGGCGAGCCGGTGCAGGGGGCGGGCGGCGTCATCATCCCGCCCAACACCTATTGGCCCGAGATTCAGCGCATTTGCGACAAGTACGGCATTCTGTTGATCGCGGACGAGGTGATCACCGGCTTTGGTCGCACCGGCAACTGGTTCGGGTCAGAAACCTTTGGCATCAAGCCGCACATCATGACCATCGCCAAGGGGCTTTCGTCCGGCTATCAGCCGATCGGCGGGTCAATCGTCTGTGACGAGATTGCCGAAGTCGTCGGCGGGGCAGGCGATTTCAACCACGGCTACACCTATTCCGGTCACCCGGTTGCCGCTGCCGTGGCGCTGGAAAACCTGCGCATCCTGCAAGAAGAACACATCGTCGAGCATGTCCGGAACGTGGCCCACCCGCATCTGGCCAAGCTGTGGACAGGTCTTGAGGATCACCCGCTGGTGGGCGAGGCAAAGCTGGTCGGGCTGATGGGGTCCATCGCGCTGACACCGGACAAGGCGAGGCGCGCCAAATTCGCGTCCGACGAAGGCACGGTCGGCTTTCGCTGCCGCGAGCGGTGCTTTGCCAACAACCTGATCATGCGGCATGTGGGCGACCGGATGATCATCTCGCCGCCGCTGGTGATCACCCCGGACGAGATTGACATCCTGATCGCCCGGGCGCGCACCTCGCTGGACGAATGCTATGCGGGGCTAAAGGCGGATGGGCTGCTGGTCGCGAAATGAAATCACGCTCATCGGGGCGGACTGCGACCCGATGAGCGCCACCCCCGCTTGAGATTTCCGCGGCGGACCCCTACACCAAGGGCAAAGCACCAAAGGAACGCGCCATGCGGATTCACAGCGATCTTGCCGATACCATCGGGAACACCCCCCTGATCAAGCTGCGCCATGCCAGCGCGCTGACGGGGTGCACCATTCTGGGCAAGTGCGAGTTTCTGAACCCCGGCCAATCCGTCAAGGACCGGGCGGCCCTGTATATCATCAAGGATGCGATCGCGCGCGGCGATCTGAAACCCGGCGGCACGATTGTCGAAGGCACGGCGGGCAATACCGGCATCGGTCTGGCGCTGGTGGGCGCCTCGATGGGGTTCAAGACGGTAATCGTCATCCCCGAAACGCAAAGTCAGGAAAAAAAGGACATGCTGCGTCTGGCCGGGGCCGAATTGGTTCAGGTGCCCGCAGCGCCCTACAAGAACCCGAACAACTATGTCCGGTATTCGGGCCGTCTGGCGGCGGCGCTGGCGCGCACCGAACCCAATGGCGCGATCTGGGCCAACCAGTTTGACAACGTCGCCAACCGTCTGGCACATATCGAAACCACTGGTCCCGAAATCTGGGACCAGACCGATGGCAAGGTGGACGGTTTTATCTGCGCGGTCGGGTCCGGCGGCACGCTGGCGGGTGTCGGCATGGCCCTGCAGCCCAAAGGGGTGAAGATCGGTCTGGCCGACCCCGAAGGCGCGGCGTTGCACAGCTTTTACACGACCGGTCATCTGGACGCGCCCGGCACGTCCATCACCGAAGGCATCGGTCAGGGGCGGATCACCGCGAACCTTGAAGGGTTCACCCCCGATTTCAGCTATCGCATCCCGGATGCCGAGGCGCTGCCGCTGGTGTTTGACATGCTGACCGACGAAGGCATCTGTCTGGGCGGATCGTCGGGCATCAACATCGCGGGGGCTATCCGCATGGCCCGCGACATGGGGCCGGGCAAGACCATCGTCACCATCCTGTGCGATTATGGCAACCGCTATCAGTCAAAGCTGTATAACCCGACCTTCCTGAAGGAAAAGGGTCTGCCGGTTCCCGATTGGCTGGACCGCGCGCCGCGCCCCATTCCAGCGGTGTTCGAAGACGCATGACCACGGCCCTGCACCAGACAAGGCAGGCCCTGATCGGGGGCGTCATTGCGTGTCTGGTGGCGCTGACCCTGCTTTTTGCCGCGTCGGGGGCGCAGGCGCAAACGGCCAAACCGGTCGATGTGGTCACGGTGAAAAAGGGCAGCACCAAGCAGTCCGACCTTGATTACGCCAACTGGGAACGTCTGGCCAACCGGGCCGAAGACGCCATCGCCGCCAATGTGGCGACCGATGTGCTTGAGGTGGTGCGCGGTCAGTTGGTCGACTGGCGGGCGGCGTTTCTGGTGTCGCAGAACACCAATTCCACCCGCATCACCACGCTGCGCGACCAGATTTCCGCGCTTGGCCCCGTCCCCGAAGAGGGCAAGACCGAAGCACCCGAGATTGCGACGCGGCGGCAGGAACTGGCGGATCAGTTGATCCGTCTGCAAGCCCCCGGCATTGCAGCGGAAGAGGCGTATCGCCGCGCCGACGGTCTGATCGGAGAGATTGACCGATCCCTGCGCGACCGGCAGGCCGATCAGTTGCTGCAACTTTGGCCCGCGCCGGTCAATCCGGCCAACTGGCCCGCAGGTCTGGGCGCGTTGCGCGATGTCGTCGTCACCCTGTGGACCGACACGCTGGGCCGCTGGCAGACGGCAGGCACGCGCATGCGGCTGTTTGACAATCTGCCCTTGATCGCGCTGGCAACAGTGGTGGGGCTGGGGCTGATATGGCGGGGCAGGGTGATCCTGCCTCGGCTGGCCGCCCGTGTGCGCGCGCCGCGCACCACGCGTGGACGGCGCGTGCTGGATTTCCTGTTGTCGCTGGGCGGGATTGCCTTGCCGACGCTGGGGTTGCTGGCCCTGTCGGTGGCGCTGTCGCAAAGCGGGATGGGGGGGCAGTTTGACCTGTCGGTGCTGCCGCTGTTCGGTTTCACCGTTTTCACCGCCAACTGGTTGGGCGCGCAGGTCTTTCCCGTCACCGCATCGGACGACACCACCCTGCACCTGCCCGCCGAACGCCGGGCCGAGGGGCGATTTCTGACGCAAACGCTGGGTTGGTTGCTGGCGCTGCGCACTGCACTGGATGCCATGACCCTGCGGCTGGACATGTCCGAACAGGCGCTGGCCGTGCTGAACTTTCCCTTACAGGTCGCGACGGCCATCCTGTTATTCCGCGCCGGGCAATTGTTGCGCCTGCACCTTGCGGCGGCGGGGGCGGCCGATGACGGAACCGGCAACGCCGACCGCGCTTTGGGCCTGATGGGACGGGGCGCAATGGCGGTGGGCATCATCGGCCCCGCCCTTGGCGCGCTGGGCTATATCGCGGCGGCCAATGCGCTGCTGTATCCGGCAACGCTGACGCTGGGGTTGGTGGCGCTGCTGTTTTTGCTGCAACGGCTGGTGGCCGATCTTTACGGCCTGATCACCCAAACCGATGCTGCCGACCAAGAGGGGTTGGTGCCCATCCTGATCGGCTTTGGCATGACGCTTGCCTCGCTGCCGGTGTTTGCCCTGATCTGGGGCGCGCGCACCGCTGATATCACCGAGTTGTGGCAGCGTTTTCTGGAAGGGTTCCAGTTGGGCGAACGTCGGGTGTCGCCCACCGACTTCATGATCTTTGCCATCATCTTTGCGGCAGGCTACACCCTGACGCGGCTGTTTCAGGGCGCATTGCGGGGCACCGTGCTGCCGCGCACCAGTCTGGATCAGGGGGGACAAAACGCGATTGTCTCTGGCCTGGGCTATGTCGGCATCTTCCTGTCAGGTCTTGTCGCCATCAATTCCGCCGGGATCGATCTGTCCGGCCTTGCCATCGTCGCGGGTGCCTTGTCGGTGGGCATCGGCTTTGGCTTGCAGAACATCGTGTCGAACTTTGTCTCGGGCATCATCCTGCTGATCGAACGCCCGGTGTCCGAGGGCGACTGGATCGAGGTGGGCGGCGTGCAGGGTACGGTGAAATCCATCTCTGTCCGGTCCACCCGCATCCAGACTTTTGACCGCACCGATGTGATCGTGCCGAATTCCGACCTTGTTTCCGGGCAGGTCACGAACTGGACACGGTTCAACCTGTCGGGTCGTCTGATCGTGCCGATATCGGTGGCCTATGGCAGCGACACCCGTAAGGTAGAACGCGTCCTGCGCGAGATTGCCGAGGCACAGCCCCTTGCCGTGCTGAACCCGCCGCCGGTGATCGCCTTCATGGGCTTCGGCGCGGATGCGATGAACTTTGAGGTGCGGGTGATCCTGCGGGACGTCAATTTCTCGCTGTCGGTGCGGTCCGACATCAACCACGCCATCGTGCAGCGCTTTGGCGAAGAAGGCATCGAAATCCCCTTCGCCCAGACCGAGGTGTCGCTGCGCAATGTCGATGCGATTGCGCGCGCGCTGCGCGGACAGCCTGCGCTGCCCGAACCCGGTCTGGACAAGCCGCTTGCCCGCGCGCCCCGCCGCGCCCAACCCGACGCGCCCAGCGGCGATGCCGAAATTTAAGGAAATGCGATGACCGACCTGCTGTTCCGCGCCGATGCCTATCTGCAAGAAGCGCCCGCCCGCGTGATCGCCCACACCGCAGAAGGCGGCATCGTGCTGGACCGGACGGTGTTCTACGCCACCAGCGGCGGACAGCCGGGGGACAACGGCACGCTGCATTGGGATGGGGGGCGCATTGCCATCGCTACCGCCGTCAAGGTGATGGGCGGGCAGGTGGCCCTTGTCCCCGCCGAACCTGCGCCGATGCCGCCCATCGGAGCGGTCGTGGTCCAACGGCTCGACTGGGCCCGGCGTCACCGTCACATGCGGGTGCATACCGCGCTGCACCTCTTGTCGGTAGTCATTCCGCTGCCGGTCACAGGCGGGCAGATCGGGGCGGACCGCGGGCGGCTTGACTTCGACATGCCCGATCCGCCCGGTGACATCGCGGCGATCGAGGCGCGTCTGAACGCGCTGATCGGCCGCGATCTTGCCGTGACCGAAAGCTGGATCACGGACGAAGAGCTTGCCGCCAATCCGGGGTTGGTCAAGACGATGTCGGTGATGCCGCCCACTGGGCAGGGCCGCGTGCGCCTGGTCCGCATCGGCACGGAGCAAGAACAGATCGACCTGCAACCCTGCGGCGGCACCCACGTCGCCCGCACCGGCGAAATCGGCCGCGTCGAAATCGGCAAGATCGAAAAGAAAGGCCGTCAGAACCGCCGCGTCAGCATTTCCCTGGTAGATTGACGCGCGGCTGCCGCCAACCCTGCAATATCCCGCCAAATCCCCTTGCACCCGTCCACTTTTCCCCTGTAAACACCCGCCACGGACAGGTGGCCGAGTGGTCGAAGGCGCACGCCTGGAAAGTGTGTAGGCGGGGAACCGTCTCGAGGGTTCGAATCCCTCTCTGTCCGCCATTTGTTCTATAACACATTGATTTATAAGCGAAATTATCTCTGACTATTTGACTGCAATCATAGCTACCATCATCTTGTGAACGCTTCCCCGGGTAGAAGTGCGGTCATTTTCCATCACACACAAATAAGTGATCGCTTATCTGAGTTATTTACGTATTCTGCCGAGTTTCCCACCGCCGGATTGCTATAGGGTGAAATGTGAGGCCATCCGGTCTTACGCACCTCAATAGAAGCGAGTGGCGTGCCATGACTGTTCTTCCGAATCCTGCAAATCTCTACCTCACGGTTACCCAGGTGGCCGAGCGCTACACCGTGTCGACTGACTCCGTCTGGCGGTGGGCCCGCCATGGCGACTTTCCGAAAGGTGTGAAGATCGGCGCCAACGCGACCCGGTGGCGCTTGGCAGACCTGACGGAGCATGAAGCCACCTTTAAGACGGGGCTGGTTCTCGAACTGCTGTTCGTTCCTGACTTCGACCGGATGGACAACGGCGCCTCCTGCTTCAGCATGGTGGCATGATGGACCGTGACATCGCCGGCGTCCCCGTCCCCGCGCTGTTGACGGGCAACGAACCTGCCTGTCCGCCTCTGGATCCGGACGGCATCCCGTCCGGCTTCCTGCTGATGCCGGACGGTATCCACCATGAGGCCCAGCCGGGTGAGGCACAGTGGATCTGCCCGCCGCTGAGGGTCACTGCCCGGTTCAGGAACTCGGCCAACGTTAACTGGGGGCGCATCGTCGAAGTCCAGGATCCGCTCGGGAACTGGAAAAGCTTGCCGGTGCTGGATTGCGAGCTCGGCAGCAACGCGAGCGCGGTGCGGTCCAAGTTGCAGAACATCGGCTTCGAGCTGCCGCGCGAAAAGGGGCGCGGCGAGATGGTGAGCAAGTTGATCGCGGACTGGAAGCCCGCGCGCATGCTGGTGACCGCCGAACACCTGGGCTGGACCGACAACGCCACGACCGGCTTCGTGCTGGGCGGGGGTGTGAGCGTTGGCAGCACTGACGTTCTGCCCATGGGCCACGCCCTGTCGCCTCTTGCCCAGGAAATCCGTGTTAGGGGGAGTCTGGACGCGTGGCGGAGCACGGTTGCGTGCAAGTGCAGTGGCAACGACCTCCTGCTCGTGGCAGTGTCGTCGGCCTTTGCGGGACCGCTTCTCGAGTTCCTGGACCTAGACCTCGGTGGCGGCCTGCATTTGCGCGGTGTCTCGTCTTGCGGCAAGTCGACCATCCTGCGGGTCGCGGCGTCAGTCTGGGGCAGCCCGGAGTTAGTGGGCAGCTGGCGTGCGACTGCCAATGGGTTGGAGGCAGCGGCGGCAGCTTCGAATTCCATGCAGCTCGTGCTGGATGAGCTGGCCGGAATCGACGCGAAGGAACTGGATAAAGCGATCTACATGCTGGCAAACGGTGTGGCGAAGACTCGCATGGCCCCCTACGGCACCCCTGTTGCACCCACGCGTTGGAAGCTGTCAATCCTGTCGTCTGGCGAGATCAGCGTTGCCGACAAGCTGGCCGAAGCCCGGCGCAGTCAGATGGCCGGTCAGACAGTGCGCCTCGTTGACATCGAGGCGGACGCGCAGGCGTTTGGCGCCTTCGACACGTTGCACGGCGCGGCCAATGGCGCGGCCTTCGCCGACACGTTGAAGGTGGCGGCGGAACAGGCCTACGGTTCGGCGGGCCCGGCGTTCGTCCAGCTCCTGATCTGCAACCGGCGTATTATCCGATCCGTCGCGGGGAAGTTCTTCGTTGAGTTTGAGAAGCAAGCAACGAGCCAGCTCGCAACTGGCGCACACGGACAGGACAAGCGGGTGATCAAGCGGTTCGCTCTGATCGCGCTGGCCGGCTTGTTGGCTACGAAGTTCAATCTGACCGGGTGGAACACGACCGCGGCTCGCGACGCCGCGCTCTCCGTCCTGAACGATTGGCAGGATGGGCAGTCTTCGCAAAACGAGGGTGGCAAGCAGACTCTCGAAAAGACCAAGGTCTTTCTGAGCGCCCACGCGGCTCAGCTGATCCACCTGGCTGATCCCACTGCCCCGGTGCCCATCAACCCGATCGGCTGGCGGGACGCGACCCAGGTCTACTTGCCGCAGTCGACCTGGCAC
>JAZKHT010000004.1:0-308978 GCA_040385245.1 Pseudomonadota bacterium | reverse complement strand
TCTGCAACCACGCTAAAAGCTCTTGCGAACAGCAGTCGGCACATACATTCCGCCCACTGCAACGACGCAGCGCCGCGAGCATGGCATCCTATTGCTGTCGGCATGACCGAAGAAGGGTGGGCCCGGTGGACAGGAGGTACTCCCATGTCCAATGATCTTCTTCCTGCCCTCCTTCCTACCCGCTTCGCCTGGAACAAGGGCCGCATCATCGGTCAGAAGCGACCGCTGCTGCCCCGGCATGTCTGGTCCATCAGGGTTCGCCTCGAGATGGCAGGCAACGCGCGCGACCTTGCGCTGTTCAACCTCGCCGTCGACAGCAAGCTCAGGGGCTGCGACTTGGTGGGCATCCGAGTCACTGACGTCTTCGCGGCTGGGCACGCGAAAGAGCGCGCATCAATCGTGCAGAGCAAGACGGGCAAGCCGGTCCGGTTTGAGATCACCGAGCCCACCCGCCTATCCCTCGAACGTTGGATCAGCCATCCCGAGATGATCGGTTTAGAGTTCCTTTGACCCAGCCGGCTCCACGGCAGTCTCCACCTGTCGACCCGGCAGTATGCGCGCATCGTTCGTGGCTGGGTCACTTCGCTAGGACTCGAGCCTAGTGAGTATGGCACCCATTCCATGCGTCGGACCAAGGTGGCGCAGATCTACAAGAAGACTGGGACCCTGCGCGCCGTCCAACTTCTGCTTGGGCATACGAAGATGGACAGCACAGTACGCTACCTCGGCGTCGATCTGGAGGACGCCTTGACACTCTCGGAGGGGATTGACCTGTAAACGACTGCCCCGACCGGCATGCTAGGTGCCGGTCGGCCCATTGCCGCCGGTCGCGCAAAAGGCGATGTGGTGCGCCCAAAGGGCGCCCTTGGTTCCTAGCCTATGGGGCGGTTGCGTTGCAAACCCCAGTGCCGGTGGCGATTGTTCCGCCCAAGGAGCGGCGCAAGAAGAGCGCACTGATCGCGTGATCCTTCGCGAAACTGGAGCCCGGTCCTTCACCCGTCACCATAATGGGCCGTCGCCATTGCATCCGCCAGCATGCAAGAGCGTGACACGACGGTGACCGAGGCCGGGGGCATCACCCGCGGCGCGCCACGACGCGGGTCTATCGTGTGCGACAAGCGCGTTGCGGCGACAGTACGAAATGCCTGTAATCGCCCGACGTGGCGACGGCCATATCTTCCAGCGCCAGTGTCGAGTGTTGGCCGGTGGCTTTATCGTCCGGCATGTCGATCCCCACCGCCCAAGGACGCCCGGTCCGCCGGGGGCCAATGGCCCGCACCTCGCCGTCAAGCGCAAAGCGCTTGGGTGATGCCGAGGTGCGCTGAAGTCTCGGCCAGACGGTCCACAGCATAGCCCTTGGTGATGCCGGACAGGTCCAGCGCCAGTGGGGCCGACTTGCGTGCGCGACACTTGGTCGGGTCAAGTTCCAGCGCCTGACTTGCCGGAACGCGGCGCGTGGCACTTGCGGCCGGGATCGCGTCCAGATCAATGGCAACAGAGCCGGGCCAGGCGCCTATCTTGCGGTCTATGCCACCGATGCGTCGGGCGCCTATGCGGGGCACTTTGCCTGACCGTTGCTACCAACGTAAAATTTGAACGTGCGGCAGTATGCGTGAAAATCAATCGACCGAAAGAGTCAGGATGGCAAGAGCAGCGTAGCGACCAAACTTCGCAAGTGTGACCACCAGCATGAACCGCCATAGCGGTTCTCGCATCATGCCTGCCGCAAGCGTTAGCGGGTCACCGACGATCGGCAACCATGACCCGAGCAGGCTTACCCAACCCCACCGGCCATACCAACCTTGCGCACGGACAACCTGCTTGGAAGAAAATGGAAAGCGTGGATGGTCGGAATAACGCATCAGAAAGCGACCGATGGCCCAGTTGACGACGGCACCAAGGACGTTGCCGACCGTTGCCACCGACAAAAGCAGCCAAACCGGCTCAGTCCCGGCAAGAAGCAGTGCAACAAGTACTGCCTCGGATTGTGCAGGGATTAATGTGGCGGCGATAAACGCTGCAAGGAACAGTCCCGTCAAGGCAAGCATAACTTCAGAAACCTTCGGTCAACGCAGTTGTAGGCCGTCGATCATAACCCATGTATCGAACCCGCAGCGTCCGTTTCCCTGCACGCTTCAGCAGTGGAGTGTCAATCCAAGGGCAGATGCTGGCGCGGGGGCGCACTGGTCACTCTTCCTGAACTAAGCAGACCAGTAGACTGTGGGGTCTATTCTCTGCCAGGAGCGCTCAGAAGTTAAGCAAGTGCCCTTGTCCCACTGTTTCGCGGTCGCCCTTGGTTCGGTCCCGAAAGAACTTCCGAATAATCAGAAAACGGCAAATCCAGTGAGGGCGTCCACAGGACAGCCCTTTGCTTTACAGCCGAACGCTTAATTCCGGGACGCTATGTCGCTCAAATGACTTGTTCTTGGCCGCGTCATGGAAGATCGAAAGTTCCCACAAAATGGGGCAAAGGTGAACCGTGCTTTCGACTGGCGCTGCGTGCCCCGTCCCATCACGCCCGACGCCACCCTTAAACAGGGCGCTCACTATCCCACACGCACCACAGTCAAGACCTGTTAGGTCACAGTAGTTCAAGCAATTTACGTGCCGCCTCTTTCGAGGACGCAGGGTTCTGCCCGGTGACCAGCTTGCCATCCATGACCACGAAAGATGCCCAGTCCGCACCCTTTTCATACATGCCGCCGTTGGCTTTCAGCATGTCCTCAACTAGGAATGGCACCACATCGGTCAGGCCGGCGGCTTCCTCTTCGGTATTGGTGAACCCGGTCACTGTCCTGCCGAAAACCAGCGGTTTGCCATCTGCGCCTTTGGTGTGCTTGAATACTGCCGGAGCGTGGCAAACTGCGACGATCGGTCGGTTGGCGCGCGCAAAGGTTTCGATCAGTTTGATGCTGTTGGCATCCTCGGCCAGATCCCAAAGCGGTCCGTGACCGCCCGGATAGAATACTGCATCGAACCCCGCTGCCGAAACTGTGGACAGTACAACCGTGTGGGCCAGATCCGTTTGTGCCGCCTTGTCGCCCTTGAAGCGTTTGGTCGCTTCGGTCTGTGCGTCGGCCGCGTCGCTTGTGGGGTCCAGCGGTGGCTGGCCGCCCTTGGGCGAAGAAAGCGTTACATCTGCCCTTGCATCCTTGAACACGTAATAGGGTGCGGCGAACTCCTCGAGCCAGAAGCCGGTTTTCTTGCCTGTAGAGCCGAGTTCGTCGTGCGATGTGAGAACCATGAGAATTTTCATATGATTGCTGTCTTTTGAGAAATGCGTGTTTCAGGCTGCCAGCTTTACGACCCGTTTGCCGAAAGCCTCGCCTCTAAGCAACCCAACCAACGCCGCCGCCGCCCGTTCCAGGCCGTTGATCATGTCTTCGCGATATTGGATCGTTCCTGCCTTGACCCACTCGCCAATCTGCTTTGAGAACTTAGGATAAAGGCGGCCGGAGACATCATACACGATGAAGCCGCGTATGGTAATCCGCTTGCGCAGGATCGCACCAAGCAGCAGGTTCAGCCGGTCCGGGCCGGCTGGTAACGCAGTGGCATCGTATTGCAGCTTCCTCTCGAACGCTGCATCGGTCTTGCAATACTTTCGCAGTCGGCTTACCGCACGTTGCGTTAGTTTGGCCAGAATCGACGCGCTCGGCCCTCAGCTGCCGTTCAGCGTGGTTTGCATGCCGCGGTGCGGCTTCCGCAAACCGGCAGTACGAACTGCCCGCAGCATTTACCGTCTCGCAATGTCGCCGATGCGACCAGACGGAAGTGCGTTGGCTTCTCAAGGGCATGAAGCACGAGCCCGTTGACAACACGAGCAGACATGGGCACCCGACGCCCTGCAAGAAGTGCGTCTCCAAGTCAGGGCGGCGGTCTCAACGCAATGCGCGGTGCACCGACGCCGGTTTCGCTTTCAATGCCTCAATTATGATGGCAGCAAGGCCAAGCCCCCCGGTAAGCGCCCACAGATGCCACAGAGTCTGGGCCAGATCCGGTAACCTGGCACCCATCTGACTGACGCGGACCAGCCCGTCTATCGCGGGAGTTGAAGGCACGAACTGCGCCACGCCATTGAGCAAAGGCGGGATCGCTTCGACCGGCCATGCAAAACCGGACAGAAAGAAAAGCGGCA
This sequence comes from Pseudomonadota bacterium, assembly GCA_040385245.1. Taxonomy (GTDB): domain Bacteria; phylum Pseudomonadota; class Alphaproteobacteria; order Rhodobacterales; family Rhodobacteraceae; genus JAZKHT01. The sequence continues at coordinate 304,840 of JAZKHT010000004.1, read as the reverse complement.
ACCCCACTGCCAGCAGCACCACTTGCACCACCGCGGCCGATCTGAACACGGCAGCCACGCATTGGGCCAGAAGGCCCACCGCGAGCACGAACGGAAGCCCAATTGCCAGGACATCGCCGACGTGGCCAAGATTCGGCAGGCCGTAAAGGGCGGGCAGGACGATCAGATAGACCGGCAGCAAAACGGAATAGATCGCCACCCATGCCACCATGCGCCCCAAGACGAGCCACACCGGATGATCACTACCCGTCTTGCGCCGAGTGGCGGTCAGCGCCAGACCCATCAGGATTGTCTGCTGCAAGATCAGCACGAACGCCGCAGGCAGCACATAGGTCGCATAGCCCGCAGCGGGGTTGAACAGCGCCACCTCAACCTGATTGACCGGGCTGACCTGCGCCCGCGCCACGCCAAGCCCCGCGCCGGTGGCCATCAGCCGCGCCACCTCAACCTCGGCCCCCATCTGGCGGATCGGCACGGCGGCGCCTTGCATGACGCGCTGATACATCAGGAAATAGCTGGCATCGGCATAGACCGCGACCGGGCTTTGACGACCGCGAAGGAGGTTGCGTTCAAAGCCTTCGGGGATCAACAGAACACCATAGGCTCTGCGTTCGTGCACCAGCCGGACCGCCTGTGCCATGTCGCGTGCATCAGTGCTGATCGCGAGTGCCTCGGACGCATTGACACGGCGAACAAGGTCAGCCGAGGTGGTCGTGCGGTCTTGGTCGAGCAGCACCACCGGCACATCCCGCAACAGTTCGGCCCGGTAGGGCAACGGGTAGATCACCGCATAAATCAATAGCGATATCAGCAAGATCGACCTGACCTGACTGTCGGCAAAGACCGCACGCAATTCATCCCGCATGGCGCGCCAGACAGCGTTCATGCGGCAGCCTTAAGGTTGCGACGCAGCCGCGCCAGCTGTGCGAGCGAAAGGACCGCCAGTCCCAGCACAATCAGCGCAAGCCAAAGCACCGGCCAGACCGAAATCTCGACCGGGGTGGCACGCAAGGACTGGTCGATGCGCAACTGCACATACCAGGTGCCGGGGATCATCGCGCCCCACGCCTGCGCCAGGGGCGACATGGCCTCACGCGGGAAGCCAAGGCCCATAAAGCCAAAGGCCGGGGCGGTGATGACGGCGATGATGCTGGCCGCCGGCCCCATGTCGCGGGTCAGCACGAAGGCCACCGCGCCGATCAGTTGTGCAGCCAGCACGAACAGCACCGCCCCCGCCGCCATCAGCGGCAGCGACCCGCGCAATGGCACGTCCAGCCAGCCATAAAGCGCCAAATCCGACAACCCCAGGATCACCAGAAAGACGGCCGTATAGGGCAGGATTTTGCCCAACATCGCAGGCAAAAGGCCGCCCGCCAGCCGCACCAGAATTTGCGGGTCGCGGCCGGGACCGAAATCGAGCGAGATGGCATAGGCTGTCCCGGCAGCGGCGATGATCTGCAAGATCGTTGGTACCAAAGCCGCGAGCAGGAAATGCACATAGTCAAACGCCGGGTTGAACAGCGCATGCGCCTGCAACGGGATCGGCTGCACTGCTGTCTGCGCCTGCCTCGGTGCCTCGCCCTGTCCCTCGCGGATCGAGACGCGCTGCCCGGCAAGTGCTGTGTCAATCGCCCCGCGCGCACCCCGCGCGACCAGCGAGCCCGCGCTCATGTGCTGGTTGTCATAGAAGGTGACTATCTCGGGCCGGTCGCCGCGCGTCATGTCCCGTTCAAGCCCCGCTGGCAGCAAGACCGCTCCGCGCACAGCTCCCGATACGATCAGAGCGCGGGCCTCGGACAGGCCAAGCGCCTGATGGATCACCCGCACCTCGGGGGCTGCATCCAGCATCCGGGTGATGCTGCGAGAAAGGTCGGAGCGGTCCAGATCGACCACCGCCACCGCCATACCGGTGGGGATGCCCGCACGAAAGATGCCGGTCAGCAGCACAATCATCAGCACAGGCAAAACGACCACCAACCCCAGCAGGACAGGAATGCGCAGCAACAGGCCGAACTCGCGCTGCATCAGCCGTCCCATCGCAGCCTACTCCCCCAGCGTGATCAACGCAGACATGCCGGGCCGCAGTCCGGACAGAGGGGTGGTGGCCCGGGCGCGCACTTCAAAGCTGCGCAGGTCGAAATCGCCCGTAGCGCGCGTGGCGCGCCAGCTGGCAAACTGGCCCTGCACGTTGATTAGGGTGATCGCGGCCTCAACCTCGGTATCCAGCGCAGGCACCCGCACCGGCAGGCTGTCCCCAACCTGCAAGCCCGCCAGTAGATCTTCACGCAAGTTGAAGGTGAACCAAGCGCTGTCCAGATCGACAATCGTGAAGAGGGGCGCGCCGGGGCCGATATTCTCGCCGGGTTCGATCAGCCGAGCTGAAATCTCACCGGCCATCGGGGCGATGACGATCAGCTCATCCAGATCGGCTTGCCGCTGCGCCAGCGTGGCTTCGGCCTGGGCGACCTGTGCTGCCGCCAAAGCCCGGTCTTCGGGTGAGGCGCCAGCGCGGGACAGGTCCAATTGCGCCTGCGCAGACTCGACGCGGCGGGTAGTGGTTTCGACGTTTCGGATCGACTGGTCCAGCAAGGCCTGCGGTCGCAGACCCTGTTGCGACAGTTCGGTATCGCGTGCGATCTGTTCCTGTGCGAGCCGCAGGTCGGCCTCCGCTAGGGCCAGGTCAGCCTCACGCACTCGGATCAATTCCGGCCGGGTCGCCCCGGCGGCCGCCTGCGACGCTCGCGCCACCTCCAACGCCGACGCGGCTGCGGCATGGGCAGTGACGAGCTGCGGATTGGTCAGGGTGACCAGAGTCACGCTCGTATCCACAGTGTCACCAAGATCAGAGGTCACTTCAGAAACCCGGCCAGACACGCGGGCCGACACATCAACACGCGATGCTGCCACTTCGCCCTGGATTAGCAACGGTCCGGGGCGCGTTACCCACCACACCGCCCCCGCAACAGCCAATGCCAATACGGCAAGCACTACGAAGGGTAAATATCCCTGTGGCGCACGGGACTGTTTTTCCGGCACGACGTCATCCTTCACTCACCTGCAAATTGCAGAACACACCCGCAAGATGGCCAAACCGCGCCATTTCACAGCAGGTCGAGCAGCTTCCGGGCCGCTTCTTCGGACGACGCCGGGTTCTGTCCGGTGACCAGCCTGCCGTCAATTACCACGAACGATGCCCAGTCGGCACCCTTTTCATATATGCCGCCATTGGCTTTCAGCATGTCCTCGACAAGAAAGGGGACAACATCGGTCAGGCCAGCAGCCGCTTCTTCGGTATTGGTGAACCCGGTCACGGTCTTGCCCGCCACCAGCGGCTTGCCGTCCGCGCCCTTGGGGTGCTTGAACACCGCCGGGGCGTGGCAGACAGCGGCGATCGGGCGGTTGGTGCGCGCGAAGGTTTCGATCAGCTTGACGCTGTCGGCATCCTCGGCCAGATCCCAAAGCGGGCCGTGACCGCCGGGATAGAAGATCGCATCGAAACCATCTGCCGGGACCGTGGACAAGACGACGGTGTTTGCCAGATCGCTCTGGGCCGCCTTGTCGCCCTTGAAACGTTTGGTCGCCTCAGTCTGTGCGTCGACTGCGTCGCTGGTAGGGTCCAGCGGTGGCTGGCCGCCCTTCGGTGAGGCCAGCGTGATCTCCGCCCCTGCGTCTTTAAAGACGTAGTAGGGTGCGGCGAACTCTTCGAGCCAGAACCCAGTTTTCTTGCCGGTGTCGCCGAGTTTGTCGTGCGATGTGAGAACCATGAGAATCTTCATCGGGAAGTGCCTTTCAAAAATGGCTGCGTTTCATTCGGTCAGCCTGACGACACGTTTGCCGAATGCCTCGCCTCGCAGCAGGCCAACGAACGCCGTCGGGGCAAGTTCCAGACCATTGATCATTTCCTCGCGGTATTGGACTTTCCCTCCGTTGACCCACTCCCTCATTTGCTTCGCGAACTCGGGGTAAAGGTGACCAAAGTCATCGAATACGATGAAGCCGCGCAGGGTCATCCGCTTGCGCAGGATCATGCCCAGCAGTAGGTTCATCCGGTCTGGACCGTCCGGCAGTGCGGTGGCGTTGTATTGCGAAATCAGGCCGCAAACCGGGATGCGCGCCTTGGGGTTCAGGTTCGGCATCACCGCATCGAAAACCGCGCCGCCGACATTTTCGAAATAGATGTCAATGCCATCAGGTACCGCCGCTTTCAGGGCACTTGGGAAACCGTCTGCCTTGTAATCGATGCAGGCATCAAACCCGAGGCTTTGGACCACGTGGCGGCACTTCTCGGCTCCTCCCGCGACTCCCACGACATGCAGGCCGAGGATCTTGCCAATCTGACCCACAGTGGCCCCGACGGGACCACTGGCACCGGCAACGACCAGCGTCTCGCCCGCTTTTGGCTGGCCGATCTGGGTCAGTCCCGCCCAAGCGGTCAGGCCCGGCATCCCCAGCACGCCCAGCGCCCAGGACGGGTTTTTGGGAGTCCTTCCCATGTTGGTCACGCCGCTGCCGTCGGACAGGGCGTAATCCTGCCAGCCGCCGAATGCCTGCACCCAGTCGCCTGCCGCAAAGCCCGCCACGTCGGACGACACGACCTGCGCGACGGTGCCCCCAACCATGACCGCTCCGATTTCGACCGGGGCCGCATAGGACGGCGCATCACTCATCCGGCCCCGCATGTAAGGGTCCAGCGACAGATATTCGTTGCGCAGCAGCATCTGGCCCTTGCCGGGGGGCGCAATGTCTTCGGTTTCAAGTCGAAGGGTGCTGTCGTCCGGCTCGCCCTTGGGACGCTTAGCGAGGACAAACTTGCGGTTCCGTGTCTTCGATTGCGTCATGGGAAAGGGTCCTTTCAGGAAAATCAACTTGCAGGAAATCATCGAGTTTTCTTAACGGCCAGATCACTGGCACGGTCGCAATGTCAGGCAGATTGCATATTCTGTGCCATGCCGTCGAAGCGCCCAGTGGTGGCGGCCTCGGCCAGGACGTGGGCCACATCAGCGCGCGAGGCCGTTGCGGATGTGTCGACCGCTTCACCCAGGGTCACATCGGCACCGCGCCCGTCATTGGTCAAGGCCACCGGGCGCAGGATTGCGTAGGTCAGTCCAGAGGCCATCAGGCGCTCGTCGGCCTCGTGCTTGGCTTTCAGGTAATGGGCAAGCTCTCCCGTCGGGTCCGTTTGATCTGCCCCGACGGAACTGAGCATCACAGAACGCGTCACCCCTGCGTCGCGGGCCAGATCGGTCAGGCGTCTGGCACCGTCCCGGTCCACCTTTTAGTCATCTCCGGGTCCGGGCCCGTCGACCCACCGGAGCCTGCGGCAAAGATCACCGCATCCATCCCGTCGCACACACCGTCGTGCAGGTCCGTCAGATCACCCCGGCGCAGGTCAACGCCTTGCGGCAGCGCGCTGATGTCGGAATTTTCGCGGACAAGCGCGGTCGGCTTGTGCCCCTGATCGAGCAATTCCTGAACAAGCAGTAGTCCGGTTCTGCCAGTGGCACCGGCGACGAGGATGGTCATGCTCATGGAAGGATCCTTGTTTGTGACGGAGACGGGTGAAAGCCTGGGATCAGGCGGGATCACGGCAGAAAAATCGCCTTCACGTTGACGAACTCCTTCATGCCAAAGCCGCCATGCTCGCGCCCATAACCGGAGTCTTTGACGCCAAACGGCATGTTCGGGTCCATGGCCCCGAAGGTGTTAATGCGGATCATACGGTGAACCGCTTCGCAGATACGCAGGTCTCGCTGTTGTTATAGAGCCGCCCGATGACCGAATACTTGACCGCAATTTCGATGTCCGCGTCTTCCAGGACCAGATAGGCGTCGTTGGGCTCAGCTTGCGCCACTCCAGAAACGCCGCATGGCAGGCTTCTACCCGCTCCGTTGCTTCTTGCTCATCCATGACGGTGAAGGTCTGAATGTCTTGCTCAGTCGCGGGATTGACTGTTGTGATTGTCGACACGTTGGCCCCTTTGCGCTGACTTATGCAACGCATGCCGCCGCCATGTGTTCCTTGCCAATGCCGCCAATCGTCCAGACGGTCGGCCTTAACTCCTGACGCCGCTTTCGCCGTACGCGAGTAATTCGGCACGGACGCAACGCAATGACCACGAAAGCGTTCTCTTTCAGATGCCCCCTCACATAATTGGACACGACATGAGCCCGAAGGCACTTTTCATCACCGGCGCGTCCAGTGGCATCGGGGCAGCTACGGCGCGACTGGCGGTCGCGCATGGATGGCAGGTCGGGCTGTTTGCGCGATCAGAGGATAAACTGGACGCTCTCTCGATCGAACTTGGCGACAAGGTCGTGGCCTTGCCAGGCGATGTGACCGGCCTATGCGACCTTAAGACTGCGATGGCGGCCATCGTCAGCAAGACGGGCGGGCTGAACGCGGCCTTCGCCAATGCAGGCATGCGGCTTTCGACCTCCGGCGGCGCGGAAGAAGCGCACAATTTTTGCAACGCTCAGGAATAAGTATAGCTGTTTGTTGCAGTCTGCATGCCGACCGACAGCTTTACCGATATGCTGCATTTGCAACGCCGCAAGACCACAGGCAGCAGTCCGCCCCTCGCGACTATTGCACCGACGATGCACTCGGCTACAGCATTCTGGAAACTTGCAATCGGCAGTAATTCAGAACAACTTCCCGCTGACGCCGTTCATCGCCACGCTGAGCTGAACATTCTCCGGACTTAGCACAGCCTCGGTCCTTCTCAGGCGTCCAACAAGACGGTTGTGAAGGTCGCCTTTCGGTTGGCATCAGGATCGCGTTGCGGTTCGCCAAAAATCCCCACGTTTCATTTCCGAACTTGCCGGACTCGAGTTCCGCCGCTTCATATGCCGCCATCCCGACACTATCGCTGATATACCCGCAGAACCGCTCGGACATATCCCAATCAGCCGGTAGTCCAAGAATAAGCTGCTTCAGCCTCGCGCTGCTGTTCGAGATAGGTGTCGATGGCCAGTTGCCGCATCCAGCCGTGGGCGGGATGGTTCGTAAGGCGGAAGCTCCAGATGAAGCGCACACGCAAGGGCATTTGAGCAATGGGGGGAGGAAGGGCTCGGAGGCCAAAGGGGGCGACATCGCCGTGGATCGCGAGCTTGTTCAAGGTGGCAATCATGTTCGTGCGGGCGAGAAGAGGGCCCACGCCGGAAAAGTGGCTGATCCGGGCGCCGATTGTACGCTGGGTGGTGCCGGAGTGGCTGGTGGCCTCGCTTGGGCTGCGGCTGGCGTTACCGCTAATAACTTGGATATGGGGCCAGCGAGGCCATTCGTCGGCGCCCCATGTCGGGATGGCAGGGTGATCTTCGCGCAGGAATGTAGCGCGGGTCTCGGTGGGAGCGTCGAGGTATTCGATGCCTTCGGGAAGGGTTTCGCCGCCATAGACCATCGCGAGGTCGATATCGCCCGCGAGAGTGGCGCGGACCGTTTCCTTTGTTAGCGTGACCCAGTCGAAGCGCACACCGGGCGCCTGCGCTTGTGCGCGACCGATGATCGTGCTTGTCAGGCCAGGAAAATCAGGGAATGCGAGGCAGAAGCAGTGGGAAGTGCTGGAAGGGTCGAAGGGGGGCTGGGGGGCCACGACCCGTTTAATTTCGCGCAAGATGGGGCGCACGTCTTCAATCAGGCGGAGTGCGAAGGGGCTGGGTTCCATCCTGTCCCCGACACGAACGAGGAGCGGGTCGCCCAGTTGCTCACGCAGGCGGTTCAGGGCATGGCTGATTGCGGACGGCGTCTTGTGCAGCTTGTCGGCCGTGCGGGTAACGTTCCGTTCGGTCATCAGCACGTCGAAGGTGACGAGCAGGTTAAGGTCGACCCTGTCGAGTTTAGTTTCGTTCATCGTGGATGAAATCTCTTCGTTCGACGGAAGGAGCTTCCGGGCGCAAGCTTGCCTCACATCACGATGCAATGGCTACAGCAAACACAGGGAATCTGAAAATGGCGTTGAAAATCATCGGGTCTGGCTTTGGCCGGACCGGCACGAAATCCATGAAAGAGGCATTGGAAACGCTGGGCTTCGGTCCCTGCCACCACATGTACGAGGTCATGGCGAGCGAGCGGCAGCAGGCGCTGTGGATGGCGGCCATGCTGGGAGAAGAGATCGATTGGGACTCGATGTACGAGGGTTTCGTCAGTCAGGTTGACTGGCCGGGCGTGCACTACTGGCACGAAGCATCGATCGCCTTTCCGGACGCGAAGCTGGTGCATACCCAGCGGGACGAGAATGCGTGGTGGGAGAGTTTCTCTGCGACCATCGGCAAGTTCCACACGGTGCTGGATCAAGTGCCGCTGCCACCGCATCTTGCCGCGCTGTTCCGCGAGATCAAGAAGACCATGGTCGACCCGGTCTTCGGCGACCACGCCGATAGGTCCTCGGCCATCGCGGCCTACCGGGCGCACAATGCAAGGGTACGAGAGATCATTCCTGCAGACCGGCTTCTCGTGTTCGACGTGCGGCAGGGGTGGGCCCCGCTGTGTGACTTCCTCGGCGTTCAGGTACCGGCGATGGATTTCCCGCGGTCCAATCCACGCTCGGAGTTCTGGGATGTAGTGGGGGGTGAACCTGGCGTGCTGACGGATGCCTGATCTGGGCCTGGCGCTTCAACCGTTGGACTGTCGGGAAAAGGTGCGGCAGGGCCTGAGTAGTCTTGCCGTGCCACTTGTCCTTTTCCGCCCAAGGTCTGGGCGGCGGGGTCTGGCGATGTCGGCGGCTGAGCCCCGACAATGGCCTGCTCCTATCTGTCCTATGGGATGCCGCCTTTGACGAGGGTCTTGTGTCATTCACCGACGAGGGCACGCCGGTCTTCAGCGAACCCCTTAGCGCGGCCGCCCAGGATCAATTAGACTAGAAAGCACCAATCCCGCTGACACCACCACAACAGGCCCGTCTCGCTTGGCACTGGCGTCACGTGTCGGTTCGGGTCGCCGCCTTTAAGTAGATTGCTTGAATGCTCAATGAGCGCCGCGTGGTATGTAATGTGGTACATGTGTTTTGCTTTGTATAGAAAATACAATTATATCCAATCGTTGATCAAAAAATTCTACTGACACCGCCTCCGCCACTTGGACCTAATTTCTCAAGATAAGGTCACAAACTTGGGCCACTGCCCATCAAACCACTTAAAAATTTGAATACGGTGTCGGTGGCGGTTCCCGCAGAGCGCGGGGGTTTGGCGATCTGTCATGGTCCGGTCATCCCCGCAGACCGACCCCCGTCCTGTCCGATCGGCAGTCAATCTGGCCGTCAGGTCTGCCCCTCGACCCGTTTGCCTGTGTCCAACGCAAACACATGAAAACGGCCGGCAAAGGGGGCGACATGCAGGCGGTCGCCGCGGGCGATGGCCGTATTGCCCGAAAGACGCAGCGTTACCAGCTCGTCCGACCCTTCGATGACGCCATATCCGAAGGCGTCGGCACCCAGCCATTCCACCGACCGCAGCACGACCGGAATGGCCGGGGTGCTTTGGTCCACAACTTCCAGATCCTCGGGGCGAAAGCCAAGGCGGTAGGTCCCCTTGCCGGGCAGGTCCGGCAACGGCAGCCGGTGACCGCCCGGCAATACCGCAACACCGTCTTCGCAGCCAATGGTGAAGATGTTCATGGCCGGTGATCCGATGAAGCCCGCCACGAATTCGCTGGCAGGATGCATGTAAACCTCGTGCGGGGTCGCGATCTGTTCGGCGACGCCCTTGTTCATCACGATCAGGCGGTCGGCCAGCGTCATCGCCTCGACCTGATCATGGGTGACATAGAGGGTGGTCTGCCCGGTCCGCAAATGCAGGTCCTTGATCTGCAAGCGCATCTGAACCCGCAACTTGGCGTCCAGGTTCGACAGCGGCTCATCCAGCAGAAAGGCCGAGGGTTCGCGCACCAATGCCCGCCCCATGGCGACGCGCTGACGCTGCCCCCCCGAAAGGGCGCGCGGCTTGCGATCCAGATAGGGCTCCAACTCCAGCATCGCAGCCACGCGGGCGACGGATTTCTCGATTTCCGCCTTGGACATCCTGGCGATCTTCAGCCCGTAGGCCATGTTTTCCCGCACGCTCATATGCGGGTAAAGCGCGTAGTTCTGAAACACCATCGCAATGTCGCGCTGGCGCGGTTCCAGATCATTCACGATCCTGTCGTTGATCTCGACAGTGCCGGAACTGATGCTTTCCAGCCCGGCGACCATGCGCAGAAGCGTGGACTTTCCGCAGCCGGACGGCCCCACGATCACCACGAATTCACCATTCGGGATGTCCATGGTGATGCCGTGGATCACCTGTTGCCCGGCATAGCTTTTACGCAAATCGTTCAGCAGGATACGTGCCATTCACTTCTCCGTCTCGACAAGGCCCTTCACGAACCACCGCTGCATCACCACGACCACAAGGATCGGCGGCAGGATGGCCAGCACGGAGGTCACCATGACGAGGTTCCAGGGGGTATCGGCATCCGCGAAAGAGATCATCTTTTTCAACGCGATGACGATGGTGTTCATTTCATTCGAATTGGTGACCAGCAGCGGCCACAGGTATTGCGTCCAGCCATAAATGAACTGGATCACGAAAATCGCCGCCACATTGGTCAGAGACAGCGGCCACAGGATATCCTTGAAGAACCGCCACGGACCCGCGCCGTCCACGCGGGCGGCCTCCAGCAACTCGTCCGGGATGGTCATGAAAAACTGCCGGAACAGCAGTGTGGCTGTTGCCGACGCAATCAGGGGCAGGATCAGCCCTGCATAGGTGTCGATCAGCCCCAGATCGACCATCACCTTGTAGGTCGGTTGAATCCGCACCTCGACCGGCAGCATCAGCGTGATGAAGATCAGCCAAAAGCACGCCATGCGCAGCGGAAAACGAAAGAAGACAATGGCATAGGCCGACGCCATCGAAATCGCGATCTTGCCCAGAGCGATGCCCATGGCGATCAGGGTGGTATTGCCCAGCAGACGCCACAGGCTGACCCCGCCGATCCGCCCGATCCCGCCCGAAAACGCCTCGTCGTAGTTTTGCAGCACCTGCGGACCGGGCAGCAGCGGCAGGGGCGGGCGCAGGATCGTCTGTGTGGAATGGGTCGAGGCGATGACGACATAATAGATTGGAAAGGCCACGACGATGACGCCAAGGATCATCCAGAAATGCGCCATCAACCGCGCCGGGCCGCGCGCGGCAAGTGGCGTGTGCTGCCCGTTATCCATAGTGCACCCGCTTTTCGATGAACCGGAACTGGAAGGCCGTCAGCGTGATGACGATCACCATCAGGATCACCGATTGCGCCGCGGAATCGCCCATGATCAGGTTGACGAAACCGTCGTTGTAAACCTTGTAGACCAGTGTTTCAGTCGATTTTCCCGGCCCGCCGCTGGTCACGGCATGGATGATGCCGAACGTGTCGAACAGCGCATAAACCGTGTTGACCACCAACAAGAAGAACGTGGTCGGGGTCAGCAGGGGAAAGACGATCGTCCAGAACGCATGGCGTCTGCTTGCACCGTCAATTGCCGCCGCCTCCAGCAAGGATTTGGGAATGGCCTGCAGTCCTGCGATAAAGAACAGGAAGTTATAGCTGATCTGCTTCCACGTCGCCGCTGCCACCACCAGCGCCATCGCCTGTTCGCCGTCCAGCAGCGGATTCCAGTCAATCCCCATCTGGCGCAGCGGCCAGGCCAGCGTGCCGAACGACGGGTTGAACATGAACAGCCACAGCATCCCCGCGATGGCCGGGGCGACCGCATAGGGCCAAATCATCAGGGTGCGGTAGAACCCTTTGCCGCGCACGATCTTTTCGGCCTGCACGGCCAGGAACAGCGCGATTGTCAGCGCGAAAAAGGCAACCAGCACCGAAAAGACCGCCGTCACCTTGACCGAATTCAGGTAACTGGCGTCGCCCAGCACCTTGCGGAAGTTCGCCAGTCCGACAAAGGTGCTGCGCAGTCCGAAGGGGTCTTCGCGCAGCACAGATTGACGAAACGCCTGCGCGGCCGGCCAGTAAAAGAAGATAAGCGTGATCGCCAACTGGGGCGCCAGAAGAAGCCAAGGCAGAACCTTGTGCGGGAAAACTGTCCGTCGCATCCTCAATCCTTGCCCTGTGCGCCTTTACGAATGCGGGCACCGACCGGGGCCGGTGCCCATCAACATTATCGTATCAGCCGCCCGAGGCCTCTTTGATCGCGGCGTTGCCGCGTTCGGTTGCCGCCTTCAGCGCCTGCTCGGCGGTCTGCTGACCGGCCAGCATCTTTTCGAACTCTTCGTTCTGGATATCGCGCAGCTGCGGCAGGTTCGGAGCGCGTACACCCTTGGAGTTTTCAGTCGGGGCCTTGCCCGACATCTGCAGGATCGGCACCTCACGGGCGGGGTTCGTCTCGTAGAACCCCGATGCCTTGGTCGCCTCATATGCGGCGGTGGTCACGGGCAGATAGCCCGACTGTTCATGCAGGAACTGCTGTACCTCGGTCTGGGAAAGATAGTTGAAGAACGTGCCAACGCCCTTGTAAACCTCGTCCGACTTGCCGCCCATCACCCACAACGAGGCCCCGCCCGGCGTGGTGTTTTGCGGCCCACCGGTCGCGGTTTCATCATAGGGCAACTGCCCGATGCCATAGTTCAGGCCGGACTTGACGATATCGCCCAATCCGCCCGAGCTTTCGGTCAGAATACCGCATTCGCCCGAGGTGAAGTTCTGCTTGGCCTCTGACGTGCGACCGCCGTAGACAAAGACGCCTTCCTTGCCCAGATCAGCAAGTTCTTGGAAATGCTTCACAAACAGCGGGCCGTCGATGGCCAGTTCCGGCGTTCCGGCAAGGCCGTTCTCGTTGCTGGCCCATGAGACGTTGTTCCAGGCAGCAAAGTTCTCGATGTGGATCCACGTCAGCCACGTCGAGGTGTAACCGCAGGTGGCAGCGCCACTCTCTTTGATCTTGCGGGCAGCGGCCCAAACCTCGGCCCAGGTCTTTGGCGGCGTATCCGCGTCCAGCCCGGCCTTCTCGAAAATGTCCTTGTTGTAGTAAAGGATCGGCGAGGACGAGTTGTAGGGGAAGGACAGCATCTCGCCTTCTGGACTGGAGTAATAGCCGACGATTCCGGGCAGATACTGGCTTTTGTCAAAGGTGAACCCGGCCTCGCTCAGCACTTCCGCCACGGGCTTGATGGCACCTTGCGCGCCCATCATCACCCCGGTGCCGACATCGAAAACCTGTATGATGTCAGGTGCCTGACCGGCACGGAACGCAGCGATGCCCGCGTTCAAAGTCTCGGGATATGTGCCCTTGAACACAGGCTTGACCACATATTCGGTCTGGCTTGCGTTGAAATCGCTGGCAATCTTGTCCACGACCTCGGAATTCGCGCCCGTCATGGCGTGCCACCAGGAAATCTCGGTCTGAGCCTGTGCTGCGATCGGCAGCGAGGCAAGTCCGGCAGCCCACAAGTAAGCAAACTTCATTTTGGTCTCCTCCCAGAGGTTTCTTCAATGGGGCACCGGCGCGGCGCTGAATGCCACTTATTTCCGCAGCCCTGTGCGCTAGTTGGGTAACTTTTGATCAACGAGTCAATTCTTTAGGTTGGTCAATGCCATCCCTGGTCGACGGCAAATACACCGGTGAAGCCTTAAATCCTGCATTTTAAATATCTGGATCAATCCGCAGCCGCACGAACACGAAGTCGTGACACGGGATGGGCCGCACGATGATTCGACATCGCCGCCCTTGGCGGCAGGGTGATCGCCACGTCAGAATCCCGCGAACAGACTTGGGACGCGGTTCATACGCGCAAGATTTGCACCCAGCGATTTCTGCCCTTCACGTATCGCGTGAATGGGTCTGAAGGTGGTCGCAGATCAGGTTTACCAGCACGTCTGACGGCAAGCCCGCCGCAACGGTCATCCCCCATTCATCGCCTTGCAGAGGTTCAAGGCTGGCATGTTGGCTGTCGGCAAGGGCCGGGTTCATGAAATGCCCGGATCTGGCCTGCATCCGGGCACGGGTTTCCTGCAGACCTATTTCCAAGTGCACAAAGAACACTGCCCCCTGCCGTCGCAAGATATCCCGGTAGCTCCAGCGCAAGGCCGAGCAGGCGGCGACACTGCCCGTTGGTCCACCATGTAGCGCGTTGGCCACATCCTCCAACCATGGCAGCCGCATGGCATCGGTCAGCGCAATTCCGGATGTCATGGCACGAATGTTATCAGCGGGATGCAGGCTGTCCCCTTCAAGAAAGCCCGCGCCAAGCCGCCGCGCCAAGGCCAGGCCGACGGTGGATTTCCCGCATCCGGATACCCCCATGACGACGATCCGGGTCTGCGTCATGTCAGCAGGGCGATGGGCCACATGACGATCTGCGGAAAGGCTGCCACAAGGATCGCGGCGAAGATGTTGATGGCATAGAATGGCAGGCTGGCGATCACCAACCGCTCGGTCGGGATCTTGGCGACATAGGCCGTGGCGAACAGGCAGGTGCCGACGGGCGGCGTTGCAAGACCGATCGCAAGGCAAGTGACCATGAAGATCAGGAAATGCATCGGGTCCACCCCTGCCGCGACCGCCGCGGGCATCAACACCGGGATCAGCATAAGCGCGGCGGCGACGATGTCCATCAACATGCCGACGATCAGGAAGATCAGCCCCATCATCAGCAGCGTCACAAAGGGCGATCCGCTGATCAGGGACAACAGCCCGGATGCCTTTTGCGGCATCAGATCAACGGTGAAGATAAACGTCGCGGCCGAGGCCACCATCAGGATCAACAGCACCGTGCCGGCTAGCTGTCCGGCCTTGATGGCCAGTTCGACGAAATCGCGCCACCCGATTTCGCGGTGCACAAGGCCGCCCACAAGCAGGGTGTAAAGAACGGCAAGCCCCGCGCCTTCGGTCGGCGTCACGATGCCCGAAAACATTCCGGTAAGGATGATGATTGGCGCGCCCACAGATGGCATGGCCCGCAGGATGGACCGGGCAAATCGGGCGCGATCAAAGTGCACGACCGTGCCATAGCCACGCTGACGCGAGACGACATAGTTGGAGACGGCAAGGGACACCACCAGCAGGATACCCGGCCCAAGGCCCCCGGCCAAAGCCGCGCCAACCGACTGACCCGCCGCCGCAGAAACACCCTTTCGTGATGGACGTAACAAAGATGCGCCCCCGTCGAACTGCCCTTTGCCGACCCGACAAGCGGGCTGCGTTGGTCAGACACGGAGAATGACATGACGATGATGAAATCGACCCTTGCCTTGGGTGCCACGCTGGCGTGCGCGCTGTCCGCGATGGCAGTGACCGCTGCCCATGCCGAGGGCGAAATGGAAAAATGCTTTGGCGTGGCGCTGGCCGGCCAAAACGATTGCGCGGCGGGGGCTGGCACCACCTGCGCAGGCACATCGATGGTCGATTATCAGGGCAACGCATGGAAGCTGGTTCCGGCTGGCACCTGCGTTACGATGGACCTGCCTGCCGCCGACGATGGCACCGCACGCATGGGCGCGCTAGAGGCACTGACCCGCGACATCCCGGCGTGATTCCGTATCAGGGCGGGGACTGAAGCCCCGCCCTGACCCCGTCTGAAAGGATAGCCCATGCCCCTGCCCGCTTCTACCGGTGTCGGTTTCAAACCCGAACATTTCGACGCCATCCGCAGCACCAGACCGCGTTTAGGGTTTTTCGAGGTGCATGCCGAAAACTACATGGGGGCGGGTGGGTTGCCGCATGCGCAACTGTCTGCCCTGCGCGCGGACTTTGCGCTATCGCTTCATGGGGTCGGCCTGTCGATCGGCGGGGCGGATGATCTGAACGCCGATCATCTGGCCCGTCTGCGCGTGCTGTGCGACCGCTATCAGCCAGACAGCTTTTCCGAACATCTGGCGTGGTCCAGCCATGGCGGCGATTATCTGAACGATCTCCTGCCCCTGCCCTATACCGACGAGACGCTGACGCAGGTCTGCGCGCATGTGGCTCGCGTGCAGGATGCGCTGGGGCGGCAAATGCTGTTGGAAAACCCGTCCACCTATGTTCTGTTTGAACAATCCACGATCCCGGAGACCGAGTTTCTGGCGCAGTTGGTGCAACGGACCGGCTGTGGGTTGCTGCTGGATGTGAACAACGTCTTTGTCTCGGCCACCAATCACCGCACCGATCCGCTGGCCTACCTGTCGGCCTTTCCCCTGTCGGCAGTGGCCGAGGTTCACCTTGGGGGGCATGACACCGAAATGCTGCCGTCTGGCCCGTTGCTGATCGACGCACATGGCTGCCCGGTTGCCGACCCTGTCTGGTCGCTTTATGCCCATGTGCTGGCCCGCACCGGCCCGTTGCCCACGCTGATCGAATGGGACAATGATCTGCCCCCCTGGCCCGATCTGCTGGCCGAGGCGATGCGGGCCCATGCGATGCTGGATACCACAGCGGGGGTCGATCTTGCCCGCGCATCCTGATCTGATCGCAGCCTTTGCTTGCGGGATCGTCGACGGCACCCTGCCCCCCGGCCTGACGGCCCACGCGCCGCAGGATGCAGCGCGCCGCTTTGACGTCTATCGCAATACCATTGCCGTCGGACTGACCGACGCGCTGGCAAAGCGGTTTCCGGTGATCGAACGTCTGGTGGGGACAGCGTTCTTTCGCGCCATGGCCAAGGTCTATCTGGACGCGAACCGCCCGAAATCCCCCGTTCTGCTGGAATGGGGCGAAACCTTTCCGGGTTTTCTGGCCCATTTCCCGCCGCTGGCAGGCTATACCTATATGGCCGATGTGGCGCGGATCGAGCTGGCACGCGGGCGTGCCTATCACGCCGCCGATGCCCGCCCGATCGCGGCCAGCGCCCTGTTGGCTGCCGCCGCCGATCCCGGCACGGCACGGTTGGGGGTGCATCCGTCGGTGCAGGTGCTGCACCTGTCGCATCCGGCCGTGACGATCTGGGCCGCGAACCAACCCGGCGCACAGGCGCAGAACCTGACGATGCCGGGATCTGAAACAGCGCTGGTGCTGCGTGATACCACCTTTGCCGTGCCCGTCACCGCGATTGGCGCGGGCGATGCCGCACTGGTGGCCGCATTGAGGGACGGACAAACCCTGCTGGTTGCCGCCGAACTGGCCACCTTTGCCGACCCCGGCCACAACCCACGCCCCATCCTGATCCGCCTGATGCAGGCGGGTGCCCTGATCCCGCCAAAGGAAACCCGATGATTCCGCTGATCCGCACCTTGAACGGCACCCTTGACCGTTTCCCGCATGACATGGTGGCCCTTGCCTTGCGCGTCTTTCCGGCGCTGGTCTTCTGGCAATCCGGGCGCACCAAGGTGGACGGACTTTTCACCATCAAAGAGTCCACATGGTTCCTGTTTGAACACGAATACGCCCTGCCCCTGATCCAGTCCGATCTGGCCGCCGTGCTGGCAACCACAGCCGAACATCTGTTGCCCGCGCTGATGATCCTTGGCCTGTTCACGCGGGCCTCGGCCTTGGGACTGCTGGGCATGACGATTGTCATTCAAACGTTTGTCTATTCCGACGCATGGATCACCCATGGCCTGTGGGCGGCGACACTGCTTGCGCTGGTGGCACGCGGGCCGGGGGCGCTGTCACTGGATCACGCGCTGCGGCTGGAAAGGCAGACTCGCGCAAGCCAAAGGTTGATCGCGACGGATCAGACCTATGTTGAGGGGCAGAGGCCCTGACATGATCACAACCCAATTTTCAATGCAGTCACCTGCGGCCCGCATCGGTCGTGTCGGATGAAGAAGCCGGTTCTTCTGGCGCTGATGGCCGCGTTGATCGGCGCGATCCTGTGGGCGACGCAAGGTCAGGACTTTACCGTTCAGGCGCTGCGGGATCAGCTTTCGGCGCTGGATCACTGGCGGGCGCAGCGGGCCTTTGCCTTTGCCGGGGTGTTCTTTCTGGTTTACGTCGCAGTCACGGCGCTGTCTTTGCCCTTCGCTGTCTGGATGACCTTGGCGGCGGGGGCGGTGTTCGGGTTCTGGGGCGGTCTGCTGATCGTGTCCTTTGCGTCGACCATCGGCGCGACACTGGCCTTTCTGGCCGCACGGTATTTCTTGCGCGACTGGGTGCGGCGGCGTCTGGGAGATCGCGCCCGAAGCATCGAACAGGGATTGGCGCGGGATGGCGCGCTTTATCTGTTCACCCTGCGCCTGATACCGGCCGTGCCGTTCTTTGCCGTCAACCTGCTGATGGGGCTGACGCCCATGCGCGCGCTGACCTTTTATCTGGTCAGTCAGGTGGGCATGTTGGCAGGCACCGCCGTCTATGTGAACGCGGGCACGCAACTGGCACAGATTGACACGCTGTCAGGCATCGCGTCCCCTGCGGTGCTGGTTTCCTTCGCCCTTTTGGGCCTTTTCCCCTGGATCGCCCGCATGGTTCTGACCGCTTTCAAACGCCGCAAGGTCTATGCCCGGTGGAACCGGCCGAAAAGCTTCGACCGTAACCTGATTGTGATCGGTGCGGGTGCCGCCGGTTTGGTGTCTGCCTATATCGCTGCCGCAACCAAGGCCAAGGTGACTTTGGTCGAGGGGCACCAGATGGGTGGCGACTGCCTGAACACCGGCTGCGTTCCGTCCAAGGCGCTGATCAAGGCGGCGAAACTTGCCCACCAGATGCGCCATGCCGACGACTTTGGACTGCAAGCCGTGACCCCCGAGGTGTCCTTTGCCCGTGTCATGCAGCGTGTCCACCGCGTGATCGCCGATATCGCCCCGCATGACAGTGTGGAGCGTTACACCGGGCTTGGGGTGCAGGTGTTGCACGGCCACGCCCGGCTGATCGATCCGTGGACGGTCGACATTGCGCTGGCAGACGGCAGCACGCAGCGCCTGACGACGCGCGCCATCATCCTTGCCACCGGGGCGGCCCCCTTTGTGCCGCCGCTGCCGGGGATCGACGATGTCGGCTATCTGACATCCGACACGATGTGGGACCACTTGCGCGACCGCGACCATGCGCCAAAGCGGCTGGTCGTGCTGGGCGGCGGGCCGATCGGGACGGAACTGGCGCAAGCCTTCGCGCGGCTTGGATCACAGGTCACGCAGATCGAAATGGCCCCCCGGATCATGGGCCGCGAAGACCCCGAGGTATCGGCGCTGGTGCAGGCATCGCTGGAACGCGACGGGGTCACGGTGCTGACGGGGCACAAGGCGCTTGCCTGCGGCGTGACGGACGGGGAAAAGTGGATCGAGGTCGATCATCACGGCCAAACCCGGCGCATCGCCTTTGACGACATCATCGCAGCCGTGGGCCGCAGCCCCAGATTGCAGGGCTTCGGGCTGGAAAACCTTGGCATCCCGGTGAACCGCGTTGTCGAAACCAACGACTATCTGGAAACGATCTATCCCAACATTCTGGCAGCGGGCGATGTGGCGGGCCCCTATCAGTTCACCCACACCGCCAGCCATCAGGCGTGGTTCGCCACCGTCAACGCGCTGTTTGGCACGTTCAAACGGTTCAAGGCCGATTACCGGGTGATCCCATGGGCCACTTTCACCGACCCCGAGGTGGCCCGCGTCGGCCTGTCGGAAACCGAAGCGCGCGAACAGAACATCCCCTTTGAGGTGACGCGCTACGGCATGGACGATCTGGACCGCGCGATTGCCGACGGCACCACAGCGGGTTTCGTCAAGGTGCTGACCGTGCCGGGCCGCGACCGCATCCTTGGCGTCACGCTGGTGGGGGCACATGCGGGCGACCTGATCGCGGAATTCGTGCTGGCGATGAAGCATGGGCTGGGACTGGGCAAGATCCTTGGCACCATCCACATCTACCCGACCTTGGCCGAGGCGAACAAATTCGCCGCCGGGGAATGGCGGCGCGCGCATGTAAGCCCGCGCGTCCTGGCGCTGGCCCGACGCTTCCATGACTGGAGACGCGGATGATCGACGCAGCCCTTCTGCCCCTGCAACACCGCGTCCTGACTCCGCCCGGCCAGTGGTTGGCGGCCCGTGGCATCCACGCCGATCACGTCACACTCGCAGGCTTTGCGATCGGGGCCTGTGCGGTTCCGGCGTTGGCATTCGGGGCCTATGGTCTGGCACTGGTGTTGCTCGCCTTCAACAGGCTGGCGGATGGGCTGGACGGGGTCGTGGCCCGACAGTCCGCGCCCACCGACCGGGGTGCGTTTCTGGACATCGCGCTCGATTTCGTCTTTTACGCGCTGTTTCCCTTGGGCTTTGCCTTGGCGAACCCCGCCGCGAACGCCCTGCCCGCCGCGGTGTTGATGGCATCTTTCATCGGAACGGGGTCGTCCTTTCTGGCCTTTGCCACCATTGCGGCCAAGCGGGGGATCACGGCGTCCGCTTATCCGACCAAAGGCATCCATTATCTGGGTGGCCTGACCGAAGGCTTTGAAACCATCGTTGTCTTTGTCGCCATGTGCCTGTTTCCGCAGTGGTTTGCGCCGCTGGCCTATGGCTATGCTGCCGCCTGCGCCTTGACCACGTCGCTGCGCTGGCATCAGGGTTGGGTGGCCTTTGCCCCGCCGAAGCGCCCCCGAAACACCGACTGATCCCAACCCGCCCCGGCCGCAATGCCGCCCCGCCTGTGGAGTGTCCATGAAACCTGCCCTGATTGCCGCCCTGTCGTTGTCCCTGGCCACGCCCGCCCTTGCCGACTGGCAGCAAACGCTGGATACCGCACGGGGCCAGACCGTCTATTGGAACGCCTGGGGTGGGGACGAACGCACCAACGCCTTTATTGCATGGGTCAGCACCCAGACGCAGGCGCTGTATGGCGTTACCGTCGAACAGGTGAAATTGACCGACACCGCCGAAGCGGTGACGCGGGTGATCGCGGAAAAGGCCGCAGGGCAAAACGACGGCGGTGCGGTGGACCTGATCTGGATCAACGGGCCGAATTTCCTTGCGATGAAGGAACAGGGTCTGCTGCACGGGCCGTTCGTGGCGGACCTGCCCAACGCGCAGTATCTCGATCTTGGTCCGACATCCCCCGCATCTGTCGATTTCACCGTGCCCGTGGACGGCATGGAAAGCCCGTGGCGGTTGGCGAAGTTCGTCTTTTCCTACGACGCCGCCAAGGTGGCGGAACCCCCGCGCAGCATGGCCGGATTTGCGGATTGGGCAGCGGCCAATCCGGGGCGTTTCACCCATCCTGTTCCGTCAAACTTCATGGGGGCGACGTTCCTGAAGCAGGCGTTGATCGAACTCGCCCCGGACGCGGCTGTGCTGCAACAGCCCGTGACCGGTGCTGCCTTTGACGCGGCCACAGCCCCCCTGTGGGCGTGGTATGACGCGTTGCGCCCCAACCTGTGGCGGCAGGGCGAGACGTATCCCGAAAACGAATCCGTCCAGCAACAGCTGCTGAACGATGGCGAGGTGGACATCGCCATGTCCTTCGACCCTGCCTCGACCGCCGCTGCCATTGCCGATGGGCTTTTGCCCGAAACCGCGCGGGTTTTCGTGCCTGTGGGCGGCAGCATCGGCAACATCAGCTTTGTCGCCATTCCCTACAACGCCGCCCACATCGACGGCGCAAAGGTCGTGGCAAACTTTCTGCTCGATCCGGCCACGCAGGCCCATATGCAGGACATCACTGTGTTGGGATCGTTTTCCGTGCTGGACCCGGCAAAGCTGGACCCGGCGGCACAGGCGGCCTTTGCGGCCCTGCCCACGTCCGACGCGCTGCCCACCCTTGCAGACCTTGGCCCCACCCTGCTGGAACCCCATGCAAGCTGGATGACCCGCCTGACGGACGAATGGGCGCGGCGCTATACGAAATGACCCGGGACGGTCGTTTGCTGCGGGGGGTGGTGCTGGTTGCGGTCGGGCTGGGCCTGATTGCGCCCATCACGCTGGGCCTGTGGCAGACGGCGCGCGCGGCCTTTGGCATCCTGCCGGCCCTTGGGCGGGACACGCTGTCGCTGGACCCGTGGCGCGATCTGGCGCTGTTGCCAGGCTTTGCCACCAGCCTGCGGTTGACACTGGTGACCGGGGTCGGATCAACGCTTCTGTCGGTGCTGCTGGCCACGGGGTTCTGCGCGGCGGCTCATGCCCGGATGACACCGGGGGCCGGCGCGCGGTTGCTCACGCCATTTCTGGCGATCCCTCACGCCGCGATGGCGGTCGGGCTGGCGTTTGTGCTGGCCCCATCGGGGTGGATCGCGCGGGCATTGGCCCCGCTGGCGGGATGGGACCGCCCGCCTGAACTGGCAACGGTGAACGATGGCTGGGGCTTTGCGCTGCTGGTCGGGCTGATGGTGAAAGAGGTGCCTTTTCTGCTGCTGGTGATCCTATCGGCCTTGGGTCAGATCCCCGTCGCGCGTCACATGGCGGCGGGGCGGGCGCTGGGATATGGGCGCGGCATCGTCTGGATCAAGATCATCATGCCGCAGGTCTGGCCGCTGATCCGGCTGCCCGTCTGGGTGGTGCTGGCCTATGCGCTGTCCGTAGTGGATATGGCAATCATCCTTGGCCCGTCGAACCCGCCAACGCTGGCCGTCGCCGTGACGCGCTGGTTCACAAATCCTGACCCGGCGATGATCCTGCCCGCATCCGCCGGGGCCATCCTGCAAGCGGTGATCGTGACGGCAGGCGTGGCCCTGCTGATCGGGGGCGAAGCCGCGATGCGCCGCGCGGGTCGCTGGTGGCTGCGGCGCGGCGGGCGGGGACTGTCAGCCGAACCGGGGCTGCGGGCAGCCAGCGCGGCGGTGATGGTGCTGATGGGGTTGGGAGCCCTTGCAATGCTGTCGCTGGTGGTCTGGTCCGTCGCGTGGCGATGGTCGTTTCCGCAAATCCTGCCCGAAAGCTGGTCGCTGCGCCCGTGGGGTGGGGCGCACGACGGATGGATGCGGGCGCTGGCCAACACAGGATTGCTGGCAGGGGCGACGGTGGCGGTGTCGCTGGCGCTGGCGATTGCCTGGCTTGAAGGCGAAGATCGCTCCCGCCGTACCCGCGCCCCATGGGCCGAGGCGTTGATTTATCTGCCGCTGCTGGTGCCGCAGATCGGCTTTCTGTTCGGACTGAACGTGGCGTTCCTGCACATCGGCATATCCAGCGGCATGGCAGCGGTGATCTGGGCGCAGGTGGTGTTCGTTTTTCCCTATGTGATGATTGCCCTGTCCGATCCGTGGCGCGCGCTTGATCCGCGGATGATCCACGCCGCCGCCGCGCTTGGGGCGGGGCCGGGCCGCAGGCTGTGGGCGGTCAAGCTGCCCATTCTGCTGCGCCCGATCCTGACGGCGGCGGCCGTCGGCGTGGCGGTGTCGGTCGCGCAATACCTGCCCACGCTGTTCATGGGCGCAGGCCGCGTCGCCACCCTGACGACCGAGGCAGTCACCCTGTCCTCAGGATCGGACCGCCGGGTGACAGGGGTGTACGCCACCCTGCAAGCCGCCCTACCCTTTGCCGCCTATCTTGCCGCCTTCGCAATCCCCGCAATCCTGCACCGCAATCGCCGCGACCTGACGGGGGCCCCCGCGCATGAGCCTTGATCTTGAAGCCCTGTGCATCCACGCCGCCGATGGAACGGCCCTGTTCGCGCCCTTGACCCTGCATGTTCCGGCGGGTGCAGTGGTCACGGTCATGGGGCCGTCGGGGGTTGGCAAATCGACGCTGCTGGATGGCATCGGCGGGCATCTGGCGCATGGGTTCCGCCTGTCGGGCAAGGTGCGGCTGAACCGGCGCGACGTGACCGACCTGCCGGCCGAGACGCGGCGGATCGGGCTGATGTTTCAGGATGCGCTGCTGTTCCCGCATCTGTCGGTGGGCGACAATCTGGCCTTTGGGCTGCCCCCGGCCCTGCGGGGGCGCGCGGCGCGCCGGGCAGCGGTGGATGCGGCACTGGATCAGGCGGGGCTGACCGGCCTTTACGACCGCGACCCGGCCACCCTGTCGGGCGGGCAACGCGCCCGTGCCGCCCTGATGCGGACCCTGCTGGCCGACCCCGCCGCCCTGCTGCTGGACGAGCCGTTTTCGAAACTGGACGCCGCGTTGCGGGGGGACATGCGCCGTTTTACCTTTGACCACGTCAGGGCCCGCGCCATCCCGACCCTTTTGGTGACGCATGATCCGGACGACGCAGCCCTTGGCGGAACGGTTGTTGCGTTGACGGGACACCCGACTGCGTAGCGGCCCCTAAGGCACCGCCACCAGATGGCCCTGCCCGATATCGGTCAGCGTTTCACGGTGCGGGCCGCTGCCGATGGGATGCACAGGGCTGGGGACATCGCCGGTCAACCGAACGCCGGGTGCGCGTTTGTGGGTGGGATCGGGCACCGGCACCGCCTCGATCAGGCGGCGGGTATAGGGGTGCTGGGGGTTGCCGAAGATCTGCGCCCGCGTGCCGGTTTCGACAATCTGGCCCAGATACATCACGGCCACGCGGTCCGAGATGTTTTCGACCACCGCCATATCATGGCTGATGAAAAGGAACGCGATGCCGAATTCCGTCTGCAAGGTGCGCAGCAGGTCGAGCACGCGCGCCTGAACCGATACATCCAGCGCCGACACGGATTCGTCCGCGATGATCAGATCGGGTTGCAGCGCCAGCGCGCGGGCGATGCAGATGCGTTGCCGCTGCCCGCCGGAAAATTCGTGCGGATACCGCGACATCTGATCCGCTGACAGTCCGACGCGGGCCATCAGATCGGCCACGCGGTCGCGCTGTTCGGTCGCGCTGCCAATGCCGTGGATCACCAAGGGTTCGGCAATCAGATCGCCCACCGTCATGCGCGGATCAAGGGCGGCCATCGGGTCCTGAAACACGATCTGCACGCGGCGGCGCAGGGCCTTTCTGCCCGCCGCATCAAGGTCTGACAGGGCTTGGCCTGCCACCCGTATCGTACCGGTATGGGGAACAAGGCCGACGATAGCCTTGGCGATGGTGGATTTTCCGCAGCCGCTTTCGCCGACAAGGGAAAACGTCTCGCCGCGCCGGATATCAAGGCTGACATGTTCGACCGCATGAACCTGCGCCGTGACGCGGCCAAGAATCCCGCCGCGCAGGGGAAAGCGGACTGACACATCCGTCAGGGTCGCCACCGTATCGCGTCCGGTTTCGGCGCGCGGCGTCCCCCCACCAATCCGGGGCACGGCGGCCAGCAGCGCCTGTGTATAGGGCTGTGCGGGGCGCGCAAAGATATCGGCGGTCGATGCCGCCTCGACCACGCGGCCGCCCTTCATCACGATCACCCGGTCGGCCATTTCGGCGACCACGCCCATGTCATGGGTGATCAGGATGATCGCCGTGCCAAGATCGCGCTGCAAATCGCGCAAAAGATCCAGGACCTCGCGCTGAACAGTCACGTCCAGGGCCGTCGTCGGTTCGTCCGCAATCAGCACTTCGGGCCGCAGGGCAAGCGCCATTGCAATCATCACCCGCTGCCGCATCCCGCCCGACAATTCGTGCGGGTATTGGGTCATGCGCTGTTCGGGCTGCGACAGGCGCACGGATTTCAACGCCTCCAACGCCCGCACACGCGCCTGCGCCCGCGAGACGGGGTCATGGGCGCGGATCGCCTCGATCACCTGCGCGCCGATGGTCAGAACGGGGTTGAGCGAGGTCATCGGTTCCTGAAAGATCATCGCAATCCGGTCACCGCGATACCCGCGCATCCGCGATTCCGGCAGCGTCACCAGATCGGTGTCGCCCAAGCGGATGCTGCCCGCCGTAATGCGCACCGCAGGCGGTGGCAACAGACCCATGATGGCAAGGGACGTGATGGATTTGCCCGACCCGCTTTCACCCGCAATCGCAAGGGTTTCCCCCCGCCGCAGGTCAAAGGACAGATCCTGCACCAACGGCGTCAACCCGTCTTCGGTCCTGACCGAGACCGTCAGACCCTGCACCGACAGGACCGTCGCTGTGTCCGGGGCCAATGCGGCCCCGGACAGATTTTCATGCCCTGCGGTCATTCAAACACGCAGCGCGGAAAGTAGAAGCTGACAACCCAGTTCGGCATATCGACAATCTCCGATATCCGCAGGTCGCCGCAGGTGGACACCAGCATATAGGCATCCACCGCCGCCATGCCGCGCGTGGCACAAAGGAAATCGACCATTCCCGCCACCGCATCGCGCGCCGCCGTCATCAGGTCAGGGCCGATGCCGGTCGTCACCTCGTAGCCCTTGGCGTCCAGATGGTTCGTCACCGGCCCCGGCGTGGTGAAGCGCGGGGTTTTCAGGTGGGCACCCTTGACCAGATCCAGCGTCAGGATCACGTCCATCGGGGATTCGATGGCCGTCCCGCAGACCTCGCCGTCGCCTTGGGCGGCGTGGGTGTCGCCCACGCTGAACAAGGCCCCCGCAACCTCGACCGGCAAATACAAGGTCGTGCCGGCGTTCAGGTCGCGGATATCCAGATTGCCCCCCACGCGCCGGGGCGGAACCACGCTGTGATGGCCCGCCTCGGCCAGGGCGTTGCCGATGGTGCCCGCAAAGGGTTTCAACGGCACGCGCCCCTCGGCTCCCCACATGGCGGGGGCAAGGGTGGCAGCGTCGTACTTCCAGATATGCAGCGCCGGTTCATGGAACTGGTCCGCCAACAGCCCGAAACCGGGGATATTGGCAGTCCAGCCGAAACCGGCCCCGTCGCGCGCCTGCGGGGAAAAGCTGTCGATCGTCACCTTGACCGCATCGCCGGGTTCGGCCCCTTCGATCCAGATTGGCCCCGACACCGGGTTGATCTTGCCGAAGTCGAGCGTTCCGACATCCGCAACCGTGGAAGACGGGCCAAGTTGGCCCGCCGAGGAATCATGGCAGTGAAACAGGATCGTCGATCCCGGCTCTACCCGTTCGGCTGGGACAAGCGTGTTGTCCCAGCCAAAGTGGTGCTGCGCGCCGTGGATTGTATAGTTGCACGCCTTGCACATTTTATTTCACAAAAACATAGTCGTAGTTGACCGGGATCGACACCGGATCAACATAAAGCGCATCCGCGCCGCCCATGCGTTCGGACTTCATCGTATAGCGTTCCTCGTTGAAAACCGGAACCCACGGGGCCTGTTCCATCACGCCCATATAGACGTCGGACCACAGCGCCAGACGATCCGCAGCCTTGGCCGGGTCGGCCATGCTGTCCGCCTCGGTCGCCTTGGCATCCAGACCTTCGTCGCAGAACTTGGACCAGTTCCAACCGCCCTCGGCCGCGCCGCCGCAGCCAAGGATCGGGCCGTAGAAGTTGGACGGATCCGGGAAGTCGGCAATCCACGCCATGCCGCCCGACCAGATCATCGGTGCGGTGCCAGCACCACCTGCCTCGATCACGTTGGCCTGCGCCAGCGACTGGATGTTCGCGGTGATGCCGATGGCCGCAAGATCCTGCTGGATCGCCTGCGCGATGCGCGGGTTCGGGTCGGTGTTCATCACGTAAAGGTCCGTTTCGAACGGCTCTACCCCCGCTTCGGCCAGCAACGCCTTGGCCCCTTCGACGTCATAGGCGTAGCCCGCATACCCTGTGGTATAGCCGGGCATCGACGGCGGCAGCGGCTGGGTTGCGGGCACGGCGCGACCGTTGATGATCTGGGTCACGCGGTCCTTGTTGATGGCCATGTTGATGGCCTGACGCACCTTGACGTTGTCCAAAGGCGGGATGGTCACGTTCAGCGTGATGTAACCGGTGTGCAACTGGCCACCCTTGACCACGCGCGCCGCCTGCGCCGGGTCTGCCATAACTTCGGTGAACTTGGCGGGCGGGATGCCGTCGCCGGGAACGTCAACCTCGCCGTTCTGCAGGCGCAGCAGGGCGACGACGGGTTCCTGCCCGACCTCGAACAGCACCTGATCCAGATAGGGCACGCCCTCGCGCCAGTATTCGGCGTTCTTTTCGAACACCAACCGCTGGCCCAGCGTCCATTCCGCCAGCTTGAACGCGCCGGTGCCGACCGGTTTCTTGCCAAAGTCTGCGCCCGCCTCGTCCACTGCCTCTTTCGGCACGACGGACGCAAAGTTCAGCGCCATGACGTGCAGGAAGGTGGCATCGGGACGCGACAGCACGACCTGTACTGTCAGCGGATCGACAACCGTCACCCCCTCAAGCCCGGTCGCGGTGCCTGCCATGGCCGCGTCAAACCCGGCGATGGACGCAAAAAAGCCCGCGCCCGGCGATTGGGTGGCCGGATTGGTCACCCGGTCGAGCGAGTATTTGACGTCTTCCGCCGTCATCTCGCGCCCGTTGTGGAATTTCACGCCCGGCCGCAGTTTGAAGGTGAAGGTCATGCCGTCTTCGGAAATCTCGTAGCTTTCCGCCAGACCGGTGCGCAGATCGGTGGTGCCGGGGACATAGTCCATCAGCCCATCGAACAGCGACTTGATCATCGACCAGTTCTGCCAGTCGTACCCGATGGCCGGGTCCAGCGTCGCCACATCATCCTTGTAGGTGATGGTGATCGACCCGCCGGCCTTGGCCGCCGGATCAGGGGTGTAGTCCTGCGCCAAAGCGGGCAGCGTCAGCGCCATCATCAGCGCGGTCGAGGTGAGCAGTCTTTTCATTGTCGTTCTCTCCTGTTGGTCAGCGAAGTTTGATGCGGGGGTCGATGAACGGGGCAATCAGGTCGGCCAGCAGATTGCCGATAACGATGGCGCAGGCGGATACCAGCGTGACGCCCATGATGATCGGGATGTCGATGCGCTGGATCGCCTGCCACGCAAGCTGCCCGATGCCGGGCCAGCCAAAGACGGATTCCACCACCACGATGCCCCCCATGAAGATGCCGATGTCGATGCCGATCATTGCGATGATGGGCAGCACGGCATTGGGAAGGGCGTGGCGCAGCACGACGCGGGTGCGGCTTAGACCCTTGGCGCGGGCGGTGCGGACGAAGTCGGCGCGCAGGACGTCGATCATCGACGACCGCATCATCCGCGAATACCAGCCCGACCCAAGGATGCCCAAGGTCAGCGCGGGCAGTACCAGATGGGCAAAGGTGCCGTATCCTCCGATGGGGAACCAGCCCAGCTTGACCGCAAAGACATAAAGCATCAGCAGGCTGACCACGAATTGCGGGGCGGACACGGTGACAAAGGATGTCATCATCAGCGCAGTATCGGCAAAGCGCCCCCGCGTCAGCGCGGCGACGATCCCCATGGCAAGACCCAAGACCAGCTCGCACGCAATCGCCCCCGCCATCAGCAACAGGGACGCAGGCAGGCGCGACCGGATCAGTTCGGCCACTTCGGTCTTTTGCAGATAGCTGCGCCCGAAATCTCCCTGCACCAGCCCGCCCAGATAGCGGCCGTATTGCACGATGAACGGCTGATCCAGCCCCAGTTGCTGGCGGATGCTTTCCACCGTCGCGGGGGTTGCGGACCGCCCTGCGATCTGGCGCACAGGATCGGCAGGCAGCACGAACAGCAGGAAAAAGGTGACAAAGCTGACGCCCAGCAAGATCAGGGCAGATTGGATCAGGCGACGGATCAGATAGGCGGCCATCAGTCGCGCCCCCGCTGTGTCGGGTCCAGCACATCGCGCAACGCGTCGCCCACCAGGTTGAACGCCAGCGCCAGCAGAATGATCGCGGCACCGGGGATGAACACCAGCCAGGGGGCGGCCTGAAAATAGGTCTGGTTTTCAAAGATGATGTTGCCCCAGCTTGGCGTCGGCGGCTGCACGCCCACCCCCAGAAAGGACAACGTCGCCTCTAGCAGAACGGTCGTCGAAATGCCCAGCGTCCCCCAGACGATGATCGTCGGCACCAGATGCGGCAGGATGTGCAGAAACAGGATGCGCCCCCGCCCCGCGCCCAAGGTCACCTCGGCGGCGATGAAGTCGCGCGTGGCAAGCGAGGTGGTTTCGGTATAGATCACCCGCGCGGTTTGCACCCAGTTCACAAGGGCGATGACCATGGCCACGATCCACAGCGACGGCTCGAATATCGCAGCAAGGCAGATCGCCAGCAGCAACGCCGGAAACGCCATCATCAGATCGGTGAACCGCATCAGGGCCGCCCCCACCCAGCCCCGGAAATAGCCCGCCGTGATGCCGACAAGCGTGCCGATCAGCAGCGCAAGGCCGTTCGCCACCACCCCGATGATGAGCGAGGTGCGCGCGCCGTACAGGATGCGCGAAAACAAATCGCGCCCCAGCAGATCAGTGCCCATCAGATAGGCACCGCCGGGGGCAAGGGGTGCGCCCTCGATCGTCAGGCCGTCGAAATGCTGCGCGTCCGGCGCAAAGGGGGCGATCAGCGGGGCAAAGAGTGCGCCGCCCACCACCAGCACGATCAGCGCCAACCCGAACACCGCCAGCTTGCGCTGCATCAGGCGGGCCAGTACCCCCTTGGGGCGGCGGTCAGCGACGGGTAAGCCGGTCATCCGCCCCCCCGTCCGTCGCAAAGCGCGCCACGATGCGCGCGGCGGCATCTTCGAAACTGACGCGCCAGGCCATCGCCATCTGGCGCAACTGTGCATAAGCCTCGGCCTCGGTCTTGCCACGGGCGGCCAGCAGGGTGACGGCGCGCACCACGGTTTGCCGTTCATCCAGACGGCGGCGCAGATCGGCCACCTCGACCGACAGCAGGCGCTGCGCGTCAAAGGCGTCGCGGGCAATCAGCAGCGCGGAATAGGCCCCGTGATCGCCCACGGGTTTCAGCATCTGCGCGTGAGCGCCCGCTTGCAAAGACCACTCGATCCGCCCCGGTGCCTCAGACCCGATCAGGGCAATCATCGGCATCGGGGATGCGCCCGGCTCCCACGGGAACTGGCCATCATGGCCCATGTCGGCGTCGAAAAAGATGAAATCTGCCCCAAGGGCTGCCGGTTCAAGCTCGGGCCAGACTTGGGTGACCTCAAGCCCGATGGCCGTCAGCTGCCGTGTCAGAGATTGCACCGTCGGGTGCGGCCGGTGCAGGATCACCGCCCGCGCGCCGCCAAGGTTCTGGATGCGGATCGGTCGCCTCATGACACGACCCGCAGGGTTGGGACCGTCGCCATCGCATCATGGCCGCGCGTCAGGTAGGGGTCACCCGCCACGGGCTTGCGCGACTGGATCACCTGAAACGCTCCGCCGCGCACCTGCGCGATCATCACGGGCAAGGTCGTGTGATGGGTTTCCGCGTCCACAATTCCCTGCCCGGTATCGCCGCACAGCAGTTGCGCCAGACTGTCGCCTTCGGACCCGTCGCGCTGTGCCAGCAGGCGCGCCAGTTCGCGCACCGCCGCAAAGGCCGCCGCTTCGTGGGAAGACCCGAAATCGCCCGCACCCGGCCATCCCGAAACCCCGCGGAAATACGGCCCCGCGGCAATCAACCCCTCTGCCGCGGTACCCAAGGCGGGCAATTCACATTCCGTCAGGTTGCACGACAGAACAGGGCAGCGGTCGGGCCGGAAATGCGGTTCGTCCTGCCCAAGCGCGCTATAAGCGGCCAGAAAGTCATAGGACGAAGGGCCGATCAGCGAATTCAGGATGAAATCGGGGCGGCTGTAGCGGATTTCATCAATCATCCGGCCCACGTCGCGCGATCCGATGGGCAGGTAGCGTTCGCCCAACACCTCGCCCCGCGCTTCGGTGATGGTCTGGCGGGCAAGGCGGTTCATCTCCCACCCCCAGATGTAATTCGATCCGGTCAGATAAGCCCGTCGCCCATGCGCAGGCATCACCCAATCCAGCAATGGCAGCAGGTGCTGGTTCGGGCAGGCGTGGGTATAGACAACGTGATCGGACGCCTCGAACCCCTCATACGGGACGGCGTACCACAGGCTTGCCGCGTATTTTTCGACCGTCGGGATGACTTCCTTCCGGCTCCAGGATGTCACGCAGCCGATGACGTGGCGCACGCCGGTGTTGCGCAGTATGTCTTCGCACAGCGGGCCATACAGATCGACGTTGCCGCCGGGGTCACGCTCGACCGGGACAAGGGTCAGGCCCAGCGACGCATCGGCATTGACCATCGCGATGGCCGCATGCGCACCGGCGCGGCACGCCTCGGAGATCAGCGCGTAACTGCCCGACCGAGAGTAGAGAAGACCAATTTCGATCCGCCGCGTCATGGATGCGTCCAAATAAGAAAAGCCCCGCGCGCAGATCCCGCCATGGGATGCGTGCAGGGCTCTGATGCCGGGTGGCTGTGCGCCGATTTCCAGTAAGGGTAGTCAAGTCGCCCCGAACGTCAAGGCCGCATTGCGCCAAAGCGCGCTTTGGCAGATGGGGTGCCCGCTTCGCAGGCAGGATGCCACCTGATTGGGCAGCCCTGCGGCGCACACCTGACCGATCAATCTTATTTCGACGGAAACGCCTGCGCGCGGCGTTTCGGGGAACGGTTCCCAAGCCGAGACATCAAATGACCAATGTGTTTAACCGCTATGCGACGCCCCTGATCACCGGGTTGTTTCTAGTGTCGCTTATTTCGGGGATCGCCCTGTCCCTTCACATTGGCCTACCGCAGTTTCCACTGGCACATCGCGTGATGTCCCAATCGCTGCCCGACGTCGCCCCCGCCCTTGGCGCAACACCGCAAGCTGTCGCAGCGCGCCTGACAGCGGCCGGGTTCACTGTGGCAGACGGCCAGACCTTGACCGAAATCGCCGCCGCCTTGGTCAAGTCCGAAGGCGATCTTGCCGCAGCCCTGCTGGGTGCGGGGTCGTAGGCCCCCCTTGCAAATCCGGGGCGAAGCGGTGACGCTTTGCCCGTCCCGCTGAAAGTTTGCCTTCATGCGCGCCTTGTTCCGCACCCATCCCGTTCTGGTGTCCGCCATCGGCGTTTTCGCCCTGCTGACGGTGCTGTTCGCCGCGCGGCTGATTTACGGCGTCATCTATTGGTCCGCGCATGAGAACGAACCGATCCAGCCTTGGATGACGGTGGGCTATGTCGGGCGCAGTTGGGATCTGAGCCCGCGTGAGCTGGATGCCGAAGCAGGCCTTCCCCTGCCAGAGGGCCACCCGCTGACACTGTCAGAAATCGCAAAGATGCGCAGCGTGCCGGTGTCAGAGGTGATCGCCGATCTGCAAGCCGCCATCGTCACGCTGAAGGCGCGGCAGGGCGACGGGGGGCAACAACCGTGACCGATTGGCTGTTGGCGCTGGTGCCGACCTATGGGTTGTGGCTTTTGCTGGCGGGCACGTTCCTTTCCTGCCTTGCGCTGCCGATCCCGGCATCGATGCTGATGATCGCTGCCGGGGGATTTGTCGCGGCGGGGGATCTTTCGCTGGCTGGCAGCATCGGGGCGGCGCTGACCGGGGCGGTGATGGGGGACCAGACCGGCTATTGGGGCGGGCGCTGGGGCGGGGCGGGCATCATCGACCGGCTTGGCGCGCGCGCGGCCCCGGTGGCGCGCGCCACAACCATGCTGGCCACGCGCGGCGGCATCGCGGTGTTTCTGTCGCGCTGGCTGGTGTCCGCGCTTGGACCTTATGTGAACCTTGCTGCCGGGTCGGCGCGGTTGCCGTGGCTGCCCTTTACGCTGTGGGGCATCGCGGGCGAACTGGTTTGGGTGTCGGTCTATGTCGGGGTGGGTCACGCCTTTACCGGCAATCTGGCCGCCGCCTCGTCGATGGCGCTGAACGTGCTGGGGATGCTGGCCGCAGGCACGGTGGCGCTGGGGCTGATCGGCTGGCTGGTCAGCCTGCTGCGGGCCGAGGCGCGGCACCCCCGGCAGGCTTGACTTCGCGCCCCATCGCGTTGCTGATCCGGGCAAAGAACAACCCCTGGGGATGCCATGCGATCCGACTTTGATCCTGCACTTGAACAGCGTCTGGTGCGCTATGCCGCCGTCGACACCCAAAGCGACGAACGCGGCACCACCTCGCCCAGCACCGCGATCCAGTTGAACCTGTCGCGGATGCTGGCGGACGAGCTGACCACGATCGGTGCTGCGGAGGTGCGGATCACCGATTATGGCGTGGTGCTGGCCACGATCCCGGCCACGGTGGACGCAGCACCCGTGATCGGATTTCTGGCCCATGTGGACACGGCACCCGCTTTTCCGGCCACAGGCGTCAAGCCGGTCGTGCATCGCGGCTATAACGGCGGGGCGATTACCTTTGCCGATGCGCCGGGGCTGACGCTGTCGCCCGATGTGTCGCCCTATCTGGCGCAGAAGGTGGGGCATGACATCATAACCGCCAGTGGGACCACGCTGCTGGGGGCCGATGACAAGGCGGGTATCGCGATCCTGATGACCGCCGCCCAGCACCTGCTGGCAAACCCATCCATCCCGCATGGCAAAATCCGCATCGCCTTTACCCCGGACGAGGAAATCGGTCGCGGCGTCGACAAACGTCTGCCACAGGATCTGGGGGCCGATTTCGCCTATACCTTTGACGGTGCCCGGCAGGGCGAGATCGAGTTTGAAAGCTTTTCTGCCGACGGGGCCACGGTCAAGATCACCGGCGTGTCTGCCCATCCGGGTTACGCAAAGGACAAGCTGGTGAATGCGCTGCATCTGGCGGCCAAGATCACCGCCACCCTGCCGCAGGCGACACTGACACCCGAGGTGACGGACGGGCGGCAAGGTTTCCTCCACCTGTACGAGGTGACCGGCACGGCCGCCTTTGCCGAGATGAAATTCATCCTGCGCGATTTTGAACGCGACGGGCTGGCCGCCAAGGGCGATCTGCTGCGGCAGGTCTGCGCCGCCGTGCAGGCAACCGAACCGCGCGCCGGAATTGCCGTCGATATCCGCGCGCAATATCGCAACATGCGCTATTGGCTGGAAAACGACATGCGCCCCGTCGATCTGGCGCGCGATGCCTGCCGGGCCGAAGGGTTGGAGCCGGTGTCAGTCCCGATCCGGGGCGGCACGGATGGATCACGGTTGACGGAAATGGGCGTGCCGACACCGAACATCTTTACCGGAATGCAGGAAATCCACGGGCCGCTTGAATGGATCAGCGTGCAGGACATGGCCGCCGCCACCCGCGTCTGTCTGCGGCTTGTGCAACTGGCGGCGCAGGATCGGTAATTCCGGCGGGCCCCCTTCGACAGACAGCAGGAAATAGGCAACTGAATTAGTCGCCTTTACAAAGGCGACTAATTCAGTCAGACATTTCCCATTCCAGCGCCGCACGGCCACCGGAACCCATCCTTGCGGAGCTTTGCCATGACGCGCCTGTCCCCCCTTTTCTTGCTTGCCACAACCGCCCTCGCCTGGGGACCGGTACAGGCGGCAGAACCTGCCGATGTCGCCACGACCTATGCAGACATCGCCGCCGCCGGATATGGCGACAGCCTGACAACGGCGCAAACCCTGCAAACGGCGGTGAATGCGTTGATCGCGGCCCCGTCCGACGCGACGCTGTCCGCCGCCCGCGCGGCCTGGATCGCCGCCCGCGTGCCCTATCAGCAGACCGAAGTGTTCCGCTTTGGCAACGCCATCGTGGACGATTGGGAAGGCCGGGTGAATTCCTGGCCGCTGGATGAAGGGCTGATCGATTACGTCGACCCCAGCTATGGCCAATCCGAAGAGAATGATTTTTCCACGCTGAACATCATCGCCACGCCGACCTTTACCCTGTCAGGCACCCCCGTGGACGCGACCGAGATCACCCCCGCCTTCCTGTCCGGCACCCTGCACGAGGCGGACGGGATCGAGGCGAACGTGGCCACCGGCTATCACGCCATCGAATTTCTGCTGTGGGGGCAAGATCTGAACGGCACCGGGCCGGGTGCCGGGGCGCGGCCCTACACCGATTTCATCGCGGGCGACGGCTGCACCGGCGGCAATTGTGACCGCCGCGCCGCCTATCTAAAGGCCGCGACAGACCTTTTGGTGACCGACCTGAACGACATGGCCACAGCGTGGGCTGCAGGCGGCGCGGGTCGTCTGGCCATCACCGCCGCCCCGCAGGCCGCCCTTTTGGCGATGCTGACCGGCATGGGCAGCCTGTCCTATGGCGAACTCGCCGGGGAACGGATCAAGCTGGGCCTGATGCTGAACGACCCGGAAGAAGAGCATGACTGTTTTTCCGACAACACCCACAACAGCCATTTTTACGACGGCGTGGGCATCCGCAACGTCTATCTTGGCAGCTACACCCGCCCGGATGGCACTGTCGTCAGCGGCCCGTCGCTGTCTGACCTTGTGGCGGCCGTGGACCCTGCGACCGACGCACAACTGCGGGCAGAGCTTGACGCATCCGTTGCGGCCCTTGGCGCGGTCAAAGCCGCGGCGGAAGGGGGTCTTGCGTATGATCAGATGCTGGCCGCCGGAAATGCGACCGGAGAGGCGTTGATCACCGCCTCGGTCGATGCGCTGGTGACGCAAACCGCATCCATCGAACGCGCGGTCTCGGTTCTGGGTCTGTCAGGCGTGGCGATCGAAGGGTCGGACAGCCTTGATAACCCCAACGCCGTCTTTCAATAGGCCACCGCCATGATTGTCTGTCACTGCACGGGCATTTCAGACCACGACATCCGCGCGGCGGTGGGCTGGATGCGCGCATCCGACCCGGCAACCCTGATCACACCGGGTAAAGTCTATCACGCGTTGGGAAAACGCGCCGATTGCGGTGGGTGCATGTCATTCTTTCTGGACACGATGCGCCGCTGTGACAGCTTTGAAGTACCGGCAAACCTGCGCGGCCTTGGGTCGCGCCACAGGGAAAGGGAACGCGCATGAAGGGTGATCTGAAAGTCATCGAGTATCTGAACGCAGGCTTGCGATCGGAACTGACGGCCGTCAGCCAATACTGGCTGCATTACCGCCTGCAAGAGGATTGGGGCTTTGGGCTGATCGCCGCCAAAAGCCGCGCCGAAAGCATCGAAGAGATGCACCATGCCGACAAGCTGATTGCGCGCATCATCTTTCTGGAAGGGCACCCGAACCTGCAAAAGCTGGATTCGTTGCGCATTGGCCAAACGTTGCGCGAAACGCTTGAGGCGGACCTTGCCGCCGAACACGACGCCCGCACCCTGTATATCGAGGCGCGGCGTCACTGTGATACAGTCGGCGATTACGTCAGCCGTGCGCTGTTTGATGAACTTCTGACGGATGAGGAAGGTCACATCGACTTTCTGGAATCACAACTTGGCCTGTTCGACAGGTTGGGGGCCGAACTTTATGGCCAGTTGAACGCCAAATCCGCCGATCAGGCCGAATAGAACTGGCCCGCGCCGGTGGGGTTTTCTATGAACTGTCACTTGATGATCCTTCCGGCGCTGCTGATTTCGGGGGCCGCCTTGGCGGAACCTGTCCTGACCGATCCACATCTGTCGTTTGTGCCGCGCACGGCCGTCGAGGCCGCACGGATTGCGGCGATCCTTGCCCCGCCCACCGACTTTTCCAAACCCGAATCTTTCGAGGACAAGCCGGGTGGTGCCGCGACAGTGCGCGCGCGCGGCACCGCGGATGCGTTCTCGCTGCCCTCGGCCAATATGCCGTTCGAGCGTGAGATGGATTTCAAGCTTGGCAACGGCCTGTTTCGCAAGACATGGGTGGCAGCGCCCGCATCCACCCTTGCATCCGATGGATTGGGGCCGCTGCAAAATGCGCGGGCCTGTCAGGATTGCCACCTGAAAGACGGGCGCGGTCATGCGCCGGATGGACCGGACGACAGCGCCGTGTCGATGTTTCTGCGCCTGTCGATCCCCGGCGGCACCGCCCCTGCCGACATCGAAGGCTACCTTGCCACCTTGCCCGACCCGGTCTACGGCGGCCAGTTGCAGGACCTTGCCGCCCCCGGCCACGCCGCCGAAGGGGTGATGACCATCGCCTATACCGACGTTCCGCTAACCTTGGCCGATGGCACCGCCGTGTCCCTGCGCGCCCCCTGGTACAGCGTCGGGGCACCTGCCTACGGTGCCCTGCACCCCGATTTGATGCTGTCCCCCCGGGTGGCACCCCAGATGATCGGCCTTGGCCTGCTTGAAGCGATCCCAAGCGCCGATATCCTGTCGCGTCAGGATGAAACGGATGCGGATGGCGACGGCATCTCGGGCCGCGCGAATATCGTGATGTCGGCTGAATACGGCATGCCCATGTTGGGCCGCTTTGGCCTCAAGGCAGGTGCAGCGACGATCAAGGAGCAATCCGCAGGCGCGTTTTCCGGCGACATGGGCCTTTCGAACGCGCTGTTCCCCGAACCATGGGGCGATTGCACCGCAGCGCAAGGCACTTGTCGCGGCGCACCGGGCGGGGCCGAACCGGGCATCCGCGACGGGTTGGAGGTTGATCGTCAAAGCCTTGATCTGGTGACGTTCTATTCCCGCAATCTGGCCGTTCCGGCACGGCGTGGGGTGGATGATCCGCAGGTCCTGCAGGGCAAGGCCGTTTTTTACGCCGCAGGCTGCGCCGATTGTCACACGCCCAAACACGTCACCCACCGCCTGACAGACCAGCCAGAGCAAAGCTTTCAACTGATCTGGCCCTATACTGATCTTTTGCTGCATGACATGGGCGAAGGTCTGGCCGACCACCGGCCCGAAGCGCGCGCAACCGGCACCGAATGGCCCACGCCCCCGTTGTGGGGCATCGGACTGACTGCACAGGTCAGCGGCCACAGCCAGTTCCTGCACGATGGCCGCGCGCGCAGCCTGATGGAAGCGATCCTGTGGCACGGAGGAGAGGGCGCCACCGCCCGTGACGCCGTGACCGCCCTGCCCCGCCCTGACCGCGATGCACTTGTCGCCTTTCTGGAAAGCCTTTGACATGCTGCGCACCTGCCTGATTGCCCTGAGCCTTGCCGCCTCTCCCGCCTGCGCCGATGTGGTCGATGTGGTGCAGCGCCACGTCTTGCCGGGCTATGCCGTCTTTGCGGGCGCCACCGCCGATCTGGCCAGGGTCGCACAGTCCACCTGCGACGCCCCCACTCTGCGCCCCGCGTTCAACGCGGCGTGGGACGCGTGGCTTGGCGTCAGCCACCTGCATCTTGGCCCTGCCGAAAAGGACGGTCGCGCGCTTGCCATCGCCTTTTGGCCCGATCCAAAGGGATTGGGGGCAAGGCGCAGACCGCCATGATCCGCGCCGAAGATCCTTTGGTAAACGATCCGGCCGCCTTTGCCCAAGTGTCCGTCGCCGCCCGTGGACTGACAGGGTTGGAGCGGTTGCTGTATCCCGAAAGCCCCCTGACCGGCGATTATACGTGCGCGCTGATCCGCGCCACGACGATTGACCTTGCCGATATGGCGGATGCTATCCAGACCGGCTGGACGGACGGTTTTGCCCTCCGACTGATCCACCCCGGCGCGTCAGGCAACACGGGCTACCTGACACCAGCCGAAGCGCGACAAGAGATGTTCACTCAACTGATTGCCGGTCTGGAATTCACCGCCGACACACGGTTGGGCCGCCCGCTTGGCACCTTTGACCGCCCTCGCCCCGAACGGGCCGAGGCGCGGCTGTCGGGCCGTGCGCTGCAAAATGTGACGGTGTCGCTTGCCGCCTTGCGCGACATGGCGCTTGCCCTGTCGCCCGACAGCCCGAAGACAGCCGCCGCCTTTGACCGGGCAATCACGCTGACCGTCAGCTTGGACGACCCCGGCCTGCAAGGCGTGGCAGACCCGCAAGGCTGGCTGAAGGTCGAGATTCTGCAACAGGCCGTCCACGCCACCCGCGATGCCGCCCTTTCCGAGATCGGCCCCGCGCTGGGGGTTGGCATCGGGTTCAACGCGGCAGATGGTGACTGACATGACCAGCCGCCGCGCCTTTCTTGCATCCTTGATCGCGACGGCCGGGCTGCCAGCCCTTGGTTGGGCAGATGTGGGCAGCCCCGCCTATCTGGCGGCGGCCAAGCAAGACGGAGGGTTTGTCCTGCATGGCCTGTCGGTCAGCGGGACAAGCCTGTTCCGCATCGCCCTGCCCGCGCGTGGTCATGCCGCGTGCGCCCACCCGGTAAGGCCCGAGGCGGTTGCCTTTGCCCGCAGGCCCGGCATCTTTGCGCTGGTCATCGACTGCGTCGGGGGGCAGGTGATCGCCCACCTGACCCCACCCGACGGTCGGCAGTTCAACGGTCATGGCGCGTTCACCCATGCGGGTGATCTGCTGATGACATCCGAAGTGGTGGCCGACACGTCCGAGGGCCGAATCGGCCTGTGGGATGGCCGCGATTACACCCGCATCGGGGAATGGTCGTCCGGCGGCATTGGCCCGCATGACATGAAACGCCTGTCAGACGGCAGGCTGGTCATCGCCAATGGTGGCATCCAGACCGACCCGACCGACCGAAGCAAGCTGACCCTTGCGACCATGCACCCGAACCTGACGCTGCTGTCGCCGCAGGGCGTGCTGCTGGAGCAGGTCGACCTGGGCGACGCGCTTGCGCAGAATTCCATCCGGCATCTGGCGCTTTCACCGGGCGGCACCGTGGCCTTTGCAATGCAATGGGAAGGCGACCCTGCCGAACCCGTGCCGCAGCTGGGCCTGTGGACACCCGGCACGCCGCCGCGCCTGTGCCCGCCCGATGACGCGCAGGCGCTGGTGATGCAGGGCTATGCGGGATCGATTGCCTTCAGCGGGAACGGGGCGCATGTCGCCATCACCTCGCCCAAGGGCGGGGCGGTGATGATCTTTGCCGCCGATGGAACGCCCGTCGCCACGCATCGCCGCGCCGATCTGTGCGGCATCGCCCCCGGTCCGAAAGATTTTGTCCTGACCGACGGTTTGGGCGCGCTGTGGGATTGCGGCACCGACCGTTTTGAGCTGTTAAGGACTGCTGCGGCAGCCTGGGACAATCATCTGATTGCCCTGATCTAGCAGCGCCCTGCTGGTGGCCGCACACTGTCACCTGCGTGTCTAACACTGCACCTTGTTGTTTTCGCAAAGAAATATCGCGCGTTAGTGCATCAGGCTGCGTCTTTCAAGGGCGCCGCACACCTGATCACGGGTATTTAATATACGATTTCGTTCATTTTCTATATTGCATACGACATCGTACAGTATATATCTGTGCTCAGGACGAAACGAGACGGCGGAGAAGCCCATGACCTGCAGAAAATGATCCCTTCGCACAACTTGCTCCCCTGACGGGGTCTGGGTTGGCGGTCCTGCAAGTGACCGCCCCGATAACCCGCCCCTTCGACTGACAACCGACCTACCGAAACGGCATCCATGCCCGATACCCGACCGGCACAGCCCGGCGCGGACGGCCCGATGCTGACCACATCATCCCACGGAAAGGGAACTTCACATGAAAACGCTGCTCACCTCTGCCTTGATCGCCGCCACCCTGTCGGGAGCCGCTTTCGCCGCATCTGCCGTTCCGGGCATCAATCCCGGCGACGTGCAACTGGCGCTATCTGCCGGTGTCGAACCGGGTGCCTATTCGCGGTCCGAACTCCTGAACATTCTGGAAGCCAAACGCAACAATGAAGATGCCAGCTATTTCCTGTCGGGGGCAAACCGCGCCTCGGCCAGCGGCAACGCCAATGCCGGTGCGGCGCAGCTTGCGCTGACTGCCGGGGTCGAGCCGGGTGCATACTCGGTGCCAGAACTGTTGCAGATCATCGAAGCCAAGCGCGATGGTGATACCGACCGGCTGAGCTTTGTCCTGTCGGGGGCACACCGCACGACGGCCAATCCCGCCGAAGCCGTCACTCCGGGCGAAGCGACGCTGGCCGCAGTCATCGGCGTCAATCCGGCGGATTACACGCTGGCGGAACTGATCGCGCTGCAACCGCAGTCCGACGACTGATCCGGCAAGGCGCACAAAAGGCCCCGGTCAGCCCCCTTGGACTGGCCGGGGCTTGCCATTCCTTGATACGGACCCGACCCATGTCTTGTGTCCCAAACGATACCGCCCTACCCTTGTGCCCGGATGCCAGCGCATCCGGTGGGGAAGACATGACGGCACTTCGGGCACCAGGCCGACCCAAGGACCTTGAAAAACGCGAGGCGATCCTGGATGCGGCATTGACCCTGTTCGCGGAACGGGGTCTTGACGGCGTCCCGATCGAGGCGATTGCCGCCCGGTCCGGCGTGTCAAAGGTCACCGTTTACAACAACTTTGGCGACAAGGCGTCGATCTTCGATTGTATCGTTCAGCGGGAAACCGATCGGTTGTCGCGCGAACTTGGCAACGCCACCGGCGATGGTGGGTCACTCGAAGATCGCCTGACCTGCTTTGGCCGTGCCTTGGTGACGATGCTGACGCAACCCTGCCACCTTGCGCTGGATCGGTCAGTCGCGATGGAAGCGCAGCGCAACCCCACGATGGGAAAGCGATTTTTCGACGCAGGGCCGGGCCGTGTGCATGGCCTGTTGACCGACATTCTGGCCGGGGCAGCCGCAGCAGGCGACATCGCCGTTGACGATCCGGCACAGGCCGCCCAAGACCTGTTGTCGCTTTGGCTTGGCTATCAGGCGTTGGAGCGGCGGCTGTGCGGCGGCTGCGTCCCGGACGAGGCAGAGTTGCAGAAACGGATCAACCATTCCGTCCGGCTGTTCCTGCGCGCGAGCCGTCCCTGACGTCAGGGCAACAGCCTGCGCCCGGCAACGGCCTTGACCCCCTCTAGCGCCAGAAACAACAGCCCGCAGGCGGCAAGGCTGGTGCCGATGTC
The DNA here is from genome assembly GCA_040385245.1 of Pseudomonadota bacterium. GTDB lineage: Bacteria > Pseudomonadota > Alphaproteobacteria > Rhodobacterales > Rhodobacteraceae > JAZKHT01. The sequence goes on along the minus strand of JAZKHT010000004.1, from coordinate 262,482 downwards.
CATAGCGCGCAACGGGCCAAAGCCGAACAGCCGCCCAAGGACCGGCACCGTCAAAATCAGCGCCAGCGCCGCGCCGACCAGCACAGGCACCCCCACCAGCGCAAGGCTGGGCCGCGCAAAGGCCCGCAGCGGTGATGCCGCGAAGGACCGGTTGACATAGATCAGCGTGACGATCCCCACCGCCAGCGTCAGGAACGTCAGTGCCCGCAACTGGGTCACCGGCAGGTCTTGGGCGGCAAAGAACAGATAGACAGCCACGACGATGCCAAGGGTGGCCGCGCCTTGAAACATGCTCCACATCAGCATCGGGCGTGAAAACAGTTGCGCGTCAGGCGACCGGGGCGGGCGGTCCATCACGTCACGCTCTTCGGGTTCGGCCTCGAATACCAGCGAACAGACGGGGTCAATGATCATCTCCAGAAATGCGATGTGGATCGGCGTCAGGATGATCGGCATCCCCAGCAGCAGCGGCAGCAGCGCCATTCCGGCAATCGGGATGTGGATGGCAACGATGAAGCCCATTGCCTTGCGCAGGTTGTCATAGATGCGCCGCCCCAGCCGGATCGCCCGCACGATGGACCCGAAATCGTCGTCCAGCAGCACGATGGACGACGCCTCACGCGCGACATCTGTGCCGCGCCCGCCCATGGCGATGCCAATATGCGCGGCCTTCAGCGACGGCGCATCGTTCACCCCGTCGCCGGTCATGGCGACAATGTCGCCCCGCGCCTTGAACGCGGTGACAATGCGCAACTTCTGTTCCGGCAACACGCGGGAAAACACCGTCACATCCGCCACGGCGGCGGTCAGCGCCGCATCGTCCATGCCGGTCACATCCTGACCTGACAGCGCGTCCCCGGTGTCAAGCCCGGCCTCGGCCGCGATGGCGCGGGCGGTGACGGCATGATCGCCGGTGATCATCACCACACGGATGCCCGCGCGGCGGCAATCCTGCACCGCGGCCTTGGCCGACGGGCGCAACGGATCGACAAGGCCGACAAGACCAACAAACCGGAATGTCAGGTCGCGCGGCCCTGAAATGCTGGCCCCCGGCGGCACGTCGGCGCAGGCCACCCCCAGCACGCGCAGGCCTTCTGCCGCCATGTCCGCCACAGCGGCCTTGACCCCCACCGCATCCGGCGCGGTCAGCCCGCACAGCGCCACGATCGCCTCGGGCGCGCCTTTGGCAGCGGCCAGCTGCGCGCCGTCCGCATCCTGCCAAATCTGGGTCACGGCCAGCAGATCGGCGCGCAGGCCAAAGGCCTGCGTCATCCGCAGCCAGCGGCCCGCAGGATGGTCGGGCGACAGCCCGTGTTCCGACGCCAGATCGTGAAACGCCACATCCATCGGATCAACTGGCTGCGGTGCGGCGGCCAGCAGGCCATAGAGCGCAAGTTGCCCCATCTGGCCCGGCGCACAGGGCGCACCGTTCCAGCCGTTGCGCACGGTCATGCGGTTTTGTGTCAAAGTGCCGGTCTTGTCGGTGCACAGGATCGTCGCCGCCCCCAGACTTTCAATCGCCGACGCCCGCCGCGTCAGCACCTTGGCGCGCGAAATCCGCCACGCGCCCATCGCCATGAACACGGTCAGGACCATGGGAAACTCTTCGGGCAGCATCGCCATGCCAAGGGCTATGCCCGCGAGCGCGCCCTCCAGCCAATCCTGCCGTGCCAGCCCATACAGCACTGCCGCCAGCACCGCCGCCGTCCCGCCCAGCAGGCCGAAGATACGCACCAGCCGCAGGGTCTGCACCCGCAGGCGCGGCACCTCGGTATCCACCTGCGCAAGGCTTTTGCCGATCCTGCCAATCTCGCTGTGTTCACCGGTTGCCACGACCGTTGCAAGCCCGCCGCCACGCACCACCAATGACCCTGAATACACGAACGGGCTGTCATCGCCACCCGGTCGCGCCACGGGTTCGGTCGCGCTGATCGCCACGCGCTTGGCCACCGGCACGGATTCGCCCGTCAGCAGGGATTCGTCGACCCGCAGTTCATCGGCCACGACAAGACGTGCATCCGCAGGGACCCGGTCGCCTTCGCCCAGCACCAGAAGATCGCCGCGCACCACCTCGCGCCCCGGAATCCGGCGCTGCCTGCCATCGCGCACCACCAGCGCGCGCGGGCTGGTCAGATCGCGCAACGCCTCTAGCATCCGTTCGGTGCGGCTTTCCTGAATGACAGTGATCGCGACCGAGAACGACGCAAAGACCAGCAGGATCAACGCCTCGTGCAGGTCACCGAACAGCAGGTACAGACCACCACCCACCAGCAACAGCGCCAGCATCGGCTCTCGGATCACTTCGGCCAAAATGCGGGCCACGGTCCGCTGACGCGCGCGGGGCAGTTCGTTCGGCCCGTCCTCAGTCAGGCGGGTCTTGGCGTCATGTTCGGTCAGGCCAGCATGCATCGTGTCGCGCCTTTCGTCTGCTTGGTGTCAGACGTGGGGCGCGTCGACCATGATCTGAATCACTGCGTAAAGGCACCGGCAGCACTAGCGCACATCAAAAACGCCCAGGCGGTGCGGGTGTCTCCGATCTGTCCCAGATCCCCGTCCGACGCGGTTTGCCCGACCGCGGCCATCGTACGGTGGAAACTGTCCAGCAACCGCCCCGACGCCGCCCGAAACGCCGGATCGGCCTGCAAGCGTTGTGCCGTTTGCGCAAGACCGGCGGGGTCAAGCGTGACATCCGTCTCCTGCACCCCTGTCCCCGCCGCGATCTGCCGCCACAGTGATGTGTCGGACGGCACCATCTGCCAGTCGGGCCGGTCAAGCCCATCCTGCCACAGCACCGTCAGCACTGCCAGCGCCGACTGGATCAGCGGTGCCGTGCGCGGATCGGCCAAAGCCAGACGCAGCGCCTGAAATCCAGCTTCATCTTCGGCGTTGACCGGGAAATTCAACGCGCGGACCAGATCGGCGATGGAAACCGGCACTTCTGGGCAAACCGACACTTCTGGCACGGTCGGCACATCCACGGCGATTGGGGCCTCTGTCGAGGTGCTGGTGGCAACCTCGGCCATAGGTTTGGCCACAGGTGCAGGGTCGGTGCCAAGGTCCGGCGGCACACTGAACATCTCCAGCACCATGGCGCTGCCTTTGGGTTGCTTTGCGCCGGATCGGCGTTGCTTTGGCACAGGGTCCGGTGCCACTTCGGGGATCGGGGGCGCGCCATGGGTCAGCGCATCGAGGCGGCTTTGCAGCAGCGCCGTCTGTGTGGTCAGCGATTGCGCAAAGCGCATCCCGCCCAGGTAGAAAATGACCGTCAGAACCAGCGCCACGGCCGCCAGCACCATGCCCGGCAGGCCACGCCACAGGCTGTCCATCGGGCTGAAGGCCGCGATGGACACGACCCCTGCCACCGCGCCCAGCCAGACCCATCCCATCAGTGTCGCCCGCAGGTCCACAGCACCCTTCAGCGATGACGCCGTCAATGGCAGACGGGGTGCGGCGGCCATGGGTTCGGGCGGGGCGGCCAGATCAATGGCCTTGGTCGCGGCGACTGCAGGTGCGGAAAGCGATGGCGCGCGCACCCCCATCACCGCGCTGCGTTCGGTTCGGGCCTTCGACAGGGCGGCCTGGATTTTTTCCACTCTGTACTCCCGCCGTCCGTGTCAACAATTGTTTAATGAACGTTAACGACTTTGCGGCGTTGCGGCAACGATTTTGGCACGCATAAGCAAAGGCTTGCCGCGTCCGCTGCGCTGATCCGCGCAACCTTGCCTTTCCCTTGCCGGCACAGGCATTCTGACACCAGCGAGGTATCCGATGAAGAAGCCAACCATCTACCACATCCCCGTCTGTCCGTTTTCACAACGAATCGAGATTCTGCTGGACCTGAAGGGACTGCGAGGTGCGATCGATTTCCATGTCGTCGACATCACGAAACCGCGCGAGGCGTGGCTTTTGGAAAAGTCGCGCGGGACGACGGCGTTGCCGCTGTTGGAAACCGAAGACGGGCGCATCCTGAAGGAAAGCCTTGTCATCATGCGCTATGTCGAAGAGCGGTTTCCAGAACCGCCCGTAGCCCGCACCGATCCCTATGAACGCGCGGTCGAGCGGTTGATGATCACCCGCGAAGGCCCGTTCGGAAACGCGGGCTACAGCTTTGTGATGAACCGCGACCCGGCCATGACAGGCGCACGCCGGGACGCGCTGCTGGGTCATTACGCCTGGCTTGACGACTTTCTGCGCCAGCACAACCCGGACGGCATCTTTCTGTTCGACCGCTTTGGTCTGGCCGAGGTGGTCTATACATCTTTGATGATGCGGTTCTGGTTTCTTGAATATTATGAAGGCTTTTCCTTGCCTGACACCCCGGACTTCGCCCGTGTGGCAAAGTGGCGGGCGGCCTGTCTGGCGCATCCGTCTGCCCAACAGGTCAGCAAAGAGGAAATCGTAAAGCTGTATTACGACTATGCCTTGGGGGCGGGCAACGGCGCGCTGCCGCAGGGGCGGGCGCGGTCCAGCTTTGTCTTTGAACCGGACTGGCGCACGCGGCCGATGCCGCCGCGCGACAAGTATGACCGCATCGCATCGGATGCCGAACTGGGGCTGATTTAGCCCAGCATCTGCCGCAGCACCCGATGAAACACGGCCACCCCCGGTGCGATCAGCGCATCGGGAAAGTCGTAGTCGGGGTTGTGCAGCATCGGATGATCGACCCCGGCCCCCAGAAAGAACATGGCCGACCGCGCGCCTTTGCCGAACAGGCCGAAATCTTCGGACCCGCGCATTGGCAATTCCCCCGGATCGTGCCGGATCGACAGCGCATCCAGCGCCTGCGCCAACAGGTCGGTGGCCTGTGGATCATTCTCGCATCCGGCGAAAATGTCGTGATGCGACATCTCAAGCGACAGCCGGGCCGAAGCGGCGGCGGCCATGGCCAAGTGTTTCGCCTCGTCCAGCAGGGCGCGCATGTCGGTATCGGTCAGCGCGCGCAGCGTCACCCACAGTTCGGCATGACCGGGGGCAATGCCGAAGGCAGGCTCTCCCAACCGGGCGTGGGTGACTGTGGCCAGACGGAAGCCCGGCCCGACCACGCCCCCCGGTCCCGCCGCCATCAGCGCGGGGATCAGCCCGGCCAGCGCCAGCGCGGGGGAAACCCCCGCCTCGGGCACCGACGCGTGCGAAGTCTTGCCCCCCAGCACGATCCGCAACCCGCGCGACGCACAGTTGACCGGCCCTGCCTTCAGCCAGACCTGCCCTAGGGGTGCGCCGGGCATGTTGTGCAGCGAAAAGGCCCAGTCGGGCGCAATCTGGCTAAAGCGCGGATCGGCGATCACGGCGGCAGCCCCCGACCCGTCCTCTTCGGCGGGCTGAAACAGCAGCACCGCCCGCCCCCGCGCGGGCCTAACCCGCCCGACCAGCCGTGCAAGCCCGGTCAGAATTGTCATATGGCCATCATGTCCGCACAGATGCCCAGTGCCCGGCACCTGCGACCGGTAGGGAAGGCCGGACAACTCTTCGATCGGCAATGCGTCCAACTCGCAGCGGAACAGCACCGTCGGCCCCTGTTCTGCCCCGTGATAGACCGCCGCGACCCCGTGCCCGCCAAGACCGGTCAGGATCAGATCAGGGCTCGTAGGACCAAGCGCATCACAGACCCGCTGGGCGGTCTGCGCCTCGAGTCCCGACAGATCGGGGTGGCTGTGCACCAGATGTCGCCAATCCGTCAACTCGGCCATGTCGCTGTTGGTCAGGGGGGTGTGCAGGGTCATCTTTCGCTCCTTGGCGCAGGGCAGTCTGCGCCGCCGGGATCGGCCCGGTCAAGCGTGCCCTGTGCCGCATCAGGGACAGACGCTGTCCCAGACAAACCGCGCGGAGACCGTCAGCAGGAACAGATCGATCGCTGTCTCCAACTTGCGGCGCGACTGGGCATGTGCCTGAGTGCGGATCGTCGGCGACAAATGAAATGGCGCCACGGGCGGGCAGCGACGCTGGCACGGATGGGCCATGTTTTGCCCCGTCACCAACCCGGCAGCGGGGGTTTCACACCCCCGCACCCCCGTGGGATATTTAGAGAACAGATGAAATCGACCGACAACACGGTGGTCGTCGATCAGTGGCCGGTCACCCCATGCCCGTCTTTCCGACTTCCCTTTGGGGCGAATCACGGCTATAGCCCCCCGGTCGCGTCGCACACCCTTGGAGGGCGGCGGACTTATATATGGAGAACCTCTATGGCTGGTGAGATCCCTGATCTTATTGCAGAGGTACGGACGGGGACAGGCAAGGGGGCCGCTCGTCAAGCTCGTCGTGAGAGCTACGTACCAGGCATCGTTTACGGCGGCGGCGTTGATCCGCAGCCGATCAACATCAAATACAACTACCTGCTGAAAAAGCTGAAGGCGGGCCGCTTCCTGTCGACGCTGTTCAACCTCAAGGTTGAAGGTCAGGAAGACGTGCGCGTGATCTGCCGTGGCGTTCAGCGCGACGTCGTCAAGGATCTGCCGACGCACCTTGACCTGATGCGTCTGCGCCGCACCAGCCGGATCAACCTGTTCATCCACGTCACGTTCATCAACCACGAGGCCTCTCCGGGGCTGAAGCGTGGCGGCACCCTGACCGTCGTGCGTCCCGAGGTTGAACTTGAAGTGACCGCCGGGGACATCCCGGATCACGTCACTGTCGATCTGACCGGCAAGGTGATCGGCGATGTGATCCACATTGGCGACATCGAACTGCCCGAAGGCGCAAAGCCGACGATCGCCCGGAACTTCGTGATCGCGAACGTCTCGGCCCCGGCCGGCTTTATCGACGCCGACGCCGACACCGAATAACGACGCCGCCCGCAAAGGGCAGCACTGGGACAGCGAAAGGGGCGCGGCGGGGAAACCTGCCGCGCCCTTTGCCTTAGCCGTCCGCCTGTGCTGCATGATAATGCCAGCGCGGATCATCCGCCACATCGCGACCTGCCTTTTCCGCCAGACGGGCGACGTAATCGGCGCAGCACAGATGGTGCAACCGCGCGACACCCGGCAGGGCCATGGCTTGCGCGTGCAGCGCGTCAAATTCGGCGGCGTGACGCAGGGCGGACAAATCCTCTTCCTCGTTCCGGTTGCAGTTGGTGAAATACTTGTCCGTATAGCGGTCAACGCCTGCAACAGATGACAGCGTGCCGCGCTTCAACCCGAAACTTTCGACCGACCGCAGCATGTAATGGTTGATTTGCGCGCTGGCCCAGCTGCGCAGATCGGGCCGCAGCCAGCGCAGATATGCCCCGCGCGGTTGCCATTCGTCCACATCCACCCCATCGGCGTTGACCCAACGCATCCCCGGCTTGCCCCAGGCATCGGCATGGCGTGCGCGCAGGTTCTTTGGCCCATGTTCGCCCAACCGCCAGAACCAGCCCGGATGCGCGTGGATCGACTTGATCCACGACGCAAGCCCGTGGCGCAGCGGGGCCGCGCGGGTGAACTGGCGGTGCGTCAACCCATCCTGCCACGTCTGCGCGCCGCCGGTGCCAAAGACCCGCCAACTGATCGACATACCCAGAAAGCCTGGGGTCACGCTGCCGATCAGATCGCCGATGCGGCCGTCGCCAAGGTGGATCACCAGAAATTCGTCGACGTCGCAGACCATCACCCAGTCGGCCCCGGCCACCTGTGGCAAGGCCTTTGCCGCATCCAGCTTGACCGCGCAGATGCGGCGGGCGTCCGGCACATCCCGCACCAGATGCGTGACCCACCCCGCCGCCGCCAGCGCGTCCAGCAATTGCGGCGAATGATCGGTGCAATCGTTCGTCACAACGACAATATCGGTGAAGCCCAGCATCCGGTACCAAGTGACCCATTCGACGATGAACGGCCCTTCGTTTCGCATGGAACAGACCACCGTATACCGCACCAGATCACCCCTTTGCCTGCACCAGTCACGGTGTTGGACCCCCACCCCGGTGTCAAGGGCTTGCACCCCGCCCCGCGACTGGGCAAAGGTCAGGTCAACAAACAGGAGCATCAGGTGAAGCTTTTCGTGGGCCTTGGCAATCCGGGCGCGAAATACGCGGGCAACCGGCACAACATCGGCTTTATGGCGGTTGACCGGATCGCGGTCGACCACGGGTTCGGGCCGTGGCGCAAAGCGTATCACGGTCAGGTGGCCGAAGGGCGGCTCGGCACGCAAAAGGTCGTCCTGCTGAAGCCCGAGACATTCATGAACCTGTCCGGCCAATCGGTGCAGGCGGCGGCTACGTTTTACAAGATCGCACCCGCAGACATCACCGTTTTCCATGACGAGCTGGACCTTGCCCCTGGCAAGTCCCGCGTCAAACAGGGCGGTGGTCATGCGGGGCACAACGGCCTGCGGTCGATCCATGCCCACCTTGGCGAAGGCTATGGCCGCGTCCGCCTTGGCATCGGGCACCCCGGCCACAAGGACGCTGTAGCGGCTTACGTCCTGCATGACTTTGCCAAGGCGGATACCGAATGGTTGGACGACCTGCTGCGCGGCATTTCTGATGGCGCGGCTGCACTGGCCGAAGGCGACGGCGCGCGGTTCATGAACGCGGTGGCCTTGCGCACCAACCCGCCACGGTCGTCCACCTCGGCCGTGGAAAAACCGGCCAAGGTCGCCCCTTTGCCCGAACCGGTTCAGGACACGCGCACCCCGGTGCAGCGATTGCTGGATAAGTTCCGGTGACAGGCGGCGCGGTCCGGGCGGCCTTTGCCGAACAGGCCCTGGCCTGCGCGGACATGGGATCGCCCCTGACGGCGCGGGTGCTGCGGTTGCTGGGGAAGGCGCTGTCACCGGGCGCTTTGGTCGACGATCTGGTGCTGAAGTGGCCCGGCGATCCGTCACCCTTTGCCGACAGCGTGCCGCTGCGTCTGGCGGGTGGTCTGCACGCGCTGATCCTGTCAGGCCAAGACCGGTCGCTGGCCGATGCCTATACCCATGCCGATGCACTGGATGACCCCACGTTTTGCGCTGCCGTTCAGGGTGCGATGGCGCGACACAGCAGCTTTCTGACCCGCTGGATGCAAAGCCCGCCGCAGACGAACGAGGTGCGCCGGTCGGCCATCCTGATCGCGGCGGGGCATTGGCTGGACCGCCACTTTGGCCTGCCGCAGGTTCTGTCCGAACTTGGGGCAAGTGCCGGGCTGAACCTGATCTGGGACCGGTACGCGCTGACCGCAGGGCAAATGCGGCTGGGACCGCCAGACGCCGTGCTTGACCTGTCACCCGACTGGCGTGGCACTGCCCCGGTGAGCGGCGCGCCGCAGGTGGCCCATCGCGCCGGCGTGGACCTGAACCCGCTGGACCCTGTGGCAGACCGGCTGCGTCTGATGGCCTATGTCTGGGCCGATCAGACCGACCGGCTGGACCGCACCGCCCGCGCGGCAACCGAGGCGGCGCGGATGAGCGCGCCCATCACCCGCGCTGATGCAGGCGACTGGCTGGATCAACGCCTGCGCCAGCCGTTCAACAAACAGCTGCACCTGATCTTTCACACCGTGGCCTGGCAATACTTCCCGCAAGCAACCCGCGACCGCGCCCGTGCGGCCATCCACGCCGCAGGGGCACGCGCGACGGAAACGGCCCCCTTCGCCCTGCTGGGGATGGAGGCTGACAGCGCCGACCCCGGTGCCGGTCTGACCCTGCGCCTGTGGCCGGAAGACCGCAGCATCGATCTGGGCCGTGCCGATTTTCATGGCCGCTGGATCGACTGGCGCGCGCCCGCGCCCTAAGCCGCCCGACCGAACAACCCGGCAAGCGCGCGGCTGACAAGGTTTGATACCCCCGGACGCGGCAGGGCCACAAAGGGCAGCGGGCGGCAGATTTCCATCGCCGCCACCCCCACCCGCGCGGTCAGTGCCCCGTTCACCACCCCCTCGCCGAACCGGCGCGAGACTTTGGACAAAAGCCCGCCCCCCGCCACAGACCCGACCAGATCATCGGTCAGGGCCACAGCCCCCGTGGCCACCAGATGCCCAAACACCCGCCGCAGCAGGCCCAGACTGCCAAAGGTGCCTGACCGTCCCCCGTAGATTTCTGCAATCCGTCGGATCATCCGCAGGTTTGCGAACAGCGCGGTTGCCACATCGGCCAAGGCGATGGGCACCAGCGCCGTCACCGTCGCCACCTGCCTGGCCGCCAGTTCCACCTGCACCCGGGCTGCGGCGTCCAGCGGGGCCATCAATTCCGCCTCGGCCAGCGACAGCAGCGCGTCGGCATCCATTACTTCCAATCCGCGCTCGGCCAATCGGGCGCGCGCCCATGTCAGATCGGCGCGGGCGGCGTAAAGTCGCCCCATTTCCGCCACCACCGCCCGTGCGCCCGCCAGATCCTGCGCGGCCCGCACCGTGACTGCCCGGCCCCGCAACCCATCCAGCCGACCAAGGCGCGCGAAGGCTGCCGCCTCTCGCGCAGCCAGAACCAGTGCCGCGCCTACAGCCAGCACCAGCAGCGCCATGGCAAATGACCCAAGAATGGCATTGCGCGCGATCAAGGTCGTCACGAAATCCCATGCGGCCACTGACAGGACAAAGGTGAACAAGGCCCCGAACGCCCATCCGGCAAAGGCCCACAGACGCGACCCCGTGCCGCGCGCGGCCAGCAGGGCCGCCGTTCGCAAGGCGCGTTCGTCCGCCTGATCGGGCACGGCGGGGGCAAGACCGGGGTCCGCCTCAACCCCTTCGTCATATTCGATCACCAGGGGGCGCTGCGTGCGGGGGGGATCTTCTGTCATCGCATCCTCACAGCCGGTCGCCGAACAGGAATTCCGCCGCCCGGTCCAGCCTGATGTGCGGCGGCCCCTCGCCCGGGCGCAGGTTCAGCCGGGCCGGGGAAAAGGACATCAGCCCGAATTCGGCATCAAGCCACGCCTCGGCCCCTTCGCGCGCGGGCGACAGCAGACGCGCAGGATCGCCCGGCAGGGAACCGGGATACATGGCCGCCTGCCGCCCCGTGGCCAGAAGACGCCCCCGCACCGCTGCCAGATCGACCCCATCGCGGGTCACCGTTTCCTCGACCGTGGCGCGCAAGCCCGCCAGCGACATCGCCGCCGTCAGGGCACCGGCAAAATCGGCGCGGTCCTTCGCATCGCGCAGCATGGCCTGCATGATCGCGGTCAGGGCGGGGTGCTGGCTGTGATGCAGATGATCGGCCTTGGTCGCGGCAAACAGGATACGCTCAACCCGGTGCCCGCGCAAAAGCGTGGTCAACCAGCCGTTGCGACCGGGCCGGAACGCGGACAAAACATCGGCCATGGTGCGGCGCAAATCTTCGACCGCGCGCGGGCCTTGGTGGATTGCACCCAGCACATCCGCCAGCACGATCTGCCGGTCAATCCGCGCGAAATGGTCACGAAAGAACGGCTTGACCACCCGCGCCTTGTACGCTTCGAACCGCCGCTCCATCTCGCGCCACAGGCTGCCACGGGGGGTGGAGGCGGGGCGCGGCAAAGGGGCAAAGGTCAGAACCGGCGACCCCGCAAGATCGCCCGGCAGCAGGAACCGCCCCGGTGTGCAGTCAGACCATCCGGCCGCGCGCGCCGCTTTCAGATAGGCTGTGAAAGCCGCCGCCAGATTTTGCGCCCGCACCTCGTCCAGCATCAACGAGCCGTCCTCGGCCCGTGCAATCGCCATGTAGTCTGACGCCTCTGCCCTCCGGGCCAATTGGTCCAGCGTCTGGTCGCACCAGTCGGTGTAGGATTTCTCTAGCAACCCAAGGTCCAGCAGCCATTCGCCGGGATAATCGACAATGTCCAGATGCACCGTGCGCGACCCCGTCAGCCCAGCCAGAAACCCCGCAGGCCGCACCCGGAATGACAGGCGCAGTTCCGACACCGCCCGCGTCGATTGTGGCCAGCGAGGATCATCGCCGGTCATGGCCGCCAGATGCCCTTCGTAATCGAAACGCGGCAGGGTGACATCGGGCTGCGGTTGCAGAAAGACAGCCTCGATCCGCCCTTCGGTCTGCGCGCGCAGTTGCGGCATCCGCCCGCGGTCCAGCAGATTTGCGACAAGCCCGGTGATGAACACCGTCTTTCCGGCACGGCTAAGGCCGGTCACGCCCAGACGGACCACCGGCTCGAACAACACGCCCGAAACCGAGGCGACCGCCCCCTCCACCCCCCGGGTGATGCCGTCCGTAATGCTGGAAAGGACCAAACCATACCTCGTTGTCTTGCGACCAACATAGGCATGCGCGCGGGCCAAGTGTAGGGGCAATGGTGGACAGGCTGCCGTCCATCGGCTAACCGGGGCGGATGCCCAGATTTGCCCTGATGATCGATTATGACGGCGGCCCGTTCAACGGCTGGCAGCGGCAGGCCGACGGCCAGCCGACCGTGCAGGGCGCGCTGGAAACCGCGCTGTCCCGGTTGCAACCCGGGACCCATACCGTCGCCGCCGCGGGCCGCACCGATGCGGGGGTCCATGCCACCGGGCAGGTTGCCACCGTCGATCTGATCCGGGCGTGGGAACCCTTCCGTCTGGCCGAGGCGTTGAACTGGCACCTGAAGCCCAGCCCTGTTGCCGTCGTCACAGCCGCCCAAGTGCCGGATGACTTTCACGCCCGCTTTTCCGCGACCGAACGGCGCTATCTGTTCCGCCTGATCACCCGGCGCGCGCCGCTGACCCATGATCGCGGATTGGCGTGGCGCGTGCTTGGGCCGCTGGATGCCGATGCCATGCGCGCAGGCGCGGCACATCTGATCGGGCACCACGACTTCACGACCTTCCGGTCGTCGCTGTGTCAGGCGGCAAGCCCAGTCAAGACGCTGGACCAGATCACACTGGAAACGCTGCCCTATCCGGGTGGCACCGAATACCGCTTTTCCCTGCGCGCCCGCAGCTTTTTGCACAACCAGGTGCGGTCGATCATTGGCACATTGGAAAGGGTGGGTGCCGGGGCATGGCACCCTGACGACGTCAAGGCGGCGCTTGACGCACGCGACCGCACCGCCTGCGGTCCCGTCAGCCCGCCGCAGGGGCTGTATTTGACAGGGGTCGGATACAAGGACGATCCGTTCCCCTGAAGGCCGGCATCGTCGGGGGGCGTTCTGCCCCCACGGCTTTGCAGCGTCCCCCAGGGGATACTTCTGTAAAGAGAAACAGGAAAGCCCGGCACCCTGACCGGGCAAACGCCATCCGCAGGGTGCCTTCCCCTCAGGCGGTCATCAGCTTCCCGACCTGTACCGCCCAGGCAGAGAGCCATGCAAAGGTTGATGGGGCGTCAACAACGGACGCCCCTTCCTCTCTGCCAAAACATCCTCGGGGGGTGAGGGGGGCAGAAAGCCAACCGTCGTGGGCAGTTCCGGGCGGTCAGGCCGGGATCACCGCCACGACGTCGGCATCAAGTGCGTCCATGTCGGGCAAAAACCGCACTTCGGGTTCGTGCAGGCCGTGGGCGTGCAGGGTTCGGCGCACCTCGGGGCGGGCACCGACGATGTAGAGTTGCCCGCCCTTGCGCGCCGTCTTGCGTGCCAGCAGCAGGAACGACCGCGCCCCGGAACTGTCGATCATGGGCACATTGGACAGGTCGATCACAAAGGCGCGCGGATGATCGGCGATGCGGTCCAGCACCGACCCAAGCCGCGCCGCCGCACCAAAGAACCAGGGTCCGTGCAGGCGATAGACCACCCGGTCGGACCGCGCGGCACCGTCTTGGGGGAAATCTCCGGTGCCCCCTTCCAGCATCGCGGTTTCCGACATGCGGCGGATGAACACCAGACCGCCCAGCGCAAAGCCGACCACAATGCCTTCGGTCAGGTCGCGGAAGATCACCAGCAGGAACGTCACCACCAGCACCAGTGCATCGGACCGCGACGATTTCAGCAGATGCCAGAATTCCTCTTTCTCGGCCATGTTCCACGCCACGACCGCAAGCACCCCCGCCAAGGCCGCCAGCGGAATGAACCCGGCCAAGGGGGCAGCGACCAGCATGAAGGCCAGCACGAACAGCGCATGCAGCATCCCCGACACCGGGCCGCGCGATCCGGCCCGCACATTGGTCGCCGTGCGCGCGATGGTGCCGGTGACACAGAACCCGCCGAACAGTGCCGATCCGATGTTGGCCACCCCTTGTGCCAGCAGTTCCGCGTTGGACCGGTGCTGCCGCCCGGTCATGCCATCTGCCACCACTGCCGACAAAAGTGATTCGATCGACCCCAGCAGCGTAAAGCTGATCGCCCAAGGCAGCGCCGCCATCAGCAGGCTTGCGTCCATCGGCGGCAGCGCGGGTGCGGGCGGCACGCGGGGCAGCGCGCCGAACTTGGTTCCGATGGTTTCGACCGGCAATCCCAGAGCCGCCGCCAGAACCGACGCCAACCCGACCGCGATCAGCATCGCAGGCCAGGTCGGGCGCAGCCGCTTCAACCCCTGGATCACCACGATCACTGCTGCCGCAATCCCCATCGCCGCAGGGGTCACACTGTCCCGCGCGGCCCATAGGGCCTGCACCTTGCCAATGATCTCGGCCGGCTCGGCCGTCAGGTTTAGCCCGAACAAATCGCGGATCTGGCTGGCAAAGATGATCACCGCAATCCCGGCGGTGAATCCGACCGTGACCGGATAGGGAATGAACCGGATGTAGGTGCCCAGACGCAGCATTCCCGCACCCAGCATCAGGAATCCGGACAAGAAGGTGGCAAGGATCAGCCCTTCGATCCCTGTTGCCATCACGCAGGCGGCGACCAGCACGATAAAGGCCCCCGCCGGCCCCCCGATCTGGTGTCGCGAGCCACCCAGCGCCGAGACGAGGAAACCGCCGATGATCGTGGTATAAAGCCCACGCTCGGGCCCGACCCCGCTGGCAATGGCAATGGCCATTGACAGGGGCAGCGCCACGATGGCGACAGTCAGCCCGGCCAAGGCATCGGCGCGCAGATCGCGAAAGGAGTACCCCTCGCGCAGGACGGTCACCAGTTTGGGCAGGTATTCAAGCAAAAGGGGCGTCGTGGCGCGGCTTGTCTCGGTCATGCGGGACCTGTAGCGATGAGGGTTGCCGCACCAGACGCCTGCGGCACCCCCCTGTCAATTGCCAAGCCAGAGGTGCGACAATGTCCGCCAACAGATCCGATCCCACAGCCCCCGCCGATGACACGGCCCGCAGCCTTGCCCGCAGCCTGTTGGCGGCAGCGGATCACGCAGCTTTGGCCGTGATCGACGCCAACGGTAGCACGCCGGGGATCAGCCGTATCGCCTTTGGCCTTGGTCCGGACGGCGCGCTGATGACGCTGATTTCGGCCCTTGCGCCGCATCACTCGGCATTGGCCGCACACCCCGCCTGCGCGCTGATGGTGGGCGAGGCTGGGCCAAAGGGCGACCCGTTGACCCACCCCCGCCTGATGATAAAGGCAACGGCCACGTTCATCGCAGGGAATGATCCTGCCCGCGCCGCCATCCGCGATCATTGGCTGGCGGTGCATCCAAAGGCCAAACTCTACGTCGATTTTGCAGATTTTGCCTTTGTCCGGTTTGTTCCGACATCGGCCCTGCTGAACGGCGGATTTGCGCGGGCGTGGCGGCTGAAACCGCAGGATCTGTGAAAAAGGGCGGTCCAACCGGACCGCCCCCTATCGCTAGACAGGATTATCGCAGCGCAGCGTGACCTGCACGCGCCCCTTCAGCGCACCGGGCCACCGCAGGTTCACAAGGTTCTTTGCGCTGCCCTGTTCGACCTGCACATAAGGCGAGACATATTGCGTCACGTTCGCGGTGTTGGTCACCGCGCCTTCGGCCACGATGCCCATCACATTGCGTGCCCATGCCCCGAAGGGCAGATACCCTGCCGCGTTCACCACCCAGGTATCTGCCGCCGTCATCTGGGTATGTTCCACTGTCACCGGGCTGCTGGTCATCTGCAAAACTCCGTTGAAGGTGTTCGACTGGAACGAGATGTTGCGGAACCGCCCGTAGTCCAGCGTGGCAAAGCTGGCATCGACCATCTCTACCCGATCCACCGTGCCGTTCACCGTGCGAAATGCGTTGTCCGTGACCGCAAGACCGTTGATGAAATGCCCCGGCCCGCGCGGCGTCACGACGATCCAGCGAAACCAGTCGCCCATGCTGGAGGCCATGAAGATATTGCCGCTGATTGTCAGGCCGCCAAACGAATATTCATTGATGAACTGCGGCTCGGCGTCGTGTTCGTTCGACCATTCGATAAAGCAGTTGTCGACGTAATTGCCTGTCATCAGCGATTTCACATTGGTCGAGGTGAACACAACCCCCGCCCTGCGTGATCCGTCCGGCACATCGTCGCCCTGAAAGAAGTGGTTGCCGATCAGGATGTGCCCCGACCCGCCCAGAATGGCGAAATGGGCAAAGCGCACCACGCGGTTGTCGCGAATCTTGACGTCATTGGCGTTGACGTTCATCGCAATCGTGGTGCGGTCTGCATCATCCAGCGCCTGTTCGTTAGACAGGAACTGGCATTGATCGACAAACATCCCCTGACACCCCGTTCCAGTCGAGGTGATGCCACGATCCTTGGGCCGGTTGAAGACGCAGGCATTCACCCGGATCGTCAGGCCGATCTTTGGCAAAAGGACGCCGCTTGCGACACCATTGCACTGAAATTCCACATCGCTGATCTCGATCTTTTGCAGCGAATCGAAACCGCCGAAATCCAGCATGTAGGCATAGCGCTGAAAGGTGAAGGTGCGGGTGCCTGCGGCGGCAAACAGCGGCTGGCTCAATTCCACGGTGCCCGCGCCGATGTTTTTTGAGGTGACATAAACCTCGCGCCCGACACCGGTGCCGCTGACCCGCGCGCCGACCGGGATATTGGCCACATTGGCCACGGCGGTCAACCGCCCCGGCGTTGCAACGGAATAGGTCGCGACCGAGGTGACTGTCACCGTGTTCCAGGCCGTTCCTGCCACAGCCACCAGTTGCCCGTTCACGATGGCCCGCCGCTGGGCGAAACTGGTCAGACCCGAAATCGCCGACACATCGATCGGTGCCACCAGATCGACCCGCCGCCCCGACAGATCAAGCGTCACATGGTCGGTGAAATAGAACAGCGCCTGCAAAGCCTTGCGGAACCCCAGCAGCTCTGACCCGAAGGCGGTCGCATAGGTATCAAGGTCAAAGTTGCGGGTGCAGGCCAGCCGCACCCCGTCGGGCATCACCAACGTGCCTTCGAACCGCACGCGCGAATTGATCGTCAGGTTGCCATTGATCGCATAGGTGCCCGACGACACCAGCAGTGTGCGCGTTCCCGCCGCTGCGTCGGCGGCCTGAAACGCCGCCGTGTCGTTGGTGACGCCGTCCCCCTTTGCGCCATAGTCGCGCACGTCGACCCAGTCGATCATGGCGCGCAGGAAAACATCCGTCGCATCCTCGATCACGATGTCGTCGATCCGCACCACGCCACCGGTTGGCCCGGTCAGATCAAGGCCGAAATGCCCGTAAACGGGGGCAACCCCCCACAGCATGTCAACCCCGGTCCGGTTGCCCGATCCGATGATGGCGGTGACGGTCACCACCTCGCCATAAGATGACAAAGTGACGGATGGCCCGGTCTGCACCGCAGATGCGACGTTGCTGCCGTTCGCCGCCGCCGCATAGCCCGCGATCCGCACGGTGGGAAAGTTGCCCGACAGGCATTTGATCCGCGCCGTCACCCGCAGATACAGCCCCGGCAGAAGCGGAATTTGCTGGAAACACCGCAGCTTTTGCGTGGCATTGGTCTTCTGCAATTCAAGACAGCCACCAAAATCCTGATCAGCGGGCACAAAGGCCGCGTTGGGCTGGGCGTCATACGACCCCTGCCCCGGCCTGCCGTCTTCACGCGACCACAGGTTCAGCCCTGCCGCAAAGGGTGGCGGCATCAGCACCAGCCCGTCGGTAATCGCCTTGTTCATTCCTTACCTCGCCTTGTTCCGCCTTGATGCGGCAGGCAAAACCGCCCACAGCGCGGCGACGGATAGCAAGGCAGGGTTAAGGCAAACACAGATCAGCGCGCGCTGACCGCGCGGCGGCGTGCGACAGGCTTCAGGCCCCGACCCCCGGTTCTGGCAGCAGTTGCACGGCGTTGATCTGCCAGCCATCTGGCGTTTCGATCATCTGATAGTCCAGCAGATGCGTCCGCCCGGCGGAATCCGTGATCATCACCCGTTGCCACAGTCCGCCCGCCAGCTCGCGCAGTTCCAGCATCCGCACGGCGCCGGGCCTGGCGACCATCGGATAGCCCTTTTGCACCATCATCCCGAAATTCTCGGGCGTCATGAAGATGCCCTTGATGGTGGGCGAGGCATAGGTGAATGCCTTTGCGAAATCGTCCGCCATGAAGGCGTCCAGCTGGCCGCGAATGGTGTTCTGGATCGGGTCTTCCTGCGCCGCGGCAGGCAACGCCAGCAGCATAACGAGCAGCAGTCCGGTAACGTGGTGTCGCATGATCGACCTTCCCGCAATCGTCCCCTGCTTGAAAGGGTAGATCGCGGAAAGGCCGCGTCAAGCCATCAGGCCACCAGATCGCCCGCCAAACCCCGGTCGATCAGGGCAAGCGTTTCGTCCACGCCATACAGGGCAACAAACCCGCCAAAGCGCGGACCGTCAGATGTGCCAAGCAGCACCTCGTACAGCGCCTTGAACCAGTCACGCAGCGGCTCGAACCCGTGGTCCTTGCCAACGGCAAAAGCCATTGATTGCAGTCCTTCGGCATCCAGACCGCCGTCCCAGACTGCAAGCCGTGCGCGCAGATCGGCGATTGCCGCGCGTTCGGTGTCGGTGGGCAGACGGAATACCCGCGTCGGGGCCACAAAGTCGCGGAAATAGCGCACCGCGAATTCGGCAGCCGCGTCCAGATCGGGGTTCTCCTCGGGGCTGGCCTCGGGCGCATAGCGCTTGATGAACCCCCACAGCCCCGTCTTGTCCTTGGCCGCCGACACGCTGGCCAGATTGAGCAGCATCGCGAATGACACGACCATATGCGACGCAGGCGGGTTGCCGTGGTGGATGTGCCAGACCGGGTTGTTCACCTGCGCCTCGATGTCCTGCCCGGCATAGGCGCGCAGTTGCTGATGATACTCGTCCACCGCCTTGGGGATCACGTCGAAATGCATCCGCTTGGCGGTCTTGGGCTTCAGATACATGAAATAGCTAAGGGATTCCGTCGCGGCATAGGTCAACCATTCATCGATGGTCAGCCCGTTGCCCTTGGATTTCGAGATTTTCTGGCCGGTTTCATCCAGAAACAGCTCATATGTCATATGGTGCGGCGCACGGCCGCCCAAGACCTCGCAGATGCCGTCATAGATCGGCGTGTTGGTGGAATGGTCCTTGCCATACATCTCAAAGTCGACATCCAGCGCGGCCCAGCGGGCACCGAAATCGGGCTTCCATTGCAACTTCACATGACCGCCGGTGACCGGCAGCGTCCATTCGCGCCCCGACTCGTCATCAAAGGTGATCGTGTGGTTGATTGCATCGACGTTCTTCATCGGCACATACAAGACGCGCCCGGTTTCCGGGTGGATCGGCAGGAAGCAGGAATAGGTCTGCTGCCGTTCCTCGCGCAGCGACGCGAGCATGATGTTCATGATCGCATCATAGCGTTCCGTCGCCAGCTTCAACGTGTCGTCGAACCGGCCTGATTGATAGAACTCTGTCGCGCTGATGAATTCATATTCGAAACCGAAGGTATCCAGAAACCGCCGCAGCATCGCGTTGTTGTGGTGACCGAAACTGGGGTATTCGCCGTAGGGATCGGGAACAGCGGTCAGCGGCTTTTGCATGTGCTGTCGCAACATGTCCTGCTGCGGCACGTTTTCGGGCACCTTGCGCATTCCGTCCACATCATCCGAAAAGCAGATCAACCGCGTCGGAATATCGCTGATCACCTCGAATGCGCGACGGATCATGGTCGTGCGCGCCACCTCGCCAAAGGTGCCGATGTGCGGCAGGCCGGACGGGCCGTAACCTGTTTCAAACAGCACATGCCCTTTTTTGGGCGGGGCCTTTTCATAGCGTTTCAGGATGGCGCGCGCCTCTTCGAACGGCCAGGCTTTCGACTTCATCGCGGCGTCACGCAGGGCAGACATTGCCTTCATCCCTCAAAGATGCGCAGGCCCTGTGCCCCCGCAACCCCCGTCTCCTATTGCCGCCCCCGCCCCGCGTCAATAATCTCTGCCCGAACTTCAGGAGTCTGCCCGTGTCCGAAACACCCCCCTCGATGTCGCCGCAAGATGCGCTGGTCGCCGTGATGATCGCCGTTTCCGCGTCCGACGAACAGTTGCGCACCGCCGAACTGGTGGCAATTCAGCGCACGCTGAACCACATGCCGGTCTTTGCAGACTACGACCCGGACCGCACCCGTGCCATTGCGCAGACCGTTTTTGACCTGTTCGAAGAAGAAGATGGCCTTGATGCGCTGTTTGGTCTGATCCGCGCGGCGCTGCCCGAACGCCTTCTGGAAACGGCCTACGCGTTGGCCTGCGATGTGGTGGCCGCCGATGGCCGCCTGCGCGACATGGAACTGCGGATGCTGGAAGAGGTGCGCGAGGAACTGTCTATCGACCGCCTGCATGCCGCCGCCATCGAATGGGGTGCGCGCGTCAGACACCTGCGCCCCTGACGACCCGTGCAGCGGGGGGCCTGCCCCCCGCCCCCCCGGAGTATTTTTGCAAAGAAAAAGCCCGAAGGGCCATCAGCAATAGGCCCCGGCCCACCGCGCGACCAACTGCCCCTGCAGTTTGCGCGCGCGGCTTGTCCAGGCTTTGCCGCCCGGCGGCTGTTCACGCTCTGCCTCGGCCAGACGATCACGGCGCTGCGCGTCGGCACAAAAGATCGCAAAGACCAACGGGCGCCCCGCAGGCGGCACGATATGCCCCACCAGAGCCGAGACAAAGTTCAGCGTTCCGGTCTTTGCCATCACCCGAATGGGGGATGCGACCTCGCGCCCGTCCGCATCGCGCATGCCAAAATCGCGCAGCAACCCCGGCAAAAGCTGTCCCGTCGTCGTCGCCTGCGAGGCGACCAGCGCGCGCACCATGTCTGCCGCACTGATGCGCGACGCACCCCCCAATCCCGAATGATCGACCAAGCGCCCGGCGGCCCCGAACCGGTCTTTGGTCCACCCGCTCATCTGGGCCGCGGATGCGGCCAACCTGTCGGACCGTGATGCCGTCAGGCCCAGCACCTCGGCCGTCAGGTTGGTCGAAAACCGCAACATCTCGCGCAGCATGTCGGGCAGGGTGTCGCTGTGGCGCTGTGCCAGCACGCGGCCCTTCGGCAAGACGCCCACCTGTGATGCGGCGGGCAGATCAATCCCCTGTGCCCGCGCCAGAGTCTGGAACACCTCGCCCGCGTAAAGGCCGGGGCGGCGGACCGGCAGCCAGCGACTGCCGCCTTGGCCCAAGGCCGTGCTGGCAACGGTCCAGTCTTCCTGCGCATCCCGTCGAAGGTAGGTGAACAGCGGCTGATCACGCTCTACCACCGTCATCCGCGCCATCCGCACTGGCGGCACAAACCGTTCGCCCCGCGCGTCCATCGCCACGCCCCAATTCCCGCCCGCGCGCTTCCACTCGAAATGAACGCGGTTGTAGTTCAGGTTCAGCCCTGAAATCGCCGGGTTATAACCGACATGGTCCGGCTGATCCGCCGCGATCTGGTCAATTGCGGGCAAGGCCCGGTCCCACACCAGAAACCGCCCTGCCACCGACCGCACACCCGCAGCAGCCAGTTGCGCCGCCAGATCCCCCAGATCGTCTGTGTCCAGCGTCGGATCGCCCGATCCTGCCAAGACCAGATCCCCTTGCAACCGTCCACCAGAGACCGGCCCCGTCGCAATCAGCGATGTGGCAAAGCGATGCCCCGGCCCCAACCGTTCCAGCGCGAACAGCGATGTCAGCGCCTTCGCCGTGCTGGCAGGAGGCAGGCCAAGGTCCGGCTCTACCGCCTCAAGCACCGCACCCGTGGCTGCGTCCGCCACGACAAAACCCACCGCACCACCCAGATTGGCCGCCGCAATCAGTGCACCTGCCGCCGGTCCCGCGCTGATGCCCTGACCGCGCGTCGGTCGCCGTTCGGGCCGGATACTTGATGCAGGGCCGTCCGCCAGCGCAGGCAGGGCTGCCGCGGCCAAAGCCCCACTCAACAGTACCCGACGTGAAATCATGACACCCTCCCCGCAAGACCACAGGTTAGCCGCGCAGCGGGGACAGGATCAACCCGGCTTCGGACCACTCCTTATCTGTGGCCCATTCCTCTCTGCCCAAATATCCTCGGGGGTGAATGCGTCATAGCCGCAGAGGGGGGGCGAGCCCCCCCTTTCGCCGCGCCTCTGCAACCAACCAACGCGGTCAGGTCGGCGTGCGCCAATCCCCACGCGCCCGGATCGCGGAACTGGAACTGTCATCCAGCGGCACATTGACGAAACACCACGCCGGGGCTTCGTTCTGCGCCAGACGTTCCCCTCTCGTCACGCGATGCACCCGGAACGCGCGGGCGGCCACGCTCAGCCGGGCGGCAACACCCGATCCGGGCCGCGCCAACACGCCGATGGGAACCATCCGCAGGATGTCGCGCCACCGCTCCCAGCGGTGGAACTGCACCAGATTGTCCGCCCCCATCAGCCAGACGAACCGCACGCCGGGATACAGCGCCACCAACCGCTCCAGCGTTTCGGCGGTGTAGCGTGTGCCAAGCCGCGCCTCGAGGTCCGTGATCACCACACGCGGATGGTCCATCACCGTCCGCGCCCGTGCCAGCCGGTCCGCCAGCGGCGCAGGCCCCCGCACCTTTAACGGGTTGCCGGGGCTGACCAGCCACCACACCCGGTCCAACCCCATCCGCTTGATCGCCTCGCGCGTGATATGCACATGCCCTGCATGCGCCGGATCGAACGACCCGCCCAAAAGGCCGATGACCATGCCTGACCGCGCCAGCGGAAACCCTTGCCGCACCGAAATCCCCCCGTGCCCGAAACATCCGCATTCCTTGGGCAAAACAGGGCAAAACCAACACCACCCCGCGTTGCCCTTGTCCAGCATTATCGCTACATACCCCCCAACCACATCATCCGGGAGCGGCACACATGGCCTCGTATCAATATGTCTACCACATGGAAGGCGTCTCCAAGACCTATCCCGGCGGCAAGAAATGCTTTGAGAACATCCACCTGAACTTTCTGCCAGGCGTCAAGATCGGCGTCGTCGGCGTCAACGGCTCGGGCAAGTCAACCCTGCTGCGGATCATGGCAGGCCAGGACACCGATTTCAAAGGCGAGGCCTGGGCTGCCAAGGGCGCGAAAGTCGGCTACCTGCCGCAGGAGCCGTGGCTTGACCCGACGCTGGATGTCAAAGGCAACGTGATGCTGGGCGTGGCCAAGCAGACCGCGATCCTCGAACGCTACAACGAACTGGCGATGAACTACTCGGACGAAACCGCTGACGAGATGGCCGCCCTGCAGGACCAGATCGACGCTGGCAACCTGTGGGAGCTTGAGGCGACGGTCGGCGTCGCGATGGACGCCCTGCGCTGCCCGCCCGATGATGCCGATGTGAATACGCTGTCGGGTGGCGAACGCCGCCGCGTCGCGCTGACCAAGCTGCTGCTGGAAGCGCCCGACATGCTGCTGCTCGACGAACCGACCAACCACCTTGACGCGGAATCCATCGCCTGGCTGCAAAAGCACCTGATCGACTACAAGGGCACGATCCTGATCGTCACCCACGACCGCTATTTCCTGGACGACATCACCTCGTGGATCCTGGAACTCGACCGGGGTCGCGGCATCCCGTACGAGGGGAACTATTCCGCCTGGCTGGAACAAAAGGCCAAGCGGATGCAGCAGGAAGCGCGCGAGGATAAATCCAAGCAGAAGGTGCTGGAAAAGGAACTCGAATGGATCCGCGCCGGGGCCAAAGCCCGTCAGGCCAAATCCAAGGCGCGTATCTCGCGCTATAACGAAATGGCGGGGCAGACCGTGCGCGAACGGGCCAGCATCAGCCAGATCATCATTCCGAACGGTGAACGCCTTGGCAACAAGGTGATCGAGGTTGACGGCCTGACCAAGCACATGGGCGACAAGCTGTTGATCGAAAACCTGTCCTTTACCGTGCCGCCGGGCGCCATCGTCGGTGTCATCGGCCCGAACGGTGCAGGCAAATCCACCCTGTTCCGCATGATCACCGGGCAGGAACAGCCCGACACCGGCAGCATCACGCTGGGTGATACGGTGCAACTGTCCTATGTCGACCAGTCGCGCGATGCGCTGGACCCCAACAAGACCGCCTGGGAAGAAATCTCGGGCGGGTCCGAGGTGATCCATCTGGGCGATCTTGAGATGAACAGCCGCGTCTATGCCGGGGCCTTCAACTTCAAGGGCACCGACCAGCAGAAAAAGGTGGGCCTGCTGTCAGGCGGCGAACGCAACCGCGTGCATATGGCCAAACTGCTGCGCTCGGGCGGGAACGTCCTGCTGCTTGACGAACCGACCAACGATCTGGACGTCGAAACGCTGCAGGCGTTGGAGGCCGCAATCGAAGATTTCGCCGGCTGCGCCATCATCATCAGCCACGACCGCTTTTTCCTCGACCGCCTCTGCACCCATATCCTTGCCTTCGAAGGCGACGCCCATGTCGAATGGTTCGAAGGCAACTTCGAGGCCTACGAGCAAGACAAGGTTCGCCGCCTGGGCCCCGATTCGATCGAACCGAAGCGGGTGAAGTACAAGCGGTTCAGCCGGTAAGTCGGGCGGGGGAAACCCCGCCGTGTGATGCAATACAAAGACGGACGGGCACACACGCGCCCGTCCGTTTTGTTTTTTGCACCTCACCCCCCTAGTTCCTAGGTCAACGGATTCTTAATGTCTTCGCGTGAACATTCAGGCACATATCTCTTGACTGTCCACACATCCGTACATACATTTCATGCAGTTCGACTGGGACAACGGAAACACCGCGAAATGCGAAAAGCACGGTCTCTCCCGGGCCGAGATTGAAGCGTTCTTCCGCGCGGAACCCCGCGTTGCCCCTGACCCGGTCCATTCTTCGGCCGAACAGCGTTTCATTGCTGTCGGAGCGACACCAGGTGGACGACCCGCCTTTGTTGCCTTCTGCTGGCGTGCGGGCAAAATCCGTCCCGTCAGCGCCAGATACATGCACGCCCGAGAGGTCAAGCGTTATGAAGAAAGTCCCCCAGCTGACCACTGATGACGCAGCACAGGAGTTTCTGGATCGGGATTTGTCGACCCTCGACTTCAGCCAATTCAAACGGGTCACTTGGGAAACCGAACCCAAATCCGCCCGCGTCAACATGCGTCTGCCCGAACCGCTGATGCTGGCGATCCGGGCGCGGGCGGCCCAGCGCGGCATCCCCTACCAACGACTGATCCGCGAGGCATTGGAACGCGAACTGGAGCTTTAGCTGCGCCCCCGGAACCCCCTCCCCTCCGCTGCGTTTGTCCTGGAGACACAAGAGTAGGAGAGACCCATGAAAGGCCTTGCAGCCTGGCTGATCGGCATCCCGATCCCGATCATCATCATCCTTTACTTCCTCGACGTCTTCTGAACGCCCCCCCGCCGCGCGCACGGCCGGTACGCGCGGCGGACAGGTGCCCGAAATGAGGCGTGCCCTGCGCCGCCCCACACCATTGCCATTTTTTCTTGATTTTTTTGGCGGCTTTGCCATATTTCCCGTTGCGACGTTATCACTATCGACTTCTGTCCACCGACTTTCGGCACAGCTATTCGACTTGCGCTGACTGAGCCGGGCCGCCGCACTTCCGCGGGCGGCAGTTAAGACAGGAGAGTTCACGATGGCTAAGGGCACCGTGAAATGGTTCAATGAAACCAAGGGTTACGGCTTCATTGCCCCGGAAGGCGGCAAGAAAGACGTGTTCGTACACATCACCGCGCTGGAACGTGCGGGCCTGCGTTCGCTGAAGGACGGCCAGCCGGTCACCTTCGACATCGAATCGGGCCGCGACGGGCGCGAGTCGGCGACCAACCTCGCCCTCGCCTAAGGCGTGATCTACCGCGAACGGGGCGCATCCTTTGGATTCGCCCCGTTTTTTGTGCGAAAACGACGCCGAACCGTCGCATCGGCGCAGCCTGATGGATCATCCCGCCGCACACTTGGCCCATGCAAGCGCCCCCTGATTACACCCAGCTTATTGACGCCCCCACCTGGGCCTTCATCCGCGCAACCGAAGCGGCCTATCCCCCCAACACCGCCAATCTGACGATCCGCGACCAGCGCGCGATCTATGACCGGATGTGCCGGGCGTTCGATCGCGGGTATCCCGCCGGCATCATGGCGCAGGACCGCAATTTTGGCGGCGTGCCCTGCCGCCTGTATGCGGGTGTCGGGGCCGTGGTGGTCTATTTCCACGGCGGCGGGTTTGTCGTCGGCGGATTGCACAGCCATGACGATGTCTGCGCCGAGCTTTGCGCCGCGACCGGCTTTACCGTCGTCAGCGTCGATTATCGCCTGTCGCCTGAACACCCCCACCCCGCCGCGTTTGACGACGCCATTGCCGCAACGCAAGCCGTGGCCGCCGCATTTCCCGGACCGGTCCTGCTGGCGGGGGACTCCGCAGGTGGCAATCTGGCGGCGGCAACCGTGCACGCAATCGGGCGCGGCGGTGCGCTGGGGATCGTGGGACAGGTGCTGATCTATCCGAGCCTGGGCGGCGATACGGATGCGGGCAGCTATCTGACCCACGCCCACGCCCCGATGCTAACGCGCGACGATGTTCTGTACTATCACGACATCCGCCATGCCGGACCTACGCCCAAGGGCGACCCCACCAGCGCGCCACTGCAAGACAGGGATTTCACCCAAGTTCCCCCCACCGTCGCTTTTGCCGCCGAATGTGACCCGCTGGCCGATGACGCACAAACCTATGCCCGCGCCATCCGTGCGGCAGGTGGGCGCGCACATGCCGTGACCGAAGCGGGCCTTGTCCACGGCTATTTGCGCGCGCGCGTATCCGTGCCCCGCGCTGCCGACAGTTTTGCCCGCATCACCGCCGCTCTGACCGCGCTCGCCAGCGGCGAGTGGCCCTACAAGGACACGCCATGACCGCCCCCCTTGCCAATCTGACACACTGGGCCGACCGCATCGACATGGCCGCCGCCTTTCGCTGGACCGCGCATCTGAACATGCACGAGGCGGTGGCGAACCACTTCAGCCTTGCGGTGAACCCCGAAGGCACCCGCTTTCTGATCAACCCGAACGGGCGGCATTTTGCGCGCATCACCGCATCCAGCCTGATCGAGATTGACGCGAACGATCCCTCAACGATGGACCGACCCGATGCCCCCGACCCTACCGCCTGGGGTCTGCATGGGGCCATCCACCGCGCCTTGCCCCATGCGCGCTGTGTGATGCACGTCCATTCCATCCATGCCACGGTTCTTGCCAGCCTTGCCGACAGCCGCCTTCCCGCAATCGACCAGAACTCTGCCATGTTCCACGACCGGTTGGTGGTGGATGACCACTACGGCGGCATGGCGTTCGAGGAAGAGGGATCGCGCTGTGCCACCCTGCTGGCGGACCCAAAGACCACCGTCATGGTGATGGGCAACCACGGCGTGCTGGTGATTGGCCGCACTGTGGCCGAGACGTTCAACCGTCTGTATTATTTCGAACGCGCCGCCGAGACGTATATCCGCGCCCTGCAAACCGGCCGCCCGCTGCGCGTCTTGCCCGATGCCGTGGCCGAAAAGACCGCGCAGGAATGGGAGGCATACCCCGGCTTTGCCGATGCCCACCTGCGGGAAATCAAGGCATTGCTGGACAACAACCACGCCGATTACGCAAACTGATGCAGACCCGAAAGGCAAATTCCTTCAAAGGAATTTGGCAATAGTTTTCGAAAACTTTTGCGCCGCACCTACCCTCAGGCCGTGAAGAACGGCGCGGCCTTCATCGTGGCAGGCACCGGCACGCCCAACCGCGTCAGGATCGACGGGGCCAGCGCCAGTTGGTCCAACACCACGTCTGAGGCAGGCATGTCGCTGTCGCCGAAGTAGTAGAACGCAAAGTCCTGCTGCAATTCGCCCGTCCCGCCGTGATGGCCACGCGCGTCCTGCCCGTGATCGGCGGTCACGATCACCTCAAACCCTTGGTCGCGCCAGCGATGCACCCAAGGGGCCAGCATTGCATCCATCACATAGCAGGCGTGGTCCATCTCTTCGGAGTCGTGATAGAAACGGTGCCCCATGCTGTCCAATGTGCAGGTGTGCAGCATTCCGTAATCGATCCCCTTCACCTCGCACAGGCGGGTCAGGGTGCCGAACAGATCGACGTCCGACGGCGTCATCTGATTGACGTTGCCGTATCCCGTCATCGTGTGAAAACGGCCATGCGTGATCGGGCTTTCGGGTTCGTCATACTCGATATCCCGCACCACATCGAACGGCGCGCGATTGAAGAATTCCGACCAGAACGAGTGGGCCACCGCAGCGGTTTTGCGCCCCGCCTTGGACAATTCCGAGAAAACGTCCGGAAACTCAAGCCGACGGACGTATTCGTTGCCCCACACCCGATGCACCTGCGGCGGCAGACCGGTGTGGATGGACGCATAGCAACTGGCCGATGTCGACGGCAGCACCGCGCGCATCTTCCACACCCGCGCCTCGCCCGATTGCACCCAACCTTCCAGATTGCCGAACAGACGTCGCCAATTGGCATAAGGAACGCCATCCAGAATGATCAGCAGCAGCTTTCGTGCCATCGTCAGTTTCCCGCACTTTCCATCTTGCGATGCGCCAACACCTCTTCCAGCCAGCCCAGACGCATCTCTGGCACCGACGACAGCAACAGGTCTGTGTAATTGTCGAACGGCGGCGCCAGGACGTCGGATTTCGTGCCGTAGCGCACAACCTCGCCCCGGTACATCACGGCGATCCGGTCGGCGATGGCGCGCACGGTGGCAAGATCGTGGGTGATGAACAGATAAGCCACCCCTTCCTGCGCCTGCAAATTCAGCAACAGCTTCAGGATTCCATCCGCCACCAGCGGATCAAGCGCGGATGTCACCTCGTCACAGATGATCAGCTTTGGCTTGGCCGCCAGCGCGCGGGCGATGCAGACACGCTGCTTTTGCCCACCCGACAGTTCCGCCGGATAGCGGTCAAGATAGCCCGTGCCCATCTCGATCTGGTCCAGCAGATCCTGCACACGGCGGCGCTTTGCGTCACCCCGCAGACCGAAATAGAACTCAAGCGGGCGGCCAATTATGGTGCCGACCGTCTGGCGCGGGTTCATCGCGGTGTCGGCCATCTGATAGATCATCTGCAACTCGCGCAGATCGTCCTTGGTGCGTGACGACAGCGCTGGCGACAGGGTCCGCCCGGCAAATGTGATGCGCCCCGCCGATGCGGGCAGCAGGCCGGTGATCACGCGCGCCAGCGTCGATTTGCCCGATCCGCTTTCCCCCACCACCGCCAGAGTCTGCCCCGCAGGCAGATCGACGGTGACATTCTTCAGCACATCAAAGGTCGTTCCGCGATACCGCGCGGTCACCTGCGCCACCGACAGGACAGACGGCGCTTCTTTCTTTTCTTCGTGATCAATCGATCGGACCGACACCAGCGCCTGTGTATAGGGTTGCTGCGGGTCGGTGATGATCTGGCGCGTGGTGCCGTATTCCACCTTTTTGCCGCCGCGCAGCACGAGGATGTCGTCGGCCACTTGCGCCACCACCGCCAGGTCGTGGGTGATGTACAGGGCGGCGACCCCGGTATCACGAATGGCATCCTTGATCGCGGCCAACACGTCGATCTGCGTCGTCACATCCAGCGCCGTGGTGGGTTCGTCAAAGATCACCAGATCTGGCTTGGGACACAGCGCCATCGCCGTCATCGCGCGCTGCAACTGCCCGCCCGACACCTGATGCGGATAGCGCAAACCAAAGGTTTCCGGGTTTGGCAGCCCCAAGGTGCGAAACAGCCCCACGGCGCGCGTCTCGGCCTGATCCCGGGTCATCAGGCCGTGCAACAGCGTGGTCTCGATCACCTGCTCCATCAACCGCTTGGCGGGGTTGAACGCCGCAGCTGCCGACTGCGCGACATAGGTCACCTCGCGCCCGCGCAGGCCGCGCAGGGAAGACGCGCCTTGTTTCAGCAGATCGCGCCCGTTCAGCATGACCTGCCCGCCGGTCAGACGCACCCCGCCCCGACCATAGGCCATGGCGGACAGCCCGATGGTCGATTTGCCTGCGCCGGATTCCCCGATCAGCCCCAGAACCTTGCCTTGGGCCACCGACACCGACACGTCATCCACCAGCACCACATCACGCGGCGGTTCGCCCGGTGGATAGGCCGTCGCCTCGATCCGCAGGTTCTTTATCTCAAGCAGATCAGGCACCACGGCCCCCTTTCAGGCTGGTCGTCCGCCCCAGAATCCAGTCTGCGACAAGGTTCACGCTGATCGCCAGCAGCGCGATCGCCATCGCCGGGATCAGCGCCGCCGGAATGCCATAGACCAACCCGGCCGAGTTTTCCTTGACCAGTCCACCCCAGTCCGCCAGCGGCGGCTGCACCCCCAGCCCAAGGAACGACAGGGTCGAGATGAACAGCACCGCAAAGATGAACCGCAGACCAAGTTCCGCCACCAGGGGCGACAGGGCGTTGGGCAGGATTTCGTGAAAGATGATCCAGGATTGCCCTTCGCCGCGCAGGCGGGCCGCCTCGACATAGTCCATCACGGTTATGTCCACCGCCACCGCGCGGCTCAGGCGGTAGACCCGCGTTGCATCCAGCAGGCCCATCACCATGATCAACACCGTCAGGGTGACCGGCATCACCGACAGGATCACCAGCGCCAAGATCAGCGACGGGATCGCCATGATCAGATCGACAAAGCGCGACAGCGCCTGATCGACCCAGCCCCCCACCGTGGCCGCCAGGAACCCAAGCACCGAACCCAGCGAAAAGCTGAGGATCGTGGCCATCGTGGCGACCCAGATCGTTGTCTGCGCGCCATAGATCATCCGACTTAACAGATCGCGGCCAATGGCATCGGTGCCCAGCCAGTGCTTGTCCGACATCGGGTCCCACACCCCGCCGACGATTTCGGCCATGTTGTAAGGGGCGATAAGGTCGGCAAAAATCGCGCAGGCAAAGAACGCCCCCGTCAGCACCATGCCGATCAGGGCGGAAATCGGGATCCGTCTCATTTCGGGTGCCTCAGTCTGGGGTTGGCAAGGATGGAGATGACGTCGGCCAGAATGTTCAGCCCGATATAGACAGCGGCGAACACCAGCCCGCAGGCCTGCACAACCGGCACGTCCCGTTTGGCGACATGGTCCACCAGATACTGGCCCATGCCGGGATAGACAAAGACCACCTCGACCACGACCACGCCGACCACAAGATAGGCAAGGTTCAGCATGACCACATTCACCACCGGCGCGATGGCATTGGGAAAAGCGTGCTTCCAGATCACGTTGAACGGGGTCAGCCCCTTCAGTTCCGCCGTCTCGATATAGGCAGATTGCATCACGTTCAGGATCGCCGCGCGCGTCATCCGCATCATATGCGCCAGCACCACCATCACCAGAACGATCACCGGCAAAAGCACGGCATGCAGGCGCTCAAACACCCCCATGCCGGGAAACACCATCGACATCGACGGCAACAATTGCCAGCGCACGGCGATGAAATACAGAACGATGTAGCCCACCACGAATTCCGGCAGCGATATCGTTGTCAGCGTAACGCCGGAAATCACCTTGTCGGGCCAGCGCCCGGCATAGCGCGCCGCAATCAACCCCAGCAGGATTGCCAGCGGCACCGATATGATCGCGGCCCAGAAGGCAAGGAACATGGTGTTCCCCAACCGCTGCCCCATCGCCGTGGCGATGTCTTGCCCGTTGGTCAGCGCAACCCCAAGGTCGCCCTGCAAAATCCCGCCAAGCCAACTGAAATAGCGCGTCAGCGCAGGTTCGTTCAGGCCCAACTGCTCGCGCAGGTTGGCCAGCGATTCAGGGGTGGCCGATTGGCCAAGGATGGCCTGCGCCACGTCGCCGGGCAGCAGTTGGGTGCCGACAAAGATCAGCACCGACACCGCCAACAGCAGCAGGAGGCCCAGCGCAATGCGCTGGGCAACCAAGATTACAACGGGATGTCCCACCGGCCGTCAGCCTCAGGCCAGCCAGCACTTGGCCAAGGCGCGACCATTCATCAGCTCGCCGTTCGGGTCTTCCTCCCAGCCCTGAATGTCGTCGCGGATGGCTTCGACAAAGTCGTTGAACATCGGCAGGATAAGACCGCCCTCGTCGCGCAGGGTGTGGGCCAGTTCGGAATACATGGCCTTGCGCTTTTCCGGGTCCAGTTCCGCCCGTGCTGCGATCAGGGTCGCATCAAACTCGGGGTTCTTGAACTTGGTGTCGTTCCAGTCTGCGGTCGACAGATAGGCCGTCGAATACATCTGGTCCTGCACCGGACGCCCGCCCCAATAGCTGGCGCAGAAGGGCTGCACGTTCCACACGTCAGACCAATAACCGTCATCCGGCTCGCGCTTGATTTCCAGCGGGATGCCCGCTGCGGCGGCCGATTGCTGGAACAGTTGCGCCGCCTCGACAGCACCCGGGAAGGCACCGGCAGCGGTGCGCAGAACGATCGGCGATCCATCGTGACCGGAGGCCTTGTAGTGTTCGGCGGCCTTGACGGGGTCGTATTCGCGCTGCGGGATGGTGTCGTCAAACAGCGGATAGGCGGTGTTGATCGGGAAGTCGTTCCCGACGGTGCCATAGCCACCCAGGATCTTGTCCACCATTTCCTGCCGGTTGATCGCATACTTCAGCGCCATCCGCAGATCGTTGTTGTCAAACGGTGCCTTGTCCACATGCATGATGAACACATAGTGACCACGACCTGCCACCGACTTGATCTGCACGCCAGGGGCGTTCTTCAGCAGCTCGATGATCTTGGGGTCAAGCCGGTTGATCATATGGACCTGACCGGATTGCAGCGCCGCCGTCCGGGCAGTGTTGTCGTTGATCACGATGATTTCGACCTGATCGGCGTGACCGATCGTGCTGTCGAAATAGTTGGCATGTTTTTCGAAGCCGTGGCGGACGCCCGGTTCATGTACGACAACCTTGTAAGGGCCCGCACCCACCGCCTCGGCCGGGTTATCGAACCCGCCGTTCGGCTGAATGATCAGGTGATAGTCGCCCATCAGGAACGGCAGGTCGGCGTTGGCCGATGCCAGCGTCAGCGTGACCATGTCGCCTTCGGCTTTCATGTCCGCGATGCCCTGCACGATGCCCAACGCGCCCGACTGCGATTTTTCGTCCGTATGCCGCTTCAACGTCTGCACAACGTCTTCGGCAGTCACGGTCTTGCCGTTGTGGAATTCCACACCGGCGCGGATCTTGAATTTCCATTCCTTCGCATCGGCCGAGGACGAGATTTCTTCGGCAATCCGGTAATCAATCTCGCCCTGTGCGTTCACATCGACCAGCATTTCACCCCAGGTCATGTTGACCGCGAACGGCACCTCTGATGCTGCCAGCGCCGGATCAAGCGAGTTGGTGCTTTCGCCCCCCGCCATACCCGCGCGCAGCAAACCGCCCTTTTTCGGCTCTTGCGCGCGCGCAGCTGAAGCAAACAGCGTGGACGCCGTCGCTGCGGTGATGCCCAACGCCCCTGCGCGGCCCACAAATTCGCGGCGCGACATCGCGCCCGCTACGGCACGCGACACAAGATAGTTCAGTTGTTCGTTCATTGTCGTCTCCCTGTTGGTCTGATTTTTTTGTTGATTACACAATCAATAACCCGCGAATCTTTCATTGGGCAAACCTTTTTGCCGATATCGCGGCAACGATTCACACAAAGCGTCGCGGCACCTCGTCCACATACTCCTTCTCGAACAGTTTTTCGGGTCCCTGCCATGCCGTCAACCGCGCGGTCATCCGCAGATGCGTGGCGGTGGCGGTCATCTCTGCCTCGGCCCGGGTGCGCACGGCCCAATCGCCGCGCCACAGGCGCTGCTCCCAGACATGGACCGCGCGGGCGGCCAGCGGATCGGCGGGGTCAATCTCCCACCGTTCGGACATCGCCTCGGCCGAAAAAAGCCCATGCGTCAGATTCTCGAGCTCTCCAGGTTCGTCCTCGACCACCAGGGCGATCTTGCCGGTGATCATGTCCGTCTCGATCACCCGTCGCGCCCGCGCCGGGCGCAAGACGCGGTGTTTCCACGGCGGCGCACCATGGGCAGGCGGCGGGGTCCATTCGGACCGGCTGCCGTCATGCACCGGCAGGTCCAGCGTACCTTGCGTCACCGTCAGGGTGGCAGGCACCGGGGAGGGCCAGACGAACGGCCAATAGGTCGTCGACAACGCCAGCCGCAAGCGGTGACCGGGGGCCAAACGATAGGCCATCTGGTCGATGCCAAACGCCACTTCGGTCGCCTGCCCTGGCACCAGCGACGCTGGGGTTTCCATGCTGTCGCGGTGGCACAGGTTCAACATCCCATGCGCAATCCGCACCGATGATCCATCCGGCCCCACATCGCACAGCCGCGCCACGACAAAGGCCAGCGGCTGATCCGACGACAGGGTCAGGCGCAGCTCTGCCGCGCCCAGCAGATCCATCGGCCCCGCCAGCGGCACCGTGTCAAAACAGGCCGACATCGCGTCATCGCCGCGCTGATCCCCCGGCATTTCGGCGTTCAGCCCCATCGGAAAGAACTCGCCCGCATGCAACCCCAGATGCTGCGGCGTATTCACCCGGACCGCCAACACCGCAGGCGCAACCCCAAGCGACCCATCCCCCAAATGCAGTTCACGCCGCGACACGCGCGGGCTGGGCCAGACAGGTTCAGCCACCCAATGCCCTGCCCGTTCGGCGGCACTGGCATCGGGCGGGGCGGAATGCAGCATAAAGGCACGATAGGCCGGGTCAGCTTCGGCCCCGTTCTCAACGCCCTTCAACCAACGGTCCCACCAGCGGATCGCCTCTTGCAGGAAGCCGACACGCGGTCCCGGCACCGCGGTGTGCGGATACTGATGCACCCACGGCCCGACGATCCCCTTGCAGGGCGCAGGCACGTTTTCCACCAGATGCGCCACCGTGTTCATGTAGTTGTCGGCCCACCCGCCCCAGATCAGCACAGGCGTCGTCATCCGGGCGTAATCCTCTGACACCGACCCGTGCTTCCAATAGGCGCCCTTTTCCTGCATGGCCGCCCAGCGCGGGGCCAGCCACGGCTCTGCCTCCAGCCGCCGCAGCCAGTTTTCGCGCCAATCCGCCCGCAACATCGGATCGGCGGGGCGCGAACTATAGGACAGCATCACCGCCCCCCAGCCGAAATTTTCGCCCAGCAGGCAGCCGCCCTTGAAATGGATGTCATCGGCAAAGCGGTCGATGGTGGAACAGACCGAGATGACCGCCTTCAGCGCAGGGGGTTGCAGGAAGGCCGTTTGCAGGCAATTGAACCCGCCCCAGCTTTTGCCCATCATCCCCACGCTGCCCGAACACCACGGTTGGCGCGACAACCAGTCGATCACCGCCACAGCGTCGTCCATTTCCTGCTGGGTGTATTCGTCCAGCATCAGCCCGTCGCTGTCGCCATTGCCGCGCATGTCCACCCGGACGCAGGCATACCCATGCCCCGCCATAAAGGGATGCATGGTCTCGTCGCGCGGCAGCGTCCCATCGCGCTTGCGGTAGGGGATGTATTCCAGCACCGCAGGCACCGGGCTTGCCACCGCGTCGGCAGGCATCCAGACCCGCGCCGACAACCGGCATCCGTCCGGCATGACAATCCCCATGTCTGGGTCTTCCACCACAAGGCGCGGAAATTCTGTGACGATCTTCATGGCATTTCTCCGATGTGGCGTTTCCCGGCAGCAAGGGTCGGTTGGGGATAAGACGCAAGGCCCCCGGCGCGCACAACTGACGCAACACTGACACAACCGGACAAGGCCCGCACATGACCCAACCGAACATCCTGATCCTGATGGTGGACCAGTTGACCGGCACCCTTTTCCCCGACGGGCCGGCGGATTTCCTGCACACGCCCAACCTGCGCAAGCTGGCGGCGCGCTCGGCCCGGTTCGCAAACAGCTACACGCCCAGCCCGCTGTGCGCGCCCGCCCGCGCCGCCTTCATGTCCGGCCAGTTGCCCAGCCGCACGCGGGTCTATGACAACGCCGCAGAATTCGCCTCCGACATCCCGACCTACGCCCATCATCTGCGCCGTGCGGGCTATCAGACGGCCCTGTCGGGCAAGATGCACTTTGTCGGCCCCGACCAGATGCACGGGTTCGAACAACGCCTGACCACCGACATCTACCCGGCCGACTTCGGCTGGACCCCGGACTATCGCAAACCCGGCGAACGCATCGACTGGTGGTATCACAACCTTGGGTCCGTCACCGGCGCAGGCGTGGCGGAAATCACCAACCAACTGGAGTATGACGACGATGTGGCCCATCAGGCGGTGCAAAAGCTGTATGATCTGTCTCGTGGCAATGACGCCCGCCCCTGGTGCCTGACCGTCAGCTTCACCCACCCGCACGACCCCTTTGTCGCGCGCCGCAAATACTGGGACCTGTACGAAAATGCCCCCGAACTGACCCCGCCCCCGGCGATCGCGTTCGAAGACCAGGATCCCCACTCCCAACGCCTGATGGAGGCGTGCGATTTTCGCAGCCTGCCCATCACAGACACCCACATCCGCCGCGCCCGTCAGGGCTATTTCGCCAACATCTCTTACGTCGACGCCAAGATTGGCGAGGTGTTGGACACACTCGATGCCACCCGTCAGGACGCGATCATCGTCTTCCTGTCCGACCATGGCGAAATGCTGGGCGAACGTGGCCTGTGGTTCAAGATGAACTTCTTCGAAGGGTCCGCCCGCGTTCCCCTGATGATCGCGGCCCCCGGACTGACCCCCGGCCGCATCGACACGCCCGTCTCCACCATCGACGTGACGCCCACCCTTTGTGCCCTTGCGGGCATCTCGATGGACGAGGTTCGCCCCTGGACCACCGGCGAAAACATCGCCCCCCTGGCCCAAGGGTTTGACCGCACCACCCCCGTGGCGATGGAATACGCTGCCGAAGGCTCGATCACCCCACTCGTCTGCCTGCGCGACGGCCTGTGGAAGTATATCCGCTGCCTCGCCGATCCGGAAGTTCTCTACAACCTGGACACCGACCCGCAGGAACGCACCAACCTTGCCACTGACCCCGCCCATCTTGATACGCTGGTGACGCTGCGCGACGCCTCTGCCGCCCGCTGGGATCTTGCCGCCTTTGATGCGCAGGTCCGCGAAAGTCAGGCCCGCCGCTGGGTGGTGTACGAGGCGTTGCGCAACGGCAACTATTTCCCGTGGGATTACCAACCCCTGCGCGACGCGTCCGAACGCTACATGCGCAACCACATGGACCTGAACATCCTTGAAGACTCCAAACGCTTCCCGCGCGGCGAATAGGACGCTCTGCCCCGTTCCTCTCTGCGGAAATATCCTGCGGGGGGTCCGGGGGGTGCAAAGCCCCCCGTGCGCCGCCTGCCCCGATCGGGCCGCCGGGCACCGTGCCATGGCAATGCCGCCCGCGGGGGCTCGATGCCCCCAAGGGCGGCGTCCCGTCTCAGGCATCGGCCAGAACAAGTTCTGCCCCTTTCCACCCCAGCATCATCGCCGGCGCATTGGTGTTGCCCGCGATCAGATTCGGAAAGGCCGACGCATCAATCACCCGCAACCGGTCCACCCCATGCACCCGCAGCCGCGCATCCACCACTGATGTGGCGGCATCGGGCCCCATCCGGCAGGTGCAGGACGGATGATAGACCGTCCCTGACCGCAGGCGGAAATCATGGATCAACGCCTCGTCAGTCCGCACCTCGGGTCCGGGGCGCAATTCTTCGGCGATCAGCCGCGCCAGCGGCGGTTGCGCCGCCAGATTCCGCAGATATTTGACCGCCGCCAACATCTCGGCCACGTCGTGATCGGTGGAAAACGCGTTGGCCACGATGGTCGGATGCCGGAACGGATCGGCGCTGGCGATGCGGATATGCCCCCGGCTGGTGGGGCGGCAGTTCGACAGACCGATCGACATGCCGGGAAACGGATCGGGCGTCAGGATCGGGCGCTCTCCCTCGCGCGGGATAAGGGTAGAAAACGCCTGCATGTAAAGCTGCATGTTGGGCCGGTCCAGATCGGGCGAGGTGCGAAAGAACCCGCCCGCGTGGTTGATCGACTTTGCCAGCGGCCCCCCGCCCCCAAGGACATATTCCATCCCCGCCCGCAGCTTGCCCCACCACGGGCGCAGCGCGTCGTTGTAGGTCGGCACATTCATGCGGAAGGTATAGTTGATCCCCTGATGGTCGTTCAGATGGTCCCCGACATTCGGATTGTCACGCAGCACCGGCAGCCCAAGGGATTGCAGCAGCGCCCCCGGCCCGATCCCCGAAAGTTGCAGCAACTGCGGTGAATTGATCGCACCCCCCGCCAGGATCACCTCGCCCCGCGCGCGCAAGGTATGGGTCTGCCCGCCCCGGACATACTCCACTCCAACGGCGCGCCCCTCTTCGATGATCACCTTCGTGACCATCGCATGTGTCATCACCCGCAGGTTGGCCCGCTTCATAGCAGGCCGCAAGAACGCCCGCGCTGCCGAATTGCGCCGCGCACCCTTGATCGTCATCTGATAGATGCCCGCGCCCTCTTGCTCGGCCCCGTTGAAATCGGGGTTGTGCGGCAGACCCGCCGCAGCACAGGCCGCAATATAATCCCTGACCAGCGGATGCAGCCCGGTGGCGTTGGCCGACACGAACAGCGGCCCCCCCGCCCCGCGCCAGTCATCCGCCCCAGCCTCGGTATCTTCCATAGCCTTGTAGGCGGCCAGAACGTCATTCCACCCCCAACCGGGATTGTCCGCACCCCATTCGTCATAATCCGCCCGGTGGCCCCGGATATAGACCATCGCGTTGATCGACGAAGACCCACCCAGAACCTTGCCGCGCGGCCAATGGTCCCGCGCCCCCGCAAGCCCCGGATCAGGCTCGGTCTTGTACATCCAGTTCACCGCAGGGTCATAGAACAGCTTGCCATAACCAAGCGGCAGCATGACGAAAAACCGCCGCTCCGACCCGCCCGCCTCCAGCACCGTCACGCGATGCTTGCCATTGGCGCTTAACCGGTCTGCCAGCACCGAACCGGCTGATCCTGATCCCACGATGATGTAATCTGTCTCGTCACTCATGCGGCAGCCCCCCGTTTGGCCGCCACCCTAGCGGGCGCGCAGGCGGCGGCGTGGCGACAAGCGACGGCAAATGTCGTATCCGTGTCACTTGCCCTTCCACACCGGATCGCGCTTTTCGGCAAAGGCGCGCGCGCCCTCCAACTGATCTTCGGAAGAATAGAGCCGGTCCACCGTCACGAACTGCCGCTTTGTGATCCGGTTCAATGCATCCTGAAACCGCATATCCTCGGCCTCGCGCACCACTTCCTTGATTGCGGCGTAAACCAGCGGAGGGCCGCTGGCCAACAGCCGCGCCAGATCCCATGCCTTTGGCAGCAGGTCGGCGGGCGTGGTGATTTCTTTCAACAATCCCCACCGCAGCGCCTCGTCCGCATCAAACCAGCGGCCCGTCAGCAAAAGGTCCATCGCCACATGGTAGGGAATGCGCTTTGGCAGCTTGATCGATGCCGCATCCGCCACCGTGCCTGACCGGATTTCCGGCAGCGCGAAGGTGGCATTCTGGCTGGCAACGATCAGGTCGCACGACAGCGCCAATTCCAACCCCCCGCCACAGCAGATGCCATTGACGGCGGCAATCACCGGCTTGTTCAGGTTTGGCAATTCCTGCAATCCGCCAAAGCCGCCAACCCCATAATCGCCATCCACCGCGTCGCCCGCAGCCGCCGCCTTCAGATCCCAGCCGGGACAAAAGAACTTTTCCCCCTCGGCCCGCAGAATGGCGACGCGCAGGCTGTCATCATCACGGAAATCGCGGAACACCTGCCCCATGATCCGGCTTGTCACCAGATCGATCGCATTGGCCTTTGGGCGGTCCAGCGTGACCTCCAGGATCGCGCCTTCCACCCGCGTGCGGATCGGGCCTTCGGTTCGCATCTGCATCATGTCGCGTCCTCCCATATCACCGCATCGACCGCGACCGCGCCAGACTGGCAGGCCATCAGCGGGTTGATCTCGATCTCTTGCAACGACGGCGTGCCCACCAGCAGCGCCTGCGCGGCAAGAACGGCCTGTACCACCGAGGCCACATCGGCACTTGGCTTGCCGCGATAGCCGTCCAGCAGCGGCCACAGCCGCAGACGGCGCAGGGCGGCACCGATGTCGTCAGCCGTCACCGGCAGGACCAGCGTCACCGTATCGGCCAGCAGTTCCGTCGTGACCCCGCCAAAGCCCAGCGTCACCGTTGCGCCATAGACCGGGTCGCGCCGCACCCCGATCAGCAGTTCGGCCACGACGCCCGTCACCATTTCCTCGGCCAGATACCCCGTGGCCCCCGGCATATCCGCCTGGCCCTGCAACGACACAAGTCCCAACCGCACCGCCCCCGCTTCGGTCTTGTGCGCAAAACCCAAACCTTTCAGCGCCAGCGGTGCCGTCAATCCCCCAGCCGCCTGCACAAGTTCTGCCATCGTCGCTGCAGTCACACTGCGCGGCACAGCGACCCCGGCTTGCGCAAGCAATGCCTTGGAGGCAGCCTCGTCCCGCATTTCAGCGGCCCGGGGCGTGCGGGCGGCAAGGGGCCGCCAACCGCCGCGATTGCCGCCCGTCTGCGCGGCCCGGATGGCAGCAAGGGCGGTTTCCAACCCCATCATCGGCACCACGTTATTGCCCATCATGGCAATCGCGCGGTCTTCATCGAAATTCTCGGGCAGGGACGACACGGGAAAGGCGGGCTTGCCGGTCGCCTGCGCCGCCGCCACGATGGCATCCAGCGCAGGCTGGAAACTGGACGGATCGCAGCGGTCCGGGCGCGGCGGGTCGATGATGAAGATACCGGCGTCATAGCCTGCCAGCATGGTGGTAAAGACATCCGTCGTGCGCGGCCCGTCCCCCCAGATGAAAGTGTGATAATCCAGCGGATTGGCGATGGCGACGATGGGGCCAAGGATGTCGCCCAACCGGTCGCACTGCGCCTGCGATGGCGCGGGGAAGTCCACCCCAAACGGTGCGGCAAGATCGGCCACCAATCCCGCCTCGCCCCCCGAACAGGACAGCGAACACAGTCGCGTCCCGATTTGCGGCCCGCAGACATGCATGATCTTCAATGTCTCGATCAATTCAGCGGGCGTTGCCACCTCGGCCACACCCGCCTGCCGCAAAAAGGCGGACGAAGCGGCCCCACCCCCTGCCAGCGACGCTGTGTGCGAGGCGGCGGCGGTGCGTGACAGTTCGGTCTTGCCCGACTTGATGCAGACGATCCCCTTGCCCGCCGCCCGCGCCTTTTCCGCCAGATCGGCAAGCCCCGGTGCATCGTCGATGCCTTCGACATACATGCCAAGGGCGGTCACCATTTCATCTGCCAACAAGGCGCCGGCCAGTTCGGCCAGCCCAACCTGTGCGGCATTGCCCAGACAGACGACATAGGCCACCGGCAACCCGCGCGCCTGCATGGTCAGGTTGATGACGATGTTGGACGATTGCGACAGCAGCGCAACGCCCCGGTCAACCCGCCGCCCGCCGTGCTGGTCGGGCCACAGCAGGGACCCGTCCAGATAATTGATCACGCCATAGCAGTTCGGCCCAAGGATCGGCATGTTGCCCGCCGCCGCCACCAGTTGCGCCTGCAAATGGGCCTCGCCCGCCTCTTCCCAGCCACTGGCGAAACAGGTGGCCCCCCCTGCCCCCATCGCAGACAGTTCCGTCACCACATCCAGCGTGGCATGGCGGTTCACCCCGATAAAGGTCGCATCCGGCACCCCCGGCAAATCCGCCAGCGAGGCAAATGCCCGCACGCCACCGATCTGGTCGCGCGTCGGATGCACGGGCCAGACCGGCCCCTCAAACCCCATCCGGATGCATTGCTCGACCACATTCGCCGCCCAACCGGAGCCAAGCACGGCAATGGACCGGGGCCGCAACAAGCGCGACAGATCACGCATGGGTGGCCTCGCTCGACACAGAAATCCGCGCCTCGCGGGTGGACGCCCCGGGGTTTTGCCCCGGACCCCAGGATATTTCTGAACAGATGAAAATGGGTAAAGGCCGCCCTGCCCCCCATGCAGGAGGCAGAGGGTATTCACCTGTTACGGTCATCGGGGCCCACCCATGTACCGTAGTTCCAGACTGCCACCTGAAAGTTAACATTTCGTTGCTTTCATTTGTTCTCAAATATCCTTGGGGGGAAGGCCGAAGGCCGTGGGGGGCAAACAGCTCCCCGTGCGACGCTTCAGCCCATGCGCCTCTGTCACCCCTCATGCGGGCGCAGCAATTCGCGGCTGATGATGTGACGCTGAATTTCGGACGTGCCCTCCCATATCCGTTCAACCCGCGCATCGCGCCAGATACGTTCCAGCGGCAGATCATCCATCAGACCCATGCCACCGTGGATCTGGATCGCCTCGTCCGCGATCATGGCCAGCACCTCGGTCGCCTTCAGTTTCGCCATCGACATGTCGGCCTCGGTCACCGTGCCCTGATCGAATTTCCACGCCGCCTCCCATGTCAGCAGTTCGGCGGCCTTCAGTTCCATCGCCATGTCGGCCAGCTTGAACGACACGCCCTGAAACTTGCCGATGGGCTGGCCGAACTGACGGCGGTCGGCGGCATAGGCGATGGCATGGCCCAGCGCGCGTTCGGCCCGGCCAAGGCAGGTCGCAGCCACCTGCAACCGCGTCGCCCCGAGCCAGGTGTTCGCCACCTCGAACCCCTTGTGCACCTCGCCCAGGACCGCTGACTGCGGCAGACGGCAGTCGTTGAATTCAAGGATTGCGTTGGTGTAGCCGCGATGGCTGACGTTGCGATAGCCTTCGCGCACGGTGAACCCCGGCGTGCCCTTGTCGACAAAGAACGCCGTGATCCGCTTTTTTTTGCCGCGCGGCGTGTCCTCTTCGCCCGTCGCCATGAAGACGATTGAAAACCCGGCGATGTCGGCATGGCTGATGAAATGTTTGGTGCCGTTCAGCACCCAGTCACCGCCATCCGGTCGTGCGCTGGCCTTCATGCCGCGCAAGTCAGACCCAGCCCCGGGTTCGGTCATGGCAAGGCAATCCCAAGTCTCCCCCCGGATGCAGGGATACAGATAGCGTTCCCGCTGTTCCGGCGTGCCGGCCAGCAGGATATTCGACGGGCGCGCGACGCAGGTCCAGTGAAGGGCATAGTTCGCCTTGCCCAATTCCTTTTCGTATAAAAGCCAGGTCAGCGTATCCAGACCTGCGCCCCCCACCTCGGCGGGCATGTTGGCCGCATACAGACCCGCCGCCATCGCCTTGGCCTGCAAATCGCGGATCAAGTCCATCCGCAGGTGACCGCTGCGTTCCACCTCGGCCTCGTGCGGGAAAAGCTGGTCTTCGACAAAGGCGCGCGTGGTCGCGACGATCATCTGCTGTTCTTCGGTCAGTCCGAACTGCATCGCTGCCCCCTATCCGCGCTGGCCGACGTGACGACCGGCCGCACTTGGCCGGTCCAGCGCCTGATGCGCCAGCGCAATCGGCAACAGCCGGTTCAGAATTGCCGCCGGGGCGGCACAGGTCTTGCCCGCCGCCATATCGACATGCAGCAGCATCTGTTCCAACGTGGCCACGGCCACATCGCCCTTCAGGATGCGGATAAAGAGGTGCAGCCGCTTTTCATCGGCATGGATCACCTGCACCGTTCCGGTCAGCGCATCGCCAAGCTTTGCCTCGTCCAGATGCATGATGTGGGTTTCGGCGGTATAATAGCTGAATCCCGTGCCGACATAGGCGATGTCCGCCCCGATGTGACGCAGGAAGGCATCGCAGGTTTCGGAGGCGGCGAACAGATAGCGGCTTTCGGTCATGTGGCCGTTGTAATCGATCCATCCGGGCAGCACGGTCAGACGGGCGCATTCCATCGGTCCGGCACCCGGAACTGCCACGGACATCACGGCACGACGGCGCGCGTCATGCTCCAACAACACCTTCCCGGCGCCCCAGTTGCGTTCCTTCAGCACCCGCAGGAACCCGATCAGGTTCTGGTCGCGGATCCGCTCCAACTCGCGGATAGTGTGCATGCCTGACTGCGCGTCAGACTGTCCGGCAATCAGATCGACAAGTTCGTCATTGAACTCGGGCACATCCGTCAGTTTGGTCCAGGGCCATTGCAGGCACGGGCCGAACTGGGCCATGAAGTGCTTCATGCCTGCTTCGCCGCCCGCGACGCGATACGTCTCGAACAGGCCCATCTGCCCCCAGCGCAGACCAAAGCCCATGCGGATCGCCTCGTCGATTTCTTCCGTCGTTGCGATGCCGTCCTTGACCAGCCACAGCGCCTCGCGCCAGACCGCCTCTAGGAACCGATCGGCGATATGGGCGTCGATTTCCTTGCGCACATGCAGCGGGAACATGCCGATTTCGCGCAACGTCTCTTTGGCGCGTTCGATCAGGGCGGGGTCGGATTTGGCCGACGGCACCACTTCGGCCAGCGGCAGCAGGTAGACCGGGTTGAACGGGTGGGCGACAAAGATCGTGGCCGGGTTTGCCATCCCATCCTGCAACTCGCTCGGCTTGAAGCCCGAGGTGGACGATCCGATCATCACGCCGGGGGCCGCCTGCTGAA
The DNA here is from genome assembly GCA_040385245.1 of Pseudomonadota bacterium. Lineage (GTDB taxonomy): Bacteria > Pseudomonadota > Alphaproteobacteria > Rhodobacterales > Rhodobacteraceae > JAZKHT01. The sequence continues at coordinate 217,854 of JAZKHT010000004.1, read as the reverse complement.
TCTGGCGATAGACGCGATGCTTCAGATCCAGCCGTTCGCTGACGGATTCCTGCACATATTCGGCCCCCTCCAGCGCCTCGGTGATGGTTCCGGCAAAGGTCAGGCGGCCTTCGGCAGGCATCGGCCCATCCGACAGCGCAGGCAGCGCGCGGCGGGCGTTGGCCAGCACTTCACCCACCTTGCGCTCCACCTCGGGGTCGGGATCGAACACCGCGACATCCCAGCCGTTCAGCAAAAACCGCGCAGCCCAACCGCCACCGATCACTCCACCACCAATGATTGCCGCCTTGCGTGTCATGCCCGGTCCCCCCCGTTAACGTGCCAAAGGCGCGCGTTTTTCCAGCTTCAGTTTCGCCCGCACCTCGGCCGGTGTGATCACCCGCGCGCCCATGCTTTCGATGATGGTCGCCGCGCGTTCCACCAGTTGCGCGTTGGTGGCCAGCACGCCCTTGTCGAGCCACAGGTTGTCCTCCAGCCCCACCCGCACGTTGCCGCCGCCCAGAACGGCGGCCGCAACATAAGCCATCTGATTGCGACCGATGGAAAAGGCCGACCAATGCCAGTTCGACGGCACGTTGTTCACCATCGCCATGAAGGTGTTCAGATCGTCCGGCGCACCCCACGGCACGCCCATGCACAACTGCACCAGCACCGGATCGGGTATCGCCCCCTCTTTGACCAGTTCCTTGGCCAACCACAGGTGCCCGGTGTCGAACGCCTCGATCTCGATCCGCACGCCCGCCGCCGTCATCCGCCGCGCCATGTCGCGCAACAGGCCCGGCGTGTTGACCATTACATAATCGGCCTCGTTGAAGTTCATCGTGCCGCAGTCGAGCGTGCAAATCTCAGGTCGGCAATCCACGACATGCGCCACGCGTTCGGTCGCCCCGGCCATGTCGGATCGCGGGCCCATACGCCCCATATCCTCGGACCCTTCGAAATAGATGTCGCCGCCCATGCCTGCTGTCAGGTTCAGCACGACATCCGTTGCGCTGTCGCGGATACGTTCGGTCACTTCGCGGTAAAGCGCGGGATCACGCGATGGTTTGCCGGTTTCAGGGTCGCGCACATGGCAATGCACCACCGCCGCCCCCGCCTTGGCCGCCGCAATCGCGCTGTCGGCGATCTGCGCCGGGCTGCGCGGCACATGCGGGCTGCGGTCCTGCGTGCCGCCCGATCCGGTCACGGCACAGGTGATGAAAACCTCGCGGTTCATGGCAAGTGGCATGGTGTTCCTCCGATTTACGCGCCCGACTTTAACGCCCTTGCGCGGCCCTGCTTGACGATTTACGAAATAATCATGGCGAAAAGCGAAACGATCTTTGCCCCGTCGCAAGACCCGCTGACCATCGCGGTGCTGGTTCTGCCGCACGCCTCGATCCTTGAGGTGGCCTCGACCCTTGATCCGATGCGTGCGGCCAACCGCCATCTGGGGCACGACGCCTATCGCTGGCGCATCCTGTCGCCCGACGGTCAGCCCGTTCCCCTGACCTGTGGGATCGAACTGCCCTCCAGCGGGACGCTGGCGCAAGGCGATGGGGCCGATGCCCTGATCGTTATCGCAGGCTATCGGCAGGCCGAGGTGGCGACCCGCCCCTTTCTGCGCGACCTGCGCCGTGCTGCCCCGCGCTTTGCCATGATCGGCGGGATCGACGCGGGGCCTTGGGTGCTGGCGCGCGCGGGGTTGCTGGATGGGCACAAGACGACCGTGCATTGGGAAGACCTCGAGGATCTCGCCGCCGCCCACCCTCAGCTTGACGTGGTGCCTGACCGCTTTGTCATCGACCGCACCCGGTTTTCCGCAGGCGGAGCCGCGCCTGCTGCCGATCTGATGCTGCATCTGATCCGGTGCCGCCACGGTGCGCCGCTGGCCCGTCAGGTGGCGGCGTCCTTCATTACCACCGCGCGCGACGGGCACGAACCGCAATTCGCCCCGCCCAAACGCGATCCGCGCCTTGATCCCCGCGTGGCCGAGGCTATCGCGCGGATGGAGTCGACACTCGACACCCCTGAACCCGTCCAGACGACGGCCCGCGCCGTGGGCCTGTCACCCCGCCGCCTTGAAATGCTGTTCCATCAGGCGCTTGGCCAGACGCCTGCCGCCTATGCCCTTGGTCTGCGCCTGCAAGCCGCGCGCCGGATGATCACCGACACCCGGCACCCCTTGGCCGAGGTGGCCTTGCGCTGTGGCTTTTCCTCGCCATCAACCCTGTCACGGGCGTTCAGACGCCACTTCGGCGCTGCCCCGAGCACCCTGCGAAGGGCATGAAAAAGGGGGACGAACCCGCCCCCCTACGATGGCCCCCATTCAGGCCGCGTCCAGCAAGCCGCGCCCTTTCAACAGTGCCTCTACCCCCGGCATCTTCCCCCGGAACCGCAGATACAGCGCCTCTGCCTCGTCCGATCCGCCCGCCGACAGGATATGCCGTTCGAGCAACCGGGCGGTTTCGGGATCGAACGGATCGCCCGCCTCTTCAAACGCGGCAAAGGCATCAGCGTCCATCACTTCGGACCACATGTAGCTGTAATAGCCCGCCGAATAGCCATCGCCGGAAAACACATGCGCGAAATGCGGCGTGGCATGCCGCATGCGGATCGCGCGCGGCATGCCGAGATCGGCCAATACCGCATCCTGCATCGCCATCGGATCGGCAGGGGCCTCCCCTTCGTGGAACGCCAGATCGACCAGCGCTGACGAGACGAATTCCACCGTTGCGAACCCCTGATCATAGGTGCCCGCCGCTAGCAACCGCCGCAGCTTGTCGGCGGGCATCGCATCCCCAGTCTGCCAGTGGCGCGCGTGCTTTTCCAGCACTTCGGGCACTTCCAGCCAGTGTTCGTACAACTGGCTGGGCAATTCCACGAAATCCCGCGCGACAGAGGTGCCAGAGATGAACCCGTGGGTCACATCCGACAGCATCTGATGCAGCGCATGCCCGAACTCGTGGAACAGCGTCCGCGCATCGTCATAGGACAACAGCGCCGGATCACCTTTGGCAAAGTTGCAGACGTTCACGACGATGGGCCGCACATCGCCGCCCAGTTTCCGTTGGCTGCGCATTGCCGAACACCACGCCCCCGACCGTTTCGACGACCGCGCGAAATAGTCACCGATGAACACCGCGACATGCGCGCCGTTCCGCGTCACTTCCCACGCACGGGCGTCAGGATGATACAAGACCACGTCCAGCGCGCGAAACTCCAACCCGAACAGGCGGTTGGCACAGTCGAACTGCGCGCCCAGCATCGCGTCCAGCGACAGGTAGGGCTTCAGCGCCGCCTCATCCAGATCATGCTCGGCCTTGCGGCGCTTTTCGGAGTAGTACCGCCAATCCCACGCCTCCAACTCGCCGTTCACCCCGTCGGCCTGCATCATGCCCTGCAAGATCGCCGCATCTTCCATTGCCTTGCGCTTGGCCGGTGCCCAGACGCGCATCAACAGATCGCGCACCGCCGCAGGCGTCTTGGCCATCTCTGGCTCCAGCTTGAAGTCAGCGAAACTGGCATACCCCAACAGCTTTGCCCGCTCGTCCCGCAGGGCAAGGATTTCGGCAGCAATCCCACGGTTGTCGGTGGCGTTGCCATTGGCACCGCGCGCAACCCACGCCTCATACGCCCGTTTGCGCAGGGCGCGCCGGGGGGAAAACTGCAGGAACGGCACGATCAGCGACCGGTTCAGTGTCACCAACGGCCCCGATTGGCCACGCTCGACCCCTGCCGTGCGGGCAGAGGCCACCACGAAATCAGGCAACCCTTCCAGATCGACCTCGGCCAGCGGCATGAACCAGTCCCTCTCGTCCGCCAACAGGTTTTGGCCGAATGCCGTGCCAAGGACGGCCAGCCGCGACTTGACCGCCGTCAATCGCGCCGCAGCATCGCCGCGCAATTCGGCACCGGCGCGCACGAACATGCGCCGGTACAGCGTCAGCACCCGCATCTGTTCGGCGTCCAGCCCCAGAGCGTCACGCCCCTGCCAAAGCGTGTCGATCCGCGAAAACAGCGCCTGATTGTTTGTCACCTCGGACGAGAACGCGCTCATCTTCGGGGCAAGATCGCGCATCAACGCCTCGCGCGCGTCGGTGCTGTCGGCCCCTGCCAGATTGTAAAAAACCCCGGACACCCGGTCCAACGCGCCCTCGGCCAGTTCCAGCGCCGCGATGGTATTGTCAAACGTCGGTGCGTCGACACTGTCTGCGATGGCCGCGATGTTGGCGCGTGCCTCGGCCAAGGCGGCATCGAACGCCGGTCCGAAATCCGCGTCACCGATCTGTGCAAAAGGGGGCAGGCCGAACGGCGTTTCCCATTGCGTCAACAGAGGATTTGTCATGGCAATCTCCTTTGCGCAGGACCCTAGGCATCCCCCGCCCCAAGGTCCAGCCGCCTCCACAGGGGCCGAAAAACTTTCGCAGGAAAATTCTTCCCGCGCCAACGGATCAACGGTCGGTCTTGGCGCGCAGCCGTGCCTCAAGACGCCGCAGGATCAGACTTAAGCCAATGGTCATGGTCAGGTACAGCAGCGCCACCAGATTATATGTCTCGAAGTAGCGGAAATTCCCCGCCGCAGTCACCTTGCCCAATTGGGTGATGTCGGCCACCCCCAGCACGGACACCAGACTGCTGTCCTTGACCATGGCCACAAAGTCATTGCCCAAGGGCGGCAGGATCATACGAAAGGCCTGCGGAAAGACGATGTGGCGAAACCGCTGCCAGCCGTTCAGACCCAGCGCCTCGGCGGCCTCGATCTGGCCCTTGTCCACCGCTTGCAGACCGGCGCGGAACACCTCGGCCAGAAAGGCGGAATAGGCCATCGTCAGCGCGATCACCGCGCGCCACAGCAGCGGAAAATCCCGTGTTTTCAGGGCATCGAACCCCAACGGCACCGTCACCCAGTTCCACCCGATCACAAAGGCGGGCGACACAACGAAGGCCACATACAGCAACAGCACGATGATCGGCACACCGCGCACCACCTCGATATACAGGCGCGCCATCTGTCGCAGCACGATGAACCGGCTGGTCCCCGCCAGCGCCAGCAACAGGCCCAGCGCGCAGGCCATTCCATACGCCACCAGCGTGACAAAGACGGTGATGCGGATACCCTTGGCCAGTGTGCCGATGGCCTGCGAATAGACGTCGCTGGCCCAGACCTCGTAAAACAGCCACGCCCCGGTGATCGCAAGGATCACCAGCCACCATGGAAAATCGCTGTCCTGTTTCGGGGGCGAGGTCATTGGACTGCGGCCCCGCAGTCACGCTGCGGGGCCGGGGGCATCAGCCGCCCATCTTGTAATCAAGGAACCACTTCTTGTTCAGCGCCTCAAGCGTGCCATCCGCACGCATCGCGGCAATCGCGGCATTCATCGGACCGACCAGATCGGACCCCTTGGGGAAGATGAACCCGAAATCCTCGGTCCCCAGCTTGTCACCAACGATCTTCAATCCGCCGGCGCTGGCGTCGACATAGCCCGCACCCGCAGTGCCATCGGTCAGCACCAGATCGACGTCCCCTGCCTTCAACGCCTCGACCGTGGCGCCAAAGGTTTCGAACAGCTTGATGCGCGGGTTCGCCTCGTCGCCGTCCAGCACCTCGTAGACGCCGACATAGAACGGCGTCGTGCCAGGCTGGGCTGCCATCAGCAGTTCGGGGTTTGCCGAAAAGGACGCGGCATCGGTGAACCGTGCCTCGTCGCCGCGCACCATCATCACCATTTCAGACGTCATGTAGCTGTCCGAGAAATCGACCATTTCCTTGCGGTCATCGCGGATGGTGATGCCTGTCATCCCCATGTCGAATTGCCCTTCCGACACCGCCGGGATCATCGCGTCCCAACTGATGTTTTCATAGGAAACTGTGATGTTCAGCCGCTTTGCGATTTCGGCCATGGCGTCATATTCCCAGCCGACAGCGGCGCCTGCGGCGTCCAGAAACTGCAACGGCGGATAGGCGTTTTCGGTCACCACCACCACCTCGCGCCCGGCCAGATCGGGCACTTGGGCAAAGGCGGGGGCGGCAAGGGTCAGGGCCATCAGGCCAAGCGCAGCACTCAGTTTCATCGGGGCACCTCCGTCACAGGACATTTGCGCCGACTATGGCCGCGCCCCTGCCCGCTTGCAAGCGCGCGCAAAAGCGTCACCATCGCGCGATCTATGGGGGAACGCACCGTGACCGACCTCTTCCGCCTGACCGCAACCGACCTGCGCGCCCGCCTTGCCGCGCGGGATGTGTCCGCCCGCCAGATCACCGACGCGGTGCTGGCGCGCATGGATGCCGTGAACCCCCGGCTGAACGCCGTGGTCGCCCGTTTCGATGACGAAGCCCGCGCCCGCGCCGATGCCGTTGACCGCGATCTGTCAAAGGGCATCGACCCCGGTCCGCTGGCAGGGGTTCCGGTCACAATCAAGGTCAACGTCGATCAGGCGGGACAGGCCACCACAAACGGCCTGCGCCTGCAAAAAGACCTGATCGCCACAGACGACAGCCCGGTTGTCGCCAATCTGCGCAAGGCAGGCGCGGTCCTGATCGGGCGCACCAACACGCCGGCCTTTTCGCTGCGCTGGTTCAGCCGCAATTCCCTGCACGGGGCGACTGTGAACCCGCGCAACCCCGCACTGACCCCCGGTGGATCGTCAGGGGGGGCAGCGGCGGCGGTGGCTGCGGGCATCGGCCCGATTGGTCATGGAACCGACATTGCGGGATCGATCCGGTATCCGGCCTATGCCTGCGGCATCCACGGCCTGCGCCCGTCGCTGGGTCGGGTGCCCGCCTTCAACGCCACGGGGCCAGACCGGTTGATCGGCGGGCAGTTGATGGCGGTGTCCGGCCCCTTGGCCCGGTCGGTCGCCGATCTGCGGCTGGCGCTGGCGGCCATGTCTGCCCCGGATGGACGCGACCCGTGGTGGATGCCCGCCCCGCTGACCGGCACCGCCTATCCGCGCCGCGCGGCCCTGTGCCTGTCGCCCGAAGGGGCCGCCGTCCACCCCGCGATCCAATCCGCACTTCAGGACGCCGCCCGCACCTTGCAGGATGCAGGATGGCAGGTCGACACCCCGGCCCTGCCGCCTTTGGCCGAGGCGATGGCCTTGCAACTGCGCCTGTGGCTTGCGGAATTCCGCCACTCCAACGCCGCTGCAGTGCACGCAGAGGCCGACCCCGACGCCACCTTTGTCTATGCCCAATTGTGCCGCCACAGCCCCGAAATCACCCTGCACGGGTTGATGGAAACGCTGCAATCGCGCGCGCGGCTTGTCCGCCTGTGGCGCGCGTTTCTGACTGACTGGCCGCTGGTGTTGTGCCCGGTTTCCAACGAACTTCCCTTTGCCGATCACCGCGATGTCGCGTCCGAGACGGATTTTGACGCGGTTCTGGCCGCGCAATTGCCGCAGATCGCCCCACCTTTCATGGGTCTGCCGGGCGTGACGCTGACCACGGGTCGCATCGGGAATACGCCTGTCGGCATCCAGCTTCTGGCGGATCAGTTTCGCGAGGATATCCTTCTGGATGCGGCCGATCTGTTGGCGACCACGGCCCCCGTCACGGATTGACCCCACCGCACACCGGACAGTCGGCGCGCGGCTTCACCCCGATCACCCGCGTTTCTGCATGCAGCGCATCGTGGATCATCAGCCGCCCGCGCAGGCCGGACCCTGCCCCGGTCAGATGCTTCACCGCCTCCATCGCCATGATGGACCCGATCACCCCCGGCAAGGGGGCGGCAACCCCTGCTTCGGCGCAGGTCGGCACCAATCCGGGCGCGGGGCGCACCGGAAAGACACATTCATAACACGGCCCGCCATGAGACGGATCATACAGGGAAATCTGCCCCTCCCACTGGGTGATCGCCGCCGCGATCAGGGGCTTGCCCGCAGCGACGCAGGCGCGGTTGACCAGATAGCGCGTGTCGAAATTGTCCGACCCGTCCAGTACCAGATCGTAACCGGCGATCAGATCATTTGCGATATCCGACCCCAGACGCCGCTGATAGGGCCGCACCTCGATGAACGGGTTCAGCTCGCGCATGGCAATTTCCGCCGACTGCACCTTGGGCAGACCGATCCGCGCGTCGGTGTGGATGATCTGACGTTGCAGGTTTGACGCATCCACCGTGTCGTCGTCGATCACGCCAATGGTGCCGACCCCCGCCGCCGCCAGATACAGCAGCACCGGCGACCCCAGACCACCCGCCCCCACCACAAGCACCTGCGCATCCTTCAGCCGCCGCTGCCCCGGCCCGCCAATTTCGCGCAGCATGATGTGGCGGGCATAGCGGTCCAGTTCCGCAGGCCGGAACGCCCCGGTCGGCACCGCCGGCACCGGCGCGGCCCGACGGCGCAATCGCCCAAGCACCCCACGATACCCTGCCACCAGCAGCACAAGACCGCCGAACACCAGCCAGACCTGCGCATCGCCCCCTGTGGCCTGCCGCAACGGGTGCCCGTCTGGCAGCAAAAGGTGCAACAGCACCACGCCCAGCCACAGCATCCCGATCATGCCCAACCGCAGACGAACCGGGGTTTTCAGCAAAACCCCCACCCCCCACAGCGCCGCCGCCATTGCGAAAAACAACAGCATCAGCGCCTGCCGGTAGAGCCGAAGCCCCCCTCGCCCCGCTCGGTATCGGACAGGGCATCAACCACCTGAAACGCCACCTGCACCACCGGGGCGATGATCATTTGTGCGATCCGGTCGCCGTGATGAACCGTGAACGCTTCGGTTCCCAGATTGATCAGTGCCACGCCAAGGGGACCGCGATAATCGCTGTCGATGGTGCCGGGCGTGTTGGGCAGGGTGATGCCATGTTTCACCGCCAACCCCGAACGGGGGCGGATCTGCATTTCGAAACCCACCGGAATTTCCACCCGGATGCCCGTCGGCACGATCACCCGCTGCATCGGCGCAAGCGTGACCCCTGCGCTGCGATCATCAGCCCGCAGATTGGCGCGGATATCCGCCCCCGCAGCCCCCGGCGTTTCATAAGATGGCAGGGCAAGGGCGCGGTCCGCCCAGTCTTCCCACAGGATGCGCAGCGTCGGGATCATTGCGCCAGCGCCCCCGCGATCCGCAAGGCCAGACGACGTGCCACCTCGTCTTTGGGCAGGCGCGGCCAGTGGTCCACCCCCGCCGCCGTGATCAACGACACCGCGTTTTCAGCGCCGCCCATGATACCGGTTTCGGGCGACACGTCATTGGCCACGATCCAATCACACCCCTTGCGCGCCAGTTTGGCCTGCGCATGGCGGATCACATCATCGGTTTCGGCGGCAAAGCCGACCACCAGCCCCGGCCTGTCGTTTTGCAGCTGTGACACCGTCGCCAGAATGTCGGGGTTTACGGCGAATTCCAACGCAGGCAAATGGCCATGACCATCCTTCTTGATCTTCGAAGCGGCGGCATTCGCCACCCGCCAATCGGCCACGGCCGCCGCAAAGACCGCCGCATCGGCGGGCAGCGCAGCCTCGACCGCCGACAGCATTTCTTGCGCGGTTTCCACCCGCATCACCTTGACGCCCGCAGGTGGCGGCACGGTCGCAGGCCCGGTGACAAAGGTCACATCCGCCCCCAGATCGCGCAGCGCCACTGCCAGCGCCGTGCCTTGCGCCCCGGAAGAGCGGTTGGCGATATAGCGCACCGGATCAATCGGTTCATGCGTGGGGCCAGAGGTGACAAGGACATGCCGCCCTGAAAGGGGCCGCCCCTGCACCAGTGCGGCCTGCACTGCATCGAATATCTCAACCGGTTCCGCCATGCGGCCCGGCCCGTATTCGCCGCACGCCATGTCGCCCACGTTCGGCCCGATAAAACGCACCCCGTCGGCCTGAACCTGGGTCAGGTTGCGCTGTGTCGCCGGATGTTCCCACATCCGCACGTTCATCGCCGGGGCTGCCAGAACGGCGGTATCGGTCGCAAGCAGCAGGGTCGATGCCAGATCATCCGCACGCCCCTGCGCCATCTTGGCCAGAAGGTCCGCCGTCGCCGGGGCCACAACAATCAGATCGGCGCTGCGCGACAGTTGAATATGTCCCATCTCGGCCTCTTGCGTCAGGTCGAACAATTCGGTGTGAACCGCCTCGCCCGCCAGAGATGCCACCGACAGCGGTGTTACAAATTCCGCTGCGGCGCGGGTCATCACCGGAGTGACTGCCGCCCCCGCCCCGCGCAAGAGGCGGATGAGTTCCAGCGTCTTATAGGCGGCAATGCCGCCACCGATGATCAAAAGGACGCGTTTTCCGGCCAGCATGACACGCTCCGCCAAAGGGTCTGGCACTGGTGTAGGGGCGGGGCGGGGCAAACTCAACTCCTCAGACGCAGCGGCGAGGTCAGTCGGCACCAAAGGCGGCGCAAGGGTTGCCACGCCCTGGCACACCGTCCGTGACGATCCACAGATCAAACGGCACATCCCCTTCGGGCGGGCCTTCGATCTGGCCTATGGACAGCACCGTCAGCGAAGGCTTTGCCTGACGCAGCAGCGCAGGCACACCGGTATCCTCGCGCGCATGGCCCGACCCGGTGATCACGGCCACTGGCCCCCCGGTTTCCACCATGGCCTGCACCGCCGCGCGCGCCAGTGCCGCATCGCGCAGACGCTGCGCCTCGACCATGCCGGGCAGCAGATCGGCAGGCAGCATGTCGCAATGCGCCGCGGCCTGATCGGCCAGGCGGGCCGTTAGATCATTCGCCGCCAAGGGCGCATCCAGACCAAAGCGCGCCGCATCCGTGCCAAAAGCCGCCGCCGCACCGTCCGACATCGCCCGCGCCAGATCGTCGCGCGCCACATCGGCCCCATAGACACGGGCCAGCGGTGCCGCCGCAAAGATCGGGTGATACATCGCAAAATCCGGCCAACCGGTCGCTGCCCAGTCATAGGCCCGCGCCATCGCGTCTGCGTCCCCCCGGTCGTCGGGCGTGCGCGCCGCCTGCGCAGGCGTCAACATCTCGAACACCAGGGCCGTCGGCTGTATCGCCCCCACCGCCCGCGCCTGATTGGCATGGTGCGCCGGATTGTCGTGGGTTTCCCCAATAACCACCACGTCCGCCGCTGGCAGACGGTCCAGATCGCTCGGGGCAATTTCTTGCGCGGCCAGTGGAGTGGCCAGGGCGAAAAGAAGGACAAAAAGTTTCAAGATTGCCCCACCTGCCGTTGCCGTACCACCCTGCGCGCCGGTTCTGTGGCGCGCAAGCGCCGACCTGCGGTTGGGGGCGGGGGCAATTCGGTGCAGATCACCACCGGTCCCTCTGACCTTCGGTCACGTCGCGCCGCACCATTCCGATGAAAGCGCGTCCGCACCCGTCAGACCCTTAAAGCCCCTGCGCCCCTTACATCAGGAAATGATGCACTTCGCGCGATTGTGCTTCAAGGTTGCGGCGCATCTTTGCAAAGGCCGCTGCTTCCAACTGACGGACGCGTTCTTTCGACAGCCCCAATTCCTCGCCCAGCGATTCCAGGGTGCGCGGCTCCTCACGCAATTTCCGTTCGGCTACGATGAACCGTTCGCGCGAATTCAACGATTGCAGCGCAGCGATCAGCCAACTGCGCAACCGTTCAGCGTCATGCGCGCCCTCGACCGCTTCGGCGGCCTGAATGCCGTCATCCTCCAGCGCGTCAATCCATTCGCGCCCGTCTTCGTCCGATGATTGCGTGGCGTTCAGCGAAAAGTCGGACCCCGACAGCCGACCCTCCATCATCTCGACATCGTGCAGGGGCACCCCAACCTCGGTCGCGACCATCTGGCGCAACTGGAACTGATCCAGCACCTCGCCGCGCTGTGCGGCCTCGCGCTCCAACTTCGCCTGAACGCGGCGCAGGTTGAAGAACAGCGCCTTTTGGCTGCTGGTCGATCCGGTGCGCACCATCGACCAGTTGCGCATGACGTAATCCTGAATCGATGCCTTGATCCACCACACGGCATAGGTCGAAAACCGCACGCCCCGGTCGGGGTCGAACTTGTCGGCGGCCTTCATCAGGCCAAGCGACGCCTCTTGGATCAGGTCGTTCATCGGCGCGCCATAGCGGCGAAATTTCGATGCCATGCTGATGGCAAGCCGCATATAGGCGGTGATCAGACGGTGCAGCGCCTGTTCGTCGCGCTGATCGCGCCAGGCATAGGCAAGACGCAGTTCTGTTTCCGCATCAAGCAGTTCGGCCTTCATCGCTTGGCGCGACATCGTTTGATCGTTATATCCGTCGAGCGCCATGTGATAACCCCCAAGTCAGACTAACCGCTGCGGCCATGTTGCCGTTTTGTGAATTCTACGAGGCAGATCGGTGAACGGATCAAAGGTGGATAAGAAATTATTGATTCCACCCTTGTCTTTGGTGGTAGGCGGCGCACGGTCGGGCAAATCGGCCTTGGCCGAGCGTCTGGTCCGGTCCTGCGCGCTGGCCCGCCGCTATATTGCGACGGCGCAGGCATGGGATGACGAAATGCGCGACCGCATTGCCCGACATCGCGCCGACCGGGGCATCGACTGGCAGACCGTCGAAGCGTCACTTGATCTGTGCGGTGCGCTGGCCGCTGCCCGGCCGGACGAGGTGGTTCTGATCGATTGTGCGACACTCTGGCTGTCCAATCATCTGCTGGCGGGGCATGATCTGGATGCGGAAACGACGGCGCTGCTGACGGGGCTGAACGGCTGCGCTGCCCCGGTGGTTATCGTGTCGAACGAAGTGGGTTGGGGGATCGTTCCCGAAAACGCCCTTGCCCGCGCCTTTCGCGATGCCCAAGGGCGGTTGAACCAGCGCCTTGCCGCGCAGGCCGGGTTGGTTGTCGGCGTGATGGCAGGCTTGCCCATGGTGCTGAAGGGCGCGCTGCCGGATGGTGTGGCCTGATGGCGGGGGCTGCGGAAACACGCATGATCTGGGTCCGCCACGGGCCGACCCATGCCAAGGCGATGATCGGCTGGACCGACCTGCCCGCCGATCTGTCCGACCGCGCCGCCCTTGTGCGGCTGTCCGCGCTGCTGCCCGATGCGCCTGTGATCAGCTCCGACCTTGGCCGCGCCGTGGCCACGGCCGACGCCTTGCAAGGCGCGCGGCCCCGCCTGCCGCACGATCCCCGCCTGCGCGAAATCCATTTCGGCACATGGGAGGCGCGGACCCATGACGAGGTTGCCGCAGTTGATCCAACACCCCTGCGCGCTTTTTGGGAAGACGCAGGTCCCACCCCCGCCCCCGGTGGGGAAAGCTGGGATGACCTGTCCGCCCGCATAAACGCCGCCACCGACGCGCTGCAAGGGCATGGAACGGTGATCATCGTCGCCCATTTCGGCGCCATCCTTGCCGCCCTGCAGCGCGCGCTGGGGGTCGGGGTGCAGCAAGTGTTTGCCCATCGGATCGAACCCTTGTCGTTGACCGAAATCACCCGTGGGCCAAAAGGCTGGCATGTCGGACGGATCAATCACCTTCCGTGATGTGACGCCGCACAAATGATCACTTTTGGTTTGATGCGACCTGCGCCTAAGGTGCGTCACATCCAAAAGGGGGCTTTCATGTACGATCTTGTCATTGGCGACCGCGCCTATTCCAGTTGGTCCCTGCGCGGCTGGCTGCTGTTTGATGCCTTTGATATCCCGGTCAAAACCCACAGCGCCCGGCTTTACACCGACGAGTTGCCAAACCTGCTGCGGTCGTTCCCCCCTTCCCGCACCGCCCCCACGATGCGCACACCCGACGGCACAGTTGTGCCGGAAACCATCGCCATCGCCGAAGAACTCGCCTCGCGCCACCCGCAGGCCGGTCATTGGCCGGGCGACGCGGCGGCGCGGGCCACAGCGCGCGTGCTGGCTGCGGAAATGCACGCAGGGTTTGCGGCATTGCGCAGCCATTGCCCGATGAACCTGCGCGTCAGCTATACCGACTGTGGCCCCACCGATGCCGTGCTGGCCAATCTGGCCCGGCTTGGCGTGATCTGGGATTGGGCGCGCGCAACGACAGGGGCGCAGGGGCCGTGGCTCTGTGGGGACTATTCAGCGGCGGATGCGTTCTTTGCCCCCGTCGCGGGACGGATTGCTGGCTACAACCTGCCTGTCTCCGACAGCGCGCAAGCCTATGTTGACGCGCATCTGGCGCACCCGTCGTTCCGGCGCTGGCGGGCCATGGGGATGGTAGACGGGGCCGATCAGGATTATTACCGCCGCGACTTTCCCCGCCGCCCATGGCCCGGCCCTGTCCCTTTGTCCGCGCGCGCTGTGGACGGGATCACAGCAGAAAACACCGCATGCCCCTATTCAGGCAAACCCGTCACCCATGTGCTGGAACTGGCGGGCCGCAGGTTCGGTTTCTGCAACGCCTTTTGCCGTGACAAGACCGTGGCTGACCCCGAGGCGTGGCCCGCCTTCATGGCATTGGTACAGGGGTAGCCCGAAAGGGGTTGCCCAGCGGCACCATCGCGCCGCGCCTGCTTTCCGTCCACTGGTCACACGCAATCCGTCGATCCTTCTGGCGCATGCCCCGTTCGCAGTCGCAGCACCGCCCTCCGCATCCACAATCTTAACCCTTCATCAACCATTACCCCATACCGCTAAGGCTGTGTTCAGGGGGTGGAACCATGGTTGCTCGGGCCTTCACGGTGGCCTTCGAAGGGGTGGACGCGCGCATGGTCGAGGTGCAATGCGCCGTCTCGGCGGGGATGCCCTATTTCGGAATCGTCGGCCTGCCCGACAAGGCCGTGTCCGAGGCAAAGGAACGGGTCCGCGCGGCACTGTCGTCCATGTCGATCGCCCTGCCCTCAAAGCGGATTACGGTGAACCTGTCACCTGCCGACCTGCCAAAGGAAGGGTCGCACTTCGATCTGCCCATCGCGCTGGCATTGCTGGCTGCCCTTGAAATCATCCCCAAGGACGAGGTCGAAGGCACCGTCGCGTTGGGCGAGTTGTCGCTTGACGGGCGGCTGATCGCGGTCATCGGGGCGCTGCCCGCCGCGATGGCCGCTGCCGCCGAACACCGCGCCCTGCTGTGCCCCCGCGCCTGCGGGGCCGAGGCCGCCTGGGTCGGTGCCTGCGAAGTGCTGGCCGCAGGGTCATTGGACGAGGTGGTCCGCCACTACACCGGCCAATCCCCCCTGACCCCGGCCGAAGCAGGCGAGGTGATCGCCGATCCAGGGGCGCGCGATATGGCCGAGGTCAAGGGTCAGGAACGCGCCAAACGCGCGCTGGAAATCGCCGCCGCCGGTCGGCACCACATGCTGATGGTCGGCACACCGGGTTCGGGCAAATCGATGTTGGCCGCGCGTCTCGGCGGCATTCTGCCCCCGCTTTCGGCGGTGGAGGCGCTGGAAACCTCCATGATCCACTCGCTGGCAGGGCTGTTGTCCGAAGGCGGCATCTCGCGCACACGGCCCTTTCGCGAACCGCACCACACCGCGTCGATGGCGGCCATCGTGGGGGGTGGCAAGGGGGCCAAACCGGGCGAAATATCCCTTGCCCACAATGGCGTGCTGTTCTTGGACGAATTCCCCGAGTTCGCAAGGCCCGTATTGGAAACCCTGCGCCAACCGATCGAAACCGGCGAGGTGGTGGTCGCGCGCGCCAATGCCCATATCCGCTATCCGTGCCGGTTCCTGCTGGTCGCGGCGGCGAACCCCTGCAAATGCGGCTACATGACCGATCCCGCCCGCGCCTGTGCCAAGGCCCCGATCTGCGGCGACGACTATCTGGGGCGCATCTCCGGCCCGCTGATGGACCGGTTCGATCTGCGGGTCGAAGTGCCACCCGTCGCCTACACCGACCTTGACCTGCCCGCCACGGGGGACAACTCTGCCACTGTGGCGGCACGGGTGCGTGGTGCGCGCGCCCTGCAAGACGCGCGGTTTGCAGGGCATACCGGTATGCGTGTCAATGCCGACATGGAAGGGCGGATGCTGGAACAGGTCGCCTCGCCCGATGACGAAGGGCGCGCGCTGTTGACCCGCGTGGCGGAACGGTTCGGCCTGTCAGCGCGCGGCTACCACCGCGTCCTTCGGGTCGCGCGCACCATCGCCGATCTGGACGGCTCTGCCAATGTCCGCCGTCCGCATGTGGCCGAGGCCGTCAGCTACCGGATCGCCTTGGGCAAACAGGGCTAAGCGCGCGGTCCATTCGATGGATTGTCGGAGCGGCGCTTACAGCCCCCGCTTCGCCTCGATCACCTCCCAGATCCGGGCGCTGGCGTTGGTGCCGTCAAACCGCTCCAACTCCTGCAACCCGGTGGGCGAGGTCACGTTGATCTCGGTCAGATAATCGCCGATCACGTCGATGCCGACAAAAACCTGCCCCTTTTCCTTCAACACCGGGCCGATGGCGGCGCAAATCTCCAGATCGCGGGCGGTCAGACCTATCTTTTCGGGTCGCCCGCCAACATGCATGTTCGACCGCGTCTCACCCGCCTGGGGCACGCGGTTGATGGCCCCCACCGGCTCGCCATCGACCAGGATCACCCGCTTGTCGCCCTTGGCCACGTCGGGCAGAAACTTCTGCACGATCAGCGGCTCACGGCTCATGCTGGTGAACAACTCGTGCAGCGACGAAAGATTGCGGTCATTCGGGTCCAGCCGGAACACGCCCGCCCCGCCGTTGCCATACAGCGGCTTGAGGATGATATCCCCGTGCCGTGCCTTGAACGCGCGGATCGTCGCCAGATCGCGCGCGATGGCCGTGGGCGGGATCAGATCCGGAAACCGCAACACCAACAGCTTTTCCGGGCTGTTGCGCACCCAGAACGGGTCGTTCACCACCAGCGTCCGGGGATGGATCATCTCCAGCAGATGGGTCGTCGTGATATATCCCATGTCGAACGGTGGGTCCTGCCGCAACCAGACCACGTCGAATTCGCTCAAATCCACCTCGGTCTCGTCGCCGTAGGTGACGTGATTGCCAATCTCACGCCGCACCTCGACCGGCCACCCGCGCGCCACAACCCGCCCTTCGACAAAGGCCAAGCGGTCCGGGGTATAGAAGAACAACGAATGCCCCCGCGCTTGCGCTTCAAGCGCGATGCGGAACGTGCTGTCGGCGTTGATATTGACTGACCCGATCGGGTCCATCTGCAGGGCAACCTTTAGCGGCATGTGACGTCTCCGGGTCAGAACACCCCTTGATGAACCATGCGCGCGCCGGATGCAAACCGCTCAGGCTGCGTAGGCGTTTTCCAGAATCTCAATCCGCCCAGCCCCATCGACCAGCGCCACGTCAATGCGCACGTCGGTCAGTTGGCCCTGGGGTTCACCTGCCAGAAATTCCGATCCCGTTGCGTAGATGCGGGCCATCTGGCGCGGTGTCAGATGTTCCGCAGCCTGCGCATGGGTAGAACTTTGCTTGACCTCGATAAAGATGACCTCAGCCCCATCACGGGCAATCAGGTCAATCTCGCCACCCGTGCCGCGCCACCGTCGCGCGCACACAGCCCGTCCCGATCGCGTATATAGCTGCGCAACCGATTCTTCCGCTGCCAAACCGGCGTGATAAGACCGTGCCCCGCTCATTTTCCAGCCCTTTGCAACGCCACCTGATACACTTCACGCCGTGGCAGACCCAACGCTTCGGCCACCGAGGCCGCGGCATCCTTTACCGACATCGTCTTCAACGCATCGTCCAAAGCCGCATCCACCGTCAGACCATCCGCCTTGATCACCGGGGCGCGGTCGACAAGAACGACGATTTCGCCCTTTACGGCGCGCCCCCGGAAAGCGTCTGCCAATTCACCCAGCGTGCCGCGCGAAACCTTTTCGAATCGCTTCGTCAACTCTCGGCACACTGCAGCGTATCTTCCTTCCCCCATAGATTGCGACAATTCTTCCAACAATCGGTTAACGCGCTTGGGCGATTCATACAGGATCAGCGTTGCCTGTATCGGTGCCAGGTCTGCCAGAAACGTCAGTCGCGCACCTTTTGCCGCGGGCGGAAATCCTGCAAACAGGAACCGGTCGCTGGGCAGGCCCGACACCGTCAGCGCGCACAGCACCGCCGATGGTCCGGGGGCGGCCAGCACGGGCAATCCTTCGGCAATTGCGGCCCGGGCCAGTTGAAACCCGGGGTCCGACACCAGTGGCGTTCCCGCCTCGGATGCGTAGGCCACCGACTTGCCTTCGTGCAGGGCGCGCAGCAGGCGCGGTGTTGCCGCCGCTTCGTTATGGTCGTGGCAGGGCACAAGCGGACGGTCGCCGACAGGGATGCCGTGGATCTCCATCAGATGCCGCAGGGTGCGGGTGTCTTCGGCGGCCAAAACATCGGCACCGCCCAGAATATCCAGCGCGCGCAAGGTGATATCACGCGCGGCCCCAATCGGGGTTGCAACCAGATGCAGCCCCGGCACGATGGGGCGGCGGTCCGAAGACGGGCTGCCGATGGTCATGGCCGATGCTCCCCTGACAAGTTTACTTCCACGGAGGAACACCTTACGCTGCAAAGCACTTGTCTATGCCGTGCCGCCACTCCGCCGCACCTTAAAAGTGAGGATGTCCATGTTGTCCGTTTTGCGCCGGGCCCGCAAGTCGCTGGTCCAGATTGCCGCCCTTCTGTCCGCCGTGGCGCTTGCCGCCTGTCAGCCGGTCGGAACGGCCACGGGTCCCGTTCCCGGTTCGGGCGATACGGTCGCTGTCGCCTTGCTGGTGCCTGCGGGATCGGGTCAGGCAGGGGATGAACTTCTTGCCCGCAGCTTGCAGAACGCGGCCCGGCTGGCGATTTCCGACCTTGGCACCGACCGCATCGACCTGCGCGTCTATTCCACCGCAGGTCAGCCCGGCCAGGCGCAGGCCATGGCGCTGAAGGCCGTGCAGGAAGGTGCGCAGATCATCCTTGGCCCGGTCTTCGCCGAAGAGGCGAACGCAGCGGGCGTCGCCGTCGCCTCGAGCGGGGTCAGCGTCCTCAGCTTTTCCAACAACCCGGCCATTGCGGGCGGCAACGTCTTTATCCTTGGGCCGACCTTTGACAACACGGCGCGCCGCTTGGGCGCCTTTGCCGTCAAGAATGGCAAGGGCCGGGTAATGGTGGTCCATGACCGCAACACCGCTGGCAATCTGGGGCGCGCCGCAATCGAACGGGGCGTCGCGCAATCTGGTGGGTCTGTGGTGGCCGTCGGCAGCTATGAATTCTCGCAAAACGGGATCGTGCAGGCGGTTCCGGGGATCGCGTCACAGGCCAAATCCAGTGGGGCGCAGTCGGTGTTCCTGACCGCAGACACCGCCGGGGCCCTTCCCTTGCTGTCGCAGCTTTTGTCCGAAAACGGCGTCAATCCTGCCACAACGCAATACATCGGTCTGACCCGTTGGGACATTCCGGCTGCGACGCTGGCACTTCCGGGCGTGCAGGGCGGATGGTTCGCGCTGCCCGATCCCGGCCTCTATGCCCAATACCAAAACCGCTACCAGACCGCCTTTGGCGAGGCACCCCATCCGATTTCGGGCCTTGCCTATGACGGCATTGCCGCCATAGGCGCGCTGTTGAAGCGGGGCGGGGACACTGGCCTGTCCACTGCGGCCCTGACGCAGGGTGCTGGCTTTGTCGGCGTGAACGGCATCTTCCGTCTTCGCGGCGACGGCACCAACGACCGCGGGCTTGCCGTGGCGCAAATCCGCAACAACCAGCTGGTTGTCGTAGATCCTGCCCCGCGCAGCTTTGGCGGCGCGGGCTTCTGACCGGGCATCTTCGACCATGTCAAAGGCCCACGCGGCCGCCCCCCCGACCTCATCCCCGGCCCCGGTACAGGATATGATCCTTCCCGGGGCCGCTATCGTTGACATGGGTGCGCTCTATGCGGCCATCGCCGCCGAACTGGCGGATGCGCCCGACCACCGCGCTGCCCGCGCGCTGGCTGTGCGTCACCTGATTGACGCCAAGGCCAAGGGCAACGCAGCGCTTGAAGCGGCCTTTGCCGCCCGCCCCCACGCCGCCCGCGCGATGGTGCGCGCGCAGGCCTGGCTGACCGACGGGCTGGTGATCACTGCCTTTCGTGTGGCGACTGAACACCTGCACCGCCTGTCCAACCCGACCGAGGCGGAGCGCATCGCCGTTCTGGCCGTGGGCGGTTATGGCCGGGCCGAAATGGCACCCCATTCGGATGTGGACCTGCTGTTCCTGACCCCGTGGAAGGTCACGCCCTGGGCCGAAAGCGTGGTCGAATCCATGCTGTATATGCTTTGGGATCTGAAGCTGAAGGTCGGTCACGCCAGCCGCACGGTCAAGGATTGCCTGCGCTTGGGCAAGGATGACATCACTATCCGCACCGCCCTGCTGGAACACCGTTTCATCGCGGGCCATGAACCCCTTGCCACCGAACTGGGCGACCGGCTGTGGGGCGATCTTTTCCGCACCACCGGGCCGGAGTTCATCGAGGCAAAGCTGGCCGAACGCGCAGAACGGCACCGCCGTCAGGGCGGCCAGCGCTATGTGCTGGAACCCAACGTGAAAGAGGGCAAGGGCGGCCTTCGCGATCTGCAAACCCTGTATTGGATCGGGAAATATCTGCACCGCGTCAGCAGCTCCGAAGGGTTGGTGCAGGCGGGGCTTTTGACCCGCGACGAATTCGACGTGTTTGCCCGCGCCGAAGAATTCCTCTGGGCTGTGCGATGCCATCTGCACTATGTCACGGGCCGAGCGATGGATCAGCTGACCTTTGACCAGCAGGTCGAAGTGGCCGCCCGCATGGGCTATCGCGACAGTGGCGGTCGCCGCGCGGTCGAACATTTCATGCAGGATTACTTTCGCCACGCCACCCGCGTCGGCGAACTGACCCGCGTGTTCCTGACCCAGCTTGAAGCGCGCCACGCCAAGCCCGAGGCCAGCCTGCGCGACATGTTCCGCCGCACGAAAAAGGCTCCGCCCGGCTATACGCTGGTGCAGGGACGGCTGGATGTGACCGACCCTGCCGCCTTTCTGAAGGACAAGCTGAACCTGCTGCGCGTGTTTGAAGAGGCGCTGCGCACGGGTTATCTGTTGCATCCCAACGTCATGCGCCTACTGGCCGCACATATCGACCTGATCGATGACAGCGTGCGCGACAATCCCGAGGCGGGGCAGATTTTCCTGAACCTGATGCTCAAGCACGGCAACCCCGAACGCGCCCTGCGCCGGATGAACGAACTGGGTGTGCTGGGGGCGTTTATCCCTGAATTCGAACCCATCGTCGCGATGATGCAGTTCAACGTCTATCACCATTACACGGTGGACGAACACATCATCCAGACCATCAGCATCCTGGCCCAGATCGAACGTGAAGAACTGGTCGAAGAGCTGCCCATCGTCAGCCGCATCCTGAAAGAGGGCGTGAACCGCACGGTGATCTATGTCGCCCTGCTGCTGCACGACATCGGCAAGGGCCGCCCCGAGGATCATTCCATCATCGGCGCGCAGATCGCCCGCCGCGTCTGCCCCCGCCTTGGTCTGACGCCCGAGGAATCGGAAACCGTCGAATGGCTGGTGCGCTATCATCTGCTGATGTCCGATATGGCGCAAAAGCGCGACATCGGCGATCCGCGCACGGTCCGCGACTTTGCAAAGGCTGTGAAAACCCGCCGCAGGCTGGACCTTTTGACCGTGCTGACCGTCTGCGATATCCGCGGTGTCGGCCCCGGCACCTGGAATAACTGGAAGGCCATGCTGCTGCGCCAGTTGTACCGCGACACGTCGCAGGCGCTGGATGCCGGGCTTGAAACCCTGAACCGCGAAAACCGCGAGGACGAGGCAAAGCGCGCCCTGCGCGACCGGCTGCCCGACTGGACCGAGGATGCGCTGGCCCACGAAACCGGCCGCCATTACGCGCCCTATTGGCAGGGCTTGTCCACCGACACCCACATGGTCTTTGCCCGCCTGTTGCAGGGCCTGCCCGACAACGAAATCCGCATCGACCTGCATCCCGACGCCGACCGCGATGCCACCCGCGCCTGTTTCGCACTGGCCGATCATCCGGGCATCTTCAGCCGTCTGGCCGGGGCGCTGGCTTTGGTGGGGGCCAACGTCGTGGATGCGCGCACCTATACATCAAAGGACGGCTATGCGACGGCGGTGTTCTGGGTGCAGGACGCCGACGGCAAACCCTACGAAGTGGCCCGCCTGCCCCGCCTGAGCCAGATGATCGGCAAGACCTTGCGCGGCGAGGTCAAGGCGCGCGAGGCGTTGAAGGACCGCGACAAGGTCAAGAAACGCGAACGCGAGTTCCGCTTTCCGACCCACATCATTTTCGACAACGAAGGATCGGAAATCTACACGATCATCGAGGTGGACACCCGCGACCGCCCCGGATTGCTGTATGATCTGACCCGCACGCTGGCCGCCAACAACATCTACATCGCCAGCGCCGTGATCGCGACCTTTGGCGCGCAGGTGGTCGATACCTTCTATGTCAAGGACATGTTCGGCCTGAAACTGCACGCGAAATCCAAGCAAGAGGCGTTAGAGCGCAAACTGCGACAGGCTGTCGTCGAAGGCGCGGAACGGGCGCAAAGATGAAACCGATCCGGCTGATCCGGTCCATCCTGACGGTCGGCGGCTGGACGTTGCTGTCACGCGGTGCGGGCTTTGCCCGCGATGTGATGATGGCCGCCTATCTGGGCGCGGGCCCGGTGGCCGAGGCGTTCCTGATCGCCTTTTCCCTGCCCAACATGTTCCGCCGCTTTTTTGCCGAAGGCGCGTTCAACATGGCCTTTGTGCCGATGTTCGCCAAAAAGCTGGAAGGCGGCGAAGACGCGCGCGGCTTTGCCCGCGATGCCTTTAACGGGCTGGCAGGGGTGCTGGTGGTGTTTTCCATTCTTGGAACGCTGGCCATGCCGTGGCTGGTCTGGGCGATGGCGTCAGGCTTTGCCGGCGACGTGCGGTTCGACATGGCCGTGACCTTTGGGCGAATCTCGTTTTCCTACATCCTGTTCATTTCGTTGGTCGCGCTGCTGTCAGGCGTGCTGAACGCTTTTGGCCGGTTCACGGAGGCCAGTTTCGTGCCCGTGCTGATGAACCTGATGTTCATCGCCGCCATGCTGATGGCTGATCATTGGGGTTGGGACATGGGCCTGACACTGGCCTGGACCGTGCCGCTGACGGGCATCGCACAGCTTGCGTTTACTTGGTGGTCCGCGTCGCGCATCGGGTTTTCCTTTCGCCCCGGTCGGCCAAAGATCACACCCGAACTGAAACGTCTGGCCCTGATTGCCGCCCCGGCCGTGCTGGCGGGAGGTGTGGTGCAGATCAACCTGCTGGTGGGCCGTCAGGTCGCCAGCTTTACCGAAGGGGCGGTGGCCTGGTTGTCCTATGCCGACCGTCTGTATCAACTGCCCTTGGGCGTGGTTGGAATCGCCATCGGCACTGTGCTGCTGCCCGACCTGTCGCGCCGCCTGCGCGCAGGCGATGCCGATGGCGGGCGGGCATCATTCAACCGGGGCACGGAATTTGCGCTGCTGCTGACGGTGCCTGCCGCTGTCGCACTGATGGTGATCGCGTTGCCGCTGACAACCGTTCTGTATCAGCGCGGGGCCTTTGGGCCGGATGATGCGGCGGCGACCGCACTGGCCCTGGCGATCTATGGCGCGGGGCTGCCTGCCTTTGTGCTGCACAAGGTCTTTCAGCCGCTTTATTATGCGCGCGAAGACACCAAGCGCCCATTTCAATACGCCGTGGTGTCGATGCTGGTGAACGCCGCCATTGCCATCGGCCTGCTGCCGGTGATCGGCTTTGCCGCCGCGGCCCTTGCCACGACGCTGTCGGGCTGGGTCATGGTCTGGCAGTTATGGCTGGGCGCGCGCGGCATGGGGGACGAGGCCCGGTTTGACGACCGGTTCCGCAGCCGCATGCCCCGGATGCTGGCCGCGTCGGGGACGATGGGCGTTGTGCTGTGGCTGGGATCGGTCATGTTGGGGCCGATGCTGGGTACCCACGGCTGGCGGTATCTTGGCCTTGCGCTGCTGGTGACCCTTGGCATCCTGTCCTATGGCGGCGCGGGGCTGTTGTTCCGTGCGTTCCGTCTGTCGGATTTCAGGGCCGCTTTTGGCCGCGGGTCGCGCAACGGTTAGCGCGAGAGCCCTACCGGTGCCGCACCTTTTCCCGCACCCGCGCCCACCCGCCCGGACTGACAACAAAGGACAGCGCGAACCCGGTCGCGAACCCTGACAGATCGGCCACCCATTCCCAACTGCCGCCGAACAGAACCCCGAACAAAAGCTGCACCCCCAGCAGGAACCCGATCATCGTGAAGGCGCGGTATTTGTTGGCCCCCTTCGCCG
Organism: Pseudomonadota bacterium; assembly: GCA_040385245.1. GTDB lineage: Bacteria > Pseudomonadota > Alphaproteobacteria > Rhodobacterales > Rhodobacteraceae > JAZKHT01. Next base: position 193,683 of record JAZKHT010000004.1, on the reverse strand, counting down.
CCAGATTGACCCACAGCAAAAAGGTGAAGGCCCCGATCAATCCGTAAACCGCAGGATAGGCCCCGATCAGCGGCGTTCTCAGATCCGGCACCAGCGTATAGACCGCAGCCCCGACGGCCGAAGCGGCAAAGAACACCGCAGCCACCCCCCACCACCGGAACACCTCTCCCACCATCTTGCCAAGCGCCAGCAGGATCACGACCGCGAACAGCGCATGCGTGGGGCTGCCGTGGATCAGCGGATAGCTGATCAGCCGCACCACCCCCTGCCAGGGCCAGGTGGATGTGGCCCACATCTGGCGCAGGATATCTGGGACAAAGGCGAACTTCTGCACCGCATCGATCCGCCAACCCACCGCGCGCGGACCGCCCACAATGCCCGCCGAACCAAGGCTCAACACGATTTCCATCGCGATCATCGGCAGGGCCAACGCCCAGACGATCCAGGGCAGCGGGTTCAGTGGCGGTGCGTTCCGGTCTTGCATCGTCTGGCCTTTGCGTTGCGGGCGTCGATTGACGCACCCTTGCCCCAGCGATAAGCGGAAAGCGCAACTTATTCCAGACGGAGCACATCATGGCCGAGCCGGTCCAAACGCCTGCGGCTGCATTCCCTGCGCGCATCTTTTCCGGCATCCAGCCTTCGGGCGGGTTGACCTTGGGCAACTATCTTGGCGCGCTGAAGCGGTTTGTCGAAAAACAGGATGAGGGGATCGAGACGATCTACTGCCTTGTCGACATGCACGCGATCACCGTCTGGCAAGACCCCTTCGCCCTGCGTCACCAGACGCGCGAGGCGGCGGCAGGCTTTATCGCCGCAGGCATCGACCCCACCCGGTCGATCCTGTTCAACCAAAGTCAGGTAACGGCCCATGCCGAACTGGGCTGGATCTTCAACTGCGTCGCCCGCATGGGCTGGATGAGCAGGATGACCCAGTTCAAGGACAAGGCAGGCAAGAACAGCGAAAACGTAAGCCTTGGACTGTTTGCCTATCCTGCGCTGATGGCCGCCGACATTCTGGCCTACAAGGCCACCCATGTTCCGGTGGGCGAAGATCAGAAGCAGCATCTGGAACTTTGCCGCGACATCGCGATCAAGTTCAACAACGACTACAAGGTGGATTTCTTCCCTGTCGTCGAACCCGTCATCGAAGGGGCAGCGACTCGCGTCATGTCCCTGCGCGACGGCACCAGGAAGATGTCGAAATCCGATCCGTCCGACCAAAGCCGCATCAACCTGACCGATGATGCCGACACCATCGCCAAAAAGATCCGCAAGGCGAAATCCGATGCAGATGCTTTGCCCGACAGCTTGGACGGCCTGAAAGACCGCCCCGAGGCGCGCAATCTGATCAACATCTATGCCGCCCTTGCCGGGCACACGCCCGCGCAGGTGGTGACCGATTTCGCCGGCGCGCAGTTCGGTACGTTCAAGCCCGCGCTGGCCGATCTGGCCGTGGCCAAGCTGGAACCGATCACGACCGAGATGACCCGCCTGATGAAAGACCCGGCCGAGATTGACCGCATTCTTGGCGCAGGGGCCGACCGGGCCGAGGCGATTGCCCGACCGATTCTGGATCAGGTCTATGACATCGTCGGCATGATCCGGTCACGGCAGGTCTGATGATCCGGGCGCTGGCGCGGGGCGGTCTGACGCTGGCGCTGGCGGGGTCGCTTGGGTTGACGGCTGTCAACAGCACACGGATCGCAGCCGACCCGGCGCTGTCGCCCCTGCGCGCCGCGGCAGCGGCCGAGATTGCGGCGGCCACCGACCGGATGATGACCGACGCCGCCACGCCAGACCGATTGGCCGCGCTGATCGCCGCGCGGTTGGCCGAAGACCCGCGCAACTGGGTGGCGCTGGACGCGCTGATGGAGGTGGTGGCCGAGCGCAACGTGACGTTGCCCGCCGATCTGTTGGCGCAGGTGAATGCCACGCGCGAGGCGGACTCCAGCGCCGTGACCTATGCGGTCAATTGCGGTCAATTGCGCGGCCTGCGCCTATGACCCCGAAGGCTGCGCCCTGTCTTTGGTGATGGTCTGCTACGCGCCGATTGTGATGACACCGCTGGGCGATATCGCCGGGATCACGCGCGCCGGAATGGACCTTGCGACCGGGGCAGAGGTGGACCAGATCGACCTTGCGCTGTCGATTGTAGGGCTGGCCGCAACGGCCTTGGTGATTGCGACCGGCGGGTCGTCTGTGTTGGTCAAGGCGGGCGCAGGACTGGCAAGGGTGGCGCACAAGACGCGGCGATTGTCGTCGGGGCTGTCCAGCATCGTGACGGACGCGCTGCGGAGTGGCGTTGATCTTGCCGCCCTGCCCCGTGTGCGCAGTGTCGACGATCTGGCGCGGGTCATAAAGCCTCGCTCCTTTGACCTGGTCATGGACGTTGTGACGGATTTGGCGCGGCTGCGCGATGCGTCTGGCACCTCGGCGGCATTGCATCTGCTGCCACTGGTGGACAACGCGACCGATGCGCGCCGCCTTGGCGATGCGGCACAGGCGCTTGGCCCCAGACTGGTGGGCCGGGCCGAGGTGCTGGGCAAGGCCCGCCTGATGCGCGCCACGCTACGGCTGTCCGAAACCGCGTGGCAACTGCTGGCCGGCCTTGCCGGATTGCTTTTGTCGGTGGGCGTAGCCATGGGCGGCATGGTGCAGGGGGCTGTGCTACGCGCCTTGCGCCGCACCGCTGGGCCGTCACGGAATCGATTCAACTGAAGCGCAGGATGGCTGCGGGCGATCCCCGTCTGCCCGTGGGTCCGGCATCACTGTCCCATCGAGACCCGCCCTTTTCCCCGGACCGCCCCCCACGGTCCGGGGTTTTTTCTGGCGGCGGGCGCGATCCTTCTGCGAAGGATCAGGCAAAAGCTGTCCGCCCGGTGGCTGCATCAAAAATCGTCGTCCCTGCCGCTGGACCTGCGCCGTGTTGCCGGACTAGGGTGCGCCAAACTACAGGGATTTCGATCATGGCATTTGGCACCAATATCCGCACCTGGTTTGACGGGCGTTGGCACGACGGCGACATCGCGGTGATGAAGGCCGCCGATCATGGCATCTGGCAGGGTTCATCCGTGTTCGACGGGGCGCGGTTCTTTGACGGCTACGTGCCTGATCTGGCGCTGCACTGCGCCCGCGTCAATGCCAGTGCGCAGGCGCTGATGATCACACCGAGCATGGATGCATCCACGATGGAGGGTATCATCCGCGACGGGCTGGCCCATTACGGCCCCGGTCAGGCGGTCTATATCCGGCCGATGTACTGGGCGCTGCACGGCTCTGACCTTGGGATTGCACCGATGGCCGGGGCGACGGGCTTTGCGATCAGTCTGGAACAGGTCGCCATGCCGCCCGCCGATTTCGCCACCACCGTGACACGCACAAGGTTCCGCCGCCCGGTGCTGGAGGATTCGGTTTGCAACGCCAAGGCAGGGTGTCTTTACCCCAACAACGCCCGGATGCTGGTCGAGGCGCAGGCCAAGGGGTTTGGCAACGCGCTGGTGGCCGATGCGCTTGGCAATCTTGCGGAAAGTGCAACAGCGAACGTGTTTTTGGTCAAGGACGGGGCGGTGTTCACGCCCATTCCGAACGGCACCTTTCTTGCGGGGATCACCCGCGCGCGCCATATCGCCAATCTGCGCGCCGACGGGGTCGAGGTGATCGAAACGGTGCTGACCTTTGACGATGCGCACGCTGCGGACGAGATTTTTCTGTCCGGCAACTTTGCCAAGGTGACTGCCGTCAAACAATTCGACGACACGCATTTCGGGCATCGCCCGATGACGGACCGCGCCCGCGCGCTGTATTGGGATTGGGCGGCAAGCCAGCCGCGCTGATGGCCGCTTGCCAGCGACGGGGCGGATCGGTCATGATCCGCGCCGAAGGAGACAGCCATGCGTAAGTTCCTCGTCGTGCTTGACGACACGCGCGAATGCCTGAACGCGATGCGCTTTGCCGCGCTGCGGGCGGCCCATACCGGGGCGGGGGTTCAGATCCTGTCCATCATCCCGCCCGAGGAGTATCAGCACTGGATGGGCGTGGCCGATCTGATGCGCGCCGAAGCCCGCGAACGGATCGAGGCGCATTTCGAGGTGTTCGCCAAGTGGATGCGCGACAAGCAGGGGATCAACCCCGAACTGGTAATCCGCGAAGGCGACCCTGTTTCGGAAATCCTGAGCCAGGTCAAGGAAGATACCGAAATCGGCATTCTGGTCCTGGGTGCCGGGACTGACAAATCCGGCCCCGGCCCGTTGGTCACCCAGATGAGCCGGAATTCCGGCAACCTGCCGATCCCGATCACCATCGTGCCGGGCGATATGTCCAAGGAACGGCTTGAGGCGATCACCTGAGGCAACAGGGATTTTCGCCCCAACGACCATATTGGTGCATGGCAGGTAGTCTTAGAACGGTTCCAAACTTGACTTCCCGCCCCCCAAAGCGCATATCCGAGTGGAATAGTCGGAGATACCCCATGTTCATCCAGACCGAATCCACGCCGAACCCCGCCACGCTGAAATTCCTGCCGGGTCAGACCGTGCTGGACATGGGGACCGCCGATTTTCCCAGTGCCGAGGCTGCGGCGAAATCGCCCTTGGCCAGCCGCATCTTCGCGGCAGGCAGTGTGACAGGTGTCTTTTTCGGCACCGATTTCGTCACCGTCACCAAGGTGGAAGATGCGGCGTGGGATCATATCAAACCCGCGATCCTTGGCGCGATCATGGAGCATTTCCAATCCGGCGCGCCCGTGATCGATGGCGAAGGTGGCGTGACGGCCAACGGTGGCGGCCATGCAAGCCATGACGGCCCCGATGGCGATATCGTGCGCCAGATCAAGGAGTTGCTGGACACCCGCGTGCGCCCCGCCGTGGCTCAGGATGGCGGCGACATCACCTTTCACGGCTTTGACCGGGGCGTTGTCTATCTTCACATGCAGGGCGCCTGCGCCGGGTGCCCGTCCAGCACGCTGACGCTGAAGATGGGGATCGAAAACCTTTTGCGCCATTACATTCCCGAAGTGCTGGAAGTTCGCCCCGTCGCGGCCTGATCCATGCCCTTGATTCTGGCTTTTGACACGTCGGCCGCGCATTGCGCGGCCGCCTTGCTGTCGGGCACACGGCTTGTCGCCCTGCGGGACGAGGCGATGGACAAGGGCCAGGCTGAACGCCTTATCCCCTTGATGACAGAGGTTCTTGCTGCTGGCGGCGTGTCCTGGGGCGATCTGGATGCTTTGGCCGTGGGGACCGGGCCGGGAAATTTCACCGGCGTGCGGATTTCCGTCGCGGCGGCGCGTGGATTGTCCCTGAGCCTTGGGATACCGGCCATCGGTGTGACCCGGCTTGAGGCTTTGGCCCACGGACTGCCCCGGCCCGTTCGCGTGGTCGAGGATGCCCGGCGGGCCGAGGTTTATGTGCAGGACTTTGACGGCGGTTCCGCGCGGTTGACCACCTTGGATCAGGTGGGGGGCGATCTGCCGTTGACAGGCTCTGCCGCGCATCTGGTGCCGGGCGGCACCGTTCTGATGCCCGTTTGTCCGCTGACGGAAAGCATGGCGCGGATTGCGGCCACACGCTTGGGTACGACGCACCCCCGCCCTGCCCCGTTCTATCTGCGTGGTGCCGATGCGGCCCCGCCCGCCGATCCACCGCCGGTTTTGTTGCCGTGACGACCGCTGATCTGGCTCGCCTGCACGCCGCCTGCTTCACCGTGCCGCGGCCCTGGACAGAGGCAGAGATCCTGTCGCTGTCCGCCCCGCCTTACGGGGTGTTGTTGCAGGACGGCGCGGGGTTTCTGATCGGTCGCATCGTCGCTGCCGAGGCAGAGGTGTTGACGCTGGCCGTCGATCCTGCCACGCGGCGGCAGGGCATCGGTGCACGGCTTGTCGCCGAATTTCTGAAACTAGCCCGGGCGCGTGGGGCTATCGACGTTTTTCTTGAGGTGGCTGCTGACAATTTGCCTGCGCAGGCGTTGTACCAGGCGGCCGGTTTTGCCGAATCCGGGCGCAGGCGCGGGTATTACCGGCAGGCCGATGGCACCCCGCTGGATGCCATTGTGATGGCGCGGCGCAGCTGACGCAGGGTCAGCCTGCCAGAAATTTGATCAGAAGATAAAACCTGCCGCGCCGCGCCCACAAATAGGTGTTGACCACCCTTGCGCCATTCGCCCTAAATTGGCGACGAACCGCCCTGCTCGTACCGCTCTGGCGGACCGAGGTGATGGGTGGCGCAAACCGACAAGAACCAAACGACAACCGGGAGATTTCCATGACCATCCTGAAACAGCTTTTCGGTGCCGCGGCGACGCTGGCGCTGACCGCAGGCGTTGCCGCAGCCGAGCCTGCGATCATCTTCGACCTTGGGGGCAAGTTCGACAAATCCTTCAACGAAGCGGCCTTCAATGGCGCCGAGCGTTGGGCCAAGGAAACCGGCGGCACCTACAAAGAACTTGAGATGCAGTCCGAAGCACAGCGCGAACAGGCGCTGCGCCGTCTGGCGGAATCGGGTGCCAACCCCGTCATCATGACAGGCTTTGCCTTTGGCGACGTGCTGGGTCAGGTCGCCCCCGATTTCCCGGACACCAAGTTCGGCATCATCGACATGGTGGTTGACCAGCCCAACGTGAAATCGGTGGTGTTCAATGAACACGAAGGATCGTTCCTTGTCGGCATGATGGCGGCACAGGCGTCGAAATCCGGCACGGTCGGCTTTATCGGCGGCATGGACATCCCGCTGATCCGCAAGTTCGGCTGCGGCTATGCTCAAGGGGTCAAGGCCGTGAACCCGGATGCGACCGTCATCCTGAACATGACCGGTACCACACCCGCCGCATGGAATGACCCGGTCAAGGGTGCCGAACTGGCCAAATCGCAGAAAAGCCAGGGCGCGGACGTGATCTATGCTGCTGCGGGCGGCACCGGGGTGGGCGTTCTGCAAGCGGCGGCGGACGAAGGCATCCTGTCCATCGGCGTCGACAGCAACCAGAATTACATGCACCCCGGCTCGGTCCTGACCTCAATGCTCAAGCGCGTCGACAACGCGGTGTACGAGGCGTTCAAGGAAGGCGAAAACCTGACCCCCGGCATCAACGTCATGGGTCTGGCGAATGACGGTGTCGGCTATGCGATGGACGACAACAACGCATCGCTCGTGACGCCGGAAATGCAGGCCACCGTGGACGCCGCCGCCGAAAAGATCAAATCGGGCGAGCTGGTCGTGCATGACTACATGTCGGACAACACCTGCCCGGCCGCGACGTTCTGATGGCCGTTACGCCAGAAAAGGGGGGGCGGCAGGCAACTGCCGCCCCGCTTTCGCCCTTTGCGATCGAGTTGAAGGGCATATCCAAGGCCTTTGGCACGGTTCAGGCGAACAAGGACATCACCGTGCAGGTGCCGCGCGGCACGATCCACGGCATCATCGGTGAAAACGGCGCGGGGAAATCGACATTGATGTCGATCCTCTACGGCTTTTACAAAGCCGACTCGGGCGAGATTTTCATCAATGGCAAACTGACTGCCATCCCCGACAGCCAAAGCGCCATCCGCGCAGGCATCGGCATGGTTTTCCAGCATTTCAAGCTGGTGCAGAATTTCACGGTGCTTGAGAATGTCATTCTCGGGGCCGAAAGCGGCGCGTTGCTGAAAGGCTCGCTTGCCGCCGCGCGCAAGGTGCTGGCAGACCTGAGCCGCGAATACGAACTGGATGTCGATCCCGATGCGCTGATCGAGGATCTGTCCGTGGGCCACCAGCAACGGGTGGAAATCCTGAAGGCACTTTACCGGCAGGCCGATATCCTGATCTTGGACGAACCCACCGGGGTTCTGACGCCGGCCGAGGCGGACCATCTGTTCCGCATCCTGAAGGGGCTGAAAGAACAGGGAAAAACCATCATCCTGATCACCCACAAGCTACGCGAGATCATGGAGGCGACGGATAACGTCAGCGTCATGCGGCGCGGCACCATGGTCGGCACGGTCCATACCGCCGACTCCAGCCCCGAGGCGCTGGCCGAATTGATGGTGGGCCGCAAAGTGTTGCTAGAGGTGGAAAAAGGCCCCGCCACTCCGGGCAAGTCGGTGCTGGTGGTGCAGGACCTGCGGGTCAAGGATGAACACGGGGTCGAACGCCTGAAGGGTGTTTCGTTCGAAATACGCGCCGGCGAGATTTTGGGAATCGCGGGGGTTGCGGGCAACGGTCAGTCAGAACTGCTTGAGGCGTTGGGCGGCATCGCGCGCGCGACGGGGCGGATCACCCTGAACGGGGTGGACCTGCCGCTGACCGGTGCGCAGGCCAATGGCCAGACCCGGCGCGCGGCAGGCATCGCCCATGTGCCCGAAGACCGGCAAAGCCTTGGCCTGATCATGGATTTCAGCGCGTGGGAAAACGTGGCCTTCGGCTATCACAACGCGCCCGAATACCAGAAGAACGCGCTGTTCATGGACAATGACGCCCTGCGCGCCGACACCGCGAAAAAGATGGAACGCTATGACGTGCGCCCACCTATCCCGACGCTGGCAGCGAAGTCGTTTTCCGGCGGCAACCAGCAAAAGATCGTTGTCGCCCGCGAGATGGAGCGGAACCCTGACCTGCTGCTGATCGGCCAGCCGACGCGCGGCGTGGACATTGGTGCGATCGAATTCATCCACAACCAGATCGTGGCACTGCGCGATGCGGGCAAGGCGATCTTGCTGGTGTCGGTGGAACTGGATGAGATTATGTCGCTGTCCGACCGCATCGCCGTGATGTTCGATGGCCGCCTGATCGGCCACGCCGACCCCGAAACGACAAACGAGCGTGCGCTTGGCCTGCTGATGGCCGGCGTCTCGGCGGAGGCTGCGAAATGACCAAACTGCCAACATGGGCCGATGTGGTGCTGGTGCCGTTGATCAGCCTGTTGCTGGCGGCGCTGGTGTCGGCGGGCGTGCTGCTGGCCATTGGACAAAGCCCGATGGAAGCGCTGCGCGTGATGGTCGAAGGCGCCGTCGGTTCGCCCTACGCCTGGGGCTATACGCTGTACTACGCGACCAGTTTCATCTTTACCGGGCTTGCGGTGACGGTGGCCTTTCACGGCAGCCTGTTCAACATCGGCGGCGAAGGGCAGGCACAGCTGGGGGGGCTTGGCGTGGCGCTGGTCTGTCTGGCGCTGCCCTGGCCGCATTGGACGCTGGCGCTGATGGCGGCGATGGTCGGCGCGGCGGTGTTCGGGGCGGCATGGGCCGCAATCCCTGCGTGGTTGCAGGCCAAGCGCGGCAGCCACATCGTGATCACGACGATCATGTTCAACTATATTGCGGCGGCGCTGCTGATCTATCTGCTGGTCAATGTGCTGCGCCCTGCGGGGCAGATGGACCCGGCCTCGGCCCGGTTTCCCGAAGGGGCCAAGTTGCCCGCGCTGCACGATATTCCGCTGATCCAGAACCTCTTCCTGAAATACGGCCCCGATGGTGCGGTAAAGTTGGGGCAGGACGGGCTGGCGGTGTACGAGCGTGTGCCGGCCAATGTCACGTTCTTCATCGCCGTGGCCGCATGCTTTGTCGTCTGGGCACTGATGTGGCGCACCCGGTTGGGGTATGAAATCCGCGCCTTTGGCAAATCGGAAAAGGCCGCGAATTACGCGGGCATTTCGTCGTTCAAGATCATCATGGTCGCCATGCTGATCTCGGGCGCGCTGTCGGGGATGATGGCGATCAACAACGTCATGGGCGAAAGCGAGCGGTTGCTGCAAAACTCGGCCGAAGGGGCGGGGTTCATCGGCATCGCGGTGGCGCTGATGGGGCGCAACCATCCCTTGGGCGTGTTTCTGGCAGCGATCCTGTTCGGCTTTCTGTATCAGGGCGGGGCCGAACTTGGCATGTGGACGTCGATCCCGATCGAGTTGCGAACCGTGGTGCAGGGTTTGGTGATCCTGTTCACCGGGGCACTGGATCAGATGGTGCGGATGATGCTGGGCCTGTTCTTCCGCACGCAGCGAAAGGCGGTGGCGTGATGGATTACGCAACGCTTCTGCAGATGCTGGACGCGACATTGCGCCTTGCCACGCCGCTGCTGCTGGCCTGTCTGGCCGGACTGTATTCGGAACGGGCGGGCGTGTTCGACATCGGGCTGGAAGGCAAGATGCTGATGGCCGCGATGAGTTCGGGTGCCGTTGCCGCCCTCACCGGGTCGGTCTGGATCGGGCTGTGCGCCGGGGTGGCGGGGGCGTTGCTGTTTGCGCTGGTGCATGGCGTGGCATCGATCACCTTTCGCGGCAATCAGCTGATTTCCGGAGTGGCGCTTAACTTTGTCGCGTCCGGCGTTACGGTTCTGGTGGCGCAACGGATGTTCGGTCAGGGCGGGCGAACGCCGCCCCTGTCTGGCGACGCGCGGTTTTCCAGTATAACCCTGCCCTTTGCCGATACGTTGCGCGATGTGCCGATCCTTGGCCCGTTTTATCACGAGGTGCTGTCGGGCCACACGATCCTTGTCTATGTGGCGCTTCTGATGGTGCCGCTGTCGTGGTGGGTGCTGTTTCGCACGCGGTTCGGCCTGCGCTTGCGCGCCGTGGGGGAAAACCCGGCTTCGGTGGATACTGCCGGGGTTTCGGTCGTGCGGTTGCGCTATACGGCCGTGCTGATCACCGGGGTTCTGTGCGGTTTGGCCGGGGCCTATATGGCGACCGGCCTGCAAGCAGGCTTCGGGCGCGAAATGACGGCGGGGCGCGGATATATTGCGCTGGCCGCGTTGATCTTTGCGAAATGGCGGCCCTGGTACTGCCTGTACGCGACACTGCTGTTCGGCTTTTTGCAGGCGCTGGCGCTGCGGCCCGATGTGATCGAAAAGACCATCGGCCTGTCCATACCCGTTCCGGCACTGGACGCGCTGCCCTATATTTTGACCGTAGTTGTCCTAGCCGGGGTCGTTGGCAAGGCGATCCCGCCCCGCGCCGGGGGAGAGCCGTATGTCAAAGAACGTTGAGGACTGCCTGTCCCTGATCCGCGCCCGCGCCGGGAATGCCCCGGTGCGGCTGGGTCTGATCCTGGGGTCGGGCCTGGGGCATCTGGCGGGCGCGGTCAGCGGCGTGACCATCCCTTACGCCGATCTGCCCGGTTTTCCGCATATTGGCGTGTCCGGACACAATCCGAACCTTGTGATCGGTGATCTGGAAGGGGTGCGCGTCGCGGTCTTTGGCGCGCGCGAACATTACTATGAGAATGGCAATCCTAGCGCGATGCGTCTGCCCCTGACGGTGTTGCATGGCCTGGGGGCAAGCGCGTTGATCGCCACCAACGCCGCAGGATCGCTGCGCGCGGACATCCGGCCCGGCGATCTGATGATGCTGTCGGATCACATCAACTTTTCCGGCCTGAACCCGCTGATCGGTGAAAAGACCGATGCGCGGTTCGTGCCGATGACAGCGGCACATGACCCCGACCTGCGGGCCGCACTGACCGCCAGCGCCAAGGCGGAAGACGTGCCGTTGCCCGAAGGGGTGTATGCCTGGTATTCCGGCCCGTCGTTCGAAACGCCCGCCGAGATTCGCGCGATCCGCAGTCTGGGCGGGGATGCGGTGGGCATGTCGACGGTGCCCGAAGTGATCCTTGCGCGCTTTCTGGGGCTGCGGGTTGCGGCCATTTCCACCATCACCAACATGGCGGCGGGCCTGTCGGACGAACAGATCAGCCACGAGCATACAAAGGCGATGGCCCCCTTGGGTGCGGCAAAACTGGAACGTGTGTTAAGGCATTTCCTTCGCCACCTCCGATGAGAGGCCCGCGCGTTTGACAACGGGGCCAAAGGGGCGCAACCCTTGGTCAACAGGCACCTTTTTTCGACCCATCCCCACCGCATGCAGCTTTACCTCCCCATCGCCGAGGTTTCGATCAACGCCTTTCTTTTGTTGGGCCTTGGCGGAATCGTGGGCTTTTTGTCTGGCATGTTCGGTGTCGGTGGTGGCTTTCTGATCACGCCATTGCTGTTCTTTATCGGCATTCCGCCTGCTGTGGCCGTGGCGACGGGCGCAAATCAGGTCGTCGCATCCTCGGTATCGGGGGTGCTGGCGCAGATGAAGCGCAAGGCCGTCGATTTCCGCATGGGGATCGTGCTGCTGGTCGGCGGCATGATCGGTTCGGTCTTTGGGATCTGGGTTTTCGCCATCATGACGGCGCGCGGGCAGGTCGATCTGTTCGTGCAACTGTCCTATGTGCTGTTTCTGGGCCTGATCGGCGCGATGATGTTGCAGGAAAGCCTGCGCGCCTGGTTCCGCACCAAAAAGGGCGGCCCGGTGCGGCGCAGCCATGTCCACACCTGGGTGCATCGGCTGCCGTTGAAGGTGAAGTTCCGCGCGTCGGGTTTGTATATCTCGGTCCTGCCGCCCGCGATGGTGGGCGCGCTGGTTGGTTTTCTGGCCGCCATCATGGGGGTGGGCGGCGGGTTCATCATGGTGCCCGCGATGATCTATCTGCTGGGGATGCCGACCAAAGTGGTTGTCGGCACATCGTTGTTTCAGATCATCTTTGTCACGGCCTTTACCACTGTCATGCACGCCGTCACCAGCCAGACGGTCGATATCCTGCTGGCGATGCTGCTGATTTTGGGCGGTGTCATCGGGGCACAGGTCGGGGCGCGGGTCGGTGTTCGGTTGCGGGCCGAACAGTTGCGCATCCTGCTGGCGCTGCTGGTGCTGGCAGTGTCGTTCAAGATCGCACTTGATCTGCTGCTGCGTCCGGCGGAACTGTATTCGATCATGCCCGGCGTGCTGCCATGATCCGCGCGCTGGCCCTTGCCCTGCTGCTGGCCGGCCCCGCTGCGGCGGAATCAATTGTGGCAGGGCTCAGCCAGAACCGGGTGTCAATCACCGCTGATTTCGACGGGTCCGAGATCTTGATCTACGGTGCGGTCAAGCGGGACGCCCCCTTGCCCGATGTCAGCCCGCTTGAGGTGATCGTAACCGTCGAAGGCCCCGCAACGCCGCTGGTGATCCGCAAGAAGGATCGCACCTTGGGCGTCTGGATCAACGACGAGGCTGTGCATATCGACCGCGCGCCCAGCTTTTACGCCGTCCTCACCACCGGCCCGCTGGACAGCATCCTGTCCGACACGGAAAACCTGCGGCATCAGATCACTATCCCCCGCGCTATCCGCGCCGTCGGCATCAGTTCCGAGGCGCGCGACCCCGACGCGTTTATCGCCGCCTTGCTGCGCATTCGCCAACAAAGCGGCAGCTATCGCATCCTGCCCGGTCGGGTGGAGTTTCTGGAAGAAACCCTGTTCCGCGCCGATGTGATCCTGCCGTCCAATCTGACCGAGGGCGAATATCGGGTGCGCCTGTTCCTGACGCGGGATGGCCGGGTGATTGACGCGCAAAACCGGGTGATCGGCGTTCGGAAAGAGGGGTTGGAGCGGTATCTCTTCACCCTCGCCCATGAACAGCCGCTGATTTATGGCATGGTGTCGCTGATTTTGGCCGTGGCTGCGGGCTGGGGGGCGTCGGCCGCGTTTCGCCTGATGCGGACCTGACCATTGCTGCAGGGGGGGCTAGTCGGCCCCTGACCGGCCTGCCTTACGCTCGGCTGCGGGAAAGGCCACCGCCATGGTCAGTCCACGGGTGCCGTTCATCACCAAAAGCGCCGCCCACAGCCCGTGATTGCCAAAGGCGGGCACCAGCACCAACAGCGCCACGGCATAGACCGCAACCGAAATCATCATCGCGCGCCGCATTTCGCGCGTCAGGGTTGCGCCAATAAAAATGCCGTCGAAAATCCAGCTTGCCACGCCGATCACCGGGACGGCGACCATCCACGGCAAATAAATGCGGGCGGTGTCCCGCACGTCGGGTGCGGTGGTCATCAAGTCGATCAGCGCGCCGCCCGCCAGCGCAAAGATCAGCGCCAGAACCATTGCACCCGCCGCCCCCCACTGACCCAGCATCACTGACGACCGCCGCACCCCCGCCACCGACCGCGCGCCCACCGCCTGCCCCACCAGCGCCTCAGCGGTAAAGGCGAACCCGTCCAGCGCATAGGCCGTGACAGACAGGAACTGCATCAACACCTGATTGGCCGCCAGCGCCACATCGCCAAACCCTGCCCCCAGAAAAACAAAGGACGTCAGGCTGACTTGCAGCAGCACGGTGCGGATCATGATGTCACCGTTCACAGTCAGCATCCGGCGCAACGCCACGCGGTCCCGCAACCGGGCCAAAGCCTCAGCAAGGTGGGGGCCGAATTCCGTGCGACACAGCCACAGGCCAAGGGCAAGGCCGCTCCATTCAGCCAGCAGCGATGCAAACGCAACACCAGGCACGCCCCAGCCAAGGCCCATCACAAACCACAGGTCCAGCACGATGTTCAGCCCGTTCATCCAAAGCTGCAACACCAGAACGCCCTGCATCCGTCCTGTCGCCACCAACCAACCCGATACGGAGTAAAGGGCAATCGTCGCAGGTGCGCCCCAGATGCGGATGGTCAGATACTGCCGCGACAACGCCTCTACCTCGGGCGAAGCTGGGGCCAGTGCAAAGGCCGCCGCCATCAACAGTTCTTGCGCCAGTACGAAAAAGCTACCCGCCACGGCCCCGATCATCAGCGCCCGGATCAGGATGGCCGCGCGTTCGGCCCGGTCGCCCGCCCCATGCGCCTGCGCCACGAGGCCCGACGTGCCCATGCGCAAAAAGCCGAAAATCCAGTAGACCGAGGCCAGCACCACCGCCCCCAGGCCCACCGCCCCGATGGGGGCTGCCTGACCCATCTGCCCCACAACGGCGGTGTCCACGGCACCCAACAGGGGCACCGTTGCGTTGGACAGCACGATGGGCAGCGCCATGCGAAAAATGCGCGCATGGGTCAGCGGAGGTAGGGTTTGGGACGTCAGGGCGCGCTCTCCGGCATCAGGAAATGGCCTGTGCCTTGGGCGAACAAACGGCTGCGGTTGTCTTGCCACGCCTCGACATGCACCGACGCATAGCGCCGCCCAGACCGGTTCACCCGCGCGCGCGCATAGGCATCGCGCGGCAGGCCGGACCGCAGGTAATCCACGGTGAAATCAATGGTCTTCGGCAAGGGCGGCAGATGGGCCACGATGGCCGCGGGGTCAAGTCGGCCCTCCTCCATGTCCTGCCAGAGACTGGACCACGCCAGTTCGATGATCGCCGCCACCTCAAGGAACGCGGCGGTCACCCCGCCGTGCAGCGCTGGAATCGACGGATTTCCGATCAGCTTTTCATCAAACGGCAGGATCGCGGTCAATTCGTCGCCACGCCGGTCGAACTGAATACCCAGATAGGTGATGTAGGGCACGCCTTCCAGCAGGGCGCGCAGGGCGGCATCGCGGCGTTGCTTGATCACCTGCACCGGTTCCGGGCGCCCGCGCGTTGCGTCTTTCATCACGTCTTTCCCTGCGGTCGATCCAGCGTAAAGGCCCCCGTCGCCGCGGCCACAGGGCGCGTGTCATCCTCATCCGTGGCCGTCACCCGAACAAAGGCCACCGAACGGGTGACGTGGTAGCATTCTGCCCGCGCCGTGATGGTCTGCCCCGGTGTGGCGGGTCGGAAATAATCGATCCGCAAGTCCAGCGTCGCCGTGCTGACTGGTGCCGCCGGATGGCACATCACTGCCGCACCGCTGGCCGTATCCATCAGCGCCGACACCGCCCCGCCGTGCAGCACCCCGGTCGCCGGATCGCCGACAAAGCGGATGTCATAAGGCATCGACATTTCAACCCGCCCGTCGCCAAGCGATACAAGCCGCATGCCTAGGGCTGCGGAATGGGGGATCGCCTCGATGAACTGGCGCGCGATGGCGGTGATGTCTGTCATGGGGCCATTAACCGTCAGGCCGCAGGGATGCGCAAGACCCTGCGCCGCCCGATTGCGCCAAAGCCGTCACATGCCTATTGTTGCAGGAAAAGAAGGTGCCGCCCATGCCCGACGCCCGCCTTGGTTCGAACGACCGTCTCAGCTTCAAGGAAATGTGCGCTCGGTTCGACGTGACCCCGCGCACGTTGCGCTATTACGAATACATCGAACTGCTGTCCCCGGAAAAGGAAGGCCGCGCCCGGTTCTATGGCCCGCGCGAAGTGGCGCGGATGACGTTGATCCTGCGCGGCCGCCGCTTTGGCTTCAGCCTCGAAGAGATCCGCCAATGGCTGTTGATCTATCGCCAGAAGGGTACGCGCGACCAGTTGCAGGCGTGGCTTGCGTTGGCAGACCGCCAGCTTGGCGCGCTGGAACAGCAACGCGCGGATTTGGAAACCTCGATCGCGGACCTGCGCGCCTTGCGCGAAACGGCGGTCGGCGAAATCGCGAAACTTCCCGACTCCTGATCCCTTTCAGCTTGGCAAGAGATCCTCAAGGGTGATGCGCGCGTTGGGGGCGGAATGCCGCCACAGCCTGTTCCACGCTTCACAGGCAAGATCGCGATGTGACATCACGTCAGCCCGGTTTTTGACGTGACGTCATGTTTACGTTAACGTCAACTTAACTGGTAAGCTATAGCCAGAGCCCCAGATTCCGCCTGACCCACAGGCACAGGACCACCGCATGACTGACGATCTGATGACCATCCGCGACATGTGCGCGGCCTATGATGTGACCCCGCGCACCTTGCGCTTTTACGAGGCGAAAGAGCTGCTGGCCCCCCAGCGGCACGGCACGGCGCGGTTGTTCACCCGGCGTGATCGGGCGCGGTTGACGCTGATCCTGCGCGGCAAGCGGTTCGGCTTTTCGCTGGAAGACATCCGTCAGCTTCTGGACATGTACGACCGCGACGGCAGCCAGCAAGAGGCGCAGTTGCGCCGCACATTCGAGGTGGCGCAGACCCGCCTTGCCCAGATGCAGCGCCAGCGCGCCGAACTGGACGAGGCGATTGCCGAGTTGCAAGACCAGATGGAATGGGGCGCGCGGCAGCTTGCCGCGTTCCGCAATGCCGCCGAATAGGAAAGGGACCGACCGATGACCAGCTACACCGCCCCCGTCAAGGACATGCAATTCGTGCTGCACCGGGTTCTGGGCGTCACCGGTTCCGATATACCCGGTTATGCCGATCTGGACCCCGCCTTTACCGCCGCCGTGCTGGACGAGGCGGGAAAACTGGCCACCGACGTGCTGGCACCGCTGAACGCGGTGGGTGACCGGCAGGGTTGCCGGTTGGAAAACGGTGTCGTTCGCACGCCCGACGGATTTGCCGACGCCTTTCGCCAGCTTCGTCAGGGCGGGTGGACCGCGCTGGATTGCGACCCCGCCTATGGCGGGCAGGGCCTGCCCTATCTGATGGGCACCGCCGTGGGTGAGGTGTTTGTGGCGGCCAACATGGCCTTCAACATGTATCAGGGCCTGACGCACGGCGCCTACTCCGCGATCCACGCGCACGGCACCGACGCGCAAAAGGCGATGTATTTGCCAAAGATGGTGTCCTGCGACTGGACCGGCACGATGAACCTGACCGAACCGCATTGCGGCACCGACCTGGGGATGATGCGCACCCGCGCCGAACCACAGGCGGACGGGTCTTATCTTATCACCGGCCAGAAGATATTTATCTCGGCCGGCGACCACGACATGGCGGAAAACATCATCCATCTGGTGCTGGCCAAGGCACCGGGGGGGGGCGATGGCACCAAGGGCATTTCGCTGTTCATCGTGCCAAAAGTCCTTCTGAACGCTGACGGCAGCCTGGGCGCGCGCAACGCGGTAACGGTCGGAAAGATCGAGGAAAAGATGGGCATCCACGGCAATGCCACCTGTGTGATGAACTATGACGGGGCCACCGGTTGGCTGCTGGGCGATCTGCACAAGGGCATGCGCGCCATGTTCACTATGATGAACGAGGCGCGGATCGGAGTCGGCGTGCAAGGCTATGCCGTGGCCGAAGCCGCCTTTCAGAACGCCGTCGCCTATGCCCGCGACCGCCTGCAGGGCCGCGATGTGACCGGCGCGCAAAACCCGTCCGGCCCTGCCGATCCGCTGATCGTGCATCCCGACATTCGCCGCAACCTGATGGATCAGAAGTCATTCGTCGAAGGCGCGCGTGCGCTGACCTTCTGGGGCGCGTCGCTGATTGACCGCGCGGTGCGGACGGGCGATCCCACGGCTGAAGGTCTGATTTCGCTTCTGACGCCGGTCATCAAGGGATTTCAGACCGACAAAGGCTTTGAAATGGCCGTCGCGGCCCAACAGGTCTATGGCGGGCACGGCTATATCGAAGAATGGGGCATGTCCCAGTTCGCCCGCGACGCCCGTATCGCGATGATCTACGAAGGGGCGAATGGCATTCAGGCGCTGGACCTTGTGGCGCGCAAACTGGCGGCCGATGGTGGCAAGCCGGTGATGGCCTTCTTCGAGATGGTGAAGGCGTTCATCAAGGACAACGAAGGCGATGCCCGGCTGAATGGCTTCCTCGACCCTCTGAAAGCCGCGTCCAAGGACATGCAGGCGGCGGCGATGTTCTTCATGCAGTCGGGCATGAAGTCCCCCAACGCAGCCCTGGCCGGGTCATATGATTTCATGCACCTGATGGGCCACGTCTGCCTTGGCCTGATGTGGGCGCGCATGGCAAAGGCTGCGCAGGCGGCGCTGGACGAAGGCGACACCGACCGCGACTATCTTGAGGCGAAGATTGCGACCGGACGCTACTACATGGCCCGCCACCTGCCCGCCACGGCGATGCATCTGGCGCGCATCCAGACCGGCGCGGAACCCGTCATGGCGCTGAAGGCCGAGGCGTTCTAAGCTTTGCGTTGGAAAATCCTTGAAGAAAGGATTTTCCGCCCCGCCCCGCCCTGCCCGGAGGATATGGATGCCCAAACGCTTTCGCCTGACCCGTCGTTTCCCGGTCGCCATGACCGAAGATGGCTATCGCCGCCTGAAACGCTTTGCCACCGACGCCGGATTGGACGAGGGCGAGGCGCTGTCGTTCCTGTTCGAAAATTTCGACTCCGTGATGGACAAGGACACGCTGACCCACCGCCTGCGGCTGTTCAATTCCGACCTTGAGGCGCGAAAATCATGAGGCATCGGATCGGGTGGTCGTCGCATGAGTATTTGGCCGAAGAAAAAGCCCAAGGTGCGCCCCGGTCGAGGGGTCACTACAACCCATGTGAGAGCTTCACGCGCGGCCGGGGCGGCTTTTCCTTCGGCGGTCATCGGGACTCCTCCCTGTACCGCGGACCCATTTTGGCAGATGCAGGATTAATAGGGCGTTTAGCTGACGCTTTTTCTTTGCACAAATACTCTCCGGGGGTGCGGGGGTGGAAAACCCCCGCGCGGACGCCGGATGAAAGGAACATGCCATGACCATGCAGCTTCATTGTTTCGGCGAAAGCGGCAACGCCTACAAGGTGGCGCTGGCCCTGACGCTGGCCGATCTGGAGTGGGAGCCGGTTTTTGTCGATTTCTTCAATGGCGCGGCCCGCACCCCCGAATTCCGCGCGATCAACGAGATGGGCGAGGTGCCGGTGCTGGTCGACGGTGATACCGTGCTGACGCAATCCGGTGTGATCCTTGATTACATTTCCTCAAAGACGGGCAAGTTGGGCGGGCGGTCTGCGGCCGAACGGCGCGAGGTGTTGCGCTGGATGTTCTGGGACAACCACAAACTGTCCGGCCAGATCGGCACGACACGGTTCCTGATGAACTTCCTGCCTTCCGAAAAGCGCCCCGAAGGGGTGATCCCCTTTCTGCAAGGGCGGCTCAAGGCTGCCTACACGGTGCTGGACGGCCATCTGGCCGGGCGCAACTGGATGGTGGGTGACGGCGTGACCATCGCTGATCTGTCCTGCTGTGGGTATCTTTTCTATTCCGAACCCTTTGGCTTTGATCGCACCCAGTGGCCGAATATCGACCTGTGGCTGGATCGGCTTGCCGCCCTGCCCGGCTGGAAACACCCCTATGATCTGATGCCCGGCAGCCCCGCCGACCGGGCGTAAGGAGACCCCATGACCGACGCCTATATCTATGACACCGTCCGTTCGCCACGCGGCAAGGGACGACCCGACGGGGCCTTGCACGAGCTGACCTCGGTCGCGCTGTCGGCCAAGATATTGAACGCGATCAAGGACCGCAACGGGCTGAACGGCCACGCGGTCGAGGATGTGATCTGGGGCAATGTCACACAGGTGGGCGAACAGGGGGGATGTCTTGCGCGGTCAGCGGTGCTGTTGTCGGATCTGGATCAGTCGATCCCCGGTCTGGCCATCAACCGCTTTTGCGCATCGGGGATGGAGGCCGTGAACCTTGCCGCCAACCAGATCAAGGGCGGGGCCGGGTCTGCCTACATCGCGGGCGGGGTAGAGATGATGGGCCGCGTCGCCATGGGCAGCGACGGGGCGGCGATTGCCGTTGATCCCGGTCTGGCGATGAAGACCTACTTCGTGCCGCAGGGAATTTCTGCCGACATCATCGCCACGCAATACGGCTTTTCGCGCGACGATGCCGATGCCTTGGCGGTGGAATCGCAACGCCGGGCCGCTGTTGCCTGGGCCGAGGGGCGGTTTGACCGCAGCGTGTTGACGATCCGCGACCAGAACGGTGTGCCGATCCTGTCTGCCGATGAATACATGCGCCCCGGCACCGACATGCAGACGCTTGGCGCGCTGAAGCCTGCGTTTCGGGACATGGGCGAAGGGATGCCCGGTTTCGACAAGGTGGCGCTGATGAAATACCCGCATCTGGAACGGATCAGCCATATCCACCATGCGGGCAACAGTTCCGGCATCGTTGACGGTTCCGCGGCGATCCTGATCGGCACTGCCGAATTCGGGCAGGACTACGGGCTAAAGCCGCGCGCGCGCATCCGGGCCACCGCAAAGATCGGCACCGATCCCACGATCATGCTGACCGGACCGGTTCCGGTGACCGAAAAAATCCTTTCCGACGCAGGCATGTCGATCTCGGACATCGACCTGTTCGAGGTGAACGAGGCGTTTGCCGCCGTCGTTCTGCGCTTCATGCAGGCGTTCGACGTGGATGCGAACCGGGTGAACGTCAACGGGGGGGCCATTGCGATGGGCCACCCGTTGGGGGCGACAGGCGCCATCATCATCGGCACCCTGCTGGACGAGTTGGAGAGGACAGGCAAGGGCACCGGTCTGGCCACGCTGTGCATCGCCAGCGGCATGGGGGCCGCCACCATCATCGAGAGGATATGATGCCAAAGATCGACCTTGCATCCGTGCCGGTCAAGACCGGATCGATCTACCCCTCGCCCTATGCCGAGATGATGGCGGGGCGGTCGTCGTTGCGATTGGGGCAGGCGGGCGGGTTGACCCAATTCGGGGTGAATGTGGTAATCCTCGCACCCGGTGCGATGTCGTCATTGCGCCACTGGCACCGGGCCGAAGATGAATTCGTGATGATCCTGTCGGGCACCTGCATCATGGTGACGGATGCGGGTGAACACCTGATGCAGCCCGGCGACTGCGCCGCTTTTCCGGCCGGACTGTCGGACGGCCACCATTTCATCAACCGCTCGGGCGAAGAGGCGCGGTTTCTTGTGGTGGGCACAAAGGCCGCACAGGAGGTGGCGACCTATTCGGATGTCGATCTGAAAGTCGAAATCGCGGAAGGTATGGCGCGCTTCACCTACAAGGACGGCACCGACTGGACCGGGCCGAGATGAGGGTCGATCCCGCCACCGCACCCACGCTTGACCGGGGTGGCGTTCGGACACTGCATCTGTCGGATGCGGGCGGGCTGACGCAATTCGGGGCGTACCGTGAAACGCTGTCACCCGGCGCGGTGTCGTCAGACCGGCACTGGCATACGTCCGAGGATGAGTTTCTGTTCGTGCTGGACGGCACCGCCACCGTGATCGACGACGACGGCGCGCATGTGCTGACGCGCGGGGACGCCGTATGCTGGCGGCATGGCGATCCGTATGCGCATCATGTCCAGAACCTGTCGAACGCGGCAGTGACCTATCTGATTGTAGGCACCCGCGTGGCGGGCGACATCTGCCACTATCCCGACAGTGGCCGGCGGCAGGTCAATGGCGCGACCGATTGGCAGGTGCTGGACGCAGGCGGCGCGGTGCTGCGCGGGGGCGATCTGCCGCCTGAACTGCGGAACCTGCCCGCCGTCTGGGGGCAGGACTTTGACGGCACCGCGCTGCCGCGCATCCATCGCGCGGATGGCCGAGTCTGGGTGACCGAGGATGGCTATTCCCACCCCGTTCTGGGCGGCGGTCTTGGCCCCTATGGGGATTGCATTCTTGGCGATGCGGGTGGCCTGTCGCAGTTCGGCGCACATCTGGAACGTCTGCCCGCCCACAGTAAATCCAGCTTTCGCCACTGGCACGAGGCTGAGGATGAATTTCTGTATGTCCTGTCCGGAACCCCGACCCTGATCGAAGATAGCGAAACCCTGCTGCACCCCGGCGATGCCGGCGTCTGGCCTGCGGGCAGGCCCCTTGGCCATTGCCTTGCGAACCGCACCGACGGTGACGTGATCTATGTCGTCATCGGCACCCGTCTGCGAACCGACCGCATCCATTACCCAGATCACGACCTGATCACCGAAAAGGACGGCCCCGCCCGGCGCTATTTCCGCGCCGACGGGTCGCCCCGCGAACGGAGGACTGAATGACCGACTTCACATATGCGCTTGATGCCGATGGCGTGGCCACCATCATCTGGGATGTGCCCGGCAAATCCATGAACGTGCTGTCGCTGGCCGGTTTTGCCGAACTGGACAGGCTGATCGACCGCGCGCTTTCGGATGACAGCGTCAAGGGCGTCATCCTGACCAGCGGTAAAAAGGATTTCGCGGGCGGGATGGACCTGAACGTGATCGCCCGGATGAAAGAGGACGGCGGGGCCGATCCGGCGAAAGCGGTGTTCGAAGGCGTGATGTCGATGCACGCCATCCTGCGCAAGATCGAACGTGCCGGAATGGACCCGAAAACACTGAAAGGCGGCAAGCCGATCGTGGCCGCCCTGCCCGGAACGGCGCTTGGCATCGGGTTGGAATTGCCGCTGGCCTGCCACCGCATCATCGCAGCCGACAATCCCCGCGCCAAGATCGGCCTGCCCGAGATCATGGTCGGCATCTTTCCCGGTGCGGGCGGCACGACCCGCCTTGCCCGAAAGATGGGTGCAATGATGGCCGCCCCATATCTGCTTGAGGGCAAGCTGTCCGATCCCAAGGGTGCCAAAGCAGGCGGTCTGATCGACGAGGTGGTCGCCCCGGACGCGCTGCTGACCCGCGCGAAAGAATGGGTTCTGACCGCGACCGACGCCGATCTGGTCAAACCGTGGGATGCCAAGGGCTACAAGATGCCCGGTGGCGCGCCCTATCATCCGGCGGGATTCATGACCTTTGTCGGGGCGTCGGCGATGATCCATGCCAAGACATTCGGCGTCTATCCCGCCGCCCGCGCGCTGCTGTCGGCGGTCTATGAAGGGGCGCTTGTGCCCTTTGACGTCGCCCTGCGGATCGAGGCGCGCTGGTTCACCCATGTGCTGATGAACCCGTCGTCCGGCGCGATGATCCGTAGCCTGTTCATCAACAAGGAAGCGTTGGAAAAGGGCGCGAACCGGCCCGCCCTGCCCGATCAGTCGGTCAAGAGACTGGGAGTGATCGGTGCCGGCATGATGGGCGCAGGGATCGCCTATGTCAGCGCCAATGCAGGCATCGACGTGATCCTGATCGACGCCGATCAGGCCGCCGCCGACCGGGGCAAGGCCCATTCCGAAGCGCTGCTGGACAAGGGCATCGCGCGTCGCAAGGTGACACCGGACAAGAAGGCCGAAGTCCTGGCCCGCATCACCGCAACCACCGATTACGCGGCGCTGAAAGACTGCGATCTGATTGTCGAGGCCGTGTTCGAAGACCCCAAGGTCAAGGCCGATGTAACTGCCAAGGTCGATGCCGTCACCCGCGCGGATTGCATCTTTGCCACCAACACATCGACCCTGCCCATCAGCGATCTGGCCCGCGCCAGCGCGCGGGCGGATCAGTTCATCGGCATCCACTTTTTCAGCCCGGTCGACAAGATGAACCTGGTCGAGATCATCCGGGGCAAACAGACCGGTGACCGCGCCGTGGCCAAGGCGCTGGATTTCGTCCGCCAGATTCGCAAGACCCCGATCGTGGTCAACGATGCGCGGTTTTTCTATGCCAACCGCTGCATCATCCCCTACATCAACGAAGGCATCCGCATGGTTGCCGAAGGCGTGGAACCCGCCCTGATCGAGAACGCGGCAAAGCTGGTCGGCATGCCGCTCGGGCCGCTGCAACTGGTCGACGAAACCTCGATTGATCTGGGGGTCAAGATCGCCAAGGCGACGCGCGCCGCGATGGGCGACGCCTATCCCGATGGTGCGGTCGATACCGTGCTGTTTGCCATGGCCGATCAGGGCCGTCTGGGCAAGAAAGCCAACGCCGGGTTTTACGCCTATGACGACGCGGGCAAGCGCGAGGGGCTTTGGGATGGTCTTGCCACCCATTATCCCGTGGCTGACACCCAACCAGACCTGACCGAGGTGCAGCACCGCCTGCTGATGGCCCAGGTGCTGGAAGCCGTGCGTGCCCTGGAGGATGGCGTTCTGACAGATATTCGCGAAGGCGATGTCGGCGCGATCCTGGGCTGGGGCTTTGCCCCATGGTCGGGCGGGCCGTTCAGTTGGCTGGACATCATCGGCGCATCACGTGCCGTTGCGATCTGCGATGGCCTGACCGCCCGCCACGGGCCGCGCTTTACCGCGCCCGTTCTGTTGCGCGAGATGGCGGATAAAGGGCAGGCGTTCTACACCCGCTTTGCGGCGGCCAAGGCGGCCTAAACCGCCCGCGCAATCGCCTGCCGCAGGTCAACCCCGGCCTCTTCAGCCACGATACAGGCGATCAGTTCGCGCGCCTCTTCCAAGCCCAGGGCGACGGGCCCCAACGTCACGGGGTCCGTTGCGCCAAAACCTGACAACGCGTCACCCGCGCAGGCCATCAAAAGCCCCCGACTCGCATAAACGATTTGTGGCGCGTCAAAGCCGAGTTGCACCACGGACACCGGATCGACCAACCGGTGCCGCGCCACACCGCGCCACCCGTCCAGCGCCACCGCAGGCACAAGGGCGAAGGGCTCTCCGTACAGAACCTCGGCCCGGTCCGCCTCGATCAGCAGCTTCTGGTCTGGCAGAACAAGCAAGGGTGCCCGGTTGCCAAAGGCAAAGGCAGGCACCAGCAGCGGCCAATACACCGGCGGCACGTCGGCCGACAGGGAAAGTCTTGGAACGTGGGTCAGAGGCTGCACCCCGCCCTCGAACGTCAGTACGTTGTCGCCCGCCACCAGCGTGCCCGCGCAGCACCAACCCTGCGGCGTGGCGATGGGTGTGCCGGACAGCAACCCTTCGGCCACGATTGTGGGTCCGCACTCGCTCTCGGATACCCAACGGACCACGCCAAACCCCATCTGCGTTTACAGTCCGGTAAATATGATCCGTTACAGCGACAGCGCCGCGTCGAAACCCGGGCAGGATCGCGGCAACTTGCGCGTGTTTATGTCAAACCAGCCCGTCAAAGGTATAGCCAAACCGCGCAATGTCTGCGGCGCAAAGGGTGTCGATCAACACGGCGTCAGCCTCGGAATAAGCGGCGCGCCAATCCGCGGCCCGGACCGACGCGTTGGCGCGGGCCATGGGGGGCAGGCGAAACCCAAGATGCGCCTCGAACGGGGCGATATCCTGCTCCATCCGCTCCAGACGTAGGTACAGCGACGCCCTTTCCGTACCGGTGCGGTCGCGCATATAGGCGTCATAGGGCCAAAGCGACAGCGCTGTGCGCGTCTGCGGATGGTTCAAGAACGCGCTGAACCCTTGCGCCTTGGCCAATCCGACCGCCGGGTGGGCAAAGCTTTGCGCGCGCAGCCAGTTGTAATAGCTGACTGCCCGATCCCATGGGTTGCGCACCAATGTGACGGTGAAGAACGACGCAAGCTCGTCGTCGCTGACCAACCCGGCAATGTCGGCCAGCGTCGAATGTTTCCACAAACGCCCCGCGGACGTCACCCCGCGCAAACGTCCTTTGCGCGCCCGCGCCTTTGGTGTGTCGCCGATCAGGATGTCGTCCTTCATCGCCCGCGATTCAAGCGCAAGGCTGAAGGCGGTTCCGCCCGTCTTCGGGATATGGACAAAGATGAACCGCCGCCCGCGCGAAATGATCATGCGCGCCCCCGGGTGGCTTTTTCTTCGACCAAATACTCAAACCCCGACTGGGTCCGGGTCGCCCGCCGCGCAGGCAGGCCGACGGCGGTGCCGGGCACCCAAGAATTTTGCAAAATTCTTGGCAAATTTCTTGCAAGAAATTTGGGCCGGGGGGTCAATATCACACCCTGTTGGGCAAAGCGCGCCCTTCGATATGGGCGATCAGATTTGTCACCGCCATCAGCCCCATATCCTCGCGCACCTCCAACGCGGCTGTGCCCAGATGCGGCAGCAGGGTGACGTTCTCCAAGCGGATAAGCGCCTCTGGCACCTTCGGCTCGAACTCGTAGACGTCCAGACCCGCACCTGCGATCTGCCCCGCTGTCAGGGCGGCAATCAGTGCGCCCTCGTCCACGACGTCGCCCCGGCTGATGTTGACGAAAATTCCGGTCGGCTTCATCGCGGCAAAGGCCGCTGCGTCAATCAGGTGATGTGTCGCCTTGCCGCCGGGAACCGCGACCACGACGAAATCAGCCCCCATCGCCTGCGCCATGTCCACCTGCCGCGCGGGCACACCTGCCTCTGCGACGGCCGAGCGGTTAAAGAACACCACATCCATCCCAAACCCCGCCTGACAGCGCCGGGCGATGGCCTTGCCGATGCGACCCATGCCGATGATCCCGACCTGCTTGCCGCTGACATGAGTGCCCAGCATTTGCGTCGGTGCCCAGCCCTGCCAGCGCCCCGCGCGCAACAGGCGCTCCCCCTCGCCCGCCCGGCGCGCCGTCGTCAGGATCAGCGTCATCGCGATATCGGCCGTGGCATCCGTCACCGCCCCCGGCGTGTTCGTCACCGCCACGCCAGCCGCCCGGGCGGCCTCGACGTCGATATGGTTATACCCGACCCCGAAATTCGCCAGCAACTGTGCGCGCAGATTTGGCACGTCGGCAAAGACGTCGGCCTGATACCGGTCGCCCAAGGTCGGCATCACCACATCATAATCGCGCAACGACGCGCGCAGTTCGTCCGCCGTCAACACGGCATCGCTGTCGCGCAACGTCACATCGAAGCGCGCCTGTGCCGCCGCCAGCACCTTGGCGGGCATTGGGCGGGTGATCAGCAAGCGCATCAGAACATCCTCCCGCCCAAGGGGACCGCGTGCCCCGGCCCGATCAGCACCACCTCGCCCGCCTCATCCGGCACGCCAAGCACCAGCACCTCGGACATCACCTTTCCGATCTGACGGGGCGGGAAGTTCACCACCGCCAGCACTTGACGGCCAATCAGGTCTTCGGGGTTGTAATGCACGGTGATCTGGGCCGACGACCGCTTTTCCCCAATGTCTCCGCCGAAATCGACCCACAGCTTGATCGCAGGTTTGCGCGCCTCGGGGAAGGGTTCGGCGCGGGTGATCACTCCCACGCGGATATCGACCTTTTGGAAATCGTCGTAGGTGATCGTCACTTGCCCAACTCCCGCCCGCGATCTGCCGCCGCCTTGACCGCCCGTTTAAGTACGGAGGGAAAGCCTGTTTCCGCATCCATCAGCACCGCCAGCGCCGCCGCCGTCGTGCCGCCGGGCGACGTGACGTTGATACGCAGCTGCGCCGCCGAGTCCGGCGATCGATAGGCCAGTTCACCGGCACCACACACAGTTGCGCGGGCCAGTTTCATCGCGACCTCGGGGGGCAACCCTTCCGCTTCGGCCGCCGCTGCCATCGCCTCGATCAGGTGAAACACATAGGCTGGGCCAGATCCGGACACTGCCGTCACCGCGTCGATCTGATGTTCACCGTCCAGCACCACGGTTTCGCCCACCGCCGCCATCAGCGCCACGGCCAGCGCCATGTCTGCATCAGACACATGGGCATTGCGGCACAGCGCAGTGATCCCCCTGTTCACCATCGCGGGCGTGTTCGGCATGGTGCGCACGATGGGGGTCAGCGTCCCCAGGGCACCCTCGAACGTGGCGATCGTGGTGCCTGCGGCGATCGAGACGAACAGCGTCGTCCCGTTGCCCAGCGCCTGTAGGGCGGGCAATGCCGCGCCCATCATCTGCGGCTTGACCGCCAGCAGCGCCACGGCCGGACCCGGCGGCACACCCTTGTTCAAGTGAACGCCAGAAGCGGCCAGCCAGTCGGTCGGGTTTGGTTCAATCACCCAGACCGAAGCGGCAGGCACCCCCGCCCCCAGCCATCCGGTCAACAAAGCGGTGCCCATCTTGCCGCAGCCAAGCAGAACCAGCCCGTCACGGGCCACGCGGTCCAAGGTCATTCCATTCCCCCGATCAGATCGGGGCAAAGACTAGGCGCGACCGTAGGCCTCGGCAATGGCAACCTTCATCGCGTCGGCGGGCGTTTGGTCGCCCCAGCCAACCATCTGGAATGCCGGGTAAAAGCGTTCGGCGGCCATCACTGCATTGGCGATCAGCGTGTCGATCTGTTCGGGGTTGGCGTATTGGCCGCCCGACAGAAGCAGGCCATACCGCCAGACCATCAGCTTTTGTTCTTCCCAAAAGGTAAAGGCACCCGTCCAGACCATGTCGTTGCAGCGGTTCAGCACATCGTAAAGCTGGCCCATGCGCCCCTCGGGCGGCTCCATCTCGAAGGTGCAGATCAGGCGCAGGGTTTCGTCCTGTGGCGACCAGGCCAGGGTCAGCGAATAGGTCCGCCACTGCCCTTCGACCGCCATGGCGATCTGATCTTCGGTCACGCGGTCAAACTCCCACGCGTGGTGTTCGGCCAGCGTCTCGACGATGTCGATCGGGTGCAGGTCGTCTGCGGTCAGGAAATCTTCGGAAAGCGACATGGCCCGGCCTCATAATGATGCCTCTGGTGGGCCGTGACCCACAATTGGCTGGGTGTCTGGCAAGGATCAGCGTTTGCCGGACGCCTTCCTTACTAAATATGGTGTGGCGAAAGCGAAAGCCTGTAAAGCGTTTTTTCTGTGGACAACCCTGCGCCAAGGGTTAATTATTTAATCGCATTAAATAGCATCGTGGCACCACCCATGAAAAACGTCAGTATCAGCCTGACCGACCAGCACGCCGCCGAGA
This sequence comes from Pseudomonadota bacterium, assembly GCA_040385245.1. GTDB lineage: Bacteria > Pseudomonadota > Alphaproteobacteria > Rhodobacterales > Rhodobacteraceae > JAZKHT01. The sequence goes on along the minus strand of JAZKHT010000004.1, from coordinate 164,536 downwards.
TTGACGCCCATATCGCATCGGGGGATTACGCATCGGTGTCCGAGGTGATCCGCGCCGCCCTGCGCGGGTTTCTGAACCCGGTTCAAGGGCCGGGTTTGGAGCAGATCGAGCGTGAGATCGAAATTTACTGCGCAGCGCTTTTGCGCAGAGATCGTGACCCGTCGGCACCGGAAATCATGTCCGACGGCGAGGCTGACGGGACAGCGTGACCCAGGCTGACCAGCCTGCGGTTTCCAGGTCAGGACGGGTCGGCCTGACCTTTTTTCTTGGCCGCAGGCTTGGCGGCGGCCTCAAGCGCTGCGATGCGGCTTTCCAGTGCGATGTTTTCTTCGCGGGCTTTGGTCGCCATCGCGCGCACAGCGTCGAATTCTTCGCGGGTGACGAAATCGCGGTCAGCCATCCAGCGGTCGATAAAGCCCTTCATCGCCGTCTCTGCTTCGGTCTTGGCACCTTGGGCCACGCCCATGGCGTTGGTCATCAGCTGCGACATGTCGTCAAAAAACTTGTTGCGGGTCTGCATGGCGGGCACCTTTCTGTTTTCCCCTATATGGCGCTGCCCTGCCCGATTGCCAAGGCCACGCCATGCCGCAGCCCGGATGGTTGACTTCACCCCGCCCAGCCCGGAAAAGCAGGGGACACAGCCGTGGGGCAGATATGGCCATTCCCTTTCCCGACATTTCGCCTGAACTGATCTCGATCGACATCGGCGGGATGACCTTTGCGCTGCGCTGGTATGCGCTGGCCTATATCGCGGGGCTGTTGATCGGGTGGCGGCTGATCGTGCGGCTGATCACCACCCCGCGCCTGTGGCGGGATGCGCCCCCGATGGTGCCCGAACAGGTGGAGCGCCTGCTGACATGGGTGATCCTTGGCGTGATCCTTGGGGGGCGGCTGGGGTTTGTGCTGTTCTATCAGCCGGGGTTCTATCTGCAAAACCCCGGCCTTATCCTGCGCGTGTGGGAGGGGGGGATGTCGTTCCACGGCGGGTTCCTGGGTGTCGTCACCGCCGCCGCGATCTTTTGCAGGCGCGAAAAGATCCCGATGCTGTCGGCGGCCGATCTGCTGGCCGTGGCCACACCGACGGGCCTGTTTCTGGGCCGCATCGCCAATTTCATCAACGCCGAGCTGTGGGGCCGCGCCACCACCCTGCCGTGGGGCGTGCAGTTTCCCGGTGATGCCGCACAGTTCTGCCCCGGCGTCGTCGGTACCTGCGCGCGCCATCCGTCGCAATTGTACGAGGCGGTGCTGGAAGGGCTGATCCTTGGGGCGGTCTTGCTGTGGGTCATCTATCGCAAGGGTTGGCTGGCCTTTCCCGGTCGGACGGCGGGGCTGTTCTTTGCGGGCTATGGGGCCGCGCGGTTCATCGTCGAATTCTTCCGCCAGCCCGATGCCCAGTTCGTCAGTGACGGCAATCCGCTGGGTCTGGCCTTTCAGGTGGGCGGCTACGGGCTGACGATGGGGCAGGTTCTGTCGCTGCCGATGATCGCGGTCGGCCTGTTCTTTGCGCTGAGGGCGCTGCGCAATGACCGCGCTGGGTGATCTGCTGATCCGCCGGATCGGGCAAACCGGCCCGATCACGCTGGCCGATTACATGGCTGACTGCCTGCTGCATCCGACGCACGGATACTATGCCACCCGCGATCCCTTTGGCACAGCGGGCGATTTCACGACGGCACCCGAGATCAGCCAGATGTTCGGTGAACTGCTGGGGCTAAGTCTGGCGCAGGCATGGCTGGATCAGGGATCGCCACGCGCCTTTACCTTGGCCGAGCTTGGCCCCGGGCGCGGCACGCTGATGGCGGATGTGCTGCGCGCGACCAAGGGTTTGCGTGGCTTTCATGCCGCAGCCCATGTCATGCTGGTCGAGGCGTCGCCCATATTGCGCACCCTGCAACGCCGCACCTTGGGCACCTATCCCGCCACTTGGGCCGACAGCGTGGACGACCTGCCCGACGCGCCACTGTTCCTGCTGGCGAACGAGTTTTTCGATGCCCTGCCGATCCGCCAATTCACTCGCCACCCCGATGGCTGGTGCGAAACGCTTGTCGGTGTCACCGATGCGCGCCTGACCCTTGGCCGCAGCATGCCTGCCCGGTTTGCTCAACTGGAACACCGGCTTGATGTGCCGTTCGGCGGCGTGGTCGAGGTGTGCGCGGCCGCGAGCCCGATCATGGCCGGCATCGGCGCACGGATTGCCATCCATGGCGGTGCGGCGGTGATCGTGGATTATGGCGACTGGCTGTCACGCGGCGACACGTTTCAGGCCCTGCGCGCCCACGCCTATACCGATCCGCTGGCAGAACCCGGTCTGGCGGACGTGACGGCGCATGTCGATTTCGCGGCCCTTGCCGCCGCTGCCGCCCCGGCGGTGTCGACGACAATGGTCACCCAAGGCGCGCTTTTGACCCGCCTTGGGATTGTGCAGCGGTCTGACCGTCTGGCCGCGTCCCTGTCTGGTGCGGCGCTGGAACAGCATCTTGCCGCAACTCGCCGCTTGACCGACCCTGCGGAAATGGGAACGCTGTTCAAGGCACTGGGCCTTCATCCGCCCAAAGCCCCCCCGCCACCCGGATTTACAGATGCTTGACCCGATCACGTCCGATGCCCTGACACCGCGCCACGGGTTTTTCACCCGCCGGGGCGGTGCGTCTTCGGGGATCTTTGCCGGGCTGAACTGCGGAACCGGATCGTCGGACCTGTCCGAAGTGGTGCAGATCAACCGCACCCGCGTGGCTGACGCGATGGGGGTGCCGCTGACGCATCTTGTGTCGGTCAATCAGGTGCATTCGGCGGATGTGATCCACGTTGAGGGCCCGATGTCAGACCGCCCGCGCGCCGATGGCATGGTGACCAGAACACCGGGGCTTGCCCTTGGCATCCTGACCGCCGATTGCCAGCCGGTGCTGTTTTCCGACCCGGTCGCCGGGGTGATCGGTGCTGCCCACGCCGGATGGCGCGGCACCCGCGATGGCGTGCTTGAAGCAACGGTTCGGGCGATGGTCGATCTTGGGGCGACGCCCGTCAATATCAGCGCGGTGATCGGCCCCACCATCAGCCAATCCGCCTACGAGGTTGGACCCGAGTTCTTTGAGGCGTTCACCGACGAGGAACCCAGCCATGCGCGTTTCTTCATTCAGGGCAAGGGCGACCGGATGCTGTTTGACCTGCCCGCCTTTGGTCTTGCCCGCCTTCGCGCCGTCGGGGTGGGTCAGGCGGAATGGACCCGCCACTGCACCTATCGCGACCCGGACCGATTCTTTTCCTACCGCCGCACCACCCATCTGGGCGAGGCGGATTATGGACGGCTGATCTCTGTCATCCGGCTGTGATTGTGGCGCAAACCCGGCGGAAATTGCATCGCGGGTGATGCGCGTCTTTGGCCCAATCCCTGCGATTGGGGGCGGATTGTTGCGAAATACGAGATGATTGGCGGATTTTACGCCCGATCGTGGCCCGCCGTTTTGCCACAATCGCCGAAGCCATCCCATACCATTGTCTGTATTTCATACACCAAAGGTCAAAACCCTGCCGCAAACGATGGTCAGATTGATCCCATCAAGATCGACACGAGTGTGGGAGTAGCGCCATGAAGAAAGACCGTCGCTGGTTGAAGTCCGTCATAGCCGCCAGCCTTGAGGCGCAGGTGTCCCTGCCGTGGCAACGCGGCGCCCGACGCAAGCCTGCCACACTGAAGGGCACAGCACAGAAACGGGCCATCGCCGCCCGGTGATCACCGCATCGAATCGCGCGCTGGGGCACGTCGTGCCAATACAGCGCGCTATTGCATCGAATTTTCAGACAATGCCGCCGCATGCTGGCGGATTGTTCCCCGACCTTGCCACAATTTCAGCAGGTCTTTGACAGCGCCGCACAGCCCCGACATAGTCCGAGCATGGTCGTTCCGCCACGTTGTCCCGTTCAGGGTCAGAAACGTCGAGCGGGACAGTTGCTCGGAAAAGCGGTCCCGGTGCGTTCCTCTGCGCGCCATGAAGGGGCCGCTTGTCCTATTGTGGCAGGGCCTACGCGATGTCAGGCTGACTTGGCCAAGCGCGCCTCCAGCACGTCAAAGGGCACGCCCGGCTGATCCTTGGCGCAGCGGATCACAAGGCTGGTCTTGACCGAGGCGACATTGTCCGCCGCCGTCAGTTGTTCGGTCAGAAAGTTCTGGAACGTCGACAGATCGGGGGCCACGCACTTCAGGATAAAGTCGATCTCGCCGTTCAGCATGTGACATTCGCGGACAAGCGGCCAGGCCCGGCAACGTGCTTCGAACGCGGACAGGTCCGCCTCGGCTTGACTGCGCAGGCGCACCATGGCGAAAACCTGTACCTCGAACCCCAGTTCGCGGGCGTCGATGTCGGCGTGATAGCCCTTGATGAAACCCGCCTCTTCCAGCGTGCGCACCCGGCGAAGGCAGGGCGGGGCCGAAATTCCCACCCGCTTGGCCAGTTCCACGTTGGTCATGCGCCCATCGGCCTGCAACTCTGCCAGAATGTGACGGTCGATCGGGTCGAGTTTCGAGCTGGCCATCAAAGCCTCCAATTCCTGTGACGACTATGTAGGCCCGCACCCCCTTGCGCGCAACATTGTTTCGCAAACGCGCAAGAAATTGTCGCGCCATTGCGCCGCGAACCCTGCGCGCGCACCGCAATAGGGGCCTGCAATGGCGGGGCTTCCCCCTGCCCACCGCTGCGCCTATATCCTGTGCCGGACAAGATCAGGGGACATGACATGGGCGACACGCGGCACACCAAGGTTCTGATTATCGGTTCTGGCCCGGCGGGCTATACCGCAGCTGTCTATGCCGCGCGCGCCATGCTGGAGCCGATCCTGATCCAGGGGCTGCAACCCGGCGGGCAGTTGACCATCACGACCGAGGTCGAAAACTGGCCCGGTGACACGCATGTGCAAGGCCCCGATCTGATGGTGCGGATGGAAGCCCACGCCAGCGCCATGGGGGCAGAGGTGATCAGTGACTATATCCAGTCTCTGGATCTGTCCGCCCGTCCCTTTGTCGCCAAGGCCGACAGCGGCACGACATATACCGCCGATGCTGTCATTCTGGCCACCGGCGCGCAGGCGCGCTGGCTGGGCCTGCCGTCCGAGGAACGCTTCAAGGGATTTGGTGTGTCGGCCTGCGCCACCTGCGACGGGTTCTTTTATCGTGGCAAAGAAGTGGTGGTGATCGGCGGCGGCAATACGGCGGTCGAAGAGGCACTGTTCCTGACCAATTTCGCGACCAAGGTCACAGTGATCCACCGCCGCGACAGCTTCCGCGCCGAAAAGATCATGCAGGACCGGCTGTTCAAGAATCCCAAGGTTTCGGTCCTGTGGAACCACACGGTTGACGAGGTTCTGGGCACGGACACGCCGCTTGGCGTCACAGCCGTGCGGGCGCGTGACGTGAACACAGGTGCCGTCACCGACATCCCGTGCGAAGGGTTCTTTGTCGCCATCGGCCATTCGCCCGCGTCAGAATTGGTGAAGGATCAGCTTGAAACCCATTCGGGCGGCTATGTCGTCGTCGAACCGGGCAGCACCCGCACCTCGATCCCCGGCGTGTTTGCGGCCGGCGATCTTACCGACCACATCTACCGTCAGGCGGTCACGTCGGCGGGCATGGGCTGCATGGCCGCACTGGATGCCGAAAAGTTTCTGGCAGGCACGCACTGACGCCGCATTGTTCCGGGCTGCATCCCGCACCCGGAACACTTTTCCCATGTGTGGGAAAGAGGCGGCATTTTCGCCCTTTTTCAATCCTTTTGGACCAAGTTTGCTGGAAACCGTCCTGCCAAAGGCGTAAAGCCCCCCGCAGAACGGCGGGCCTGTCCGCCGTGCCGTTGTTTACATGAGGCTTGAATGTCCCTGCCGATCCACGCACCGATCCCCGAACTTTACGTGTCCTACGATTCTGCCCAGAAACTGAAGCACGAGGCGGGGTCGCTGCCATCGTGGGATCTGACTGCCCGGCAGGTCTGCGATCTGGAACTGCTGATGAATGGCGGGTTCTTTCCGCTGAAAGGGTTTCAGACCGAAGACGATTACAACGGCGTCGTGGAAAACATGCGCACCGAATCCGGTGCGCTGTGGCCGATCCCCGTCACGCTGGATGTGTCCGAAAAGTTTGCCGAAGCCGTTGAACCCGGTCAGGACATCGCCCTGCGCGACGCCGAAGGCGTGATCCTTGCCATCCTGTCGATTACAGACAAATGGGTGCCCAACAAGGCGAACGAGGCGGAAAAGGTCTATGGTGCCGACGATCTGGCCCACCCTGCCGTAAACTACCTGCACAATGTCGCGGGCCCCGTCTATTTGGGCGGCCCGATCACCGGCATCCAGCAGCCCGTGCATTACGACTTCAAGGCCCGCCGCGACACGCCGAACGAGTTGCGCGCCTTTTTCCGCAAGATGGGCTGGCGCCGCATTGTCGCGTTCCAGACCCGCAACCCGCTGCACCGCGCGCATCAGGAACTGACCTTTCGTGCCGCCAAAGAAGCCGAGGCGAACCTGCTGATCCATCCGGTCGTCGGCATGACGAAACCGGGCGACGTCGATCACTTTACCCGCGTGCGCTGCTACGAGGCGGTGCTGGATCAATACCCCGCCTCTACCACGCATCTGTCGCTGCTGAACCTTGCCATGCGCATGGGTGGCCCGCGCGAGGCGCTGTGGCACGCCATCATCCGCAAGAACCACGGCCTGACCCATTTCATCGTGGGCCGGGATCACGCAGGCCCCGGCAAGAACAGTCAGGGCAAGGATTTTTACGACCCCTACGCCGCACAGGTGCTGGTGGCTGAACATCAGAAAGAAATCGGCATTGAGATGGTCGATTTCAAACAGATGGTCTATGTGCAGGAAAAGTCACAATATTACCCGGTAGATGAGGTTCCCGAAGGATCGACTGTGCTGGATATTTCCGGCACCGAATTGCGCCGCCGTCTGCGCGAAGGGCTTGAGATCCCGGATTGGTTCAGCTTTCCGCAGGTCGTGACCGAGCTGCGCCGCACCTCGCCCGCGCGCAGCAAGCAGGGGTTCACCGTGTTCTTCACCGGCCTGTCCGGGTCGGGCAAATCGACGATTGCCAACGCGCTGATGGTCAAGCTGATGGAAATGGGTGGTCGCCCCGTGACTCTGCTTGACGGCGATGTGGTGCGCAAACACCTGTCGTCCGAACTGGGATTCAGCAAGGAACACCGCGACATCAACATTCGCCGCATCGGCTATGTCGCGTCCGAGATCACCAAGAATGGCGGGATCGCCATCTGCGCCCCGATTGCCCCCTACACCGCCACCCGTCGCGCCGTGCGCGAGATGGTCGAAGCATCGGGCGCATTCATCGAGGTGCATGTCGCGACATCCATCGAAGAATGCGAACGGCGGGACCGCAAGGGCCTGTACAAGCTGGCCCGTGAAGGCAAGATCAAGGAATTCACCGGCATTTCCGACCCGTACGAGGCACCGACACAGGCCGAACTGGTGGTCGACACCGAAGGCACCGACGTCGATTACTGCGCCCAGCAGGTGATCCTGAAGCTGGAAAGCATGGGTCTGATCAAGGGGTAATCCTTCTCTAACAACCCAAAAGGCCCCGCTGGCGGCGGGGCCTTTTTCATAATCGCCAACAGGGCAAGGCCACTTTTGTCGCTAAGGCCCCGCCTTGGCCCGTCAATGCACGCTGACCGGGGCCAGATCGTTTTGCCGTGCCAGCACGAACGCCATTCCGCGATCTGCGACCAGTGCCAGCCGCACGCCGGCGGCGTCGTGGACGGCATAGACGGTTTCAAGCCCGCCGATCTGTGCCTGCACATCTTCCGGCAGGTCCGACACGGCGACCGGGCGGACATAGACGATGGCCGCGTCCACCTCTGGCAGACCTTTGAATTTCACATCCATTGTCGTTCTCCTTATTTCTGCCCGATGCGGATGGTCTGAACCACGGTGTCCGGGACGGCGCGGCGCAAATCGATGTGCAACAGGCCGTGTTCCATGCTGGCCCCAGCCACCTCGACCCCGTCCGCGAGCACGAAACTGCGCTGGAACGCCCGCGCGGCGATGCCTCGGTGCAAAAACACCCGGTCCGCCAGATCGTCGCCCTGACGACCCCGCACAACCAGCTGCCGATCCTCGACCGTGATCGACAGATCATCTTCGCAGAACCCGGCAACGGCCAGTGTGATGCGATAGGCATTTTCGGCCACCGCTTCGATGTTGAAGGGCGGATACCCTTCGGCAGCGGTTTTGGCCGTCCGCTCTACCAGTCGTTCCAACTGTTCGAACCCCAACAGAAAGGGGTGCGACCCAAAGCTCAGTTTCGTCATCGGTCATGCCCTTTTGATCAAGCGACACATCTTCGGGTCCCGTGATCGGCCACCCGCTTGCCCCAAATATGGTGGGCCACGGGCGCGCCCGCAAGACCCGGCCGAATTGCGGGAATTCCTGCCAGATTCCTTTCCGCGCGCGACGCGAATCACTATACTGTTGGAAAACAGGAACCTCCGTCTTATTGACACTGAGAACACCGATGAACGCGCCTACCGAACTCAATTTCGAAGAGATGCTTCGCATCCGGCTGGAGGTTATCCGGCGCGAGCATCGTGATCTTGACGAGGCGATCCACGCGCTTGAAACCGCCGGTCGCCCGGATCAGCTGACCCTGCGGCGGCTGAAAAAGCAGAAACTGGCGCTGAAGGATCAGATCGTGAAGATCGAGGATCAGTTGATCCCCGACATCATCGCCTGACGCGATCCCCCGCCCCACCTTGCCCCGCGTCACGCTGCGTTGTATGCGCGGGCTGCCGGGCAAAGCGGGGGCGGTCATGACCATATCGGTTGGCATCATCATGGGCAGCCAGTCCGACTGGCCGACGATGAAAGAGGCGTGCCTGATCCTGGATGACCTTGGCATCGCGTGGGAGGCCAAGATCGTCTCGGCCCACCGCACGCCTGACAGGTTGTGGACCTATGGCAAGACGGCCGTAGACCGTGGGCTGAAGGTCATCATCGCAGGCGCAGGCGGCGCGGCGCATTTGCCCGGCATGATGGCATCGAAAACCCGCATCCCTGTGATTGGCGTTCCTGTGCAGACCAAGGCTCTTTCGGGCGTGGACAGCCTGTATTCCATCGTGCAGATGCCAAAAGGGTATCCGGTCGCCACCATGGCCATTGGCGCGGCGGGGGCGGCAAATGCTGGTCTGCTGGCCGCGGGCATCCTTGCGCTGAACGATGTGGCGCTGGCTGCGCGCCTCGATGCGTGGCGCGATGCGCTGTCGGCGTCGATCCCGGATGCACCGCGCGATGAATGACATGCTGCACCCCGGTGCCACCATCGGCATTCTTGGCGGCGGGCAGTTGGGCCGGATGCTGTCGGTTGCGGCCAGCCGTCTTGGATTTCGCACCCATATCTACGAACCCGGCGCCAACCCGCCCGCCGCCGATGTCGCCCATGCGGTGACGATCGCCGCCTATGATGATGTGGCGGCGTTGACCGCCTTTGCCGCATCGGTCGATGTGATCACCTACGAATTCGAAAACATCCCCACCGCAGCGCTTGACCTGCTGGAGGCTGTGCGCCCCATCCGCCCGAACCGCCGCGCCCTTGCCATCAGCCAGGAACGCATCGCGGAAAAGGATTTTCTTGTGTCACTCGGCCTGACCACCGCGCCCTATGCCAAGGTCACGACTTTTGCGGAACTTGAGGTGGCGTTGTCGCGCATCGGCGCGCCGGCGATCCTGAAGACCACCCGCCTTGGCTATGACGGCAAAGGGCAGGCGCGGATCATGGCGGCGTCTGACGCCCCCCATGCGCTGACCAGCATGCAGGGGGCCGACTGCGTGCTGGAAGGCTTTATTAATTTCAGCCTCGAGGTGTCGGTGATTGCCGCACGGGGGCTGGACGGGTCAGTCGCCTGCTACGACCCCGGCGAAAATGTGCATCGCGCAGGCATCCTGCACACCACCACCGTCCCCGCCCGGCTGACGGCGAACCAGCGCACCGACGCGGTCTTGCTGGCCGCCCGCATCCTGACCGCGCTGGATTATGTCGGCGTCATGGGGGTTGAACTGTTCGTGACGCCGCAGGGGCTGATCGTCAACGAAATCGCCCCGCGCGTCCACAATTCTGGCCACTGGACGCAGAATGGCTGCGTTGTTGATCAGTTCGAACAACACATCCGCGCGGTGGCGGGCTGGCCGCTGGGCGACGGGTCACGCCATGCCGATGTGACGATGGAAAACCTGATCGGTGACGATATCCTGCGGGTTCCCGAACTGACGCGCGAAAAAAACACCGCCCTGCACCTGTATGGCAAGGCCGAGGCGCGACCCGGTCGCAAGATGGGCCACGTCAACCGCATCACCCGGGGAATTGCCTGAACAGGCGGCGCAACGCCCTAATTGCCGCCGCCGAATGTTTCTTCCACCGCCGCGCCAAAGCTGAGTGTGGGATCAAAGGCCCCGGTTTCCAGAAAGGTGATCGTCTCGGCGATGACCACCGGGTTCAGCATCATGAAGGTATGCGTGACCGGCAGCACGATATGGTCGGTCATCCCCGCCACGCGGGTGCTTAGCACGCTGACCTTGCCGTCATCGGCCCCCGGTATGACTGCCGAATAGACCGGGTTCATCGACCTGTCCCCCGCGATGACGCCCAGATCGTAATCGGGCAGCGGCAACCGCAAGGGCACCGATTTCGGATCGGTCCCCAGTTGCAGCCCCGCCGGACCGTTCAGCCATTCGAACGCCCCGATGGTCCCAAAGGCATCGACCAGTTCCGACCCACGGTTCGGCGGGGCCAGCATCACCACCCGCCCCATGTGCGCAGGCCGGTTTTCCGCCAGCCAGACGCGGGCCAAGATCCCGCCCAGCGAATGGGTGACGAAATGCACAGGCCCCGGACCACAGGCATCGACGGCACGGCCAACTGTCCTGGCCAGTACACCGATCGGGGCCTGTGTGGAAGGATACCCTTCGTTGACAACCTGATATCCTTGGGCGGACAAGGCCGCCTCCATCGCCAGAAGCGACGCCTCGGTCCGGGCCAGTCCGTGCAGCAACACGACGCAATCCGCCGCAGCAGGGCCAGCCAGCAATCCGAAAAGAAACGCCCAACGCATCATCGCATTGATCTGCCCCCTTGCGCGCCGCGCTGCAAGGGGCATGGACAATCCACCGCGAAACGGCACATCCTTTTGCCCATGGCCCATCGCACACCCCGTCTTGCCGTTCGCGCGCTGATCCTGCATCAGGACCGGCTGTTGCTAGTGAACGCCTATGCAAACCGCGTGTCCGATCTGTGGTGTGCCCCCGGCGGAGGCGTGCATCCGGGCACATCGCTGCCCGAAAATCTGATGCGCGAGGTGCGGGAAGAGACGGGCCTGACCGTCTCGGTCCAGACACCCGCACTGGTGAACGAATTCCACGATCCGAAAACCGGGTTCCATCAGGTCGATGTCTATTTCCGCTGCACCATCACCGATGGCACCCTGTCCACCGCATGGCGCGATCCCGAAGGTATCGTGACCGAACGACGGTTCTTTGCGCGCCCCGACCTGTCGACGATCCGGTTCAAGCCCGACGCCTTGCCATTCGCCGCATGGGGCGAAGGGATCAGTTATGACCCGCTCGAGGTGATCGTGCGATGAGCCGCGCCTTTGTCAAGGAAGACGGCAACGATCTGGAACCCCTGCCCGATCTGCCGATCAGCCCGCATCCGAACTATGTCACACCCACCGGCCTTGCCGCCCTGCAAGCGCGTCTGCTTGCCACGCAGAACCAGCTTGCCGCCCTGCGCGCCCGCCCGGACCGTCTGGACAAGTTGCCCGAGGCGGCGGCAGAACGCGATATCCGCTATCTGGATGCCCGCCTACGCAGCGCGATTTTGATCGACCCGGCCACACAGCCGCTGACCGAGGTCACCTTTGGCCTTTGTGTCACCGTTTCCGATGAAGACGGCGTCCAGACCACCTATGCAATCGTTGGCGAAGATGAGGCTGACCCCGCCCTGCATCGCATTGCGCCGCATTCCCCGCTGGCACGCGCCGTGTTTGGTGCGCGGCCCGGCGATGTGGTGCGCTGGAACCGGCCAAACCGGTCCGTCGACCTTGAAATCGTCGAAGTGACCCGGCCATGATCCGCCCCCTTCACCCCGAAGCCGACCGCGCCCGCGTTGATGCACTCTTGCAGGCTGCCGCCGAATATATACGACTGGAACGCGACGAAGATCCGGGGCCAGCCGTCACCGACGAGTTCTTCACCGATGCGCCACCCGGCCAGAACCCCGCCGACAGCCACCGTCTGGGCCTTTTTCGCGACGACCACCTGATCGCAATCGCCGAAATGGCGTTTAACTACCCGGAGCCCGGCGATGCCTTTCTGGGGTTGATGATCGTGATCCCGACCGCGCGGGGAACGGGTGCGGGACAAATCCTGCTGCGCCAGCTTGAAACCATCGCCCGCGCGAACGGGGCCGCGCGCATCTACCTTGCCGTTCTGGATGCGAACCCAAGGGGCCGCGCGTTCTGGGAACGTCAGGGGTTCACACTTGCACTTGCTGACCGTCCCGTCACGCTTGGCCAAAAGACGCAAATTGCGCACCGTCTGGTGAAACAGCTTTAAAGCGCATCAAACGCCGCGGGATAGATCAGCGCCCCCTCTGGCACACGGTCACCGCCGCCCGCAATCATCGTGTGCGTTATCGGATACATGGACGTCAGCCGCGCCGCCCGCGCGCCCGAAAACCCGAAACGCCCGTAATAGTCAGGGTCGCCCAGCACGACGACAACGCGCCCCGCCGCCCAATCCAGCGCGCGGCGAACCAGATGGCTGCCCAGACCCTGCCCTTGCAAGGCAGGATCCACCGCCAATGGGGCCAGACACAGCCACCCATCAGGGGCCACCATCCGGCAAAGCGCCACATAGGCCACAACCTCGCCGTCGCGCGGGGTGATCAGTTCCAGCGCCATGCGGTCTTCGCGCCGCAGCGCCTCGACCAGATCAGCCTCATCCTGCGCGGGAAATGCACGCAGCAAAAGTTCGCGGATCAGGCCCCGTTCCTGGGGACGCGCGGGAAACGCCGCATCTGGAAATCGTTCCATTCCACCCTCTGCCGAAAGGTCCGGCATCAGGTTAGCCCGGCTTTGCGCCCGAAAACAGCATGCACAAAAGAAAAAGGGCGCGGCTTTCGCCACGCCCTTTTCCGATCTTCCCGAATGGGAAGGGATGATTACATCATCCCGTCCATGCCGCCCATTCCGCCCATACCGCCGCCACCGCCGCCGGCCGACTTGTCAGCCGGACGATCAGCGATCATCGCTTCGGTGGTGATCAGCAGCGACGCGACCGAAGCCGCATCTTCCAGCGCAGTCCGCACGACCTTGGCCGGGTCGATCACGCCGAAAGCGAACATGTCGCCATACTCTTCGGTCTGGGCGTTGAAGCCGAACGTCTTGTCGTTCGATTCCCGCACCTTGCCAGCCACAACCGAACCATCGACGCCCGCGTTCTGGGCGATCTGGCGCAGCGGGGCCTCAAGCGCGCGACGGACGATGCCGATACCGGCATTCTGGTCCGCGTTGGCACCCGTAACACCTTCAAGCGACTTGCCAGCCTGGATCAGGGCGACGCCGCCGCCGACGACGATGCCTTCCTGCACGGCTGCGCGGGTTGCGTTCAGGGCGTCATCGACGCGGTCCTTACGCTCTTTCACTTCGACTTCGGTCATGCCGCCAACGCGGATGACGGCAACACCGCCCGCCAGTTTCGCCACACGCTCTTGCAGCTTTTCACGGTCGTAATCGGAGGTGGTGTCTTCGATCTGCTGACGGATCTGCGACACGCGCGCTGCGATTTCGGCCTTGTCACCAGCGCCATCGACAATCGTGGTGTTGTCTTTGGTGATGGTGATTTTCTTGGCCTTGCCCAGCATGTCGATCGTGACCGACTCAAGCTTCATGCCCAGATCATCAGAAATCACCTGACCACCGGTCAGGATCGCGATGTCCTGCAGCATCGCCTTGCGACGATCACCAAAGCCCGGTGCCTTGACGGCAGCGATCTTCAGGCCGCCGCGCAGCTTGTTCACCACCAGCGTGGCAAGGGCTTCGCCTTCGACATCTTCCGAGATGATCAGCAGCGGACGCTGCGACTGGATCACGGCCTCCAGCAGCGGGACCATCGGCTGCAGCGACGACAGTTTCTTTTCGTGCAGCAGGATCAGGACGTCTTCCAGATCGGCGACCATCTTGTCGGCGTTGGTCACGAAGTAGGGCGACAAGTAGCCGCGATCAAACTGCATGCCTTCGACGACTTCGACCTCGGTCTCCATCCCCTTGTTTTCTTCGACGGTGATCACACCCTCGTTGCCGACGCGCTGCATGGCGTCAGCGATCTGACGACCAATCGACGCTTCGCCGTTGGCGGAAATGGTGCCGACCTGCGCCACTTCGTCGGTGTCCTTGACCGGACGCGACGCTGCCTTGATCGCGGCGACGACTTTGGTCGTTGCCAGATCGATGCCGCGCTTCAGGTCCATCGGGTTCATACCGGCGGCAACGGCCTTCAGACCGTCCTTGATGATCGCTTGTGCCAGAACGGTCGCGGTGGTGGTGCCGTCGCCCGCTTCGTCATTGGTGCGGGAAGCGACTTCCTTCACCATCTGGGCGCCCATGTTTTCGAAACGGTCGGCCAGTTCGATTTCCTTGGCAACCGACACACCGTCCTTGGTGATGCGCGGGGAACCGAAGGATTTCTCGATGACCACGTTGCGGCCTTTAGGGCCGAGGGTCACTTTGACGGCGTCGGCCAGGATGTTGACGCCGCGCAGCATGCGGTCACGGGCATCGGTGTCAAAACGTACGTCTTTGGCAGCCATGTGCTGTCTCCTTGAAAATCAGGTTTCCGGGAAAGGCGATCTCAGGCGATGATGCCGAGAATGTCGCTTTCCTTCATGATCAGCAGATCTTCGCCGTCAAGTTTGACCTCGGTGCCCGACCATTTGCCGAACAGGATGCGGTCGCCCTTTTTGACGGACGGGGCGATCAGTTCGCCCGAATCCTTGCGCGCGCCGGGGCCGGCCGAGACGACTTCGCCTTCGGCGGGCTTTTCCTTGGCGGTGTCGGGGATGATCAGACCACCCTTGGTCTTGTCTTCGCCTTCGATGCGGCGGACCAATACGCGGTCATGCAGCGGTGTGAATGCCATCTGAGAACACTCCCTAGGTTCCAGGTTGAATAAAATTAGCACTCATGCGGGACGAGTGCTAATGGCCAGACAGGTAGGCAAAGCAAGCGGTCCTGTCAACACCCCAGTCCCGGAAATCCGGCCCGGAAGACTACAGTGCGAAAATCTGCCGGTGGCGCGCCGCGATGGCTTGGCAGGGACGGGGATGGGTGTCAGGCTTGGGTGTCACTGCCCTGAAGGTTCCATGATCCGTTTTCTTGCATCGTTTATTGGGCTGTTATTGCTGGCAGCCCCGGCTTTTCCCGCCTGTCAGGGCAAGAACCTGATTGCCAGCCTGTCGGATCAGGACCGCGCCGCGCTGACCGCCGCCGCCGACGCGGTGCCGTTTCCGCGCGGGATGTTCTGGCGCGCCACCCGTGGGACGGCGATTGTCCACCTGATCGGAACGTATCATTTTGATGACCCGCGCCACGCCCCGACCTTTGCCCGTCTGGAACCTCTGATCGCCCACGCCACCACCGTTCTGGTCGAGGCAGGCCCGGATGAGCAAAAGGCCCTGTTCGCCCATATGGCGCGCGATCCATCTGTGATGGTCATCACAGACGGCCCCACCCTGCCCGAAATGCTGCCCGAGGCGGATTGGCAGGCCTTGGCCGACGCGATGCGCGCCCGGTCGATGCCACCCTTCATGGCCGCAAAATTCCGCCCGTGGTATGTCAGCATGATCCTGTCCACCCCCGCCTGCGACATGGAAAACATGACGGCAAGCACCGGCGGGCTTGACGCCATGGTGATCAAGGCCGCCCAACAGGCCCGCATCCCGATCCGCGCGCTGGAACCCTATGACACCATCTTTTCCATTTTCGGCGCGCTGACGCAGGACGAACAGATCAGCATGATCCGGTCTACTCTGGCGATGGAACCGATGGCTGCGGATTACGCGGTCACACTGGCCGACAGCTATTTCGCCGAAGAGGGGCGCTTGCTGTGGGAATTCACCCGGTTCAAGGCGCTGTCCGTTCCCGGCGAGACGCCAGAGACCGTCGCCCGCGACTTTTCACGGATGGAAGAGGTGTTGATGGCCGCCCGCAACCGCGCCTGGATTCCCGTGATCGACGAGACAAGCCGTCAAGGCCCGGTCCTTGTCGCCTTTGGCGCCTTGCACCTGTCGGGTGCCGAGGGCGTGCTGGCCCTGCTGGAACGGGCAGGTTTTGTCATTGAAAGGCTGCCCCTGTGACCGATCTGTTGAAGGGCCACCGCATTACGCGGCTGACCGTGCTGGATTTTGGCCTGTTCGACGTCGGCGGAAAACGTACGATCGGCATCCCCGGTTATCTGCTGGAAACCGACAAGGGCGCGCGGGTGCTGGTCGATACCGGCTTTCCCCCGGATTACGCCACCGATCCTGAAGGGGCCGAGGCGCGCGATGGCCTGTCGCGCTTTGGTCGGCTGATCGGGTTCGGTGCGCATCAGACCGCGGTTGGCCAGCTTGCCCTGTTGGGACTGGTGCCTGCAGACATCACGCTTTTGATCCTGACCCACGGTCATATCGACCATGTCGGATCATTGCCGCTTTTCCCCTGCCCTGTCGTGCTGACAGCGCGGGAACGGGCGGAACCAAAGCCGCTATATTTTGGAGGCCGTCAGCCGATGGACTGGCCCGACACCATCTATCATCTGATCCATGCGGAAACCGATCTGTGCGACGGCCTGCGCCTGATCCCGACGCCGGGTCATACCGCCGGACATGTGTCGTTGCTGGTGACCTTGCCGCAGACTGGCCCGGTTATCCTTGCCGCCGACGCGATCAACCGCGCGTCCGAGCCCGCCGAGGGGTTCGCGGATGCCGACGATCCCGTTGCCTCCGTTCCCAGCGCGAACTCGTTGTTCGCCTTGCGCGACACACTGGGGGCACTGCTGATTTACGGGCATGAACCAACGCAATGGTCCGAATTGCGAAAGGCCCCTGCTTTCTACGACTAGGCGCAACGCAGAACCCATTGCTGCGGCGCAGCATCGCAGCAGCCCAAGCGTGACAAACGCGCCGCCCTTGCCTATAAGCGCCGCAAAATCATCCTGTGAAGGCGCATCCCCATGACGACTTTGGTTCTCGGCCACAAATCCCCTGACACCGATTCGACCGGCTCTCCGATCATCTGGGCCTGGTATCTGACCGAGGTGAAAGGCACTCCCGCCGAAGCCGTCATGCTTGGCGAACCGAACACCGAAGCGGCCTTTGTTCTGACGCACTGGAACCTGCCCAAGCCCCGGATCATTTCAGACGTGACCGCAGATGACACAGTGGTCATCGTCGACACCAACAACCCCGCCGAACTGCCCGCAAGCATCAACGATGCAAAGGTTGTCGCCATCATCGACCACCATTTGCTGGCGGGCGGGATCAAGACGAAATCACCCATCGACATCACCATCCGTCCGCTGGCCTGCACCGCGACGATCATGCACGATCTGATTGGCGACGATCTGGCCAAGGCCCCCAAAGCGATCAAGGGCGCGATGTTGTCGTGCATCCTGTCGGACACGCTGGAATTCCGCAGCCCGACAACCACCCCCCATGACCGTGCCGTGGCGGAAAAGCTGGCCGCCGATTTGGGCGTGTCGATCCCTGATTTCGCAGTGGATCTGTTTGCGGCAAAATCCGATGTGTCGGCGTTTTCGGATGCCGAATTGCTGCGGATGGACAGCAAGGAATACGAAGTTGCGGGCAAGCAACTGCGTGTCTCCGTCCTTGAAACGACGTCTCCCAAGGTTCTGCTGGACCGCAAGGCCGCGCTCATGGCCGCCATGCCGGGCGTTGCTGCCGCCGACGGGGCAGATCAGGTTCTGCTGTTCATCGTCGACATCCTGAACGAAGAGGCGACCCTGCTGGTGCCGAACGATCTGGTGAAATCCATCGCGCAGGCATCCTTCCCCTGCACCGTCACCGGCGACACGGTTGTCCTGCCCGGCGTGATGAGCCGCAAAAAGCAGATTATCCCGGCGCTGAAACTCTGATCCGGCGACAGTGTGATCAGGGCCGAAGGGAACCCCCTTCGGCCCTTTTGCTTGTCCAACGTTTGCACGCCGCGTATGGATACGCCAAACCCCGGAAAGGCCCGCCATGACCGAAATCATCGCCTCGCTGTCACAGGTTTCCAGCCGTTACGATGCGGTGTTCTGCGATCTGTGGGGCTGCCTGCACGACGGCCGCGCGCCCTTTCCGGCGGCGGTGGCGGCCTTGCAGGCGTTTCGCGCGCAAGGGGGCAAGGTGATCCTTCTGACCAACGCACCGCGCCCGAAGCCCAGCGTTGTGCGTCAATTGGACAGCATGGGTGTGCCGCGCGATGCCTGGGACGAGGTGGTGACATCAGGCGACGCTGCGCAATACGCCTTGGTGACCGGTGCTGTGGGTCGGCGCGTCTTTCACATCGGTGCGCCCAAGGACGAGGCGTTCTTTACCGAATTTTCCGACGATGTCCGCGCCATTGCCGCCGCAGAAACCCCGATCACCCGTGTCCCGCTGGCAGAAGCCGAAGGTGTGGTCTGCACCGGCCTTGCCGATGACCTGACCGAAACCCCGGACGATTATCGCGCCACGCTTTTGATGATGAAGACCAACGGGTTGACCATGCTGTGTGCCAATCCTGACATCATCGTCGATTTCGGTGACAAGCGTCTGTGGTGCGCCGGTGCCCTTGCCCAAGCTTACGAGGAAATGGGGGGACACGCCCTCTATTTCGGCAAGCCGCATCCGCCGATCTATGATCTTGCCCGCCGCCGTCTTGCCGCGATGACCGGCAAGGATGACGCAGCGATTTTGGCGATTGGCGACGGGATCAGCACCGATGTGCAGGGCGGCATTGCCGAAGGGATGGACGTGGCCTTTGTCACTGGCGGAATTGCAGCGGAAGAATTCGGCAGTGATTCTGCCAACCCCGACAAGGTGTTGCTTGAGGCGTGGTTGTCGAAGCAACAGCTTTCACCCACCTTTGCCTTGGGCAAATTGCGGTAGCGGGTCAAATTCGCACAGTAACATTATTGCGCCATTCGTCGCATAAGAGTTTATTTCTTGCGCAACGGAATTGCGCTGCGTCGCAGCATGGGCTAACCTATCCACGAACCAAACACGGGATTCGCAAGGATGTTCGTCAGGATGCTGGATAATATGCCCCGCGGCACGATCTGTATCGAAGACCTGGAAATCGGCATGACGCGTCATCTGCTGAAAACCGTAACCGATCGGGATATCGAACTTTTTGCCGAAGTCAGCACCGACCGGAACCCGGTTCATCTGGACGATGCCTATGCACAGGACACCATCTTTGCCGGGCGCATCGCGCATGGGATGCTGACGGCGGGGCTGATTTCGGCGGTGATCGGTGAACAGCTTCCCGGCCATGGGACCGTCTATCTGGGCCAAAGCCTGAAGTTCATGGCCCCCGTCCGCCCCGGTGATACCGTCCGGGCCGAGGTGACGGTGACCGCCATCGACCACGCCCGCCGCCGTGTGACCCTTGAAACCCACTGCGCTGTGGGTAATACGGTTGTTCTGAAGGGCGAGGCGCTGGTTCTGGCACCAAGCCGCAAGTTCGACTAAGGCGCGTGGGTGACCCCCCGCGATCCGGGGGAAGATGCGGATTTTCGATCATTGGCAAGGGCTTGGGCCTGATGCGCAAGGCGCATCCGTGGCGATGGGCAATTTTGACGGTGTCCATCTTGGCCATCAGGCGGTGATTGATCTGGCCCGCACCGATGCGCCCCTTGGCATCGTCACGTTCGAGCCGCACCCCCGCGAATATTTTGCCCCTGCAGCCGTCCCCTTTCGCCTGATGAACGCCGAGGCGCGGGCCAACCGTCTGGCCAAGCTGGGCGTGCAGAACCTGTATCAGCTGCCCTTCGATGCCACCCTGTCCGGTCTGTCACCGCAGCAGTTCGCCGCCGATGTGCTGGTGCAGGGTCTTGGCATTGCGCATGTCGTGGTGGGTGCGGATTTCTGCTTTGGCAAAGGGCGCGCGGGCAAGGCCGCCGATCTGCAAGCCTTTGGCAAAGCCTATGGGTTTGATGTCACCGTCGCCGAAATCGTTCAGCTGGACGGGCAAGAGATTTCATCGACCGCCATCCGTCAGGCCTTGACCGATGGTCGCCCGCGCGATGCCGCCGCCATGCTGGGCCACTGGCACCGGATCGAAGGCGCGGTGATGCATGGTGAAAAGCGGGGGCGCGAGCTTGGTTATCCGACCGCCAACATGTCTGTCGCGGGCCTGCATCTGCCGCGCCTTGGCGTCTATGCGGTCAAGGTTGACGTGCTGACGGGCCCGCAGGCCGGGTCGTACATGGGGGCGGCCAGTTTGGGCGTGCGTCCGATGTTCGGTGTCAACCAGCCCAATCTGGAAACCTTTCTGTTCGATTTCACGGGTGATCTTTACGGCCAGCACCTGTCGATCGCCTTTGTCGATTACCTGCGCCCAGAGTTGAAGTTTGACGGCCTGCCCGCCCTGATCACCCAGATGGACGCCGATTGCGCCCGCGCGCGGGATATCCTGTCGCAGCTTTGACTGGGCTGCTACACGGTGCGCAAAGAATTTTTGCGCGTCACCCTTTCCTTTTCCCCCACCGCACCGCAGGTTGACCCCATGCCAGACAAGATGCGCCACCGGTTCTGGGAAACCGTTCCACTGAACAAGATGAACGCCACCGAATGGGAGGCGCTGTGTGACGGCTGCGGCAAGTGCTGCCTGAACAAGATCGAATACGAAGACACTGGCGAGGTGGAATATACCCGCGTCGCCTGCCGCCTGCTGGACGGGCAGACCTGCCGCTGCACCCAGTATGAAACGCGCCGCCAGTTCGTGCCCGACTGCGTGCAACTGAACCCCCAGACGCTGCCGAAGATTGCATACTGGATGCCGCAGACCTGCGCTTATCGGTTGCTGTTTCAGGGAAAATCCTTGCCGGACTGGCACCCGCTTTTGACGGGCGACCCCGAATCCGTTCACGCCGCGGGCTATTCTGCGCGCGGCTGGACGATCCCGGAATACGAGGTCGATGAAGAAGACTGGGAAGATTATGTGATCGAGGAGCGGCCCTGAATGTTCTTTGCCTCTGACAACGGGTCGGGCTGCCCGCCCGAAGTGATGGCCGCACTGTCCCGCGCCAACGAAGGCTATGCCCGGTCTTATGGTGCCGATGCGATCATGGATGATGTGCGCGACCGGATTCGTGCCGTGTTCGAAGCACCCGAGGCGGCGGTTTATCTGGTGGCCACCGGCACGGTTGCCAATTCCTTGGCGATTGCCCTGACCTGCCCGCCTTGGGGTGCGGTCTTCTGCCACCAATACGCCCATATCGCCGAAGACGAATGCGGCGCGCCAGAGTTCTATACCAACGGCGCAAAGTTGATTCTTGTCCCCGGTGTCCACGGCAAGATGACGCCCGATGGTCTGGCCTATGCTCTTGGCAACGTGGGTGAAAGCGGCGTGCATGGTGTGCAGCGTGGAATGCTGTCCATCACCAATGTGACCGAGGCGGGAACGGTCTACATCCCGTCAGAAATCGCCGCTCTGACGGCGCTGGCACGGGCCAAGGGAATGCCCTGCCATCTGGATGGCGCACGTTTCGCCAATGCGCTGGTCGCCACCGGGGCAACGGCGGCAGAGATGACATGGAAGGCGGGCATCGACCTTGTGTCGTTTGGCGGCACCAAGAACGGCCTGATGGGGGTCGAGGCGGTTGTCATCTTCGACCCGGCCAAAGCGTGGGAGTTCGAGTTGCGGCGCAAAAGGGGCGGGCATCTTTTCTCGAAACACCGCTATCTGTCAGCTCAGATGCAGGCCTATCTGACCGACGATCTTTGGCTGCGTCTTGCCACGCAGGCAAACGCGATGGGCGCACGGATGGCGGCAGGATTGACCGCGCTGAACAGCGCTGCACTGACCCACCCGGTGCAGGCCAATATGATCTTTGCCAACTGGGAACCCGGCGGCCACGCCCGCGCCCAAGGGGCGGGGGCCATCTATTACCCGTTTAGGCCCGTCGATGGTCGCGAAACCGCGCGGCTGGTGGCATCATGGTCCACCACGGAACATGATGTTGACGGATTTCTGGCCGCTTTGCGCGGCTAACAGCCGTCCAGAAACGCCTGAACGTCCGGGGCCAGCGCGCCCGCGTGGGTGATCGGCACCATATGGCCTGCCCCTGGCACGGACAGCCGCGTTGCGCGCGGCAGGCGGCGCGCAAGTTCGGCATGCACCGCCGCAATGATCGGTGGGCTGTCGGCCCCTTCGACCAGCAGTACAGGCGCGCCAACCGATTCCAACCGCATGAAGCCCAGCAACCCTGCGCTGTCGTCCAGCAAGGCATCGTTCTGCGCCGCAATCAGATGGATGCGGTCGGTCATATAGCCGCGTTGGCGGTCGGGCAGGTCGGCAAAGGCCACCCCCGTGCCCCAATCGGCATGGAAATGGCGGATCGCCGCATCTCGCTGCCCCGATGCCAGCAGATCGGCCACGATCACGTGACGCGCGCGGAACGGTGCATAAGTGGGGTCGTCTGCAGCGCGGGCGGCGGCGAAAAGCACCGGTTCCACCAATGTCAGGCTGCGCACCAGATCGGGCCGCTCAACCGCGATGCGCAGGGCGACCGTGGCGCCGAAGGAATGACCAAACAGATCAACCGGCGCGCCTGCACCAACTGCTTCGGCCACTTCAACGCTGATACGGGTGGTCTGGGTGTGGATATCCCCGACCCCGTCCCAATCGGCGCTGCGACCATGGCCGGGCTGATCCAGTGCCGTAATCGTCACACCCGTCAATTCCCCCGCCAGACCGCCCCAGGCCCCGGAATGGGCAAGCGAGCAATGCAAGGCAACCACAGGCCGCACACCCCCCCGGTCCCAGACCCGAACGGGGGCCAGATGTCCGGCAATCATGTCTTCGGGCATGTCACAGCTTTCCGGCAAGAAACAGGTCAAGGTCGGAAATCCGGTCCTGACCCCAGAACCGCTCGTCTCCGACGATGTAGAACGGAACGCCGAATACACCAGCGGCAACCGCCTTTTCAAGGTTCGCCGTATAGGTCTCCGCCGCCATCAGCATGCCCCGATCCGCCACCGCAGGGTCAAATCCATGCGCGGTCAGGATATCGGCCACCACCTCGGGGTCGGCAATATTACGTCCTTCGGCCCAGACCGCGCGGGGAAAGGCGTGAACCAGTCCGGGCAGATCGCCACCACCCGCCGCTTGCGCCGCGATGATGGCATAGGCGGCAGGGGCCGGGTTCACCGGGAAATAGAGGGGCTTTGGGTCCAGCTTCAACCCTGTCTTGGCGGACTGGCGGCGCAACTCTTGCAGCCGATAGGCCTTGCGACTGTCATGCCGTTCGGCCAGCACCTGCCCGCCGGTGCGCGGGAACAGCGCGCCTGCATCCAGTGGGATGTAATGGATGGTCGCCCCATGACGGGCCGCAACCTCTTCCAGCCGCATCCCTGCAAGGTAAACGAACGGAGAGACCGTTGCGAAATAATACTCTATCTGCGCCATTTGCGCGCCATCCCCCCAGCCCGTGTTTGCAAGACCCTAACCGGGTGATAAGCGGTGTCAACGTTCCGATTCCGCCCCCACCGGAGAGCACTATGCCCATCACCGAGCCGAAACTGATTTCCGGCAATGCCAATCTGACACTCGCCAAATCCATCGCACGGCGGATGTCGATGCACCGGGGGATGTCGGTCAATCTGGTCGATGCGCGGATCGAACGCTTCAACGATCAAGAGATCTTTGTCGAGGTCTACGAAAACGTCCGGGGCGAGGATATGTATATCATCCAGCCCACGTCGAACCCTGCGAACGACAATCTGATGGAACTGCTGATCATGTCCGACGCGCTTCGCCGGTCGTCTGCCGAACGCATCACCGCCGTGATCCCTTATTTCGGCTATGCCCGTCAGGACCGCCGCGCCAAGGCCCGCACGCCCATCAGCGCCAAGCTGGTGGCGAACCTGATCACCGAAGCGGGAGTTGACCGCGTCCTGACGCTGGATCTGCACGCAGCCCAGATTCAGGGCTTTTTCGATATCCCCGTGGACAACCTTTATGCCAGCCCAGTCTTTGCGCTGGACATCGAGCACAATTTCAAAGGGCAGATGGATGACCTGATGGTCGTCTCGCCCGATGTGGGCGGCGTGGCCCGCGCGCGCGAATTGGCAAAGCGCATCCACGCGCCGCTCGCGATCGTCGACAAGCGCCGCGAAAAGGCGGGCGAGATTGCCGAGATGACCGTGATCGGCAGCGTCGAGGGCAAGGTCTGCATCATCGTCGACGACATTTGCGACACCGCCGGCACCCTGTGCAAAGCCGCCGAACTGCTGATGCAGAACGGCGCGAAAGAGGTGCACAGCTACATCACCCACGGTGTGCTGTCCGGCCCCGCGGTGGAGCGGGTGCAGAATTCCGTGATGAAAAGCCTTGTCATCACAGACAGCATCGAGCCGACAGACAAAGTCCGCGCCTGCCCCAACATCCGCATCGTGCCCACCGCCCCGATGTTCGCCCAGGCGATCCTGAACATCTGGAACGGCACCAGCGTGTCATCCCTGTTCGAGACGGACACCCTGGTCCCGATCTACGAGGGGATGTATCAGCGGGGGTAAGGCGTTACAGGGTGTCGATCAAACGGGTCAAATGGCCCATGACATTCCGCACTTCGAACAGCTTTTCCTCTTTAAAAGAGGTCATGACAGACTTAATTTCAGTCGTCGAAATTCCGCTGGTTCGGGGCAAGTACACCACTTTGGTGTGTTCCGATAGAAAGTCAAACTTTCCCACCCAATCGTCACCCATAGCAAATATATCGACATTATATTTCTTCACGTCACCAACTTTCTGATCCCAGCTATCTTCTGGGATTACCCCACTTACATATTTACAGGCGGAAAGAATTTCCGCCCGATCCTCATAGGAAAACATGGACTTCTTACCCTTTTGGGCATTGAACTCATCGGTAGAACATCCAACGATAACCCTGTTTCCCAACGAATGGACACGCTGCAAAAGCCGCGCGTGACCGATGTGGAAAAGATCGAATGTCCCGTACGTAATCACTGTTGTCACTGTGCAACACCTTTACCAATCCGAGTTATACACGGCCTAATCGAGCAAGAACCGCCAAAATTATGTTTTCTACTGCCGCCCCCCCTTTTGGCAAAAGGCGGGCACGAAGCGTCTCGCGCATTTCTTTTTTAGGATCTTTTCGTTTAATTAGGACATTGGTCAGGATTTCGTTAAGTGTACTGCCCTCGTCCAACTTGTACGCAGCTTCCCATACTTCGCGGCCTATGTGGTTGAAGTTGTCCACAGAAAGCTCACTTATATATGGATTGCCGGAAAACAGGCCATCAGCATGCATTGACACAGATGAAATTATGGCAATATCAGCTGTAGCAAATATGTATTGAGAGCAATCACCGTTTCGGACGGTATGCGTGTTTCGATGCTCCGCAAACATCGGAGCATACCTGTCAACTATACGGTTGTAATTAGGATGGGGTTTGAAAACGATCTCGAACCGATCAGTGTCAGCCAATTCTAGCAGAGTGGTACATGTTCGTTCCAAAAAGGCATCTGAACGCGCAAAATGGGGGGCATACACAACCCTCTGGCGCTGATCGGGTGAATACTTCCATGTAAAGCTCTTGGGTTTGACGGGATGCTTGAGATAAACGTCATATTTTGGATAGCCCGTCACGACATAATTTGAAGTATTTCCCCATATATTCGCCGATTGCGCATACTTGAGGTGATCTTCCGACTCAAGAAAGTACAGCCAACTGAAATTCGGGTAAGGCAATCCGTAATGTGGATTCAGGTCTGGATTTGCTTTCAGCCATAGCCACGCGTTTGCTATGAAATATCCGTAATGGACCATGCAAAACAAAGCTGAATTAAGCACCGAAAGTGGAAATATATCCGTATACTTTGGCAGCCAATTTCCAGAAATCATCCAGGGGCGAATGGATTCTTCCAGCGCCGGCAAGTTTGCATAGGGCATTTCGGCAAAAACAATATCAGGATCAAATCCAAGAACAGTTGGCTCACAATATTCAGGATGTAATTCATATTTGCTGTGGATCAGTCCAGCACGATGGCCCCTCTCGCGAAGAAAGACAACTTGATCCGGTGTGTGTGCCAATAATTGTAGCTCGAATTCACTATTGGCCTGCAACGCATCGACCAATGGATAGTTCAATTGGTCGAGCAGAAAAACGTAGTAAAGAACTCGAATGGGGCGCGATGACAGCGCCAATTCGCTTTTCTTTCGAGCTTCCAGTTGCAAATTTCGATTTGCATATGCGAGATAGGCCGAACTTAGCGCCTGCATTTGCATATATCGAGAGAAATAATTTCCCTGACGCTCCAGCGCAGTCAGACGTTCATCAGTACCGTCCTGATTAGTCACGACTGAACGACGTTCAACAAATCATTCGAATGGAAGAACCTACGCGGGATGACTTCGCACTTGTTACACACGTTTCCGCCTCACAAAATTTACGCTGTTAGTGTCCCAATTTGGCCGGAGACTGTCAAGGTCCCCCCCGACTTGTCGCCGTCGCAGTCGGATCGGCCATCCAACCACTTAATTCCGCGCACGCCTCTCACAGGGTCAGTCGCTGATCTAGACCACCTCCCACACCTCGTCGTCCTGTACGGTGCCGATGGCGGTCCAGTCGGCGCGGATGCGGGCGATGCGGGTGTCGCTCCAGGTGCGAAAGACGATGTCAAAGCCGGTGGTGGTGATATTGTCGCTGCGGATATCGGCGCGGGGGTTGGTGTTGTGGTCCATGTCCCACATCGCGATGGCGACCATCACCGCAGGCAGGGCCTGAAACGGTTCGGGAAAGGTGACGGGCTGGCGGATTTCCCGTTCCCCCTGCCCCGTCCACATCACGCCGTCGACCGCGAAATCGGAAAACAGGGTGCGAGAGCCTTGCTGAATGCCAAAGCTGCGGTTCGAGATACGTTTCATAAGATCACTCTTCATACGCTTTCAATGCCGAACCAGAACGGCATCACTTTGACGGGAAAAACACAAAGGGCCCCGCTTTTGGCGGAGCCCTTCACATCTAGGCCACAGTGGTTAACCAAGCGTTACAAGATCAGTGACCGGTGGCAACTTTCAGCGCCAGCATGTCGGCGATCATCTTGTCAGCCATATCCTTGTCTTCGGTCAGCGCGGCAACCTCGCGCGCTTCGGACACCATGCTGTCCAAAATCGCGGCTGTCGCCTCTTCGACCGGAACGGCGCGTTCGGCCAGAACCGATACGCCGGTCGCGGTGATTTCGGCAAAACCGCCGGTGACGACATAGGCCTTGGCGCCATCGGTGCCCTGAACCCGCAGGATGCCGGGACGCAGGGTGGTGATGGTGGGGGCGTGCCCCTCCATCGCCGTCAGGTCGCCGTCAGCGCCGGGGATCTGCACCTCGGTCGCGGCGACGGAAGCAAGTTTCCGTTCCGGCGAGACGAGGTCGAATTGCAGCGTGCCTGCCATGATGCCCCCTTAGGCCGCAGCCGCGGCGAGACGCTGGGCCTTGGCAACGACTTCATCGATGTCACCGACCATGTAGAAGGCCGCTTCGGGCAGGTGGTCATATTCACCGGCCACAACCGCCTTGAACGAGGCGATGGTTTTTTCCAGCGGAACCTGAACACCGTCCGAACCGGTGAACACCTTTGCCACGTCGAACGGCTGCGACAGGAAGCGCTGGATCTTCCGGGCGCGGGCCACGGTCAGCTTGTCCTCTTCGCTCAGTTCGTCCATGCCAAGGATGGCGATGATGTCCTGCAGCGATTTGTAGCGTTGCAGGATGCCCTGAACCGAACGCGCCACGTCATAGTGTTCCTGCCCAACAACCAGCGGGTCCATCAGACGCGAGGTGGAGTCGAGCGGGTCAACGGCCGGGTAGATGCCAAGCTCCGAGATCGCGCGCGACAAGTTGGTCGTGGCGTCAAGGTGGGCAAACGAAGTAGCCGGGGCCGGGTCAGTCAAGTCGTCGGCCGGAACGTAGATGGCCTGAACCGAGGTGATGGAACCCGCCTTGGTCGAGGTGATGCGTTCCTGCAGGGCACCCATGTCGGTCGCCAGCGTCGGCTGATAGCCCACGGCCGACGGGATACGACCCAGAAGGGCCGACACTTCGGAACCGGCTTGGGTAAAGCGGAAGATGTTGTCCACAAAGAACAGAACGTCCGTGCCCGACTGGTCGCGGAACTGTTCGGCCAGCGTCAGACCCGACAGGGCCACACGCATACGTGCACCCGGCGGCTCGTTCATCTGACCATAGACAAGGGCCACC
This sequence comes from Pseudomonadota bacterium, assembly GCA_040385245.1. Lineage (GTDB taxonomy): Bacteria > Pseudomonadota > Alphaproteobacteria > Rhodobacterales > Rhodobacteraceae > JAZKHT01. The sequence continues at coordinate 136,013 of JAZKHT010000004.1, read as the reverse complement.
TTGGATTCCGTCAGGTTATCGATCTTGATGACGCCCGACTCGATCATTTCGTGGTAAAGGTCGTTCCCTTCACGGGTCCGCTCGCCCACGCCAGCGAACACGGAATAGCCCGAGTGCACCTTGGCGATGTTGTTGATCAGTTCCATGATCAGAACCGTCTTGCCCACACCGGCGCCGCCGAACAGACCGATCTTGCCGCCCTTGGAATAGGGGGCCAGCAGGTCGATCACCTTGATCCCGGTGACAAGGATCTGGCTTTCGGTCGCCTGTTCAGAGAACGTCGGCGCGGCGCGGTGGATCGGGCGATATTCGGTCGCGTTGACCGGACCTTTTTCGTCAACCGGTTCACCGATAACGTTCAGGATGCGGCCCAGGGTCGCGTCGCCAACCGGCACCAGGATAGGCGAGCCGATGTCGGTCACGGTTTCGCCGCGCACCAGACCTTCGGTCGCGTCCATGGCGATGGCGCGGACAGTGTTTTCGCCCAAGTGCTGGGCCACTTCCAGAACCAGCCGTTTCCCGTTGTTCATCGTCTCAAGCGCGTTCAGGATGGCCGGAAGCTCACCCTCGAACTGCACGTCAACCACAGCACCGATCACCTGGGTGATCTTGCCTTGGGCTTTCGCTTTTGCCATGTCGTTTCTCCGTCCGGGTCAGAGCGCCTCAGCGCCCGAGATGATTTCGATAAGCTCTTTGGTGATCGCAGCCTGACGCGACCGGTTGAACTGGATCGTAAGCTTGTTGATCATGTCGCCCGCGTTGCGGGTGGCATTGTCCATCGCGCTCATCCGGGCACCTTGTTCCGATGCTCCGTTTTCCAGCAGCGCCGTAAAGACCTGCGTCGCAACACCGCGCGGCAAAAGGTCGGCCAGAATGGCCTCTTCGCTCGGCTCGTAGTCGTACAGCGACGACACGGCGGCCTCGCCTTCGAACTTGGCCGGGATCACCTGCTGCGCGGTCGGGATCTGGCTGATCACCGACTGGAAGCGGTTGAAGAACAGCGTCGCCACGTCGAATTCGCCAGCCTCGAACCGGGCCAGGATTTCACGCGCGATGGTCTGCGCGTTGACGTAACCCACCCGCTTCACTTCGCTCAGGTCCACATGGCTGATGAAATGCGATGCAAGATCGCGCTTCAACGCCTCGCGGCCCTTTTTGCCCACGGTCATGATTTTGACGGTCTTGCCCGCTGCCATCAACTCGTTCGCGCGCAGACGTGCAAGACGCGCGATGGTCGAGTTGAAGCCGCCGCACAAGCCGCGCTCTGACGTCATGACGACCAGCAGATGCACTTTGTCCGCCCCCGTCCCGGCAAGCAGCCGGGGCGCGGTATCCGATGTGCCGACAGACGAGGCCAGCCCCGCCATAACAGAGGTCATCCGTTCGGCATAGGGGCGTGCCATTTCGGCAGCCTCTTGCGCGCGGCGCAGTTTCGCCGCGGCGACCATCTGCATCGCCTTGGTGATCTTCCGCGTGTTCTTCACGCTTCCGATTCTGTTCTTTAGGTCCTTAAGGCTAGGCATCTACCTGCTCCTTTGAACCCGCCCTCAGGCGAAGTCTTTCGCGAACTTATCCAGCTCGGCGCGGATCGCTTTTTCAAGATCGCCCGCGACTTTGCGGTCGTTCTTGGTGATGTCTTCCAGCAGCGCCTTGCCCGCAGTGCGCAGGTGCTTCAGAAGACCGGCCTCGTAGCGGCCCACATCGCGGACGGGGATCTTGTCCAGGAAACCGGCGGTGCCTGCATAGATGACGCAGACGATTTCCGCGTTGGTCAGCGGCGAATACTGGGCCTGCTTCATCAACTCGGTCAGGCGCGCGCCACGGTTCAGCAACTGCTGGGTGGAGGCGTCAAGATCGGAACCGAACTGCGCAAAGGCCGCCATTTCGCGATACTGCGCCAGTTCCAGCTTCACCTTGCCGGCGACTGATTTCATCGCGTTGGTCTGGGCGGACGAGCCCACGCGCGACACCGACAGACCGGTGTTCACAGCGGGCCGGATGCCCTGATAGAACAGTTCGGTTTCCAGGAAGATCTGGCCGTCCGTGATCGAGATCACGTTCGTCGGGATGAAGGCCGATACGTCGCCGCCTTGCGTTTCGATGATCGGCAGCGCGGTCAGTGACCCTGCGCCGAAATCTTCGTTCAGCTTGGCCGACCGCTCCAACAGGCGAGAGTGGAGGTAGAACACGTCGCCCGGATAAGCCTCACGTCCCGGCGGACGACGCAGCAGAAGCGACATCTGGCGATACGCGACGGCCTGCTTGGACAGGTCATCATAGATGATCAGGGCGTGGCGGCCATTGTCACGGAAGAATTCCGCCATGGCGGTCGCCGAATAGGGGGCAAGGAACTGCATCGGTGCAGGGTCAGACGCGGTTGCCGCGACGACGATCGTGTAATCGATCGCGCCGGTTTCTTCCAGCTTCTTCACCAACTGCGCAACGGTCGAACGCTTTTGCCCGATGGCGACATAGATGCAGTACAGCTTTTTGGATTCGTCGTCGCCAGCAGCGTCGTTATAGACCTTCTGGTTCAGGATCGTGTCCAGCGCCACGGCGGTTTTACCCGTCTGACGGTCACCGATGATCAGTTCGCGCTGGCCACGGCCAACCGGGATCATGGCGTCCACGGCCTTCAGGCCGGTCGCCATCGGCTCGTGCACCGATTTCCGCGGGATGATGCCCGGTGCCTTGACGTCGGCCACGCGACGCTCGGTCGCGGCGATCGGGCCCTTGCCGTCGATCGGGTTGCCCAGACCGTCAACAACACGCCCCAGCAGCGCGTTGCCAGCGGGCACGTCCACGATGGACTTGGTGCGCTTGACGACGTCGCCTTCCTTGATGTCCTGGTCGGAACCGAAGATCACGATGCCGACGTTGTCGACTTCGAGGTTCAGCGCCATGCCGCGGATACCGCCGGGGAATTCCACCATCTCGCCGGCCTGGACGTTGTCCAGCCCGTGGACGCGGGCAATCCCGTCGCCGACCGACAACACTCGGCCAACTTCGGCCACTTCGGCGTCCTTGCCGAAGTTCTTGATCTGCTCTTTGAGGATCGCAGAGATCTCAGCAGCTTGGATACCCATTATCCGACCTCTTTCATTGCATTCTGAAGGGCAGCGAGCTTTGCCTTGATCGAGGTGTCGATCATGGTCGAGCCCAGCTTGACGACGAGACCACCGATGAGGCTTTCATCGACGGCGGTTTTCAGTTTCACGTCCTTGCCGACGCGCGCCTTCAGCGTCGCGGCGAGTTTGATTGCCTGATCGGGTGTCAGGGCGGCAGCCGAGGTTACTTCGGCTGTCATTTCGCCCTTTTCGGCAGCAATGCGGTTGTGCAGATCGATCAGCATATAAGGCACGACGAACAGACGGCGCTTGGATGCCATCAGCGCCAGTGTGTTTGCCATCAGTGTTGACACGCCCATTTTCGCGGCGATGGCCGCAATCGCGCGGGCCTGATCATCCCGACCCACGATGGGCGAGGTGATCATCGCCGACAGCTCGGGGCTGGCAACAAGTGCTGCATGAAGTGCGTCGGCATCCGCCTCAAGCGCCGCAAGGGCGTTCTCTTCTTTCGCCAGGCTGAAAAGGGCCGTGGCGTAGCGTGCGGCAATGCCGGAGGAGATCGAAGCTGGTTCGGACACGTCAACCCTTCCGCTGTCTTGGCCTGCCGGACAGCACGAAGGACGCACCGGCCAGAGGTCACCCAGGGCGCATACACGGTGCATGCGTCTCTGTTAATTTGGGGCGTCTGTAGCAGAGGTCCAGTAAGCCCGCAACCGGGTAGGTCGCGCGAACGTGAGGGTTCTGGTCAACATTTCCTGGCCGTTAGCGCTGCACCTGCAAAGGTGCGACTCTTTAACACCGCAATAACCTGCGAACCGGGGCCGTCGGGCAGGTGTTGCGTCAGAATCGCCGAAAGACCGGGGGATCGCCCGCCCGGTTCATCGCGGGTTCCGGCGCGCCTTTTCCGACCCCTTCCAACACCCGCAGCGGCTTGCGCACAGCCGCCGCAAGGCCGCCCCGCGTGGGGGCATAGACCTGCTTGCTGGCTTCGACCATTAGCACACCCCCTGCCAGCCAAGGGCCGAACCGACGGCCAAAGCCCTCCCAGATATCCGCTGTGCGCAGCCAGAACCGCCCGGTCGCCGGCGGTGCGAACAGCGCAGCCGTGCTGCGTTCCGGGGTGAACCCGTGACGTTTCAGTTGCGTTTCAAGCTGTGTCATCGAATAGGGACGGCCAAAGCCGAACGGCGTGCCATCCCGCCGCGCCCACAGACCGGACCGGTTCGGCACGATGAATAGGGCCCGCCCGCCCGGCCCAAGCACACGGTGCGATTCCTCCAGCACGGCCGCCGGGTGTTCGGACGTCTCCAACCCGTGCATCAACACCAGCCGGTCCACCAACCCCGTGGGCAACGGCCAGTGGGTTTCTTCGCATAACACCGACACGTTCGACATTCCGGCAGGCCAGGGCATAACCCCCTGCGGCCCCGGCATCAGGCCGATCACCCGGCGCGAATCCGCCAGATAGGGGCGCAACAACGGCACCGCAAAGCCGAATCCCGCGACGGTCTGGCCCTGTTGCACCGGCCACATCGACACGACCTGATCCCGGATCGCCCGCTGCGCCACGCGGCCAAGCTGCGTGCGATAGTAAAAGTTGCGCAGGTCCAGCACGTCGAGATGCATTGCGGTCGCCGTCCCTTGGGGTGAAGCTGCCCTCAGCATACCGAAGACGGAGACGAAGGCCATGGCACTTGAACTGGTTACCATCCCCTGCCTTAAGGACAATTACGCCTATCTGATCCACGACGCCGCAACCGGGGCCACGGCGGTGATTGACGTGCCAGAGGCACCACCGATCCTTGCCGCATTGCAATCACGCGGCTGGACGCTGACCGATATCCTGATCACCCACCACCACTGGGACCATATCGACGGGGTCGCTGACGTGCGCGCCGCCACCGGGGCCGCGGTCTGGGGCGCCGCCGCAGATGCCCACCGCCTGCCCCCGCTGGATCATGCGCTGGCCGAAGGGGACGGCGTCACCATCGGCACGGAAACAGGAACGGTGATCGACGTGCCGGGCCACACGGTCGGCCACATCGCCTTTTACTTTCCGGCGTCGCACCTTGTCTTTACCGCAGACAGCCTGATGGCCGCAGGCTGTGGACGATTGTTCGAAGGTACGCCTGCGCAGATGTGGGACAGCCTGTCAAAGCTTGCCGCCCTCCCGACCGAAACCACGGTCTGTTCAGGACACGAATACACCGCATCGAACATCCGTTTCGCGTTAAGCCTTGAACCCGACAACGCTGCGCTTATCTTGCGATCAGAGAGGGTGGCGTCCGCGCGCAAGGACGGCCTTCCCACCGTCCCGTCCACCTTGGACGAAGAGCGTGCAACCAACCCCTTCCTGCGGGCGTTCCTACCGCAGGTGAAGGCCGCCATCGGCCTTCCCGACGCCACCGATACAGACGCCTTCGCCGAAATCCGCAGCCGTAAAGACCGCTTCTGACCCCGTGTCCGCCCCAAGTGATCACTTTTTGGACACGCGGTGCAGCAAACCGCAAACTCGCCCAAATACTTCTTGAAGTACGGCAAATAAAACCGAACTTTAAAGGTATGAGGCCACGGTTGGATCGGGGCATCCCCCCCACCGACCCGCAGAACAGGAGCACACCAACGTGCCTTCTTTTTCAACAACACTCGAGCAGGCCATCCATGGTGCACTGGCACTTGCCAATGCCCGCCGTCACGAACTTGCCACGCTGGAGCATCTGCTTCTGGCGTTGATCGACGAACCCGATGCCGCCCGCGTCATGAAGGCGTGTTCGGTCGATCTGGACGAATTGCGCAAGACGCTGGTGGATTTCGTCGATGACGATCTTTCCACCCTTGTCACCGACGTCGAAGGGTCCGAGGCGGTTCCGACCGCCGCCTTCCAGCGCGTGATCCAGCGCGCGGCGATCCATGTCCAATCGTCGGGCCGGACCGAGGTGACGGGGGCAAATGTCCTTGTCGCGATCTTCGCCGAACGCGAAAGCAACGCGGCCTATTTCCTGCAAGAACAGGACATGACGCGCTATGACGCGGTCAATTTCATCGCGCATGGCGTGGCGAAAGACCCGTCCTATGGCGAGGCGCGGCCCGTTTCCGGTGCGGAAGAGCATCTTGAAACCCCAAAGGCCGAGGCAGGCGATGCGAAAGAGTCTGCCCTGTCGAAATACTGCGTCGATCTGAACGTCAAGGCGCGCAAGGGCGACGTCGACCCCCTGATCGGCCGCGAGATGGAGGTTGAGCGGTGCATTCAGGTGCTCTGCCGCCGCCGCAAGAACAATCCGCTTCTGGTGGGCGACCCCGGCGTTGGCAAGACCGCCATCGCCGAAGGCCTGGCTTGGAAGATCGTCAAGGGCGAAACGCCCGAGATTTTGGCCCACGCCACGATCTACAGCCTTGATATGGGCGCGCTTCTGGCGGGCACCCGCTATCGGGGCGACTTTGAAGAACGCCTGAAAGCCGTGGTGAAAGAGATGGAGGATCACCCCGACGCGATCCTGTTCATCGACGAGATTCACACCGTCATCGGGGCGGGCGCCACATCGGGCGGCGCGATGGATGCCAGCAACCTGCTGAAACCTGCTTTGCAGGGCGGCAAGCTGCGCTGCATGGGGTCGACGACCTACAAGGAATTCCGTCAGCATTTCGAAAAGGACCGGGCCCTGTCGCGTCGGTTCCAGAAGATCGACGTGAACGAACCTTCAGTCGAAGATACGATCAAGATCCTGATGGGCCTGAAGCCGTACTTCGAAGAACACCACGACCTGCGCTACACCCACGACGCCATCAAGTCGGCGGTGGAATTGGCTGCGCGCTATATCCACGACCGCAAGTTGCCCGACAAGGCAATCGACGTGATCGACGAGGCGGGGGCAGCGCAACATCTGTTGCCCGACAGCAAGCGGCGCAAGACCATCGGCCCCAAAGAGATTGAGGCTGTGGTGGCGAAAATCGCCCGCATCCCGCCAAAGAACGTCAGCAAGGACGATGCGGAAATCCTGCGCGATCTGGAAAAGACGTTGAAGCGCGTGGTCTTTGGTCAGGACAAGGCGGTCGAAGCGCTGTGTTCGGCGATCAAACTGGCCCGCGCAGGTCTGCGCGAACCTGAAAAGCCCATCGGCAACTATCTGTTCGCCGGGCCGACGGGTGTGGGCAAGACCGAAGTGGCCAAACAGCTCGCTTCCAGCCTTGGGGTGGAACTGCTGCGGTTCGACATGTCGGAATACATGGAAAAGCACGCGGTTTCGCGCCTGATCGGGGCACCGCCCGGCTATGTCGGGTTCGATCAGGGCGGCATGTTGACGGACGGCGTCGATCAGCACCCCCATTGCGTCCTGCTGCTGGACGAAATGGAAAAGGCGCACCCGGATGTCTACAACATCCTGTTGCAGGTGATGGACCACGGCAAGCTGACCGACCACAACGGTCGTCAGATCGACTTCCGCAACGTGATCCTGATCATGACGTCGAACGCGGGTGCGTCGGAAATGTCGAAATCCGCCATCGGCTTTGGTCGCGAGCGGCGCACGGGTGAAGACACCGCGGCGATCGAACGCACCTTCACGCCCGAATTCCGCAACCGTCTGGATGCCACCATCAGCTTTGCCCCCTTGGGCAAAGAGGTGATCCTGCAAGTCGTCGAAAAGTTTGTCATGCAGCTTGAAGCGCAGTTGATGGACCGTGGCGTTCACATCGAACTGACGGACGAGGCGGCCGCCTGGTTGGGTGAAAAGGGCTATGACGACAAGATGGGCGCGCGTCCCTTGGGCCGCGTGATCCAGGAATACATCAAAAAGCCGCTGGCCGAAGAACTGTTGTTCGGCAAGCTGGTAAAAGGTGGCGTGGTACGAGTTGTGCTGAAGGACGGCGAGATTGCCCTGGAAATCCAGGAACCGCAAAAGCGCCTTGCCGGGGCAAAACCGCCACTCCTCACCGCAGGGTGAGGCTGGCATTCCTTCTGACATTGGCCCCTGCCTTCCCGGCGGGGGCCTTTGAATTGGCGTTTCCGGTCGCGTGTGACCTGGGCGACACCTGCCATATCCAGAACGCGTTTGACCATGACGCTGGCCCCGACGCGACGGACGCCACTTGCGGCAGTCTGGCCTATGACGGGCACGACGGCACCGACATCGCCCTGCCGACGATTGCCGCAATGCGGCAGGGTGTGAACGTGCTGGCTGCCGCACCGGGCACGATAACGGGCGTGCGCGACGTCATGCCCGATATCCTGATCTCCGACCCCACCGCCCCCGCGTTGAATGGGCGTGATTGCGGCAATGGCGTGGTGATCGACCACGGCGATGGGTGGGAAACCCAGTATTGCCACATGATGAAAGGCAGCGTGGCTGTAAGTACCGGTCAGATCGTCAGCGCGGGCACGCCACTGGGCAAGATCGGGCTGTCGGGCAATACGGAATTCCCTCACCTGCACCTGTCGGTGCGTCGCATAGGTGTCGAGGTTGACCCCTTTGCCCCCGACGCCACCGACTGCGGCCCCTTGCCAAACGACGATCTGTGGCTGGATGACGTGACCCTGACACCGGGCGGAATTCTGGACATCGGGATCAGCACGGCGGTTCCTGACTATGCCGCGATCAAGGCGGGGCTGCCTGACCCCAATACCCTGCCCGACACAGCCCCTGCGCTGGTGGTTTGGGCCTATACCTTTGGCACCAAGGCCGGGGATATGATCGACCTGTCATTGACAGGGCCAGACGGAGTTGTCATCGCCGACACCATCCCGCTGGACAAGGCGCAGGCGCAGTCGTTTCGCGCCATCGGTCGCAAGCTGCGCGATGTCTGGCCACACGGCACGTATCAAGGCAGCGCAGGTCTGACACGCAACGGCGAAACGGTTGACCAAAGCGAAGTGACGCTGACGATCACCCCCTAACGTTCGGTCAGCTTCAATTCGATCCGCCGGTTCTGGGCCCGCGCTGCGGGGGTGTCGCCCGGTGCGACGGGGCGATATTCACCAAAACCCGTTGCAGCCATACGCCCCGGCGGAAAGCCAAGCACGATCTGCATGAAGCGCACCACAGACAGGGCGCGCGCCTGACTGAGTTCCCAGTTATCGGCAAATTCACCCGCGCCAGACAGCGGCACGTTGTCGGTATGGCCATCCACCCGGATGATCCAGTCGATGCCGTCGGGGATCTTGTCGGCCACGTCGTTCAGGATGGAGACGACACCCGCAATCTGGCGCTGGCCTTCCGGGGCCAGATCGGCAGAGCCGGGGTTGAACAGCACCTCGGACGAAAAGACGAACCTGTCGCCCACGACGCGCACGCCTTCGCGACCGGCCAACAGATCCGACAGTTGGGCAAAGAATTCGGAGCGGAAGCGGGCAAGATCCTGATTTTCCGCCTCAAGCCGGATACGTTCAGCCTCTTCCAGCTCGGCCCGTCGGCGCTGTTCGGCGGCAACTTGGGCCAGCGCCGAATTCAGGCGCGATCCCAGCGCCTCTAGCTGGACTTTGGCGGCGGCGTCTTTGTCGGCGGCGGCATCCAGAATGGCCTGCAAGGACCCCAGTTGCGACCGAAGGGCTGCAATCTGTTCGTTCAGAAGGGTAACCTTGCGCGCAGCCTCGACCGATTTCGCCTGTTCTTCTGTCAGCGCGCGTTCGGCGGCGGTCAAAAGCGCATCTTTCAATTCCTGCCCGCTGACGGCCCGTGCCGCGTCGGTTTGCGCGGCGGCCAGCAGCGTCAAGGTTTCTTCGGCCCGCTTGCGCTGTTCTTCCAGCGCCAGCGTCATGGCTGTCAGTTCATCATCCGATGATTTCAGCCTGTCCCGCAGCGCCTGAAGTGCTGCCGCATCGGCCAGACGGGCGGCTTCTTCATCAGACAACCTTGCCTGTGCTTCGGTCGCTTGTGCGGCGCTCGTCTCGGCGCGGGCGCGCAAATCTGCGATCAGCACCTCCAGCGCCTCGCGCCGCGCCGCGGCCAAACGGGCAGCTTCGGCGGTGGCGTCCACCTCGTCGCGCGCCTTGGCAAGGGCAAGTTGCATCGCCTCTTGTTCGGTGATCAGCTTTGCCTGTGCCGCCTCAAGATCGGCGACGCTTGCGGTCAGTTGCGCCGCCTCGCCGCGCGCGGCGTCGCGTTCGGCCAGCAATGTCGCCACCTGCGCCTCAAAGCTGGCGATGCGACCCTGGGCCGCGGCAAGTTCGCCTTCACGGCTGGCAAGTTGCCCGGTCAGCGTGGCAATCAGCGCACCCTGCCGTTCACCTTCGGCCTGCGCAGCGGCCAGCGTTGAGCCAAGGCGTCCCACCTCGGCCGTCAGTTCCGATGATTTCTGCCGCTCCAACCCCAGCGCATCGGCAAGTTGGGTGATCTGTGCGGTCAACGAATCCAGTTCGCTGTCCTGCGTGGTGATGGTATCGCGCAGCACGACCTGCATGACGGTAAAGATCGTCAGCACAAACATCAGCACCATCAAGAGCGTCGTGACCGCATCCACGAACCCCGGCCAGATCATCGAACTGTCGCGGCGACGGCTTAGTCCCATGGTCTAGCCCCGCCCCGCCGTGCCGCGCGACAATTGCCGGATGGCGGCAGTCAGCGCAGACAGATCGCCCCGCAGATCAGCGATGCTTTCCTGACGTCCCGCCGAAATCTCTTCCAGGATGCGCATCAGTTGCACATCGATTGACCGCAGGCGCATCCGGCTTTCGGCATCGGCCTGCGCGCCAGATTCCGCCCCGCCCAGCGCCTCGACCAGCCTGTCCTGCCCGTCGGCAATCCGGGTCAGCGCGTCGGTCTGGCTTGCGCCGCCTTCCATCTTTTCGGCAAGCCGGGTGATCGCGCGGGCCAGATCGTCAATCTTGTCTTCGACCATCACACGGGTGATGTCAGATTGGGTGTAAAGGGTCTGCAACGCCTCCATCTGGGCGGCCATCTGGTCCAGAACGACAGTGTTCGCGCCCGCCTCGCCCCCGTCACCATCGCCCGACGACAGGCCCAGCCGGGTGATCGACGACAACCATTCTTCAAGCTCGCGGTAAAAGCGGTTCTGGCCGTGACCGGCGAACAGTTCCAGCAGCCCCACAACAAGCGATCCTGCCAACCCCAGAAGCGACGATGAAAACGCGGTTCCCATGCCGCCAAGCTGGTTTTCCAAACCACCCATCAGCTTTTCAAACACCTGTAGCCCGCTTTCCCCTTCTTGCGGGGCAAGCGACCGGATGGTGTCGACGATGGCCGGAACCGTGGTGGCAAGGCCGTAGAATGTGCCCAGAAGGCCAAGGAAAATCAGCAGGTTGACAAGATAACGCGTGATATCGCGCGCCTCGTCTATGCGAGTTGCGACCGATTCAAGGATCGACCGCGATGACGAAGACGATATCTGCATCCGCGCGCCACGCGCCCGCAACAGGGCTGCCAGCGGCGCCAGCAAGCGGGGCGGGCGAGATGCTTCATGGCCGGGGATGCGACGGGCGAAATCCTCGATCCAGTTGACCGACTGCATCAGGATCAGCACCTGCCAGAAACAGGTGGCGACCCCCAGCAGAAACACAAAGCCGATAAATCCGTTCAACAACGGGTTGGTCTGGAATATTCCGGTCAATTGCGCCGCGATGACCCAGGCCCCGGCAATCACCAGTGCCACGACCAGAAGCATCGTCACGATCTGCCGGATCGGCTGGCTGAATGTGATCGCCGCCTCTGCCTTGGTTCTGTCCATCAGTCAGCAACGCCCCGCTTCTTGCCTGCCTGCACAATAGCACCCGAACCCGCGCTGCCAAGCACCATCACCCGCACAACGCGCGCACCCGGTCGGCAAGCCACGTCAGATCCTCATCCTCAATGCCCAAGGCGGCCAGATGATCCGCTGTCGCGTAGAGATAGTCCCGGTTCGGTCCGCGTCCGCCAATCGCGCGCGCGATGATCCCGGCCTGTTCCTCGGGGGCAAGGCCACCGCAATATTGGACATGATCGGGGTCGATGACATAAGCCAGCGCCGTCACCTCGCCCCCGTCGGCCAAAGCCACCTGCACATGAGTTTCCAGATAGGCGGACGAGATCAGTTCGCGTTCGCGCAGTGCGGAGACGGTGGCGTCTTCTGCGCCCTGCTCCACCCGAAAGGCGACGCCGTCGCAATGCGCGCCATCGGCACGATCCAGCGCCAGAACCAATCCGGGATCGTCAACGCTGCCGCGATGGTGGATCGACCGCATGCAGAAGCTGCGATGCCATCCCGACAGGCGCGCCACCCGCGCCTCGGCCACCGGAAAACCGGGATGCCAGATCAGCGAGCCATAGCCGAAGACCCAAAGGGGCGTGTCCATCTGCTGGCCCTCCATTCCGGTCCTCTGTAAACCAGTGGCGTGGCAGAATGAAAAGGGGTCGGAATGCGTGCGTTGATCGGTGTGATCCTTGTCGCCGCAGGGCTTTGGGCGGGGTACTGGTTTGTCGGATCGCGCGCCGCGTTGCAGGCGGCCGAGGCCGTGTTTGCCAATGACGGCCCGGTTGAACTGGAACGCGACAGCCTGACCATCGCGGGGTTTCCCAACCGCTTTGATCTGACCGTGACCGGTCTGACCGCATCCGACCCCGCGACCGGCATCCGCTGGAATTCGCCCGAAGTGCAGCTTTACTCCATGTCGTGGAAGCCGTGGCACCTGATTGCAGCCCTGAACGACCCGCAGACGGTCACGCTGCCCGGCCAGATTGTCACCCTGACCCCGCAGCGCGCCATCGGCAGCCTTGTGCTGGTTCCCGGCACGGATCTGACGCTGGATCGGGTGGCGGTGGAAACCGGTGGGATTACCGCCGCATCGTCGCTGGGTTGGACGGTTAGGGTGGATCAACTGATGTTTGCCACACGCCGTGCGGCGATCCCGGCCTTTGCGCATGATGTCTTTGCCGAAGCATCCGGTCTGACCCCGGATGCCACCCTGACCGCCGCCCTATCACAGGCGGAGCTGCCCCCCGTGGCCGAGGTTCTGCGCCTTGACTGCAGCGCCGCTTTCAGTGCTGCCATAGACCGTCATGCCGCCGAAACCGCACCGGTTCTGACCGGAATCACCCTGAAAGAGGGGCTGCTGCGTTGGGGCGATCTGACGGTCTTTGCCAAAGGCGACGTGGCCCCCGATGCGGAGGGTCTTGCCGTGGGTCGCATCGACATCAAGGTCACGCAGTGGCGGAAACTGGTGCCCGTTCTTGTCGGTGCAGGTGTCTTTACGCCCGAGGTCGCCCCCACTGTCACCCGCGCACTGGAACTGCTGTCGCAACAGGGCGCGGATCCGGATGTCCTCAACGTGCCGCTGCTGTTCCAGTCGGGTCGGATGAGTTTGGGACCATTGCCCCTTGGCGTGTCACCGCGACTGAATTAGCGGCAATAGGGTTGCCGCCCGCTGGCGGTGTCAAAGTGCAGATGGTCTTCGTGATAGCCATCCGATCCCGGACCCAGCGTCGTGCCAAAGATGCCGCAGGCCGCCTTGTGCGCCTTGCGCATCTGCGCATTGTAATCTTTCAGGACGGAAACCGTCTTGCCATCGGACATCACAAAGGCCGCGATGTCGATCGCCTTGCCGCGCCCGTGTTCACTGACCTTGGCCCCGCGCACGTTGTTGCGGGGGCGGCAGATGTAATGCGCGGCGACACGCAGTTCGACCACCTCGTTGCGTCCGAACGCAGGTCGCATCCCCTTGTTGATCCATGTCTTCAACGCCGTCGCTGTGGTGCAGTCCAGCGTGGCGGGCGTGCTGAGGCGAACACCATCGACAGAGGTGACGCGAACAGGGTTTTCGACACCGCAACCTTTGATCTTGGACGTGATGCGCGCCAATTCCTCGCCCCGGATATCCGGGTCGCCGCAGACCGATCCGCTGCTTTGCGGGGCAGTCTTGGCCGGCTTGTCGCGGTTGCTGCCAAACAGACCGCCGAACAGACCACCCGACCGCCGCTTTGGCGTCGTGTCCGGCGCGGGTGCCGATGCCACCAGTGTGGTGGCGTCGCCAAGACCGGCAGGGCGCGGCCGCGGGCGCAAGATGGAAACCCCTTGGTCTACTACGGGTATTGCCAAAGGGGGCGGTGCGATGGGGCGTGCGCGGGGGCGTTTGGGGGCCGGTGCTGTCTCGTCGGGCAACACCGCAGCCGCAGGTTCAGCACCTGCCGATGGTCGGGACAAGGGTCGTGTCGAGGATGTCGGCGCTTCGGCCAGTGCACCACCGGCGAGGCCCAAACACAGGGCAATCGTTACAAACCGGCGCATCCCTCAGCCGCCCTTGGGGGGGGCATCGGGCTGGACCGCCCGGCCGAAATCAGCGGCGGCGGTGTCCTGTCCCGCTTCGATGATCCCACGCCGGATGGCACGGGTCCGGGTGAAGTAGGCATGCAGATGGTCACCGTCGCCCAAGCGGATCGCGCGTTGCAGGGCGAACAACTCTTCGGTGAACCGACCAAGGATATCCAGCGTCGCGTCCTTGTTGGTCAGAAAGACGTCGCGCCACATCGTGGGATCAGATGCCGCGATCCGGGTGAAATCCCGAAAGCCGGTTGCCGAATACTTGATGACTTCGCTGTTTGATACGCGGCGCAGATCGTCGGCCACGCCCACCATGGTATAGGCGATCAGGTGCGGCGTGTGACTGACCACCGCCAAAACCAGATCGTGGTGGGCGGCATCCATCTCGTCAACGTTGGCACCCATGCCGTCCAGCAGACGCCGCAACCGTGCCAAGGCATCGGCATCCGTGTCGGCAACCGGTGTCAGCAGCCACCAGCGGTTGCGGAACAGTGTGGCAAAGCCGGACCTAGGCCCGGAATACTCTGTTCCCGCCATCGGATGACCGGGGATGAAATGCATGCCAGGGCCAATATGCGGGCCAACGGCGGCGATGACGGCCTGCTTGACCGACCCCACATCCGTGACCGTCGCCCCCGGCGCAAGATGAGAGCCAATCTCGGCGGCGATCCCCTCCATTGCGCCGACGGGCACCGCCAGCACCACAAGATCTGCCCCCTGCACCGCCTGCGCAGCCGTGTCGCAGACCCGGTCACACAGGCCGATTTCCATTGCCACGCTACGGGTTTCGGCCGATTTCGCAAATCCGACGATTTCACCCGCCAAACCATGTGCCCGCATCGCATGGGCCATCGACGACGCAATCAACCCCAACCCGATCAGCGCCACACGGTTATAAACCGGCGTTGTCATCGGACACCTTTGAACTGTGCCACCGCATGCGCGACCCGGCGGCAGGACGATTCGTCACCTACGGTGATGCGCAGGCAATGCGGCAGTTTGTAGGACGATACCCGCCGCACGATCAGCCCCTGCGTCTGAAGAAACGCGTCACAGGCCGTTGCCTCGTCTTCGCTGGAAAACCGCGCCAGCACGAAATTGGCCATCGACACATCCGACGGCACACCCAGTTCAGCCAAGGATTCGGCCAGCCAGGTGCGCATCCGGGCGTTTTCGGACCGGCATTTGGTGACAAAATCCTGATCCCGCACCGCCGCTTCGGCCACATCAAGCTGCGTCGTCGACAGGTTGAACGGCCCGCGAATGCGGTTCAGCACGTCAATGATCGCGCGCGGACCATAGCCCCAGCCGATGCGCAGACCGCCTAGCCCGTAGATCTTGGAAAAGGTGCGTGTCATGAAGACGTTGCTGCGCGCATCCACCAACGCGGCCCCGCCATCATAGCCGTCAACATATTCGGCATAGGCACCGTCCAAGACCAGAATGGCCTGCGCGGGCAGGCTTGCGGCCAGACGGTCCACCTCGGCGGCCGAAATCATCGTGCCGGTGGGGTTGTTCGGGTTGGCGATGAAGACAAGCTTGGTCCGCTTGGTGCAGGCGGCAAGGATCGCATCGACATCCGCAGTGCGTTCGCGTTCTGCCACTTCGACCGGGGTTGCGCCCACCGCCAATGCGGAAATCCGGTACATCAGAAAGCCGTGTTCGGTGAAAACCACCTCGTCCTTTGGTCCGGCATAGGCCTGACACAGAAAGGTGATGATCTCGTCCGACCCGACGCCACAGATGATGCGACCGGGGTCAAGACGGTGAACATCGCCAATCGCTTCGCGCAGGGACGTGTGATCGGTGGTGGGATAGCGGTGCAACGAATGGACGGTGCGCAGGAACGCCTCTTTCGATTTGTCCGACGCGCCAAAGGGGTTTTCGTTCGATGACAACTTTACCGCATTCGCAACCCCGGCCACATGCGCCTTGCCGCCCTCGTAAAGCGCGATGTCAAGGATGCCGGGCTGTGGTCGGATGGCGTCTGTCATGCATGTCTCTCCCTCTGCCCCGGCGTTCTACTTGCGCGCGCAGGTCAAGGCCAGTGGGATTTTTGTCGCCGGTCCCAGACCTTTGGCCCTGATGCAAAGGGTCGCAGACGAAAACGCCCCGGTGCAGAACACCGGGGCGCTTGTCGGACCGGACCGGGCGCAAAGCCCGACCACATCAGTTCTTGGCGTAGTATTCGACCACCAGGTTCGGTTCCATCTGCACCGGATAGGGCACATCGCCCAGGCCCGGAGTGCGGATGAACTTGACCACCAGTTTCGAGTGGTCGACTTCCAGGTAATCGGGAACGTCACGCTCGGTCAGTTGGATCGCTTCAAGGATCAGCGCCATCTGCTTGGACTTTTGACGAACCTCGATCAGGTCGCCTTCCTTGACACGGTAGGACGCGATGTTCACGCGCTTGCCGTTCACGGTGACGTGGCCGTGGTTCACGAACTGACGTGCGGCAAAGATCGTCGGAACCAGCTTGGCGCGGTAGCAGACCGCATCCAGACGACGCTCCAGCAGACCAACCAGCATCTCGCCGGTGTCGCCCTTGACACGTTCAGCTTCAGTAAAGATCTTGCGGAACTGCTTTTCGGTCAGGTCACCATAGTAACCCTTCAGCTTTTGCTTGGCGCGCAGCTGGGTGCCGAAGTCGGACAGTTTGTTCTTGCGGCGCTGGCCGTGCTGGCCGGGGCCGTATTCGCGTTTGTTCACCGGGGACTTCGGACGGCCCCAGATGTTTTCGCCCATGCGGCGGTCAATTTTGTACTTGGCAGACGTGCGTTTGGTCACGGCTGATCTCCTTCATATACGACGAAGGGCGTTGTCCTTTGGCCGTCTTTGCAGACGGGGCCCGACAGGCATCCCCTTGCGGGGGCCACCAACACCAATGAAAAGCCCCGGACTTTCATCCGGGACTGCGCGGCTTATACAGTCGGGCGGGGCAGAGTCAACAGCGCGCGAACCTCAGGCGGCCATGTCATGCCGCAGGATGGCCGCTTCGGACGACGAAAGGTTGCGCCGCGCGTAATCGCCATAGTTCTGTGGATTGGCCGCGATGCCAGGCAAAAGGTTCAACAACCCTGTGCGTTGGACCGGATCGACCATATCCAGCGCTGTGTTTGACGGATGAAAACTTTCCGTCTCAAGCCCGTTGGCAAAGACGATGTTGTGCCGTTCCAGCAGCACATGAACATAGGTTACTTCGCGCAGGCCCTGATCGACGACAATCCCTGTGCCGTTGGTCAGGTCCGCCGCACGGACCAGAACCTCGGCCGTGTTGAACAGGGCCAGGGCGGCGGGCCCCCGCACCAGCATCCGGTGCTGGGGCGAGACGAGCAGTTGCATGTCAGGGCGATGTATTCCCAAGGCACCGGCACGGAATCGCACCGGGCGCAGATGCGGCATGGCATATAGGCGTGCGCCCGTCATCCGGCGGTGGCCTGTCCACAGCACCGGTTGCGGGCCGTTGTCCTTGGTCAGGATCATGTCGCCGGGGCGCAAGGTCTGAATCAGGCGCGGGCCGCCGGGCGTGGCAAGACAGGTGTCGGGCGTAAAACAGATGACGCCGCCGGCTTCGGACAGCCCGGCACCTATTTGCGTCCGGTCGATGGACGTTCGGACAACCCATAAATCCTGATCCGGTGGCGGCAGTCCACCCACGCTCATCAACAGGCGCGCGCCGGTGTCGGGCACGGGGATCAGCGTCATCAGCCAGCTTTGATGGCCGTCGGTTACCAGAAAACCCTGCTCAATCGCTTCGTCCGCGTCGGCATGCGCATTTTCCGGGCCCAGAGGTCCCGTCGCAATCGCCGCACCGATCAGACGGCGCACCATGCGCGCCGCCCGTTTCCGCATTTCGGTTGCCCCTTCGGCCCCCTGAAGAAGCAAGGTGTCCTGCGATCCGTCCACCCGAACGGCGGCACCGGTCCAGCGCCACGAAGCACCAACCGAAAGCACGTCAAGCGGCGCGGAACTTAGGCCGTCTACTTCTGTCTGTGACCATGAAATGACAAACGTGCCCTTTGCGCCCGTTTTCATGCCTGTCCTGTCTGCTCGCACCCTAGTTTCAGGGTATTATTTTTTGCCTTCCAAAACGTTAGCAAGCATGCAGACGTTTGGCTATGCCATTTGCGCAACAGTAGGGAAGCGAAGCGCGCTAAAAGCGCATTTTCAGGCTGAGAGAGCCGACAACCTGCCCTTCGGGCTGGGTTTCAAACTCTTTGCCAAGGTAGGTCACGCCGTAGAAAAGTTCGGCCTTTTCCTGTTGCCAATGAACCCCGGCACGCAGACGTGTGCGGGTGTCCGACATCTCGACTGCGCCGCCGTCTGGCAGGTACACACTGCTGTAAACCTGGGCAAAGTCGCCGCCTACAACGAAACTGAAACCCTTGATCTTGTCGCCTGAAACCGCGCTGTAGCGCTGCCCCGATGCGTGGTCGCGCAGCATCAGCGCGCCCTGCCCAAAATGGCCAAAGGTCAGATCGCCGCCAAGACGCACGAAATTTTCGGCCCCGGCCTGCGCCTCGATAAACGGACGCATCCGCGCCCGATCACCGAGAGACAGCGTTCGGCCCATCTCGGCCACAAGGGTCGGCCGGATCTGGTCTTCGATCTGGTCGCCAAGGACGGTCGGTTTCGGCAGGCCGATCAGGTCATGGACCGAGGTCTGAAAGCGTCCCAATCCGGTTTGCGGCCCGATCACCACAAGGTCCATGCCAAGGCTGGTCTCGAAACCAGACCACATGAAATGGCTGTGGATGCCTGCGCTGATGGCTCCGGCATAGCGGCGGTCGGTCGGATCCGGGGTCACCAGATCGGCGGGGGCGATGGTTTCGGCCCGCAGGCGAAATTCAAGCAGCGCGCCCGGCGCATCGGGAAGGGTGCCGTCCCAGGACGCGCCCCGAATCCGACTGACTGTGTAAGAGCCGGTCTTCCAGCGGTCCTTGCCATCCCCGAAGACGTCATTGGTGAACATGCGGCCCCAGCCAAGGGTCACGCGATCCTGCGCCGCCACTGACGACGCCAAGGACACGGTCAGTGCCATGACCGAGAAGAATACTTTGAACATTTAACTGATCCCGAGTGTGTGCCCCCCCAGGCACCACGACCCTACGGTGTCGCGAACCCTGTGGCTAGTGCTTCTGCGCAACACCTTGGCCAGAGTGTCTTTGCACCCCGTTTCATTCTCAGCCCATCTGGAACGGCGGGCGCAGAGGCAAAAGGAGTGAAAAACACCGCAGATCGCGCGTTGGGGTGACCAGTCGATTCCCCCCCATCACCCTTTCATCCAAGCGGGTGCGTGCTTGTGGAAAAAGACCCGGTCACTGGCGTATCGCAAAGCGTGTTCGTCCAACAACCACGTCAATCTGAAACTTGATGCTGGCTTTTTGTGCGCAGGTTCGTCATTTCCGTCATCCGTTCCCGTATCGTTTGACGACGTCATAAAGTTTATCACAAACCCGACATTCAGCCATTTCGCCACAGGATCGACCATGGCAAAACTGTTTTGATCGTCGCCGGTTCGTGTGTAAGTGGTTCGTTTTGCGTAAGAGTTGGCCGGTGACGATCATACCCGGTGGCGTGAAAAATTCGCCTGATCCGGGTCCATCCGTCGATGGGACGGGCATAAACCCGCCCCACGCCGTGTTCATTTCATCAGCGCAGCTCTTCCGGCAGCAGGGCCTCGGGCATGTTCTGGTAACTGACCGGGCGCAGCCAGCGGCGGATCGACATCGTCCCCACGCTGGTCGCCCCGAAGTTGGTCGAAGCCGGATATGGCCCGCCATGGACCATCGCATCGCACACCTCGACCCCTGTTGGATAGCCGTTTGCCAGCACCCGCCCCGCCTTGCGTTCCAGTACAGGCATCAACTGTGAAGCGGTTGCAATGTCAGCGTCATCAAGGTGCAGGGTGCAAGTAAGTTGCCCTTCAAGGCTGTGGGCAATCGCCAACATCTGTGTGACATCGCGGACACGGACGATCAGGCCAAGGGGACCGAATACCTCTTCGCCCAGCGCGTGATTGGCAAGCCAGTTGTCGCCCGTCACGTCGAACAGGTAGGGCGTCGCGTTGCGCAGATCGCAGGTCGTCGTCAGCAACGCCCGAACCCCGGTTGTCCCGGACACGCGGTCACGGCCCTGCCGGTAGGCCTGCGCGATGCCATCCGTCAGCATGGTCTGCGCCGCCACGGGGGTCAGGGCCGCCTTTGCGGCATCGGCAAAGGCAACGGCATCCGGCCCGTCAATCACCACCGCGATACCGGGGTTGGTGCAGAACTGACCTGCCCCCATGGTCAATGACCCGGCCCATCCGGTTGCGATCTGCGTGCCCCTTGCACCAAGCGCGCCGGGCAGGATGAACATCGGGTTGACCGACCCCAACTCGCCAAAGAACGGGATCGGCCTGGGCCTGCGCGCGCACAGATCAAACAGCGCCCGCCCGCCGCCCAGCGACCCGGTAAACCCGACCGCGTTGATCAGGGGATGCTGCACCAGCGCCTCGCCCACATCACGCTTGCCGCCCTGGATCAGGCTGAACACGCCCGGATGGACGCCGCAGACCTTGATCGCGGCATCTATGGCCTGCGCTACAATCTCGCCCGTACCCGGATGGGCCGAATGGCCCTTGACCACCACAGGACATCCGGCCGCCAGCGCCGAGGCGGTGTCGCCCCCGGCGGTGGAGAACGCCAACGGAAAGTTCGATGCCCCGAACACGGCCACAGGCCCGATCGGGCGCTGCAACAGCCGGATATCCGGGCGCGGCAGCGGTTTGCGGTCCGGCAAGGCCAGATCATGGCGCGGGTCCAGATACGCGCCTTTGCGGATGTGCTCGGCAAACAGTTTCAACTGTCCCGTGGTGCGGCCCCGTTCACCGTCCAGCCTTGCGGCGGGAAGACCGGTTTCCGACACACCGATTTCGGTAATTTCGGCACCACGGGCGTCAATCTCGGCTGCAATGGTTTCCAAAAATACGGCCCGCGACTCTCGGCTAAGGGCAGAATAGGACCAGAACGCAGCCTCTGCCGCGACGCAGGCCACATCGACATGAGCAGGTGTTCCCACCGCAAAATCCAGCGCCTCGCCCGTGGCGGGACTGGAGCGGAAGGTTGCCTCTCCGTCCACCCAGTTTCCGGCAATCAGGTGTTTTCCCGTCAGCATGTCCTGTTTCCTTCAGATCAGCCCGCGCGAGGCGAGGTTTTTCATCAGCGCCGCTGTCCCGAAGGTCCATTCCGGTGCTTCTGTTGACAGGCGCACGGTGTTCACCAGCGCGCCAAGGCCGGGCGCTGCGATGGTCACCACGTCGCCCAGATGATGGGTAAATCCCTGACCGGGGCCGTCCCGGTCTTGCACAGGCGCAAACATCGTGCCGCAATACAGAACAAAGCCATCGGGATACTGATGGTGCCGCCCCCGCGTCTGCGCCACCAGATCGGCAGGGTCACGGCTGATTTCCGTCATCGACGACCGCCCTGTCAGGCTGAACCCGTCCGTCCCGGCAACGGTCATCGTCAGGTCAAGACGCCGCAGATCATCCAGTGTGAACGTGGCATCCAGCACCCGGATGAACGGCCCGACCGAAGCGGCGGCGTTGTTATCCTTGGCCTTGCCCAGCAGCAGGGCGGACCGGCCTTCTACATCGCGCAGGTTGACGTCGTTGCCAAGCGTGACACCGGCGATGCGGCCGGTGCTGTCAACGACCACCACCACCTCGGGTTCGGGGTTGTTCCATTTGCTTATGGGATGCAGGCCGACAGACGCGCCGTACCCGACGCAGGCCATCGGCTGCGCCTTAGTGAACACCTCGGCATCCGGGCCGATGCCCACCTCCAGATATTGGCTCCACAGGCCTTCGGCCTGCAACAGGCGCTTCACTTCGGCGGCTTGGGTTGAACCGGGGACCAGATCACGCAGCGTGTCGCCGATCACCGCCACAACGCGTGCACGGATCGCATCTGCACGGGCCGGGTCACCGCCTGCCCGCTCTTCGATCACCCGTTCGATCATGGACCTCGCAAAGGTCACGCCCGCAGCCTTGACCGCCTGCAGATCGCAGGGGGCCAGCAGGCGGGTCACATCGCCCGCAGGTTCCACCGACGCTGCTGCGATATCCTCCAGTGCGCCGATGTCTTCGCCCGCAATCGCGCCCACAAAAGCAAGGATATCTGCCTGTTCCAGCACATCGCGCATCGTGGGGGCGGCTTTTGAGGTGATGTCGATCACCCGACCATTCCGCAGGGTCACAATCGACGGGCCGATGCCTGCGCGCCAGACACGCCCCAAAAACAGACCATCGGGCGGAAGGGTGTGCATGGCGTTGCTCCTGTCGGCGGGAACAGGACGGACAGACCCCTGTGGCGGGGTCTTCTCATCCTGGGAAAGGCGGGGTTTGGATAGACCAGTTTGCCGGGCTTGACCAGTCTGCGGTTCGGCGTCTTATCGATAGGACCGCAGACGCGCCTGCAGATCATCGGCATTCAGCCCCAGCAGAGCCGCCGCCTCGACCTGATCGCCCGCACAGCGGCGCAACGCCTCTAGAATGCAGACGCGTTCCAGCATCCGGGCGGTTTCGGACACGATGGTATCCAGCGGTTTCTTCCCAAGATCGGCAAGGATATCCTCTTCGACCCGTTCGGCTCGCTTGGCGGGGCGCAGCGGGAAGTTCGCCGCATCGCGGGTATTCTCCATCTCAAGCTGGGCCATCTGAAAGCGCTGCTGGATTTCTGCAACGGGCCGCAAGTCACGTCCGATCAACAGGCGCACCTGGCGGTCCTCGCTGTCGAAACACATGTATTTGACCAACAGCGGCAGGCTTTCCCCACCATCCAGCAAAAAGTTCACATGCCGCCAGCGCGCATTCGGCCCGGCGTCGGCCATGTTTTCGGACAGAAGTACGGGGATTTTCGGCTTGCTGTCATCCGTCACGATCAAGGGCAGGGCAAACCCGATCCAGCTGAACAGCGTCAGCGTGTCCAGTTTGACCGAGGCCATGGCGTCGATGACGATATCGTCGTCAGAGATGGTCAGGATCACGTCAGCCGAATGGAACAGCAGCGATTCAACCTGTCCGGGGTCCAGGGACGGCATCGCCAGCCGGGTCATGGAGTTTGTTGCCATGTCCCTAATTCCTAAGCGCGACCGGGGCAGCCGTGTTCAACCCCGACAGCCACGTCACCGCATCGTTGGCAGACCGGGCAATCCGGTCGGCCCCGATAAAGCGATATTGTGACAACGGCCCGTCAAAGATGTTGCCGCCAACGATCACCGACAGACCGGGGTTCACCGATTCCGCCCGCGCCATGTCGATCAGATCGGCCAGTCCGCCCAACGCCGCATCATGCCCGACAGCAAAGCCCACCGCATCCACATGGGTTTTCGACAGGGATTCAAGCACGGCATCGGCGCAGCCCGACAATTCCAGACGCACGTTCCAGCCGTCAGCGCGCAGTTCCTCGGCCACGACCTGCGCGCCAAAAGAGTGTTCTTCGTTGGGAGGCAGCGCGATCAGACAATCCCCTTTTGAACCGCCTGTGAAATCCACCGGCGTGTTTGTCGCGTTCAGTGTGTCCAGCAGCCGCCGGACCGTCCAGAATCCGGCGATCACGTCCGGGAATTCAACCTCTTGCGCCTTCCATTGGGTTTCAAGTTTCCCAACCACCGGCAAGATCAGATCGTACAACGCCGACCGCATCCCGTCCGAACTGCGTTTGGTGTGGGCAAGGCAAATCTCTTGCGCCCGGGCAAGATCACCTTGCCGGATCATCTGGTGTAGTCTGTCACCATCGGGTGACGACATTGCATCCCACCCTTCCTGTTCCGCTCTGGCAAAGGGAAGGATCTGCGCGATACCTTCCCTGACTTGCCCGAGCCACCTGCGACAAGGCTCGCCCATCTGTGCAGTCGTCCGCATGATCTGAATGACTACCCGTTCCGCCGAAGGCAAGAACGACTATTGCCTTTTGATGGCCAACCATGCGCCGAATTGCATCAGACAGCAATGGGCATCCGTCCGGGCAGGAATTTGCAGCCCTTCAGGGTTCCGCGCCGATCCCATCTTGAAACGGTCTGTCCTTGGGATGCTTGATTATCTAGTGCCGGAG
This sequence comes from Pseudomonadota bacterium, assembly GCA_040385245.1. Lineage (GTDB taxonomy): Bacteria > Pseudomonadota > Alphaproteobacteria > Rhodobacterales > Rhodobacteraceae > JAZKHT01. The sequence continues at coordinate 111,604 of JAZKHT010000004.1, read as the reverse complement.
GAGGACACTGCGACCACTCTCTCAAACACCGGGGGTGTCATGCGTAGTCTGCTTGCCACGGCGCTGCTTGTCCTTCCCCTGACCGCACAGGCCGAAATCAGCGGTCAGACAGTGCCCGCGTTTCAATCAGCTTTGCAGGGTTGGTTGGAAAATGACGATGAATCCGCAGTTCCCGCGCTTGCCGCCCTTGCGCAGAACGGCAATGTTGCGGCGCAGGTCTTGCTGGGTCTGATCGACACGACATTTAATCTGCAAGGCGACTGGCTGCCCACCCTGCCCCGAGAGGCGCGGATTGCCGTCATGCGACGCCCCGGCGGGCTGTCTGGAACCAACTGGCTGTCCGTCGCGTCCCAGACAGATCCGGTGGCCGCAACTTGGATGAAGTTGTGGGATGGTGACGCTACGGTAAGCGTGGTGATCGACTTCGCGCGACGGGGCGAAGCGCGTGCCGCGCGTGTGGCGGGCATGGCTTTGGCCGCCCGCCAAAAGCGCGGGTTTGACACTGTTGCTGACGATCCGGCGTTTCCGGCCGCACTGATGGCCTATGCGATCCGCGACTGGCAGCGGACCGACCCCGACCGCGCGGAACAGGCATCCGCCAGTCTGATGCCAGGCGATCCGCAATGGGCCATCATCGGACAACGCCTTGCCGTTGATGCACAGGTGCAGACGTGGCTGACCTCGCACCCCGAAGGTGACCCGCTGGTCGCGCTGTGTGAAACGCTGTGTCCGCAGGAACCCGCCGCACACTGTCTGGCGGCGGCCTACGATGGGATTGGGGGCTACCATGCGCTGATGGCGCTGGGATCGCCGGTCGAGGCGTTGATATCTTCGCACGACTTCAACCGCAGCCCGCGCGGTCTGGAAATCACCCTGCACCGCCTGCCAATGCGTGCCAATGCCAGCGCCTGCCTGTCGGCCCGACTTGCACCGTAAGGACGGCGCAAACACGACGATATATGTTTATGGGAGTTGAGTGGCGGACCCGGAGGCCGCCATAATGGCGGAGTATCCCGTTGCATCCCGTTTCATTCGCCCTTGATTAACATATGAAATCTATGGTTTTTTCGGTCCGCCATATCTTTTCCCGTTGCATCCCGTGCCGTTCCAGTGCTTTCTTTTTGGATGGGTAGGATGACCTTAAGGAAACGCCATGCCGATTGTCGCAAAGGAATTAGGGCCGCTGGACGTTAAGAGGCTTGCCCATGCGGGCGGCAAGAGCAACGCAATGGTTGCCGTCGGCGGGGTGGCCGGCCTTTACATGCAAGTGACACCGAAAGGGGGCAAGACTTGGGTGTTGCGTGTCAGAGTGGGGTTGAAGCGCCGCGACATCGGCCTCGGTGGTTTTCCGACTGTCACCCTTTCCCAAGCCCGCGACAAAGCCCGCGAAGTGCGCGACATGATCGAGCGCGGCATAGATCCAGTAGAAGAACGAAAGGCCGCAAAGGCAACTTTGGTGATGTCTCAGCGCCGTGGGCTGTTGTTCAAGGACGCTGTTGATAGGGCACTTACTTCCAAACTCGATGCCTTCCGCAATGAAAAACACCGTGACCAATGGCGCAGCACGTTGGACAAATACGCGATACCCGAACTTGGCGACTTGTTCGTTCACCAAATCGACACCGCCGCTGTGCTTCGCGTGTTGCAGCCGATCTGGGCAACCAAGACCGAAACCGCAACGCGCGTTCGGGGCCGGATTGAAGCTGTCCTTAGTTGGGCGACTGTCGCGGGCCATAGGACGGGCGACAACCCGGCGCGCTGGGCTGGCAACCTGAAAGAACTTTTACCAGCCGCAAGCAAAGTGGCGAAGGAAAGCAACCATCCGGCCTTACAACTGGACGATGCCCCCCGATGGCTAGCCGATCTACGCAGCCGGGACGGCATTCCCGCTAGAGCGCTTGAATTTGTCGCCCTTACGGCTGCCCGATCAGGTGAGGTGCGCGGGGCGGAATGGGACGAAATCGACCTTGAGCGCGGGTTATGGATTATTCCGGCTCACCGCATGAAGATGCAACGGGAACACCGCGTTCCCCTGACCGTCGACGCAATCAACCTGTTGAAGGCCCTGCCCCGCTTTGCGGACAACCCTCTTGTATTCCCAGCGGTGCGCGGCGGGAAACTGTCAGACATGACGCTTTCCATGCTTATGAAGCGGATGCACACGGCGGCAACAGATCGGAACGAAAAGGGGTTTATTGATCGTGTCTCCAAGCGCCCGGCGGTCCCTCATGGGCTTCGCAGCACCTTCCGCGACTGGGTAGCAGAGCGGACGCAATACCCCGGCGAAATGGCCGAGGTTGCCTTGGCGCATCACATAAGCAGCGCTGTAGAAGCTGCCTATCGGCGGGGTGACATGATCGAAAAGCGCCGTGCCATGATGGGGGCGTGGTCTAATTTCCTGACTGGTAAGGACGGAAGCGGCACGGTCATTTCCATGGTGCGCGCATGAACAGCGATACCCCAGCCAAATTGGCTGACGCCACCATACGAAAATATCTTTCGACTGACGAAAGTGACAAGTTGACCCCCGGCGAACTTTTTTTGTGGTGGACGTTTGAATGTCAGCAACAGGAGGACACCTCAGGTAATTACATAGTTTCAGCACCTGCGGCGTCGTTTGATAAACTTTGCTTCTCCGCTATGAGCAACGCGGACGCTCGTTCGATTGTCCGCCGCATTGTTGGGTCAAAATTGCTGGCGAACTATCCGCTTAGAAAGGAAGAGGCATACATTGCGGGTATGCTCTTAAACGACTCTTATCCCGCATTTCCAGTGCTTCAGAAAGCGAAGCCGGGACGAAAGCTTGATGAGAACTTTGCCCGAAATGTGACTATAATCCTGCTTGCCCGCCAACTGCGCGATGCTTTTGGCCTGAAATTCACCAGAAATGATGAACAAAAGTCGGGAAACCTATCCGCCTCTGATGTGATATCGTCAGCGTTCATCTCGCTTGGGCATCATGAGGTGACAGTACGAACCGTAAAGGACGTCCTGACCGACCGAGGAATGCGTCGCTATGTCGATGCATTGCAGAAGGGCATTAAAGAAAGAAAAGCTAGTTCACCGTGACGGACAATAGCCCATAATGTGCGGCATGATCGGCACGACAAAGGTCAGCAGTATCATCCCATAGCTTCACGCAAAGGGACGCTGAACCATGCCAAAACGTGTTGAAACTGAAATTCCCGACCGCCCCGCATATGTGACAGACACGGCACTTGCCGCACACTTCGGCGTCAACCGTGCAACCATTTGGGGCTGGGTGAACCGCAACGGATTCCCTGCACCCGTCAAATTGTCGCCACAGATGACGCGGTGGCGCTGGTCGGACGTAATCGCTTGGGAAGCCTCACAAGCGACAGCAGCATAACAAAAAACCGCCACCCGACGGGCAGCGGTTCTATTCGTATGCGGCTTCACACTGCAGAGAATACCCCAGCCCGCCCCGGCAAGCAATACCGAGGTTAGGCTTATGAATATCGAACAGAATTGGGCTCCGTCCCCCATTGCCGTCATGGCTAGCCCCGGAGCGCGTGCAGGCGCAACCGGGGCTGGGGATACCAGTGGCCAGGGAACCACAGACAAACGCTACCGCAAGACCGGCAAGTCGGCAATTCAGATGTTTGCCCAAGACCGGCACAAGCGCGCGGCGCGGATGTTGGGCTTCGCCTTGACCGCCAACGACCCCGAGACATGGACGCAGGCCACGGCGGTCTTTGCGCACCGGTTGGGCAGCGGCGAACTGATGATGCTGGCCTACAGCGCCCTGCGCGCCCTTGATGCCGCAGAACGTCAACAGGTGTTCAGCGCAGCGCATTGGGTGGCCGCATGATGGACCTGCGCACCCTTCTGCGCATCAGCCGCCTGCGCAACCTCTACGGCTTGACCTATTCCCAAGCCGCCCTTGTGGCCGGGCTGGCCTTCGGGGAGGCCGAATGATGGATGGCTATCCCTACGGCGGGCGGCGCGACCCGTCGACCTTCGACTTCCCGCCGGTCACACCCAATCCCCAGAAGCAAGCCTTCGCCGAATACCGGGCCGAACGCGACCGAAAAACGGTGGATATGGACGGAGGCGACGAAGGCCAATGGTGCCTTGCTGTCGGGGATCGAACGCAGGACGACCGAACCGGAAAGGCAGGCACAGTGCAGGGCTTTGCGAAGCCGATGCTCTGGGACGAACGCCAGATGAACTATCGCGCCTGCGCTGCCGAACACCCGGAAGCGGTGTTTCATGAGGCGAAAGTCAAATGGGACTCCGGTGAAGTGTCCACCATTCCAGCCCTGTATCTTCGCGCGGAAGGGGCAGAGGTTCAACTTGGCCCCGGAGCGTTCTATTCCGCTGCCACCCTGCAAGGCAAGCCAATCTCGGCGCGGGAATGGCTGGTGGACGACCTGATTCCATCGGGGACCGTTACACTGTTGGGCGGCGACGGAGGCACCGGCAAATCTCTGCTGTCGTTGCAACTGGCTGCGGCTGTCGCGCTGGATTCCCGATGGATTGGCCGATCGGTCGCAGGCGGCAAGGCGGTCTACATTTCTGCAGAAGATGACAACGACGAACTGCACCGCCGTATCGCCGATGTCGCGCGGGCCGAGGGCGTCGAACTGTCAGAACTATCGAATTTGACCATGCGCAGTTTGGCAGGCCTGGACGCGCTGCTGGCGATGCAGGATGGGCCGTCAAGCGTCCTGCGGCCATCGGCCCTGTTCAACGCGCTTGACCGCTTTCTGGGCGATCTGGGGCCGTCGCTGGTGGTGCTGGATACCCTGGCCGATCTGTTCCCCGGCAACGAAAACGACCGGGCGCAGGCGCGCCAATTTATCGGCCTGCTGCGTGGTCTGGCCATCCGCCACAAGTGCGCCGTTGTACTGCTTGCGCACCCGTCCCTGTCGGGACTCAACAGCGGCGCAGGAACGTCTGGCAGCACCGGCTGGAATAACTCGGTCAGGTCGCGCCTCTACTTTGAACGAGTGATGCAGGACAATTATGAGGCTAACCCGGACGCGCGCGTTCTGCGCACTATGAAGGCCAACTATGGCCGCACCGGCGGGGAAATTGGCCTGACGTGGCGCGGTGGCGTCTTCGTGACCGATACCCCGAAAACTGGCTTGGACCGCATGGCAGGCAACGCCAAGGCCGAGCGCGTATTTCTGAAGCTGCTGGGCCTGTTCACCGAACAGGGCAGAAGGGTGAACCACGCGGGCGGATCGACCTATGCCCCCAAGGTTTTTGCAGAACATCCGCAGTCAGAAGGCGTGACGAAACGGGCATTCAAGACTGCCATGGAAAGCCTTCTGGCCGATGGCCGGTTCACGATTGCGACCGAAGGGCCAGCGTCAAAAACCCGGCAGTTTCTGCTGCTGGCAGGGGGTGCGTGATGGCTTCCAACCCCCTTCCAACCCCCTTCCAACCCACCTGCACAAGTGCCTTCCAACCCCCTTCCAACCCCCTTCCAACCCCTGCGTTCCACTATCCCCATACCCCTATGAGGTGCGCGCCCCCTTGGGCGGGCGCGACCTCAACGAAAGAACTGGCCATGAACCACGTCCAAAGAAAGCTCGATCCAGACCTGATCGATAGCAAGGACCGCGTCCGGCGCGCTGGTCAAGGGCACCAAAGAGGGGCCGCCCCGGCCCCGTCCTCAATCCAGATCATCATCAAACATAAGGACCATCCCAATGGGAATTCTTGACCAATATCTCGCAGGACGTGAAGCCCGTCGCCAACAGGACGCAGCCGATCAGGCCAACGCCATGCAGGGTTTCTTGCAGCAAAACGGGCAGGCCATCTTTGCCGGGGATCAGAACGCCCTTGGCCAGCTTGCGGGCATGGGCGCGGAAGGGCTGAACACCGCGTTCAACGTGCAGGGCAACATTGACACGCGCAATCGCAACGCGCGCACCGATGCGCGGGCGGATGTTACGGCGGATCGTGAGGCGTGGCGGTTCGAGAAGGAAACCACGGAATACGCCAAGTCGATCAGCGCCGAACAGGCACAGGCCGAGGCGGCAGCGATGGAAAAAGCCGTCAAGGCCGCGCTGATGACGGAAACCCCGGAACAGTTCGATGCGCTGATGGCCCAAATGGAAATGCCGCAATTCCAAGGCATGTGGGATCAGCGTGAAGCGTTGGCGTCGCAGTTCATGCCCATGGTGGACGTGTTGAAGACCCGCGCGGGTGCGGAACCTTTGTCGCCCGAGGGCAAGTTCGCTGCCGACGTGCGCAATGGCTTGGTGGATCCATCCGCAGCCACGCCGCGCGATACCGCAGCGGAACAGCGGATTGCACGCCTGATCGAAGGCGGGATTGATCGGGAGACCGCCATCGGCATCGTTGACGGGCGATTGGTCGTATCGCGCGACCCGTTGGAAGGCACGGTTACAATCGTTGATGTGGCCAAGGCTCCCCGCGTTGGTGCGCCGACACCGGCCAACAACCCACCGGCCCCGCCACCCTCACCCGAAGGGCTCACCTTCGGCAGCGCCTACGAAAACGCCCCTGCGGCCTTCGGCATTGAAGGGGCCGCGCGCAAACTCGCGAACAATGTCACCGACGTCATAGGGGTTTCCCCGGCATTTCCGGACACCATGCAGGCGCAATCGGATTTCGCGGTGCTGAAAGAAAACCTGATCAACGACATTGCCAGCGGCTACGGTCGGCAACCCCCGTCGTGGCTGCTGAAGAACATCGAGGCTTTGACGCCCGAGGCTGGACAAGTGTTCACCGGGCCGGAAGATGCGCAGGCCAAGCTACGCTCGATAGGCAACAGCCTGCAGGGCGAACGGCAACTCGTGGAGCGCCAACTGGCCGGACGGATCAGCCCGACGCAGCGCATGGAATACGAGGCCAAGCTTGCCGGTCTAGACGCTGGCCTTGATCGCGTCCGTGCAGCCCTCGGAGCCTTTGCAACAGGTTCTGCGCCGAAAGAAGACATCGACCTCATGAACCAATTGCTGGGGGAATAATCATGGCTGACGTAACTCAAGAAAATGCGCTGAAAGCGATGCGCAAGGCTTATGAGGCTGGCGATACCGCAGCCGCAAAACGAATGGCGGCTCTGGCGAAATCCCTTGAAGGCCAATCGACGCGGGGCGGCATCATGGGCCAAGTCAACGAAGGTATCGCGGCGACCGCTGGCGGGCTGGTCGATTTTCTCAACCCCTTTGACAATCCGGTATGGGGGGAAGTCGTAGGGGGAAAACTGCAGACCGGATCGGCGGCAGAAGGACTGCGCACCGGCATGCGGGCAATCGGTGCTGATGTGGCCACCGATACGCCGGATGGCATGGTCGAGGGCTTCGCCCGCGGCGTGGGCAACGCAGCCGGGGCCATTCTTCCCGCTGCAAAGGCCGCCCAACTGCTCACGCGGGCAGGCGGAGTGGTCGGCGGCGTGGCAACCGACGCGTACGCTGCGCTGGCAAGCCGTGGCGGGGCCATTGCGGAGTTGGGCGCGGGTGGGGCAGGCACAGCCGCCAGAGAGGCTGCAGAGGGCTCTGGCGCGCCGGAATGGGTGCAGGACACGGTGGAGATTGCTGTGCCTGCTGCAGCCATCCCCGCGATTGCAGCTGCGGTCAGGGGTTCTGTCGGTTTGGCGGCCAAAATGCCCCTTGCGGCTGCAGGCCTTCGGATCGGCAAAGACGTCGTGCGCGGTTTGGCACCCATGACGGATGCAGGGGCGCGGGAAGTTGCAAAAGCCCGCGTTCAGGGGCTGGTCGGGGGTGAAGACCGGGCCGCAGAAATTGGGCGCGCGATTTCCCCAAACGATCCATTGAACCGCACCCCGGCGCAACAGTCCGGCGACCCGAATCTGATGGGGCTGGAACGCGCGGCGGAGTCTGAAAGCCCTCTCGTTCGCGAACGCCTGGACCTGCGGGCAACCGCTTCGCGCAAGGCGGCAACGGACGAAATCGCTGGCATGGGTGGCAAGGTCAAGGATGCCAAGACCTTCTTTGAAAACCGCCTCAAGACATTCCGCAGTGACATGCAGGCCCGCGTTGATCGGATGATGAAAATGGCTGTGGAAAGCGTTGAAGGGGTGGGCCCCAGATCCGCAGAAACTGCCAACTCAACCGCGATGGTCGCACGGGTGAAAGGCGAACTGGATACGCAGTTGCAGCGCGAGGGGGAACTGTGGCGTGCGGTTCCGGTCGACGCCCGTATTGAAACGAGGCAGACAGCCGGAACGGTTGACACGTTGATCAAGGAAACACCTTGGGCGCAACGGCGCGACATTCCCGCCGATCTGCAAGCTGCCTTCGGTCCAAACGGGCCTATTGGCGAAGCGACGACCGTGGGTGAACTTTACGGCCTGTATTCCGAAATGCGCCGCGTTGCCCGCTCTGCCATGGCGGGCAATGACCAAAACAAGAACCGGGCCCGGATTGCCAATGAGGTGGCCGAGGCCATCCTGGCCGACTTGGGCGCGATAGGCGGGGAAAGCCCGGCAGGGCGTGCCATCAACGAAGCCAGGGTGTTTTCCCGTGCTCTGCATGAAACCTTTGACCAAGGCGCGGTCGGTCGCATCCTTAAACGCACCTTGGACGGCGACGAAGCCTTGAGCCCGGAAACGGCTCTTGCCCGTACAGTCGGGCGTGGGGGCGCGCAGGGCCTGACCGATGCCACGAAAATCGAAACGGCAGCGCCGAAGGCTGGCGAAGAAATCACCGACTATTTGCGGGGCCGGTTCACGGATAGTATCTTCGGAGCCGACGGCAGTTTTTCACCCAAGCGCGCCGAAGACTGGCTGCGGTCGAACCGAGAACTGATGGCGCGCTATCCCCGCGTTTTGACTGAATTTCGGCGGGCGCTGAACAGCCGGACTGCGGCAGAGGCCTTCGCGGTGCGGGCCGATGCCAGAATGAAACTTGCCGACGCCAAATCATCCCCAGCGGAGTTCAATCTTGGGCAAGATCAGAAGGCGGTTCTCTCGATACTCGGGGCGGACAACCCGGCGATATCAGCGCGCAGCATCGTTGCCACTGCCCGCAAGGACGCCACTGGCAAAGCTTTGGCGGGTGTTAAGGGTGCTTTTTCTGATTACCTGATCGGAAACGCTGGCTCGCCGGACGGTCTGTCCGGTCCGAAACTTACCGCGCTGATCAACGACCTGAACACATCGGCGGCGCTGCAGCAGGTTTACACCCCAGAGGAATTCGGACGTCTCCGGCGCATCGCGACCGACCTGGCGAAGATGGAAACCAAAGGCGCGACCGTCGGCGACGTCATGGACAGCCCGGCAAACAGGTTGGTCGAGTACGTCGTACGCATCGCTGCGGCGCGGTCCGGTGGTCAGATGGGCGGGGGTACCATTGGCGGCAGCATGCAGACGGCGAACATTGTCACGGAACGGGCGCGGGCGATGTTGCGCAATCTGACCAATGACAAGGCGCGCCAACTGCTGATGGACGCGATTGAAGAACCGGCGCTTTTCAAAGCCCTGCTGATGGAGCCCCGGGCCATCGAACTCAACCCCACGGTTCGGAACAAGGTTGCCCCATACCTCACAGGGGCCGCAGGGGCCGGGCTGACTGACGACCGGCAGGAGGCGCGCTGATGACGTTCAACAATGGCTTAACCCGCCTGTGGCGTCGAAATGGCGGGGTCTGCAATGCCTGAGCCTGACCCGACCGGGATAGATTTCGACATCGCAGACGCGCCGGGCCGAATTGTGGTCATGGTCTACGGCACACCCTTTGGGCGAGGCAATCCGGTGCACAGAAGCGCGCGGGGAAAGGCCATATTGGCCAACCTCAATCGCAACCTCTGGCGGTGCCTCTGGTGCGGCGGCACCATCCCCGTAATGCGGCGCGCTGACGCCCGCTATTGCTGCGAAGGGTGCAGGAAACGGGCGGCAAGGCGGCGGCGACAATGGCGGCATTGATCAGCAAGACACCGCAAACGGCAACACAAAGGATTCCATCCATGACAGGCAAAGACCTCATCGAGCCACCAAGCACTGACAAGAGCCACGACGCATTTAAAGCCGAAGCCTTGGCGAAGCCCGAGGAACTGGACGCTTTGCTTGACGCGTGCAATCCCGTTGAACGGGAGCGGGTGTCGGAACTGGCCCAGCGTGCAAGCCGTCGGGCTGCCGGACCGGACATGCGTCTTTCGATGAACAAAGGCATTCTTGAAATTGCCTATGCGCACAAGAACCCGGACGCCGCAGCCCTTCTATTGATGGCCGACTTGGGAACCTGTGACCCGGCTTTTCAAGCGGGCATAACCATTCAAGTCGCCAGCATTGGGAGGCACGGACAGGCTGTTGATGACGTCAGCAGCAACTTCCTGTTGTCCGTTGTTCGTGCCGTCGAACCGCGTGACGAACTGGAATCAATGCTTGCCGTCCAGATGGGGGCAATTCACGCCGCGACAATGATGATGGCACGACGCCTGAACCACGTCGAAACCATCCCGCAACAGGACGCCGCAGAACGGGCGTTAAACAAGCTGGCCCGCACCTATGCAATGCAGATGGAGGCATTGAAGCGATACCGTACAGGCGGGCAGCAACGGGTGCTGGTGGAACACGTCACGGTCAACGCAGGCGGGCAGGCAATCGTCGGGTCTGTCACGCATGGGGGGAGGGGCAGCAATGAAGCATGACGACAACCCCATGTGCGCGGCGAATGCGGCCCCAAGGTGCACTGCCAGGTCAAAGCGCACGGGCGAACCATGCAAAGGGCCGGCGGTCACAGGATGGCGGGTCTGTCGACTTCATGGCGCAGGCGGCGGGCATCCACCCGGCACGGCGCATCCAACGTGGAAACATGGGCTGCGCGGCCAAGCATGGACTGCCGAACGGCACTGGTTGAACGATTTGGTGAACGAGGCTCGTTCCGTTGGAAGGGCCATCACCTGAGCGGGAGCGATGCCGCTAGACAGTCATGGCCGAAAACGGCCATTGTCCTCACATCAGCGAAGCGGAGAGGACGCAGGATGTTGGGCAAAAATACTATTATACTGGCCAGCCTTGCTTTGGTTGCGTCTTGCACCGGGCCACTGAACGACGGTTCTGTAAAGTCGAAACCCACGGACTACCTGTGCCGCCTACTCGGGCCGGACTACTTGACCTTGCCCAGCGAACAGGAGGCCATTTATCGCGAACTTGAAAACCGCGAGGCGCAATGCATGGCATCTCAAAGGGTGATTGTCGAAAACCGCTGATCTGGTGGTGAACACGATGGCAGTGCCTGTCAGCGGCGATTGGAAAGGCACTGGCAGCGAGTGGTACCCTAATGAAGATAGAATTTCTTGGGGACTCTTGAAACTTTCCACCTTGACAGGCTATGTTCTGTCCATGGAACACGCGACCTACAGATTTTCGACTGAGAAAGCTTTCGCTGCCATCCACTGGATGGTCCGTCAGCGCACGGTCGATCTTCACGCCGCTCTCAAGGCTTGCTACTTTGCGGATAAGTCTCACATCAATGAGCATTTCCAGCCCATTTTTGGTGCCACGTACAGGGCCATGAAGTACGGGCCCGTTCCGCTGGAAATTTACGAGATCATGAAGGGCGAAGGTCTCTGGCTATGGGAGGTTGGCGGGCGTCCGGTCCCATGGGTGCTTGAGGGCAAAAGCCTTCGTTGCATCGCCAATGATGAGCCTGACATGTCTCTCTTTGCTGAAAGTGAGATGGCCCACTTGCGTGCTGGGTTTGACTGCTCGATAGCCATGAACTTTACTTCTCGTACGGCTGCGACTCACGGTCATGACTGGCAAGCGGCCAATGGCGGCATTATGCGGTACGAAGACATGATCGAGGAATCGCCGAAGCGTGATGCGATAATTCGGACGATCAGAGAGACAGCGTCCCACGCAAGGTTGTAAACCTTTGGATTTTTTTGATGTAATTTGGGTTTACGACCGCTCCATAAATCCACAGAAATGGAAAATGCAGGTTTGCCTTTTGGAGGCAGAAGGTTGGTTTCTGAGGATCAACACTAGAGACGTCATTCGCCCATGCGTGGCTATCTCGCAAGCAAAAAACACCTTTCTGGCGACTGACAGCTTCATAGATTGTTCTTTGTGCATAATTGACGAATACGAAGTAAATGAAGCACTAAAGCGAGATGGGATCATAGGCAAAGTTGACGCATCGGCTGCACCCGAAGTACTTAAATGCCTTTTGTCGGCTACCTACATTAGAGATTCCGATAAACACGTTCTGCGTGGGCTATTTGCACCGTTTTGTGGTCAGTAAGCCAGCCGCCACGCCCCACCACCGGCCACTTCCAACTCACTATCGCGCATCCGAGTTCTTGCTATTCCCATGGTTCGGGCTTCACGTCCTTCTTCCCCTTCGCACCGGCCCATGGCCTGGCAGTGGCTTTGGATGCAGCACGACGCCTCGACCAAGTGTCCATGCCAGATATGGCTTCGCTCTCTCCCTGCTTTTCGCGCAGTCCGTCAAAGACCAATCTGGACGCGGCAATCTGTAGACTACCAGAAACGGCTTCTTCTATCGCCGTTTCAGCTTCGAACATCACTGGATCGTTCCGGGTTGAAACTGCTTTGCGCACTCGCAATGCATTCTGAACGTCATGGGTGGCCAGACCATGCCCCACCATCGCGCGATAGGCTTCGGCAGCGTCAAGGAATTCGGCGGCATGCATCTCCAGTTCGTAGGGCTTGCCCGCCCCGCGCGCTACCCGCATCAGGTTAGCGGCAAGCGTCCGCAGCGCGTCGAAAGCCTGCGCCTCAGCACGGCGGGCCGTTACATCTTTGTCAGACTGATCCGAGACGATGCGCATGGGGCCATACTGCCCGTGCCGCGGGCATTCCACAAGATTCGCATTTGCGGGTGTGTGGGGTCGAACCGGCGCGAGTGTGGCGGCGGTGCTGGTTGTGCGCTATCACGGCCCGATGACCGACTGGCCCCAAACCATCCCGCCCGATCTGCGCCGCCGCCTTGATGGTGTCATGGGCTTTCGAAGCTTCGGCCCCAACGATGTGTGGGGCGAATTGCGCGATTGGCTGGTCCTGCATGGGGTCGAGGCACCGGCGAAACTACCGGAACACGACGGGCCGAAGGGACAGCAGGATCCGTGACGTGATCCGAAGATGTCGCTGGCTTACTCTTATCTGTCAGTTTTCAACCAGACGATTAAAAATCTCGCTCGCACAGTTACCGCGGGGCATTCAGCGGTCTCCCCGATTATGAGCGCCCCCGACTGGCCCCGGTTGCCGATGGCATATCCGGGGTCTTCTTTTTGATCCGATCTTATTCCTGTCTCTTAAGATGGCGGACCCGCACGACCACACAAATGCAGTATTTGTGACTTCTTGTGAACGCAAGACCTTGGGAAGTTGGGGGCTCAAAGACGTCGGCGTTTCTAGTGGGAATGCCGACCTGGACGAAGTTTCGTCTACGCGTCACCTGGCCCGGAAGCAGGGCATGGCGTGTCTACCATGTACTGCGCGCTTTCAAAACGTGTTTCTGTGGCAAAGGTGTAACAGTCGGTCTTGAGCCGATTGGTGGGGGAACGGCGGTCTCATCCAACTCGTTTTGCTTTCGATGCCTCCCCCCGGGCATCTCTATCCCAGTACCCCCTGGAGCGTAAGGCGCACGCCGCTCCAGGGGATTTCACAGGCTGGAAGGCCACAAACCTGTTCTATCCAGGAAGAAAAATGCCGTCAGGGGTTCTCTTGCGCATTCTATATTTTTCCATTTGTATCGTCCTCATCGCCGTTTGCGGCATTCTCGCTGTCGCCAATCCCATATGGCTATCGCCGGCTTGCCTCTTAGTGGCCCTCGCTTTGGTCATTATGATATATGGATAGCCGCGTCGGGTAGACAGACCGATCGACGGCCAAAGATTTCCACATAGATCAGTGCTACGATGAAACGGTTGTTCCTTCCCGGAACAATGGTGCGAGTGCCCCCGGGGCGCAGATGCGCATGGCGCTCCGGAGTGCATGCGGGGCTGGGGATTGAACGAATCCAACCCCCAGCGTCTGGCAAACCAAACCGGCCTAAGCCGCCCTACCCCGGGAGGGGTGAGCGGAAGCTAAGCCAAGCGAACAGGAAAGCAAAGTTGATCTGTGTCAATCGCCGGGATTTTGCTGAGGTTTCTGGGCATCTGATCTATCAGTGCCACGGGCCGCATCGGTGAAAGCTGATGCGGCCTATTCTTTAGGAAGCCCGGCCCTTTCTTCACTGTCCGAAAGTTCAAAGGCGCTTGCAAGCTGATCCATGAAGCCTACTACAAGCTGTTCGAGTTTTGCTTGTTTCTTAGGATCATCGCCTGCGTCCAGTTCCAATTTTTGGATATGGGCCAGAAATTCCTCGCGCGTGAAGGTCAGCGGCGACGGGTACTTTACTTCCAAGGTTGCCACAATTTCGGCGTTCATACTGCGCCCGTTCACATCGGCTGCGCGCTTGATCCGCTCGCGCATGCCGTCAGGCAGGCGAAGCGCGAACTGGTCTGAACCGCGACCCGGTTTCCCCTCTGACATGTCACCCTCACTTTTTCGATATCACTGTAATTTATTTGCTTGACCGTCAATGATATTACCGTAATATATATTGCGGTGATATCATACGAGGCGCACCATGTCAGAATCGAAACAACTGCCCGTCCGCCTTCCGGCTGATGTGAAGACCTGGCTGGAAGATCAGGCAACGCGCAACGGATCGTCACAGAACAGCGAAATCATCCGCAGCGTTCGCGAACGGATGGACCGCACCACGCAAGACCAACAGTCCGCATAACCAGATGGAGAAGACCATGAATGCCATGAACCCCTCGCCGGGGACCGATATTGGCTTGCCCAAACGCAAGTCCAAGACGCTGACCGTCTCCGAATGGTGCAATATCCACGACGGCCTGACCTTGGCGCTGGACGCCATCGCAGATGGTCCGGACATGGTGGACCATGGCCGCCTACTGCAGTGCATCGCCCATCAGCGGGACGCCCTGCGCATCGCCCACGCCCGCCTTGAGAAGTTCGGGGGGATGCAGGCATGACCGACCAGAACCGCAGCGTCCATGACCGTCTTTGCTCAGCATTGGGCATCATCCAGACGCGCATCATGGCCGACGATTCCGCACTGATACCGGAAAAGATGTTCGGCACGTCGTTCATGCCGTCGAGTGCCTTGGAAGAGGCAGAACGCATAATCCGTTCCTGCTTGGAACATGTGGAGGGGTGCTGATGTCGAAACTCGCTGAAATTCAATCCGACGCGACGCTGTTGCACAGCCTTTGCGAAGGCGCGCTTGAACTGCTGGAATTGACTACAACCGTGGCATCCCCGGCGTCAAACGCTCTGCACGGTCTGGTGGTGGTGCTGATCGAGAGGGCCGACAAACTGGCGTCCGATCTGGAAGGCGCTTGCGATGCCGCGCGGGTGAAGGCATGAGCGCGGTTGATGACGCCACTGCGGAAGCCGCGAACCTGTCCCTGCTGCTGGACGCAACCGAAGGCATCGTGCGTGATAGTGAACGGACAAAGGCAGACGGAACGCGCCATGCGGAACTGGATCAGGTAGCAGCGCTGGTCAAAATCGCTGCAGACATGGCGCGGGCATTGGTGGACCGGATCGAAGCTTTGCCCAGCCTGAAATAGCGGCGTCCTTTAAGAGAAGACTGAACCCCGCCCAGCGCGGGGTTTTTCTTTGGCGCCTGACGGAAAGCCAGCGCGCCAGCATTGCGGCACGGGTGGCGAACATGCCGCGCGGTGGGGCGATTTATCGAACTGCAAATTTGCAGACCGATGATGCCCCGCAAATGGCGCTGTCTGACATGGCGCGGGCGCAAGGCCCCCGAACATCCACAGCCGACGCCGCCCGCATGTTGAACGTGTCGGAACGCAGTGCTGAAAACAGCGGCGGAACAGCGGGCAAACTGTCGCGCGGGCGAATTGCTGTTGCAGGTTCAGCCGCAGCGTGGGGCAAACCAAAACATTCAGGTGGGCGACCGCCCTAATGTTTCGACACGCGCCGCTTCTGCGCTTCTAAAAAGTGAGGGCGACCACGGTCAAACTTACAAAAGCGTTTACGAAAAAAAGTGCGGTTATGAAACTCCGGCCTGCGCGCAGCGTAACTCGATCATCTGGCCATTCCGGCCAAGAAAAATTCGGAGAAGACCATGAAAAAGATTATCCTCGCTGCAATCGCAACGCTGTCCATCGCCCAGTCGGTCCAAGCTTCGTCCGGCACCAATATGCAGGCTGCCATCTTGGGCCTGCCGGCCGGTGAATATACACTGTCCGAACTGATCGTCATCCAGGAAGCCCGCAAGGACGACGATATGGCGACCGAGCAGTTCTACCTTAACAAACTGAACCGCGTTCCGGTAAGCGAAGAAGCCCGCGAAATCGCACGCCAGGCGGCAGTGGAACAGTTGGACGACAACGACATGATGAACGAAATGGGCATGTAACCAGCAAGGCGATGCTGTCGCCGAGACTTTCCAACTGTGCTGGGATGGGAGGCGGGCAACCGCCTTCCGTTGCACAATCAGGGTATGGGCGACCACACCCCGTTGCGCGAAGACGCCGCCCGCTTTGCAGGCATGTCGAACAAGAGACTAGGCGTCGCCTGAGGATTTCTAGAGTAGAGGCAAGTAGAATGGTGGACATGCCTCAGAGGCAAAGGCTTGGGCGATCTATTCCCGCTGCGCTGTCGTGCGGTTTTTCCTGACCTTGGAAGGCGTTGAGCGCCCCCAGTCAATCAAATCCGGATCGGCGGAAGTTCCTTTGTAGGCGGACACCTTATCATCCACGAAGAAAACCTGAATTTCCTCGCCACAGATAGTCATATACCGCACCGCCACACCCTGGCGGGTTAACTGTGCCACCAAGCGGGCGGCGCGAATTTCGACTGACAATGCCATGTCGGCAGAATGCACATACCTTCTTGGCCGGGCAAGTGCCCTCGATGATGGGAGAGACGATGAAGGGGTGGGGGATGATTTCCTCAGACACCCCCTACCCCCATGCCCGTGAAGGCAGTTCGGGGGGAGAGAGACAAGAGTAAGGGATACACGCTTGACCACCCTGACAACACAGGGCGGTAACGGCGAGAGAAGGGCCGCTCGAGTTTTGTCATGCCTTAAAAAGAAGGGTTTTTGCCCTGAGCGTTACTTTGTGCCCAGCCGCGCACCCCGGTGCGCAGTCTAGCGCCCCTGCAAGTTATAAGCCAGCGACCGGCCTAACGCGCTGATCGGTCATGCAGATAGCGCCCCCAGACGGTGTGGGGGTGTATTTGATGACCTTGCCCGACCGGACATAGAAGATGTTGTTGCAGGCCCTGAACTGGGTGGAACAGAAGGTAGAGCCAGTGCCAAAGGCTGCATAAGCCCCGCTGGCCGTCACGGTCGCATTGCTAAAGCAACTGCCGACATTGACCCCGTTAACGTAGTTTCGCATTTCCGTGCCATCGGCAGCTTTGCGGACCTCGACCGGAAGCGTGGCAAAGAATGGATGCAGGTCCAGTGACGAAACCGGCTGGCCTTCCCAAGACTTGGTGTCTTCTTCCCGCACGCATCCACAGAGTGCGATGAGCCCGACCGTCAACCATTTTGCCGCAATATTCATTTGCCCCTGCTTTCGATTGACTGCGGGCCGATAGCCCCAGTCTCAATTATGGCGTAGAATGCTGACGCAGGTTGCACACCGCTGAGTCGCCCGACAAGCATTTTCAGAACGATTTTCATTATGCGATGCGACCGGCAGGTGTCTGGGGCTTTCCTAATGATGGATACTGAACCCTGTCAGCTTTCCTGAAAGCAGGAATCCCTCAAAGCAGGGAAATCGGGGCACGTTCGGCGCGCCTCATTGCTCACGACCGCACGCGCGCGCGAGTCTTGGGAAATGGCCAAGCGTTTTCAGGTTGATGGGTTCAAAGATGGGTAAGACGCCAAAGATGGCAAATTATCCAATAATATCAAGGGTGAGTGGCGGACCCGGAGCGATTCGAACGCCCGACCCTCAGATTCGTAGTCTGATGCTCTATCCAGCTGAGCTACGGGTCCGTCTTGAGGCAGCGTTTAGCTGCCCCGGCAGACCATTGCAAGGGCGAAATGGCAGGTTATTCCGGCTCTGCCGGATCGAGGCGTTTCGGCAGTCGGATCAGAAACTCTGTCCCGTCGGCATCACTGCGGGCCAGCTCCAGCCGCCCGCCGTGGCCGCGCACCAGTTCGGCGGCGATGGCAAGTCCAAGGCCAGTTCCCCCCTTACGCGCGCCGCCCTGAAATGCCGAAAACAGATGGTCCCGCGCTTTGGGTGGCAGACCCGGACCGGTGTCGCCAACGCGGATCCACCAATCCGTCTCGTCCTCGCCGCCCGAGATCTCGATGGTGCCGGGCTGGCCCACCGCCTCGATCGCCTGACGCGCGTTGCGGATCAGGTTGGTCAGCACGCGGTGCAATTGTTCGGCATCGGCCCGGATGACAAGGCCCGCCGGAACGTCGATCAGACAGGTCACCAGCCCGCCGTCATTCAGCCCTTCGCCATCTGCGATATCTTCGGCCAGGCGACGCAGGGGCAACCGCTTCAGTTGCGGCGGCGGCTCTTCGGCCTTGCCAAAGGCCAACGTCGATTCGCACAAGGACACCGCCCGACTGATAGATGCCACCAATTTTGGCGCGGCCCGCGCCACCATCGGATCGCCGCTGGAATCGATGCGGTCAGCAAACAACTGCGCCGTTGTCAGGATGTTGCGCAGATCGTGGCTGATCTTGGCCACTGCACCGCCAAGCTGCGCCAGCCGTTCCTTTTGGCGCAAGGCCCCGGTCAATTGTGTCTGCATCGATTGCAACGCCTCTTCCGCGACGCGCAATTCCTCTACCTCGGCCGATGGGGCGATCACGCGGCGCGCATCCTCGGGGGCCTCGGCATAGGCCTGCATATGCAGCACCACGCGCCGGATCGGCCCAACCAGCAGGCGTTGCACTGCCAGAAACAGCAGGAACGCCGTGACCACGGAAATCAGCGCCGACAGGAACAGGATGCGCAGGCCATAATCGACCATCGCCGCGCGCAGCGGCCCCGTTTCCATCGTGATTTCGATCAGCAGGCCCGCATCCTGCACCGGGTTGCCGATCACCCGAATGATCCGGTTCTGCGGGTCCGCCAGCACGGTGGTCGCATCACGGATCAATTCCCATGGGCCAGCCATGCGCAGATCGAAACTATCGTGGATCGGTGCCGGGATTTCTGAGGACAGCACCAGTTGGCGCACCTCGTCGCGGCGCAGGACCACGTTGAACACCTCGGCGTTCTGAAGCAGTTCTTGTTCCAGATCATCGCTGATCATGGCGTCATCGGTCGCAAGCAATGCAAGCGATGCGATCTGCGCCTTTTCCAACCGCAACAGCAGATAGTCGGCCCGGAACCGCGCGATGGACGGCACAAAGATCAGAACTTCGGCCAGCATGACAAAGGCCACCGTCAGCAGCAGGAACCGCCCCGAAAGCGTGTTCAGAAATCTGCCCCGGCCAAACCGCACGCCGCCAATTCCTTTCGTCCCTGCCCTGCCTGCGTTCGGGATGTGCCCCCGGCGGGCATCAGGGTTACAAACCCGCCATGATGCAGGGTTATCAAATGGTTTCGGGGAAAAATAGGCCGCAGCGCGTTCCGACACCCCGACACAGGTCGCAAACGGCGAAACAGCAACCCACCCGAACGCTGCCACTGGCGGCAAAGTGTGCAAACGTCAAAATTCGGGCAAGGTCAGATGTCTTTCTTGCGCACCCCGCGGATCAGGATCGGCAGGGCGGCCAGTGCGGCAAGCCCCAGGATCGGCAAAAGCACCTGCGTAGCGAAAACGATCGACAAATCGGGCATGCCGCCGCGTTCAAACACATCTCCCAGACCCGCCCCGACCGAGGTCAGGACCAGCGCCCCGGGAATGATGCCAAATCCCGTGCTGATGACAAACCGCGACAGCCGGATATTCAGCAGCGCGGGCAGCAGGTTGGCGACAAAGAACGGTACAACAGGCGTCAGCCGCATCAAGAACAGGACCGACCATTCGTTTTCCGCAAGGGCCGCGCGCAACCGCGCGACCTTGCCTCCTTGCGATTCGATACGGGCCGCAAGCGCCGCACCAAACCCCATCCGCGCCGCCAGAAAGATGCAGACCGCCCCGGTCGTCGCCGCCACAAGGTTGAACAGCGTGCCGGGGAAAATTCCGAACAGGAACCCCCCGGTCAGCGAAGCCACCGTTGCCCCCGGCAGGCTGAAGCCGACGATGACGACATAGACCGACATGAAAACCAGCACCGACGCCAGATAATGGGCATCGCGATAGGCCAGCAGATCGAGGCGGTGGCGTGCCAGTGCGTCAAAGCTTAGCTGATCCCGCAGGGTGACGGCACCGACCACAGCCACGACGACGATCACCAGAAAGGGCGCCATCCGGGCAAGGCCGGGCTTGGGGGGGGTGGCGTCGGGCATGATCTCTCCTGTATTCTTATGACTGTGGGCAAACGCGCGCGCCACCGATAGCCCCCTCACGCGGCAGTGAAGTCGGCACTCGGCCGCGCCTTCGCTGAAACCATCCCGTTCACCCTGTGCAAAGGGGCGAAATGTTGCAGGAAATGCGACACGGATGAATTGACTTGGCCCCGAACCGCCCGTAAAGACCGGGCTTCGAATAAGGTGGTCTTCGAATCCTGCAAGGGTTTGGGCTGCGTGTCTGATGGAGAGCCGCAATGAAGCGCACATTTCAACCGTCGAACCTGGTTCGCGCCCGCCGCCACGGCTTTCGCGCCCGCATGGCAACCAAGGGTGGCCGTCTTGTGCTGGCAGCCCGCCGCGCCAAGGGCCGCAAAAAGCTGTCGGCCTGATTTCGCTTTGGCCCTTTTTGGGGGCCTGACATGCGGGACATGACCATGACACCGCCGGAGGCACAGGGGCAAGGCAGCGATGCCGCGCCCGCCGCGCCACCGGCGGTTTCGCTTTGCGCGAACCCCAAAGCTGAAACGATCCGCAAGCGCGCAGATTTCCTGCGTGCCGCATCCGCTCGACGTCAGGGGACCGGCGGCTTTATGGTGCAGGCCCGCCCGCGCGATGATGAGAGCCAAGGTATCCGCGTCGGCTTTACCGCATCGAAAAAGATCGGCAATGCCGTGGCACGCAACCGCGCAAAGCGCCGCCTGCGTGAAGTGGCGCGCGCCGTCCTGCCCACACTGGCACAACCCGGTTGGGATTATGTCCTTGTCGCCCGCCCCGGCGCGACCATTGACCGCGACTTTGCCCTGCTGTTGACCGATCTGGCCACGGCGTTGCGCAGCCTGCACAAGGACCGCACATGACACCGCTGGCCCATGTCGTTGCCCTGCCCGTCCGCGCCTATCGCCTGCTGCTCAGCCCGTGGGTTGGCAACGGTTGCCGGTTTCAGCCCACCTGTTCCGCCTATGCACTTGACGCGCTGCAGCGTCACGGGGGCATCAAGGGCGGTTATCTGACCATCCACCGCCTGTGCCGATGCCACCCCTGGGGCGGACAGGGGTATGATCCGGTCCCCGGTGCCGACCCCGACCACGATTCTGACACGCGCCACTAACGCCACGTGATTGTGCAAGGCGCGCAAGTCCGGCCCGCCGCGCTGCTGGCGGAAAACGCTGTGTCCTTTACTGCAAGGTTTGCATCAAGCAGTCTGCTGGCCTATTCCGGCGAATAAAACGCTGAGGACGCCATGTTCGACGACGCAGACGATATTCATCCCCTGTTTCACGGTGCCCCCTCGACAAGCGAGTTTCGCAAGCTGCGCAAACGCCTTGTGCGAGAGGTGCGCGAGGCGATCGAAACCTACGGCATGATCGAACGTGATGCACGCTGGCTGGTGTGCCTGTCGGGCGGCAAGGACAGCTATACGCTGCTGGCCATTCTGCACGAACTGAAATGGCGCGGATTGCTGCCGGTTGATCTGCTGGCCTGCAACCTTGATCAGGGGCAGCCGAATTTTCCGGCCACCGTCCTGCCAGAGTTCCTGACAAGGATGGGCGTGCCTCATCGGATTGAATATCAGGACACCTATTCCATCGTCGTCGACAAAATTCCGCAGGGTCGCACTTTTTGCAGCCTGTGTTCGCGGCTGCGGCGCGGCAATCTGTACCGCATCGCCCGCGAAGAAGGGTGTTCCGCCGTTGTCCTTGGCCACCACCGCGACGACATTCTTGAGACATTCTACATGAACCTGTTCCATGGCGGCCGTCTTGCCACCATGCCGCCGAAACTGCTGAACGAGGATGGCGACCTGTTCGTCTACCGCCCTCTTGCCTTTGTGGCCGAGGCGGATTGCGAACAATTTGCGCGCGACATGCAGTATCCGATCATCCCTTGCGATCTGTGCGGCAGTCAGGAAGGTCTGCAACGCGTGCAGGTCAAGCAGATGATTGATGGATGGGAGGCCCGCACCCCCGGCCGCCGCCAGATCATGTTTCGCGCGTTGATGAACACGCGCCCGTCGCATCTGTGCGACCCTGCGATCTTTGATTTCGCCGGATTGTCGCCACAGGTCCGAACGGAACCTTCACAGAACCCTGAAAATCCTTTGCATTTGCCCGACCGCGATTAACGAAGCGATCAGCCGCCGACCCTAGCCTTGCAGGGCGGGCGACAGGATGATCCTGCGCTGCGACGGGACTTTGGCGCATGCGTAAATCGGAAGGCTTCGGATCGGCCCTGCCCCGCATCGCGGCGGCGATCGATGTACCCCGTCTGATGGCCACGTTGCCCACACTGGTTTTGGCCATCGCCGTGCTGTCGGTTCAGTTTGGTGCCCTTGCACTGCTGCTGGCGCTGCCTTTGGTGCTGTTGCCCTTCCTGACTGTGGCACCGGACGTGTTCCATGATGGCGGCATCCTTTCACGCAAGCAGATGACTGCCGCGCTGGACAGTGCGCTGCGTACCGCCGACGCAACAGGTCGTTCCACCGGATGTCTGGTGGTTCTGGTCGATGATGTCGCCGCCCTGTTGCAGCGCCACGGCCATGCCGCACAGACCGAGGTGATGACCCAGATCGAATCGCGTCTTGCAACGGCCCTGCGCGACAGCGATGCGTTGGCACGCCTTGAACCTGGCCGCTTTGCCATTGCCCTTGGCCCGGTCCGGCGGTTGGATATGGAGTCGCTGGTGCAGATGGCGGCGCGGGTGCAGGCCATCGTAACCCCCCCCATCGCGCTGGATGCAGGGGTGGTCTGTGTGACCTGTTCGGTCGGGTTCTGCCCCGCCGACCGCGTCCCCCGGCCAACCGGGCGCGCTGTTCTGGACGCAGCCCTGCTTGCCGCCGCCGAGGCGCAGCGCCACGGTCCCGGCACGATCCGCGCCTATAGCCCCGACATCGCCCGCCGCTCGGTAGAGCGGGACGTGATGCGCGACCGGTTGGAGCAGGCGCTGGATCTGGGCGAAATCCGCCCACATTTCCAGCCGCAACTGTCCACCGACACGGGCGAGATCACCGCGTTCGAGGCGCTGGCCCGCTGGCACCATCCCCAGCGCGGCGTCCTGCCGCCCGCCGATTTCCTGCCCGCGCTGGAAGCGGCGGGTCTGGCGGCGCGGCTGGGTGAAGTGATGCGCGCGGCATCCCTTTCGGCACTGGCCGACTGGGACCGGGCCGGGCTTGGCATCCCATCGGTCGCGGTCAACTTCTCTGCGGCGGAATTGCGCGATCCGCGTCTGGCAGACCGGATACGGTGGGAGTTGGACCGTTACGACCTGACCCCCGCCCGCATGACGGTGGAGGTGTTGGAAACGGTTGTCGCACACACTGGCAGCGACGTGATCGTGGCAAACCTGGCGGCCCTGTCCCGGCTGGGATGCGGGATAGATCTGGATGATTTCGGCACCGGCCAGGCTGCCATTGCGCATATCCGCCGCTTTGCGGTGGGGCGGATCAAGATCGACCGCAGTTTCATTCTGCGGGTCGAAGATGACCGCGACCAGCAGCGCATGGTGGCGGCAATCCTGTCGTTGGCGGACCGGTTGGGGATTGGCACCGTGGCCGAAGGCGTGGAAAACGCCGCCGCCCATGCCATGCTTGCGCAGCTTGGGTGTGGCCATGTGCAGGGCTACGCCATCGCCCGCCCCATGCCGCAAGAGGCGGTGCCCGACTGGATCGCGTCGCACCGATCAAGTGCCGCACTGCCGCCGCCGATCCCCCAACGGGCGGTTCGACCCTAAGATCGGGCGCATCAGCGGAACAAAGCGTCACCTCACCGCGACCACTGGGTAAAACCGCTTGACCTTTGCCCCCCCCTTCTGTTGAACCACCCCAACCTGAACAGGAACGGTAGTGGTCCCTAATGGACGATCAGAACAAGAACCTCCTTCTCGCAACCGTGCTCAGCTTCCTTGTGATCCTGGTATGGTTCGTGCTTTTCCCGCAGCCCGAACCGGTGGTCGATCCGAATGCCCCGGCCGCCGTCACACAAACGGCTGACCCTGTCGCGACCGGCACGACGGCCACCGCCACAGCCGAGGCGGCAGAGCCGTTGCCCGAAGCACCCCGCCTGACAGTCGACACCCCGCGCCTGGTCGGTTCCATTTCGATGCTGGGCGGACGGATCGACGATCTGTCGCTGAAAACCTACCGCGAAACCCTGGACCCGGCATCGCCGATGGTGGGGCTGCTGTCGCCTGTGGGCAAGGAACACCCCTATTACGCCGTCTTTGGTTGGGGCCCGGCGGGCGATCTGGCCGCAGACCGCGTTCCGGGTGCCAAGACCGAATGGACGCTGGCCGAAGGCGACACACTGTCCCCCGGCGCGCCGGTCACCCTGCGCTGGACGAACGGCAGCGGGCTAGAATTCACGCGGCAAATATCTGTCGATGACCGTTTCATGTTCACCGTCAAGGACAGCGTCGCCAACACCGGCACAGCACCTGCGTCCCTGTTTCACTACGGCATTGTCGCCCGCCACGGCCAACCTGCCGGTTTGCAGAATTTTTTCGTTCTGCACGAAGGTGTTGTGGGGCGCACAGACGGAACCCTGACCGAACTGAAATACAAAAAACTGGCCGATCTGCCCGCCGTCGAACGCGAAGGCGCACTGGCCGAGGTGACAGAGGCGACGGTCGACGGTTGGATCGGTTTTACCGACAAGTACTGGATGACCACCCTGATCCCGGAACAGGGCAAGCCCTTTACCGCCGTCAGCAAATACGTCCCTTCGGCCGATATCTACCAGACCGAGACGCGCGAGCCTGTGCTGACCGTCGCCCCCGGTGCCAGCGTGGAAACCACGTCGCGCCTGTTTGCCGGTGCCAAGGAATGGGAAACCATCAAGAATTATCAGGACAACGAAGGCATCGCCGGGTTCATCGATTCCATCGACTGGGGCTGGTTCTTTTTCCTGACCAAGCCGATCTTTTCGGTTCTGCACTGGCTGCACGGCCTGATCGGCAACATGGGCCTTGCGATCATCGGCCTGACGTTCGTTCTTAAGCTGTTGGTGCTGCCACTGGCCTATAAATCCTACGTCTCGATGGCGCGGATGAAAGAGCTTCAGCCCGAGATCGAGGCGCTGAAGGAACGCGCCGGCGACGACAAGCAAAAGATGCAGCGCGAGATGATGCAGCTTTACAAGGATAAGAAGGTCAATCCGGCTGCGGGATGTCTGCCCATCCTGATCCAGATCCCGATCTTTTTCTCGTTGTACAAGGTGATCTTCGTCACCATCGAATTGCGCCACGCGCCGTTCTTTGGCTGGCTGAACGATCTGTCCGCCCCCGATCCGTCGTCGATCTTCAACCTGTTCGGTCTGCTGCCCTGGGCACCGCCGGAACAGGGCAGCATCCTTGCGCTGGTGTTCATTGGCATTCTGCCGATCCTGCTGGGCATCTCGATGTGGTTGCAGCAAAAACTGAACCCGGCCCCCACCGATCCGGTGCAGCAACAGGTCTTTGCATGGATGCCGTGGATCTTCATGTTCATGCTGGGTGGGTTTGCCAGTGGTCTTGTCGTTTACTGGATCACGAACAACGTCATCACCTTTAGCCAACAGTACCTGATCATGCGCAGCCATGGGCACAAGCCGGATATTTTCGGCAACATCCGGTCAAGCTTCAAGAAAAAGCCCGCGCCGGTGCCTGCAAATGACAAGGGCAAGCCGACGGTCAAAAAGAAATGACAGGACGGCTGGCGCTGATATGCCGCCACCCGATCAAGGGACACGGACGCGAGACACTCGCGTCCGTTCGTCTTTTGGCGGGTGAGTGTCTGCCTTGGGACAGGCACTGGGCCGTGGCACATGATGCGGCAAAGCTGACTGGCGGTTGGTCGCCTTGCGCCAACTTTGCGCGCGGGGCCAAGGCACCCGCCCTGATGGCCATCGAATCGGTGCTGGACGAGGCGACGGGGGTGGTGACACTGAGCCATCCCGACCGTGGTGCCATCACCTTTCGCCCCGACGATCCCGCCGATCTGCCCCGGTTTCTGGATTGGGTCCGCCCGCTGAACCCGACAAACCGCGCGCAACCGGCACGGATCGTCAGCGCCGGACGCGGTATGACCGACAGCGCCTTTCCGTCGGTTTCGATCCTGTCGCTGTCGTCGCTGGCCGATCTGTCCGCAAGGATGGATCGCGATTTGTCTGCCCACCGCTTCCGTGGCAATCTGTGGCTGGACGGGGCGGCACCCTTTGCCGAATTCGACTGGATCGGCCGCGATATCCGCATCGGCGGCGCGACCCTGCGCATCAATGAACGCATCACCCGCTGCAAGGCGACCACGGTCGATCCCGCCACGGGCCATCCCGACGCCGACACGTTGGCCGGGCTGGAGGCCGCCTATGGCCATCAGGACTTTGGCGTTTACGCCACGGTCATCGACGGTGGCACGGTCGCGCTGAATGACGAATGGACCCTGACATGAGCCTTGCCTTCACCCTTGCCCCGGAACCCGAATTCGAAGCCCGCGAAGCAGGCCGTCTGCTGTTTGCAGGCCCGGTCACCTTTGTCAAAGGTGTGGTCGCCATGTCCGGCCTGCCCCCTGCTGACCGGCTGGAGGTGTGTTTCGCAGGTCGCTCCAACGTGGGCAAATCAAGCCTGATCAACGCACTAACCGGGCGCAAGACACTGGCGCGGGCGTCAAACACCCCGGGCCGAACACAAGAGATCAATTATTTCGATCTGGGCGGGTACAAATACCTCGTCGATCTGCCTGGCTATGGCTATGCCGAGGCACCGGTCGCCATTGTCGCCAAATGGCAGGCGCTGTTGAAACAATACCTTGCCGGTCGTCAGACCCTGCGCCGTGCGTTTGTGCTGATCGATACGCGGCACGGCGTCAAAGCTGTGGATGAAGAGATTCTGACCCTGCTCGACCGGTCCGCCGTCACCTATCAGGCCGTTCTGACCAAGGCCGACAAGGTCAGTCAGGCCGAACGCGACGCCACAATCGAACAGGTCAAGAACGCGCTGGCAAAACATCCCGCCGCCTACCCTGAACTTGTGGTGACAAGTTCCGAAAAGGGCGACGGCATCGAATCCCTGCGGGCCATCATCGCCACGCTTGTCTGATGCGCGGGCGGTTGACCGCCCGTCAGACGTGCTGCGCCCCGTTCACCTCGATCTCGGAACCCGAGATATAGGACGACTGGTCCGAACACAGAAACCAGATCACATCGGCGACCTCGCGCGGTTGGCCCAGCCGCTGCATCGGCAGTTTTTCGACGATCTTGTCCGTCCCCGGTGACAGGATCGCGGTTTCCACCTCGCCCGGTGCGATGGCGTTGACCCGCACCCCGAGGGGCCCGAAATCATGGGCCATTTCCCGCGTCAGCGCCGCCAGCGCCGCCTTTGACGTGGAATAGGCAGCCCCTGCAAACGGATGCACCCGGCTGCCCGCAATGGATGTCACGTTGACCACGGACCCCTGCGCCGCCGCCAGTTCGTCCTTTAGCCCGCGCGCAAGAATCACGCTGGAAAAGAAGTTCACATGGAACACCTGCCCCCAGGTCCGCAGATCGGTTTCCAGCGTGTTCAGGCGTTTCCCGCCTTCCCCCTTTGGGCTGATGCCCGCGTTGTTCACCAGCGCGTGCAGCCGTCCGTTGATCTTGGCCTTGATCGTCTCGATCGCCTCGATGGTCTTTTTCGGGTCGGCCAGATCAAGTTGTATATGGTTCTCCTCTCCCCCCGGCCACGGACACCGGGCATCGAACGGCTGACGCGAGCAGGTCAGCACCCGCCACCCCTCGGCTGAAAAGCGCTTGACAGTTGCGTGGCCGATCCCACGGCTTGCACCGGTCAGCACAAGGGTCTTTTGTTCCGACATGGGGAAAACTCCGTCTTTGACCAATACCTTACCCTTCCAGTCAGGAACCGCAAGGCACGGCGCACTTGGCAGGCGCGCGCAAATCCCATACCAACACCCGAAAGCTGGAGGCCCCGATGAGAAAGCAGACCGCCACTATGTCCGATTCAATCGCCACCGCCCGCATCCTGTCCGAAGCCCTGCCCTATCTGCAGCGCTATTCAGGGGCCGTCGTGGTGGTGAAGTTCGGCGGAAACGCGATGGGCGATGATGCCGCGATGGCCGAATTTGCCCGCGATGTGGTGCTGATGCGGCAGGTCGGGGTCAACCCGGTCGTTGTGCATGGTGGCGGGCCTATGATCAACGACATGCTGGCCAAGCTGGGCATCAAATCCGAATTCGTGCGCGGCAAGCGGGTGACCGACAAAGCAACGGTCGAGGTGGTGGAGATGATCCTGTCCGGCCTTGTGAACAAGCGGATTGTGCAGGCCATCAATGATCAGGGGGGGCGTGCGGTCGGCATTTCGGGCAAGGACGACGATCTGATGGTCTGCGTTGCCGACGACCCCGAGCTTGGCTTTGTCGGCAAACCGGTCGAGATGAACGTCCAGGTTCTGCGCGATCTGTATGGCGCGGGCATCATCCCCGTCGTCGCCCCTGTCGCCACCGGGATGGAGGATAACGAAACCTTCAACGTCAATGGTGACACCGCCGCCGGGGCCATTGCCGGCGCGCTGCAAGCCGACCGCCTGCTGCTGCTGACCGATGTGTCGGGCGTCAAGAATGCCAATGGCGAGGTGATGACCCAGATCACCCCGGACGAGGTGCGCGAGATGACCGTGAACGGCACCATCTCTGGCGGCATGATTCCAAAGACCGAAACCGCCCTTGCCGCCATCGCCCAAGGCGTGCGTGCCGTCACGATATTGGACGGACGCATCCCGAACGCCTGCCTGCTGGAACTGTTTACCGACCACGGCGCGGGCAGCCAGATCCGCTCTACCGAACCCCGCGTGAAACCGCGACGCGGCTAGAACTTTGGCCCTGTACGGCATAGCCTGGCACAAAAAAGGTGCTGTCCATGCCCTATGAACTGATCCTGCGGCTGTCGGTGTTCCTGACACTGTTCGCCGTCCTTGCAGCGGTCGAGGCGTTGGCCCCCTCCCGGCAGCGCACGTCGCCCCGCGCGGGGCGGTGGGTCACCAACCTTGCGATGGTGACGCTTGACACGCTGGCGCTGCGGGCACTGGCGATTGTGCTGCCCTTTCTTGCCATCGGTGCCGCCTACGATGCCTGGTCGCAAGGGTGGGGTCTGTTCAACATCCTGAACTGGCCGGTGCTGGTCGAAATTCCCCTTGCGATCCTGATCCTGGACCTTGCGATCTGGACCCAGCACCTGATCACCCACAAGGTGCCGCTGTTCTGGCGGTTTCACCGTGTTCACCATGCCGACCGTGATATGGACGTGACCACCGCCGTCCGGTTTCATCCGGTCGAAATCCTTGCCTCGATGGGATTGAAGATCGGGCTGGTTTATCTGATCGGTCCGCAAGCCATCGCCGTGCTGCTGTTCGAGCTGATCCTGAACGGCACAGCCCTGTTCAGCCATGCCAACCTGTCCCTACCCCGCTGGATGGACCGTGGCCTGCGGCTGCTGATCGTCACACCGGACATGCATCGTATCCACCATTCCATCCGCCGGGCGGAACACGACAGCAATTATGGCTTTGCGCTGTCGCTTTGGGACCGCATCTTTGGAACATATGTGGCAGAACCTGCGGGGAACGTGGACGACATGATTGTGGGGCTTGAATGGCAGGACAACAAACCGGCACAGCTGGGGTGGAGCTTGCTGCTTCCGTTCCGGAACCGCTGACACTTGCGGACATCGCGGCGCGCGCCGCAGCACAAAATCTGGTCGTGCTGGGCGGCTTCGCGCCTGGGCCGGAGGACGGGTTGCCCGCCGATATCAGCACCTTGCTGCTGCTCGGCCCGGCAGAACCCGGCTTTTGGCCCCACTTCACCGCACAGCCCGAATGGCACGACGGCAGCCCCGATCCGATGGATCGCTGGTCGCGGCGGGTGATCGGTGGCATGGCCTGTGACCTTGGGGCAAAGGCCTACTTTCCCTTCGGCGGCCCACCCTACCATCCGTTCTACCGTTGGGCGCTGAAAACAGGCCGGGTCTGGGACAGCCCCGTGCGCCTGCTGGTGCATCAGGATCAGGGATTGTTCGTCAGCTTTCGCGGCGCGCTCGCCTTGCGCCAGACGGTCGATCTGCCGCCCCCGGCCCCGCGCGTCTGCGATGATTGCGCCAAGCCCTGTCTGACCGCCTGCCCGGTCGCGGCCCTTGGGTCGGGCGGCTATGACGTGCCCGGCTGCCACATCTTTCTGAACACGGCCGAGGGGGATGCCTGCATGAGCATGGGCTGCGCCGTGCGTCGCGCTTGCCCGGTGTCCCAAGGCTATGCAAGGATGGCCGAGCAATCCGCCTATCATATGGGGCAATTCCACCGATGAAGCGTCTGATCCTGACCCGCCACGCAAAATCCGCGTGGGACGACCCCGCAACACCCGACCATGATCGCCCGTTGAACGAACGGGGCAAGGCGGCCGCTGCCGATCTTGGCATCTGGCTCGCCTCTCGCGGATATGTTCCGGGCGAAGTGCTGTGTTCCGATGCCCTGCGCACCCGCAAGACATGGAGCGGGATCGCTCCTGCCCTTCCGGGCACGCCGATCCTGCACCTGAAGCCTGCATTGTATCATGCAGGGCCGGATGTGATGCTGGCGGTGCTGCGCCATGCGACGGCGGATACGGTGATGATGATCGGCCACAATCCCGGCATCGCCGACTTCGCCCAACGGCTGATCGCCCGCGCGCCGGTCAACAGCGAATTCGCGCGCTATCCGACCGGCGCCACACTTGTGTGCGATTTCGCTGTAGACAGTTGGGCCGACGCCGCCTTTGGCCAGGGCACCACGGTCGATTTCATCGTGCCCAGCGAAATCACCGCCTGACGTTCACCTGGCCGAAATATCCCGCAGGCGACCGGGGGCGTGACGCCCCGGTCGCCTGCGAAGGGCGCTAGTGCCCCAGAATCTGGCTGAGAAACAGCTTTGTCCGCTCGCTTTTCGGGTTGTTGAAGAACTCGCGCGGTTCGTTCTGCTCGACAATCTGGCCTTGGTCCATGAACACCACCCGGTTGGCCACGGCTTGGGCAAAACCCATTTCGTGGGTGACGCACAGCATGGTCATCCCCTCTTCGGCCAATTCTATCATGGTATCCAGCACTTCCTTGATCATCTCGGGGTCAAGGGCCGATGTGGGTTCGTCAAACAGCATGATACGCGGCTTCATGCACAGCGACCGGGCAATGGCCACGCGCTGTTGCTGACCGCCTGACAACTGTCCCGGATACTTGTGCGCCTGCTCGGGGATCTTGACCTTGCGCAGGAAATGCATGGCGATCTCTTCCGCCTCGCGCTTTGGGGTCTTGCGGACCCAGATCGGCGCAAGGGTGCAGTTTTCCAGAATGGTCAGATGCGGGAACAGGTTGAAGTGTTGGAAAACCATCCCCACTTCGGACCGGACCTTGTCGATGTTCTTCAGATCGGACGTCAGTTCGGTTCCGTCAACGATGATCTGCCCTTGCTGATGTTCTTCAAGCCGGTTGATGCAGCGGATCAGTGTGGATTTCCCCGACCCGGACGGACCGCAAACCACGATCCGTTCGCCCCGGTTCACCGTCATGTTGATGTCGCGCAGCACATGAAAGGTGCCATACCACTTGTTCATGGCCGTGATCTGGATCGCAACTTCGTCTGAGACCTGCATTTTAGAGCGGTCGATGGCGTGTTCGGACATGATTGTTCCTTACCGGTGATCGGTCTTCAGCTTGCGTTCAAGGTACATGGAGTACCGCGACATGCCGAAGCAAACGAGGAAGAAGATGAGGCCGACAAACAGGAAGGGTTCCCAGTAGACGCCCTTCCAGTTGATGTCAGCGCGAACGATCTTGGTGATGCCCTGCAGGGGATCGGCAAGGCCGACAAGTGCCACCAGCGTGGTGTCCTTGAACAGGCCGATGAACGACGACACGATGCCGGGGATCGAGATTTTCAGGGCCTGCGGCATGATGATCAACCGCTGCGCCTGCCAGTAATCCAGACCAAGGCCATCTGCCGCCTCGTACTGGCCGCGTGGCAGGGCGGCCAGACCGCCCCGGATCACCTCGGCGATATAGGCGGACGCGAACAGCGTGACCAGAATGATGACTCGCAGGATCAGGTCAAAGTTGGTCTGCGGCGGCAGGAAATATTGCAGCAGCAGCGATGCGGTGAACAGCATCGTGATCAGCGGCACGCCACGGATGAATTCAATGAATCCCACCGACAGCGTCTTGATCAACAGCATGTCCGACTGCCGGCCCAAGGCCAGCAGGATGCCGATGGGCAAGGACGCAGATATCGCCGTCACCCCGATCACGAAGGCCAGAAGAAAGCCGCCGAACTGGTCGCTGTCCACACTGGGCAGACCCAGCGGGATCAGGTTGTGCAGGACAGTTGTCACCATGGTCTGCACCACCAGCCACCAGATGCAGGCGGTAACGAACCCGGCACTGGTCGCGACAACGACGCCAAATCTGGACTGAAGCGCGCGGCCGACGATGACCATGATGCCAAAGCCCGCCATCACCCCGATCGGACCCCAGATCGACCCGCCCCACAGCAGGAAAAAGCCGATTGCGGGATAGGCCAGCGTGCCCCACAGCAGTTTGCCCGGTGACGTCCATGCCACCGCCAGAAGACCGGCCCACAACACCGCCACAGCGCCGATATGCAGGACGTCGCCGTCCAGCCCGATCAGCACCAGCAGCAAAAGCACACCGGTCACGCCGATCATCGTCAGCACGCTGCGGCGGTTGTCCGAAAACAGCACCGGGGCCAACCCCACGATCAAAAGCGCCGCAGCCAGTACCGGGCGCCAGTACATGTCTTGCGGATAGAAACCGAAAATGAACTGGTGCCACCGTTCGCGGATCAGCGCCCAGCAGGCACCGTGCGCACCCTCACCCGCGTTTGCAGCGATGATCTCGCGGCATTCGGCCAGCGAGTTCGCGGTCCACACCCCGTTCAGCAACCAAGGCAGCGATGCCTTGACCATCCAGAACACCGCCGCGATGCCGAGGATCGTCAGGACGGTATTCAACCAGCCGGAAAACAGGTTCTCGCGGACCCATTTGACCGCGCCGCGTTCGGTGACGGGCGGGATCTGCTGTGCCAACATTTCAGCGCGCACGAAAGAAGCGGACTGTGTCATCTCAGCGCTCCTTCAGTTTCATGGCATTGTTGTACAGGTTCATCATCGACGAAATGATCAGGCTAAGGATCAGATATGTCAGCATCATCAGCATCATACACTCCAACTCGCGCCCCGTCTGGTTCAGGGTGATGCCGCCCAGTGTGCCCTTGAGATCAAGATAACTGATGGCGATGCCCAGCGTCGTGTTCTTGGTCAGGTTCAGATACTGGCTGATCAACGGCGGAATGATGACCCGCAGCGCCTGCGGCAGGATCACCAGTTTCATCGTCCGCCCCGGACGCAAACCAAGGGCATAGGCCGCCTCGGTCTGACCGCGCGAAATCGCAAGGATGCCCCCGCGCACCGCCTCGGCGATATAGGCACCTGTGTACAGCGACAGGGCGATCAGCAGCGCGGTAAAGGAATGGGCGACGTTCAACCCGCCTTGAAAGTTGAACCCTGCCAGTACCGGGTATTCCAGATGAAAGCCCATCGCCACCAACAGAACGACGACCGGCCCGAACAGGATGCCCAGACTTTTCCACCATGTGACTGGCCGCACGCCGGTTTCTTCCTGTATGGCCCGTGTCTTGCGCAGCAGCGCCCGATTGGCCATGACCGATCCGATGATCACCGCGATGACGGCCAACAGTGAAAAGTTGACGTAAACGCCCTGCACCTCGAACCCGCCCAAGGGGCGTTCCAGCAATGGCATGGGGATGTTGGAGCCACGGTTAGTGATCGCCACCGAGTCCCATAGGATCATCGATGCCTTCGGCGCTTCGCCAGCCGCGACCATTTCATC
This sequence comes from Pseudomonadota bacterium, assembly GCA_040385245.1. GTDB lineage: Bacteria > Pseudomonadota > Alphaproteobacteria > Rhodobacterales > Rhodobacteraceae > JAZKHT01. The sequence continues at coordinate 77,288 of JAZKHT010000004.1, read as the reverse complement.
CGTTATCCGATAATCGCGGGGCTGTGGTCGGGTTTCCGAAAAGATCGTAAACGCAAGGATGATCCACAAAAGCAACGGCACGTTGCGGAACACCTCGACATAGACCGTCATCAACCGACCGATCAGCCAGTTCTTGGACAGTCGCAAGACCCCTGCAAAGACGCCGATGATGGTCGCGAAGATGCAGCCGAAAAAGGCCACGACCAGCGTATTCAACAGGCCGATGATGGCGGCCCGGAAATGGGTGCTGTCGTTTGTATAGGGGATCAACTGCTGGTCGATGTCGTATCCAGCGCGGTTCCACAGAAAGGCAAAGTTGATATCCTTGTCCTTGGCGGCAAGGTTTTCAATCGTGTTGTTGATCAACCACGACACGCCCAGAAGGAACAGGATCAGGACGATGACCTGAATGGTGATCGCACGGAACCGCGTATCGTAGATAAGCATGCTTGGCCGAAACCCGGGTTTCGGCGCGTCGAGGGCGTGAGCCATGCATTTCCCCTGTCTCTGCCAGCCGATCCGATCGTGTCGCCGGATTTCTTGATCGCGGCCCCGTAATTCGGGTGCCACAAGGCGGGCAGCGTTTGATTCACTCGGTCAGAAAGGCTGGGGGCGCGCCGATTTGGCGCGCCCCCGGTTATCTTAGCGGAACGGCGGAGCGTACTGCAGGCCGCCTTGGGTCCACAGGGCGTTCAGACCGCGGGCCAGACCGATCGGGGTTGCCGAACCGATGTTGGCTTCAAAGATCTCGCCGTAGTTGCCACCAGCGGCAATCGCGCGCTTGGCCCATTCGGCGTCAAGGCCGACCATGGCACCCATGTCACCTTCAAGGCCAAGCAGACGCTTGACTTCGGGATCCTGGGTCGATGTGGCGACCTCTTCGATGTTCGCCTGGGTGATGCCCTTTTCCTCGGCGGCGACAAGCGCGTAGTAGGTCCAGCGCACGATATCGCCCCACTGGTTGTCGCCGTGGCGAACGACCGGACCCAAAGGCTCTTTCGAGATGATCTCGGGCAGGATGATGTGGTTTTCGGCGTCAGCCAATGTCGCGCGGGTGGCGGCAAGGCCCGAAGCGTCGGTCGTGAAAGCATCGCAAGCACCGGCGGTGTACTGGCGCTGTGCTTCGCTGTCGTCGGCCACGGTGACGGGCGTATAGCTGATGTTGTTCGACTTGAAGAAGTCGGCCAGGTTCAGCTCGGTCGTGGTGCCGGTCTGGATGCAGATCGTCGCGCCATCAAGTTCTTTGGCCGACGACACGCCCAGATCTTTCTTCACCATGAAGCCCTGGCCGTCGTAGTAGTTCACGCCGACGAAATCGAGCTTCAGGTCCGTATCGCGCGAGAAGGTCCAGGTGGAGTTGCGGACCAGCAGGTCCACTTCGCCGGACGACAGCGCGGTAAAGCGGGTTTCGCCTGTGGTGGGGACGAACTTGACCTTGGATGCATCGCCCAGAACCGCCGCAGCCAGTGCCTTGCACAGCGCAACGTCAAAGCCCTGATACACACCGTTCGCATCCGGCGCGCCAAAGCCCGTCAGACCGGTGTTGGAGCCGCAGATCAGCTCGCCCCGTGCCTTTACGTCATCAAGCGTTGCGGCAGAAGCGATCCCGGCGATCAGCGTGGTGGCCGCCACTGCGCCGAGGAGTACGGATTTTTTCATTCTTACCTCTTCCTGAGTTGTCCGCCCCTTTGTGGGACGGTGATTTTTTGGTCCCCGTGATGACACGGAGGCTGAAGCCTGGTGGAAAGTACAACCTCCCAGTGCTGGCCAGTGTCGGCTAAAGCGCTTTGAAAGGTCAAGCCCAAGCCGAGCAAAGCGCTAAACGCCTTTGCTGAAACGATTTTGTTCTGTCATTGATGCAAGTCAAGGGGGGGCGCACATAAAACAGGCACCATTGTGATCAACACAATGCGTAGAATCGTCCCGCATGGGCAAAGGCGGCCTGCTTGAATGCCTCAAGTGCTGCCGCGTCATCATCGACGCCCCACTGTTCGTTTTGCCACGTCTCATCCAGACGGGACAGCGCCCACGCCTCGTCCAGGGTCAGTCGCCCTGACGTAACGGCAAACGCCAGAATCAAAGAGCCTGAAATCGCCACAAGGTCGTGAAAGGCGGCGATCTGGAAGGGTGACATGGCGGCAATCCGGGCGTGCAACCGCGCCAGACTTTCGGCAGGCTGGGCGATGTGCATCACCCCGGCCGTCGCAACCAGCGGCGCGCCAAGCTCGCTGGCCGACCACGTCAGCAACGGGTCCCACGCCACCGCCTGACGGTGGACCAGCGCCTCTGGCCCCGTCGCCCGATAGCAAAGCAGATCGGTCGCGCCATATGCGCCCAACAGCCCCACCACCTCGTCGAACTGGGTCGCGACCTTGTCGATCGCCGAATTTGCGCTGCGCGTAAAGGGCATGGTATCGGGTTTGACCAACCCCTGTTGCGCGTCCCATTCCGCCGCGACGGCCGTTGCCAGCTCGCGCGTCGGAACCACCAACAAGGTCTTTGCGGGCGTCTTCACCGGGCGTCCATCCAGACGGACGGTATAGCCGCCTTCGGTCTGGTCAACGGTCGCTTCGGTCCAGAACCGCTTTGCGGTCCATGCGCTCATGCGTCGCCCCCGGCAAAGGGGTCGGCGGGCACATCATTTTCGCCCCAGTCGAGCGTTTTCCATGTCTGCGCCATATGGTCGGGCAAGGGCGCGGTAAAGGTCATCATCTTCTTGGTGATGGGATGTTCGATGGTGATCGACCGGGCATGAAGGTGCAGCTTGCGGCTGATGTCACCGCCCACCTTTGCCCCCCAGCCGTCGCCCAGATTTTCCACCCCGGACCCGCCGTATTTGCCGTCACCAATGATCGGGTGGCCCATCTCAGCCATATGCGCGCGAAGCTGGTGCGTGCGGCCTGTTACGGGTTCCAGCGCCATCCACGACAACCGATTTCCCAAAAACCACAGGGTGAAATAATCCGTCTGCGCCCGCTTGGCATCCGGGAAATCAGCCATCTTGGCGGGATGGACGCAGACCATCTTTTCACCTTCGCCGCCGCGCCCGTGGCCGGGGGCCTTCATCAGACCGTATTTGATCGAACCCTGCCGGGGATGCGGCACGCCGGCGACAGCGGCCCAATAGATCTTGCGCGTGGCACGGTGGCGCAGCGCCTCGGACAGGGCGCGGGCAACGCGATCGGTGCGCGCAAGCATCAAGACACCCGAGGTATCCTTGTCCAGCCGGTGCACCAACTTTGGCCGGTCCTTGTAGCCGAATTTCAGCGCCTCGGTTAGCCCGTCAACGTGGCGGTCGCCCTGCCCCGATCCGCCCTGCGACGGCAGGCCCGGCGGTTTGTTCAAGATGATAAGATGTTCGTCTTTGAACAGGACCGCGTTCTGGATCATCTTGGTATCGGCGGCACTGACACCACCTGTCGCCGGGCGCGACGGCGCCTCGGAGTCCGGCAGGGGCGGCACGCGGATGACCTGTCCGGGAGTCACGCGATCCGACGCCTTGCACCGCGCGCTGTCCACACGCACCTGCCCGGTGCGGCACATCTTTTCGACCGCCCCTTGGGTGATCTGCGGAAACCGCCGCTTGAACCAACGGTCAAGCCGCTGTTCGCCTTCGTCCATCGAAACGGTCAGAAGTTTGACGCCGCTCATGCAAAGGCTCCACGCGCAAGGGCCGCGCCAAGGGCAACGGCGGCAAGGGAAAGAACGACCGAAGCCGCGATGTAGGCCAGCGCCTGCGCGCTTTGCCCCGCTTCCCACAGCTTCAGCGCGTCCAGGGAAAAGGCTGAAAACGTGGTAAAGCCGCCCAGAAAACCGGTCATCAGCAAGGGCGAGAGGTTGCCGCGCTGCGCCAGCACCACGAACAGAATGCCGATGGCAAAGCTGCCCGCAACGTTGACAAGCAAGGTGCCAACCGCAAAGCCGGGGCCAAAAGTGCGGGTCGCCGCCATAGCGGTCAGATACCTGGCGACAGCGCCAGCGGCACCGCCCAATGCCACTTGGGAAAGGGTCATGATCATGGGGTTTCTCTCTGCCCCGGCAGTGAAATTGTCAACCACGCTTGGGGCAAGAAGACTTTCCGGGCAAAGATTCTTCCTAGCCACCCTGCCGCTTTGTCCGCAACTTGGCAAAGTAATCGATGCGCTTTTTCAACTCACGCTCGAACCCGCGTTCCGGGGGGATATACCAGACCGGGCGCTTCATCGTTTCAGGGAAATAGTCCTGCCCTGAAAACCTGTCTTCGGCATCGTGGTCATAGGCATACCCCGCGCCATAGCCGATGTCCTTCATCAGCTTGGTCGGTGCGTTCAGGATGTGCTTGGGCGGCGGCAGGCTACCGGTATCGCGCGCAGCGGCACGGGCGGCCTTGTAGGCGGTGTAGACCGCGTTCGACTTGGGCGCGAGGGCCAGATAGACCACTGCCTGCGCCAGCGCCAGCTCGCCCTCTGGGGAACCAAGGCGTTCATAGGTCTGCCACCCCTGAAGGCACACCTCTTGCGCCTGCGGGTCGGCCAGCCCGATATCCTCGACCGCCATGCGGGTGATCCGGCGCGCCAGAAACCGGGGGTCCTCGCCGCCTTCCAGCATCCGGGCGAACCAGTATAATGCCGCGTCCGGGTCCGATCCCCGCACCGATTTGTGCAGCGCACTGATTAGGTTGTAATGCTCCTCCCCCGATTTGTCGTATTTGGACGCCCGCCGCATCAGCCGGGTGGACAGCTGCCCGCGATCCAACGACTTGTCCAGATTCCACGCCGCGACCTGTTCGATCAGGTTCAGCAAGGCGCGACCATCGCCGTCGGCCATCTCGATCAGCGCTTCGCGGGCGTCGCCGGTCAACGGCAGATTGCGCTTCAACTCTTTCTCGGCCCGCTGGGCAAGGTGTTCCAGATCCACCGGACCCAGCCGTTCCAGAACGATAACCTGCGCGCGCGACAACAAGGCCGCGTTCAGCTCAAAACTGGGATTTTCGGTTGTGGCCCCGACCAGAAGGATCGTCCCATCTTCCATGTAGGGTAGAAATCCGTCCTGCTGTGCCTTGTTGAAACGATGGATCTCGTCCACGAACAGCAGGGTGCCCTGCCCATTCTGCCGACGGATTTTGGCGGATTCAAAGACCTTTTTCAAATCCGGCACGCCGGTGAAGATGGCGCTGATCTGCACAAAGGCAAGATCGGTTTGTGCCGCAAGCAGACGCGCGATGGTGGTCTTGCCCACGCCGGGCGGCCCCCACAGGATAAGCGACGACAGGCTTTTCGCGGCCAGCATCGCACCAAGCGGCCCTTCTGTCGACAGGACGTGCCCCTGCCCGATCACCTCGGCCAGCGTTTTCGGACGCAGCCGATCTGCCAACGGTCGGGGACCGTCGGGTGTGGCCTTTTGCAGCGTGTCAAACAGGTCGGACATCCGCCGACCATGCCGTTCCACGGCGCCGGGTGCAAGCGGGCGGGCGTTATCGGCGGAACCAAGGACTTCCGCCCCCGAGTCCGTCTTCGGGGGCGGCGCTGCACCGTCAGTGAAGCGTCAGGCTGAAATCCATTTCCACAACCTGATTTTCAAGCCCGTCAATGATCAGGACCGGCCCCATCGCCTTCATCTTGACGCCCACACGATCGGCCCAACGTGGCCAACTTGCCGCCAGCAGCGTCAGGCAATGCGTAGCCCCCAGATCGCGCACCGTGGTGCCAAGTTCCGTGATCAACTTTGCATGCACCTTGCGCCGGATGGACGCAGGAACGTCGTGCGACACGAACAGTCGCGAGCTTTCCCAGATCATCGGCCCAACCGGTGCCGGATCATACAGCAGGTCGGACGGAATTGTGTCGAGCAGTCCGCGCTGCGCATCACGGATCATGTAGGTATAAATGCCGCATCGTGTGGTCGTTGGGGTCAGGCGATTGCCCGCAAGCACCTGCCCCGCGTCGTCATGGACAACGACCCAGCGGCTGGCCGGGGTGTCGTACTGATCATATTCCATGCCCATCGCCTCGGGCAGGTTCCACTTGTTGTGCACGATGAACAACTCGCGCCGCGCGCGCAGCATGTTTGCGAAAAGCTCGCCATGGTTGTGGATGTTGGCAAAGGAAAGCGTTGTGGTCTGCATAGGTGCCTCCTGCAGGGCTGGGTTACGAATTCGGCCTTGCGGAGGGCACCAAGCTAAATGAGTCGGTAATCCTTGGCGCGCTGGATCGCCTCGGCGGTCGTTCTTGCCATCAACCGGATTCGCGCCGACGATATCCTCGCCTTCAACGCGCTTTCGGAAATGCCAAGCTTATCGGCCGCGGCAGCGTGTCTGTCGCCCCCCGCAATGCATCTCAAGGCCTCAACCTGTGCCTTGGTCAGTTCCTCGGGGGGTTCGGTCATGTCGTGCATCCGTCGGATGATGACGTCAATGGCCGCGACCTCCTCGTCGTGGAACTCTCGATCCTGACGGGCAAAAGAGGCAATGGTACGAGAACGTATGGGACCGCAGGAAACCGTTGCACCATACAAAAGGCCAAAACGCGCGGCCTCTACAAACAATCCGAACGGGTCAGGCAGGGAAGGGTCACTCCACCGGATGGTGCCGGTTGTGCTGAAACCCCAGGCAACCATCGGGTCGCGCAGGACAAAGCCCCGTTCGGTGTAATATTCCTGCCAGGCCTGTTCATAGGTCTGAAACATAAAAAGGGGTGATGTGAACCGGATGTGCAGACCGACAGAGTACCCGGCGGGGGCAATCAAGGACAGTTTATGCAGTTCCAGGTCGATCCCGAGTTTTACAGACATGTCTTTTTGGCCAAGTGGCGATTCTAGCTGACATTAGGTGCAGGTGGCCCATCACACCAGTGCTGAATCGCACTGCACACAACTTAAGCGCGATATCATGGGTTTATGAACCCAACTTCAGTGCCCGGCGAATACAAAAAAGCCCGCCGGAGGCGGGCCTTTTCAAAGTCTTGGGTGGCCTAATCTTATTCCGCATCCTCGTACGCGGCGACGCGGGCCTTGTCGGCAGCGCCTTTCGCATTCGGGTCGCGGTCGACGAATTCGATGATCGCCATCGGGGCCATATCACCATAGCGGAAGCCCGCCTTCATCACGCGGACATAGCCGCCCTGACGGGTCTGGTAGCGCGGGCCAAGGATGGCGAACAGGCGTTCGACGTACTGGTCCTGCTTCAGCTGGCTTGCGGCCTGGCGACGGGCGTGCAGATCGCCGCGCTTTGCCAGGGTGATCAGCTTTTCGATGATCGGACGCAGTTCCTTTGCCTTGGGCAGGGTCGTCTTGATCTGTTCATGTTCAATCAGCGAACCGGCCATGTTTGCGAACATCGCCTTGCGGTGTTCATGGGTGCGGTTCAGCTTGCGGTAGCCGTTAGAGTGACGCATGGAAATCTCCTATCGCGTGTTTTGCTTTGTCCGGCACGCCCTCGAATGGGCGGCTCACCTTGGGCTTTCGCCATGTTTTCCCCGCACCGGGCGGGCATTTTGTGGAGGGCGGGGTTTCCCCCGCCGCCCGATCAGAATTGGTCTTCGAAGCGCTTTGCCAGATCTTCGATGTTCTCCGGCGGCCAGTCTTCGACTTCCATCCCGAGATGCAGACCCATGCCCGAAAGCACTTCCTTGATCTCGTTCAGCGACTTGCGGCCGAAGTTCGGGGTGCGCAGCATCTCGGCTTCGGTCTTCTGGATCAGGTCGCCGATGTAGACGATGTTGTCGTTCTTCAGGCAGTTGGCCGAACGCACCGACAATTCCAGTTCGTCGACCTTTTTCAGCAGCAGCGGATTGAATTCCAACCCTGCGTCCACTTCGCCTTTCAGCGCCGATTCCGGCTCGTCGAAGTTGACGAAAATGGAAAGCTGGTCCTGCAGGATGCGCGCGGCATACGCCACAGCGTCATCCGGCGTCAGGCTGCCGTCGGTTTCGATCTTCATCGTCAGCTTGTCATAGTCCAGCACCTGACCTTCGCGGGTGGGCTGCACTTCGTAGCTGACCTTTTTCACCGGCGAATAGATCGCATCGATCGGGATCAGCCCGATCGGCGCATCTTCGGGGCGGTTCTTGTCGGCTGCGACATAGCCCTTGCCGGTGTTGACCGTCAGTTCCATGAACACATCCGCGCCGTCATCGAGGTGACAGATCACGTGATCCTTGTTCAGGATTTCGATGCCGTTCGATTCAGAGATGTCGCCAGCGGTGACAACACCCGGACCCTTGGCGGAAATCGACAGGCGCTTGGGCCCTTCGACTTCCATCTTCAGGCTGACGCCCTTCAGGTTCAGAACGATGTCGGTCACGTCTTCACGGACGCCCGCAACGGACGAAAATTCGTGCAACACGTTGTCGATCTGGACACTGGTGATGGCCCCGCCTTGCAGCGAGCTCATCAATACGCGGCGCAGCGCGTTGCCCAGCGTCAGGCCAAAGCCCCGCTCCAGCGGTTCGGCGATCACGGTCGCGACGCGCGCCGGATCAGCACCAGGCTTGACCACCAACTGTGTCGGCTTGATGAGTTCTTGCCAGTTCTTGTGGATCATGCTTTCGCCTCCATACTTGTTCGCTGCCCATGTCCCTAAGCAGCAAACGCCCGAGGATCAGAAATGCCGAAATCGGGCCGCGCGGAATCGCACGGCCCGACCTAAAATACCTTGCTCAGACGCGGCGGCGCTTGGGCGGACGGCAGCCGTTGTGCGCCAGCGGGGTCACGTCACGGATCGAGGTGATGTTGAACCCGACAGCAGCCAGCGCCCGCAGCGCCGACTCGCGGCCCGAACCGGGGCCCTGCACTTCGACTTCCAGCGTTTTCACGCCGTGGTCCTGTGCCTTGCGGCCCGCGTCTTCTGCGGCCATCTGCGCGGCATAGGGGGTCGATTTGCGCGAACCCTTGAAGCCCATCGTACCGGCGGACGACCACGAAATGGCGTTGCCCTGAACGTCGGAAATCAGGATCTTGGTGTTGTTGAACGAAGAGTTCACATGAGCAACGCCTGCGGCGATGTTCTTGCGTTCTTTTTTCTTCGTGCGGGATGCTTTGGTATCGCGTGCCATATCTCTGCGCTCCCCTTATTTCTTCTTGCCTGCGATCGCCTTCGCAGGGCCCTTGCGGGTGCGAGCGTTCGTGTGGGTCCGCTGACCGCGCACGGGCAGGTTTTTGCGGTGACGCAGGCCACGATAGCAGCCAAGGTCCATCAAACGCTTGATGTTCATCGACACTTCGCGACGCAGGTCGCCTTCGACGGTCAGGTTGGCGTCGATGTATTCGCGGATCGACAGCACTTCGGCATCAGACAGTTGGTTGACGCGTCGCGCCATGTCGATGCCGACGGCGTTGCAAATCTGCTCTGCCGTGTGGTTGCCGATACCTGTGATGTAGGTGAGCGCGATCGGAACCCGTTTCGCGGTCGGGATGTTAACGCCAGCAATACGTGCCACGCGTGATTTCCTTTTCGTTGCGGTTCCGTAATACCGGAACCTTTTTTCACAACCCGGCCAAAGGAATGTCTTTTGGCCGATCCGAAGTCCCAACGGGAACAAAGGCCCCGCTTCAGGACGATTCCCATGCGGGACACCGCCACCTATGGCGTTTTCCCCTGCCCGTCAAGGGCCGGAGGCAGCCGGAATGAGTATTTCTCAAGTCCTGTCAAGAACTTTTGCAACCGCCGCCGAGACGGCGTCCATTTCCGCCAGACCGTCCACGGGCGCTAGCTTGCCCTTGGCGTAATAGTAGCCGATCAGCGGTGATGTCTTTTTGTAATATTCCATCAGACGCTGTTTCAGCGCCTCTTCGGTGTCATCGCCGCGACGCCTTAAATCAGTGGAACTGCAGACATCGCACACGCCGGGCACTTTGGTCGGGCGCGTTGTGTCGTGATAGACCTCGCCACAGTTGCCGCAGGTGAAGCGGCCGGTGATCCGCGCGACCAGTGCTGCATCATCGACCTGCATCTCGATCACGGCATCCAGTGTCTGGCCGGTGTTTTCCATCAACCGGCCAAGCGCGTCAGCCTGCGGCAGGGTGCGGGGAAAGCCATCAAAGATGAAACCGCCACCGGACTGACCAGCGATCTTTTCCTCGATCAGGCCGATCACGATGTCATCCGTAACCAACGCGCCACGGTCCATCACTTCGGCCACGCGGCGTCCCATTTCGGTGCCGCTGGTGCGGGCTTCGCGGAGCATGTCGCCGGTGGAAAGCTGAACCATGTTCCGCTCGTCCACCAGCCGCTTTGCTTGGGTCCCCTTGCCTGCGCCAGGGGGCCCCAAAAGGATGATGTTTACCATTTCCGCCCTCGTCGTCAGCGCCGGGCGGGCGCCTTGGGCGCGCCACGCTTTTTGCCACGCAGGTTCGACTTTTCGATCAGCCCTTCATACTGGTGGGCCAAAAGATGCGACTGCACCTGATTGATCGTGTCCATCGTCACCGAAACCACGATCAGAACCGATGTTCCGCCAAAGTAGAACGGCACGGCAAACTGGTTGCGCAGAATTTCCGGTAGCAGGCAGACGGCGGCCAGATAGGCGGCCCCCAGCACCAGCACGCGGTTCACGACGTATTCCAGATACTCTTCGGTCTTTTTGCCGGGGCGAATGCCCGGAATGAACCCGTTCTGGTTTTTCAGGTTGTCGGCCACATCATCCACCTTGAAGGCGACGTTGTGCGTGTAGAAATAGGCGAAAAAGACGATCATGCCCGTAAAGAACAGCAGATACAGCGGCTGTCCGGGGCCGAAGTAGGCAAGGATCGTCGACATGATCGGTCCGGTCTGTGCGCCCGAAAAGGTCGAGATGGTGACAGGCAACAGCAGCAGAGACGAGGCAAAGATCGCCGGGATCACGCCTGCCGGGTTGACCTTGATCGGCAGATGGCTGGACCCGCCGTCGTAGACCTTCATGCCTACCTGACGCCGTGGGTACTGGATGTGGATCTTGCGCAGCGCGCGCTCCATGAAGACCACGAACGCGATCACAACAACGACCATCACGATCACACCGATGATGACCGCCGGAGAGATCGCCCCCGACCGTCCCTGGCTGAAGAACTGCGCCAGAGCGGCAGGGATTTCCGCGACGATACCGACAAAGATGATCAGCGAAATGCCATTGCCGATGCCGCGAGCGGTGATCTGCTCGCCCAGCCACATCAGGAACATCGTGCCGCCCACAAGCGTGATCACGCAGGCAAGTTTGAAGAACAGGCCCGGATCATGGGCCAATCCGCCCGCTTCGATCGAGACGGCAATGCCCCAGGCCTGAAACGTCGCCAGGCCCACGGTGCCGTACCGTGTCCACTGGTTCATCTTCTTGCGACCCTGCTCGCCTTCTTTCTTCATCTGCTCCAGCGCGGGCACCATCGAGGCCAGCAACTGAACGATGATTGAAGCCGAGATATAGGGCATGATCCCAAGGGCAAAGATCCCCATCCGGCTGATCGCCCCACCGGTGAACATGTTCAACATGCCACCGATTCCGGCACCGGCACTCTGCATGAACTCGCGCAGCGCGGTTCCGTCGATGCCGGGGACCGGAATATAGGTACCCAGTCGATAGACGATCAGCAAACCGACCGTAAAGAAGATGCGTTGCCGAAGATCGGTCGCCTTGCCTAGGGCGCCCCAGCTCAGGTTCGCCGCCATTTGCTCTGCAGCAGATGCCATGCCCAGTCTCTTTCATTGAGAAACGCCGCCGAACCGTTTTCCGGTCGGCGGCGCGGGAAAACTGTAGGTGATGTAAGCGGTCCTGCGACCGCTCACAACCTCTTATTCAGCAGCCACGGCCGCCTCGGTGATCCCACCCGTCAACGTGATCGCGCCACCGGCTTTTTCGATCGCCTCAACAGCGGTTTTCGAGGCACCCGATACGGTCAGCGTCAGCTTTGCCTTCAGCTCACCCTTGGCCAGAACGCGGATACCATCGCGCTTGTGGTTGGTCAGGCCAGCGGCCACCAGCACGTCTTCGGTGATCGCGGTTGCAGCGTCCAGTTTGCCAAGGTCGATGAATTTCTGGATCAGGCCCAGGTTGACAATGGCCCATTCCTTGCGGTTCGGCTTGGTGAAGCCGCGCTTGGGCAGACGACGGTACAGGGGCATCTGGCCGCCTTCGTAGCCGCCGATGGCGACGCCCGACCGGGACTTTTGACCCTTGATACCACGGCCAGCGGTCTTGCCCGAACCCGAGCCCGGACCGCGTGCAACGCGCTTGCGCTTTTTGGTGGCACCGGCGTTGTCGTGCAGTTCATTCAATTTCATGTCGCATACTCCTTGGCCGGAACGTCCCCGCCTGCGACGGATGGGGACAACACGGCATTTCTTGTTGATTCTGTAGCCACGCGGGGCCACCGGGCGGCCTTACACGACCAAGGGTCACAAGGCAAGCGTGGGACGAATTCGCAGAAGGGCAAAGCGGGGGAACGCTGCCCTGCCCGTTCAATCCATCCGAGTAAAGTTCGTCCCTCAGGCGCTGGCAGGCCAGACAAATTCGGGGCGCAGGCCTTCGAACACGGGGCGTCCGTCGTCTGGCTTGGCATAGCCCTTGGTCTGATCCCAAAAGGCATGATACGTTGCCTTGGGAAAGGTGGCGTCGTTGTAACCCATCACATTCGGCACGGCGACGCGGATCCGTTTCTGTTTGTCATCTAGCATGATGACGGCACCGCAATCCGTGCACAGGCATATTTCCAGCGGACCATCCGGGTTTTTCGCGTTGAAGGGCACGCGCTTCAGCTTTTCGGGGTGATCAACATTGACGTCCCCGTGGTTGAAAAAGGCGACATGCGTGGTGTGCTGGCCGGTCACGGCCTTGCAGACGTTGCAATGACATTCGTGATTGTCGATCGGTTCAGCGGCGGCTGTGACGTGCACATGCGCGCAGCCCCCGGCGTAGGTCGCTGCCATGATATCCCTCCCCAGCGCCCCAGATCGAGGCGGCAGGCAAAGATTAACACGCGTTACCGAAAACGCAAAACGCCCCACCTTTCGGCGGGGCGTTCTGAATGGTTCGCGGAATAACCGGGTTTGCACCCAGGCAATATCAGCCGCGTTCTTCGATGATCTGCACCAGGTGCTGGATCTTGCGCACCATGCCACGTACGGAAGGCGTGTCTTCCAGTTCGCGGGTGCGGTTCATCTTGTTCAGGCCAAGACCCTTCAGGGTCGCGGTCTGAATCGCCGGGCGGCGGGCGGCAGAAGCCACCTGCTTGACCACGATGGTTTTCTTGTCAGCCATGATCAAGCCTCCACAACTTCGGCTTCGGGCTTCTTCAGGATCTCGGCCACCTTCTTGCCGCGGCGCGAGGCCACTTGGCGGGGCGAGGATTCCTGCTTCAACCCGTCGATGGTGGCGCGGATCATGTTGTAGGGGTTCTGCGAGCCGATCGACTTTGCAACCACGTCCTGGATGCCAAGCATCTCGAACACGGCGCGCATAGGTCCGCCTGCAATGATCCCGGTACCGGCAACGGCCGTCCGCATCACGACTTTTCCGGCGCCGTGGCGGCCTTCCATGTCATGGTGCAGGGTACGGGCGTCTTTCAGGGGCACACGAACCAAAGAACGCTTGGCCTGTTCAGTGGCCTTGCGGATTGCTTCGGGAACCTCTTTCGCCTTGCCTTTGCCAAAGCCGACACGACCGCGCTGATCGCCGACAACCACGAGGGCTGCAAAGCCAAAGCGCTTGCCGCCTTTCACGGTTTTCGACACGCGGTTGATTGCGACCAGACGATCGGCAAATTCCGGGGTCTCTTCAGGCCGGTTGTCGCGGCGCGGGCCACGGTCGTCCCGGCGGTTTTCACGTTCTGCCATTTTATGAACTCCTCAGAACTTCAGGCCGCCTTCACGGGCTGCCTCGGCCAAAGCCTTGATCTTGCCGTGAAAGAGGAAACCGCCGCGGTCGAAGTAGCATTCTTCGACACCGGCCTTCTTTGCCCGATCCGCAATCGCAGCGCCCACTGCCGCAGCAGCCTCGACGTTGTTCTTGCCCACCATGCCCAGGTCCTTCTCCAGCGTCGAGGCGGCCGCTACGGTCACGCCTTTGACGTCGTCGATCAGCTGGGCGCTGATGTTCTTGTTCGAGCGGTGGACCGACAGCCGAAGACGGCCGCTGGACATCGCCTTGATCTTGTTCCGAACGCGCAGACGGCGCTTGAGGAACAGCTCTCTCTTGTTGTTCGCCATTTCCCTAGCCCCTTACTTCTTCTTGCCTTCCTTGCGGAAGACGAACTCGCCCCGGTAGCGGATACCCTTGCCCTTATAGGGCTCGGGACGCTTCCATTCGCGGATGTTCGCGGCGACCTGACCAACAAGCTGCTGGTCGATCCCTTCCACAACGATTTCGGTCTGCTTGGGCGACGTCACCGTGACGCCTGCCGGAACCTCGAAGTTCACTTCGTGGCTATAGCCAAGCGACAGCTTCAACACATTGCCGGCCATCGCAGCGCGGTAACCCACGCCCTGAATGTCCAGCTCTTTCTTGAAGCCGGTGGTCACGCCTTCCACAAGGTTCGCCACCATGGAGCGTACCATGCCCCACTGCTGACGTGCGCGCTTTGACGTCCCGCGCGGCGTCACCTTGACGGTCTCGCCGTCGATGGTGATCGTCACGTCGTCGCCAGCCGTAAAGGCGCGGGTGCCTTTCGGCCCCTTGACTTCGATCGTCTGACCGGACAGCGAGGCAGAAACGCCCTTGGGCAGGTCTACCGGTTTTTTGCCAATTCTCGACATACCATCCCCCTCAGAACACGGTGCAGAGGACTTCGCCGCCAACATTGGCAGAGCGAGCCGCAGCGTCCGACATCACGCCCTTGGGCGTGGAGACGATGGAAACACCCAGACCGTTGCGGACAGTCGGGATGTCCTTGACGCCCATGTACACACGGCGGCCCGGTTTGGACACGCGCTTGAGTTCACGGATGACAGGAGTGCCTTCGAAGTATTTCAGCGAGATCACGAGTTCGCCCTGACCGTTGTCGGTGTCGGACTTTTCATAGCCGCGAATGTAGCCTTCGTCCTGCAGCACATCCAGAACCCAGGCGCGCAGCTTCGAGGCCGGCGTCTTGACGGTGGATTTGCCACGAAGTTGGGCGTTGCGGATGCGTGTCAGCATATCGCCGAGAGGATCGTTCATCATCATTTCGGAACCTCCTTACCAGCTCGACTTCACCATGCCGGGGATCTGACCAAACGAGGCCAGTTCCCGCAGCATGATCCGCGAGAGTTTGAGCTTGCGATAATACGCATGCGGGCGGCCCGTCAGCTGGCAGCGATTGTGCAGCCGGGTGGCGGATGAGTTGCGGGGCAGCGAAGCCAGCTTGATCGTCGCCTTGAAGCGCTCTTCAACCGGTTTCGCCTGATCGTGTATTACCGTCTTGAGTGCGGCGCGACGCGTGGCGAATTGCTTCACCAGTTTGGCGCGCTTCACTTCGCGGTTCACCATGGATTTCTTAGCCATATCTTTGGTCCTCCCGCGCTCAGGCCGTGAAGGGCATGTTGAAGTGTTTCAACAGTGCCTTCGCTTCCGCGTCGGTCTTCGCGGTGGTGCAGATGATGATGTCCATCCCGAGCACTTCATCGACCTTGTCGAAGTTGATCTCGGGGAACACGATGTGTTCCTTAAGGCCCATCGCATAGTTGCCACGACCGTCGAACGAGGTCGCTTTCACGCCGCGGAAGTCGCGGACGCGGGGCAGCGCGATGGTGATCAGGCGATCTAGGAATTCGTACATCCGGTCGCCACGCAGCGTCACCTTGCAGCCAAGCGGCATTTCCTCACGGACGCGGAAGCCGGCAATCGACTTTTTCGCGTGGGTGATGACTGCCTTTTGACCGGCGATCAGCGACAGCTCTTCAGCCGCGGCTTTCACCTTCTTGGTGTCCTTGACTGCCTCGCCAACGCCCATGTTCAGGACGATCTTGTCCAGACGGGGCAGTTGCATGGCGTTGGTATAGCCGAATTCCGTCATCATCGCCGGTTTGATCCGGGTCTGATAGTCGGCCTTCAGGCGCGGGGAATAGGGTGCCTGGTCAAGCATCAGATCGCCTCCCCGGTGGTTTTTGCAAAACGGACCTTCTTGTCGCCGTCCATACGGAAGCCGACGCGGGTTGCCTTGCCGTTGGCATCTATCAGCGACAGGTTCGACAGGTCGATTGGCATCGCCTTGGCGATACGGCCACCCTGCGACGCCGCAGATTGCTTGGTGTGACGGATGGCGGTGTTCACGCCTTCGACAACGGCTTTGTTGTCCTTGGGCATGACAGCGGCGATTTCACCCTGCTTACCCTTGTCCTTGCCAGCAAGGACGACGACCTTGTCGCCTTTTTTGAGTTTCGCAGCCATCAGAGCACCTCCGGAGCCAGCGAGATGATCTTCATGAAGTTCTTGGCGCGCAGTTCACGCACGACCGGTCCGAAGATACGCGTACCGACCGGTTCACCCTGGTTGTTCAGGATCACGGCGGCGTTGCGGTCAAAACGGATGGCAGTGCCATCTTCACGACGAACTTCCTTGGCGGTGCGAACGACGACGGCCTTGCGGACGTCACCTTTTTTCACGCGACCTTTTGGAATCGCTTCCTTCACCGACACCACGATGATGTCGCCGACCGAAGCATAACGGCGGTGCGAACCGCCCAGAACCTTGATGCACTGCACCCGGCGAGCGCCGGAGTTGTCAGCCACATCCAGATTCGTTTGCATCTGGATCATTTGGTTTCTCCCGACCTTTGGAAACCGCTAGTTCCGCGGTCCCAGGGTTTCGATCAAACTGTTCTGATGGATCAAGCCGAAGCTTCGGTCACAACAGTCCAGCGTTTCGTCTTGGAAATCGGCGCGCATTCTTCAATGCGAACAGAATCGCCGACCTTGAACTTGTTCTCTGCGTCGTGAGCCCGGTATTTCTTGGACTTACGGACGGTCTTTTGCAGCAGCGGGTGCTTGAAGCGGCGCTCGACCAGAACGGTGATGGTCTGTTCGTTCTTGTCGCTCGTCACGGTGCCTTGCAGGATGCGTTTGGGCATGTGCGTGCTCCTCAGTTCGCCGCAGCAGCGTCAGCTGCTTTTTGGTTCAGGACCGTCTTGATGCGGGCAACGTCACGACGGACGGCGCGCATGCGGGCGGTATTCTCAAGCTGGCCAGTGGCCTGCTGGAAGCGCAGATTGAACGCTTCCTTCTTCAGCGCAACCAGACTGTCACGCAGCTGGTCGGGCGTCTTTGTCTTCAGTTCGTCGGCTTTCATCAGCCACTTCCTTTTCTCAATCACCAGAGGGCCCCTGAAAACGGGTCAGGGTTACCTGGAGCCTGGTGGATCAATGCTAAACCACCGATTCCGAGTCGCCCCGGAACCGTTGGATGGGGTCCAATAGCGGAGGGGCGGTGGAAGGGCAAGGGTTTGTTTCGCCCCGCCCTTGCTTCACGCCCACTCGTAATTGAAGCTGACGGAAATCCGGTCCTCTTCAGACATATTCATCGGCACCTCGTGGCGCAGCCAGCTTTCCCACAGCAGAACTTCGCCCACTTCTGGCTTGATGTAGACAAAGCTTTGCAGGTCTTGGGGTGCCTTCCTGGTGCGCAGGGGGGCGTGCATCATCATCGGCAGGCGCGGATCTTCCAGCTTCAGCGCCGAAGTGCCCTTTGGCATTGCGACGTAAGTCGTGCCGGAAATCACTGAATGGGGGTGGATGTGGCTGGCGTGCATCCCGCCTTCGGGCAGAAGGTTGATCCAGAACGACCCGCACTTCAGTTTCTTGTCGCCCAGATCGAACGCCAGTTCCTTGACGAAGGCCGCGACGTGCTTGTCCAACGCCTTTTCCAGATCGGCAAAGATCGGAAAGCGCCACGGCAGGTCGTTCAGCGAGGCATAGCTGGTATAGCCCGGATAGCCGTTCTTTTCACACCATTCCTGCCCGGCCTCGTCATCCTCGGCAATCGCCTCGCACGAAGATTTAAGGTCGGAATAATCGACCTTTCTCTTGGCCAGATCATTCAAGGTGGCCCGATACAGGCGGGTGACGAAAAGCGATGTAATCTCGGCCATGACAATCTCCGGCGGCGCATGAAAAAAGGCCCCGCCGTTTCCGGCAGGGCCCGAATTTACAGGACGGGCAGAAAGCCCACCCGTATTACCAGTCTTCGCGGACGACGACGCGGGTTGTGACCGGAAGCTTCATCGCCCCAAGGCGCAGGGCCTCACGCGCGATGACTTCGGACACGCCGTCGATCTCGAACATGATCCGGCCGGGTTTCACCTTGGCCGCCCAGTAGTCGGTCGAACCTTTGCCTTTACCCATACGCACTTCGACGGGCTTGGCCGAGACCGGGACATCCGGGAAAATGCGGATCCAGACACGACCCTGACGTTTCATGTGGCGGGTAATCGCGCGGCGGGCCGCTTCGATCTGCCGCGCGGTCACACGCTCGGGCTCGGTTGCTTTCAGCGCGAAGGACCCGAAGTTCAGAAGGAAGCCGCCTTTGGCTTCGCCATGAATCCGGCCCTTGTGCTGTTTGCGGAACTTGGTCCGTTTCGGTTGCAGCATTTTACGTTACTCCCTTACGCGCGTTCGCGGCGAGGCTGGCGCGGAACAGCGCCTTCCTGGGCCTCGGCGTGACGGCGGTCATGTGCCTGCGGATCATGCTCAAGGATTTCGCCTTTGAATATCCAGACCTTTACGCCGATGATCCCATAAGGGGTCGTCGCTTCGGACAGGGCATAGTCGATGTCGGCACGCAACGTGTGCAACGGCACGCGGCCTTCACGGTACCATTCGGTCCGGGCGATTTCCGCCCCGCCAAGACGGCCCGCAACGTTCACGCGGATACCAAGCGCACCCATGCGCATCGCGTTCTGCACGCCACGCTTCATGGCGCGACGGAAGGACACGCGGCGTTCCATCTGCTGGGCGATCGACTCGGCCACCAGTTGGGCGTCCATCTCCGGCTTGCGGATCTCGACGATGTTCAGGTGCAGTTCGGACTTGGTGAAGTCCGCAAGCTTTTTGCGCAGCGTTTCGATATCGGCGCCTTTTTTGCCGATGATGACACCCGGACGCGCGGTGTGGATCGTGACGCGGCACTTTTTGTGCGGACGTTCGATGATCACTTTGCTGACGCCGGCCTGTTTTGCGTATTCATGGATGAATTCGCGCATCTTCAGGTCTTCAAGCAGAAGATTGCCATAGTCCTTGCTGTCGGCGAACCAGCGGCTGTCCCAGGTACGGTTGACCTGAAGCCGCATACCGATCGGATTGACCTTCTGACCCATTATGCAGACTCCCCGGTTTGACGCACTTTGATCGTCAACTCGCTGAACGGTTTCATGATCTTGCCAAAGCGGCCACGTGCCCGCGGACGGCCACGCTTCATCACCAGGTTCTTGCCGACCCAAGCTTCGGCGACGACAAGGCTGTCGACGTCAAGGCCGTGGTTGTTTTCGGCGTTTGCAATCGCGGACTGCAGGCACTTTTTCACGTCACCCGCGATGCGGCGCTTGGAGAAGGTCAGATCGGCGAGCGCCTTTTCAACCTTTTTCCCGCGGATCAGGGCAGCGACGAGGTTCAACTTCTGCGGGCTGGTGCGCAGCATGCGCGCAATCGCCATCGCTTCGTTGTCCGCCACGCGACGGGGGTTCTTTTCCGTGCTCATGGCTTACTTCCTCTTCGCTTTCTTGTCGGCGGCGTGACCGTAGTAGGTCCGGGTGGGCGAATACTCGCCGAACTTCTGGCCGATCATCTCTTCGGTGATCGCAACCGGGATATGCTTGTGACCGTTGTAGACGGCAAACGTCAGCCCGACAAACTGCGGCAGGATAGTGGAACGACGCGACCAGATCTTGATCACTTCGTTCTTGCCCGACTCGCGCGATTTCTCGGCCTTTTTCAGGACGTAGCCGTCGACGAACGGGCCTTTCCAAATGGAACGTGCCATGGATTAGCGCCCTTTCTTCTTGGCGTGACGCGAGCGGACAATAAGGCTGTCAGACGCTTTGGCTTTGCGGGTCTTGTTGCCCTTGGTGCCCTTGCCCCACGGGGTAACCGGGTGGCGGCCACCGCTGGTGCGGCCTTCGCCGCCGCCGTGCGGGTGGTCGATCGGGTTCATGGCAACACCGCGGACCGTCGGACGCACGCCCTTGTGGCGCATACGACCGGCTTTACCGAAGTTCTGGTTGGAGTTGTCGGGGTTGGACACGGCGCCGATGGTGGCCATGCATTCCTGACGGACCATCCGCAATTCGCCTGACGACAGGCGGATCTGCGCATAGCCACCGTCACGACCGACAAACTGGGCGTATGTACCGGCAGCGCGGGCCAACTGGCCGCCCTTGCCTGCCTTCAGCTCCACGTTGTGGACGATCGTGCCGATCGGCATGCCGCTGAACGGCATGGCATTGCCCGGCTTCACGTCGGTCTTGGCGCCAGCGATCACGCTGTCACCCACGCCCAGACGCTGCGGTGCAAGGATATAGGCAAGCTCGCCGTCCGAATACTTTACCAGCGCGATAAATGCGGTGCGGTTCGGGTCATATTCGATCCGCTCGACCACGGCCGGCATGTCGAACTTGCGACGCTTGAAATCAACGATACGGTAGAGACGCTTTGCGCCGCCACCCTTGTGCCACATCGTGACGCGTCCGGTGTTGTTCCGACCACCTGTCTTGGTCAAACCCTCAGTAAGGGATTTGACCGGGCGGCCTTTCCAAAGCTCCGAACGGTCGATCAGAACCAGCCCTCGCTGGCCAGGCGTCGTCGGCTTATACGACTTAAGTGCCATGCTTTCTGTCTTCCGTCAGCTGAAGGGTCCGACTGTGCGGACCCAAGGTTATAGGGCTCCGAAGATCCCCGATCAGTGAAAAATCCACGGCCCCGGAAACCCGGGGCCGCAAGATTCGTGGGCTTCTATCAGAGGCCCGTTGCCACGTCGATGGTATTTCCCTCTTCGAGGGTGACGTAGGCTTTCTTCTTGTCCGAGCGTTCGCCAAGGCGACCACGGAACTTTTTGACCTTGCCCTTGGTGATGGTGGTGTTGACCGCCTTCACTTTTACACCAAAGACAGCCTCGACGGCCTCTTTGATCTGGGGTTTGGTCGCGCTCATCGCGACCTGAAAGACCACCGCGCCATGCTCCGAGGCCATGGTGGCCTTTTCGGTGATGATCGGCTTTTTGATCAGGTCGTAGTGTTCGGGTTTCGCGCTCATTTCAACCGAGCCTCCAGTGCTTCGACACCGGCCTTCGTGATCACCAGGGTGTCACGCTTCAGGATGTCATAAACGTTGGCGCCCATCGACGGCAGAACGTCGATGCCTTCGAGGTTGCGGGCCGCCAACGCGAAATTCGCGTCAAGGTCCGTACCGTCGATGATCAGGACGCGCTTCCAGCCCATTTCCTTGACCGTCTTGGCCAGCATCGCGGTCTTGGCTTCGGCCATGTTGGCCGCGTCCAGGATCACCAGCTCGCCGGCTTTCGCCTTGGCGGACAGGGCGTGGCGCAGACCCAGTGCCCGGAACTTCTTGGGCAGGTCATGCGCGTGGCTGCGTGGGGTCGGGCCTTTGACGACACCACCGTGACGGAAGATCGGGGCCTTCTTGGAACCGTGGCGTGCGCCGCCGGTGCCCTTCTGGCGATAGATCTTCTTGGTCGAGTAGGACACCTCGGCGCGGGTCAGCGTCGAGTGGGTGCCAGCTTGGGCTTTCGCCCGCTGCCAGCGCACCACACGGTGCAGGATGTCGGCGCGCGGCTCAAGGCCGAACAGCGCTTCGTCCAGATCAATCGAACCGGCTTTGCCGCCGTCCAGCTTGATTACGTCAAGTTTCATGCTTCACCCCCTTCGGCGGGCACTTCGGCCGCAGCCGAGACAGCCGAACGAACAGCAGCCGGAAGCGGAAGACCTGCCGGAGCAGCTTTCTTCACGGCGTCCTTGATGGTGACCCAGCCGCCCTTGGAACCGGGAACCGCACCCTTGACCATGATCAGACCACGGTCGGCATCCGTACGGACAACTTCCAGGTTCTGCGTGGTGGTGCGGACGGCGCCCATGTGGCCAGCCATCTTCTTGCCCTTGAACACCTTGCCAGGGTCTTGGCACTGGCCGGTGGACCCGTGCGAGCGGTGGGAAACGGACACACCGTGCGACGCCCGAAGGCCGCCGAAGTTGTGCCGCTTCATCGCGCCCTGAAAGCCCTTGCCGATCGAGGTGCCTGCGATGTCGACATACTGACCTTCAAGATAGTGGTTGGCGGTGATTTCCGCGCCCACTTCGATCAGGTTTGCAGGCGACACGCGGAATTCGGCGATCTTGCGCTTCGGCTCGACCTGAGCTTTGGCGAAGTGGCCGCGCATGGCAGCGGTGGTCCGCTTGGCCTTGGCCAGACCGGCGCCGAGTTGGACAGCCGTGTAGCCATCCTTGTCGGCGGTCCGCTGGGCCACGACCTGCAGGTTGTCAAGCTGAAGCACGGTCACAGGAACCTGTGTGCCGTTTTCCAGAAACAGCCGGGTCATGCCCAGCTTCTTTGCGATAACGCCAGAGCGCATGTTCATGCCCCCCTTAAACTTTGATCTCGACATCCACGCCGGCCGCGAGGTCGAGCTTCATCAGCGCGTCCACGGTCTGCGGGGTCGGATCAACGATGTCGAGAAGACGCTTGTGCGTCCGGATTTCCCACTGGTCGCGCGACTTTTTGTCGATGTGCGGACCACGGAGAACCGTGAACTTCTCGATCTTGTTTGGCAGTGGGATGGGCCCACGAACGGTTGCACCGGTCCGTTTGGCCGTGTTCACGATTTCCTGCGTGCTGGCATCCAGTACGCGGTAATCGAAGGCCTTAAGCCGGATACGAATAGTCTGACCTTGCATTTCAATGCCCTCGGGCTTGGCGGGAAGCGGGGCCGGCTTGTGACCGGACCCGCCCCTCTTCCAATTAAGCGATGATTTTCGAGACGACGCCCGCACCGACGGTGCGGCCACCTTCGCGGATGGCGAAGCGGAGTTTTTCTTCCATGGCGATGGGGGCGATCAAGGTCACGTTGAACTTGAGGTTGTCGCCCGGCATCACCATTTCGGTGCCTTCCGGCAGTTCCACGGTGCCCGTCACGTCGGTCGTGCGGAAGTAGAACTGCGGACGGTAGTTGGCGAAGAACGGCGTGTGGCGGCCGCCTTCTTCCTTGGTCAGGATGTAGGCTTCGGCTTCGAACTTGGTGTGCGGGGCAACCGACTTCGGCTTGCACAGCACCTGGCCACGTTCCACGCCTTCACGGTCGATGCCGCGCAGCAGCACGCCGACGTTGTCGCCAGCTTCGCCACGGTCCAGCAGTTTGCGGAACATTTCCACGCCCGTGCAGGTCGACTTTTTCGTGTCGCGGATGCCGACGATTTCAACTTCGTCGCCGACGTTGATCACGCCACGCTCGATCCGGCCCGTCACCACCGTGCCACGACCCGAGATCGAGAACACGTCCTCGATCGGCATCAGGAACGGCTGGTCCACGGCACGCGCCGGGGTCGGGATGTATTCGTCAACGGCCTTCATCAGGGCGTGGATCGAATCTTCGCCGATGTCCTTGCGCTCGCCGATCATGGCCTGGTGGGCCGAGCCCTTGACGATCGGAATGTCATCGCCGGGGTAATCGTAGGACGAGAACAGTTCGCGCAGTTCCATTTCCACCAATTCGACCAGTTCTTCGTCGTCAACCAGGTCGATCTTGTTCATGTAGCACACCATGTAGGGGATACCCACCTGGCGACCCAACAGGATGTGTTCGCGCGTCTGCGGCATCGGGCCGTCGGACGCAGCACAGACCAGGATCGCGCCGTCCATCTGGGCGGCACCGGTGATCATGTTCTTGACGTAGTCGGCGTGGCCGGGGCAGTCGACGTGCGCGTAGTGGCGGTTCGCCGTCTCGTATTCCACATGCGCGGTCGAGATCGTGATCCCGCGCGCCCGCTCTTCCGGCGCGCCGTCGATCTGGTCATAGGCGCGGAATTCGCCGTAATACTTGGTGATCGCCGCCGTCAGCGTCGTCTTGCCGTGGTCAACGTGGCCAATCGTGCCGATGTTGACGTGCGGTTTGTTCCGTTCAAACTTTGCCTTTGCCATGGTGGCCTCCTGTTCGGTTCGATGCGGCGGTATGAACCCGCCCTACAGTGGTGGTAGGGCGGGGTTCACCCCGCCACACCGGTTAAGCGTATTTCTTCTGGATCTCGTCCGAGATGTTCTGCGGGACGGCATCGTAATGGTCGAACGACATCGAGAAGTTCGCCCGGCCCGAAGACATGGAGCGCAGGTTGTTGATGTAGCCGAACATGTTGGCCAGCGGAACAAAGGCGTTGATCACGTTGGCGTTGCCGCGTGAATCCTGCCCCTGAACCATCCCCCGACGCGAGGTCAGGTCGCCGATGATGCCGCCGGTATATTCTTCTGGCGTCACCACTTCGACCTTCATGATCGGTTCCAGCAGTTTGGCGCCGGCCTTTTTCAGACCTTCGCGCATCGCAGCACGGGCCGCGATCTCAAAGGCCAGAACCGACGAGTCGACGTCGTGGTAGGCACCGTCAACCAGAGCCACCTTGAAGTCGATGACCGGGAAGCCTGCCAACGGACCGGAATCCATGACCGACTTGATCCCCTTTTCAACGCCCGGGATGTATTCCTTGGGCACCGAACCACCGACAACCTTGGTTTCGAACGAATAGCCCACACCGGGATCAACCGGGGTGATGATCAGCTTGACGCGGGCGAACTGGCCCGTGCCACCGGTCTGTTTCTTGTGGGTGTAGTCGATTTCAGCTTCGCGCGAGATCGTCTCGCGGTAGGCCACCTGCGGCGCACCGATGTTCGCCTCGACCTTGAATTCGCGACGCATACGGTCGACGAGAATGTCGAGGTGAAGTTCGCCCATGCCTTTCATGATCGTCTGGCCCGACTCGAAGTCGGTTTCGACGCGGAAGGACGGGTCTTCAGCAGCCAGGCGAGCAAGAGCGATGCCCATCTTTTCCTGGTCGGCCTTCGACTTCGGTTCGACCGCGATTTCGATCACGGGCTGCGGGAAAGTCATGGTTTCCAGAACCACCGGGTTTGCCGGATCACACAGGGTATCCCCTGTGGTGGTTTCCTTCAGACCGGCCAGCGCGATGATGTCGCCCGCAAAGGCTTCGTCGATCTCTTCGCGGTTGATGGCGTGCATCATCATCATGCGGCCAACGCGCTCTTTACGCTCTTTGGTCGCGTTCAGCATGCCGTCGCCTTTCTTCAGCACGCCCGAATAGATGCGCGTGAAGGTCAGCGAGCCGACGAAGGGGTCGTTCATAATCTTGAACGCCAGCGCCGAGAAGGGCTGGGCATCATCGGCAGAGCGCGCGATGTTGCGGGTTTCCGTCTCGTCGCCCGGCGTAAAGCCCATATAGGGCGGCACGTCGAGAGGCGTGGGCAAGTAGTCGATCACGGCGTTCAGCATCGGCTGCACGCCTTTGTTCTTGAACGCGGAACCGGCCAGCATCGGCACGAAGGACAGCGACAGGCAACCCTTGCGGATCAGCGCGCGCAGTTCTTCGGCGGTCGGCTCGGTGCCTTCAAGGTAGGCTTCCATGGCGGTGTCGTCCTGCTCGACAGCAAGTTCGAGCATGTTGTTGCGCCACTTGTCGGCCAGATCCTTCAGATCGGCGCGGATCGGCTGACGCTTCCAAGACGCGCCAAGATCTTCGCCCAGGTAGACCCATTCTTCCATGGTCACCAGGTCGATGATGCCTTCCAGCTTGTCTTCGGCCCCGATGGGAAGGGCGACCGGCATCGGAATGGCGCCGGTGCGGTCTTTGATCATCTTGACGCAGTTGTAGAAATCAGCGCCGGTCTTGTCCATTTTGTTGACGAAGACGATCCGTGGAACCTTGTAGCGGTCAGCCTGACGCCACACGGTTTCGGTCTGCGGTTCCACCCCGGCGTTGCCGTCGAGAAGAACCACAGCACCATCAAGCACCGCCAGCGAACGTTCGACTTCGATGGTGAAGTCGACGTGGCCGGGGGTGTCGATGATGTTGAAACGGTAACGGTCATCCTTTGACACGTTGTCGGAATCAATCGTGCGCTGCCAGAAGGTGGTAGTCGCAGCGGACGTGATCGTGATCCCGCGCTCCTGCTCCTGTTCCATCCAGTCCATCGTCGCGGCACCATCGTGCACCTCGCCGATTTTGTGCGACTTGCCGGTGTAGTACAGGATCCGCTCGGTCGTCGTGGTCTTGCCCGCGTCGATGTGGGCAATGATCCCGAAGTTACGATAACGGTTCAGGGGATATTCGCGTGCCATTGGGCTGCCTCAGGCTATAGGATTACCAGCGGTAATGGCTGAACGCTTTGTTGGCGTCGGCCATCTTGTGTGTGTCTTCGCGCTTTTTCACAGCGGTGCCACGGTTGTTGCAGGCATCCGACAATTCGGCAGCCAAGCGTTCTTCCATGGTATTTTCGTTGCGCTTGCGCGCTGCGATGATCAGCCAGCGGATGGCCAATGCCTCGCGGCGTTCGGTGCGCACTTCGACGGGAACCTGATACGTGGCACCACCGACGCGGCGCGAACGCACTTCGACGGACGGTTTCACGTTATCCAGCGCCTCGTGAAAGGCCTCGATCGGTTCGCGCTTCAAGCGCTGCTGAACCCGCTCGAGCGCGTTGTACACGATCGATTCGGCGATGGATTTCTTGCCATCGACCATCAGGTTGTTCATGAACTTGGTCAGAACGCGGTCGCCATATTTGGCGTCCGGGAGAATTTCGCGCTTCTCTGCGGCGTGACGACGGGACATATCTCAGCTCCTCACTTCGGCCGCTTCGCGCCGTATTTCGAACGCCGCTGGCGACGCTCTTTGACGCCCTGGGTATCCAGAACACCGCGCAGGATGTGGTAACGCACACCGGGAAGGTCTTTTACCCGGCCGCCACGGATCAGAACCACCGAGTGTTCCTGAAGGTTGTGCTTTTCGCCCGGAATGTAGCTGATGACCTCAAACCCGTTGGTCAGACGCACTTTTGCGACTTTCCGCATGGCCGAGTTCGGCTTTTTCGGCGTCGTCGTATAGACGCGCGTACAAACGCCACGCTTTTGCGGGCAGGATTCCAAGTGCTGCGACTTGGACCGTCTTGCTTTTGCTTCCCGCGGCTTGCGGATAAGCTGTTGGATCGTCGGCATTCACGTTCCCCGTGTTGCTCTGTCAATACTCGCACCCAGACCCGGGCACGCTGCTTCTCGACGGCGAATTGCACCTATGCAAAACGCCAAAACCGCATGCGTCCCCTTCGCGGGGACGACGCGGTGGAATTCCAGAGGATCGGGGTGTTGAACCC
Organism: Pseudomonadota bacterium; assembly: GCA_040385245.1. GTDB lineage: Bacteria > Pseudomonadota > Alphaproteobacteria > Rhodobacterales > Rhodobacteraceae > JAZKHT01. The sequence continues at coordinate 50,003 of JAZKHT010000004.1, read as the reverse complement.
GGATCATGACCACATCTTTACTTCAGATACCCCGGTCGCAGACAGACGTCGCAACACGAGGTAGCGGGCGTATATTGGGAGTCGCGGGGGTTGTCAACCGCTGCCCCCTTGCCATTTTCAGCCGCCAGCGGACCTGCGGCCCGTCAATACCAGGCGCAGCACCGACGCGGCCAACAGCACGAACAGGACCGAGAAAATGGCATCCGACAGAAAATGCCCGCCACTGGCGATCCGCTGGAAACCAACCAGAAGTGGCAATGTCCAGATGACCAGACCCAAGGGGCCGAACCACGCGCGCGGCAGGGCGTCGCGCCAGTGCAACAAGATGATGGTCAGGGCAACCGCCGTGGCGGTGGTTCCCGTTACCTCGCCCGATACGAACGAGCAATTCCGCAAGCATTGGTCCGAGATTTCGTGCGGCGCGGTAAAGGTCAGGGTGCCGTCGAATTCAGTGATCTTTACAGGGCGGGCGCGCCCCCAGAACCGCTTGAGCAAGGTATCGGTCAACAGGCCCGGAACCAGCACATACAGCAGCACGATCAGCGCCCAGTCGCGTAGGGGAATATTCAAGACAGCACGCCTGCGCCACGCCGACAGGATCAATGCACCCAAGGCGGTCAGGGCAACCACCTGCGACAGGCGCCACATCGTCATCCGCACCGCTTCCGCCGCAGGCGATGTCGCGGACCACGCACCTGCCGATGGATCGTAGAACGCGGCAGATATCGCGATGTCGATGCCCGGCCATAGGGCAAAGACGACAAAGGCGGCCAAAGTAACAAACGTCAGCACAACAGCGGCGCGAAGGGGGTCAGTCATGCGTCACACAATCTGCCGGGATCAGATAGGCAGCCAATCGGGATTTGGCATAAGCGGGCAGGTCTGTCGGCAAATCCACCCTTTCAGCGGGGCATTGGGGGACGTTGCGCGTCACCAGCAGGACCGGCCCGGCGCTTGTCGCTGGCAGGGGCCAGGCCTGTTGGTAGTGGTTCATCGGTCTGCCCTGTGGCGGCACGGCATAGAACGCAAGGCCCGAGGTCGCGCCGGTAAAGAACAGGTCCGCAAGCACCTCGCGCCGGTCTGACACGATGGGCACGTTGCCTGCCCGTTGCGCCGCAGCCATCAGGGCGTGGCTCAATTGCGACTGCCCCAGATATCGCGCCAGCAGCGGCGCATCGCGCCCCAAGGTCAGATGCGGCATCACGGCCAGCAGCGGCAGGGCAAGCGTTATGCAGCCGTTAATGACAAAGGATGCGGTCAACACACGCCCATACGGCGCAAGAGTCGCTGCCGCCACGACGGTTCCGGCGAAGTAGGCCGATGCGGCCCAATTGGCATAGGCCTGATCCAGCAACGCCTGCGCGCAGACAATGGCTATGGCCGGGACGACAAACACCAACAGACGGGCGGTGTCCGTCCGCAACGGGTGGCGCAGCGCCCAAAGGATTGCGCCGAATACGACCGGCCCCGCAACGGCAAACTGGCTGAAGAAGAATTCGGCCAGACCGGCGGGGTTGATCGGCGTCGCCTCGCGCACCCAACCGACGTTGTCCATCGTGTGCGACAACGTCGTGAACCCATTCCAAAGGTTCCACAGCAGATTTGGAGCGGCGACCGCGACAAAAGCCAGCAGCATCCACGCCCCGTTCCGCCAGCCAATCCGCAAGGCGGGCAACAAAAGCGCGCCAAGCCCGGCCCCCAACAGGAAATACACACCGGCATATTTGGCCAGAAAGGCCATCCCTGCCATCGCCCCGGTCCACAGGGCAAATCGCGCGGTTCCCGCCTGCACCAGACGCGCGTGGAAATAAAGCGCAGCCCCAAAGAACGGGGCCATGATGGTGTCGGTCGACGCCAGCAGCGACCCGACCGCCACCATCGGCAGGGTCACATAGCTGGCCGCAACCAGAACCGCCACACGTCCGTTGTAAACCCGCGCCGCCAGTGCCGCCAGAACCAACGCAGTCGCCCCATGGAACAGCGCAAAGGGTGCCCGCACCCAGAACGCCGTGTCGCCGCCAATCGCGGTGGACAGACCGATGACCCAGGCAATCAGCGGCGGCTTGCTGTAATAGCCAAAGGCAAAGTGCTGGCCCCACAGCCAATACTGGCTTTCATCAACAAAAAGATCGGTCCGGTTAAAGACCAGCAACGCCAGTCGCCACAACGTGACAAGCCCTACGATGCCAAGCGACGGGCGCAGCCAATCAGCTTGTGGCATCTTTTTCACGGTGGATCAGCCACAGATTGCGCGAATAGATCACCACGCCCAGTGCCTGCCCCAGGATAAACACCGGGTCCGCGCGATGGATGGCATAGGCCAGCAGCACAATCCCGCCGCCCATCGAGAAATACCAGAACGTCACCGGAACGACCGACCGACGCACCCGCTCGGACGCGATCCACTGCACGATGAAACGCGCCGAGAACAACATTTGCCCCCCCAGACCTATGAAGATCCAGGCCAGTTCGAACCGCGTGGTGACATTCATCCAGTCCATCAACGTCTGCACGGTCATTCTCCGGTATGGGCAAAGGGGTGTGGTGTGGCCTTCTTGCGACGGCGCAGCAGCCACAGGACGCCGAATAGATCGACAATCCCGACCAAGGCGCGTTGCAGATTGCTGTAGTTAGATCGCCCTGCCCCGCGCGACCGGTGGCCGACATCGACGTGAACGATGTTCCAGCCATCGCGGGAAAACAGGGCGGGCAGATAGCGGTGCATGTGATCGAAATAGGGCAAAGCCAGAAAGGCGTCGCGGCGGAACGCCTTCAGTCCGCAGCCCGTATCGCGGGTGTTGTCCCCCAACATCCGCGCGCGCAATCCGTTGGCAAAGCGCGAGGCCAGCTTTTTCGACAAGGTATCCTGGCGTCCGACGCGCTGGCCCGCGACCAATCCGATGCGCCCCGCCGTATCTGCCCGCAACGGAGCGATCAACTTTGGCAAATCGGCAGGCGGGTTCTGACCGTCGCCGTCCAATGTGCAGACGATCTGCCCGCGCGCAACCTGAACGCCTGAATGGACTGCGGCGCTTTGCCCGGCAGAGACATCATTGCGCAGCACGCGCACCATGGGCAGGCCCGCAACACTTTCAGCCGTGCCATCGGTAGAGCCGTCATCGACGATGATGATCTCGAAATCCGTCTCGGCACTCAGCGCGCTTTTGATTTCGGCTACAAGGGACGACAGGTTCCCTGCTTCGTTGCGGGCAGGAATGACGATGGAAAGCGCTGGCATGATGTTCCGATCACCGGCGAAACGCGGCGGAAATGTTCCGCGCTCTTTGTCAGGTTCCGGCGTTCTTCGCAACTGTCACAAGGTCACATCACGCTGATGCCTTGCGGATGCGGCGTTCCCGCCAAAGCGTGAACACACCCGATCCAACCACCAACCCCGCCCCCGCCAATGTCAGACCATCCGGCAGATTGCCAAAAGCCAGCCACCCCAGCACGATTGCCCACAGCAGTGCGGTATAGCGGAACGGCGCGATAAAGCCGATGTCGCCCACCCGCATCACCATGACCGAAAACATGTATCCCACCACCAACGCCGATGCGGCCGCGCCCAGCAACACCGCCTGATGGCCGCCGATGGGTTGCCACCCCTGCCCCGCCGACAGCGCAAACCCCGCAGCGGTGACGGTGACCGACGCCAGCACGGCGACGGTGGCCGATGGCACCGCGCGGCTGATTTCGCGCGTGGACAGGTCGCGCACCACCACGCACGCGACCGAGGCCAGCCCGATCAGCGACCAGAAATCAAAGCCGTCAGGTCCGGGCCGGATGATGATCAGCACACCGATGAAACCGACGACAATTGCGGACATCCGCCGCCAGCCCACCCTTTCGCCAAAGAACAGCGCCGCCGCCAAGGTGACGGCAAGCGGCAGCGATTGCAGGATCGCGGACAGATTGGCCAACGGCATGTGCATCAGCGCGGCCAGAAACAGCAGCGTGCCGCCCACTTCGGCCACACAGCGGATGGCGACGACGACCCGGTCGCGCGGGCCAAGCGAAAGGCGCAGCCCCCCGGTGAAATGGGCGATCAGCACCAGCGGGATCAGCGTCAGCGCGCCGCGCAGGCCGATCGACTGATACAGCGGCAGGGTTTCCGTCACCGCCTTCATGGCCGTATCGTTCAGGGTAAAGGCGGCCATGGCCACGTTCATGTAAAGCGCGCCGCGCAAGTTGTCAGAAATCATCGCGGGCTTTCGCTGCTGAAATATTGGGCATTTCAGGGTGACAGATCACAGGGCCTGCAGGCTGTCCAGAGTGAAGGGAAAACCGGCGCGCAGGGCGGCGTCCAGCTTTTCCGGCTTCATCCGGGCTAACTGACCGCTGGCAAAGGGGGTGCTGTCGTTGTCGGCATGGATGCTGCGGATAAAGGCGGGCGTGTCCGCGTCGGAAAACACTGTCATGAACTGCGGTAACAGCCGGTGATTGCGGCGATAGACATTGTCCCGGTGTGCGGCATGTGCGGTCATGGCACAGCCTGACGCGGGGGGAAGTTTCTCGATCACGTCATAGACGCGGTTGCCGCCATCGCCCCGTTCCAGAAAGAAACCCCGGTTGAAGGCGATGGCAAAGGGTGCCTTTGCCGGACGCAACGGGATCAGCCCGTCCGTCATGCGCCGCAGCGTTGCGATATAGCTGCGGCACAGCGCATCGTCGTCGTCCAGACGAAAGGTCGTGATATGGCTGGCCGTATCGGGGCGCATCGCGGCAAAAGCCCGCTGGGTGGCGTCATAATGCGGCAGCGGTGGCAACGCGATGACACGCGCGCGGGGCATCGGTCGCAGGGCCGCGTCAAGCCGGGCGCGGAACGGGGCGGGCAGATCGTCGCCCACCAGAACGCCCAGATCGAAATTCGCGTCATCTTGCGCCAGCATCGACGGCAGGCACAGGTTTTCAAGCAGATGAAACCGCCGATCCAGCCGGGCCGGATCATACAGGAACGCCGCCGCATCGGCGGGGGCCGTGCCGGACCGGGCAAAGGCTCCGATGGCCGGATAAGAAAACCGGATGAGCCCGAGGATATGATTGACGACCTGTGACACGAAAACTCGTTCCCGGATGATGACCTACCCTAGCAACGGACAGATGCGGTGCGAAAGACCGCAAACGCAAAAGGCCCCCCGCCTTGCAGCAGGGGGCCTTTCTTTTCAGTCAACCGGGCTCAGAGATCGCGGCTTTCAACGATATCGACCAGACCGGCGTCATCGTCCTTGAACGGTGACATATCGGTGGGCGCTGCCAAAGCGGCCGCCGTTTCCGCCTCTGACCGGCGGGATTCGACGACTTTGGTGTCACGCTCGGCCGCCAGACGCTTGACGCGGCTGGTGGCACCGCCGGTGCCGGCCGGGATCAAACGGCCGACGATGACGTTCTCTTTCAGACCGACCAGTTTGTCGCGTTTGCCCTGAACCGAAGCTTCGGTCAGCACGCGGGTTGTTTCCTGGAAGGACGCCGCCGAGATGAAGCTGCGGGTCTGCAGCGACGCCTTGGTGATGCCCAGCAGGATCGGTTCGGCGATGGCAGGGCGCATGCCGTGGGCGTGCGCCTTGTCGTTGTTCTCGTCCAGTTCGGCCTTGTCGACATGTTCGCCCTTGAGCAGCGTGGTCTCGCCGCTGTCGAGGATTTCGAACTTTTGCAGCATCTGGCGAACGATCACCTCGATGTGCTTGTCGTTGATCTTCACGCCTTGCAGGCGATAGACGTCCTGCACTTCGTCGATCATGTAGTTTGCCAGCGCCTCGACACCCAGGATACGCAGGATGTCATGCGGCGCAGGGTTGCCGTCCATGATGTAATCGCCCTTCTGGACGAAATCGCCTTCCTGAACCGGAATGTGCTTACCCTTGGGCACCATGTATTCGACCGTGTTGACCGAGTCGTCCACGGGTTCGATCGTGATCCGGCGCTTGTTCTTGTAGTCTTTGCCAAAGCGCACATAGCCATCATGTTCGGCAATGATCGCGTGATCTTTCGGGCGACGGGCTTCGAACAATTCGGCCACACGGGGAAGACCCCCGGTGATGTCCTTGGTCTTGGCACCTTCGCGCGGGATACGCGCCACAACGTCGCCGGGGCGGATGTCCTGACCGTCTTCGACGGAAAGAATGGCGTCCACCGACATCTGATAGCTGATCGGATTGCCGTTGTCGGCCCGCACCGGTTCGCCCGTTTCCGGGTTCATGATGATGACCTCTGGCTTCAGATCGTTGCCCTTGGGCGCGGACCGCCAGTCGGACACGACGCGCTGCGTCATACCGGTGGCTTCATCCGTGTCTTCACGCACCGACATACCCGAAATCAGGTCGACAAAGCGGGCCACACCGGCCTTTTCTGCGATGATCGGCAAGGTGTAGGGGTCCCATTCGAACAGCTTGGCCCCACGTTTGACGGATGTGCCGTCCTTAACGTGGATTTTAGCACCATAGCTGATCTTGTGGGCAGCCCGTTCCTGACCGGCCTCGTCGATGATGGCGATCTGCATGTTCCGTCCGACCACGATCTGTTCGCCATTGGCGTTGGACAGAAGGTTGGTGTTGCGGAATTCCACGCGGCCTTCCTGGCTGGCCTCAAGGAACGACTGCTGACCACCCTGCGCGATGCCGCCGATGTGGAACGTCCGCATCGTCAGCTGCGTGCCGGGTTCACCGATGGACTGTGCGGCGATGATGCCGACCGCTTCACCGATGTTGACCAGCGTACCGCGGGCAAGGTCACGGCCATAGCAAGCCGCGCATACACCCTCTTCGGCCTCACACGTCAGCGGGCTGCGGATGCGGCACGAGGCCACGCCCGCCTGATCAACCAGATCGGCACGCCGTTCGTCGATCAGTTCCCCGCGCGCGACGATCACCTCGTCCGAACCCGGAACAAGGATGTCATCCGCCGCGACACGACCCAGGATGCGTTCGGCCAGCGACTGCACCACTTCGCCATCGTTCACGGCGGCAGAGGCGGTGATCGCATGATCGGTGCCGCAATCCGGGCTGCGCACGATGCAATCCTGCGCCACGTCCACCAGACGCCGCGTCAGATAGCCCGAGTTCGCCGTCTTCAGCGCGGTGTCGGCCAGACCTTTGCGCGCGCCGTGGGTCGAGTTGAAGTATTCAAGAACGGTCAGACCTTCCTTGAAGTTCGAGATGATCGGCGTCTCGATGATCTCACCCGACGGTTTGGCCATCAGGCCGCGCATCCCGCCAAGCTGTTTCATCTGCGCAGGTGAACCCCGCGCACCCGAGTGCGACATCATGTAGACCGAGTTCGGTTCCTTTTCGGCACCGGCATCGTCGTACCGGACAGCCGAGATTTCGGCCATCATCTCGCCCGCGACCTTGTCGGAACACTTCGACCAGGCATCAACGACCTTGTTGTACTTTTCACCTTGGGTGATCAGGCCGTCCATGTACTGCTGTTCGAATTCCTTAACCTGATCGCGCACTTCGTTCACGATGGTCCATTTGGAATCCGGGATCAGCATGTCGTCCTTGCCGAACGAAATGCCGGCCTTGAACGCCTCGCGGAAGCCCAGACCCATGATCTGGTCACAGAAGATCACCGACTCTTTCTGACCGCAGTAGCGGTAGACGGTGTCGATGACGTTCTGCACGTCTTTCTTCCGCAGCAGGCGGTTGACCAGTTCGAACGGGGCTTTCGCGTTCAACGGCAGCAGGTTGCCCAGACGCAGACGACCGGGGGTCGTCTCGTAGCGCTTCCAGACTTCGTTGCCCTCTTCGTCGATCTGTTTGATCCGCGCCTTGATCCCGGCGTGCAGATGCACGGCCCCGGCGGCAAGCGCGTGTTCAACTTCGTCGATGTCCGAGAACGCCATGCCTTCGCCGACCATGCCCTTGCGGTTCATGGTGGTGTAGTACAGGCCCAGAACCATGTCCTGCGACGGAACAATGATCGGCGCGCCGTTGGCGGGCGACAGAACGTTGTTCGTCGACATCATCAAAACGCGGGCTTCAAGCTGCGCTTCCAGCGACAGCGGAACGTGCACAGCCATCTGGTCGCCGTCAAAGTCGGCGTTGAAGGCCGAACAGACCAGCGGGTGAAGCTGGATCGCCTTGCCTTCGATCAGGATCGGCTCGAACGCCTGGATGCCCAGACGGTGCAGGGTCGGCGCGCGGTTCAGCAAAACAGGGTGTTCGCGGATCACTTCGTCAAGGATGTCCCAAACCTCGGGGCGTTCCTTTTCCACCAACTTTTTCGCCTGTTTGACGGTGCTGGACAGACCCTTCGCCTCAAGCCGCGAGTAGATGAACGGCTTGAACAGTTCGAGCGCCATCTTCTTTGGCAACCCGCACTGGTGCAGTTTCAGTTCCGGGCCAGTCACGATGACCGAACGACCCGAAAAGTCGACGCGTTTACCCAAAAGGTTCTGGCGGAAGCGACCCTGCTTGCCCTTCAGCATGTCGGACAGCGATTTCAGCGGGCGCTTGTTGGTGCCCGTGATCACGCGGCCACGACGGCCGTTGTCAAACAGCGCGTCCACGGCTTCTTGCAGCATCCGCTTTTCGTTGCGCACGATGATATCGGGCGCACGCAGTTCAATCAGCCGCTTCAGACGGTTGTTGCGGTTGATGACGCGGCGGTACAGGTCGTTCAGGTCGGACGTGGCGAAACGGCCGCCGTCCAGCGGGACCAGCGGGCGCAGTTCCGGCGGGATCACCGGCAGCACGGTCAGAACCATCCATTCCGGGCGGTTGCCGGATTCAAGGAAGGATTCAACGATCTTCAGCCGCTTGATGATCTTTTTCGGCTTCAGCTCGCCCGTAGCTTCTTTCAGGTCTTCACGCAGCTGATCGGCGGTCGATTCAAGATCGATCGCGGCCAGCATTTCGCGGATCGCCTCGGCACCGATGTTGGCGGTAAAGGCATCGGCGCCGTATTGGTCCTGCGCGTCAAGGAACTCTTCCTCGGTCATCAACTGGCCGTAGGTCAGGTCGGTCAGGCCCGGCTCGATCACGACGTAGTTTTCAAAGTAAAGGATGCGTTCCAGATCGCGCAGCGTCATGTCCAGCATCAGGCCGATGCGGCTGGGCAGCGACTTCAGGAACCAGATGTGCGCGACAGGGGCGGCCAGTTCGATGTGGCCCATCCGTTCGCGCCGCACCTTCTGAAGGGTGACTTCGACGCCGCACTTTTCGCAGACAACGCCGCGATATTTCATGCGCTTGTATTTGCCGCACAGGCATTCGTAATCCTTGATCGGACCAAAGATGCGCGCGCAGAACAGGCCGTCCCGTTCCGGTTTGAACGTACGGTAGTTGATGGTTTCCGGCTTCTTGATCTCGCCGAAGGACCACGACAGAATCCGTTCGGGCGAGGCCAAGCTGATCTTGATCTCGTCAAAGGTCTTGACGGGCGCAACCGGGTTGAACGGGTTGGTGCTGAGTTCCTGGTTCATTTCAATTCCTAAGAATGGAGGTTGCGGTCAGAGGCGGGCCAAAACATTCCGCGTGAACATTCTGGCCCCGAAGAATTTTCAGGTGAAAATTCCTCTATTCCTCCTCCGCATCCAGGAGTTCCATGTTGAGGCCCAAGCCGCGGACCTCTTTGACAAGGACGTTGAACGATTCCGGGACCCCGGCTTCGAAATTGTCCTCGCCCTTGACGATCGACTCGTAGACCTTGGTCCGGCCTGCCACGTCGTCCGACTTCACCGTCAGCATTTCCTGCAGGGTGTAGGCGGCGCCGTAAGCTTCCAGTGCCCAGACTTCCATCTCGCCGAGACGCTGGCCGCCGAATTGGGCTTTACCACCCAACGGCTGCTGCGTGACCAACGAATACGGACCGGTCGAACGTGCGTGCAGCTTGTCATCCACAAGGTGGTGGAGTTTCAGCATGTACTTGACGCCGACCGTGACCTTGCGGGCGAACTGTTCGCCCGACCGTCCGTCGAACACGACCGACTGACCCGAGGTGTCGAATCCGGCGCGTGTGAGCGCGTCGTTCACGTCAGCCTCTTTCGCGCCGTCAAAGACGGGCGACGCGATCGGCACGCCGCGCGTGACGTTTCCTGCAAGTTCCAGGAATTCGTCTTCGCTGCGATCCGAGAACGCCTCGTCATAGGTCTCGTCGCCGTAGGCCAGACGCATCGCCTCGCGCACTGGGGTCATGTCGCCAGAGCGGCGATATTCCTTCAATGCCTCGTCGATCCGCAGGCCCAGACCGCGCGCGGCCCAACCCATATGGGTTTCCAGTATCTGACCGACGTTCATCCGGCTGGGAACGCCCAACGGGTTCAGAACAAGGTCAACCGCCGTGCCATCGGCAAGGAAGGGCATGTCCTCGATCGGAACGACCTTGGAAATGACGCCCTTGTTGCCGTGACGACCGGCCATCTTGTCGCCCGGTTGCAGCTTGCGCTTCACCGCCACGAACACCTTGACCATCTTCATCACGCCCGGAGGCAGATCGTCGCCGCGACGGACCTTTTCGACCTTGTCCTCGAACCGGTGATCAAGGGCGCGCTTCTGCGCCTCGTACTGGTCGTGCAGGGCCTCGATGTCCTTGGCTTCGGATTCTTCACCCAAGGCAAGCTGCCACCACTGGCCGCGCGACAGCGTGCCCAGCAGTTCGTCATTGATGGTCGAGGACGGCTTGACGCCCTTGGGGCCTTTTACGGCCACTTTGCCCATGATCAGCGTTTTCAGGCGCGCATAGATGTTACGCTCCAAGATCGCCAATTCGTCGTCACGGTCGCGGGCGAGACGTTCGACTTCTTCGCGCTCGATCTGCAGGGCGCGTTCGTCCTTGTCCACACCGTGGCGGTTGAACACGCGCACTTCGACGATAGTGCCATAGGCACCCGGCGGCAGGCGAAGCGAGGTATCCCGCACGTCCGACGCTTTTTCACCAAAGATGGCGCGCAGCAGTTTTTCTTCTGGCGTCATCGGGCTTTCGCCCTTGGGCGTGATCTTGCCCACCAGAATGTCGCCCGGCTGCACCTCGGCCCCGATATAGACGATGCCTGCTTCGTCCAGATTGCGCAGGGCTTCTTCGCCCACGTTCGGGATGTCGCGGGTGATCTCTTCCGGCCCCAGCTTCGTGTCGCGCGCTGCCACTTCGTATTCTTCGATGTGGATCGAGGTGAACACGTCGTCGCGCAGGATGCGTTCCGAAATCAGGATCGAGTCTTCATAGTTGTAGCCGTTCCACGGCATGAACGCGACGACCACGTTTCGGCCAAGGGCCAGTTCGCCCATGTCGGTGCAGGGGCCGTCAGCCACCACTTCGCCGCGCATCACGGTATCGCCCACCTTCACCAGCGGGCGCTGGTTGATGCAGGACGATTGGTTGGAACGCTTGAACTTGCGCAGACGGTAGATATCGACGCCGGGTTCACCGGGATCCAGCATTTCGGTCGCACGCACAACGATACGGGTGGCATCAACCTGGTCGATCACACCGGCCCGGCGCGCCATGATGGCGGCCCCGGAATCCCGTGCCACGACGGCCTCGATCCCCGTGCCGACGAACGGCGCGTCCGATTGCAGCAACGGCACCGCCTGACGCTGCATGTTCGACCCCATCAGGGCGCGGTTGGCGTCGTCGTTTTCCAGGAACGGAATAAGCGACGCCGCAACCGACACCAACTGCTTGGGCGACACGTCGATCAAATCAACCGCGTCCGACGGGTTCAGCATGAATTCGCCGGATTTCCGGGTGGAAACCAGTTCGTTCACAAAGCCGCCGGTTTCATCGAGCGTGGCGTTCGCCTGCGCGATGGTGTGGCGCATCTCCTCGGTGGCGGACATGTAGACCACGTCGTCGGTCACCTTGCCGTCCACAACCTTGCGGTAGGGGGTTTCGATGAAGCCGTACTTGTTGACGCGGGCAAAGGTCGCCAGCGAGTTGATCAGACCGATGTTCTGGCCTTCGGGCGTTTCGATCGGGCACATCCGGCCATAGTGGGTCGGGTGAACGTCGCGCACCTCGAACCCGGCACGTTCGCGGGTCAGACCGCCCGGCCCAAGGGCCGACAGGCGGCGCTTGTGCGTCACTTCGGACAGCGGGTTGGTTTGGTCCATGAACTGCGACAGCTGACTGGAGCCGAAGAATTCACGCACCGCCGCCGCCGCCGGTTTGGCGTTGATCAGGTCCTGCGGCATGATCGTGTCGATTTCCACCGACGACATGCGTTCCTTGATCGCCCGTTCCATCCGCAGCAGGCCGACGCGGTACTGGTTCTCCATCAACTCGCCCACGGACCGCACGCGGCGGTTGCCAAGGTGGTCAATGTCGTCAATCTCGCCCTTGCCGTCGCGCAGTTCGGTCAGCGCCTTGATGCACGAGATGATGTCGTCGCGCGACAGGGTGCGGAACGTGTCCGGCGCCTTGAGGTCGAGACGCATGTTCATCTTGACGCGGCCAACGGCGGACAGGTCATAGCGTTCGCTGTCGAAGAACAGCGTGTCGAACAACTGGCTTGCCGCTTCGACTGTCGGCGGCTCTCCGGGGCGCATGACGCGGTAGATGTCCATGAGCGCGGTATCGCGGCCCATGTTCTTGTCAGCCGCCATCGTGTTGCGGATGTAGGGACCGACGTTGACGTTGTCGATGTCCAGAACCGGAATGTCGGTGATGCCCTGATCGAGCAGCAACTTCAGGCTGCCGCCTTTCACTTCGCCGTCCCGGTCATATTCCATCGTCAGTTCATCACCGGCTTCGACCCAGATTTCCCCGGTCTCTTCGTTGATGATGTCTTTGGCCACATAGCGGCCCACGATGTAGTCGTAAGGGACCAGCAGTTCGGTGACCTTGCCCGACTTGATCAGTTCGTTCGCCATGCGGGGCGTCATCTTTTCGCCCGCCTTGCAGATCACCTCGCCGGTGGCTGCATCGACCACGTCATAGGTCGGACGAGTGCCGCGCACACGTTCGGGGAAGAACTTGGTGATCCAGCCCTTGTTCTTGATGTGCTTGAACATGACGGTTTCGTAATACGCGTCCATGATCTGCTCTTGCCCCATGCCAAGGGCATAAAGCAGCGTCGTCACCGGCAGTTTGCGGCGACGGTCGATGCGCGCGAACACTATATCCTTGGCGTCGAACTCGAAATCGAGCCACGACCCCCGGTATGGAATGATCCGGCAGGCGAACAGCAGTTTGCCCGACGAATGGGTCTTGCCCTTGTCGTGGTCAAAGAACACACCGGGTGACCGGTGCATCTGGCTGACGATCACACGTTCGGTGCCGTTCACGATGAACGTGCCATTCGACGTCATCAGGGGCATGTCGCCCATGTAGACGTCCTGTTCCTTGATGTCCTTGACGGACCGCGCGCCGGTGGTTTCGTCGACATCGAACACGATCAGACGCAGCGTCACCTTCAGCGGCGCCGCATAGGTCATGTCGCGGCTTTGGCACTCGTCCACGTCATACTTCGGCTTTTCCAGTTCGTATTTCACGAACTCGAGTACGGCCGTCTCGTTGAAGTCCTTGATCGGGAAGACCGACTGGAACGTTCCCTGAATCCCGTCGCCATCGTTCGGCTTGGGCCCGTCCCCTGATTTCAGGAACAGGTCGTATGAGGATTTCTGAACCTCGATCAGGTTCGGCATTTCCAGGACTTCACGAATCTTGCCGTAATACCGGCGGATACGCTTCTGGCCAACGTAAGCTTGCGCCATGCTCGTCGTCACCTTTCGTGTTTCGCGGGCGCGCGTGCCGTCGGGGTCACGGGCGCGCGCCGCATGCGAAGCAGGGGGTAAGGTTCCATTCATGCCGCCCGTCCCACCGGATGGCTCCCGAACCTTATAACCACGCCTTGAAAGGGGCACCCGTTTGCCGGATGGGGCATGATGCCCCTTTCAAGACAGGTTAAGCTGGGCCCGAATTCCTTCGGACCCAGCCAATTTCAACCGATATCGGATGCGATCTGCACCCTGACCGATTACTTCAGTTCGACCTTGGCGCCAGCTTCTTCAAGCTTTTTCTTGATCGCTTCAGCGTCGACCTTGGTCGCTGCTTCTTTGACCTTGCCGCCAGCTTCCACCAAGTCCTTGGCTTCTTTCAGGCCCAGACCGGTGATCGCGCGGACTTCCTTGATCACGTTGATCTTGTTGGCACCGGCGTCGGTCAGCACGACGTCGAATTCGGTCTGCTCTTCAACCGGAGCAGCCGCAGCAGCCGGACCGGCTGCCATCATGACAGCGCCGCCAGCAGCCGGCTCGATGCCGTACTTGTCTTTCAGGATCGTTTTCAGTTCCTGCGCCTGAAGAAGGGTCAGACCCACGATGTCTTCGGCGAGTTTGTTCAGATCAGCCATTTTCTGTTCCGTTCTTTAAAGATGGGTTCCAACGAGGTGGGGTCAACCCCACGCAGGTATGGCGAGTGTCAGGCCGCAGCCTTCTCCTCGATGGTTGTAAGGATGCTTGCGATGTTAGACGCAGGCGCGCCAATGGCACCGGCAATGTTCGAGGCGGGCGCACCAAGGCACGCAACGATCTGAGCGATAAGCTCTTCACGCGACGGCAAGGCGGCCACGGCTTTCACACCGGCCGGGTCCAGAACGGTCTCACCCATCGACCCGCCAAGGATAACGAACTTGTCGTTCGCCTTGGCATAGGCCTCGGACACCTTCGCCGCAGCGACGGGGTCTTCGGAATAGGCAAGCACGGTCATGCCCGTCAGCAGGTTACCCATCTTGACACCGGGTTTCCCATCGAGGGCGATCTTGGCGAGCTTGTTCTTGGCAACGCGTACGGACCCGCCTACGACGCGCATTTTTGCGCGCAGGTCCTGCATCTGTGCAACCGTCATACCTGCGTAGTGTGCAACCACGACCACGCCAGAGCTTGCGAAGATCTGGCCGAGTTCATCGACCACTTTCTCTTTTTGGGCTCTATCCACAGTTTCACTCCAAGTGTGGGGGTTTCCCCCCGGCTCATGTTTGCCCCCGAAGGTCGGGGGCGTTCGGGTCCGTTCAAGGGCCGAAGTCCAAAATCACCCGAGGGTCAAACCCCGGTAAAATCGATCCGATCCCCATCTCAGGCAGGACATTAAGACCCTGTCGGATCACCCGCCGTCTCGGACAGGACCGGGCGTTGCCGCCCGGCCAGCATCCCCTTGTTGCCAAGGGGAATTTCTTCAGTTCCCGGTCGCCGAGGTCAGGTCCACGGTCACACCGGGGCCCATCGTCGAAGACAGCGACACCTTGCGCAGGTAGGCGCCTTTGGCACCCGTCGGCTTGGCGCGCGACACGGCCTCGACAAAGGCGCGCACGTTCTGGGCCAGTTTGACATCGTCAAAGCTGATCTTGCCGATACCGGCATGGACGACGCCCGCCTTTTCGACCTTGAACTGCACTTCGCCGCCCTTGGCTGCTTCGACGGCCGTTTTCACGTCCATCGTCACGGTGCCGACCTTGGGGTTCGGCATCAGGTTGCGCGGGCCAAGGATCTTGCCCAGACGACCGACCAGCGGCATCATGTCCGGCGTTGCGATGCAACGGTCGAACTCGATCTTGCCCTGCTGGATCGTTTCCATCAGGTCTTCGGCGCCGACGATGTCTGCACCGGCGGCCTTGGCTTCATCAGCCTTCAGGCCACGGGCGAACACGGCGACGCGGACGGTCTTGCCAGTGCCGTTGGGCAGGCTGACCACACCACGAACCATCTGGTCGGCGTGACGCGGGTCAACGCCCAGGTTCAGCGCGATTTCCAGCGTTTCGTCGAACTTGGCCGAGGCCGCCGACTTGATCAGTTTCACCGCATCTTCGACCGACACGTTGGTGGCGGTGCCAAAGGCTTCGCGCGCGGCGCGGGTGCGTTTTCCGAACTGTGCCATGACTTACCCCTTGACCTCGATGCCGCAGGACTTGGCCGAACCCAGGATGATCTGCATCGCAGCTTCAACCGAATTGGCGTTCAGGTCCTTCATCTTCGTCTCGGCAATGGTGCGCACCTGCGCGACCGAAACCGTTCCGGCGACCGTGTGGCCCGGCTTGACCGACCCTTTGGCACGGTTGCGCTTGCCCACCGGCGGAAGGCCAGCGGCCTTTTTCAACAGGAACGACGCAGGAGCCGTCTTCAGCTCAAGGCTGAACGACTTGTCCTGGTAGTAGGTAATGACGACCGGCGTGGGCGTGCCCGGCTCGATCTCGGCGGTCTTGGCGTTGAATTCCTTGACGAAAGCCATGATGTTCAGGCCGCGCTGACCCAGCGCCGGGCCGACCGGCGGGGACGGGTTGGCCTGCTGGGCCTTCACTTGCAGCTTGAGGCTGCCGATAATCTTCTTGGCCATCTGGCCTCTCCTTCTTCACCGTTGTTCCGGTTTCCCGGACGTCCCGCTTACCGGGGCACAGGTTTAGTGGTCCGGTCCGTCACGCCACCGTCCGGCAGCGCGCTCGCCTCCCACGCGACACACTCACATTCCCTTGGAAACCTGAGTGAATTCCAATTCAACAGGGGTGGCGCGGCCAAAGATCGACACCGACACCTTCAGGCGGTTGTGATCTTCATCGACCTCTTCCACCATGCCGTCAAAGCCCTCGAACGGGCCGTCGGTGACTTTCACCTTTTCGCCGATATCAAAGCGGATCAGGTTGCGCGGTGCAGCCTCGCCCTCTTCGACGCGGTTCAGGATGTTGTTCACTTCGGCATCGCGCATCGCCTGCGGCTTGCCCTGCGGACCCAGAAAGCCCGTCACACGGTTGATCGACGAAATCAGGTGATAGCCCCGGTTCGACATTTCCATCCGCACCAGCACATAGCCGGGCATGAAGCGACGCTCGGACGTGACCTTTTTGCCGCGACGAACTTCGATCACCTCTTCCGTGGGGACCAGAACTTCGTCGATCTCTTCTTCAAGACCGGCGTCAGCCACGGCTTGCTTGATCTGCTCGGCGACTTTCTTCTCGAAGTTCGAGAGAACGCTCACCGAATACCACCGCTTGGCCATGCCTCGTCCACCTCGTTCAGCCGGGGGATTGCCCCGAAATTGTCATGATTCCAGACGGATAGCCCGCCTTGTTGGAACAAAAAACAGCGCGCAACCCGAATCGCTGCGCGCCGATGATCCTTGAACCTTGCGGCGGGATACCTGCCCGGACCGGGGAATTCAAGGATTATTCAGGAAAACCTTTGCCCGTTCAGCCAAGGATCGCCGCAAGGCCGGTGCGGATGGCAAGATCGATCAGCGAAAAGAAGGTCGCCGTCAGGGCGGCCATGATGAAGACCATGATCGTGGTCAGGATCACTTCGCGCCGCGATGGCCAAGCGACCTTGGCGACTTCGCCGCGCACCTGCTGGATGAACTGAAGGGGGTTGGTTCTGGCCATCTGTCTGCGCGCCTTTGGTCTGCGATTTCCCGGCCCAGATACGCGCATCGGCGGGCGAATTCAAGGCGGATGGCTGCGGCGGCCTGCCTGCGCTCTGGCGATGCCAAAACCGTCGACACCAACAGGTCTACGCTTGCGGGAAATGGCTGGCAGGAGTTGGGGGACTCGAACCCACGACCCTCGGTTTTGGAGACCGATGCTCTACCAACTGAGCTAAACTCCTGTGCCTGCGGGGGAGGTAAGGCAGGCAGCGGGGGAAATCAAGGGGATTTTCTGGGGTCACACCGCGACCGTGGGCCAGGCCGCGGCTGGGGAAGAAATGAAGGTGCGGACATGAAAAAGGCGCGCAAGGTTGCCCTTGCGCGCCCGGATTGCTGCGATCTGTCAGATCAGGCGATGATTTTCGAGACGACGCCCGCACCGACGGTGCGGCCACCTTCGCGGATGGCGAAGCGGAGTTTTTCTTCCATGGCGATGGGGGCGATCAAGGTCACGTTGAACTTGAGGTTGTCGCCCGGCATCACCATTTCGGTGCCTTCCGGCAGTTCCACGGTGCCCGTCACGTCGGTCGTGCGGAAGTAGAACTGCGGACGGTAGTTGGCGAAGAACGGCGTGTGGCGGCCGCCTTCTTCCTTGGTCAGGATGTAGGCTTCGGCTTCGAACTTGGTGTGCGGGGCAACCGACTTCGGCTTGCACAGCACCTGGCCACGTTCCACGCCTTCACGGTCGATGCCGCGCAGCAGCACGCCGACGTTGTCGCCAGCTTCGCCACGGTCCAGCAGTTTGCGGAACATTTCCACGCCCGTGCAGGTCGACTTTTTCGTGTCGCGGATGCCGACGATTTCAACTTCGTCGCCGACGTTGATCACGCCACGCTCGATCCGGCCCGTCACCACCGTGCCACGACCCGAGATCGAGAACACGTCCTCGATCGGCATCAGGAACGGCTGGTCCACGGCACGCGCCGGGGTCGGGATGTATTCGTCAACGGCCTTCATCAGGGCGTGGATCGAATCTTCGCCGATGTCCTTGCGCTCGCCGATCATGGCCTGGTGGGCCGAGCCCTTGACGATCGGAATGTCATCGCCGGGGTAATCGTAGGACGAGAACAGTTCGCGCAGTTCCATTTCCACCAATTCGACCAGTTCTTCGTCGTCAACCAGGTCGATCTTGTTCATGTAGCACACCATGTAGGGGATACCCACCTGGCGACCCAACAGGATGTGTTCGCGCGTCTGCGGCATCGGGCCGTCGGACGCAGCACAGACCAGGATCGCGCCGTCCATCTGGGCGGCACCGGTGATCATGTTCTTGACGTAGTCGGCGTGGCCGGGGCAGTCGACGTGCGCGTAGTGGCGGTTCGCCGTCTCGTATTCCACATGCGCGGTCGAGATCGTGATCCCGCGCGCCCGCTCTTCCGGCGCGCCGTCGATCTGGTCATAGGCGCGGAATTCGCCGTAATACTTGGTGATCGCCGCCGTCAGCGTCGTCTTGCCGTGGTCAACGTGGCCAATCGTGCCGATGTTGACGTGCGGTTTGTTCCGTTCAAACTTTGCCTTTGCCATGTCCAGCGCCTCGCGACAAATGGGGGGCCGGGGTTGGCCCTGTCCTTCACGGGCGGCGACTTAAGCCGGGCAAGCGGGAAAATCAAGCGCGACTTGGCAGACCTAGTTGACGGGGGCAGGCGCGGGCACCGGAACCGGACCCGACACAACCGATGGCGCATCCTTGCCCGACGGTTTGGTCACCGGCATCCCGAACCATTCCGGGTGATCCAGCAACCACTGTTCCACCCGCTTGGCGGCGTTGTAGGACAGCACTTCCATCTGCTTGGCCTTGGTGCGTGTCAGACCAGAGCCGATCACCGTTTCCCCCGAGAAGCTTTCGAAAATTGTGAACTGTTCGCCTTCGGGGTTCAGCTTGGTTTCGGTCGCGTCGTCCCAGATGTTGGCGGTGACAACAAGGATCGACTTCGGCGCCGCCACAACCGGAATGCCCGGAGGTGCGAGGGCGTAGGCATCAACGCTGATGCCGATGTTGTAAAGCCGGGTGCCATTGTAGCGGCCAAAGCGGTCAGCCACGGCCTTGGTCATCGCCGCTTCCCAATCTTCGACCGTCGCATCCCGCGAGATCGGCACCTTTTGCACATTGTCTGCAACAACGATGTTCAGCCCGAGTGCGAAATCGCCCAGCGGGACCGGCGGTTCGGCAAGATCGCTATTCTGACAGGCGGCCAGCGCCAAGACACCAAGACACAGGGCAAGCGGGCGAAGGTGAAACATGGGCTGGGGTTCCAGGGTTGGGGCCGACAGATCACGGATAGCGGCTTGGACCGCTGCGCGCAACTGTCGGGGTCGGATCTGTCGCGGAATTGACCGCAGGGGTCGTGTCAAGTGTCAGGTGAACTTGTTGTCGCGTGGAAAGCCGCGCGGGGCCATCCGGCCTGCGGTGGCACGGACGGCAATCCATTCGGTTAGGTCCGGCTCGGTCCGGGTGCGGCCTGCGGGATCTTTCCATGTCAGGCCATTTGCCAGTGTAAAGGTGGTGGCATCTGTCAGCCCGCCATCCTTGTATTTTTGCAGACGCACGCCCTTGCCCTTGGCCATTTCCGGCAATTCGGCCAGCGGAAACACCAGCATCTTGCGGTTGTCACCGACGACGGCAACGTGATCACCCACCACACGACGGCAAAGGGCGGTTTTCACCCCGTCACGCACCGTCAGCACGGCCTTGCCAGCGCGGGTCTGGGCCAACACCTCGTCCGATGGAACGACGAAACCGTCCCCGGCGGTCGAGGCGACAAGCAACTTTTCAGCGGGACGGAAGATCATCAGATCGACGATGTCCGCCTCGTTCGGCAGATCGACCATCAGGCGCACCGGTTCACCCATACCCCGCCCGCCGGGCAGGTTTGCGCCGATCAGGGTGTAAAAGCGCCCGTTCGACCCAACCAGCAGGATCTTGTCGGTGGTTTCGGCGTGAAACAGGAAGCGGCCTTCGTCGCCGTCCTTGAACTTTACATCCGTATCCAAGCCGACATGGCCCTTCATCGCGCGGATCCAGCCCATTTTGGAACAGATGACGGTGATGGGTTCGCGTTCGATCATCGCCTCGAACGGAACGTCTTCGACCTCGCCCGCTTCGGCAAAGCGGGTGCGACGGGCACCGTTGACGCTGTCCTTGCCGAATTGCTTGCGAATGGCTTCCAGATCGATGCCGATCTGCTTCCATTGCAGCCGGTCGCTTTCCAGAAGATCGGCCAAGCCGGCGCGTTCCTTCATCAGGGCATCACGCTCGCGGATCAACTCGATCTCTTCCAGACGGCGCAAGGACCGCAGGCGCATGTTCAGGATGGCTTCGGCCTGCACCTCGGTCAATTCGCCTTCGCCCGGGGCGGGGCCGCGATAGTCTTTTTCAGACAGCGCGCGCGGGTGCTTTTTCGACCAATCCTCGGCCATCAAGGCGGCCTTCGGATCGTTGTCATAGCGGATGATGTCGATCACCCGGTCCAGATTGAGGAAGGCGATGATGAAGCCTTCGAGAACCTCAAGCCGGTGGTCGATCTTTTCGATCCGGTGGATCGAGCGACGCTTCAGCACATCGCGGCGGTGATCCAGAAAGGCGCGCAGCACCTCGGCCAACGAACAGACGCGCGGCACCTTGCCGTCGATCAGCACGTTCATGTTCAGCGAAAAGCGGGTTTCCAGATCGCTGTTGCGAAACAGCATCCCCATCAGCATGTCAGGATCAACGGTGCGGGTGCGCGGTTCCAGGATCAGGCGCACATCTTCGGTCGATTCGTCGCGGACATCGGCCAGAATCGGCACCTTTTTGGTCTGGATCACCTCGGCCAGCTTTTCGATCAGCTTGGACTTCTGCACTTGATAGGGAATTTCGGTGACGACGATCTGCCATGTGCCACGGCCCAGATCCTCGACCTCCCATTTCGCGCGCAGGCGGAAGCTGCCGCGACCGGTGCGATACGCCTCAAGGATATTGGCGCGGGGTTCGACAATCACGCCACCGGTGGGAAAATCGGGGCCGGGGACAATGGCGACCAGTTGTTCCATCGACAGGTCGGGGTCGCGGATCATGGCGTGGCAGGCCTGAATCAATTCGTCCAGATTGTGCGGCGGAATGTTTGTGGCCATGCCCACCGCAATCCCGCTGGAACCGTTGGCCAACAGGTTCGGAAACGCGGCAGGCATCACCACCGGCTCTTCCAGCGTGCCATCGTAATTCGGGCGGAAATCGACGGCGTTTTCGGCCAGACCTTCCATCAGCGTTTCGGCAATGGCGGTCAGGCGCGCCTCGGTATAGCGGCTTGCTGCCGGATTATCGCCGTCGATGTTGCCAAAGTTGCCCTGCCCGTCCACCAGCGGATAGCGGACGTTGAAATCCTGCGCCAGACGCGCCATCGCATCATAGATCGCGGCATCGCCATGCGGGTGATAGTTCCCCATGACATCGCCCGAAATCTTGGCGGACTTGCGAAAGCCCCCTGTCGCTGTCAGCCGCAGTTCGCGCATCGCATACAGAATGCGGCGGTGAACCGGTTTCAGGCCGTCACGCGCATCGGGCAACGCGCGGTGCATGATCGTGGACAGCGCATAGGTCAGATACCGTTCGCCAATTGCGCGGCTAAGCGGTTCGGACAGGGTCACTGAAACGGATTTTGGATCTTCGCTGGGGTCTGACATGAAGGTTGTGTAATTCGCAGCGCATCAGCGGTCCAGATCAAATGCGGGCCGTGACAGTGCCCCCGTGCGCCTCGCCCTGCCCGACATTGCCTGTTATCCATGAAAGCCCTAAGCACGGGCAAAACAACAGGCAGGCAGGTTCATGGTGCAGCGGTCCATTCTGATCACCGGGTGTTCGTCGGGCATCGGGCTAGACGCGGCGCGGGGCCTTGCGGCACGGGGATGGCGCGTCTTTGCAACCTGCCGACAAGAGGCGGACTGCGCGCGCTTGCGGGCCGAGGGGCTGGAAAGCTTCGTTCTCGACTATGCCGATGAGGACAGCATCGCCGCCGCCGTGGAACAGGTGGCAACCCGCACGGGCGGGCGACTGGACGCAGTGTTCAACAACGGTGCCTTCGCATGCCCCGGTGCCGTCGAAGACCTGCCGCGCGGCGCGCTGCGCGCGATATTCGAGGTGAACCTGTTCGGCTATCACGACCTGACCCGCCGGGTGATTCCGATGATGCGGGGGCAAGGGTCGGGGCGCATCGTCAACTGTTCGTCCGTACTGGGACTGGTGGGGATCAAATGGCGCGGGGCCTATGTCGCGACGAAGTTCGCGATGGAAGGTCTGACAGATGTGCTGCGGATCGAGATGACGGGAACCGGCATAGACGTGATCCTGATCGAGCCTGGCCCGATCACCAGCCGCATCCGCGCCAATGCCATTCCGCACTTCGAACGCTGGATCGACTGGCAACAGTCGGCGCGGTCTGCCGAATATCGCCCCCTGCTGGACCGGCTTTACGCCGAACGCGGGCCCGACACGTTCGAGTTGCCCCCGGGGGCGGTGACGAAAAAGCTGATCCATGCACTGGAAAGCCGCCGACCCGCCGCACGGTATTACGTCACGCTGCCAACCCATGCGATGGGCCTATTGCGCCGCATCCTGCCGACGCGACTGCTCGACTGGGTCATTTCACGCGGCTGAGCAATCGATTTTTCTGCGAAAAATCGGCCTTGGCAGGCGATTTCCGTTTCGCTTTTCCGGGCAGCACCCCTAGATCAGGCGCAGCACGAAGGGACACAACATGCTACGGGACCCGTTCTTCATCGTAATCGCCATTGCGGCACTGGCGGTTCTTGCCATCCTGATGGTGGGGATCGGCGGATTTGCCAAAGGCGGCGACTTCAACAAAAAACACGCCAACCGCATCATGCGCTATCGCATCGCGGCGCAGGCCGTGGCGGTCGCGCTGATCGTCGCCTTTGCATGGTTCAAATCTGGGGGAAACTGATGGTCGTCCTGTCAAAAATCTACACCAAGACCGGCGATGCCGGGGAAACCGCCTTGGGCAACGGCGCGCGCGTCGCCAAACATGCAACGCGCGTGTCGGCCTATGGAACCGTGGACGAAACCAACGCGACCGTTGGTCTGGCCCGGCAACATGCGGGCGGCGATCTTGATGCGATGCTGGCCCGCATTTCGAACGACCTGTTTGATCTGGGCGCGGACCTTTGCACACCCGACATGCATCTGGATGCAACCGCCGAATACCCGCCATTGCGGATCACCGAAGGCCAGGTCCTGCGGCTGGAGCGCGAGATTGACGCGATGAACGCGAAACTGACCCCGCTGCGGTCGTTCATTCTGCCGGGCGGTTCGGCGCTGGCGGCGTACCTGCACCTGTGCCGCACCGCGTGTCGGCGGGCCGAGCGTCTGACAGTGGAACTGGCCACGATGGAATCGGTCAACCCCGAGTCGGTGAAATACCTGAACCGGCTGTCCGACTGGTTCTTTGTCGCCGGGCGCATCGCCAACAATGATGGCAAGGACGACGTTCTTTGGGTGCCTGGCCTAACGCGCGACGCTTGAACCGGTGTCCGGGCCAAGAAGACAGAGGCAATCGCGGACCATCCCCGCCGAACGCGACGTCGCGACGCGGCAAGCTGTCGGTTTTGGTCTGTTGCGGCGGCCGCGATAAGGCTAGTTACCTGCGCAGAGCATGCAAGGACCCCGGATTTCGGGGTCGGGGATAAGGAGATTTCAGCCGATGAAGGTCCTGGTACCTGTCAAACGGGTGATCGACTACAACGTGAAGGTCCGCGTCAAGGCGGATGGATCGGGTGTCGATCTGGCCAATGTGAAGATGTCGATGAACCCCTTTGACGAGATTGCCGTCGAAGAGGCGATCCGGCTGCGGGAAAAGGGTGTGGCGAACGAGGTTGTGGTTGTCTCGATCGGCGTGAAGCAGGCGCAGGAAACCCTGCGTACGGCTTTGGCGATGGGTGCGGACCGCGCCATCCTGATCGAGGCGGCGGCGGATGTGCAAACGGACATCGAACCCCTTGCTGTGGCCAAGCTGCTGGCGGCTGTGGTGCGGGAAGAAGCACCCGGTATCGTGCTTTGTGGCAAGCAGGCCATCGACAATGACATGAACGCCACCGGGCAGATGCTATCGGCGCTGCTGGGTTGGTCGCAGGCAACCTTTGCCAGTGAACTGGCGGTCGAGGCGGACCACGCCATCGTCACCCGCGAAGTCGACGGCGGCCTGCAGACGATCCGCGTCAAGATGCCGACCATCGTCACGGTCGATTTGCGCCTGAACGAACCGCGCTATGCAAGCCTGCCCAACATCATGAAGGCCAAGGCCAAGCCCCTGGCGATGAAGACCCCCGCCGATTACGGCGTGGACGTGACCCCGCGCCTGTCGGTTGTCAAGACGGTGGAACCGGCGGGCCGCAAGGCGGGCGTCAAGGTCGGTTCGGTGGACGAACTGATTGCCAAACTCAAAGACGAAGCGGGGGTGATCTGATGGCCGTTCTCCTTCTGGCGGATGTGGTGGACGGGCAACTTGCCACCGATGCCGTTGCCAAGACGTTAACCGCCGTCGCCCCGCTTGGCGAAGTGCATGTTCTGGTGGCGGGCACGGGTGGCAATGTGGCGGCGGCCGAGGCGGCCACCTTGCAGGGCGTCACCAAGGTGCTGTTCGCTGACGACCACGCCTATTGCCACGGCATGTCCGAGGCGACGGCCGATCTGATCGTGTCGCTGGCCGGACCCTACAGCCATATCGTCGCGGCCTCGACCGCGTTCGCCAAAAGCATCCTGCCGCGGGCGGCGGCGCTCTTGGATGTCATGGTGATCTCGGACGTCGTGGCCGTGATCGACGCCGACACCTTTGACCGGCCGATCTATGCCGGCAACGCGGTGCAGACGGTCAAATCGTCGGACGGCAAAAAGGTGATGACGGTGCGGACGGCGACCTTTGCCGCCGTGGGCACCGGTGCCGCGGCCCCGGTCGAAACCGTGGCCAACCCTGCGGACGCCGGTTTGTCGTCCTGGATCGAGGACAAGGTGGCCACCTCTGACCGCCCCGACCTGACCAGCGCCGGGATCGTAGTGTCGGGCGGACGCGGTGTCGGCAGCCAGGAAAACTTTGCCCTGATTGAGCAGTTGGCCGACAAACTGGGCGCTGCCGTGGGCGCGTCCCGCGCCGCCGTGGACAGCGGCTATGCCCCGAACGACTGGCAGGTCGGCCAGACCGGCAAGGTTGTGGCCCCGACCCTGTATGTCGCCGTCGGCATCTCGGGTGCCATCCAGCATCTGGCGGGCATGAAGGACAGCAAGGTCATCGTCGCCATCAACAAGGACGAAGAGGCCCCGATCTTTCAGGTCGCGGACTATGGCCTCGTCGGTGACCTGTTCACCCTCGTGCCGGAATTGATTGAAAAGCTGTAATTCAGATCGAACGATCTGACCGGACAAAGGCGCGGGGGAAACCCCGCGCCTTTGGCGTTACACAAGATCGCTTAGCGCCCTGGCCAGCGCAGTGGCAACTTCGGCATGGACCGCCGGCCCGGGCAAACCTTGGGCTGCCGGTTCATCAAGCGCCGAAAACCGCATCCCTTCGGTGCCACAGGCCCGCGCGGCAGGGGATGCCACCGCCTCGACATACCCGCTGACCAAGGGGCGCAGGGTAGCGATCATGTCGGCGTCGACCAGCAGCGGGTCATGCGCCACGTCGCCCTGCCTGCCGGGGGCAACCGGCGCATGGTCCGCCACCCACAGCAGCACCACCCGCGTCGGCAGGCGCGAGATCAGCAACTTCATCCGGGCGACCCACGCCGCGCGCAACTCTTCGGCCAGCACTTCGAACTTTTCCGGGGAAACGGCGCTGAGCGTGCGCAACATATGCCGCGTGAAGTGGAATTCGGTGAAATCCACCTCTCGGAAAATGGTTTGCAGCAAGGGGGCCGCGCGCAAAAAGCGGTCGTTCCGGCGCGGATGGACCGCGTAAAAGCGGTTGGTCAGGTTCGCCGCCCCGGTGATCTGGATCACCGCCGCGCGGGCCTTTGCCGCAATCTCGATCACCGCGGGATCATTCAGATACACATCGGTGCCCGCGTTGACGCAGCCCAGATTGACCATCGGCAGACCCAGTGCCGCCTCGACCAACGCTGGATACGGCTGCGGCAGGAACTTGCCATAGGTTTCCGTTCCGCCAAAGACGGCGACATAGGGCTGCGTCAGATCGCGACGCGGTCCCCGGAACATCAGTTTCGATCTGCCATACCGGCATGGAAAATAGTCGAGCGATCCCTCGCCCGGATACGTATAGGCCATAACACCCACCCAATCTTCTTCACCCAAGGCCAGACTGCCCGACAGCCGTTGCCAAAGCGCTAAAGAAAGAATTCGTTACGGTTTTTCCGCATTGCGGCATGGGTTGCGCGCGCGCCGTGCCGATGTAAGGTTGCGCGCGGAACTATACCGAGGGCAGGGTCATGGCAGATATCCGGACAGTCGGAATCGTGGGCGCGGGGCAGATGGGCAGCGGGATTGCCCATGTCTTTGCCCTGGCGGGCTATGACGTGCTGATGAGCGACATCAGTCAGGACAGCCTGACGCGGGCGCTTGCCACCATCGACCGCAACATCGAACGACAGGTCAGCCGTGGCAAGGTCAGCGCCGAGGATAAGGCCGCCGCGATGGCGCGGATCAAGACCACCATGACGCTGGCAGACATCGGGCCGACCGATCTGATCATCGAGGCCGCGACCGAGCGTGAGACGGTCAAGCAGGCGATCTTCGAGGATTTGCTGCCGCATCTGAAGCCTGCGACGATCCTGACATCGAACACCTCGTCCATCTCGATCACGCGACTGGCCAGCCGCACGGACCGGCCGGAAAAGTTCATGGGGTTCCACTTCATGAACCCCGTCCCGGTGATGCAACTGGTCGAACTGATCCGCGGCATCGCCACGGACCAAGAGACATGGGACACGCTGCACTCGGTGGTCCGGAAATTGGGCAAAACGGCCGCGAGTGCCGAGGATTTCCCCGCTTTCATCGTCAACCGCATCCTGATGCCGATGATCAACGAGGCGGTCTACACCCTGTACGAAGGCGTGGGTTCGGTAAAATCAATCGACGAATCGCTGAAGCTGGGCGCAAACCATCCGATGGGGCCGCTGGAATTGGCTGATTTCATCGGGCTGGACACCTGCCTTGCCATCATGAACGTGCTGCATGACGGGTTGGCCGATACCAAATACCGCCCCTGCCCCCTGTTGACCAAATATGTCGAAGCAGGCTGGCTGGGCCGCAAGACGCAGCGCGGATTTTACGACTATCGCGGCGAGGTTCCGGTTCCTACCCGCTGAGGGGGTTGGAAGATTTTCACCTGAAATTTCTTCTGATCTGATCTGTTCGCCCTTGGCAACCCGCCGGGGGTTTCACCCCCGGACCCCCAGGATATTTCAGCAGAGAGGAAAGGGTCAGCGGCCAAGCGCCAGCGTGTGATCGCGCAGCCAGGCAAGAAAGCCGCGCGGATTGCCTTCCCATTCCTCCAGCACCGATGCCGGGATCGGTGCTCCGATGTGGGGGCGCTGCGGTTTGAACAGCGCCTTCTTGATTTCGTAGAGCAACAGGCCCTGACGCAGTGTGGCCGACAGTTTGTTCGATATCTGATAGGCCCGCGTGTTCTGCCCCGTGAAACGCACGGGAACGATGGTGGCACCCGAGCGATGGATCATCTTGTGGGTGAAAACGTTCCATTCCGCTTCGACCGCCGGACCGAACCAGCCTTCGGACGCGGCGACCCGGCCCGCCGGAAAAAGAATGATGACGCCGCCCGCCTTGAGATGCGCCATCGTCTGATTGCGCATCTCCAGCCCCAGTTCGCGGCTGTTTTCCTCGTGCGGGAAGGGGACCGGGATCATGAACATCTCGACTTCCGGGATGCCGGTCAGCAGGGATCGCGTCAGGATCTTGAAGTCGGAGCGCACGCGGTTGACCAGTTCGCACAGGATCATCCCATCAACCAGACCGTGAGGATGGTTCGCCACCACGACAACGGGGCCCGTCGCAGGGATATGGGCGATTTCATGCGCCGGGGTATCCAGCCGGATCCCCATCTGGCGGATCGCCTTTGGCCAGAACGGAGACCCTGTCGGTGCGCCGGTGCGTTCGAAATCGCGGATCAGGCGCAGCAGCGTGACCTTGGCCGTCATCCATTCGATGGTGCGGATGGTGCCCGCCTTGAGAGGGTTGCGGAATGTGCCGGCATAGGACAGGCGGCGCATGTCATAGGTGCGCCCATCATCAACATCACCGGAAGGGGTGGGGTGTGATTGCCGGGTTTCGGTCACGGGGATTCTGCCTTGCGTCGCACGCGCCTCAGTAGTCTTCGCCGAAGCGGTTTGCAACCAGCGCCTCAAGCGCGTCGGCCAAACGGTCGGCATCTGCGCCACTTGTCTTGACGTCAATCGACGTTCCGCGCGATGCGGCCAGCATCAAAAGACCCATGATGCTGTCGCCCGAGACGGACATGCCGTCCTTCATCACCTCGGCCTGTGCATCATGCGATTCGACCACTTCGACGAACTTGGCCGAGGCGCGGGCATGTAGACCTTTTTCGTTCACGATCCGAAGGGTACGCACCACCATCTGTTCCCCTGTTTCGTTCACGCCCCGTTTCCGAGGTCCAGACTGTTGATGTACTTGCGGCCTGCATCCAGCGCTGCGGCAACGGCCTCGGGCACGGGCAGGTCGCGCGACTTGGCCAGTTTGATCAGCATCGGCAGATTCGCGCCATAGACGATGCGACGGTCCCGCCCACAACAGGCAAGAAGCGACAGATTGGACGGCGATCCGCCGAACATGTCGGTCACGACCACCACCCCGCTGCCCGTATCCACCAGATCAGCGGCGGCGCAAATCTCGGCCTGCTTGGCGACGCGGTCATGTTCATCTTCGATGGCGATGGCACGCATCGCCTGCTGCTTGCCGACAACATGTTCGACCGCCAAGAGATACTCTCTCGCCAGGCCCCCATGTGCCACGATCACGATACCGATCACGCGCCGATCACCCCGATCCCGAGAGAGGTGCCGACACCCCCCTGCGTTCCAGTTCCCGGTGACGTATTGACACCGGCCAGCCTGCATCCGCAAGCACTTTGCCCAATAATTCCGCAACAGCCACACTGCGGTGTTGCCCGCCGGTGCAGCCAAAGCCGATAGAGAGGTGGGCCTTGCCCTCTTCGACATGGGCAGGCAGCAGCATCAGCACAAGATCAGCCAGCTTGTCAAAGAACGCCACAAAGCGCGGGTCCTGCCGGATGTGGGCCACAACGTCGGGGTCACGGCCATCCAGTTCGCGCAAAGCGGGGTCCCAATGCGGGTTTTTCAGAAACCGGCAGTCAAAGATCATGTCCACGCCGCGCGGCACGCCGCGTTTGTAGCTGAACGAATGCACCGAAACGGCCAAACGGTGCGCGACGTCACGGTTGAACCACCGGGCAATGTCCGCCTTCAGGTCATGTGGCGACATTTCCGTCGTGTCGATCAAATGATCGGCGCGCACCCGGATCGGGGCCAACAGGTCGGTTTCGCGCGCGATGCCGTCCTCGGGGGTTTCGGCGTCGGTCATCGGGTGGCGACGGCGGGTCTGGCTATAGCGGCGGATCAGTTCGGACGGCGCGCAGTCGAGATACAGCACCTCCAGCGCCACGGCAGGATCACGGGTCAGCCGGTCGATCAACTCGATCAGGGTGTTGGCGCTGAAATCACGGTTCCGGACATCCAGCCCCAACGCGATTGGGCGGCCCAGCGGCGGGCCATCGGTCAGGCGGGGCACAAGTGTCAGGGGCAGGTTGTCGATCACCTCGTACCCCAGATCTTCCAGCGCGTGGATGGCAGTAGAACGGCCAGCGCCGGACGGGCCGGTGACCAGCACCAGCCTGTGTTCCTGCGTCTGGTCCGACTGCGCCATTGCGATCTGATTCCCTAAGACTGCCGCCCTGCCTTTAGGTAGTGCAACAATGCTGCCGGAAAATGGGCCGTTTGCTGCGCCTGCACAAGGGGCACTGTCCTTTCGAGAAAACTGACGCTGCGACGGGGTGGCAAGCGATCCGTTTCAAGGCTGCCCATATCCACGGCCATCACGATTTCGGCGCTGTCCACCGCGTCTGCGTTCAGAATGCCGAGTCCCCGCGCCTCGATCAGGCCGCGCAGGGCGGTGGGGCACGTGGCAAACAGGCGGTCGCCTTGCACATGCAGATCGGTGCGGTCATCCGCGACAAGCCGCGCACCATAGGCCATCAGGGACAGCGCGAGAGACGACTTGCCCGACCCGGACGGACCAAGGATCAGCACCCCCTTACCGTCAATCGCGACACAAGACGCATGCACTGTCTGCGATGCCCGTGGCATCACACCGGCAGGCCCACCACAAAGCGGGCACCCAAAGGATCGGACGTGATGTCAGCATGGGTCGGGCGGATGTTTTCGGCCCAGATCACGCCGCCATGCGCCTCGACGATCTGCTTGGATATGGCAAGGCCGAGGCCCGAGTGTTCGCCGAAATCGACCTGCGGGCGTTCAGAATAGAACCGTTTGAACACCTTTTGCAGCGCCTGTTCAGGGATGCCGGGGCCGGTATCTTCGACCACGATCAGCACCCGGTTTTCGCGGCGGCGGGCCCAGACGCGGACGGCATCGCCATCTTCGCAAAAGGAAATCGCGTTGCTGATCAGGTTGACAAACACCTGTGCAAGCCGCGCCTCAAGCCCGTGGAACAGGATGGGTTCGTTCGGAAAATCGGTGATGAACTCCACCCCTTTTTCCTGTGCCTGCTGGCCCAGATATTCAGAGAGGTTGGTCAGGGTTTTGACCAGATTGAACTGCTCTTCCTCTTCCTTGACCAATTCGCTGTCGAGACGCGAGGCGTTAGAGATGTCACTGACCAGACGGTCCAGTCGGCGCACGTCATGTTCGATTACATCAAGCAGCTTTTCTTTTTGATCGTCGCGCTTGGCAACACGCAGCGTGCCCACGGCTGACCGCAGGGATGCCAGCGGGTTCTTGATCTCATGCGCCACGTCGGCGGCGAACTGTTCGTTGGCGTCGATGCGGTCGTACAAGGCCGCGACCATGCCGCGCATGGCGACGGACAGGCGGCCGATCTCATCCGGGCGGGCGGCAAGATCGGGGATGCGCACACGCCCCGGCGTCATCTTGCGCACATCGCGGTCGCGGCCCAGTTCGGCGGCGGCGGCCAGATCGGACAGCGGGTTCGCGATGGTCGAGGCCAGCACAAGGCTAAGGCCGATCGACACCAGCAGGGCGATCACGAACATCTGAAGCACCTGTTCGCGTTCGAACCGCACAAGACGGTCGATCTCGCCTTCGGCACTGGCCAGACCGACGACAGCCATCACCTCGTCCCCGCGCAGGATGGGTGTCGCGACCGAAAACAGCGCCCCCCCTTCGGGAGCGCGCCCGGTGTTGACGGCGGTTTCGCCCGCGCGCGCCTCGGGGTACAGGGCGCGGGCCATGCCTTCGGCGTCAATCTTTTCGCCGCCTGTTTGCTGGCCTGCGGTCAGGCTGGACACGCCTTCCCAGATCATGTTCAGGAAATCGGTGATGATGGTCGACCGGGTGTTCTCGACTTCGTCCGATGGGTCGCGGGCGGCACCTGTGGCTGATGCCAAAAGGCCACCGGCCGGATCGAAGACAAACACCTCGACCCCCGGACCAAGGTCAATCCGCGCCAGCGTGCGGGCGATATCACCGGGTGCACCCAGATCGGCTGCCGTCTCGGAAAGCGATGCTTCGAACACATTGGCGATCAGGCGCGCCTCGGTCACCAGACCCTGTTCCCGCTGGATCACAAGGGAATCGCGGAACGGGTTCAGGAACAACACACCGGCCACCATCACGACAATGGCCATCAGGTTGAAAATGATGATCTTGCGTGCAAGCGGGGAACGGTTCAACGACACAATCCCCCGTCGTCCCCGTCCGGCACGCAAGGCAGGATCGACCAGTCCCTCGGGCGAGACCCAGTCTTCACCAAGGAGCAGTTCACCCGACGATTTTGCCGGGCGCACGTCCTTTGTCAGGCGCGGTGCTGCGGTCATTCTTCGTTGTAACGGTAACCGATCCCATAAAGCGTTTCGATCGCGGAAAAGTCGTTGTCCACCGCGCGCATCTTCTTGCGCAGCCGCTTGATATGGCTGTCGATGGTCCGGTCATCGACATAGACCTGATCATCATAGGCCACGTCCATCAACTGATCGCGGCTTTTGACGAAGCCGGGACGCTGGGCCAGCGCCTGAAGCAGCATGAATTCGGTGACAGTCAGCGACACATCCAGATTTTTCCACGATACCGAATGACGCAGCGGGTCCATGCGCAGGTTGCCCCGCTCCATGATCTTGGTTTCTTCGGTGGTGGCGACTTCGCCTGTAGCAATCGCCTCTTGCCGACGCAGCAGAGACCGGATGCGTTCGACCAGCAGACGCTGCGAGAAGGGCTTTTTGACGTAATCGTCGGCACCCATACGCAGACCCAGCACTTCGTCAATCTCGTCGTCTTTCGACGTCAGAAAGATGACCGGCATGGTGGTTTTCTGGCGCAGCCGCTGTAACAGGTCCATCCCGTCCATGCGCGGCATCTTGATGTCCAAGACGGCCATGTCGGGCATCCGCCGGTTGAAGGCGTCCAATGCAGACTGCCCATCGTTGTATGTTTCGACCTCGAACCCTTCAGCCTCGAGTGTCATCGCGACCGACGTCAGGATGTTCCGATCGTCGTCAACAAGGGCGATCCTTGCCATGAATGGTATCCCTTACTGCCCGTTCTGCCTGATTTTTCCCCATGATCGGGTCTAAACTCGTTTGAATCAACAGCAATGTGCGAATCAGGGATTAAGAGGCCACTTCAATGACACAAATTATCCGCGTGCATGACCAAATTGCCGCAGTCTTGGGGCAGCACGCGGATACTGGCGCAAATGGTTGCGCTAAACCCTCAATGGTTGCGCTAACTGTGCGCTTGGGTCCTGTTCCCAGCATAAATCGGCGTGTTATAGGTTTGGAACGACGCGTTCCATTCATGGGTGCGTTCAGGCAACCCTTTGGCCCGGGTGCCGAAATCGTTGGGACTGACAACGCCGGTATCCCGGCATCAGGAGCTTGCAGGATGACGAACGGACGCGTGAACCCCGCGCATGAACTGTCACATCAAGGCATTACCGGCCTTGGATCGGTCTATTACAACCTGATCGAGCCAGCGCTGGTCGAGGCCGCGGTTGCGCGCAACGAAGGGCGTCTGGGCAAAGGGGGCGCGTTCCTGTGTTCCACCGGGCAGTTTACGGGCCGCTCGCCCAAGGACAAGTTCGTGGTGCGCACCCGTGCGGTCGAAAAGACCATCTGGTGGGAAAACAATGCCCCCATGACCCCTGCCAACTTTGACGTGCTGCATGCCGACATGTTGGATCACATGAAGGGGCGCGACTACTTTGTGCAGGACTTGTTCGCCGGGGCCGACCCGCTGCACCGGCTGGACGTGCGGATCGTGACGGAACTGGCTTGGCATGGCCTGTTCATCCGCCACCTGCTGCGCCGCCCCGATGCGGCCGAACTGGAGAGCTTTGTTCCCGACTGGACCATCATCAACTGCCCGTCGTTCAAAGCGGATCCCGTCCGTCACGGCTGCCGGTCCGAAACCGTCATCGCGATGAATTTCGACAAGAAGCTGATCCTGATCGGCAACACGGCCTATGCGGGCGAAAACAAGAAATCGGTGTTCACACTGCTGAACTATCTGATGCCCGAAAAGGGTGTGATGCCGATGCACTGTTCGGCCAACCACGCCGTGGGCAATCCGGTTGATACCGCCGTCTTCTTTGGCCTGTCGGGCACGGGCAAGACCACCCTTTCCGCCGCCCCCGACCGCACGTTGATCGGCGATGACGAGCATGGTTGGTCAGACCGCGGCACCTTCAACTTTGAAGGCGGCTGCTATGCCAAGACCATCAACCTGAACCCCGAGGCAGAGCCGGAAATCTATGCAACCACCCACCGCTTTGCGACCGTGGTGGAAAACATGGTCTTTGATCCCGACACGCTGGAACTGGACTTTGACGACGACAGCCTGACAGCCAACACGCGCTGTGCCTATCCGCTCGACTATATCTCGAACGCGTCGATGACGGGATTGGGCGGTCACCCCAAGAACGTCATCATGCTGACCTGCGATGCGTTCGGCGTGCTGCCGCCCATCGCCCGACTGACTCCAGCGCAGGCGATGTATCATTTCCTGTCGGGCTTCACCTCAAAGGTGGCGGGCACGGAACGTGGTGTGACCGAACCGCAGCCGACGTTTTCGACCTGCTTTGGCGCGCCCTTCATGCCGCGCCGTCCCGAAGTGTACGGCAAACTGCTGCAAGCCAAGATCGCCAAGCACGGCGCAACCTGTTGGCTGGTGAACACCGGCTGGACGGGCGGCGCTTACGGCGACGGCAAGCGCATGCCGATCAAGGCCACGCGGGCGCTGTTGTCGGCGGCCCTTGACGGATCGCTGGCGGGGGCCGAATTCCGGCGCGACCCCAACTTTGGGTTCGAGGTTCCGGTGCATGTTCCGGGCGTGGGCACGGGGCTGCTGAACCCGCGTTCAACCTGGGCCGATGCCAACGCCTATGACGCGCAGGCGAAAAAGCTGGTGCATATGTTTGCCGAGAACTTTGGCCAATATCTGCAGTTCATCGACGAAGACGTCCGCGCTGCCGCCATCGGCTGAAACTGACCGACCGGGGGTTCGCCCCCGGTCCATCACCCGTTGTCAGAAGATGGCCTGACGGATCAGGTTCAGCCCCGTCACGACCAACAATCCTTGGGTCCAGCGCCGAAAGCGTGCTTGATCCAGCCGGTCCTGCACAGCAAATCCGGCCTTCATCCCGATCACAGCCGGCACCACAAGTGCTGCCGAAAAGCCCATGCTTGTCGGGTTCGCCAACCCCGTTTGCAGATGCGCCATCAGCAGCGTGACAGCGCCGATCAGAAAAACCACGCCCTGAACCCGGATCGCTTCGATCTTTTCGACCTTGGTTGACAGCAGATACACCAAAAGCGGTGGCCCCCAGATCCCCGAAACGCCGCCGTAAAGGCCCCCGACCACGCCCGCCACCCATTCGGCGCGAGTCCGGTGATGCAGGCGCAACGCCAACGGCACGCCCGACAGTTGCAGCAGGGCAAAGGCGGTGATCGGAACGCCAAGCAGCAACAGGAACGCCATCTTGGGGATGAAGGCGACGAACTGGGCTGAAATCGCGATAAAGACGACCGTGGCCGTCAGAAACCGCCAATAGGCCCGGGCCGACAGCACGGCAGCGCGAAACCCTTGGCGCATGGATTGGCTGATGTTGGTGACCAGTGTTGGCAGGATCAGCCCCGCCAACGCCAGCTCTGGCGGCAGGACGGCGGTAAAGACCGAGATCATGATCAACGGCATCGCAAAGCCGACAGCGCCTTTGACAAAGCCAGCCAGCAGCGTGACCGCCATTGCGGCCCAAAAGGGGCCCGCTGCCAGCCCCGCCGATGCCCAATCCATCCCTGCCCTCTCGACTTTGCGCCCTTGTATCCCTACCGCCGGGCCAAGACACGGGCAAATCGGCTGCGACATTTTACTTCACAATACAAGTTTCAATTGAATTATTGTTGCGCTGCACTTGCGAAGGCTTTAGCACTCTCGCATCCGCAGAATCCGCCGCCTTTGACGGGAGCAACGCCATGCCGCATGATGGTCAGACCATGACACAATCCCCGCTTCTTGCCGATCTTCTGGCATTGACCAAGGCGGCCCTGCCCGAAGTGGAAACACTGTTCCACTCTGCGCGCGAAGCCCTTCGCGAGATGGTTACCGTTGGCGGCAAAGTCCGCGCCGACGCCCTGGAAGAGCATCAGTATGCCGCCCATGGGCTTGCCTGGCTTGCCACCTACACCGAAGCATTGCGTCAGATGCACGGCTGGGCGAGCCGGATCGAGGCGGACGGAAAATTCACCGAGATGGAGGGCTTGCTTCTTCAGATCGCGTTCGGGGAATACCTGCACCACATCCGGGGCGGCATTCCCATGAGCCAGGGGGAGGTCGCGCGCTTGCAGGACCTCGGGATTTCCCCCGGCGCACCGGGGGCGGCAGCAGAGGCCCTGATGGCCCGGGGCAACACCGCTGCCGCCCGTATGCGGCTTGTCACTCTGATGCGTTACAACCACGGCCGCGCCACCTTTGGCGTCACCGGCTTGGATGACGAGTTGGAAATGATCCGCGAGACGTTCCGCCGCTTTGCCGACGAACGCGTGATCCCCTTTGCCCATGACTGGCACCTGAAGGACGAACTGATCCCGATGGAGATCATCGACTCGCTGGCCGAAATGGGCGTCTTTGGCCTGACCATCCCCGAAGAATTCGGCGGCTTTGGCCTGTCAAAGGCCAGCATGGTCGTGGTCAGCGAAGAATTGTCGCGTGGCTATATCGGGGTCGGCTCGCTTGGCACCCGGTCCGAGATTGCGGCGGAACTGATCCTGTGCGGCGGCACGGATGCGCAAAAGGCGCAGTGGTTGCCAAAGCTGGCCTCGGGGGAAATCCTGCCGACGGCTGTGTTCACCGAACCGAACACCGGGTCCGACCTTGGCAGTCTGCGCACCCGCGCGGTCAAGGTGGGAGATGATTGGCAGGTGACCGGCAACAAGACGTGGATCACCCACGCCGCGCGCACCCATGTGATGACGATGCTGGCACGCACCGATCCCGACACAACCGACTACCGTGGCCTGTCGATGTTTCTGGCCGAAAAGACCCCCGGCACCGATGACTCCCCCTTCCCCACCCCCGGCATGACCGGCGGCGAGATCGAGGTGTTGGGCTATCGCGGGATGAAGGAATACGAACTGGCCTTTGACGGCTTTCACGTCAAAGGCGAAAACCTGCTGGGCGGCGTCGAGGGGCAGGGCTTCAAGCAGTTGATGCAGACTTTTGAATCCGCCCGCATCCAGACGGCAGCCCGGGCGGTCGGCGTGGCGCAAAGTGCGCTGGAAACCGGGATGCAATACGCAACCGACCGCAAACAGTTCGGCAAGGCGCTCATCGAATTTCCGCGCGTCGGCGGCAAGCTGGCGATGATGGCGGTGGAAATCATGGTCGCGCGGCAACTGACCTATTTCAGCGCTTGGCAAAAAGACCACGACAAGCGCTGCGATCTTGAGGCCGGCATGGCAAAGTTGCTGGGCGCGCGCATCGCCTGGGCCTGCGCCGACAATGCCCTGCAAATCCATGGCGGCAACGGTTTTGCGCTGGAATACAAGATCAGCCGAATTTTGTGCGATGCCCGTATTTTGAACATCTTTGAAGGTGCGGCAGAGATTCAGGCGCAGGTGATCGCGCGGCGATTGTTGGATTGACGTAACGTAATCCTGAAAACGCACCGAAGCGGACAGGAACAGTCTTGCCTCAGGTTGCGGCATGACATTTATCCCTCCCCAGTTTGGACGGACTATGATTCTGTCGCCATCGCGGAGGCGCTTTGCAGGCGCAAACCATCCTTTTGACCGGCGTTTCCGGTTTCATCGGCAAACATTGTGCCCTGAAACTGCTGAATGCCGGATATGTGGTCCGTGGCACGCTGCGCCGGATTGACCGCGCGGGCGAGGTGCTGACTGCACTGCGCCCCCACCTGACCGATCCGCAGGCCGAAGAACGTCTGTCGTTCATCGCCGTCGATCTGTTGCAGGATGCAGGATGGGACAGGGCGATGGATGGGGTGGACGTGGTGATGCACACGGCGTCGCCCTTTCCGATCGCCCAGCCAAAGCGTGCGGATGACGTGATCCGCCCCGCCGTTGACGGAACGCGGCGCGTCTTGGAAGCGGCCCATGCAGCGGGCATCAGGCGCGTGGTACTGACGTCTTCGGTCGCGGCGGTTCTGGATGCCGCAAAAGGCGGGGTTCAGGATGAAACCGATTGGTGCGACCTGGCCGCGCGCGGAACCACCGCCTATGCGCGTGCAAAGACATTGGCCGAACGCGCTGCGTGGCAGATGGCCCAGGGTAACGGGACTGCCCTGACCACCATAAATCCCGGCTTTGCCCTTGGGCCGCCGCTCGACGGCAACTTTGGCAGTTCCATCAGTTTTGTGCGCCGACTGCTGGTGGCAAAAGACCCGATGATGCCCGCGATTGGCCTGCCGATCGTCGATGTCCGCGACGTCGCCGAGATGCACCTGCGCGCGGTGCAGCGGCCGGAAACGGCGGGCGGGCGTTACATTGCCGCCGCAGGGTCGATGTGGTTTGCAGACATGGGGCGGATTCTGAAAGACCACTACCCCGACCGCAAGATCCCGACCTCTGCGGCACCCGGCCTGATCCTGCGCGTGCTGTCGCTGATGGATCCCCAACTGCGGGCGATTCTGCCAAAGCTGGGCAC
This sequence comes from Pseudomonadota bacterium, assembly GCA_040385245.1. Classification (GTDB taxonomy): domain Bacteria; phylum Pseudomonadota; class Alphaproteobacteria; order Rhodobacterales; family Rhodobacteraceae; genus JAZKHT01. The sequence goes on along the minus strand of JAZKHT010000004.1, from coordinate 11,258 downwards.
GCTGGAACAGGTCAGCGCCACGCGGGCGGAACGCGACATGGACATGACCTTTATCCCGCCGCAAGCGGCCCTTTTGGCTGCCGCCGACTGGCTTGTGTCGAACGGCCACGCCTGATCATTCGGCGGGAAATCCACCCCGTGACGGGCGCGGCGTACCAAGGCGCGGGTGCAGACGCCCGGCCACCAGCCATGCCAGACCAAGGCCTAGGCTCGCCACCGCAAAAACCCCCTGCAACGGGGCTGCCAGCAGGACAAGCCACGCGACGCCGGGTGTAAGAATGCCCGACACGTCGCGAAAGCTGGAATAGACCGCCGACATCTCGGTGCGTTCTGACGGCTTTACGGCCATTAGAAACGGCAGGCCTCCCACCACATCCAGCAACACCAGAAAGAAGGCAGCCCCCATCATGAACACCACCGTCCCCCATGGCCACGGGGCAGACAGGGCGGATGCCAGAAACAACGCCCCGCAAGCCCCAAAGGCGACGCGCACCGCCACCCGAACGGTCGCGCGGCGGACATAGCGCAGCATCACCGGAGAAATGAACAGAAACGCGTTCGACAGCGACAACGCCACCCCGCCCACCTTGTCGCCCAATCCGTTCTCGATGCAAAAGATCGGCAGATAAACCACATAGACCCACCACCCGCAGGACCGCAGGACGGCAAACATCCAGCCTGCGATCAGGCGCGGTTGCCGAAAGAACCGGCCCAAGTAGGCCAAAGGGTTCAGTGCCGGGCCTTTGGCACGGGTGATCTGCTTGCCATTGCCCAGACGCAGCACCCAGAATGTGACCAGCAGCGCGCAGGCAAAGGTGCCCGCCAGCAGAAACGGCGCCGGCGCCCACAGATCGTGCAACCACACACCCAGCATCGGCCCGATGGCCCAGGGACCGGCGGCATAGACCATCTGCGTGGACTGCGATTTGCCCAGATCACTGCGCGTGATGTAATCCAGCACATAGGCATTGAAGCAGACAAAACAGGTCGCTGTCGCCATCGCCAGACACATCAGCGACAAGGGAACGGTCCACGGCGTGGCCGCCACCGCCAGCGCCATTCCAATCAGATAAAGCAGGCAGCCCGTCGTATACATCCACCGGCGGGGCACATGCCGCGTGGCCCAAGGCACCATCAGGCCCCAGATCAACGCCACGATACCGGCCATGAAATAGGCGCTGGACGTCGCCTCTGCGCTGCCAAGGGCGTGATATACTGTCAGCGGCATGGCCGAAATCAGGGTGCCGCGCACCGATGCCTCGATCCCGGCAAGCAGGGCAAAATTCTCGATCCGGGGGGTCGGACTGTGACGCAGGAATAGCGGAAGGTAACGGGTGGCCATGATCTGCCCTGTTTTCAGGCATTTGGCCTTCGCGCGGGGGTTGCGTCTGCGTCAGGTGCGACCCATGGGGTCGGGAATGAACCCATTGTGCGAAGGATCGCCTAAGCGCGCCAAAAGGTCCAGCAGCCGTTGCCGTGCCAGCGGCAGGGGTTTGCCACTGAGCAGACCTATTTCGCGTGTCAGAAAATGGCCGGTGACAGCAAGGCCCTGGACCAGTTCGACAACACTGGTCGGCCCCTGCCCCAACAGGCTGGCAGGCAGCGGCAACAGCCGGTCAACCCAGTCGCCCGCGCCCTGGCGGCTGACGGCGCGCCCGGTGCGGGGGCTGACAAAGGCCAGATCCTCGCGGCTGCCGGTAACGGCACAGGTGGCAAGGTCAAGGCCGAACCCCAACTCCTCCAGCAGCAGCATTTCCCACCGCAGATAGATGGGCGGCCAGTCCCCCCCTGCCTCAAGCGCATCAAGCAGATTGACCGACGATGCCCACAAAGCGGGATAGGATTGGCGTTCCGGCAGGGCGGCGCGCAGCAGGGCGCAGGTCGCGTTCAGACCGGCAAGGGCAAGACCATCGGCCAATAGCGCCGACCGACTGCGCAGGGGTTCGACCACATAGGCCCCGATGTGATCATCCAACCGCGCGCGCCATGTCACGTCAAGCTGGGCACCGGGTTGCAGGATAGGTGCGATCTTGCGCGACGCACCCCCCCGGACCACGCCCGCGTGGCGGCCATGGGTGGCCGTGAACACCTCGATGATCGCGGCGCTTTCGCCATGCGGTCTGACCGACAGCAGCGCACCTTGGTCCCGCCATTCCATACGCCGACTATCCGCTTGGCCCACGCGCCCCGCAAGGGGGCGTCAATCGGCAAGCCCCGGTTGATCCAGCAAGGTGCGGCCTTGCCGATCCTCGACCTCGATCACCCACAGATCTGGGTCGCGCGCGCGTTGGCGGGACAGCAAGGCGTCCACCTCGGCCTCTGGCCCATCCGCCAGCAAGACCCACACCCGCCCGCCCGACACCAGATCGAAACTGCGCTGAAAGGCCCGTGCGCGGCCATCCAAGGTCGCAGATTTGACGACGACCGCCCCTGCCGTCGCATCGCCCTTGGCGGTGACATAAACAGGGATATCCGCCAACCGCAGCCGGTTCAGATAGGCAGACACCCAGAACCCTGCCGTCAGACGCTCGGACATCGACGCACCGTCATGGCTTTGTCTTCACCCAAATACTCAAAGGTCACGCGCGCCATGCCTGCTCAATCGCCGTCCTTGAAATCAAGACCCATCTCGGAATAGCGCTCTTTCTCTTCCAGCCAGTTCGGGCGCACCTTGACCGTCAGGAACAGATGCACCGTCCGGCCCAGAAACTCTGAAATATCGGCCCGCGCGGCCTGACCGATGGCCTTGATCGTTTCGCCCCGGTTGCCAAGGACGATGCCCTTGTGTCCATCGCGGGCGACATACACGATCTGGTCGATGCGGGTGGTGCCGTCTGGCTTATCCTCCCACTTTTCGGTTTCGACGGTCAGTTGATAGGGCAATTCCTCGTGCAGGCGCAGGGTCAGCTTTTCGCGGGTCATTTCCGCCGCGATCATGCGTTGCGGCAGATCGGCGATCTGGTCTTCGGGATAGAACCACGGGCCGTTGGGCACCTGTTCGGCCAGCCATTCGCGCAGGTCTTTCACGCCATAGCCCTTTTCGGCGCTGATCATGAAGGTCTTGGCGAAAGGAAAGGCGTTGTTCATCTTTTCGGCCAGCGCCAGCAGCACCTCGGCCTTGACACGGTCGATCTTGTTGATGGCAAGCGCCACGCGCTGACCTTGGGGGATGCGGTCCTTCATCGTGTCAATGATGGCGGCAGTGCCTTCGGTCAGGCCGCGATGCGCCTCGATCAGCAGAACGATGATGTCGGCATCCGCCGCCCCGCCCCATGCCGCCGCGACCATGGCACGGTCCAGACGGCGGCGCGGGCGGAACAGGCCGGGCGTGTCGACAAAGACGATCTGGCTGCGGCCTTCCATGCAGATGCCACGAATACGGGTGCGGGTGGTCTGCACCTTGTGCGTCACAATCGACACCTTGGCCCCGACAAGCCGGTTCAAAAGGGTGGATTTGCCGGCGTTCGGCTCTCCGATCAGGGCGACGAAACCGGCGCGTGTCGGGCCGTCGTCGGGTGTTTCGTGGTCTGCGGTGGGGATATCGTCAGTCATGAGGTGGCCTCCATGCGGGCCAAAAGCGCCCGCGCCGCCGCCTGTTCCGCCTGACGCTTGCCAGAGGCTTGGCCAGTTTCGGCCTCTCCGGTTTGCAGGCGGGCTTCGACGGTGAAGATAGGTTGATGATCGGGACCGGAACGGTCCGTCTCGATATAGCTGGGCGGGGGCAGGCCACGGGCCTGCGCCCATTCCTGCAAGGCGGATTTCGGGTCGCGGCCCTGACCGGCGGCATCGGCGACGCGGCGACCCCACAGGCGCAGCACCATCGCACGGGCGGTTTCGAAACCGGCATCCAGATAGACGGCGGCAATCACCGCCTCTAGCGCGTCACCAAGCAGCGCCTCTTTGCGCCGCCCGCCGGACATCATTTCGGACCGGCCCAGTTTCAGCACATCGCCCAGACCGATGTCGCGGGCGACATCGGCACAGGTTTCCTGCCGCACCAGTGCATTGAAGCGGGGCGCAAGCTGCCCTTCGGCGGCCCCTGTGTCGCCCTGAAACAGCGCTTCGGCCATGGACAGCGCCAACACACGGTCGCCCAGAAACTCAAGCCGTTCGTTCGAAGGCCGGGTCGCAGACGACAGTGACGAATGGGTGATCGCGCGCAGCAAAAGTTCGGGGCGGTTGAAGTCGTGGCCGATCCGGCCCGAAAAGGCCACCAGATCTGCCGACAGTTTCACCGCCGGGGATTTCACTCCACTGCCTTGAAAAAGCGGTCGGATCGCCACGTCCAGAAATACAGCATGGACCGTCCGGCGGACGAGAACATGATCCGATCCGCACGTCCGATCAGGTTTGCTTCGGGGACAAAGCCCACACCGCCAACGGCCTGACCATAGCGGCTGTCCTGGCTGTTGTCGCGGTTGTCACCCATAAAGAAAAAATGCCCCGGCGGCACGGTAAAGACGTCGGTGTTGTCGCCAAAGCCGTTTTCGTCGATGTTCAGGATGCTGTGGGTCGGGCCACCCGGCAGGATTTCGCTGTAGCGCGATTTCTGGCAGATACCCCCCTCGCCCACCGGGCCGTTTTCGCAGCGCGGCAGATTGCCCATTGGTCCTTGGGCAGCATACACCTCTTCAAAGACGCCATTCGGTTCCTGGGCCACTTCGGTGCCGTTCAGAAACAACACTCCGTCGCGCATCTGCACGGTATCGCCCGGCAGGCCGATCAGGCGCTTGATGAAATCCGACCCGTTGACCGGATGGCGGAACACCACCACATCGCCGCGTTCGGGAGCCGACCCCAGCAGACGTCCGGTGATCGGGCACAATGAGAAGGGGCAGGAATAGCGCGAATAGCCGTAGGCCATCTTGTTCACGAACAGAAAGTCGCCAATCAGCAGCGTGTCTTTCATCGACCCGGAGGGGATCCAGAACGGTTGAAAGAACAGGGTCCGAAACACGCCTGCGATCAACAGGGCGTAGACGATCGTCTTTATGGTCTCGACGATGCCGCCGTCGCTGTGCGCTTTGCTCGCCATTTCTCACTCATCCTTTGGTGACGCCCTGTGCAGGTTGGGGCTAAATGCGCGCGGGGCGCACCGGAGTCAAGTTCGGGGGACACCCGGTCATGGGTCCGGCAGCAGGGGCAGCGCCTCGATCACGACAAAGGCCTGCGCCCAAGGGTGATCGTCGGTCAGGGTGACGTGGATCACCGCCCGATGTCCGGCCGGGGTCATCTGTGCCAGACGTTCGGCGGCCCACCCGGTGACATGCATGACCGGCTGACCGGTGCGCAGGTTGCTGACGGCCATGTCCTTCCACGAAATCCCCATGCGCAGCCCCGTGCCCAGCGCCTTGGAACACGCCTCTTTCGCGGCCCATCTTTTGGCATAGGTTCCGGCCACATCCTTGCGGCTGTCAGCCTTGGCCTGTTCGTGATCGGTGAACACACGGTTGCGAAAGCGGTCGCCAAAGCGGGCAAGCGTCGCCTCGATCCGGTCAATGTTGGCAAGATCGGTGCCAATGCCAAGGATCATGCCCGCCACCAAGATCGCGCGGGTTTCTCGCAAGAGAGGCAGCAACCGCAGCGCGCCCAAAAGTTTTCAGAAAACTTTTGCCAAGGATTTTCCGAAAATCCTTTGGTCAAGCCGCACCCCCGCGCACCACGTCCATCCGGCGGCGCATTTCCTCGATCGCCGGACCCAAGCCACGGAAGATCGCCTCGCCGATCAAGAAGTGACCGATGTTCAATTCCATCACTTCGGGCATGGCGGCCACGGGATCGACGTTGTCAAAAGTCAGCCCGTGTCCTGCGTGCACCTCAAGCCCGGCGGCATGCGCAAGGCGGGCACCTTTGCGCAGCGCCTCCAGTTCTGCCTCGGCGGCGGCAGTGTGACCGTCGGCGTGCAGTTCGGAATAAAGCCCGGTGTGCAGTTCCACCACTGCCGCGCCGATGCGGGCGGACGCTTCGATCTGGCGGGGATCGTGGCTGATGAACATCGACACACGACATCCCGCATCCCGCAAGGGCGCGATGTAATCGGCCAGACGCGCGGCATCGCCTGCCACATCCAGTCCGCCTTCCGTCGTCCGTTCCTGCCGCTTTTCAGGCACAAGACAGACGGCGTGCGGCTTGTGGCGCAGGGCGATCGCCTGCATTTCTGCGGTCGCTGCACATTCAAAGTTCAGCGGAACGCGAATGCCCGCCATCAGCGCGTCGATGTCTGCGTCGCGGATATGACGGCGGTCTTCGCGCAAATGGGCGGTGATTCCATCCGCCCCCGCCGCTTCGGCCAGAAGGGCCGCGCGCAGGGGTTCGGGCCATTCTGCGCCGCGCGCATTCCGCACCGTAGCGACATGGTCGATGTTCACGCCTAACCGCAGCCGTCCAAGGGGTTTCATGCCCTGCCCACCTTTCCTGTATTCCGTATCACTTTACGGCGAACCGGGGGCGTCGTCATCCCCCGCACCATGTCCAGCCTCGGCCCGTGCTTTCAGGCGGGCTTTCGCATCTGCCAGCGCCTGACGCAGGCGATGGCGCTTTTCCGTCCGTTCTTTGGTCTTCAGGGCGCGCAGACGTTGATAGGCCCGCACAAGGGGGAAGGTCACCCAATAGCTGACCACAGCAATCAGCAGGCTGGGAATGATACTGCCGACGAACAGGGGCAGATAGATCGTGCGGAAAAACACGGCCAGACTGTCCCAATGTGCCTCGCGGTGGCTGAAGGCAGCGGTGATGTTCGACCACAGTTCCGTGCCCGCATTGGCAAAGGCCGCGACGAGTGTCACGAAATCCAGCGGCTGGTCTATGCCCAGCATCCAGTGGCCAAGCTCTAGCGATGCAATGGCCACAAAGGGTGTGGTCAGCGGGTTTGACAGGAACGTGGACAGGACCGCCGCAAGAATGTTTCCCCGGATCGCCCAGGCCAGAAGGCCGGCCGACAGCATCTGAATGCCAAAGATCGGCGGGAACGACACAAAGGCCCCGGCAAACACACCGCGCGCGATGCGATGCGGCTCATCCGGCAGACGGCGCATCCTGTGAATCAGGTATTGGGTCGCCCGCCTAAATCCGCCTCTGGGGTAGATCATCTCGCGCACCCATCCCAGAGTGGAGCGGGGGTTGCGGCGCCTGAAAACCAACGGTCACTCCTACCTGCCCCGGATCAGGGCTTGCGTGTCAAATCGCGGTGGCGTGAAATCTGCGCGACGTCAGTCTCGGCCTCAAGCGCGGTCATGACCATGTGCAGATGTTCAACGTCGCGAAGGTCCACGTCGATGATGAGCCTGTAGTAGTCAGGTTTCCGGGCCGTGAACCTCAGGTCCGAGATATTGGCCTTCTGCTCTCCGATCAAGGTGCAGATGCGGCCCAAAACACCTGCGTCGTTTGAAATCGTGATTTCAAGACTGACGGTGTGCACGGCGGCATGGCGACCGGAATGCCAGTGCAGATCGACCCAGCGGCCGGGTTGTTCTTCGAATTCTTCCAGCGCAGGGCAGTCGATGGCATGCACGACAACGCCCTGCCCGCGATAGGTGATGCCGACGATGCGTTCGCCCGGCACAGGCTGGCAGCACGGCGCGCGGCGAAAGGATTGATCGTCGGACAGGCCGACCACGGGGCGCTGTGCGTCAACCTCGTCCACCTTGGCCATGGTCAATTCGGGATACAGCGTTTCCACCACCCGCCGCGCGGTGATTTCTGCCGATCCGAGTTGGGCCAGCAAATCCTGTTCATCCGCCAGACCCAGCATCTTGGCCGCCGTGCGCAGCGCCTTGTCGGTGGCCTTCTTGCCGACGTGGTCAAACGCGGCGCGCGCCAGTTCCTGCCCCAGTTTGACGAATCGTCCCCGGTCTTCTTCGCGCAGGGATTTGCGGATGGCGGCTTTGGCGCGGCCCGTGGTCACGATGTCGATCCAGCTTGATTGCGGGCGCTGGCCTTCGGCGGTGATGATCTCGACCGATTGGCCGTTTTTCAGGCGCGTCCACAGGGGCACGCGGATACCGTCCACCTTGGCCGAAACGCAGGAATTGCCGATGCGGGTGTGGATGGCATAGGCGTAATCCAGCGGCGTCGCCCCGCGTGGCAACTGGATCACATCCCCCTTGGGTGTGAAGCAGAACACCTGATCGGAATACATCTCCATCTTGACGTGTTCCAGAAACTCGTCGTGATCGCCTTCGTCAAAGCGTTCGGTCAGGGATGCCACCCATTTTGCCGGATCAACGGCGAACGGGTTCACCGCACGGACACCTTCGCGATAGGACCAATGGGCGGCGACACCAGCCTCGGCCACCTCGTGCATTTCGCGGGTTCTGATCTGCACCTCGACCCGCTTGCCGTCGCGCCCCGACACCGTGGTGTGGATCGACCGATAGCCGTTGTTCTTGGGTTGGCTGATGTAATCCTTGAACCGGCCCGGCACCGCACGCCAGCGGCCATGGATCACGCCCAGAATCCGGTAACAGTCCTGGATCGAGCCACAGATGACGCGAAAGCCATAGATGTCGGACAGGCGCGAAAAGGCCAGATCCTTTTCCTGCATCTTGCGCCAGATCGAATAGGGCTTTTTCGCGCGGCCATAAACGTCCGCCTCGATCTGGGCCTTTTCCAGTTCCATCCGGATGTCGGCGGTGATCTTGTGGACCACGTCGCCCGCTTCGCGTTGCAGGGTGATGAACCGGCGGATGATGGAATTGCGCGCCTCGGGGTTCAGAACGCGAAACGCAAGGTCTTCAAGCTCCTCGCGCATCCACTGCATGCCCATCCGGCCTGCCAGAGGGGCGAAAATCTCCATAGTCTCGCGGGCCTTTTGGGCCTGCTTTTCTGGCGACATGCTTTTGATCGTGCGCATGTTGTGCAGCCGGTCGGCCAGCTTGACCAGAATCACCCGCAGGTCTTTGGACATCGCCATGAAAAGCTTGCGGAAGTTTTCCGCCTGCTGGCTTTGCGCCGATGACAGTTGCAGGTTGGTCAGCTTGGTCACGCCATCGACCAGTTCGGCCACCTCTTCGCCAAACTGGCGGGCAACTTCGGTGTAGGTCGATTTGGTGTCTTCGATGGTGTCGTGCAGCAAAGCTGTCACGATGGTCGCGTCATCCAGCCGTTGTTCGGTCAGAATCGCCGCAACGGCGACGGGATGGGTGAAATACGGCTCGCCCGATTTGCGCAACTGGCCGTCGTGCATCTGAAAACCGTAGGCATAGGCCCGGCGGATCAGATCGGCGTTTGTGCGCGGGTTGTAGTTGCGGACGAGGGCGATCAGGTCTTCGACGTCGATCATTCCTCGCCGCTTCCTTTTCGGCAGAGCGCGGGTCGCGCCCCCGGATCAGTTGTCGCCTTGTGCTTCCATCAAGGCGCGGAGCAGCTTTTCTTCCGACATGTCGTCGGTCATCGGGCGGTCAATCTCGCCCGACATCAGCAGCGCCATCTGGTCTTCTTCGGGTTCGTCCACCTCGATCTGGGTCTGGTGGCTTTCGATCATCCGTTCGCGCAGCGCATCGGCGCTTTGCGTTTCTTCGGCGATCTCGCGCAAGGACACGACGGGGTTCTTGTCATTGTCGCGATCAATGGTGATCGGGGAACCGGCCTGGATCTCGCGCGCACGATGGGCGGCAAGCATCACCAGCTCGAAACGGTTCGGGACTTTGTCAACGCAATCTTCGACCGTCACGCGGGCCATGGACGACTCCAGTTCGGATTATGGCTGTGGAGCGGCCTATGTAAGCGCAGGCAAAGGACTTGACAAGCAACAAATCCAGTCGGTCGTGAGGTAGTTTGAAACCTCGGTGCTATGGAATCTTACACGTCACCGATTCTGGCGCTGAGCAAACGTTGACGTACCTATGGTCATATAGGGTGCCGACTGTTGTCGGTTTAGGCTGCTGCATCGACGTCCTCTTCCGGCAGGCGCGAAGAACTCAGTGTATCGTGGAGGACCTGCATCTCTGCAAAATCAGCCTCGGTTGCCATCGCCTCTATTGAGTACTCCCTGCAGATCGCGAGGTCGGCAGCGGACATGTAGTTTGCATGCACGAGGTTGGCGTTGATCTCGTCCGCAGGGTCGGCGTACTGGCGTTCGTCCGGGTTGGCACTGTCGCGCAAGAAGCGCCGGTAGAGTTCGAGGATCGCCGGCCGCATGTGGGCTTCGATCTTGCGGACCTCGCGCAGCATCTCGGCAATCTCATTGTCGATGGCAGTCTGGGTCGTTGAAAAACACCGTCCCGGTCGGGTGGGCGATCTTGTTGCGGCGCTTCACGAACTTGGCGAATTCGCCGACCTGCGCGTTAGTGCAGCCGATCAGCTTGAGGAACCGGAAGATTTGGCTTTCCCGCAGGCTGTCATAGAACTTGAACGGGGTTTCGCATGCCATGAGAGCGGTTTCGCTCTTGTCGAACCCGACCATCGCCATGGCGAAGGGATCTGGACGGGCCAACCTGATTTGCCAAATCGAAAAGCTGACAAAGCTCATGTACAGAAGGTGAAAGGCGAGGCTGGCAAATTCATAGCGTTTGGCCTCGTAATTCGTCTGGAAAGCAGACCATAGGAAATCTAGGTAGGCCTGTTCGCTGGCATTCGCGAAGGACTGGGGAAGGTATTCGCCAAGAACTGATGCTTCGTCCATCACGTAACCCTGTCGTCGATGTGCTGTATGTTATGTGCAGCGATCCATTGAGCCCATGCTTTGATGAAGGGTAGAAAGTCCTTCTCACGAACCGTGACCAACTGATAAGTGTTGGCTTCATCCTCTTGAGGCTCGCATCGCGAAAGAAAGGCGAGGTGCTCAACTCTGTTCCCTTTCTCTTCATGCCCCTTCTCATCTAAGTAAATGATGTTTCCATGCGCCAAAGCATTTCGAAGAACATAGAGAACTTCGCCCAATTTTCGTTTTCCAATCGTGTTCGCCTCCGGCGAAAAGGATTGCTGGCCTGCCTTGTTGAGCCATGCATGAGTATTGTCCGGCTTGCCCATAATTCGTGAAAACCGCCAGTCGCCGGTGGCATTGCCTTTCCAGAACTCTGCTTCCAGCCATCTTTGTCTTGCTAGGGAATCCAGGGCGCTTTGGAGGTTGCCGCCTTGTTCCTGCTTCAGTGGGTGTGCCACCTTCGCTCGTTCTAGTGGAACCAGAAGGACTGACGATGCCAGCATAATCGAGAACGTGCCAAGCAGGTCCTGCTGATGGGCGATGGGTGCGAAAGCATCCAGCATGTCAATCGGCACGCAAAACTGACCCCCTATCGGCGCCCAAATTTGACCCCCCT